>CAVXHU010000008.1:0-150535 GCA_963761395.1 uncultured Alphaproteobacteria bacterium
GGACGACCGAATATGACATGCACAGTGTTACTCGCGGTCTTTACACTCGGGTCTTGCAACGGCTTGGCCGGCAATGACGAAATGGATCGTTATTTCCAGCGTTCTGATACCATTACCTTAAGTGCCGGCGACGCGAAGCAGGCCAATGCCGTGACCCACACGATCAATCCCTGGCCGCGGAACGTCGGCGACCGTAGAATCGCATACGACGCTCGGCGCGTGGGCGCCGCCGTGACACGCTATAGCACCACGAGACAGCCGGTGGATCAGCTTCCGGATATCGGACCGGCGACGATAGCGATGGGTCAGCGGCCTCCTGTCACCACGATTTAGAGTGTTGACATAAGTGGAACGGGGGCTGGATCGTCTGGGGTATCGGTCAACACGACGGCCGGCAGGTGAATACCAGAGCAGCCACGCGAGCTGGCCGAAAGCTTGGGGAGAGCCCGAGCGGGGGATCGGGGATAAAGATTATGCGGCGCCTTCTTTCTTGGCTGGCTTGCGCCTTACTGGCCACAGCCTTGGCAGCTTGCGAAACGGTGCAGGAAGCTACTGTGCGTGACGCTGCTGTAGTTGCGCCCGTTGCTCCAGCCGGTCCAGACCCTGTGCAGGAGCCGACCGACGTCAAATATTATCCTTCCGATGAACCTGTTCGGATGGGGTTGGAGCAGTTCAATCGCGGCAGTTACGGACTTTCCCAGCGCTATTTCAAGGATGCGGTCGAAAAGGCCCCGAAGGACGTCACCGCCTGGATCGGGCTCGCAGCGAGCTATGATCGGTTGCGTCGCTTTGATCTTGCCGACCAGGCCTATGCTCAGGCGATCCGGCTGGGAGGCGAAACCGTTCAGATCATGAATGATCAGGGATATTCGTACATGCTGCGCGGCAATCTGAGTGCGGCGCGGCGGAAGTTTGAGAAGGCCTACTCGCTCGATCCGACCAACCCGGTTATCGCCAATAACCTTCAGCTCCTCAACGGCAGCCGGCGGTTCATTGAAAGGCCGCCGGATAATCAACCATAAACAGAACAACCAGCCGTAATAGTTTGATTTTTATTGACATTTTAGTATCGGCGAGAGCGGGCGGTGCCGGGGAACCTTTAAGACAAGCTAAACGTTTTTGACGTATGGCTTGTCGCATGAACCGTCTCTTTAAACTGCAGTTCCTCGGACCACTCGCGCTTTTTGCCGCCACGCTTTGCGCCGAATTGGCTGCACGTGCCCTTCAGTATGCCCCGAGCTCTGAACTTCTCTGGTTCATCAATCTCAGGATGTTCGGCATCTTTCAGCGAAGCGACGCAATGTTGAGCGAGTTCGTTCCGATTGATGGGTTTCAGTTCTTCGGGCTTGCGCTTCCCATCTTCGGGCTTGCCTGCTTGGGGCTCGCAGCCAAGTCCCGGCCTCTTTTCACGGTCGCAACGCACTTCAGCGCAGCCTATGCGGTGTTTTTGGTCGTCTCCTGGCAGGTTGGTGCACCCACCGTTAGGCAGGCATCGCTTGGACCCATTGCGGTCCCGTCGGGTGCTGGCCTGTACGTGATGGCGACCATCTTGGGGACTTGCTTTCTCTCCTTTGCGATCACGCACCTGCTCTATATCCGCGCCGTGCGGGAGGAAATCGGAGCTCTGGTACGTCGGCTGCGGGTAGGGCCCCGAATCGTTCGCGGATTCAATTAATTCGGCGGCAAGACTGCGTCGGCTTGCCGGCTATCGCGTCTCACAATGATGATCGATCCATTGCGGGTCGTAAATTTGCCCCAAGCAATTTCGGTATCTTCTCCGTGAGTGGCGACGGCAGCGGAATCATTCCACCGTCGACGGTATCGCCGACATTGATCGCAGGCGCAGCCGCGCCCGCCGTGGGAGCCGGCTTGATGTAGTCTCTTATCAGCTGGATTTCTTCTCGCGAGAGGTTCAAGGCGGATTGGGCAGGGTGAATTTCCGCGCCAGGTTTGTTTTTTTCCGCGTCAGCTCTGGTTTGCGTCTCCTCCGGTTCATCCAGGTCTCGTTTTTCCTTCTCGATCTGTTCGAGTTTTGTGACACGCTCCTTGACCGGTAGAAGCTCTCGACGCAGGGCTGCAACGTCCGATTTCAAGGATTGTATCTGACCAAATGCAATGGCTGCGACGACGCACGCAATGACGAATACCAGGCTGAGGACTGCAAATGCAGCGCCTCCCGTATTTCGGACCAGGCGTTCATTTTTGCCATTCGACGCGTGCCAATCCCGTTGTGCGAGATAGCGTCGTGCAATGTCGAGGATGGATTTTTGTTTCGCCGCGATGAAGGCCGCAAGGCTGGCAAGCCCAAAAGACTTTCGATCCCGATCGCGACTTTTGGAATTAGCGCTTGCGGGCGGATCGAATGCACCGATCTTTGATGTGGGGTCAGGCGTTTCGATCTCGATCGTTCGGCGTTCATCATCTTGAGCATCATTGCCGGGCATCGCCTAGCTCAAGATCGAAGGTTTTTAATCGCTCGTCCGTGTCTGAGAGGTCGTCGAGCGGCTGCGGTGCCGGTGCTGAAGAAAATTCCAGCGAGGGTTCGCTCGAACTTCCAAGCGAATGCAGCAGCGATAGACCGGCATCGGTGATCTCCAAGCCGGCATCGTCCCGCAATACCAGTCCGGATTGAAAAATGTCGATGTCGCCAAACTCAGAGAAGCGTTTCAGCTGCTCGCTCTGATCTCCGCTCGCGATAATGACCCGAACTCCGCGCCTGACTTCATCGAAGGTCGCGCGCCCCCCGGGGGATTTGGCCAAGACGTTGAGAATAGCCAATTTGAATCTCACGCCTGGCCTCGCGAATCCAAAATGATGCGATGATATGGGCGCCGGGAAGAGTGCCGCCATCGGGATTGCGCCCCGCCGGGGCCAACCCGCGCAGGGCTCGGAAAAGCGCCGGTTGAAATAATACGCGTCAAACCCCGTATTTAGTCAACCCAGACGACAGCGCCTGCCCAAAAGTTCTTGATACCGATCACGGCATTTGGCACTGTTCTGGAACACCCATTGGGAATCGAGGGCTGTTATGCAGAAATCATTGTTTGCGATTATCGCCGCCGCCTTTTCGCTAGTGCTGCTTTCAAGCAGCGGGGCAGGGGCGTACCCCTACGGCGACGAACCGTACACGCTCAATTGGGACTCCTATCCCCAGATCCAGAGCGGTTGCTGGAAGTGGAATTGGCAGCAGTATCAATGGAACGACACCTGTCCCCTCTACGTCCACCCCAAGGCTTACATGTATCCGCACGCCGGCGCGGTCTTGCGGACACGCGGCTGATGGCCTGGTGAGCGGGATCCGGGCCTGCCCGGATCCTGCGCAACCCCTTAAGTGATTCGCCGATCAGGAATGCTGAATCGTGCAGGCGACCTGGCTGTGCTTTCCGAAATTCAGCAGCGCGTTCTCGCGGAAACCGTCCAGCCAAATTCCGCGTCCGGCGTAGCGATAGCCGACGCCCATCGGGATCATCCGAACATGCGTGGCACCACGGCCGGTGTGGAGGGAAGCCGTGACGACCTCGCCAACAATCGACACGGCAATCGGGCAGAGCGGATACGACTGGCCGTTTTCGCAGGTGAAAACAATCTCCGAACAGCTGCCGACGGGACCCGACGTCCTCAGCCCCAAGTCCGCAGCGGAAGCTGGATTGACGCTCATCGCAACCCCGAAAAAGATTGCGATCGTCACAAACTTGCCAATTCCGGCGCGCATCGGTGCCCCCAAAGCTGATAAACTGCAGCTAACAGAGCAAAAATCTCCCACAAGGTCAATTAGATGTTGCGAAAATCACAGGTTTGAGGCTTTCGCGCAACAGTCTATTCGGCCGTAAATGACTGGGCAGCCAGTTGAGTGCGGTTGGAGACGCCGATCCTTTGGTAAATGCGATGCAGGTGAACTTTGATGGTACCTTCGGAGACCCCGAGAACGCGTGCGATCTCGCGGTTGGAGGAGCCGATTTTCAGCATCGTGACGATCTGATTCTGGCGAAATGTGAGGTGTCGCTTGGCACCGCTGCGCGGTGATATCGGTCGGTGAATTGTCGCCGAACGGTTCATGGTCGGCGAGGGTCTGCTGACCAGCTCGGTTGCGATCTCGCGCAGCCTGTCTCGCAGATCCTCGGGGAAACGCTCGTTAACAAAAACCGCAGCCCCATCCTTTCCAGCCTCGAGGACGTCCGGCGGGATTTGGTCTTCGGTCAAAAAACAAATTCGCGTCTGCCAGTGATTGACCTTTAGCGCGCGCAAGATGTGCGCCGCCCCGGGCTCCGAAATGTTAACGTCGATCAGGGCCAGGTCCGGCCGAAGACGCTGAATGAGTTCAAGGCACTCAGCACCGGTCTGAGCGATGGCGGTCAGGTTGAAGAGCCGGTCGGCGGACAACACATCCTTGATGCCCGCGCGCATCAACGGGTGATCGTCGGCAATAATAAGCGAAAGACTTGAACTGCTCACTTTAAAATCACCGTTGATGATCGCGCCCATGCGTCGTCTCTTGGAAAGCGTCTTTTCAACCAACAATCAAGCAGACGAACATCCGTTCAGATATCAACCTTAATCGGCACACGCTTGTCGAACTCACGGATGATCCGTCCTGAAGTTGCGCACTCCCGCTCTCGTCAGCGACAAGCGCGAATACCCAGTGAAGTCGAAATCTCTCGCTGGAAGATTGCCTCCTTCACGGGAGTAATGGATTCGTCCGTCGCAAATGTTCAGGTTCAGGTGGGAGACCACCGCGCCAGCCGGTCTTCTTCCAAAGACGTGCCGATCGGCGCTATCGAGACACGGCGAAGGTTCACGCGTTCCGGCGCTGCGATCAAATCCATCAGTAGAACGCAACCTGAACGTGAGAGGAGGGACATTGATCCAAATCGACCTGTCCCGGATGAATATGAAGTTGACCACGCCGGTTGCTGCCGTTAAACCCGTCGTTAACCTAGACTTATCGTTAACCTGGACTTGTCGTTAACGTAGACTTAACGCTACGCGTCTGAGATGTTCGTGTTCGTGAGTCGAGGCCGGCGTGTATCTGCGGCCAAGGGGCGTTGTGGGGTTATCTGGGGACAATCGGAGCAGGAAATGACTTGTTGTGATGGCTTGGCTAAGCCACGTGTTCGCTTGCGCTATTTTTGCATCGCGATCGCACTGATCGCTGTAGCACCACTCTCATCCCAAGCCAGAGCCGAGGGGTTTGACGGCCCAAGTTTTCGAAAAGGGCTGTGGCACTTTGTGCGAACCCTCGAACTCGTCGCGCATCGAAAGACCAAATACCGATTGCTGGAGCGCGAAATGACGCGCTGCGTTGATCCGACAGTGGCCATGAAGGCCACCTTTTCATCGCCCTCGGTCGGAAACTGCGTTTCGGCAAAGCCGGAGAAGTCGGACAACAAGTACACTTTCTCCAACCGGTGCGACTATATGGGACCGGTCAGCACCGTTATAACGGTCGACAGCGACGAATCTTACACTGAAGTCAACGAACTCACCGTCGGCAAGCTTCCAAGGACGGAATTGGTTATCGCGCACAGAGTTGGTGATTGCCAGGATGAAAATTCCGGCGGATCTTCAGTTTTGGCGCACTGAGTACGCGGCGTAGCGCGGGACCGAAGGGTCATCACCAAGCGGTGCCCGCGGTGCCCAGAGCAACGAATAATATTGAGTTCGGCAACTAAGACCCGGCGCGCCACGTCAGTTTCGTGCGAGCAGGGGCCGGGACCGCGGGTGCTGCCAAGGCAGATGCGGGCGGTCTCTTTGGGGTTGGCAACGAGACCGCTCTTGGCATGCTTGCCGTCTTGGTTGCTGCGCTGCAAAAGCCCTTGCGCGGTATTGCCGGCTGCGGAATGATCTAATGCCAAGGGAGAGATTGGCGCACCATGAGGCTCATATTTGCCGCCATCTATTTGGTCAGCACGATCGGACCCGCGATCTGTCAGACCTCAACGCCACCGGCCCAGCCAGACATCAGCGGGCAAATCCGGATCGATTCATTTCAGTCACACAGGCGCGCCGACAACTATGGCATCGCCAGTTTCGTAATTTCCAATACTACTGATAAGGCGCTCAATTCCGTCGAGCTTACCTGCTGGGTCGACGACGACCGCGAGCATGGAACCAAGGTATTGGTATGGCCGAGTTCGCCATCAATTCCCGCTCACAAACAGGAGCAGTTTTCCAACGTCAACATCGGTTTAGTCGGGCCGAGTGCTCACCCTGAGTGCAAAGTAACAGCGGCGAATTAGCCTTCAGGCAAGCTGCCGATGCCCGGCGGAGTCCGAGAGGCGGCTGGCGGTAGCGGCGAGCCGGCAATTGATGGCCGCCTATCGCACCCAAGAAGGCGTCCGCCACCGCGCTAATCGCTCTTGCTCTCGTCGGGACATTGGGCTTGGATGGTGTTTGGTCGGGGGATCAAATCATGAAATCGACGTCACGGCAGTGGACGTGGGTGGCGCTTGCGCTACTCGCTCTGGCTGTCATCGCGTATGTCGCGACGCCACCTTTACGTTCGGCCGACGTGGTGTTCGCCGGCTCCTCGAATAGCCGCTGAAGGCGAGGGAAGTGAACTGCAAACGCCCGCCTTGGCGAGCAAGGAGTAACAGCCTTGGAAAGCAGGATCGCGCTCTTTATCGATGGCGCCAACCTTTATGCGACCGCCAAGACGCTCGGCTTCGACATCGATTACAAGCGCCTGCTCAAGGAATTCCAGAGCCGCGGGACGCTGCTGCGCGCGTTCTATTACACCGCGATCATTGAGGATCAGGAATTTTCGTCGATCCGCCCGCTGATCGACTGGCTCGATTACAACGGCTACACCGTCGTCACCAAGGCGACCAAGGAATTCATCGACGCCAGCGGCCGCCGCAAGGTCAAGGGCAACATGGACATCGAGCTCGCGGTCGACGCGATGGAGCTCGCCGAGCACGTCGACCAGATCGTGCTGTTTTCCGGCGACGGCGATTTCCGCCCACTGGTCGAAGCGGTGCAGCGCCGCGGCGTGCGGGTTACCGTGGTCTCGACGATTTCGAGCCAGCCGCCGATGATCGCCGACGAGTTGCGGCGCCAGGCCGACGTCTTCACCGACCTGGTGGAGCTGCAATCCAAGCTCGCTCGCGATCCACTCGTGCGTCCGGCTCCGCGCGCGCCAGTCGAAAGTCTGCCCGGCTTTGTTCGCAGATAGGTCTCATCATTCGAAGCTCGCCAGGTGCCGGTTTCCGGTTGGCTCTGGCGTCGAGCGCGCGCCGGTGAATGGCTGTCGCGAGCGTGACAGGTAAGGTTAAGGATCAAAGCCAGTTGCGGTAGTTTTCGGTGCCCGTATCGTCGTCGGATGAACCGGGACGCTAAATCAAGCAAGCTGACTTTCGACGTCTATCGCGGAAAGACCGACGCGACCT
Organism: uncultured Alphaproteobacteria bacterium; assembly: GCA_963761395.1. GTDB lineage: Bacteria > Pseudomonadota > Alphaproteobacteria > Rhizobiales > Xanthobacteraceae > Bradyrhizobium. The sequence continues at coordinate 7,386 of CAVXHU010000008.1, forward strand.
TGCGTATGGCGACAATGGCTGGGGCAGGATTGCCCGCACATGTAAGCCGTAAGGACTGGATCCTGATGCCGGAGGGAGCGTCTCCGCTGCATTCCGATGCCGCGAGGGATATTGGAACGCGCGGGTTTTGCTTCTTTCAGGTTGTTAAAGGCTAACAGGCCCGAGATCTCGCCCGGTTTTCGAAACCCGAGTCCCCGCTGGCGCGCGATGCCGAGTTCCGTGAACGGAACTTCGCGTTTTCAAAACAGGCCCTCTCGAACGCACAACGCCACCAAGCGGAATATCTTCGCTTGGCGGCGCTGCGTTATCAAAGCCAGGCGCTCAAATCCCCAGCAAGGTTATGTCGGCAGGAAGCGCGCCGAGGTTCAATATCAAATGAAGAAAATCCCGCCCGGAAGCGAAGGCCGACGTGGATTATGAAGCCACGGCGGCCTTCGGACTCATACTAATAAAGAGACCGCATCCCTGAGTTCAATCGGAGAGAGCCGAGAATCGGGTCTTGATGAGCATGCATTTCTGAGTGGCGAATCGAGAGAATTGGCCTGAAGGCGGTCCTGACCCGGCTAGATCTTCTGCTGCGCCCCTACGCCAACCACATTCACGGTGATCTTCTGGATTTCCGTGCGTCCGCCCGCGTATTTGACTTCAATCGTCAAAACGTCATTGCCCAGGAATTCCGGCGGTGACCTGTAGAACGCAACGTAGGCAGGCACTTCGAGCGCCAGGCATGCCTTGTAGTTGGTGCCCTTCACCTTCGCGGTCTTGACGACCACCTTTCCGGCGGCGGGTGGTGTGGCCAGCCGTATCGTCGGCAGCGGGCCGGAACTGCAGTCGGGCAGCACGTTGAGGTAAACCCCGATTTGGGTGTCCTTGTTTGGGACGGTTTTGACCGAGCGTTCCACCACCTGGGTTCCGCTCTGGGCCCATACGGCGCCGGTCCCGTCCACGAGGACGGCCAAGGCGAAGGCCAGAAATACTCGATTCATTAACGACTCCATTTGCGCAAACCGGCCATTAATTTGGCCAAACCGGCCATCTCAGACCGCGCCACACCTGGCCTGAATGGTTCCGTGGTTCGCTAAGTTTTTGATCCTGCGACGCTCTGTCGCCTCTTTACCACATTCCGATTGAAAGTATTGATTAACCAAAGACTTTTGTTGACCCGCGTCTGGGTTAACAATAGTTTAAAGCGACATTTACGGCTAAATTTTCTGGAAATTAGATTCAACCCAGGTCGTAGGCAGGAGACAGAGTTATGAACAAGCAATTTCAGGTTGCTCAGGCTACCGGCACGGGGAATTCCAATAACGCTTCGCCAGAACGCATATTCACACTGACAAAGCCGCTGGCCGATCAATCGGTCGTCATCAATGTCGGATACGAGCAAAAAGTCAAAGTCGACTTCTCGGGTATCGCCCAGGAAAAGATTACTCTCGTCCATATCGGCGAGAAGCTGATCATCCTGTTCGACAACCAATCGACAGTGACGATTGAGCCGTTCTTCGATTCCCGGCACGACGCTCTCGGAAACCTTTCGATCGAAGTATCCCCGGGACGCGATCTTTCGGTCAGCGAGTTTGCCAGTTCATTTCCCATCACCACGGACCAGTCGGTGTTGCCGGCAGCGGGCACTGAAGGCAATGCCCAGGCGAGCGGCGCGAATTTCCTGCCTCCCTTAACCGACCCGTTGCCGCCTATCCCAACCAATATTCTGGCCCCCCCGGAAGATCTACCCCCTATCGTATTTACGCCGGACACCCCACAGGCCATTCCGACCAACCCACCGCCGCCGGCCCCACCGCCGGTCCGACGATCGTTGCAGGGATTGGGCAGCCGTTGGACGTGGATGAGAGCTTCATCCCGGCAATTGGATCGCTAACGGTGATTCCAGGTACCAAGAACTCGCCCTCCGATACGGAGGCTTTTGCGGGCTCCTTCACAGTCAACGCCCCGGCCGGTGTGCAGTCCATCACCTATGCACTGAGCATCACGGGCGGCAACGGAGTCGATACCGGGTTGATCGACACGGTGACTGGGAACCATTTGTTCCTGTTCCTGGAAGGCGGGCAGATCGTGGCCCGGGAAGGGGCGACCGCTGCGCAGCTGCTGCCGGTGGCCCTGGCTCGATCGATGCCACGTTAGGGGTGGATGCCACAGGCCATGTGACGTTCACGATTCTGCGCGCCGATCATGAATTCGTCGTGAACCCCGACGGCTTTAAGGCAATTTCGCCCTCTGGGGGTCTGGTGTCGCTGATAGCGACGGTGACGGACAACAATAACAATACCGCGACTGCGAGCATCGATCTTGGCCCGCTGATCACTATCCATGACGACGTTCCGCACATCGCGGCGACCGGGGCGGGTGCTGCGCTGTCGTTGAGCGAGACGCATCTGACGGCAACAGTGCTGGACGACAACATCGCGGGTTCGGCGCCCAGCCTGGCGCTGACCTCGACGACCGGCAACTTCTCGACGGCGTTCATTCATTTGAACGGCGCCGACGGGGCGACGATCGCCTATGCGCTGAGCATCACCGGCGGCAACGGCACGGCCTCCGGGCTGGTCGACTCGCACACCGGACTGTCCGATGTGCTGGTTCTCAACGGCAACACCATCGAAGGCCATGTGGGCTCGACTGGCGGCACGCTGGCGTTCACCATCACGGTGGATCCGGCGACGGGGATCGTGACGTTTACGGAAGACCGCGCGGTTGTGCAGGCGGATGCGACGAGCCCGGACACCGGCGAGGGCATCAGCCTGACCGCAGGCCTCGTGAACCTGACGGCGACGATCACCGACAAGGACGGCGACTTCCAGACCGCGAACATCGATCTTGGCAAGCAGCTGACGATCACCGACGACGGTCCGACGCTGAGCGCGACTATAGTGACCGGCTCTGTCGACGAAGGCGATCTTCGCAGCGTGGCTTTGCTTGGCACGGACACGTTTGGGTCGGGCAACGACACTGGCCCGGTGACAACGGGCGGCCTTGCTGGCTCGCTCAACTCGCTCGTGACATTCGGCGCAGACGGGCCGAACACGACGCCGTTCCAGTTTATCAGCGGCGCTACGGCGGCCCTGGTCGCCCTCGGCATCCATTCGCACGGTGCGCTTGTGGATACCGCGACCTTGTCGCCAGACGGCCACACGCTGACGGCGAGCACGTCGGGAATTGGTGCGCATGCTGTGTTCTCGCTGCTGATCAACAATGATGGTTCGTGGACGTTCACGGATCTTGGTCCGATCGATCACCCGATTCCGGCGAGCGATCCCTCTCCGACGTCAGGGACCACTGTAGGCGCTTTGACCACCACGGCGGTCGAGGATTCGGTGACGCTCGATCTGTCGAGCCTGATCAATGCGGTGGATGCCGATGGCGACTTCGTGCCGCTGTCGGGCGATCTGAAGATCACCGTTGTCGACGACATCCCAGTGCTCAATTCCGTCTCAACCGACGGTGTGCTGGCAAATGCGGTCGGATCGTTCGGCGGCACCACGGATTTCAGCGTTGGCGCAGATGGCGGGGCTCACTTCCATCTTCGGCCGCTAACGACTGTTGCAGGCCTGACAGAAACCTGGACGGACAATTCGGACGGAAGTTCGACTATCGTCGGAACGGTCACCGGCCAGGCCACGCCCTACTTTGACATGACCATCAATGCCGATGGATCTTATGTGTTCCATCTGGATTCAACGACACCGGTCACCACCGTGACAAATCACCTTACATTTGCCGTAACCGGTGGGCCCGATATCGACATCCTTACGGCAAGCGATGGTTCGACTTTCGACGGTGTTCTGTTCTCGAACCTGACGGACACTGCTCTCGATGGCCCCGAAAATGGCGGGTCCAGTGGCGCTCTCATAAAGCCCACGTCGTCCGACGGGTTCGGTCAAGGAACTGGCTCCAACGTCGGAGATCACGGTGGATTTGTATTCACCCCTGACATTCCGGCGGGGGGCATAGCCACCGGCTTTAGCTTCGACGCCACGAATTCGTCGAGCACCAGCCAGTCCGTTATTCATTGGGCCGCATATACGGGCTCGGTCGAGCCCGGATCAGTGGCTAATTGGGCGACCCTCGACACGCTGGTAACAACTGGCGACGTAACCATCAACGGAAAGGGTGTTCTCGATACCGTCAATATTAACGTTGCAACGGGCTTCACCTTTATCGTCGTGGAGGAGACTACGGCCACGGCCAACGGCGGCGTTCGGGTTAACAACTTCACCGACACCACAACACAGACGGTCGTTCCGCCCGACCAACATCTCGATTTCCAGGTGAGCGTGTCTGACTACGATCACGACCTGGTGGCGGGATCCGGAGCGACTCAACAGATCAATGTCACATTACTGGGCGGAGACCCGTCCGTTGGTGTAACGATCACTGCAACAGCCGATGGCCAAGCGCTTATGGGAACGGCGCACGTGGATACGCTCAGCAGCGGGGGTTTCACGAATGATTTTCTCATCGGTAACGGAGGCCTTGATATATTGAATGGCGGCGCCGGAATTGACAATTTCGTGGTTGCTTTGACAGCCCTCGATCCCTCAAATCCAACCGCCAATTTGGCGACCATCAACAACTTTACCGCAAGCGACAAAATCCTGGTCGATGTGGCTGACGTTTCCGGGAATATGGGAGCATCACAAGCAATCAACGCTGTAACGCAATTCCAGTCGGGTGCGGGAGGTCCGACCGCGACTTCGTTTAGTGAGGCCGGCGGAGCTACCGACAAATTCTATTATGATACGACCGGTCAAAACCTTTGGTACTCGGCGGATGGCGGTGCGCATGCGATCGAGGTCGCGCATCTCGCCACGGGTGTCGCGACGCCGGCGCAAGTTGCCACCGCCGTGCACACCTTCTGACGGTTCGTGAGTTGCAATGACAAAACCCGCCGGCACTCGGTGCCGGCGGGTTTGGATTGCCAATCGCCCGCCCGTCACATCAGCAGCGGCAGCGAGTTCAATTGGGAACCGCCGGCGCTCGTCCCATCCAGGCCACCCCATTCCCCGACGTCACCGTCGCTTGCCGCCGCCGGCGCTGCCTCGACTTCGCCGGCAAGCAACGGGCGCTTCGCATAGGGAGCTGCAAAGAGTTGCACCCCGCGATGGTTGATCGCGAACAACGGCGTCAGGCTCGAGGCATCGGAGTCCGCAATCAGTTCCGAGCGCCGGTTGTCCAGGATCAGCCAGTGGTCGTCGAGATGCGCGGCAAGTACGGCATGATCCTGCCGGACGGCACGATCGCGGACCAGCACCAATCGCAATTCACCTTCCGGAAAGCCCGCTTCGCGCAACGCGACATATTTCGCAATCGCGTAATCCTCGCAGTCGCCTTTCGCGGTCGCAAAGGTGGCAAGCGGCGCGCTCCAGCGGTCGGCTTCACCGAATTGAGCATAGTCGCTGACATAGCGAATGGCCGCGTTGACGGCGCGATTGGCCTCATCAAGTCTGGCGCGACCGGACTTTGACTTGACGGCGTCGATCAGCCGCAGGAACTGCGCGGCATAAGACGGGCAGCTCTCGGCATCCTCCCGGCATCGATCCAGGACGGTCTGCTCTTTGGCCATGTCGGCCTCAACGCCGCGCCACTTGCGCCAAAGCATGCCCTCCGGCGCGCGAAACGTGAACAGTCCAAACGGCTCCTTGCCAACCGGCGGCGCCTCCTTTTGCGGAGGCTGTGCATCCGTCGCGAGGTTCGAAGGGGTGAGGGCAGCGAGGCGAATGGCATGGGGTCCGCGGCCGCGCTCGCGATCGAGTTTGGCCAGAACGGCGTTGATGCTGAAGAACGTCGCGGGCGGCCGCATCGATCCGCGGTCGGAGCCCGGCATGAAATCGGCGGAAGCCTCGGCAACGACGGTATCATCGGCTGCAAATGAAGCGGATGGCGCAAAAATGCTGGTCGAAAGAACAAGCCCCGCAATAAACCCAAACGAGCCAGGCTTCCGCAATTTGAAACGCGGTGTCATGACGTCCCCTTTTTTGGGAACGTCAGTCAACGTCTGTGCGTCGATCCGCGTCCCGGTCTGTTATCGGGACGGAGACTGCGGCCTTGGCCGCTTATGCAGAGTTAAAGGGAGCTATGGGTGAGGGGGAATGTCGGCAAGGCGGTCAATCGCGGGTTTGCCGGATCGTTCAAAAACTAATCGAAATTGACCCATCGAAATTGAAGATCCATTAAGCAAACTCGTCGTCCCGGGCGAACGCCGGGACCCATAACCAGCAACGTTGATTGTTGGGCAAGGCGGCCGCCACGGTGCCTCAGGAGAGGACACGGAGTATGGTCCCGGCTCACGTGGAGCCTGTCATCGGGCCGGCCAAAGGCCGGACCCGTTGGCTTGGCCGGGACGACGCAATTTATTTTGCGCGCACCGCCTCAATGCTCGCGCAGAGCGTCGCTGCGCAAGGTACGTGCCGGTTTCAACAGATAATCGAGAACCGATTTTGCACCGGTGAGGACTTCGACGGTAGTGATCATGCCGGGAATGATGGGCAGTGGATTCGCCTCGGTTCCCAGGTGGTTCTTATCGGTCCGCACCATCACCCGGTAGAAAGTTTCCGGGCGTTCGGTTTTTTCCTTGTCGTCGACAATGGTATCGGCGCTGATGCGTTCGACCTTGCCCTTCAGCGAGCCATAGACCGACGAATCATAGGCAGAAATCTTGACCACGGCGTCCTGATCGGGACGAATAAAGGCGATGTCCTGGGGGCGGATCCGACTTTCGACCAGCAATGAATCGTCGAGCGGAATGATGTCCATCACATTGGCGCCGGGTTGGACCACCGCGCCGATCGTGGTGACGTTCAATTTGTTGACGATGCCATGCACCGGCGCTTTCAGATCCGTCCGCCGCACGCGGTCCTGCGCAGACTTGATGTTTTCATCGAGGACGGCGAGGTCGCCTCTCGATTTGGCCAGATCCTCATCGGCCTGGGATCGAAAAGAGGCCGTTATGTTGGCGATTTTCGATTGCGCCTCGGCGAGCTGCCCTCTCATTTCGGTTGCCTGCCGGTCAAGCCGCAGCATTTCGATTTCCGGCACAACTTTCTGGTCGTAGAGCTTGCGGGTGAGGGCGAGTTCACGGTCCAGCAATTTCAGGGATCCGGTGAGCCGGGTGACCTGCTGGTTCAGCACGTCGACATCCTGCGCCACTTTCTGCGATCGCATTTTGAACACGCTGGTCTCGGTTGCGACCGCGGCCGGCACCACCTGATCCAGTTGATCGGGAAAGGTGACCTCGCTGCGTCCTCTCGCCTCGGCGTCGAGCCGGGCGACACGCGCCGCCATCGCCGCGCGCCGCTCCCTTATTTCACCGAATTCCGAGGCAAATTTGGTATCGTCAATCCGCATCAGGGATTGACCTTGCTGAACGATCGCGCCTTCCTCCACAAGGATATCGCCGACGATGCCGCCTTCCAGGGTCTGCACCACCTGGGTCTGCCGCGACGGCACGACCCGGCCGTTGCCCCGCTTGACCTCGTCCAGCACCGCAAAATGAGCCCAGACAAGAAACACCACGAGAAGGGCGAGGAAGGTCAACAGCAGCATGCGCGAGGTGCGCGGCGTGCGCAGCGCCGCCGCCGCCCGGATGTCGTTGGCGAAGGCAAAATCAGACGGCGGCATTGGGTTTTTGAACCACGGTTACTGTTTGGGCAAAATTCGGCTGAGCCGTGGTCTCGGCGGGGGGCGCGACAGGTTTGCCCTGCAGGATTGCCAGGACCTTGTCGCGCGGCCCGTCGGCGACCAAGCGGCCATTATCGAACAGCAACAGTCGATCGACCATGCTGAGAAGCGAGAGGCGATGGGTGGAGATGATGATCGTCATCCGCTCGCCACGGATAGCCTTCAGTCGTTCCAGAAATTCGGCTTCGCTGCGGATATCAAAATGCGCGGTCGGCTCGTCCAGGAACAGTACCCTGGGCTTTCTGATCAGCACGCGGGCAAGCCCAATGGCCTGTTTCTGGCCACCGGACAGACTGCGACCACCCTCCGAAATGGGCATATCGTATCCCATGGGATGGCCGGCGATGAAGGTTTCCACGCCCGAAAGCCGCGCCGCGGTGAGAACCTCCTCGTCGGTCGCCTCAGGTTTGCCCAGCGCAATGTTATCGCGCAGTTTGCCAAAGAACAGGTCAGTGTCCTGCATCGCAAATCCGATGCCGGTGCGCAAATCGGAGGGATCATATTGCCGCGAGTCGACGCCATCGATCAGGATTCGTCCTTCCTGAGCTTCATAGAAACCGAGCAAGAGACGCCCGACGGTCGTTTTTCCCGACCCTACACGTCCGATGATGCCGATCCGTTCGCCACCTTCGATCTTGAACGAAACCTTTTCCAGCGCCTTGCCGGGTGAGTTCGGATAGGCGAAGCTGACGTTCTCGAAAGCGATCCGTCCTTCGTCGATTTTCCTGGCAACATAGGCGCGTTGCGGCGATCGCTCGCGCTCCAGTGACATGATGCGGTCGATCGATTTCAGCGCGGACAAGGTCTGGGTCCCGCGGGTGATCACGGATGCAATGCCCGCGATCGGCGCAAGAACGCGGCCCGCCAACATGTTGGCGGCGACCAGCGCACCGACCGTCAGATGGCCATCGAGGATGAGAAAGACACCAATAATCACCAGAAGCAGGCTGGTGATCTGCTGGGCTGTGTTCGCGCTCGTCAATGAAAGCGACGCCCAGAAATGCACATCCTCGCCCGATCGAGCGGTAGCGGCGACCGAACGCTCCCATGCCGTCTGCATGCGCGCTTCCGCACCCGTGGCGCGAACGGTTTCCAGGCCGGCGAGAGATTCCACAAGAACGCCATGCCGCGCCGCGGATTCCGCCTGCATACGCCTCATGGCACGATCCAGCGGGCGCTGCATCGTAAATCCGAGCGCGATCATGATCGGCAGCATGATCAGCGGAATCCACGCCAGGGGCCCCGCGATGACAAAGAGGACGCCAACGAAGAGGATGGCAAAAATCAAATCGGTCGCAGACACCACGCTGCCGGAGGTGAAAAACTCGCGAACCGAATCAAAGTCGCGAAGTTGATTGGCGATGATGCCGACCGAGGTCGGCCGCTGCGCCATCTTCACGGCCATCACATGTTCGAAAATATTTGCGGCGAGGACGACGTCCACGGTTTTGCCGGTCACGTCGATCATGCGGCTTCGGACGGTGCGGAGTACGAAATCGAATGCGATGGCCAGGCCCATTCCGATCGATAACGCAACGAGCGAGGGAATGGCGCCGTTCGGAATGACCCGGTCGTAAACGCTCATGATGAACAACGGTGTCGCAAGCGCGAGCATGTTGATCAGGAAGGCGCCAAGGGCGATGTGCCCGTAACTGCGCCAGTGCACCTTTACGACCGACCAAAACCAGTGTTTTCGGGGAAGGTCGCCAGCGGCAACTGTTCGCGCGTCGGCTTCGACCGCAGCCCGAATGAGGAACGCGTAACCGGTATATTCGGCGTTGATCGCCCTGATTTGTCGGGTGTGCGGCTTATCGGGCTTTACCTGTGGATCCAGGACTTTGGCGCTTTTGTTTGCCTGGTCGATCCCCAGCAGGATCAGTGCCGACCCATCCTTCATAATCAGGACCGCGGGGAGGACCAGTGCAGGAATGTCGAGAACGTCTCGCTTGATCGCCTCGGTCTCGAGCCCGGCGCGTCTGGCCGCGCGGTCATACAAGGCCACTGATAGCCGCCCGTCGAGGATGGGCAGGCCACCCAGCAACGCCTCACGACTTACGGCACGGCCATGGTAGGCCGCCAGATAGGTCAGCGAGGCGGTGAGAGGGTCATCTCCGAGAGCTCTGGGCTGAGTTGGTCCGGCTCTCTTATGGGCCGGCTCGTCGGCGGGCGGTTTGTCGGTCCCGGGCGCCAACTTGGGGGTTCGAATTAACAAGGTTCAAAGCCTTTGATCGTTAAAGAACAAGATCCTCTGCAGAAAATCGAGTGAGATTAGCAACTGTCAGAATACAACGAAGAGCGAACTAAATCATTCGCTTAATTGCGTTATCTCGTTTGAAAGTTAATACAATTCGGGCAGCCCCTTTAGAGGGCCGCCCTAGGGTGGGGCACTTTCGCGTGCGAAAAGAGCCGCAATCTCAGACCTGAACCTTACAGCCTTACTTTTAGGCTTATTTTTGGTCGCGGGGAAAGGCGCTCAGCAGCCAAAGCGGCTTGGCCGGTTCCGCTGAAGCGTACGACATCGGTTGCTGTCGGGCGGTGTCGCCGTACAATACGGTCGGCTCATTCGGTATCTGCCCCTTATTATTCTGAGCAAACCATTCCGGCGCGCCAAACAGGCTCGAGACGAAAGACCCTCCCTGGGGCCAACGGTCCTTGAAACCTTCCTGGCCCTGCGGCTCCGCCGACGCATAGGCGGCAACGGGACGACCGGAGACCTCAGCAGCGGGGACGGGAACACGCAGCGGCTCGGATCCGGTCTGCGGCAAGTTTATGCGAAGCGTGGGAAGCTTGTACCCGATGAGGCCGAACGGAATGGAATCGAGCGGTGCTGCATCGACCGGGGGCGGGGCCTTGAGGTATTCAAGAAGCGTCCCCATTGCGGCCAGCAATTGATAGTCCGCGAAAACGATGACGCCACGGGCTGAAGTGAGCGACACCGCGGCATTGAAGTACTGGTTTTGCGCATTCAGCAGGTCGATCAACGAGCGTTGACCCAGCTCATATTCCTTATCGAAGGCTGCGATGGTTTTCCGGTCCGCCGCAAGCTGTCGCGTCAAGTCGGCGATCCTGTCGCGGGTGATAGTCCGCGCAGACCATGCCTTGTCGATCAATTCGAGGGCATCCCGCTGCAATCGGGCATGGGCCATCGTTGCCTGGACGGAGCGTTCAGCCGCCTCGGTGCGTTTCCAGACGTCTTGCCCGCCGCGGAAGATGTCCCACGACATGACAACCCTGCCGCTGTAGTCTTCGTGAGTGATGCCCAGGAAAGGATAGGTATTATCGTAATGTGTAGCGCGGCCTTCGAGCGCTACAGTCGGAACGAACGCGCCGTCGGTGACGCGGAACGCATGTTTGGCTGCATCGGCATCGGCTTGAGCCGCTAAAAGCGTTGCATTAAATCGCACAGCGGTCGCAAGGGCTTCGTCCCTGGTGCCCGGCATCCCGCCAAGCGGTCCCGGGAACCGCACGTTGATAGGCTCCAGGCCCACGACCTTGCGGTACTTCGAGCGAGCGTCCTCCAGGCTTCGACGAAACTCATCGCGCTGCGCCTTGGCGTTTTCAACGCGTTCTCGCGCCTGCTCCAGGTCGCCTTCGCCGGCCCGCCCGCCCGCAAAGCGGGAGTTCACGTTCGAAAAGATCTTTTCGTGGGTGGCGACGTTTTGTTGCGCGAGATCGACCAGTCGAAGATATCTCACCACGTCGACATAGGCCTCGGCGGCGTCCAGCGCGAGCAGTTCCGTTCGCTCCCGGACCCGAAACGCCGCGGCGTTGACCCGCGCGGATTGACGCCAAATGTCATGGATCGAAGCAAATCCATCGAACAGTAACTGCCGAATGACGACCGATTCCTGGCTGCCAGTCCGCCAAACGCCTGTTCCAACGGCAGGAATAGGCAGGGCTGTCCCCGAAACAATTGAAGCACTTTGGTCGAATTTTTCTTGACCAACGAAGGCGTCGATCCGCACCTGGGGAAGCAAGGTGCTCTGGGTCTGCCGCAGTTCGGATTCGGTCGCACGCCGATTGGCCGAAGCCTCACCGACGCCAGGATGGGACTTCGCAGCCTCGCGAAGCGCGTCATTGATGGAAAATGGCTCAGCTGCCACTGGACTTACCGCCAGAATGAGCCCAGCGATGGCTATGTATGCCGATTTCATCCGCCCCATCCCACTAAATTTCTGAAGAATCTGTGCCAAAATTGAAGTCCAATCGATGGAATTCCGATTCCAACCCTAGCAAAGGGAGGCTCATTTACCTATGACATTTCGGCCACACTCATCCGGAACAATCTTGTTAAGAATTGAGTAAGCTCTTTAGGGGTTTGTGCGGAATCCACCACGTCGTCCCCGGACGCGAAATGCAGTCCTGGCAATTGGAAGGCCCAATGGGCGTCTCGGCCACGCCGCGGCATGGAAACTCGGATTTTTCCCGGTCCGCTCGCAAAACCTCGGCCAAGCAATCGAACGCCCGTGCCGCCGCCATCTTTCCCGATGAAATCGGACGCCCCCCTTTTCAGAGCGGCCTCGACCTAGCGAACGGCAGGTCGCGAAAACGAATTCTCCCCGATCTGAATAAGCGATCTCTGCACAACCAAAGAGATAGAGGTATAAAAATAAAGTTTAGGATTGCATGACTTTTGCGCCGCCGAGTGCGCCACCCGCCAATAAATTGTTGCCCGAGGCTCTCGAAAAACGCTCAAGCTCCGTACAGAGCATTTTGAATTGCCGTTGCAGTTTAGTCGGCAGCACCAAGCGCGTCTTGCGGCAAGTCCTGTGACGCGAATACAGTGTGGATGCCGGCGCTTCCGTCGGGCATCTCGGTCTCATTTGGTTTGCATCGGAAAGGTCAGCGATCTCCCATGAAGGATTTTGCCGGAAAGATCGCTGTTATCACCGGAGGCGGAACGGGCATGGGCCGCGAACTCGCGCGCCAGCTGGTCGCCGAGGGCTGCAATGTCGCGATGTGCGATGTCTCCGCTGACGCGATGGCGGAGACCAAACGGCTTTGCGAGGTGGAGCGGCTGCCGCAGGGGCTGCGCGTCACCACCCATGTCGCCGATGTGTCGATCGAGGATCAGCTCAAGCGTTTTCGCGACGAACTGACCGAGCAGCAGGCGACCGACAGGATTCATCTGTTGTTCAACAACGCCGGCATCGGCGGTGGCGGCAGCCTGTTCACCAACACGCGCGAGCAGTGGGAAAAGACCTTTAACATTTGCTGGGGCGGCGTGTATCTCGGTGTCCGAACCTTCCTGCCGATGCTGGTAAAAGCCGACGAGGCTCACATCATCAATACCTCGAGCGTCAACGGGTTTTGGGCGTCGGTCGGAATGGGCGTGTCGCATACGGCCTATAGCGCCGCCAAATTCGCGGTGAAGGGTTTTAGCGAGGCGCTGATGAACGATCTGCGGCTGAATGCGCCGCATATCAAATGCTCGGTGGTGATGCCCGGCCATATCGGCACCTCCATCGTTTCCAATTCCCGCAAGATCCAGAGCGGCAGCGAATCCGATCGTTTGAGCGAGAATGAGGTGCTGGCGGCGCGCCAGCGCCTGAAGGGCATGGGCATCGACACGGCGCCGATGTCGGATGAAGACATTCAGAAGATCGCGCTCGATCGCGCACGGTCCTTCCGCGACGAGGCACCGACGACGGCCGCCGCCGCGGCAAAGATCATTCTCGATGGCGTCAAGGCCGATCGCTGGCGCATTCTGGTGGGCGACGACGCCCATCGCCTCGACGAGCGCGTGCGGCAGACGCCGGAGCGCGCCTACGAGCCCGAGTTCTATCAGAGCTTTGCCGCCGAGGTCGGCTGGCGGCTGGGATAGGGCATTGTCATCTCTGCCTAGCCCTTGCGTTGCGGTTTCAGCCATCCGGCGAGGCTGCCCAGGATGCCCTTGGGCAGGAAGATGATGAATACCACCAGCAGCACGCCGTAGACGAGGTTGTCCCAGCCGACGGCCCTGGTGCCAAAGCCGATCCGCAGCACCTCCGCCAGCAGGATGGTGATGATGGCGCCCACGGTGGGACCGAGCGACACGTAAAGGCCGCCGACGATGACGGCGAAAACCATCTGCAGGGATACCGAGATGCCGCTCACCGTGTCGGGTGAAATGAACATCTGGTACTGGCAATAGAGCGCGCCGGCGAGCGAGGTCATCAGCGCTGAGATCACCGTGATCTTGAGCTTTTCTGCGGTGACGTTGACGCCGGCCGCGGCCGCGGCATCCTCATCCTCGGAGATGGCCTCCAGCGCATAGCGATCCATGCTGCGGTCGACCCAGCGCCAGATCACAAGACCAAGCGCCCAGACCGCCAGCGCAATCAGGTACCAGGTCGCCTTGTCGTCGAATTGCAGCGCCAGCAGATGGCTGCCCCTGGTCCGGTCGGGCGTGTATCCGAGCGAGCCGCCGGTATAGTCGCGAGTTGCGGTAATCACCTGCAGCACGATGCCGGACAGCGCCAGCGTGACCAGCACGAAATAGTGGCCGGTGATGCGGAAGCGGAAGCAAGGGTAGCCCACGATCACCGCCAGCACCGCCGCGGCCGCCATCGCGACGGGAATGCCGAGCCATGGCGACACGCCGAGATGATTCCACAGCAGTGCCGTCACATAGGCGCCGACGCCCATGAAGCCGCCATGACCCAGCGAAACCAGGCCGAAGCGGCCCATCATCGACCACGAGGTATAGGCGAACGACCAGATCAGGATCAGGATCAGGATGTGCAGGTGATAGGGTTCGCGATAGACGAAGGGCAGGGCGATCAGCGCCGCGCCGGCAAGCCAGGGCCCAAGCTGATTGATGTTCACGAGCGCCTCGCCAGCAACCCGGCAGGCCTGATGAACATCATGACGATGAAGAAGGCGAACGCCAGCACGTAGCCCCATTCGAGGTCGGAAAACAGCCCGCCGAGCGAGATGATCTCGGCGAACACGAACGCTGCGACGAAGCCGCCGACGAAATTACCCAGTCCGCCCAGCACGCAAATCAGGAAGGTGATCGGTCCGAACGACAGGCCGACAAACGGATGGATGTCATATTGCAACACTAGCAGGCAGGACGCGAGGCCGGCCAGCGCGCCGCCCAGCGCCGAGGTAATGAGGTAGAGACGGCGCGTGTCGACGCCCATCAGCGCCATGATCTGGCGATCCTGGGAGATGGCGCGGATCGCGGTGCCGACATAGGTCCGCGTCATGAAGAGATAGACCAGCACCATGCCGATCAGCGCCGCGCCGAAGGCGAGCAGGCGCGCGTAGCTGAAATGCATGTCGGCGAACTGCAGCACCGGCAGCCGGATGCCGAGGTTGCGGAAATCGATGCCGAACGCGACGGTGGCGAAGCTTTGCAGCACGAACAGCACGCCACCGGTGGCGAGCAACTGGTTGATCGGCGGCGCCGAGAGCAGGGGTGCAATCACGAGCAAATGCAGCAGCGCCCCCAGCCCCGCCACCAGCGCGATCGTGATCGGCGCGGCGAGGTAGTACGACAGGCCAAAATATTGGACGAGATAGTACATGCCGTACATGCCGATCATGACAAGTTCGGCGTAACAGATCCACGTCACGTCGATGACGCCGAAGATCAGATTCAATCCAAGCGCCAGCAACGCCAGCACGCCGCCAAGCAGAATGCCGTTTACCATCGCCTCGAGCAGGTAGATGTCGAAAATATCCGTCATCGTTGTCACCTACACTCCAAAACCTAGACTCCGAGATAGGCTTGCCGGATCGTATCGTTGGCCAGCATCTCGCTTGATCGGCCCGAGGCGCGGATGGTGCCGGCCTCCAGCAGGTAGGCGCGATCGACCACGCGCAAAACCTGCTGCACGTTCTGCTCGACGATCAGCACGGTCAGTCCGCCCGAGCGGATTTGTTTCACCAGTTCGAACACCTGCTGAACGACGACAGGCGCCAGGCCAGCCGAGGGCTCGTCGAGCAGCAGCAGCTTCGGGTCGGACATCAGCGCGCGGCCGATCGCGCACATCTGCTGCTCACCCCCCGACATGGTGCCGGCAAGCTGCTTGCGGCGTTCCTTCATGCGTGGAAACAGATCGAACACAAATGCCAACCGCTCGGCGAAGCGGGCGCGCGCCTCCGGCATGAAGGCGCCCATCTTGAGATTGTCTTCCACGCTCAGACGGGGAAACAGCCGGCGGTTCTCCGGCACGTGGGCGATGCCGAGACTGACGATGCGATGCGCCGGCGTCTTCAGGACGTCGACGCCTTGCATTGAAATCGCGCCCGTGCGAGGCCGGATCAGACCGGAGATCACCCGCATCAAGGTCGTCTTGCCGGCACCGTTGGGGCCGATCACGCCGACCGCTTCGCCGGCCTTGACCTCCAGGCTGACGCCGAACAGCGCCTGGAAGCTGCCGTAGCCCGCGTCGACCGATTTGAGCTCCAGCATGCGCGCGCTCCGCCTATCGCCGCGTTTCCGCCGCAGCGGACTGGGTCGCGACGGCGTCGGTGCCGAGATAAACCTCGACCACGCGCGGGTCGTTCGACACCTCGCTCGGCAGACCTTCGGAAATCTTCTCGCCATGGTCCAGCACCATCACGCGATCGACCACCCGCATCAACACGCCCATGATGTGCTCAACCCAGATGATGGTGATGCCAAGCTCGTCGCGGATCTTGCGCAGCATGTCAGCCGCCTGATCCATCTCGGTATCATCGAGCCCGCCCAGGCTTTCGTCGGCGAGCAACAGTTTCGGCCCGGTCGCGAGCGCCTTGGCGAGCTCGAGCTTCTTCAATCCGGCCGCGCCGAGCCCGTCGACGCCAGCGGTGCGGTCCGCCGGCAGGCCGACCATCGCCAATGCCCGCTCCGCGGCTTCCTCGGCCTTGGCGCGGCTGTGGCGGCCCTGGCCGAAATAGCCCGCCAGCGCGACATTTTCGAATATCGTCAGCCGGTGGAATGGCCGCGGGATCTGGAAGGTGCGGCCGATGCCGCGGTTGATGATCCGGTGCGGCGCGAGACCCGAGATCTCGGCGCCGTCGAACCGCATCGAACCTGACGTCGGGAGAAACGTGCCGGAGAGCATGTTGAAGATCGTGCTCTTGCCCGAGCCGTTGGGACCGATCAGGCCGAGAATCTCGCCCTGGTCGACCGTGAACGAGACGTTGTTGACGGCCTTGAAGCCGCCAAAGCGTTTTACCAAGCCCTCAACTACCAGCACGGCGGTCCCTTCCGTCGATCAGGGGCCACCTATTTGTAGCTGTAGGTCGTGCCCGCCGGCAGCGGCAGCACGGCCTCGCGTTGCGCCTGGCTCTTCGGCCACACCACATACGATTTGTCGTCGACATACTGGATCACCACCGGGAACGAGCGCTCGTTCTGCCCGGCCATCGGCGTACCTTCACCGAAGAACTTGACGCCGAAGCCCAGCATGGTGCCGCCTTCGGGAAGGTCGACATCCAGCGCCGCCTTGCGCAGGGCGTCGGGATCGACGCCGCCATATTGCTTGATGGCGCGCGGCAGCACGTCATTGAGGAAGACGTAGGTGTTTGAGGCGGCGATGCCGACATGGGCGGAGCGGATCGCAACCCCCGGCTTCAGCTTGTCGAACTCCTCACCGACCATCTTGATGACGGGCAGCAGCTTGGGGTCGAGGCCCTTCGGGTTCGCCAGCCAGATCGAGATCGGATCCGTGTTGAAGACATAATTCACATCGGTGCCGAGGCCTTCCTTCAGCTTCTCATACACGCCGTAGCCCGCGCCGTGGCCGACCAGGGCACCGAACTTCAGGCCCTGTTCGCGCGCCTGGCGCAGCAGCAGGGTGATGTCGGGATTGTAGCCGGTGTGGAAGATCACATCGGGCCGGGCACGCTTCAGCTTGGTGACGAGCGCGGACAGATCGGGCGCGGTGGCCGAATAACCTTCCTTGAGCACCACATTGAAGCCGGCCTTCTTGGCGCCGGCCTCGTTGCCCTTCGACACGTCGACGCCATAGGCGCCATCCTCGTGGATGATGGCAACGCGCAGGTCCTTCGGCTCCTTGCCGAATTTGGACTGGGCGTTCTGGGCGATGAAATCCATCGTCATCAAGCCGAACTGATCGCCGCTCGCCTGCGGACGGAAGACATATTTGTAATTCTTGTTCTCAAACACGCCCGAGGAAATGCAGGTGGTCATCCACATGAACTTCTTGAGCTGCTCGACACGAGCGGCCACCGGCACGCATTGCGCCGACGAAAAGAAGCCGAGCACCATGTCGACCTTTTCCTGCTCGAGCAGGCGCACCAACTCGTTTATGGCGACATCGGGTTTGCTCTGGGCGTCGGCATAGACTGCCTCGATCTTGTAACCTTCCACGCCGGTCTTGGCGTAGTGGTCGAGCATGATCTTGGCGCCGATGTACTGCAGCTCCGAACCGCCGCCCGCGAGCGGGCCGGTGAGGTCGAAAATGACGCCGATCTTGATCTTCTTTTCCTGGGCTTGGGCGGAAACCGCCATGCCCAGCATCGCGATCGCGGCAACAAGCCCTCCGCACAGTCGGGCTGCCTTACGCACCGGCATCGAAACCTCCCCTGGAAGATTGTGCATTTGCATCTTTTTGATTTTGTTGGCGCCCATCACACGGGGAGTGCCGACCGATGTCAAGCGACTAGCGTCGCTGACCTGACGCCAGGACGTCGCCCTTCATACCAGCCGCTTGAGGAGTCCGCGCTTTGGTGAAACGTGTCCGGTTTACCCGTGCACAACCGACTTCGCGATCATGCAATGGATGCCCTTGGAGCCGTTGACCGTCTGGGTTACGCGCAGGTCCGCGGCCAGGCTGCACAGCGTGTAGGCATCCTCGCGCGACAGGTTCCGCTTTTCGCCGAGCAGCACGATCATGTCGCGCAGCGCCCGCACCACGCATTGGTCGAGGTCGGGATCCATCGCCATCGTCATGTAATGATCAGGCGTTTCGGCGCGGGGATAGTCGAGCCGCAAATCCTTGCGCAGCGTCAGCCTGAAACGGCCCTGCAGCGCGGTCTCGATCGCGGTGACGCAAACCTCGCCATCGCCCTGGACGCCATGACCGTCGCCGCAGGAAAACAGCGCGCCCGGCACGAACACCGGCAAATAGAGTTTCGCGCCCGGGATCAGTTCCTTGTTGTCGAGGTTGCCGCCCATCGCGCGCGGGATCAGCGAGGTGATGCGGCCCCACGCCGGCGGCGGCGCCACGCCCATCACGCCGAAGAACGGTTTTAGCGGCAGGTCGAGCCCCCATGGCAGCCGGCCTACCATCCGCTTCTGGTCGAGCGGAATGTTGATCAGCCGGGTCTCGTGGAAATCGTCGGGCAAGGTGCCGGCGAGAGGCCGGATCAGATTATAGCCCCAGTCCTGCCTCAGCCCGACGTCGAGAATCTCGACCTCGAGCACGTCGCCGGGTTGGGCGCCCTCGATCGCGACCGGACCGGTCAGAATATGACCGGGCACCATCCGCTCGTTTTTGGCGTGAACCTCGGCGAGTTCGGGCGGCACGTGAAACCGGCTCCGGTCGGGCACCACGTCCGGGCCGCCGCTGATGGTGTCGATGGTCACTTCATCGCCGCTGGAGATGGTGAGGACCGGTTTCAGTTTTGCCTCAAAGAAGCCCCAGTGACAGGTCTCGGGGCTGGAATGCAGATGATGATGCGTCATGAGGAGACTTTGGGTTGCGGCAGGGGTGGCGTATGACGCTGTACCAGACATTCCAAGAGGCTTCCCTTGTTTTTTGTGCTCTCTAAAACGCTCGGCATTGCGCTCTTGCCGACGAACTTCCTGATCGGCATCGGTGTCTTCGGTGCGATCCTGCTGGCCACACGATTCGCATCCCTTGGCCGCAAGCTCCTGATTGCATCGATCGCGCTGCTTGCAATATGCGGGTTTTCGCCGCTCGGAAATTGGCTGCTCTATCCCCTGGAACAACGGTTTCCGCCATGGGATGCCGCGCGAGGCCCGCCCGATGGTATCGTCGTTCTCGGCGGATCGATCGACCCCGATCTTTCGGCCGCCCATGGCGTCGCGGTCGTCAAAAGCTCGGCGGACCGCGTGATCGCAACGGCGGCGCTTGCCCGTCGCTATCCGAATGCGCGCATCGTCTTTTCCGGCGGAAGCGGAAATTTGATATCTGACGATGCAAGGGAGGCCGATTACGCCGGCGCGGTATTCGAAAGTCTCGGGGTTTCCAAAGCGCGCCTGACGATGGAGCGGCGCGCGCGAAACACGCAGGAGAACGCTGAATTCTCAAGGGCGCTCGCGGCGCCGAAAAGCGGCGAGCGATGGCTGCTGGTGACGTCGGCCTTCCATATGCCGCGATCGGTCGGCTTGTTTCGAAAGGCCGGATTTGCGGTGGAGCCGTATCCGGTCAGTTGGCTGGTCGGCGGACGCGCGGATCTGTTCAAGTTTTCAGTCCTGTCGCTAGAAGGGCTGGGCCGTGTCGACGTCGGCGTCCGCGAATGGATGGGCCTTGCCGCCTATAGAATATCAGGCAAAACCAGCGAATTCTTCCCTGGTCCTGGCCAGCCATAGACGAAACCTGCCATTCGACGCGCCGGTCGCGGTCGGCGCATAATCCGGCTAGGATCGGCGCAAGAGGCGCGCACGCGTTGTCCGCCGATTTGGGAGTTCACGCCATGCAACAGCAAACGCCGCAGCCTGAACAGTTCGATCTGGCCGGCATGGTGGCCGATCTGAACAGCCTGCTTCGCCTGAAGACCACCGTGATCGGCATGAAGATGTTCGCCCGCGCCGACGAGATGGCGGCCATCCCGAAGATCCGGCGTCCATCGGCAATTCACACCACCGACCAGATCGTCAGCATGGCCTCGCGGCTGGGCTGGACCGTTGGCATCACTGCCGACGATCTGGTCGGCGCGCAATGCCGGGCCGTGATCGGGCTCGCCCCGCAGGACGAGAAGTGGCTCGCCGGCCAATCCTATGTCGGCGTCTGGCATGAGAATGCTGAGGACGCGCGCAAGCGCCAGGAGGCATTGGACGTCGTTCCGCATGGCAAATACCAGGCACTGGTGGTGAGCCCGTTGGCCAGCGGTCGGCTCAACCCGCCGGATATTTGTCTGGTCTACGCGACGCCGGGCCAGATGATCATTCTGATCAACGGCCTGCAGTGGACCGGATACAAGAAATTCGAGTGGGGCGTGGTCGGCGAGACCGCTTGCGCCGATTCATGGGGGCGGGCGCTCAAGACCGGCGAGCCCAGCCTGTCGCTGCCGTGCTATGCGGAGCGGCGCTACGGAGGCGTGCCGGATGAAGAGATGCTGATGGCACTTTCGCCTGCGCATCTGGCCAAGGCGATCACCGGCATGAAGGCGCTGGCGAAGAACGGATTGCGCTATCCGATCGCACCCTACGGCATTCAGAGCGACGTGCGCGCCGGCATGGGCGTTTCCTACGGCAGGAAATAGAATAGATAGCCGCGCCTCCGAACCAGGGAATTGAATATGAAGCCTTCGTCGAAATTCGACATCGTTGTCTATGGCGCCACCGGCTTCACCGGCCAACTCGTCGCCGAATATCTCGCGGCAAATTATACCGGCAAGGGCGATCCGAAATGGGCGCTGGCCGGACGCAGCCTGGACAAGCTCGTTTCCGTGCGCGATGCGATCGGCGCGCCGGCCGACACGCCGTTGATTGTTGCAGATGCCGGCGATCCCGCGTCGCTGAAAGCCATGGTCGACCAGACCAAATCCGTTATCTCCACCGTCGGCCCATATCAGCTTTATGGTTCGGAATTGGTCGCGGCCTGCGTGGCCACGGGCACCGATTATCTCGATCTCTGCGGCGAGCCGCTCTGGATGCGCCAGATGATCGATGCCCATCAGGCGACCGCACAATCGACCGGCGCGCGGATCGTGTTTTCCTGCGGCTTCGATTCGGTTCCGTTCGAACTCGGCGTGTTCTTTTGTCAGGAGACGGCGAAGAAAGTTTTGGGAGCGCCGGTCAGCCGCGTTAAAGGCCGCGTCCGCGACATGACGGCAACGGTCTCGGGCGGCACGGCGGCAAGCACCAAGGCGTCGTTTGTTGCCGCCGCGAGGGACTTAAGCCTGGTGGCGCTGTTGCAGAATCCTTTCGTTTTAACGCCTGGCTTCGAAGGTCCGAAGCAGCCGCGAGGCAACAAGCCGCTGTTGGACGAGGATATGGGCTCGTGGACGGCGCCCTTCGTGATGGCGACCATCAACACCCGCAACGTGCATCGCTCCAATATGCTGATGAATTTTCCGTACGGCAAAGACTTCGTCTATGACGAAATGGTCCTGACCGGTCCCGGAGAGCAGGGTGAAGCCAACGCCAAACGTCTCGTCGCGGCCGTCAACGCCGAGAGGATGGGCGCTGCGGGCGGACTGAAGCCGGGCGAGGGGCCGTCAAAAGAAGAGCGTGAGAACGGCCTCTACGACCTGCTGTTCGTCGCCATCGCGCCTGATGGACGCCAGGTCCGCACCGCCGTACGCGGCGACCGCGATCCCGGTTATGGATCGACCTCTAAGATGATCTCGGAATGCGCGGTTTGCCTGCTGCGCGATATGCCGGAAGTACCAGGCGGCATCTGGACTCCCGGCGCGGCCATGGGCCACAAACTGATCAAGCGGCTTATCGATCACGCCGGCCTGACATTTGAGGTCGAGACGTAAATCCTGGCGCAGAAGATCGTCTCAAGATGTCTGCGGAATGACCGGACCCGCCGCAAACACAGGGTTTCCGGTGGCCCCGTAAATGGGGTCGATACCATCCAGATAGTTGGACAATTTTCCCACCCAATTGCGCGACGCGTCGATGTTGGAGCTCTCGGCTGCCTGCTCAATGGCGCCGCCCGTGTCGGAGATGAATCGGAACCCATACATCGTACCAGTGCCGCTCATCTGGTGCCCCAAACTCCTCACGGTCTCAAAGTCAGCCCTATCCAGGGCGTCGCGCATCACAATGATATTCTTCCTGCAGTTCAGCAGATATGTGGGGGTCAGCTTTGCAAGCTGGTGGGCACGAACGAGGATCATGTCCGTCTCACTGCCCTCCTCATTTGATAACGTAGGCGCGACCATGGACTGCTCCGCGATTGTTTGTAGCAGCACGTCTTGTTTGATTGGTTTCGTCAAAAAAGCCGTGCATCCCGCCGCCAGACACTTCTCTTTGTCCCCCTTCGAGGCGGAGGCCGTCAGTGCGACGATCGGTGTCGGCGGCCGGTGGTTCGCCTTTTCCCACGCTCTAATCCCCCGCGTCGCGGCCAAGCCATCCATGACCGGCATTTGCCAGTCCATCAGGACAAGATCATAGTCTCCCGCTGTAAATTTTTCACACGCGATGGCTCCGGTTGCGGCGATTTCAACGCGGTACGGCGTGTGCTCCAGATAGGCCATCATGATCGTGCAGTTGTCGGGAGAGTCCTCCGCAAGAAGAATTCGCAGCGCGGGCAACGGCAGTTCGGGCCCGGTGCTGATCGACACGGCCGCAGGCCGATCGGCCGCAGCCCAAATCTCAAGAGGCACAGTGAAGGCAAACACGCTGCCTTCCCCAACCTCGCTTTCGACCCAGATGCGCCCACCCATCAGCTCCACCAGGCGCTTCGAAATCGTGAGTCCCAGCCCTGAACCCCCGAACCTGCGCGTAGTTGACGAGTCGGCCTGCGTGAAGCGCTCAAACACCTGGTCCAATTTCTCGCCGGGAATACCGATACCGGTGTCCGCGACGGTGAAAGTAAATCGCAGCGCAGTCGAACTGGAAGCTTCAGGACACGGCGCAACCCGCAGAGATACCTGGCCAGATTGCGTAAACTTGATGGCGTTGCCGAGCAAATTAAGCAGCACCTGCCGAAGACGTGTCGAATCGCCGACTACGTCATCCGGCACATTCGGCGCGATCTCGCACATCAAAGTCAGCCCTTTTTCGTGGGCCCGAGCCGCCACCATTTCCATCATTTTCTCCAACTTCTCTTTCAACGAGAAGCCCGTCCGTTCCAGCTCGAGCTGCGAGGCTTCGATCTTGGAGAGATCGAGGATGTCGTTGATGAGATCGAGCAAGTTTTCACCAGCACGGCGAAATATCTCAACATATTTCTCTTGCACCGCCGAGAGATCAGTCTTCGCGAGCAGATCCGCGACGCCCATTATCGCATTCATCGGCGTTCGTATCTCATGACTCATGCTCGCCAGAAAATCGGATTTGGCCTGGCTGGCGTGCTCGGCAGCGGCCTTGGCCTGTTGCAATTCGGCCTCCACCCGCTTGCGCTCCGTGACATCGCGAGCCGCAGCGAAGACGCCCTGCAGCGTACGGCTTCGGTCGTAAAAAGTGGTCGCGTTGTAGGACACCACCGTTTGCTTGCCGTCGCGAGCGCACGCCGTTAACTCGTAGTCGGTAACCTTTTTTACACTCAGCACGAGCTTGATTGCCGCTTCAGCCCGCTCCGGATCGGTGAAGTAGTCCTTGAACGGCGCGCCGATCAGTTCGTCGCGCGTGCAGCCGGTCAGCGCCTCCATCTGCTTGTTAACGTCCGTAATGATGCCGGAAGGGTCCGTGGTCATCAGTGCGTCGATGTTGGATTCGATCAGCGAGCGGGTGTAAAATTGCTGGTCGCGTAAACGCTGATCCAGCTTTTTTTGCTCGGCCTCGACGAGTTTACGCGCGGTGTTGTCTGTACCAATGAGCAGATAGCCGATGATGGTACCTTGCGCGTCGCGCAGCGCGGTGACGGACACCACCGCCGGGAACCGGCTGCCGTCCTTGCGGATGTAGGTCAGCTCGTAGATGTCCTCGATCCCGCGCGAGGCTTTGAAGACCAGAGCCTCGAAGCCCGGCGTGATCGTGGTTTCGAGTTCGACGCTTAGCGTTTTGGCGCGCGCGATCAGTTCCTGCGGATCGGAAATGTCAGCCGGGGTGATCTTGTTCATCACCTCGGCGGCGGTGTAGCCAAGCATCCGCTCGGCGCCGACGTTGAAGATCTGGATGACGCCCTTTGCGTCGGTGGCGATGCTCGAGAAATTGGCGCTGTTGAAAATAGCGCTTTGCAGGGCCCCCGCCTTGAGCAGCGCTTCTTCCGCCTGCTGGCGCGCGGTGTTGTCGGTACCTATGAGCAGATAGCCGATGATGGTACCCTGCGCGTCGCGCAGCGCGGTGACGGACACCACCGCCCCGAACCGGCTCCCATCCTTGCGGATGTAGGTCAGCTCGTAGATGTCCTCGATCCCGCGCGAGGCCTTGAACACCAGAGCCTCGAAGCCCGGCGTGATCGTGGTTTCGAGTTCGACGCTTAGTGTTTTGGCGCGCGCGATCAGTTCCTGCGGATCGGAAATGTCAGCCGGGGTGATCTTGTTCATCACTTCGGCGGCGGTGTAGCCAAGCATCCGCTCGGCGCCGACGTTGAAGATCTGGATGACGCCCTTGGCGTCGGTGGCGATGCTCGAGAAATTGGCGCTGTTGAAAATAGCGCTCTGCAGGGCACCCGCCTTGAGCAGCACATCTTCCGCCAGGCCGGACATAGCGTTTACATTGCCCACGGAGAGTCCGATCCGCGTCTCGTCGTCTCCAAAGGCCAAGGCGTTTCCTCCGCTAACTTACGATTCGCAAAATTGCCCGTCGAATAACGTTCCTGCTAACTCACGCTCACGCAGCGTTTGGAATGTCACGTCGGCGCATTCCTTTTCGCCTCTCAGCCGCTGCCAGGTTTTGTCAGCGCCTTAATGTGAAATTCGCGCATTCTCCGAAGCAATGATTGCGCCTCTGGCGGCAGCCGCGGAGCGGCTGCGGACGCCGAGGACTCGAAACAGCGCGGCCAAATGAACTTTGACTGTTCCCTCACTGAGCCCCAGCCCTCTCGCTATCTCCTTGTTCGATTTGCCATTCACAATGAGTGCGAGAACGTCTTTCTGCCGGGGGCTAAAAGTCGGGGCAAGGTCTGATACCGCGGTGGCGGCGATTTCGTCGGCTGAACCAGTGATGCTGGGACTCACAATCGAAGCCCGGACATAAACCGAACCCCCAACGATCTGCTTTAGCGCAGACGAAAGCTCCTTTAGTCCCATGCTCTTCGCAATATAGCCGTTGACCCCTGCTTGAAGCGCTAACAGGATGTCCTCTCGCCGATTTGAGACCGTGGCCATGACAAGGCACAAATCAGGGAAGCGGTCGCGCACGGCCTTCAAACTGCTCGGGCCGGCCATGCCCGGCATCATCAGATCAAACACTGCCAGATCGATCTTTTTCTCAGACAGCAGAGCGGTGGCCTGGTCGAAATTTTCTGCCTCCAATACATCCGAAAATCCCAGCGCGCCCTCGAGAACCGTCCGGAGGGCCATTCGGAAGAACTCATCATCGTCCACGATGAGAGCGGTTTCGGTGGCTAATGTCATGAAAATACTCAATTCTTGGGCCGCAGCGGCAAACACAAGATCGCAATAGCCCGGTCACTTTGGGTTAATACAACCTTAACGTGATCGATCCCACAAAGTTCCGTCCGTAAAACCTGAGCGCGACTTATCTGCGAAGGACGCCTGTTTTTGAAGCCGGTTAATGGGGCAAACGACCTCATCTAGTAGCCACGCAGCATGTTCGCAGCGCGCCCAATCAGACGACGCGCAAGCAGCCAATAAGCCTGCAGGCCACTAAAACAGTTTTATTGCGCAACTAACACCAAGGGGAGAAACAAATAGCCAACCGCTCTAGACCAGAACCAGGCCGGATTAGGCCATTTGCAGAGTTCACAATGGGCCACTCACTTGCGTAAGTGTGAATCGTCGCAGCTCAATTTTGGGCCGGAGTGAAGGACACCTGATGACCCTTCTGGAACACATAGGCGTTGGACGCCGACTTCAGATTCTGGACGATGGAGACCGAATGAAAGCGGCAATGGAATCGCTTGTTGAGAAAGAGGATCCCTCGTTCAAGATCGTCACGATCCTGATCGGCCTTGTGATGCTGTATGCCTTGGGCTTGCCGCTCAACTACGGCTGATGAGGCGCTCTCCGGCGAATTAGGGCCGTGAGCAAAAGCGAGCAGCGCGGCGATGTCGAATATCGCCGCGATTGCAGTCAAGAAGTGAGGAAGGACCCCAAATTCAAAGGGTTTGAAATGACGCAATCCAAAGGAATCGGTCGAGGCGGGGCGAGACCCGGCTCGGGTCGAAAGCGGAAAGCGATCACTCCGCGCGTGGAGGCGCTTAAGGGCGCGCTGGCGGCGCTGGCGGCACTGAAGTGCGGCGTCTCGAATTTCGGCGATGCCGATCGGCGCTTTGTGCGGGCGATGACCGCATTGGGCGCGCCGAATAATGCCACCGCCGGCGCATTCGGTATCTCCGAAGCTGAATTGCTCGCGAAATTTCCAGACGAGCTAGGATCCCGCGCTAGTGATCCGTGGCCGGTGAGGCGCTCGAACTGACGAAAGCGAAGCCTTCGCCAAGTTGAGCAGCACTTTTTGCCGATCTCGCGGCCGGACCTCCTGCGGCAGATTTCCTCAATCGTCGTGCCGCTTTCAGCCTGTCTCAAGACAAAGGCAATCGGCTCCTCCGAAAACCGCTTCCGCTTTATGGCGCCCTCCGCGTCAGGTTCAGCATGCCCGAAAAAATTGCTCTCAGCGCGGACCGGTTTGCAGGGCCAGGATCATCGAGGATGAGATCGATGGCGATGAGAGGCATGCGCGGCGGAGATCGTTGCGAAGCTGAGCCGTTCGATGATGGCGCAGGGTCGGCAGGCTCAGTCTCGGTAATGGACTCTCGTCTGTGTGCGTCCGTGACGCTTGCAAGTCATTCGGCCTAATGCGCGGATCGGAATCCTAAGCCATCAAGCTGAATGGCCACGCCCGATTGCTTCCTACACATAAGACGCAGTGAACGGCGGGACTTTGGATGGTCCCGGTCAACGCTTCTCCTCCGTTCTCGTCCAGCTCTTAGAAAGGCAATCGAGATGACACTGCGCCAAAAATTGCTGAAGCTTGGCTCGCCTGCGCGCGTTGCAGTTTTTGCTGTCTCGATCTGCGCCTGCGCGCTATCTCCCGAGGCTTATGCAGAAAATCCGAAAGCCGCTCCAGTAGCGCTTAGAGATTCCCTGCCGATCCAGGCATCGGGAGTGCCTCCCGCAACGTTCTTCACGATCAATGCCGTGCTCGCAAAACTGGATCGCTCACAGGGGCGGGGGCGAAATGCAATTCGTCTCGTCTCGCTAAAGTCCTCGAACACTGCAACGGATGCAGGACCTGCGCTGACCGAGATTCCCGCTGCGCGGCACAGAGCCGTTTGGACTGTTCGCGTTCCGCGCTCCCGAAGGTCTACCCTCGCGGAAGTGGCGGGGCGTAGAATCCGACATGATCAAGGAAGAAAAGGTTCTGGAGCGATGCAGGGCCGACGCTGACAGCTGCCCTTCGTATGCCGCTCAATTTCTGCGGCTGATCAACGCAGTGAAGTCAAAGTCCGGCCGCGCTGAGCTTGATGAAGCCAACCGCAGCGTCAATGCCGCCATCCGGTATGTCAGCGGACTATGCTCAATTCGGTGAAGCCGACCGCTGGAGCGCGCCGCTCGCCACCTTTGCTACTGCAAAAGGTGATTGCGAGGACTACGCGATCGCCAAATACGTCGCGTTGCGGGATGCCGGCTTTCCGATCGACGATCTGCGGGTGATGCTGGTTCGCGACCGCACCCTACGGCAGGACCACGCCGTACTCGCCGCACGCCTCGACGGCCGCTGGCTGATCCTCGACAGCCTGCGCGCTGAACTCATCGAAGACTCCCGCGTCCTGAACTTTACCCCCATATTCGCCATCGATCACCGTGGCGTTCTTCTGTTAGCAGCGAGCTACGGATGAGCACCAGCCGGTCGGCCTGCTCAGGTCAGGCATCGTAATTTTGCCTCGCATTGTCGAGCACTAACCTAAGTCGAGCATTTATTATTTGGGCTTTGTCAAATTCAGGGGTGCAGAACCGTGATTGTCATCAGTTTCAGTTTTGTGTTGCTCGGTCTCGCGTCGGTTCTCACCTATGATCGTTGGTGCGTCCATAAAATCATCCAGAGGCGTTTACGAGCCTCATGCGCGTCGCGCGCCGAGACTGCCGCTGGCCGATACTCAGCGTTGGTAAAGAACGGCTAACGACCTGCAAACGCGTCGCGATAGCCGGCCAAAACCCCATCGACCATCGCCTTCTGCGAAAAATGCAGAAAGATTCTTTCGCGAAGGGATTTTGCCCGCGCCTGCGCGGCGGCGGGATCTTCCAGCGCGGTCTCGATCGCGTCCGCCAGCGCGCCCACGATATTGGGAGCAAACAGCGCATCGGTGTGGGAACCGAAAATTTCCGGGATGCCGCCGACATTGGCGGCGACCATCGGAATGCCGGCCGCGGCCGCCTCGATCACGACATAGGGCATTGAATCGCCGCGGGACGGAACAACCAGCAGCTTACCCTTGGAGAAGCCGTATCGCGCCTTGACGTGGCCGAGGAAGCGCACCGCCTCGGTGAGCCCGAGCTTTTGGATTTGAGTTTTGAGATGCTCCAGTTCCTCGCCGTCACCGGCAAGCGTCAGCGTGACCGGTTTGCCGTCGGAGTGAAGTCGCGCCACCGCATCGATCAGGAGGTCCGCGCCCTTGATATGACTGAACTCGCCGACATAGACGATATCGGTGGCGTCAGCCGCCTTGACGATCGCGTCGAATTCGTCTGCGGTCACGCCGTTGAACACGCAGCGCACCAGCCCGGTCGGGATGCCGATGGTGCGCTGATAGGTATCGCGCGCGAATGCGCTCTCGAACAGGAACAGATCGGTAGAGTTCATCAGCGCGCGTTCGAGGCGGCTGTAGAGGGCGCCCGTAAACGTGTTGCCCGGATAGTGCAGCGAGCCGCCATGCGGCGTATAGACGCGAATGCTGCCTTGTGAACGGGCTCTCATGCGAAGGAAGGCACCGGCCTTGGTGCCGTGGCCATGCAGAACATCCGGCTTCAGCCGCCAGATCAGATGCATGAAACGCGCCCACACCAGGACGTCGGCCGGGCCAGGATTGTGGCGAATGGCGAGACGGTGAACGCCAAGCTTGAGACGGGGCGCGATCTCCGCCAGCGCCGCGTCGGCGCGTTGGCCGCCGGTGAGGCTGTCGGCGACAATGCCGACGTGATGGCCGCGGCCAGCCTGTCCGTTGGCAAGATCCAGGATGTGACGGAAGACCCCGCCGACCGGCGCGCGCATCGCGTGCAGGATACGAAGCGGCTGATCTGTAATCGCGGGCATGATCAGAACCAGGCAGGTATTGATTCCGATTAAGAACTTTCATGGTTAACAAAGCATGTGCGCGGCGGCCCAGGGCCCAATATCGCAAGCGGGTAAACGGGGTGAATTGACCCAGCGGCAACCTTAATGAAGTGTAATCACAGGGGTTCACCTCGTGAGCGCCGGACGTCCCGGCTCGGATCGCGCCTTGCTGTTATCGCCGCGGCTCACGCTTGCGATCGACGCGCTGCTGCGGGTCTATGACCATGTGTTGCTGGATGCCGGCACCGCCTCCGACCTGTCCGCGGAGTTGCTGACGGCGCAGGCGCGCGCCGTGGTGGTGCCGGATGCCTCGATGACCGCCGACGCCCGTATCCTGACGTGCGACCGGTTGAGAGCGGTGGGTTTCACCGAGGTGACGATGCTGAGCGAACCGGCACAGCCCTCGGATGCGGTCGAGCCCGGCCCGCGGGTGGCGGCTGCCTGAGGCCGGCATTGTCAGCGGTTTTTCGGGAATTGCTTTGGTCAGCGGTGAAGCGCGCTTCGCAGCTTTTGCGCCATGTGAAAAAGCGCCTGATTATGCTTCACCAGACGCTTGGCGCGGTTGATGCCCGACGCAATGTCAACAAAGAGTAATGACAATGCGGCCACGGCGGGGCGGGACTTGCCGCGTTGAGAGGCGGGACAGTGCCATCCGACAACAAACTCTTGACAAGCCTGCGACTTGAGCTCGCCTATTTCAGCGGCTCCGCGTGGCTGAGGGGACGGCGGATCGGCGGCGCCGGCATCGTTCTGCGGTTCGAGCGCGTGCGCCCGCCGCGCGCCGCGCGCTTTCAGCCGCTCAGGTCCCGCGAAATCACGCCGAGATTTCTCGATCGAACGATCCGGGCGTTGAAGCGCTGGAAGTTCGATATCGTTTCAATGGACGAGGTTTGCCGCAGGGCGGTCACGCTGGCCTCGCCACGGCGGTTTGTCTGCCTGACATTCGACGGCGGCTACAAGGATGTGATGACGTCAGCCTATCCGGTGTTGTCGCGCCACGGCGTGCCCTTCACCGTTTACGTGCCGACGGCATTTCCGGACGGCGTCGGCGAGGCATGGTGGCTCGCGCTTGAACAGCTGATTGCGCGCGAGAATCGCCTCAGCCTCATGATGGATGGCACGGAGCGCCACTTCGACACCGCAAGCACCGCGGAGAAATATCGGCTCTACGAGTTTCTCGAGAGCTGGATGCGCTCGCTCGCGCCGCCCGATCTTTCGTCAGCGATCAGGGATCTCTGCACGCGCTACTCGGTCGACCTCGCGGCCGTCTCGCGCGATGCATCGATGGATTGGGACGATCTGGCGATACTCGCGGCCGATCCGCTGGTGACGATTGGAAGCGCGACGGTGAACTACCCTGTGCTGTCGAACCTGAAGGACGCCGATGCATTGCGCGAGATGACGATGGGGAGGGCAGTCGCGCAAGCCGCGCTTCACGGCGATATCAGGCATTTCGCCTATCCGTTCGGCGATCGCGCTGCCTTTCGCCGGCAACATGTCGCGATGGCGGACGAAGCCGGCTTTTCCAGTGCGGCGTCCGCGATTTCGGGCATCGTGGAAGCGAAAGGCCGAACCAATCTTCATGCGCTTCCACGCATCGTCTGGGACGGACGACTGCGTTCACTGCGCGCCATGCGCGTGATTCTTTCGGGCGTCACATTCGCCGCGGAAAAGCACGCTCGCGCCGCCAGGATTTAAGCGTCCGGCCGCGCCATCCAGCTGATGATCGGCATTGCCGGCAGCACCCATCCGATGCCGGCCACGACATAGAAGATGGCCTGCAGCAGCCCGGAGTTCGCGAGCCACGGCATCTGCGCCGCCGTCATTCCCATCAACGACCACACCACCACCAGCAACAACAAGGCGATGGTTCCGATGAATTTGCGGGTGCGTATCGTCATGGCGGAAATGTGCAGCTCGCTTTCGGTTGCGCGCCTTGCGCGCGGGAAGGGGCGGACTATAAGGTGCCCGCAAATTCATTCAAGCGCAGCTTCGATGACCGTTATTTCCGCACGCCAGGTTGCAGACAACCGCGCCATCAGATGGTGGCTGCTCTCGATCGCCGTGTTGATCGCGATCATGGTGCTGGTCGGCGGCGCCACGCGCCTCACCGAATCCGGGCTTTCGATCGTCGAGTGGAAACCGGTCACCGGCACGCTGCCGCCGCTCAGCGAGGAGCAATGGACAAAGGCGTTCGAGGCCTACAAGGCCATTCCGCAATATCGCGAACTCAACGCCGGCATGAATCTTGGGGAGTTCAAGACGATCTTCTGGTGGGAATGGAGCCACCGGCTGCTCGGGCGCGCGATCGGCGTCGCCTACCTGCTGCCGTTTCTCTGGTTTCTGTGGCGCGGCATTGTGGGCGCGGAGCTGAGGCGGCGGTTGTGGCTGATTTTCGGTCTCGGCGCGCTGCAGGGCGCGGTCGGCTGGTGGATGGTGGCCTCGGGGCTTTCGCAGCGGGTGGAAGTCTCGCACTATCGCCTCGCTACTCATCTGGTGCTGGCGCTTCTGATTTTCGCAGCCATCGTCTGGACGCTGCGTCGGCTGGCGAACCGGCCGCCATCAGCCGCATCCTTGCGGCTGAAGATCACCAGCGTGGCGCTGGTGGTGCTGACATTCGTGCAGCTTTATCTGGGCGCGCTGGTGGCGGGCCTGCGCGCGGGAAAGGTCTACAACACCTGGCCCGATATCGATGGTGCGTTCGTCCCATCGGCGGCGCGGCTGTTCTTCGAAGCGCCGTGGTGGCGCAATCTGTTCGACAACGCGCTCACCGTGCAGTTCGAGCATCGCATGACGGCCTACATGCTGTTTGCGCTGGCCGTGCTGCATGCGTTCGACGCCGTGCGGTCGCGGGCCGGGACTGCGGCTATCAACGGCGCTCTGTGGCTGGCGGCGGCGGTGACGCTGCAGGCGACGCTGGGTATCCTCACGCTGCTGTACCAGGTTCCGATCTTCCTCGCCTTGGCCCACCAGGCCGTTGCGATTGTTGTGCTGATGCTTGCAGTTTTTCAGGCCGAACGATTGGCCGCGCGAGTGCCGCAATCCGGGCAGCAAAAACCGGTTCTGCCGGCCAGCCAAATCGGCTGAATTGAACGATTCTAATTTTCTGATGATCTGCAGAAGCGCCGGGTTTTCCGGGTGTTCTCTTCTGCGCGCGCCCGTTAACGAAGTTGTGTGGGACGGCACAGCTTTACTTAAAGCGCTCGGGAGATAAAACGGGCCAAACGCAAGGTTTGCTGATGTCGTCTGCATTCATTCAGGCCGCCGTGATCCTGCTCCGCGAGGGGCTCGAAGCCATGTTGGTGATCGCCGCGCTCGCCGGCTATCTGACCAAGGCCGGCGCCGGCCACCGCATTCAGGCACTCTACGGCGGATCGCTCGCCGCCGTCGGCGCCAGCATCATTGCCGCCTGGCTGTTTGCGGTGTTGAATTCCGGCGAGCACAGCGACGTGCTGGAAGGCATCATCATTCTGGTCGCCGCCAGCCTGATGCTTTACGTCAGCGGCTGGCTGATGGTGAAGCAGGACCCGCGCGGCTGGCAGGATTATCTGGCGCACAAGGCCGACAACGCGCTGGCGCAGGACACGGTGTGGGCGGTCGCAGCACTGGCCTTCCTCGCGGTATTTCGCGAAGGCGCCGAAACCGTGCTTTTCATCAATGCGCTGGCGTCAGCCGAGGGCGGCTGGAGCGCCGGCCTGTTCGCTGGCTTGGGCGCCGCGACCATCGGGCTCGTCGTGCTGTTTTATTTCATCAACCTGATCGCGCAGAAGCTTCCGCTGCGGCCGCTGTTCATCATTACGTCGGCATTTCTGTTTGCGATGGCGATCAAATTCATCGGCGAAGCCGTGCAGGAATTCCAGGAGCAGGCGATGCTGCCGGTCACCGAACTGAAAAGCGCGACATGGCTCGGCGCCATCGGACTGAACCCGAGCGTCGAGGCGCTGTCTGCGCAGCTCCTGGTGATCGTGTTTGCGCTGGCGACCTATTCGGTGGTCCAGCGCAACAGCCGGCTCACCCGCGAGGACAAGGCCGCGATGCGCGCGGCGAAGCCGTAATTTCTAGCAATAGCCGTAAACGCCGCAGGCGTAGGGCAGGCGGTCCCAATAGGGGACGTAGGGGCCACCATAGTAAGGGCCCTGATAATCGTAGGAATAGGCCGATCCATAATAGCCGGGGAGCGCCGACGAGCCCGGCAGCAAGGCCACGCCAAT
Organism: uncultured Alphaproteobacteria bacterium; assembly: GCA_963761395.1. Taxonomy (GTDB): domain Bacteria; phylum Pseudomonadota; class Alphaproteobacteria; order Rhizobiales; family Xanthobacteraceae; genus Bradyrhizobium. The sequence goes on from CAVXHU010000008.1 coordinate 41,490, forward strand.
TCGCGGCGGGATGTAGCGGACATCTGTGTAGTCGGGCCCGTACAATAGCGCGGGATTCTCGTAGACGGAGAGTCGGGGACCGGGTGCGCCATAGGAAATGGTGGTTCTGAAATTGTAGTGCGGCCGGGGAAGGCCCGCGGGCAATATCACGGCGGTGCGACGCCAGCCGTGCGAACCGTGGCGATTGACGGTCCGGTCCGCACTCTCGGCGGTTTCGCTGGCGACGATAGCGACAAGCAATGCAATCGCGAAGCGCAACATTGGCTGCTCCGAATAATGGTCTCGGCACCGGGCAAGTATAGCGCAGTTCGCAGGCCGCGGCAGCATACAGGCGGCACTCATTTGGAAATATGGCTAAAGCCGTTAATTTAGCAGCGGCCGCCGCCCTCATTCTGTCGTCATCGCGCGAAAGCGGACGATCCAGCAATCCAGTCGTTTTTGCTGCACTGGAATTCGCTTCGTCTGGAGCCTGTCATCGGGCGGCGCATGACGCGCGACCCGTATGGCTCGCAATGACGGGTCGTTACGCGCTCAGCGCCTGCTCCAGATCCGCGATCAAATCTTCCTTGTCCTCGATGCCGATCGACAGCCGCACCACGTCGGGTGCTGCGCCCGACTTGACCTTCGCGGCATCGTCGAGCTGGCTGTGCGTCGTCGATGCCGGATGAATCACCAGCGAGCGGGTGTCGCCGACATTGGCGAGATGCGAGAACAGTTTCAGGTTCGAGACCAGGTTGACGCCGGCCTCATAGCCGCCCTTGAGGCTGAAGGTGAACACCGCGCCGGCGCCCTTCGGCGCGTATTTGCGCGCGAGGTTGTTGTATTTGTCCCCCGACAGGCCGGCATAATTGACCGACGCCACCGCCGGATGCGCCAGAAGCCACTCCGCGACCGCTTTCGCGTTCTCGCAATGCTTTTGCATGCGCAGCGGCAGCGTCTCGATGCCGGTCAGAATCAGAAACGCATTGAACGGTGACAGCGCCGGACCGAGATCGCGCAGGCCCAGCACGCGGCAGGCAATCGCGAACGCGAAATTGCCGAAGGTCTCCTGAATCTTGATGCCGTGATATTCCGGACGCGGCTCGCTCAGCATCGGATATTTGTTGTCCTTCGACCAGTCGAAGGTGCCGGCATCGACAATGATGCCGCCGATCGAGTTGCCGTGTCCGCCCAGGAATTTCGTCAGCGAATGCACGACAATGTCGGCGCCGTGGTCGATCGGGCGGATCAGATACGGCGTCGCCAGCGTGTTATCGACGATCAGCGGCACGCCGGCCTTGCGCGCGACCGCGGAGATCGCCTCGATATCGGTGACGCTGCCGCCGGGATTGGCAATCGACTCGATGAAGATCGCCTTGGTGTGCGGGGTGACCGCGCGCTCGAAACTTCCGATATCATCGGGATCGGCCCACACCACGTTCCAGCCAAAACTCTTGAAGGCGTGGGTGAACTGATTGATCGAGCCGCCGTAGAGTTTGCGCGCGGCGATGAATTCGTCGCCGGGCTGCAGCAGCATCTGAAACACCACCACCTGCGCGGCGTGGCCGGAGGCGGTCGCAAGTGCCGCGGTGCCGCCCTCGAGGGCTGCGACGCGTTCTTCCAGCACCGACGTGGTCGGGTTGGTGATGCGGGTATAGATGTTTCCGAACGTCTGCAGCCCGAACAGCGACGCGGCGTGATCGGCATCGTTGAACACGAATGACGTGGTTTGATAGATCGGCGTCACCCGCGCGCCGGTGGTGGGATCGGGTTGCGCGCCGGCATGCACGGCGAGGGTCGAAAATCCCGGAAGACGATCGGTCATTCTTTGGGTCCTGTTTGGCTTTATCTGAGGTCGCGCGGCCGCATGCTGATGGCAGCGGCGACCGCCGTCAAGGCGGCGCGATGCTTCACCGCTTGTTCGGAACAGCCTTGCTTCGCTTGGTCGCGTTCTCAGAACAATCGTTTCGCAGTTGCGTCACGTGAGATCGCTCTTGTTTTTCGCGGCGCGGTCGGACGCGTTGGTCTCGCCGCCGCTGAGGCTCATCCGGTTCAACGAAAGCCGCATGCCCTGGGTCGGCATCGGCGCGCGTTTCGAACTGAGCGTTCGCGAATTGACGCCCATCCACGAAATCTCCGAGGACAGCCGTCCATACTCGATCTTCGGGCAGCGGTTCATGACGACCTTGAGTCCTGCGGCTTCCGCCTTTGCCGCGGCCGCATCGTCGCGCGCGCCGAGCTGCATCCAGATCACCTTCGGCAGCGGCGTCATCTTCAAGGCTTCATCGACCACCGGCATGATGTGGCTCGAATTCCGGAAGATGTCGACCATGTCGACGGGACGGCCGATGTCGAGCAGTGAGGCGACGAAGGGTTTTTCGAGCAGGCTTTTGCCGACGTGACCGGGATTGACCGGGATCATGTCGTAGCCGCGCTGCGCGAGATATTTGAAGGCGAAGTAACTCGGCCGCACGTTGACCGGCGACGCCCCGACCATCGCGATCGATTTTACGCCGTTGAGAATTTCGCGGATGTAGCTGTCGGGGTAGGCGTCATGGTTCATTACGAAATTCCCAGTTCCTCATGGCGAGGAGCGCGTCTTCGCGCGTCTCGAACCATGAGGCCTCATCCTTCGAGACGCGACCAAGTGGTCGCTCCTCAGGATGAGGAATTATTTTACCGGTCCTGCCATTTCGGCTCGCGCTTCTCGATGAAGGCGCCGATGCCTTCCTCGGCGTCACGCGCCATCATGTTCTCGGTCATCACCTCTGCGGCATAACGATAGGCTTCCGCAAGGCTCATTTCGGCCTGGCGATAGAACGCGGCCTTGCCAAGCTTGACGGTGTAGGCCGATTTGAGCGCGACCTTCTCGGCCAGCGCGATCGCCGCATCGCGTTCGGTGCCGGCGGCAACCACGTGGTTGACCAGGCCGATATCCCGCGCTGTCGCCGCTGATATAGGCTCGCCGGTGAGCAGCATTTCCATCGCCTGCTTGCGCGGAACGTTGCGCGACAGCGCCACCATCGGCGTCGAACAGAACAGTCCGATATCGACCCCGGGCGTGGCAAACGTCGCGGCCTCCGACGCCACCGCCAGATCGCAGCTCGCCACCAGCTGGCACCCGGCCGCGGTGGCGATGCCCTGGACCGCCGCCACCACCGGTTTGGGCAATTGCACGATGGCCTGCATCATCGCGCTGCAGGCGGTCATGATTTCGGCGAAATAGCCGCGCCCGCGATCGGCGTCGGCGCGGCGGGCGGTCAATTCCTTCATGTCGTGACCGGCGGAAAACGCCGGACCGCTGGCCGCGATCACCACCGCGCGCACGCTTTTATCGTCGTGAATGTCCGTGAGCGCCGCATGCAGCTCCGCAATCAGTCCCTCCGACAGGCTGTTGCGGGCCTCAGGCCGATTGAGCGTGAGCACGGCAATGCTGCCAACCGTCTCGCGCAGCAGAATGGGCGATCGCGGCGTGGTGGCACGTGCAGTCTGGCTCGTCATCGAAATATCCGCTTGGGCAGGTTCGTCATCTTAATGTAACAAGCGGCGCGAGGCGAGGCGAGGGCAGGCGAAGTGGCAATTGCAAAAATGAGCGTGGCCGAACTGGAGAAGTTCCTCCATGCCGAATTTCCCCAAGCCTTCAGCGGCGGCGATATATCGATCGAAAGTGCCGACGGTGCTTCCTGCCTGCTGCGCCAGCGCTACAGCGACCAGATGCTTCGTCCGGGCGGCACGGTTTCGGGACCGACGTTGATGGCGCTGGCCGATTTCGCCATGTATGTGGTGCTGCTGTCGGCGATTGGCCCGGTCGGGCTTGCGGTGACGACCAATCTCAACATCAATTTTCTCCGCAGAGGTGCGCCCGGGCAGGATGTGCTGGCGGCAGCCAGGCTTTTGAAACTGGGCAAGCGGCTCGCGGTCGGCGAGGTCAATTTGCTGTCGGGGACGTCGCCCGATCCGATCGCCCATGTGACATCCACCTATTCCATTCCAAACGCTTAGCGTTTTATACGGTAATATCGCACCATAATTATAAGATATTGTTTTTACTTGTCTAATTACCTCGGTTCGGCATTGACGTGGACGACGCTCTTATCTAGAAACCCCGGCAGTTCGGCGCGGACGCGTCGATATCCCCTTTCACGGATTTCCTCACATGAAAACCTTTTCGGCAAAGCCTGCCGAGGTGACGAAGAAGTGGGTGCTGATCGACGCCAAAGGTCTGGTGGTCGGCCGGCTCGCCTCACTGGTCGCGATGCGCCTTCGCGGCAAACACCTCCCGACCTATACGCCCCATGTCGATTGCGGTGACCACGTCATCATCATCAACGCGGCGCATGTCGTGCTCACCGGGCGCAAGCGCGACAACAAGATCTATTACAATCACACCGGCTTCATCGGCGGCATCAAGGAACGCACGGCAAAGTCGATCCTCGAGGGCCGTTTTCCCGAGCGCGTGGTCGAGAAGGCCATCGAGCGCATGATTCCGCGCGGTCCGCTGGGCCGGGTGCAGCTCGGCAACCTGCGCGTCTACCCCGGCCCCGAGCATCCGCACGAGGCTCAGCAACCCGAGACGGTCGATATCGCTGCGATGAATCGCAAGAACATGAGGGCCGCATAAGATGTCCGACACCATGCAGTCTCTCGATCAGTTGTCACAGCTCAAGCCGGCCGTGCCGGAAGCGCCGAAATACGTCAAGAAGGTCGACAAGCAGGGCCGTGCCTACGCCACCGGCAAGCGCAAGGACGCGGTCGCCCGCGTCTGGATCAAGCCCGGCGCCGGCAAGATCGTCGTCAACACCCGCGAAGTCGAAGTCTATTTCGCCCGTCCGGTGTTGCGGATGATGATTCAGCAGCCGCTGGTCGCGGCAGCCCGTGCGGGCCAGTACGACGTGATCTGCACCGTGGCCGGCGGCGGTCTGTCGGGCCAGGCGGGCGCCGTGCGTCACGGCATCTCGAAGGCGCTGACCTATTTCGAACCGGATCTGCGCGGCATCCTGAAAAAGGGCGGCTTTCTCACCCGCGACTCGCGCGTGGTCGAGCGCAAGAAGTACGGCCGCGCCAAGGCGCGCAAGTCGTTCCAGTTCTCGAAGCGCTAAGCGGTTCGCTAAAACTTGCCGCGAATGCGGCACTTATGAAACTTCGAAAAGGGCGCATCCCGCGCCCTTTTTTGCTGCGCATTTTGCCTAGCAGTTGATGCAGTTTTTCCTGAAAACTTGCGCATGCGTGCAAACGGATTTCCAACGCGGCGATCCTAGAGTGCGGGATGGTAATGACGCGCGTTCGGGTTTTGACCGCGCCGGCTACGCTGCATCACACTCTCTCGGTGGCCCATGTCGCTCGATGCCTCCACGCTTTATCTCGTTGCCACAATGGTTGCGGCAATGCTGGGAGCCATGCTGCTGTCTTTCGGCAAGCAGGAGAATATCCCGGCGTTGAAATGGTGGGGAACCGCCTATCTGCTCGGCGCCGCATCGGTCGCGCTCTGGACGCTCGCCGCCGGTACGCTTGGCGAGATGCTTTCGCTGGCGCTCAATGCCGTCGGTTTCGTCGCCTGCGGCATGGTCTGGAACGCATCGCGCGTGTTCCACGGCCGCAAGCCCAATCTGCCGGGACTGGTTCTAGGCGCAATAGCCTGGATCGCAGCCGTCATGACGGTGGCGCCCCAAGCCTCCGCGCTGCGTCTGACGATCGGTGCCGGCATCGTTGCGGTTTATGCGGCGCTGACGGCCTCCGAATTGTGGTCGGATCGCCGCAGAACCATGCAAAAGCGCTGGCCGGCGACGGCGGTGCCGGTGCTGCATGGTTTCGTGCTGATGCTGCCGATCCTGCTCGGTGACCTGTTGCACCCGCATGGCAATATGCTGTCCGGCAGCATCTGGGTGACGGTGTTCTCGATCGAACTTGTGCTCTATGCGGTCGGCACCGTGTTCGTCATCTTCATGCTGGTGTCGGAGCGCACGGTCACGGCGCACAGGACGGCGGCGTCGACGGACCCGCTGACCGGCATGTTCAATCGCCGCGGTTTTGCCGAGGCGACGTCGCGGGTGATCGAACGCGAAGCCAACGCCGGCCGTCCGGTGACGGTCATGATCTTCGACATCGACCATTTCAAATCGATCAATGACCGCTTCGGCCATCCGGCGGGCGACGAGATTCTCAAACTATTCGCCACCGTCGTGGTCAACACGTTGCGGATCACCGACCTGTCGGGGCGAATCGGCGGCGAGGAGTTCGCCGCTTTGCTGCCCTGTTCGCTGGAAGAAGCCGTGATTGCCGCCGAACGGGTGCGCGAAGCATTCGAGAGTTCGGGAATTGTGGACGAGACCGGGCCGGTCGACACCACGGTCAGCATCGGCGTCGCCGGCGGGCCGGCAGGCACCGAACTCGAGGTGCTGCTGGCGGCGGCCGATACCGCGCTCTATCAGGCCAAGCGCGGTGGCCGCAACCGCGTCGAGGCGGCCGAGGAGCTGCCGCTGTCGCTGGAAAACTGGCGGCGCAAGACCGCGGGCACCGTGCGTCAGACGCCGCAGCGGACCGGCGTGGCAAGCCTCGCGTAAGGCGGTGCGAAGCCGGTAACCACCCGTTTACCATTCGATCCCTATCATCCCGGCCATGGAAACAAGCCGCAGCCACAACACCTACGCCGCCCTGATGTCGCTTGAAGCCGCAGCGGTATCGGCGCGCGGTGGTTTTGCCTGCATGTTCTCGACGTCGGACGAGTACGAGAGGGCGCTGATCACGGAACGGCGCGCGCAAGGCCGCTACGATCAGCCACGAAGCCGCTGGCCGCTGGTGATGTTCGCCGGCTGCGCGGTGGTGGTGGCCGGCACCGTGCTGCTCTTGAACTGAGTTGCCGTGAACAGGGGATGTCGGGGCGCCGTGAGGCGCCTTTTTCTTTGGCGGGATGATCCTTGGCCAAGCCTGTCGGGTGCCGGGCATGTGACTGGCGTGTCATCGAACGCTACGGCTATCTTGCTGGACCATGCACCAACCTCTTCAGGAGTCCGGCGCGAGATGGCTTCCCGTGGAAATCGTGCGAGCAAACCGCTGATGCAGCTGGAATCGACGCTCACCTGTCCGCATTGCGCTCACCAGGCAACCGAGACAATGCCGACCGACGCTTGCCAGTTCTTCTATGACTGCAAAAATTGTGGTGCACGGCTGAAGCCCAAGCCGGGCGATTGTTGCGTGTTTTGCTCTTACGGCTCTGTCCCGTGTCCGCCGATACAGGCAGGGAAGGGCTGCTGCTAGCTTTTGCCATCTTCCCCGGCCTGCTCTTCAATCCCGCCTCTTCAATATTGCCATCGGGTGGGCTAGAGACGTGAATTCTTAAACGAGAGGCCGATAACCCCGATGATCACCGAAATCGCACAAATCGACGTCAAGCCCGGCACCGAGAAAGACTTTGAAGCCGCGGTCGCCAAGGCGCGTCCGCTGTTCTTGCGCGCCAGGGGTGGCAAGGGTTTTGAGCTGCACAAGTCGGTCGAAAAACCGTCGCGCTACCGGCTGATGGCCAAGTGGGACACGCTTGAAAATCACACCGTCGATTTCAGGGGTTCCGAAGACTTCACGGCATGGCGCGGGCTGGTCGGGCAGTATTTTGCTTCGCCGCCCGAGGTCGAGCACACCGAAACGGTGCTGACCTCGGCAGGCTGACGGGCAACGCGGCCTCAGGCCGCGACACTGTCAGGCTGAGATCTTATCGGCCTTGAAATGTTCGATCATGACTTTGGCGATTGCCATCAACGGCAGGGCAAGCGCCAAACCCCAGATACCGAACACCACGCCCAGCAGGATCTGGAACGCAAATAACGTCGCGGGGGGAATATCGAGCGCCTGACGCTGGATGATCGGCGTGAGAATGTAGCTCTCCAGCGCGTGGATGACGAGGAAGAGCACGAACGCGCTGGCGCCGGCGACCCATCCCGAGGCGAGACTGGCGATCACCACGATCAATCCGCCGAGCAGCGCGCCGACCGTCGGAATGAAGGCGAGCAGTCCGGCCTGGATGCCCAGAATGAAGGAGCTCTGGATGCCGATGATCGCGAGCCCGATCCAGGTCACGAAGAAGACGGCGGCCATGGTGATCATCTGCGCAATCAGCCAGCGCTCCAGCGTTTCGCCGATGCGGTCGACGATCACGGTTGCGCGGGCGCGGTGCCGCGCCGGGGCCATGAACAACAGACCCTTTCGGTAGACGCCTGGCTGCGCCGCGAACGCCAATCCCAGAAATAAAACGATGAAGAAATTGCCGACGGCGCTCACCGTGCCCAGAAGCAGTTTAAGGGTCTGGCTGACGATCGCGCCGCCGCTTGAGGCGAGCGCGCCGGCGCCGGGAAGATTATGCGCCGGCGCAGCACCAGGCGTTGCCGGTGTCGACGAAGTCCCTGCTGCGCCGGGATTGCCGAGGTCGAAATAGCTGGTGTCGATGCCGTTTCTGTCAAGGAAAGCTTTGACGCCGACCAGTTGCGACTTGATCGTATCGCTCAGCGCCGTGGCCTGTTGGGCGATGGTGGCGCCGCCGAGGAAGACCACGCCCGACAATAGCCCCGCCAGCACCAGACAGACGATTGTCAGCCGCAGCGAATGCGGCAGCCTGACGAGGCGGCCGAGCATGTTGGTCATGGCGTTGAGCGCGACGCCGAGCAGCATTCCCGCGAAGATCAGAAACAGCGTCGCGGCGAAATACCAGGTGAACAGCAACAGGGCCGCAAATCCGACGGTGCCGATGCCGCCAACCGATATCGCCCATGCCAGATCGTTGCGGGCGTGACGACGATCGTCAGTCGAGACTGCCACGTTGATTCCTTTTCGAACCGGTTTTCCAGCGGCACTCTTTCGTCAAACGCGTTCTGGATCAAGCGCAGATGCCGCGCCGGTTTGACGCCGGCCCGCTCGTTGTGCCAAGCGATGAACAGAAAATCCGACGGCGAGGAGCTGACGGCATGAACTTCAAATGGCTCGGGCCGCTCGCATTATTGGCAGCCCTGGTGATCGGCGATCAGATCCGGATCAACCGGCCCGGTCACAAATACCGCCTGACGGTCGAGGTGGAAACGCCTGACGGGGTCAAATCGGCTTCCGGCGTCATGGCGGTTCAACCTGACAGAAGTTACAGCCGCGGCGGGCACACCCGCACCATGGGCGATGCCGTGTTGGTCGATCTCGGCGGCGGCAAGAACCTTCTCGCGCTGCTGGCGCACATCGACAAATCGATCGATCTCGACGACATGAACTATGTGGCTTTGCGCGCCTACAAGGCCGCCGGTCGCAATGTGTCATTCAACGAGATGAGCCGGACGACCGGCACCGTGCCCGTGACAGGCAGTGTGATGCCGATTCTTGTCACTTTCACCGATCTGAGCGATCCCGCGACCGCGCGCGCGGTGCCGCCGGATGACATGGAAGCGGCGTTAGGGAAGGGATTTCGCCTTCATGGTATTTCGGCCGAGGTGGTGCCGAACGGTTTCTGGCCGCTCGATTTCGGTGGCCCGCTCGGCGAGCCGGTGACGCGCGGGATCGAGGCCAAATTGCCGTGGTGGAATCGTGCGGATAATCCCGCGGCGATTGCGCTTCGGGCGGCGGCATTGCCGGTCGGCGAGGCCATCGACCCCAAGCAGGCATTCACGCGAAAATAGCAATGCAGGCACGCGCCGGGGCACCAGATATTGATCCGGCGCCGGCTGGCAGGCATGATCTGCCCGGTATTGCGACGTGAGATTGGAAACAGGCGATGAAGAGGCCGGTGGTCGGTGTGATCGGAACCGCCTATCGCGTTGAAGATCGATTCGCGACGCAGCTGGTCGGAGAGCGGAATCTTCGCGCGGTGGCCGAGGTCGCGGGCGCGCTGCCGCTGATGTTCGCCGGTACACCCGATATCACCGACATCGGCGCCTTGCTGGATGCGGTCGACGGCGTGGTGCTGACCGGCGCCCGCGCCAATGTTCACCCGACGCATTTTCGTGCCGAGCCCGATGCCCGGCACGAACCCTACGATCTCCATCGTGACGATCTGGCGCTGGCTCTGTCGGAAGTCTGCGTCGCCCGCGGCATACCGTTGTTCGGCATCTGCCGCGGCCTGCAGGAGATGAACGTCGCCTTTGGCGGCTCGCTGCATCCCGAAATCCGCGAATTGCCCGGCCGCATGAACCATCGCATGCCCCGGCTGGAGACCGGTGAAATCCATCCCGATCCCAACGTTGTTTTCGCCGACCGGCATGAGGTCAGTCTCGTTCCCGGCGGTACCTTTGCAAGGCTGCTCGGCTGCGAGACCATCCGCGTCAACTCGCTTCACGGCCAGGGCATCCTCGAACCCGGCAAGCGGGTGGTGGTCGAGGGCGTGGCGGAGGACGGCACCATCGAGGCGATCCGGATCGCCGATGCGCCGGGCTTTGCGCTCGGCGTGCAGTGGCACGCGGAGTACGATCCGCAGCGCAATCCCATCAACCGCGCCTTGTTTCAGGCGTTTGGCGAGGCGCTATTGGCGGGTAAGCGCCAAGGATAGCTCATGAATCGGCGTTGCCTAAATCCACCGCGCCCTCAGTTAAGGCCTGTTCAAATATAAATTGTATCTGCGGAACTTCCGGTCATCGAGGTTGTTGTCAGCCGATGCCCCAGCTCTGCGGGAATCGTCTACCAGCCAAAGTCAGCAGCCCCAAAATGATCAAATCTCTCGTAGCCCTGGCGATATTTGCGCTTCTGGGGGCGTCGGTGATTGCGTTGCCCGGCTTCGCTCCCCGGGTGGAAGCGGGTGAGACGATAGCCCTGGCCAAGGCAGATCGGCTCGATATCCGGCCGGTTGCCCGCAACTGCGCGCAACAGGTCTGGCCCAACTTCGATGGGGTTTGTTTGCATTACGGTGATTTTGGTGCGTTGGTGGGCGAAGCCCGTTTGGTGACCGCGCGCCGCTAAAAGTTTTGACGGACGACCTTAGCCTTCCTAGCCGAACCGTTCGACGCCATGAGTGAGCAACTGGCGCGGGCTGATCCATTTGGCTCCAGATGAAAGTGCCGGGCATCATGATTGCGAATCAGTCTGCGGCGCTTCCCGCCGTTCCCGCCGTTCTCGTCGTTGAAGACGAGATGCTGCTGCGCATGCGCGCGATGGATATGGTCGAGGACGCAGGGTTTACCCCCGTTGAGGCCATCAATGCCGACGATGCGCTCGGCATCCTCGAATCCCGCTCCGACATTGAGCTGCTGTTTACGGATATCCAGATGCCCGGCAGCATGGACGGGCTCAAGCTCGCTTACGCTGTCCATGCGCGTTGGCCGTTGATCAAGATTATTCTGGTGTCCGGTCAATTGAAACTGACCGACGATGACAAGCCCGCCGACAGCCGTTTCTTTGGAAAACCGCTCGACGTGAAGCAGATGATTGCGGAAATGCAGGGCATGCTAGGCAAGGGCTCGTTAAAGATCGCGCCGGAGGAGGTCTCCGAACTGATCGCGAAAGCGTTACATCCGAAATCCAGCAGCACCGCGATCCGGCCGGGATCGGTTGGCTCAACCTCGCAGGAATTTCTGACCGCGGAAAATGACAGCCTTCGCCTGCTGCTCGAGCAGGCCGGTATCGACGCCAAGGTGCTGCTTGCGCAGGCCGGAATCGACGCAAAGGAGCGCGAAGCCGCCGATAAATTGCAGAAGCTTATTCTTGAAGAGTTGCATCACCGCATCAAGAACACGCTGGCGACCGTCAGTGCCATCGCCTCCCAGAGCCTGCGCACAGCAACCAGCATTGAACACGGCCAACATGCCATCGAAGGCCGGCTGGTCGCGCTGGGGCGGGCGCATGATCTGCTGTTGCAGGCCAGATGGGCCAACGCGAGTCTTGAACATACCATCCGCGGCGCCACCGAGCCCTATGTCAGCATAGGTTCCGGCAGAATCTCGATCCAGGGCCCCGACATCAGGATCACGTCGGGAGCGGTGATCGCGCTTGCCATGACGCTCAATGAGCTTTGCACCAACACCACGAAATTCGGTGCGCTGTCGGTGCCGGCGGGCCGCATCGAGATCGTATGGAAGATCGATGAAGCGATGCAGCGGCTGCATCTGACGTGGTCTGAGAAGAATGGCCCAATCGTCCATGCTCCGTCCCGACAAAGCTTTGGCACCCGTCTGATGGGGTCGCTTGGACAGCAATTAAAGGGCGAAGTCGAACTGGCCTACGATCCCACGGGATTCGTGTACGGCCTAAACGTGCCGATGGCTTCGCTGGTCGCGCCGGCATGACGAGCCCACGCCGCGCGTCCTTGCGAGGAGCCAACGGGTCGGCGCGAAGCGCCGCCCGATGATAAACTCCGCGACGAAGCAATCCAGTAACGGCTATATCCAGGGTTCTGGATTGCTTCGGGCGCGCATTCGCGCGACCCGTTGGCTCGCAATGGCGGTTTTTTCCGGCGAAGCTCTAAGCCGCCTTGCCCACTTTCTCCACTTTCACGCCGCCGCCTTCCAGCAGCATGACCTTGTTGAGAAGCTTGACCAGCGCGTAGACGGATTCGATCGAGGGCGCCGCCGTATTGGTCAGTTTGGCCATTTCCAGAATCGAGCCGATCAGCGCCTCGGTTTCGAGCGAGCGACCGGCTTCGACGTCCTGCAGCATCGACGTCTTGTGCGCGCCGACCGCTTCGGCGCCGGCGATGCGTTTGTCGATGGTGACGCGGAAGGTGACGCCGAGTTTCTGCGCGATGTCCTGCGCTTCCTTCATCATGGTTGCGGCCAGTTCGCGCGTCTCGGCGAACTGGCAGATATCAACCAGCGTGGCATGGGTCAGTGCCGAGATCGGATTGAACGAGAGATTGCCCCATGCCTTCAGCCAGATTTCCGAGCGGATATCCGGCAGCACCAGTGATTTCAGCCCGGCCTTGATGAAGACGTCGTGCAATTCCTTGACGCGCGGGGTCTCCTTGCCGTCGAGTTCGCCGATCGGGAAGCGATCGCCCTCGACGTGGTGAATCACGCCGGGCGCCGTTGCCGCCGCCGCCGGATAGACCACGCAGCCGATGATGCGCTTCGGATCGATATTCTTGCTGAGGACGCCCGAGGGATCGAGGCTCTCCAGCTTGTGATTATCGTACTGGCCGCCGAGCCTCTGGAAGTACCACCACGGCAGGCCGTTCTGCACGGTCAGCACGACGGTGTCGGGACCGAGCATCGAATCGATATCCCGCACCACCTGATCGAGGAAATGCGCCTTCACCGCCAGCACCACAATATCCTGCTTGCCGGCGTCGGCCGCCTTGTTGACGGCTTTCATTTTGGCGGTCTGGACCTTGCCGTCATGCCACTCGAGCTTGAGGCCGTTCTTCTGGATCGCGGCGAGATGCGCGCCCTGGTCGATGACGGTGACGTCCTCGCCCGCGAGCGCAAACTTGGCCGCCAGCAGGCCGCCGATGGCGCCGGCGCCGACCACGCAGATCTTTTTCTGTTTGGGCGGCGCACCCAACAAATAAGGGCTCGGTAGCACCTGGTCGAAAACGTTGCCGAGGCTGCCGACGCCGTCGATCACGATGTCGACGACGTTATGGGCGTCACCCATGGTGCCGGCGCCAAGCGAGGTGCCGCAGGCAATGATGTCGCCCGGCATCAGCGTCACGTCCTTGGAAATGGCGGCGACGAGCTTGTGCGGCGGGAAAAACATGTCGGCGACGGGATAGTTCTGCCGTTCCTTGCCGTTCAGGATGGTCTTGACCGACAGCTTCATCGGATCGAGCCCGGTCGCGATCACCGGACCAAACACCCCAAAAGTGTCGAAGCTCTTCGAGCGCGCCCACTGTTCGAACGACTTGTCCTTGCGCAGGAGATCGACGGCGGTGACGTCGTTCACGCAGGTATAGCCGAAGATATAATCGCCGGCCTCGGCTTCCGAGATGTTGAAGCATTTCTTGCCGATGACGACGCCGAGTTCGCCCTCGTAAATGATCTTTCCGGTATAGGTGGCCGGACGCTCGATCGGCCGGTTGGCCGGCCAGTATGCATTCGGCGCCTTCAGGAACCACAGCGGCTCTTTCGGCTCCTTGAATTCGTTTTTGGCGGCGAGCTGGTGGAAATTATTCCACAGGCAGATCATCTTCGAGGGATCGCACGGCGTCAGGATCTGGACTTCGGAGAGTTTCAGTGTCTGGCCGCTCGGCTTTGCACCGGCGAACAGGTCGCCGGTATGAACCGCGATGGTATCGCCCTCCAATGTGCCGAAGCCGGTCTTTCCACCCTGCTCAAAACGAATCCATCTTGCCATCTGTGATCTCCCGCTAAAGGCAGCGTCATTCGATCGCGCGGCCTTTTTCCCATTGTAGTCTTGATGTCGGCCTTCGCAATCATGCACTGCATCAAAAACAACAGGCGCCCCTTGCGGAGCGCCTGTTGCATTTTCAGTCCGTGACGTCAGCGGGAAGAGAACCCGCGGGGAAAGATCACAGCGAGTAGTACATCTCGAATTCGACCGGATGCGGCGTCATCTCGAAGCGCTCGACTTCGGTCATCTTCAACTGGATATAGCTGTCGATGAAGTCGTCGTCGAACACGCCACCGTTCTTGAGGAAGGCGCGATCCTTGTCGAGATTTTCCAGCGCCTCGCGAAGCGAACCGCATACCGTCGGGATCGATTTGAGCTCTTCCTTCGGCAGATCGTAGAGGTCCTTGTCCATCGCCGGACCAGGGTCGAGCTTGTTCTTGACGCCGTCGAGACCGGCCATCAGCATCGCCGCGAAGCCGAGATACGGATTGGCCATCGGATCGGGGAAACGCACCTCGACGCGCTTCGCCTTCGGATTGGTGGTGTAGGGGATGCGGCAGGCCGCCGAGCGGTTGCGCGCGGAGTAGGCGAGCAACACCGGCGCTTCATAGCCCGGAACCAGACGCTTGTAGGAGTTGGTCGACGGGTTGGTAAAGGCGTTGATCGCCTTGGCGTGCTTGATGACGCCGGCGATGTAGGACAGGCAGGTTTCCGAGAGGTCGGCGTATTTGTTGCCGGCGAATACCGGCTTGCCTTCCTTCCAGATCGACTGGTGGCAGTGCATGCCTGAGCCGTTGTCGCCATAGACCGGCTTCGGCATGAAGGTGGCGGTCTTGCCGTAGATGTGCGCGACCTGGTGGATGCAGTATTTGTAGATCTGCATCTGATCGGCCATCAGCGTCATCGCGTCGAACTTCATGCCGAGTTCGTGCTGGGCGGATGCGACTTCGTGGTGATGCTTCTCGACCTTGACGCCCATCTTGGCCATCGCGCCGAGCATTTCCGAGCGCATGTCCTGCACCGAATCCTGCGGCGGAACCGGGAAGTAACCCGCCTTGGTGCGGATGCGGTGGCCGAGATTGCCACCCTCATATTCGGTATCCGAGTTGATCGGCAGTTCCGATGAGTCCAGCTTGAAGCCGGTATTGTAGGGAGTGGTCTGGTAGCGGACGTCGTCGAACACGAAGAATTCGGCTTCCGGCCCGAAGAAGACCGCATCGCCGACGCCCATCGACTTCACCATGGCTTCGGCCTTCTTGGCCATGCCGCGCGGGTCGCGGTTGTAGGGCTCGCCGGTGGTCGGCTCCAGCACGTCGCAGATGATGACCAGGGTGGTTTCCGCGAAGAACGGATCGATCGTTGCGGTGACGGGGTCGGGCATCAGACACATGTCGGATTCGTTGATCGCCTTCCAGCCGGCGATCGACGAGCCGTCGAACATCAAGCCCTCGGCGAAAACGTCGTCGTCGATCATGCCCGTGTCGAAAGTCACATGCTGCCACTTGCCGCGCGGGTCGGTGAAACGCAGGTCGACGTATTTGACGTCGTTGTCCTTGATCGATTTCAGGACGTCTTTGGCGGTCTTCATGAATACCCCTTTTGGCTTACAGGTCGTCGTAATCTGCCCCGCGGCGCGACCGTGGGTCATGCTCCATACAATCGGGGGAAGCTCAATACAATATCAGAGTGCCGGCAAGTTCGGTTCAGATGGCATCCAGCCCGGATTCTCCTGTTCTGATGCGGATGGCTTCCTCGATATTGGACACGAAGATCTTGCCGTCGCCGATGCGCCCGGTCTGGGCCGCGCGCCTGATGGCGTCGATGGCTTTCTCGACCAGATCATCGGAGATCACGATCTCGATTTTGACCTTGGGCAGAAAATCCACGATGTACTCCGCACCGCGATAGAGTTCGGCGTGGCCCTTCTGCCGCCCGAAACCCTTGGCCTCGGTCACGGTGATGCCTTGCAGTCCGACTTCCTGAAGCGCTTCTTTCACCTCGTCGAGCTTGAATGGCTTGATGATGGCTTCTATTTTTTTCACTGAACGCCTCCCGGGCATTGCCATATTGCAGACTGCAGGTTCGTTGCGCCTGGCGCGCAAGGTTGTTCGATCGTCCGTCCTGGCAAGCAGCCGGGCACACTGCATAATTGCCGGTGAGCACGACGATCCAGAGCCGGCTTCCTCAAAAGCAGGGTCTATGCCAAGTTGTTAAGGCCCTGATTTTTGGAACGTTATCAGACTTTTAACAGGCAGCCGGCGGGGGGTCGACCGAGGGGCTCACCATACCGAAGCCCACGAAATAGGCAAACAGATCAAATGATATGCAATCGTCGGCGGTTGCGGTTGCGCGGCACGGGAAATGCCTCAGGATAAGGCGATTGTACCAAGGATTTGGCATGGAAGTTCTAACCACAGCCGAGATGGAGCGCGCCGACCGGCTCACCATTGCCGCCGGGACTCCCGGCTTCGCGCTGATGCTGAGCGCCGGTCAGGCCGTCGCTGAAGCTGCGATGGACCTCGTGGAGGCGGGGCCGATCGTGGTGGTCGCCGGGCGCGGCAACAATGGCGGCGACGGTTTCGTGGCGGCGGCTGAACTGGCGGCCCGCGGCCGCGAGGTTTCGGTCATCCTGCTGTGCGAGCGCGACAGCTTGCAGGGCGACGCGGCGTCCGCGGCGAAGGGATGGAAATATCCGGTGCTGCCGTTCAATCCGCAGGCGATCGGCAGGCCGGCGCTGATCATCGATGCGCTGTTCGGCGCCGGCCTCAACCGGCCCGTGAAAGGCGAACCGCACGACATGATCGAGGCGATCAACGCCAACGGCGCGCCCGTTCTCGCCGTTGATCTGCCGAGCGGCATCAACGGCACCACCGGGGCCGTCATGGACGTCGCGGTCCGCGCCACCGAGACCGTGACGTTCTTCCGGCGCAAGCCCGCGCATTTGCTGCTGCCGGGCCGGATCTATTGCGGTCGCGTACGCGTCGCCGATATCGGGATCGATGCCGATGTGCTGGAGGAAATTCGCCCACAGACTTTCGAAAACCTTCCGCAGTTTTGGCGCAAGTCGTTTCCGGTGCCGCAGATCGACGGCCACAAATATGCCCGCGGCCATGTCATCGTCGCCTCCGGCGATATCGCTGCGACCGGCGCGGCGCGGATGTCGGCGCGCGGGTCGTTGCGGGCCGGCGCGGGGCTGGTCACGCTGGCCTCGCCCCGGGATGCGCTTGCCGTCAACGCCTCCGCGCTGACGGCCGTGATGGTTCGCCCCATCGATACGGCGGTCGAATTTGCCGAACTGCTGACGGACAAGCGCCTCAACACGTGCGTGATCGGACCGGGCGCCGGTCTTGGCGAGCGCACGCGCGATTTTGTCCTCACCGCGCTGTCTTCGAAGCGAAACCTCGTGCTGGATGCCGATGCGCTGACGAGCTTTGCGGACGCGCCCGATCATCTGTTCGAAGCAATCAAGGCCTCGCACGATCCTGAGGTCGTCCTCACGCCGCATGAGGGAGAATTTCCGCGGTTGTTCAGCGATATCAGCAACAAGCATCCCAATCGCTCGAAACTGGAACGGGTGCGCGCGGCCGCCGAACGAGCGGGCGCCGTCGTCCTGCTCAAGGGACCCGATACGGTCGTGGCATCGCCGGACGGACGCGCGACCATCGCCGCCAACGCGCCGCCCTGGCTTGCCACCGCGGGCGCCGGCGATGTGCTGGCAGGAATGATCGCGGCAATGCTGGCGCAGGGCGTGCCGGCGTTCGAAGCCGCCTGCATCGGGGTCTGGATGCATGGCGAGGCGGCGCGCGAGGCGGGGCCAGGCCTGATCGCGGAAGATCTGCCGGAGGTATTGCCCGCGGTGTTCCGGCGCCTCTATGACGAGTTCGGCATCGACTATTGAGATGGTCGGATGTTGAGGCGGCTTGAACTGGTCGACATGGACGCGGCGTTTTGCGAGGCAAGAGGCTTTGCGCTCGTCCAGGAAACAGACGGCGCGGCAAATGAGGACGCATGAGCCGGACGCTCTCTATCGTTGGACGCGCTCGTAGCTTGCCTGTGGCTACCCGCGCCGCGGTTCAGTCCAGGAGGTATTTCGCGACCGCGCCCTCGTTCCAGGTCAATCCAAGGCCGTGCCCGCGCGCGGTAACGGTCCCGTCGACGATCTCGATCGGCTCGGCAAGGATGGCGCGGCCGAGGTCGAGCACTTCGAGCCAGTGCGCGGTCGGCGTGACCGCCAGCATGTGCGCGCTGGCCTCCGCAAACAGGTGGCTCGACATCGGGATTGAAGCGGCTTCGGCCTGGCCGGCGACGCGAAGCCAGCCGGTAACCCCGCCGACCTTCATCAGGTCAGGCATGATGAAATCGCTTGCGCCTGCCGCGATCGCTTCGGCGAAGCCGCGTGGAAACCACCAGTTCTCGCCGGATTGAATGGATATCGGCGATGTCTCGCGCACCTTGGCGTGGCCCTGAAGGTTTTCGGCGGCCACCGGCTCCTCAATCCAATGCAGATCGTAAGCGGCTAACCGGTCAATGCGGCGGCTGGCCTCCGACGGATCGAGCGATTGGTTGAAATCCAGCATCAGCGCGATGTCGGGACCGATCAGGCCGCGCACCGCCTTGACGACGCGCTCGTCGTTGGCGAGATCGCCGTCGCCGCCCTTGATCTTGATGCCGCGAAATCCCTGATCGAGCGAGCGGCGCAGATCCTTTTCGTCGGCGACGGGATCAACCGCGCCGTAACTGTCATAGGCCCGGATCGGCCGCGGCGATCCGCCCAGCAACGTCGCCAATGGCTGACCAGCGGCCTGGCCCAAAACGTCCCAGAATGCCATGTCGAGGCCCGACACCGCCATGCCGACCAGGCCTTGCCAGCCGAGCAATCGGAATTTGGCATCCATCTGCGCCATCAGGTCGAAAGGCGCGATCGGCTTGCCGGTCAAATCGGAGCCGATCTCGCCGATCAGCTGCACCAGCGGCTTAAGCGTCAGTCTGGCGTAGCCGAAGATATAGGAACGACCGGTAATCCCCTGATCGGTCGCGACATCGATCAGTACCAGAGGCGCCGAACGGATCACGCCGAAGGCATTCTTCACCGGCCGCGAGATCGGCACGTCGACGGCCCGGGCCTTGACGCTGCGAATGGTGGGTGTGCTTGAGCTCATGTTCTTGTTTCCTCACTCGACACTGTACCAGCGCACGAGGCGCGGCGCCGCCCAGTCGGTCGCGACCGCCTCCATCAGCCAGCGCCCGCCATATTCGGCTGACAACGCGATCCGCTGGGTTTGTCCGGAATCGATCGCCAGCGTATCCAGCCAATACGGCTTCCAGCCGTCGTCGAGCCGGTCCAGCAGCCTGAAATGATGTCCATGGAGGTGGAAGATTTCAGGAATATTGGCGCGATTTGTCAGGGCCAACACCACCGTGCGGCCGGCCCTGACGCGGAACGCGGGCGCAGCGGCGCTTGCGAAGCTCGCGGGCGTTACCCAATCGGCCTGCGGTCCGCCGAGGGTCAAATCGACCCGCAACGCGTTCTTGAGGTCGAGCTGGGTCGGCAGGCCATTGGATGGCAGTGGCGGGGCCACCGGCAGCGGTGCGTCCCGGAGCGGGGGCTCATTCGAGGCGACCAGCCGGGCGAGGGGGCGAGCCTCCCTGCCATCATGCAGCAGTATCGATGACGTCGAGCCCGGCGGCACGGCGGCGTCGATAAGCGCGTCGACCCGGGTCCCCGGTGCGAGCACCAGCGTGCCGCCCCGCGCCAGGAAGGGTTCGGCCGGCTGGCTGTCGATGGCCATGACGCGGACGTCATGCCCCTCGATTTTAAGAGCAATGACATTACGTTGGCAGCCATTGATGAAGCGAAATCTCAGGCGCTGATGGGTGCGCACCGGGATATCCGGCGTCGTCAGTCCATTGACGGTGTAAAGCGGCATCGCGTCCTTCGGATCGATGCCGGGCGCGATCGCGGTGCCGTCCGCGCGCAGACGCCAGTCCTCGATCAGAAGCACCTCATCGCGATCGACGGTAATGGCGTCGCTCTCCTGCACCACCAATGCCCGCGCGCCCGACGGCCTCGGCTGACCGTCACCCAAGAGCCGAAGGTCGCACAAGAACGTGCCGGCGTAACGCAATGGAACCACGAAGCTTTCGTTGGCTCCGGGGGCCAAGGGCATCCGGGCCGCAAGCGGTTCGGCCGCCGGAAGCGCCATCGATCCCGCGCCAGTTGAGCACCGCGGGCACCGGCAGTTCGTTCTGAAGCGTGACTTCAAGCTCGTCGCCACGCTTGAAGCGAAAGCCTGGCTCTGGCGTTGGGCCTTGAAGCGACCATATCGGTGTATCCGGCGCTCCCGGACGCAAGGCGATGACGCCGGCTTTGGCCCGCAGCGTCAGAGATGGGCGGCCCTGAGCGCCGGCGATCGAAGCCATGGCCGGACCGAGGACCGCAGCGCCCAATCCCGTCAAGAGTTCGCGTCGGTCCAGCCGGAGAATGCGATCAGCCATAGGTCGATGCGGACCATTTTCCGCTGGATATGTCCAGTTGACGCGGGTACGTCCGGGAGGTTGCGAAATGGCCATTTTTTTGCTGCGGACAGGTCGGCCCATGTTATAAGCCCGCCGCCCGCGGCATCGCGGCCGGACATGATGCTTTCAGCGGGCGTGGCGGAACTGGTAGACGCGCTGGATTTAGGTTCCAGTGACGAAAGTCGTGGGGGTTCGAGTCCCTCCGCCCGCACCAAGCGCTGACAGCGTTTGCATGACGATTACTGCAGGACTATTTCTGAAGGGCAAGTCTCCCCCGAAGGAATGGGTCCGCCGAACCACCGACGCAGGCTTTGAAGCCTTGCGTTGACCAGATTGACAATGTCCCGGCGTTTTGGCCGGACCAAGCGGGAAGAAGATTGACGCCATGCAGGTCACCGAAACCCTCGTTGAGGGATTGAAGCACGAATTCCAGATCAGCGTTCCCGCATCGGATCTCGATGCCAAGGCGGACGCCCGTCTGGTCGACCTCAAGCACAAGGTCCGTCTCAACGGCTTTCGTCCGGGCAAGGTGCCGGTGAGCCACCTGAAAAAGGTGTATGGCCGCTCGGTGATGGCGGAAACCATCGACCAGACCATCCGCGATACCAATTCGCAAATCTTCACGGAGCGCGGCTTCCGCCTGGCGACCGAACCCAAGATCACCATGCCGACGGAGCAAAAGGCCGTCGAGGATATCCTCACCGGAAAATCCGATCTCACCTACACCGTCTCGATCGAGGTCGTGCCTGCAATTCAGCTCGCCGATTTCAAGAGTTTTAACGTCGAGAAGCCGGTCGCCGAGGTGACCGACGCCGATGTTGACGAAGCCATCAAGCGGATCGCCGACCAAAACCGGGCATTTGCCGCGAAAGGCGAGGGCGTGAAGGCCGAAACCGGGGATCGGGTCACGATTTCCTTCAAGGGAACCATCAACGGCACGCCGTTCGACGGCGGCACCGGCGAAAACATCCAGGTTACGATCGGCTCAAACAGCTTCATTCCCGGCTTTGAAGAGCAATTGCTCGGCATCGCCGCCGGCGAAACCCGCACCCTGAAGGTCTCGTTCCCGAAGAATTATGCCAGCGAAAAGCTTGCCGGCCAGCCGGCCGAGTTCGAAACCACGGCCACATTGATCGAGGCGCCGCAGGACACCAGGATCGATGACGAGTTCGCCAAGACGCTCGGTCTGGAATCGCTCGACAAGCTCAAGGAAGCCGCGCGCGAGCGGCTGGCGGCCGAATTCGCCGGCGCCACCCGTCAGCGGGTCAAGCGCATGCTGCTGGACCGCCTTGATGAAACCCATCGCTTCGAGGCGCCGCCGTCACTGATCGAGGAAGAGTTCAATCTGATGTGGAACTCGATCAAGGCCGAAATGGAGTCCAGCGGCAAGACCTTCGCCGACGAAGACACCACCGAAGAGGCCGCCAAGGAAGAATACCGCAAGATCGCCGATCGCCGGGTCCGGCTCGGCCTCGTGCTCTCCGAGATCGGGGAAAAGAACAAGATCACGGTCACCGACGACGAAGTCAGCCGCGCGGTGATCGAGCGCGCCCGCCAGATGCCGGGACGCGAGAAAGAGGTCTGGGACTACTATCGCAACAATGCCAATGCGCTGGCCCAGCTCCGTGCACCGATCTATGAGGATAAGGTGGTCGATTTCATCCTTGAACTCGCCAATGTGACCGAGAAGAAGGTGACGCGCGAGGACCTCTATAAGGACGACGAAGCGGAGCAGAGCGCCGCCTGATTGTGTAAGCCGGGCGTTAAGGATGTAGGGCGAAAGGGCATGGCGGCGGTTTCCGTCGCTATGCGGTGGCTGCCGAATCAGCTTCAACTGCAGTGAATTCCGCACGCTTTCGACCCGGTCTTGTCACCGGGGAATTGGCCCATATCTGTGAATCCTGTCTATTAAGTCCTGCATCACGGGACGTTCGTCCGCGCCCGGCAAAATCTGGCCAGCTCTGCCCTGCCGATGGATGTTCGCCTCCGCCAACCCTTGGGTGACTAATGCGCGATCCGGTCGAAACCTACATGAACCTCGTGCCGATGGTGGTCGAGCAGACCAACCGTGGCGAACGCGCCTACGACATTTTTTCGCGCCTCTTGAAAGAACGCATCATCTTCGTGACCGGACCGGTCGAGGACGGCATGTCGACGCTGACCGTTGCGCAGCTGCTGTTTCTCGAAGCCGAGAATCCGAAGAAGGAAATCTCGATGTACATCAACTCGCCCGGCGGGGTGGTGACGTCGGGTCTTGCGATCTACGACACGATGCAGTTCATCCGTCCGCCGGTCTCGACGCTTTGCACCGGCCAGGCGGCGTCGATGGCCTCGCTGCTGCTGGCGGCCGGCCATAAGGATATGCGCTTCTCGCTGCCGAATTCGCGCATCATGGTGCACCAGCCCTCCGGCGGCTTCCAGGGCCAGGCCACCGATATCATGCTGCACGCCCAGGAAATCCTGAACCTCAAGAAGCGGCTCAACGAGATCTACGTGAAGCATACCGGCCAGACCTACAAGGCGATCGAGGATGCGCTGGAACGCGACAAGTTCCTTACCGCCGAGATGGCCCGGGACTTTGGCATTGTCGACAAGGTGATCGACAAACGCTCGGAAGACCCGACCGCGAAGACCCCGTAACTTTACGGGGATCGCAAGTCCTTCATCAACGTTAATGAGCCATATCACCGGCGATTCCGGCCTCCGACAGCACTTTTATGCCTTCGTATGGGCAGAAAGTTCCGTTTTCGTGCTGGTGTGGCAGCGTGGCAATCGCGCAACGCTTGGCTGATTTCGCCAACTCCGGCTCGTGCGAACGCCGCAAATCACGGTATTGTCACGGATATTGGATGTCCGACCGATTAGCGAATTCTTGATAGTCGGGTGCGACCATGGTTGGCTAGGTCGGTAGTTTATGATCTTGGGAGATTCGAGTTAGCCGCGATTCGCGTGGCATCTGAAGCGTAGGGTCTTTTTTGGTACGGAATTTGCTCTATCTACAACTCTGTGCCGGCAGGTGCCGGAATGGAGCGATTGAGCGGACGGGATCGAACGGCGGACGGAGATAAGAATGAGTAAAGTCGGCACGAGCGACTCCAAGAATACGCTGTATTGCTCGTTCTGCGGCAAGAGCCAGCACGAAGTCCGCAAACTGATCGCGGGTCCCACCGTATTCATCTGCGACGAATGCGTTGAGCTGTGCATGGACATCATCCGCGAGGAGAACAAATCCTCGCTGGTGAAGTCGCGCGACGGCATTCCGACCCCGAAGGAAATCTGCAAGGTGCTGGACGATTACGTCATCGGTCAGAGCCATGCCAAGAAGGTGCTCTCGGTCGCCGTTCACAATCACTACAAGCGGCTCAATCACCAGACCAAGCACAACGACGTCGAACTTGCGAAGTCGAACATCCTGCTGATCGGTCCGACCGGCTCGGGCAAGACGCTGCTGGCGCAGACGCTGGCGCGGATCCTCGACGTGCCGTTCACGATGGCGGATGCGACGACGCTGACCGAAGCCGGTTACGTCGGCGAGGACGTCGAGAACATCATCCTGAAGCTGTTGCAGTCGGCCGACTACAATGTCGAGCGCGCCCAGCGCGGCATCGTCTATATCGACGAGATCGACAAGATCAGCCGCAAATCCGACAACCCGTCGATCACCCGGGACGTCTCGGGCGAGGGCGTGCAGCAGGCGCTTCTGAAGATCATGGAGGGCACGGTTGCCTCGGTTCCTCCGCAAGGCGGCCGCAAGCATCCGCAGCAGGAGTTCCTGCAGGTCGACACCACCAACATTCTCTTCATCTGCGGCGGCGCATTCTCGGGCCTGGAGAAGATCATCTCCGCCCGCGGACGCTCGACGTCGATCGGTTTCGCAGCCCAGGTGCTGGCGCCGGAAGATCGCCGTACCGGCGAAATCTTCCGTCACGTCGAGCCTGAGGATCTGTTGAAGTACGGCCTGATCCCGGAGTTCGTCGGCCGCCTGCCGGTGGTCGCCACGCTGGAGGATCTGGACGAAGCTTCGCTCAAGAAGATCTTGACCGATCCGAAGAACGCGCTGGTGAAACAATATCAGCGGCTGTTCGAGATGGAGAACATCGAGTTGACGTTCGCCGACGAGGCTCTTGGCGCGGTCGCCCGCAAGGCGATCGAGCGCAAGACCGGCGCGCGCGGCTTGCGCTCGATTCTCGAAAGCATCCTGCTGGAGACCATGTTCGATCTGCCGGGCCTGGAAGGCGTCGAAGAGGTCGTGATCTCGCGCGAAGTGGTGGAGGGAACGGCTCGCCCGCTCTATATCTACGCCGATCGTTCCGACCGCGCCGTCGAAAGCAGCGCCAGCGCCTGATGCCGGCGGGTTGACGGTTAAAAAGAGACGGCTGCCGGGCCTTTCGGCGGCCCCAGTTGCGTAGGGTTTCCTCCGCGTTCAGCCCCAATTGGCGGGCGTTTTTCAACGACTTGACACCCCCATGGTCGATAGCCACCTAATGCTATCGGCGATGAGAACTAGCCTTTAAGATTCGCCGCAACAACGATCCGGAAAAGTCGGCCGAGATGCGGCCAAACGATCCCGGAACATCTCGGCACCTTGTGGCGGTTGCGCAAATTGGCGGACTGCGTGCAAGGGGGCACAACAAAAGGAATAGGCCATGACTACCCCCAAACCCCGGCCATCTATCGTTCACGGCGAAAGCCACTTTTATCCGGTGCTGCCGCTTCGCGACATCGTCGTTTTCCCGCACATGATCGTGCCGCTGTTCGTCGGCCGCGAGAAATCGATCCGCGCGCTCGAAGAGGTCATGAAGAATGACGCCCTGATCATGCTTGCGACGCAGAAGAACGCGTCGGACGATGATCCGAGCCCGGATTCGATCTATGAAACCGGCACGCTCGCCAGCGTGCTGCAGCTGCTCAAATTGCCCGACGGCACCGTGAAGGTGCTGGTGGAGGGGCTCGAGCGCGCACGCGTGCAAAAATACTCCGACCGCGCCGAATATTATGAAGCGACCGCGGTCGCGCTCGCCGACACCGACGCCACCTCCGTCGAGGCGGAAGCCTTGGCGCGCTCGGTCGTGTCGGATTTCGAGAGCTATGTGAAGCTGAACAAGAAGATCTCCGCCGAAGTCGTCGGCGTGGTTCAGGCGATCACCGATTTCGCCAAGCTCGGCGACACCGTCGCCTCGCACCTCGCCGTCAAGATCGCCGATCGCCAGGCGATCCTGGAAACGCTGTCGGTCACCGCGCGCCTTGAGAAGGTGCTCGGGCTGATGGAGAGCGAAATCTCGGTGCTGCAGGTCGAGAAGCGGATCCGCTCGCGCGTCAAGCGCCAGATGGAGAAGACCCAGCGCGAATATTATCTCAACGAGCAGATGAAGGCGATCCAGAAGGAGCTCGGCGACGACGAAGGCCGTGACGAGCTGGCCGATCTGGAAGAGAAGATTGCCAAGACCAAGCTCTCCAAGGAAGCACGCGAGAAGGCGCAGCACGAGCTGAAGAAGCTGCGCCAGATGTCGCCGATGTCCGCGGAAGCAACCGTCGTGCGCAACTATCTCGACTGGCTGCTGTCGATCCCGTGGAACAAGAAATCCAAGGTCAAGAAGGATCTGGTCGCGGCCCAGACCACGCTCGACAACGATCACTACGGACTTGAGAAGGTCAAGGACCGCATCGTCGAGTATCTCGCGGTGCAGTCGCGCGCCAACAAGCTGACCGGACCGATCCTGTGCCTGGTCGGCCCTCCCGGCGTCGGCAAGACCTCGCTCGGCAAGTCGATCGCGCGAGCGACGGGCCGCGAATTCGTGCGCGTGTCGCTCGGCGGCGTGCGCGATGAGGCCGAAATCCGCGGTCACCGCCGCACCTATATCGGCTCGATGCCCGGCAAGATCATCCAGTCGATGCGCAAGGCGAAGACCTCGAATCCGCTGTTCCTGCTGGACGAGATCGACAAGATGGGCGCCGATTTCCGCGGCGATCCGTCATCGGCGCTGCTCGAGGTCCTCGACCCCGAGCAGAACTCGACCTTCAACGACCACTATCTCGAGGTCGATTACGATCTTTCCAACGTGATGTTCATCACGACCGCGAATACGCTGAATATTCCGGGACCGCTGATGGACCGCATGGAGATCATCCGGATCGCCGGCTACACCGAGAACGAGAAGGTCGAGATCGCGCGCAAGCATCTGATCCCGAACGCGATCTCCAAGCATGGCCTGGATTCCAAGGAATGGTCGATCGACGACGACGCCTTGTTGCTGATGATCCGGCGTTACACCCGCGAAGCGGGCGTGCGTAACCTTGAGCGTGAGCTTTCGACACTCGCCCGCAAGGCGGTGAAGGATCTGATGATCTCCAAGAAGAAGTCGGTGAAGGTTACCGAGAAGTCGCTTGAGGAGTTTCTCGGCGTGCCGAAATATCGCTACGGCGAGATCGAGAGCGACGATCAGGTCGGCATTGTCACCGGCCTGGCCTGGACCGATGTCGGCGGCGAGCTGCTCACCATCGAAGGCGTCATGATGCCCGGCAAGGGCAAGATGACGGTCACCGGCAATCTGCGCGACGTGATGAAGGAGTCGATTTCGGCGGCGGCATCCTATGTTCGCTCGCGCGCGGTCGGTTTCGGTATCGAGCCGCCGTTGTTCGATCGGCGCGATATCCACGTCCACGTGCCGGAGGGGGCGACCCCGAAGGACGGACCGTCGGCCGGCGTTGCGATGGCGACCGCGATCGTTTCCATCATGACCGGCATCCCGGTCCGGCACGATGTCGCCATGACCGGCGAGATCACGCTGCGGGGACGCGTGCTGCCGATCGGCGGCTTGAAGGAGAAGCTGCTGGCCGCTGCGCGCGGCGGCATCAAGACGGTGCTGATCCCCGAGGACAACGCCAAGGATCTCACGGAGATTTCCGATGCGATCAAGGGCGGCATGGATATCATTCCGGTCGCGCGCCTCGACGACGTGATTTCCAAGGCCCTGGTGCGGCCGCCGGTGCCGATCGTCTGGGAAGAGGACACCAAGGTGCCGGTCAAGCCGGACGCCACGGACGAAGCGGCGGGTGGCCTGACGGCGCACTGAACGGCTTCCAATATGACAACAGCGGCGTCCCCCAGGGACGCCGCTTTTTTATGAGGCGATGCACGGCTTGCGCCTGATGGCCCTGCGGCGCTAAACAGACGGCGAGGGCGGTTAGCTCAGCTGGTTAGAGCATCTCGTTTACACCGAGAGGGTCGGCGGTTCGAATCCGTCACCGCCTACCAGACAAATCGACAACCTGGTTTTTCAGGCCTACCATCGCGGCAACGATACACAGCGGTCATGCCGAAAAATCGGATGGGCAGTGCGGGCTGGGTTTGCCTCGCGCTACCGTCCGTGCGTCACCTCTATGGGACTCGCGGTGTACCCAGGAATATGCAGACCGGGAGCATAGATATGAAAATAGTCTGCGCCGCAGTTGTTATCGCGTTACTGGCCGGGCCGGCTTACGCCCAAAGCCAATCGGTTCCCAGGTACGGCGAGGTTGACCAGAAGAAGTCACCGCAACAGATCGAGGCCGAACGGGAAGCCGAAAGAGCCTACAAGAGATCGCTCGGTAACATTCCTGACCAGGGCCCTACCGACCCGTGGGGCAACGTGCGCGGCGACAGCGCGCCCAAGACGGCTGCGAAGGCTGCTCCCGCGAAGCGGACCAAAACCGGCAACACGGCGAATTAGAGCGTGATGGAACTACCGATAGGCCACGATCAAAACGCGGACCAGATCGCCTACTGGAACGGGCCGGGCGGCCAGCACTGGGCCGATCGCCAGCAGACGCAGGACATCGTGCTCGCGCCTGTCTCCGGCGTCCTGATCGATCGTGCCAAAGTCAAGGCGGGCGAGCGGATTGTCGATGTAGGTTGCGGCTGCGGGTCAACCACCATTGCGCTGGCGCAAAAGGTCGGTCCGGCCGGACATGTCCTGGGCATCGACATTTCGGCGCCGATGCTGGCGCGCGCGCGGCAAATGGCGCCAGCGGGCACGCCGGTGGATTTCGTGCTTGCGGACGCAACGGTATATCCGTTCGACCCAGCAAGCTTTGACCTGCTGGCCTCGCGGTTCGGCGTGATGTTTTTCGCCGAGCCGGCGGTTTCCTTTGCCAATATGCGCCGGGCGCTGCGGCCAACGGGGCGGCTGGCATTCGCCTGCTGGCGGGAGCCGCGCGATAACCCGTTTTTCATGGCGCCGCTTCAGGCGGTCTACAAACACGTGCCCAAGCTGCCGCAGCTCGGACCGGAAGACCCCGGTCCGTTCTCGTTCGCGTCCGAAGCACGCGTGCACCGCATCCTGGGCGAGGCCGGATTCTCCGGGATAGAAATGGAGCCGTGCAATCTATCGCTCGATATCGCGGTCGGGCGCGGTCTCGATGCGGCGGTCGAAGCCGCGCTGGAAATCGGCCCGGCCGCCCGCGCGGTTGCGGAGCAACCGCCTGACGTGCGCGCCGCCGCTGCCAATTCGATCCGCGATGCGCTTGCACCTTTTGCCCGCGGACAGGCGGTGCCGCTCGCCGCATCGATCTGGATCGTGACCGCGTCAGCCTCGTAAAACGTTTTTAGGCCCGCTCTTCCCAGATCATCGCGAGATGGACGATGGTCTGCACGGCTTTTTCCATGTCCTGCACGCTGACCCATTCCAGCCGCGAATGAAACGCGTGCTCGCCGGCGAAAATATTGGGGCAGGGCAGCCCCATGAACGACAGCCGCGAGCCATCGGTGCCGCCGCGGATGCTGGTCTTCACCGGCGTGAGCCCGGTGCGGCGGATCGCCTCGACAGCGTTGTCGATGATCTCCGGGTGACGGTCGATCACCTGCTTCATGTTGCGGTACTGCTGCTTGATCTCCAGCCGGCAGGTTGATCGCGGAAAGCCCTTCATCACTTCCCTGACGATGCCTTCCAGCAGGGCTTCCTTCTCCTTCAATCCTTCGATCGGTGAAATCGCGCACGATGAAACTGAGCGTGGCTTTCTCCAGCGCGCCCGAGATCCCGATCGGATGCAGAAAGCCTTGCTTGCCTTCGGTGGTTTCCGGCGAACAGGTTTGCTTCGGCAGGCGCTCGACGATGGCAGCGGCGATCTTGATCGCGTGCTCCATTTTGCCCTTGGCAAAGCCGGGATGGGTGCTGACGCCTTCGATGGTGATGGTGGCGGCGTCGGCGGAGAAGGTCTCGTCCTCGATATTCCCCGCGGTTTCGCCGTCGATCGTGTAGGCAAAATCGGCGCCGAGCTTTTTCAGGTCGGCCTTGTCGACGCCGCGGCCGATCTCTTCGTCGGGCGTGAACAGGATCTTGATGGCGCCGTGCTTGATCTGCGGATTGTGGATCAGGAAATGCGCCGCATCCATGATCTCGGCGAGGCCGGCCTTGTTGTCGGCCCCGAGCAGCGTGGTGCCGTCCGTCGTGATGATGTCGTTGCCGATCTGATCCTTGAGCGCGGGATGGTCCGCGACGCGGATGATTTGCGTAGCGTCGCCCGGCAGCACGATGTCGCCGCCGCGATAATTCCTGACGATCTGCGGCTTGACGTCCTTGCCGCTGCAGTCGGGCGAGGTGTCCATGTGCGAGCAGAAGCAAATGACCGGGACTTGTCTGTCCGTATTCGACGGGATCGTCGCGTAGACATAGCCGTATTCATCGAGGTGGGCGTCGCGGATTCCCATCGCCTGCAGCTCTGCGGCGAGCAGGCGGCCCAGGTTTTTTTGCTTTTCGGTGGAGGGGCAGGTCGGCGAAGCCGGGTTCGGACTGGGTGTCGATGACCACATAGCGCAGAAAGCGCTCGGTCACGGTATGCGTGAACCTTAAGGGCGAAGTCACAACCAAGACCGCGGGTAAAGACAGGAATGCTTAAGCGCGCAAACAAGCGTCATCCCGAGGGGCCGCGTAAGCCGCGCCGGAATGACGCCAAGCCAAAATCGGAAAGACGCCCTATCAGACGGCTTCCTTCAGTTCCTTGGCTGCGCGGAAGGCAACCTTCTTGCTGGCCTTGATGTGGATCGCTTCGCCGGTGGCGGGGTTGCGGCCCATGCGGGCGGCGCGCTTGCGCACCTGCAGGATGCCGAGACCGACGATGCGGATGCGCTCGCCCTTCTTCAGGTGCTTGGTGATCCGGCCGACCAGATCGTTGAGAATGGCTTCAGCCTGTTTCTTCGACAACTCCTGCTCATCGGCGATTGCCGCTGCGAGATGCTTGAGCGTGACGGTAGTCGGGGTCGCTGCCTTCTTCGCCATATTTGGCCCTCCTCGTTGTTGATGGCTTAGGAACCTAAGACGTATCAGGCATTAAACGATTCGGGGGGCGCCTGACTATGCTGTTTGGCCCATAAACAGCCTATTATTTGCATCGACATCCCAAAAAGGCCCAACTGGCAGGAGGATTCGCAACAACCTTGACTAAAACGAGGCGCGCCTTTAAGCCCTCGCTTCTGTGCGGATCAGTCTTGGACTGCGCCATCCGCGGGAGTAGCTCAGTTGGTTAGAGCGCCGCCCTGTCACGGCGGAGGCCGCGGGTTCGAGTCCCGTCTCTCGCGCCATCATTTCAAGCACTTAGTCCTCCATTTCCCGCCGCGATTCGACGCCGGTCGCTTGGGTCCCGTTGCGTTCGCAGCGCACATCTACAGCGATCCGCAGCCGGACCCGGTATTGCCGTGCATCGTGGTGCCAACCTTCCAGGAGCTCAACGCAAGACGGGTGTTGCGGCAAAGTTACAACTGAGGGTGAAGAAAGCGGTCCCGAACGGTTTGTGTGACATGCCGATTGACTGGCCGCTGCTCAAGTCCATGGTCGCTGTCTCGTCAAATTGAAGCGGGGCGCGCGCCATGAAAATAATTCGATCACTCGGGATTTACACGATCTCTTTCTTCGTCCTGTCGCCATTCGCGCTGCCCTCCAGTGCGAGAGCGGATGGGGGCGATTTGGCGCAAGTCCTCAAGGCGCTAAAAACACTGGAGTCGCGGGTCGCGACCCTGGAGTCGGAAAACCAGCAATACAGGCGCGAGGCAACCTCAGCCCGTGCCGAGGCGCAGGCCCTTAAGCAGAAGTTCGGCCGGCAGCCCGTTCCGAGCATTCCAGCGCAACGCCCGCCGTCGGGCACCTACGCGATGGTGACGAAGGCGCCGGTGCCGGCGGCATCCCCGACGTGGGGAGGCTTCTATGCCGGCGCGTCATTGGGCGTTGCGTCTCAGCGCGCGCACAGGGATGAAGTAAACGCTTCCGGTTCGACGTCGACAGAGGTCTCGGGTCCCTCCTCCCAGACAATTGTCGATACGGAGCGGTTTGTAAGCAGCCTCGATGGCCGCGGCCCTGGCGCAATGACGAATCTTTACCTCGGCTACAACCATATGCTGACGGACAATGTTCTAGTCGGCGCTCAGTTTGAAGGCGGTGTATCCAATATGCGGACTAGGCTGAGCGGACCGTCTTCTAATCAGTCCCAGCTCATCAATACCACCAGCGACACCCGCACACCGGGGGCCATCGCCACTGTCACCAATTCGAGCCTGAGCATCGGAAACACCACCGACCACTTGGACACTCGCTGGGCGATGTCCGCGCTTCTGCGGGGCGGGTTATTGTCCGACAGGAAAGATCTGATCTATTTAGTCGGTGGCCTTAGCTATGCGCGCTTCGAACTTGCCGATCAGACCTTCGGAGCGTTCGGTGGAACGGTCGGCGCTGGCTGGGAGCGCAAGGTCGCGCCCACATGGACGCTTAAGGCCGAATACCGCTATACGCGATTCCAGGACCGGACATCGACAACGAGTCTCAGCTCCGGCGGTACGGGAACGATCACAACGTCACCTTTTGGTGTGGCGCCAAGCATCACATCAACCTCTAGCGCCAGCCTAGATACCCAAAGGTTCTCCGGGCTCGACTGGCAGATTGTGATGGTCGGGGTGTCCCACTATTTCGATGCTGACTGAGACCTCTCCCGCCTCATCGCAGCCTTATCTGCCACACGCCGGCGGCTCGGAAAGAAGTATGACGAACTTTCCAGCGCATCACCAAAAAGCAAAGGGCCACCTGAAGGCGGCCCTGGCCTTAAAACCCTGGTCTTCCCCTAGCGGACGACCAATGCATCCGAGCTGGTTACCGTCATGACCTTGCCGGCCTTCACGACGTGGGCGGTCTGGCTGTAATCCGAATTGGTGCGGGCGGAGATTCCGAAAGCGGTCACCGCGATGCCGGCCACCAGGGCGACAACCACGATTTTCAGGTGGGTTGCTCGGTCCGCCGAGTGAATTGAGTGGTTCATGTGAGCCTCCTGGCGTCTTTACCGCCGCCTTGTTGCCAAGAGACTTACCCCCCGTTTGTTTCAGGCCGGTTTCGCGGGTTCCCCAAAATGGTTTCGTCGGCCGTAATCTTCGAAAACTGCCGGCCGCGGATCGGCGATCTCCGCCGGACGATGTTCATCGCCGCCTCCTTGGATCACCGTTTTCGCGCGGCCGTTTGGGACCGGCAAACCCGTCAAAATAGCTTGTCTTGCGCCCCTTGTTGCGCTGCGCTAAGCCTCAGAACAATTCCAAATTAACGAATCTGCGGCCGTCGGAAGCCGCTGGAAAAGGCACCGCCGATGACCGGCATCTTGCAGAATTACCTTCCACTTGTGGTGTTTATCGGCGTGGCTGCCCTGATCGGTTTGGCGCTGCTGATCGCTCCGTTCCTGGTCGCGTTCCAGCAGCCGGATCCGGAAAAGCTTTCCGCGTATGAATGCGGATTCAACGCTTTTGACGATGCCCGCATGAAATTCGACGTCCGGTTCTACCTTGTCGCCATCCTCTTCATTATCTTCGACCTTGAAGTGGCATTCCTGTTCCCGTGGGCGGTGGCGTTCGGGAAGCTCGGGGCGACCGGTTTCTGGTCGATGGTGGTTTTCCTCGCTGTCCTCACCGTCGGCTTCGCCTACGAATGGAAGAAAGGCGCGCTCGAATGGGATTGAGCCCCGCTGCCGCAAAGCCAGGGTTTACCAGCGCGGTCGCACCGGCCGCGACCGGCATTCTCGATCCCGCCACCGGCCGGCCGGTGGGCGCCAATGATCCTTACTTTCTCGAGGTCAATCACGAGCTGTCCGACAAGGGCTTCTTCGTCACCGCCACCGACGACCTGATCACCTGGGCGCGCACGGGTTCGCTGATGTGGATGACGTTCGGCCTCGCATGTTGCGCGGTCGAGATGATGCAGATGTCGATGCCGCGCTACGACGCCGAGCGGTTCGGTTTCGCGCCGCGCGCCTCCCCGCGGCAGTCCGACGTGATGATCGTCGCGGGCACGCTGACCAACAAGATGGCGCCGGCGCTGCGCAAGGTCTACGACCAGATGCCGGAGCCGCGCTACGTGATCTCGATGGGGTCGTGCGCCAACGGCGGCGGCTACTATCACTATTCGTATTCGGTGGTGCGCGGCTGCGACCGCATCGTGCCCATCGACATCTACGTGCCCGGCTGTCCGCCGACGGCGGAAGCGCTGCTCTACGGCGTGATGCTGCTGCAGAAGAAGATTCGGCGCACCGGCACGATTGAACGCTAAGGGTTTTCGGCATGGATGACGGCAGGCTCGACGCATTGGGGCAGACGATTGTTAGCGCGCTCCCGGGAGCCGCGACCGATCATACGGTCGCGTTCAATCAGCTCACCGTGGCGGTGCAGGCCGACAAGATCGTCGATGTCGTGCGGTTCCTGCGCGACGATGCCGGCTGCCGCTTCGTCAGCTTTATCGATGTGACGGCGGTGGATTATCCCGGCCGCGAGAAGCGCTTCGACGTGGTCTATCATTTGTTGTCTCCGACGCTGAACGCGCGTATCCGCCTGCGCGCGACCGCCGATGAGACGACCCAGGTGCCGTCGATTATCGAGGTGTTTCCCGGTGCCGACTGGTTCGAGCGCGAATGCTACGACCTCTACGGCGTGATCTTCACCGGCCATCCGGACATGCGGCGGCTGTTGACCGACTACGGTTTCGACGGGCATCCGCTGCGCAAGGATTTTCCGCTCACCGGCTTCGTCGAGGTGCGCTACGACGATCAGGAGAAGCGGGTGGTCTATGAGCCCGTCCGTCTCAATCAGGAATTCCGCAAATTCGATTTTCTCTCGCCCTGGGAAGGTGCGGACTATCCGCTGCCGGGCGATGAGAAGAGAAGTGGCGAGTAGCGAATAGCGAGTGGCGAATAGGGATGGCTGTTGACCGACCAATCGATCAATTCGTACCGAGAACCGGTTCTCGCGCAGTGCGAGAGCTTGGGCAAAATGCTTCGCGCTTTGATACGGTCGCTGCAGGACAAGGCAGCGAAATGATGCCACTCGCCATTCGCCATTCGCTATTCGCTACTCGCCCGCAAGCGGACGCCGCAGCATGACCGAACACAACCTCCGCAACTTCACCATCAACTTCGGGCCGCAGCATCCGGCCGCGCACGGCGTGCTGCGCCTGGTGCTGGAGCTTGACGGCGAAGTGGTCGCGCGGGTCGATCCGCATATCGGCCTGCTTCATCGCGGCACCGAAAAGCTGATCGAGCACAAGACGTACTTGCAGGCGATCCCGTATTTCGACCGGCTCGACTATGTCGCGCCGATGAATCAGGAACACGCGTTCTGTCTGGCGGCGGAAAGGCTGCTCGGCATTGCCGTGCCGCGCCGCGGCCAACTGATCCGGGTTTTGTATTGCGAGATCGGCCGCATCCTGTCGCATCTTCTCAACGTTACCACGCAGGCGATGGACGTCGGCGCGCTGACCCCGCCGCTGTGGGGCTTTGAAGAGCGCGAAAAGCTGATGGTGTTCTACGAGCGCGCCTCCGGCTCGCGAATGCACGCGGCCTATTTCCGGATCGGCGGCGTGCACCAGGACCTGCCGCCCAAACTGATCGACGATATCGAGGCCTGGTGCGATCCGTTCCTCGGCGTGGTCGCCGATCTCGAGCGGCTGCTGACCGGCAACCGCATCTTCAAGCAGCGCAACGTCGACATCGG
Organism: uncultured Alphaproteobacteria bacterium; assembly: GCA_963761395.1. Classification (GTDB taxonomy): domain Bacteria; phylum Pseudomonadota; class Alphaproteobacteria; order Rhizobiales; family Xanthobacteraceae; genus Bradyrhizobium. The sequence continues at coordinate 77,206 of CAVXHU010000008.1, forward strand.
CGTGGTGACGCTGAAGCAGGCATGGGAATGGGGCTTTTCCGGCGTGATGGTGCGCGGCTCCGGCGCCGCCTGGGATCTGCGCAAGGCGCAGCCTTACGAATGCTACGCCGAGATGGATTTCGACATTCCGGTCGGCAAGAACGGCGATTGCTACGACCGCTACTGCATCCGCATGGAAGAAATGCGCCAGTCGGTGCGCATCATGCGACAGTGCATCGAGAAGCTGCGCGCAGCCGACGGGCAGGGGCCGGTTGCGGTCGAGGACAACAAGATTTTCCCGCCGCGCCGGGGTGAGATGAAGCGCTCGATGGAGGCGCTGATCCATCACTTCAAGCTCTACACCGAGGGCTTCCACGTGCCGGCCGGCGAGGTCTACGCGGCGGTCGAGGCGCCGAAGGGCGAGTTCGGCGTCTATCTGGTCGCCGACGGCACCAACAAGCCCTACAAATGCAAGATCCGCGCGCCGGGCTTTGCGCATCTGCAGGCGATGGATTTCATCTGCAAGGGCCATCTGCTGGCCGACGTCTCGGCCATTCTCGGCTCGCTCGATATCGTGTTCGGAGAGGTCGATCGGTGATCGCGCTGCCGTCCATCCGGTTTGACCGGACTACCGGCGAGCGCCGCCAGGCGCTCCCACACATTTGCGCCCGCGAGCACGATCGCCAGCGCATTCTGGCAAAACCGGATCAACGCCCTGCACGCGAATGCCGCGCGCCGCATGTAATGAGAGACTGAACGACAATGTCCGTCCGCCGCCTCGCACCCAAGGAACAGCAGCCCGCGAACTTCACGTTCTCAGCGGAAAACCTTGCTTGGGCAAAACAACAAATCGCCAAATATCCGGAAGGCCGCCAGGCCTCCGCGGTGATACCGATCCTGTGGCGGGTGCAGGAACAGCATGACGGCTGGGTTTCGGAAGCGGCGATCCGCGCGGTCGCGGATCTGCTTGAGATGCCCTACATCCGGGCGCTGGAGATTGCGACCTTCTACACCATGTTCCAGCTGCAGCCGGTCGGCAAGAAGGCGCACGTCCAGGTCTGCGGCACCACGCCGTGCCGGCTGCGCGGCGCCGGCGATATCATCGAGGTGTGCCAGAGCCGCATCCATCATGAGCCCTTTCATCTCTCCAGGGATGGCAATTTCAGCTGGGAAGAAGTCGAGTGTCTTGGCGCCTGCGTGAACGCGCCGATGGTCCTGATCTGGAAGGATACCTACGAGGATCTGACCAAGGAAAGTTTTGGCAAGGTGCTGGACGGCTTTGCCTCCGGCAAGCCATTGAAGCCGGGGCCGCAAGTCAACCGCCAGTTCTCCGCGCCGGTGGGCGGACCGACCACGCTGAAGGAAACCACATGAAGCGCGACCGCACATTGCAAGCGGCCGGGCCGGGGAGTGTCGGTACGATGAAGCACTGGCGCTATATCGCTCTGCACGCCGCGACGGCGAGTGCATTCATATTCCTGCTGCAGCGCTATGCGCTCAGTGCCTCGCTTGATTCAAGCCTGCTGTGGGCGCTGACCTTCGGCGGATGCGCCGCCGGCCTCGCCTACATGCAGTCCAATCGCTGACCCCCGAGGAAGCTTCAAGTCATGCTCGACGACAAGGACCGCATCTTCCGCAACCTCTACGGCCTTCAGGACTGGGGTCTGGAGGCTGCACGCCGCCGCGGCGCCTGGGACGGCACCAAGGCGATCATCGACAAGGGCCGCGACTGGATCATCAACGAGATGAAGGCCTCGGGCCTGCGCGGGCGCGGCGGGGCAGGTTTTCCAACCGGCCTGAAATGGTCGTTCATGCCAAAGGAATCGACCGACGGCCGGCCGAGCTATCTGGTGGTCAATGCCGATGAGTCCGAACCCGGCACCTGCAAGGACCGCGAGATCATGCGGCACGATCCGCATCTTCTGGTCGAAGGCTGCCTGCTCGCGAGCTTCGCGATGGGGGCCCACGCCTGCTATATTTACGTGCGCGGCGAGTTCATCCGGGAGCGCGAGCACCTGGAGGCGGCGGTGGCTCAGGCCTATGAGGCCAAGCTGATCGGCAAGGACAATATCAACGGCTTTCCGTTCGACCTTTACGTCACGCACGGCGCGGGCGCCTATATTTGCGGCGAAGAGACGGCGCTCTTGGAAAGCCTCGAGGGCAAGAAGGGCATGCCGCGGCTGAAGCCGCCGTTTCCGGCCAATGTCGGTCTCTATGGCTGCCCGACCACCGTCAACAACGTCGAGTCGATCGCGGTGGCGCCGGATATTTTGCGGCGCGGCGCGGCGTGGTTCGCCGCGATTGGCCGGCCCAACAATGTCGGCACCAAGCTGTTCTGCATCTCCGGCCATGTCGAGCGTCCCTGCAACGTCGAAGAGGCGATGGGGATCCCGTTCCGGGAGCTGATCGAGCGCCATTGCGGCGGCATCCGCGGCGGCTGGGATAATCTCAAGGCGGTGATCCCCGGCGGCTCCTCGGTGCGCATGGTGCCGGCCGAGCAGATCATCGACACGCCGATGGATTTCGACAGCCTGGGCAAACTGCGCTCCGGTCTCGGCACTGCGGCTGTCATCGTCATGGACAAGTCGACCGACCTGATCCGTGCGATCGCGCGCATCTCCTATTTCTACAAGCACGAGAGCTGCGGCCAGTGCACGCCGTGCCGCGAGGGCACGGGGTGGATGTGGCGGGTGCTGACGCGCATGGCCGAGGGCCGCGCCCACAAGCGCGAGATCGACATGCTGCTGGAAGTGACAAAACAGGTCGAGGGTCACACCATCTGTGCGCTCGGCGATGCCGCGGCATGGCCGATCCAGGGTCTGATCGCGCATTTCCGCCACGAGATCGAACAGCGCATCGACGAATATTCGCACAAGGCTGATGTCGACGACGCCGGGATTCTCGATCCCGCGCATATGGTCGCGGCGGAGTAGGGCGATGTCGCACCCGCATCCACCCTGGTGGTTTAGATATGGTTCGATGGGCCAGATCGCCCAGGCGGCCGTGGCGCTGCTTGGCTTCGTCGCCATCCTGGTGCAGATCAGCGTGCTGGGCAAGAATGCCCACGAGGCGGGCGCGCGGCAGATCTACCAGGCCTATAACGATCTCGAATTCAGGAATCCGCAATTCTCCAAACCAGACCTTGAGCGCATCAAGGCGGGTCCGCCGAGCGATCTGGTCCAGTATGAAGTCTTTGTATCGTATTTCCTGTATGCCTGCGAGGAAGCCATCAAGGCTTTCGACAACAAGCGCGAGTGGCAGGCGACCTGCGATTACGATCTGAAAAACCATCTGCCGTTTCTGTGCGAAAAGACGCACGCAGAACCGGTTTATCTGACGACCTACAGCACCGAGACCCAGCGATGGATTGCTGCTGAAATGCAGAAGTCGGGCATCACCGCGCCCGACTGCAAGACGGGAAAGACTTGAGAGAGCTATGACCAAACTCATCGTCGATGGCAAAGAAATCGATGTTCCCGCGGAATTCACGCTGCTGCAGGCGTGCGAGGCCGCCGGCGCCGAAATTCCGCGCTTTTGCTACCACGAGCGGCTGTCGATCGCCGGCAACTGCCGGATGTGCCTGGTCGAGATCAAGGGCGGCCCGAAGCCGGTCGCAAGCTGCGCCTGGGGCGTTCGCGATTGCCGTCCCGGTCCCAAGGGCGAGCCGCCGGAAATCTCGACCCGCTCGCCGATGGTGAGGAAGGCGCGCGAAGGCGTGATGGAATTCTTGCTGATCAACCATCCGCTGGATTGCCCGATCTGCGATCAGGGCGGCGAGTGCGACCTGCAGGATCAGGCGATGGGCTACGGCGTCGACACCAGCCGCTTTGCCGAGAACAAGCGCGCGGTGGAGGACAAATATCTGGGCGCGCTGGTCAAGACCTCGATGAACCGCTGCATCCAGTGCACCCGCTGCGTCCGCTTCGCCGCCGAAGTCTGCGGCGTGCCCGAGATGGGCGCGACCGGCCGCGGCGAGGACATGGAGATCACCACCTATCTGGAGTCGGCGCTGACCTCCGAACTGCAGGGCAACCTCGTCGATATCTGCCCGGTGGGCGCGCTGACCTCGAAACCTTACGCGTTCGCGGCGCGGCCCTGGGAACTCGGCAAGACCCAGTCGATCGATGTCATGGACGGCGTCGGCTCGGCGATCCGGGTCGATACCCGCGGCCGCGAGGTGATGCGGATTCTGCCGCGGGTCAACGAGGCCGTGAACGAGGAGTGGATTTCCGACAAGACCCGTCACGTCGTCGATGGCCTGCGCACGCAGCGGCTCGACCGTCCCTACATCAGGGAGAACGGCCAGCTCCGCGCGGCGTCATGGCGGGAGGCGTTCGAGGCGATCGCGGCAAAGACCAGCCGCATCGACGGCAAGCGGATCGGCGCCATCGCGGGCGATCTGGCCGCGGTGGAGGAGATGTTCGCGCTGAAGGAGCTGCTGGCGAAATGCGGCTCGGTCAATCTCGCGGTCCAGGGCGGCGACGCCTTCGACCCCAAAGCCGGTCGCGCCTCCTATATTTTCAATCCAACCATTGCCGGCATCGAGCAGGCCGACGCGCTGCTGATTGTGGGCTCAAACCCGCGCAAGGAGGCCGCCGTTCTCAACACGCGCATCCGCAAGCGCTGGCGCAGCGGCAAGCTCAAAATCGGCTTGATCGGCGCCAAGGCCGACCTTACTTATAGTTACGACTATCTCGGTGCGGGCACGGATTCGCTCAGCGAACTCGCCGCCGGCAAGCATTCCTTCGCGGATGTGCTGAAGAACGCGAAAAACCCGATCGTGCTGGTCGGAAGCGGTGCGGCTGCGCGGCATGACGGGGCTGCGGTTCTCGCGCTCGCGGCGAAAGCTCGCGCTGGATTTCGGCGCGATCAAGCCGGGCTGGAACGGTTTTGCTGTTCTGCACGATACCGCCTCGCGCGTCGGCGCGCTCGATATCGGCTTTGCCGGCGGCGCCGGCGGCCTGAGCGCGGCGCAGATGGCGACGTTCGGCACCCTTGACGTGCTGTTCTTGCTCGGCTCCGATGAGATCAAGGCGCCGGACGGCACCTTCGTGGTTTACATCGGCACCCATGGCGACCGCGGCGCGCATCGTGCCGACGTCATCCTGCCGGGCGCGGCCTACACGGAAAAATCCGGCATTTACGTCAACACCGAAGGCCGGGTGCAGATGGCCAACCGCGCGTCATTTCCCCCGGGGGAGGCGCGCGAGGACTGGGCGATCATCCGCGCGCTGTCCGAGGTAATGGCCAAGAAGCTGCCGTACGATTCCCTTGCGACGTTGCGGCAGGCGCTGTTCAAGGCAGTGCCCCATTTGATGCGCGTCGACCGGATCGAGACCGGCAACGCCGACGCTATCAAGACGCTCGCGGGCAAAGGCGGCAGCGTCGAGAAGGCGCCGTTCAAGACTTCCGTTGAGGATTTTTACCTGACCAACCCGATCGCGCGCGCGTCAGCGGTGATGGCGGAATGTTCCCGGCTAGCCTCCGGGCAAATGCTGACGGCGGCGGAGTGAGCGTGACCTGATGGCTGAATTCTTCGCAAGCGCATTCTGGACCGGCTTCCTCTGGCCGCTGATCGTCATGGTGGCGCAGAGCGTTCTGCTGCTCGTGGTGCTCTTGATCGCGATCGCCTACATCCTTTTGGCCGACCGCAAGATCTGGGCGGCGGTGCAGATCCGGCGCGGACCCAACGTCGTCGGTCCCTGGGGTCTGTTGCAGTCCTTCGCCGACCTCCTGAAGTTCGTGCTGAAGGAGCCGATCATTCCCTCCGGCGCCAACAAGGGCGTGTTCCTGCTGGCGCCGCTGGTGAGTTGCGTGCTGGCGCTCGCGGCCTGGGCCGTGATTCCGATGGATCTCGGCTGGGTGATCTCGGACATCAATGTCGGCGTACTCTACATCTTCGCGATCTCGTCGCTGTCGATCTACGGCATCATCATGGCCGGTTGGTCGTCGAACTCGAAATATCCGTTCCTCGCCGCCCTTCGCTCGGCGGCGCAGATGGTGAGTTACGAAGTCTCGATCGGCTTTGTGATCATCACCGTGTTGCTGTGCGCGGGATCGCTGAATCTCTCGGCGGTGGTCGAGGCGCAGAACACCCACGGTCTCGGCAGCCTGATCGGACTGCCCAGACTGACGTTCCTGAACTGGTACGTGCTGCCGCTGTTTCCGATGTTCGTGGTCTTCTATGTCTCGGCACTGGCGGAAACCAACCGTCCGCCGTTCGATCTGGTGGAAGCCGAATCCGAGCTGGTTGCGGGCTTCATGGTCGAATACGGCTCGACGCCATACCTGTTGTTCATGCTCGGGGAATATGTCGCGATCACCACGATGTGCGCGATGGCCACGATCCTGTTCCTGGGCGGCTGGCTGCCGCCGGTGGCGGTGCCGCCGTTCACCTGGGTGCCCGGGGTGATCTGGTTCGTGCTCAAGGTATTTTTCATGTTCTTCATGTTTGCGATGGCGAAGGCAATCGTGCCGCGCTACCGCTACGACCAGCTAATGCGGCTCGGCTGGAAGGTATTCCTGCCGTTGTCGCTCGCGATGGTGGTTGTCGTCGCCGGCGTGCTGCACTTCGCCGGGATCGCGCCGAAATGAGGTCGCTATGAGTGTCAATATCAACGCCACAGCCCGCTCGCTTCTGCTGTCCGAATTCGTATCGGCGTTCTTTCTCGCCATGCGCTATTTCTTCAAGCCGAAGCCGACGCTGAATTATCCGTTCGAGAAGGGGCCGATCTCGCCGCGCTTCCGTGGCGAGCATGCGTTGCGCCGATATCCCAACGGCGAGGAGCGCTGCATCGCCTGCAAGCTGTGCGAAGCGATCTGCCCGGCACAGGCGATCACCATCGAGGCCGGCCCGCGCCGCAACGACGGCACCCGCCGCACCGTGCGCTACGACATCGACATGGTGAAATGCATCTATTGCGGCCTGTGCCAGGAGGCCTGTCCGGTCGATGCCATCGTCGAGGGGCCGAACTTCGAATTCGCGACCGAGACCCGCGAGGAACTCTATTATGACAAGGCGAAACTTCTCGCCAACGGCGACCGCTGGGAGCGCGAGATTGCGAAATCAATCGAACTCGACGCGCCGTACCGGTGAGGTTAAGGGCATGATCGCACCCCTTATCTCCACGTCATTCCGGACGGCGCGCAGCGCCGATCCGGAATCTCGCGCCTACACCTCGAGATTTCGGGCTCGCGGACTTTGCCCGCGGCCTCAGACGCGCCAACTGGCGCGTCGGGGAATGACGGAGAGTTTGGCATGATCCTGCCCGCGCTGTTCTTCTATCTGTTCGCCGGCATTTGCGTGGCTTCCGCCGTGATGGTGATCGTGTCGCGCAATCCCGTGCACTCCGTGCTGTTTTTGATCCTGGCGTTCGTCAACGCCGCCGGCCTGTTCGTGCTGATGGGCGCCGAGTTTCTGGGGATGGTTCTCATTTTCGTCTATGTCGGCGCAGTTGCGACGCTGTTCCTGTTCGTGATCATGATGCTGGATGTCGATTTCACCGAATTGCGCGAGGGCTTTCTGGAATATCTGCCGATCGGTCTGGTGATCGGCGCGATATTTCTTGCCGAACTGCTGCTGGTCGGCGGCGGCTGGGTCATCAATGCCGGCGTCGCCAAAGCGATTACGGCGGCGATTCCGACCAACGTCAGCAACACCGAAGCGCTCGGGCTGGTGCTGTACACGCGCTACATTTATTACTTCCAGCTCGCCGGCATGGTGCTGCTGGTCGCGATGATCGGCGCCATCGTGCTGACGCTGCGCCACAAGGCCAGCGTCAAGCGGCAGGACATCAATGTGCAGAACGCGCGGACGCCCGAACTCGCCATGAGCGTGCGCAAGGTGGCCTCTGGCCAGGGCCTGCAGGACGCGGACGCGCCGGAGTGGGTGCAATGACCATTGGTCTCGGACATTACCTGTCGGTCGGCGCCATCCTGTTCACGCTCGGGATCCTCGGCATCTTTCTCAACCGCAAGAACATCATCATCATCCTGATGTCGATCGAACTGATCCTGCTCGCGGTCAATATCAACCTGGTGGCGTTCTCGACCTTCCTCGGCGACATCGTCGGCCAGGTATTTGCGCTGCTGGTGCTCACGGTGGCCGCGGCGGAAACGGCAATCGGTCTTGCGGTGCTGGTGGTGTACTTCCGCAATCGCGGCTCGATCGCGGTTGAAGACGTCAATCTGATGAAGGGCTAACTCGCGCATGATCCAGGCAATCGTCTTTCTGCCGCTGGTTGGCGCTGTTATCGCCGGGCTGATCTCTGTTTTCGGCGCGCACGCGCGCAATCCGAGCGGCGACACCGTCGAGCATCACGGCGACGCGCACGGTCACGGCGCGGTGCCGGTCGACGAGGACGCGGGCGTTATCCATGCGTCCAGCCACGAGCCCGATGCGCACGGCGATCACGGCCACGACGATCATGCGGTCGAGCCGGCGGCGGCGGGATCGCGCGCGGCGGAGCTGATCACGAGCGGGTTGTTGCTGGTTGCAGCGGCGTTATCCTGGTTCGCACTGGTCGATGTCGGTTTCCTGCACCATGACGCCAGGATCCCGTTGGCCCCATGGATCAATTCAGGCGACCTGCAGGTCGCGTGGTCGCTGCGGGTCGATACGCTCACCGCGGTGATGCTGGTGGTGGTCAACACCGTATCGTCGCTCGTGCATGTCTATTCCATCGGCTACATGGACGAGGATCCGTACCGGCCGCGGTTCTTCAGCTATCTGTCGCTGTTCACCTTCGCGATGCTGATGCTGGTGACCGCGGATAATCTGGTGCAGCTGTTCTTCGGCTGGGAGGGCGTCGGTCTCGCGAGCTACCTGCTGATCGGATTCTGGTACCATAAGCCGTCGGCGAACGCGGCGGCGATCAAGGCCTTCATCGTCAACCGGGTCGGCGATTTCGGCTTTGCGCTTGGCATCTTTGCCATTTTCATGCTGATCGGGTCGATCGATTTGGAGACGATCTTCGCCGGTGCGCCGGGCCTGACCGGCAAGACCATCGACTTCTTCGGCTGGCATGCCGACGCGCTGACGCTGACCTGCCTGCTGCTGTTCATGGGCGCGATGGGCAAATCGGCGCAGTTCCTGCTGCACACCTGGTTGCCGGATGCCATGGAAGGTCCGACCCCGGTCTCGGCCCTGATCCACGCCGCGACCATGGTGACCGCGGGCGTGTTCATGGTGGCGCGGCTGTCGCCACTGTTTGAGCTCGCGCCGAACGCGCAAGCCGTGGTGATGTTCTTCGGCGCCACCACCGCATTCTTCGCCGCGACCGTCGGCCTCGTGCAAAACGACATCAAGCGCATCGTGGCGTATTCGACCTGCTCGCAGCTCGGCTACATGTTCGTGGCGATGGGGGCGGGGGCCTATTCCGTCGGCATGTTCCATCTGTTCACGCACGCCTTCTTCAAGGCGCTGTTGTTCCTGGGCTCGGGCTCGGTGATCTACGCGATGCATCACGAGCAGGACATCCGCAACATGGGGGGACTGTGGCGCAAGATTCCGTTCACGTTCTTCGTGATGTGCATCGGCACCCTGTCATTGACCGGCTTTCCGTTTTTCGCAGGTTATTTCTCCAAGGATGCGATCATCGAATCCGCCTACGCCTCGCACAATCCGTTGGCGTTCTACGGCTTCCTGATGACCGTGATCGCGGCAGGGCTGACCTCGTTCTATTCATGGCGGCTGATCATCAAGACGTTTTTGGGCGAACCGCACGACCAGGAGCACTATGAAGCCGCGCATGAGAGCCCGCTGTGGATGCTGATCCCGATCGGTATTCTCGCCGCCGGATCGATCCTCGCCGGCTTCCCGTTCAAGGAGTTGTTCGCGGGCCACGCGGTCGAAGAATTCTTCCGCGAGTCGCTCAAGATGCACCCGGGGATCATCGAGGAGATGCACCACATTCCCGATGCGATCGCCTATCTGCCGACCATCATGATGGCGATCGGCGCCTACGTGGCTTATGTGTTCTACGTTCAACGGCCCTATATTCCGGTGGAGCTCGCGCGCCAGCACCAGATGCTCTACCAGTTCCTGCTCAACAAATGGTATTTCGACGAGCTTTACGACCTGATCTTCGTGCGCCCGGCGAAGTGGATCGGACGTGTGCTGTGGAAGGTCGGCGATGGCTACATCATCGACGGCTTCGGGCCCGATGGCGTGTCGGCGCGGGTGCTTGACGTGACCCGCAACGTCGTGAAGCTGCAGACCGGCTACCTCTACCACTACGCCTTCGCGATGCTGATCGGGGTCGCCGGGCTGATCACCTGGTTCATGTTCGGCGTGGGAGGCCAGTGATGACAACCTGGCCCATCCTCTCCGTCGTCACCTTCCTGCCGGTGGTCGGCGCGCTGATCGTCTATATCAGCCGCGGCGACGACGAGGCCGCGCGGCGCAATTCGCGCTGGATCACGTTGTGGACCACGCTGATCACCTTTGCCGTGTCGCTGATCCTGGTCTGGCGCTTCGATCCGGCGCAGCCGGACTTTCAATTCGTCGAAAAGGCGCCGTGGCTCGCCAACGCCATCACCTATCACATGGGCGTCGACGGCATTTCGCTGCCGTTCGTGATCCTGACCACCGCGCTGATGCCGCTCTGCATCCTGGCGAGCTGGAAATCGGTGACGATGCGGGTGCGCGAATACATGATGGCGTTCCTGATCCTGGAAACGCTGATGGTCGGCACCTTCTGCGCGCTCGACCTCGTGCTGTTCTATCTGTTCTTCGAAGGCGGCCTGATCCCGATGTTCCTGATCATCGGGGTGTGGGGCGGGCCGCGCCGGGTCTATGCTTCCTTCAAGTTCTTCCTCTACACGCTGCTCGGCTCGGTCTTGATGCTGCTGGCGATCATGGCGCTGTACTGGAATGCCGGCACCACCGACATCCCAACCCTGATGCACACCGCCGTGCCGCGGTCCTTGCAGACCTGGGCGTGGCTGGCGTTCTTTGCTTCCTTCGCGGTGAAGATGCCGATGTGGCCGGTTCACACCTGGTTGCCGGACGCCCATGTCGAGGCGCCGACCGCGGGGTCGGTGATCCTGGCCGCGATCCTCCTGAAAATGGGCGGCTACGGCTTCCTGCGCTTCTCGCTGCCGATGTTTCCGGCTGCCTCGCATGATTTCGCGCCGCTGATCTTCTCGCTCTCGGTCATCGCCATCATCTACACCTCGCTGGTGGCGCTGATGCAGGAGGACATCAAGAAGCTGATCGCTTATTCCTCCGTCGCCCATATGGGCTTCGTCACCATGGGAATTTTCGCCGGAACCACGCAAGGAGTGGCCGGCGGCGTGTTCCAGATGGTGTCGCACGGCATCGTATCGGGGGCGCTGTTCCTGTGCGTCGGCATCATCTACGACCGCATGCACACCCGCGAGATCACGGCCTATGGCGGACTGGTCAACCGCATGCCGCTTTATGCCCTGGTGTTCATGGTCTTCACCATGGCCAATGTCGGGTTGCCCGGCACCTCCGGATTCGTCGGCGAATTCATGACGCTGATCGGCACCTTCAAGGTCTCGATCCCCACCGCCACCTTCGCCACGACGGGCGTGATCCTGTCGGCGGCCTATGCGCTGTGGCTCTATCGCAAGGTCATTTTCGGCACGCTGAAGCCGTCGCTGGCGAGCATCAAGGATCTCACCTTCCGCGAGGGCCTGATCATGATGCCGCTGGTGGCGCTCACCATCCTGTTCGGGGTTTATCCGAAGCCGGTGCTCGACATGTCGGCGGCCTCGGTGCAGCAACTCGTCAACAACTACGATACCGCAGTGACTGCCGTGAAGGCAGCCGCGCTGCTGCAGTGAAGGCACTACCATGAGCTTTGAGAGTGCAGGTTATCAGTTGCTGCCCGTGCTGCCGGAGCTTGTGCTGGCCGCCGGCGCCATGGTGCTCTTGATGTTAGGGGCCTATCGCGAGCAGACCACCAGCCTCGTCACCGGCCTTGCGATCGGTCTGCTCGCGCTGACCGGCGTGCTGGAGCTGTTGCTGCCGGGAGGAAAGCTCACGACCTTCAGCGGCAGCTTCATCGTCGACGACTTTGCCCGGTTCCTGAAAATCCTGACGCTGATCGGATCGGTGGCGACGCTGGTTCTTTCGGTGGAATTTCTCGCCGATCCGTCCCGGCGCATCTTCGAATATTCGATCCTGGTGCTGCTCTCGACACTCGGCATGATGGTGCTGATCTCGGCCGGCGACCTCATCATGCTCTATCTCGGGCTCGAGCTGATGTCGCTTGCGCTTTACGTGGTCGCCGCGAGCAATCGCGACAACGCCAAATCGACCGAAGCCGGCCTGAAATATTTCGTGTTGGGCGCGCTGTCGTCGGGCATGCTGCTGTACGGCGCATCCCTGATCTACGGCTTCACCGGCACCGTCAGCTTCGCTGGCATCGCAGCGGCCGCAAAGACCGGCAGCGTCGGGATTGTGTTCGGTCTGGTGTTCCTGCTGGCGGGACTCTGCTTCAAGGTCTCCGCCGTGCCGTTCCACATGTGGACGCCCGACGTCTATGAGGGCGCACCGACGCCGGTGACCGCGTTCTTTGCCTCCGCGCCGAAGGTCGCAGCGCTTGCGGTGTTCACCCGCGTGACGCTCACCGCATTCCCGGACATCCTGACGCAATGGCAGCAGATCGTGGTGTTCGTGGCGATCGCCTCGATGGTGCTCGGATCGTTCGCCGCCATCGGCCAGAAGAACATCAAGCGGCTGATGGCCTATTCGTCGATCGGCCATATGGGCTTCGCCCTGGTGGGGCTTGCCGCCGGGACCGCGGAGGGCGCGCAGGGCGTGCTGGTCTATATCGCGATCTATGTGGCGATGACGCTCGGCAGCTTCGCGGTGATCCTGACCATGAAGCGCAACGGCCAGCATGTCGAGAACATCAGCGACTTCGCCGGATTGTCGCGCACCAATCCGTTGCTGGCATTCTTCTTTGCGATGCTGCTGTTTTCGCTGGCCGGCATTCCGCCGCTGGCGGGCTTCTTCGCCAAATTCTACGTGTTCGTCGCCGCGATCAAGGCTGGATTGTTCACGCTCGCTGTTATCGGCGTGCTCGCCAGCGTCGTCGGCGCGTTTTACTATCTCACCATTATCAAGGTGATGTATTTCGACGAGCCGCTCGCCCAACTCGACCCGATGCGCATGGAATTGCGTACGGTGCTGGCGGTCGCGGGCCTGTTCAATATCCTTTTCTTCGTCTATCCGGGGCCACTGGTCAGCGTGGCGACGGCGGCGGCGAAGTCGCTGTTCTAGGGTAGGGCCTATAGGTTTGGGATTATAGTGCGCCACAGCGCAGGACGGGTCACGTTTTAGATGACTTTCTAGATGACATTTTCGCTCGGTCCTCGAGCCGCTTCAGCGGGTTACCGGCTTGCCGCATTCGACAGCATCGGCTCGACCAACGCCGAAGCCATGTCGTGCGCGCGCGACGGCGAGCGCGGACCGATGTGGTTTGTGACCTCCGAGCAGACCGCGGGGCGCGGACGACGGCATCGCCCCTGGATCGCGCCGCGTGGTAACCTCGCCAGCAGCATCCTGGAGGTGATCGACGTATCGCCCGCAGTCGCGGCGACGCTGGGGTTTGCCGCGGGGCTTGCGCTGGAAGCGGCGCTGCAACGGGTAAGCATCGAGGCATCGCTGAGGTCAGCGGGATCGGACCATATGAACTATTCGCTGAAATGGCCCAACGACGTCCTGGCCGGGCGGCAAAAGCTGGCCGGCATCCTGCTGGAAGCCGAAGCGGTGGCCGATAATCGCCTCGCGGTGGTGGTCGGAATCGGTACCAACGTCGTCGCCGCGCCCGAGGGCACGCCAACGCCAGCGACCTCGCTCACGGCGCTGGGCGTCCATGTCGGCGCGGAGGAGTTATTCGCTGTCCTGTCGGACTGCTGGGCGGAATTCCGCGGCCTCTGGGACAATGGACGTGGCTTTGGCGAGGTCCGGCGGCTCTGGCTGGCGCGGGCGGCCGGACTTGGACAGCCGGTTGCGATCCAGTCCGGTGGCTCAACCGTGGAAGGGACATTCGACACCATCGATGAGTCCGGCTGCATGATTATCAGGACATTGGAGGGCAAGCGGGTCCCGATATCGGCGGGCGACGTCTATTTCGGCGCCGCCGCCTCGGCAGGGGCAGCCTGATGGCGCGACCGGATGAACTGACCTTTGCGCCGCTCGGCGGCGTCGGCGAGATCGGCATGAACCTGTCGATCTATGGCCTCGGCAACCGCCACCAGCGCTCCTGGCTCGCGGTCGATCTCGGCGTGTCCTTCGGCGACGAGGAGCATCTGCCCGGCATCGATCTCATCATGCCCGATATTCGGTTCCTCGAAAAAGAGCGCAAGAATCTGATTGCGCTGGTGCTGACCCACGCCCACGAAGACCATTTCGGCGCCATCATCGACCTGTGGCCGAAGCTGAAATGCCCTGTTTACGCGACCAAATTCAGCGCCGCGCTGTTCGAGGCCAAATGTGCCTCCGAGCGCAATCCGCCTAAAATCCCGGTCACGGTGGTCGCCTCCGGCGGCCGCATCGATCTCGGGCCGTTCAATATCGAGTTCATTCCGGTTGCCCACTCGATTCCGGAATCCCACGCACTGGCGATCCACACCTCCGCCGGCACGGTGCTGCACACCGGAGACTGGAAGATCGATCCGACGCCGATCATTGGCGTGCCGACCGACGAGCGGCGCTTGCGCGAGCTCGGCGACGCCGGCGTGCTGGCGCTGATCGGCGATTCCACCAACGCGGTGCGGGAAGGACGCTCGCCGTCGGAGGCCGAAGTCGCCAAGACCATCATCGAACTGGTGAAAGCGGCCAAAGGCCGCGTCGCCGTGACCACGTTTGCTTCCAACGTCGCGCGGCTGCGCGCGGTTGCGGATGCGGCACGCATTGCCGGGCGCGAGGTGGTGGTGGTCGGACGCGCGATGGAGCGCGTGGTGCAGGTGGCGCGCGAAACCGGCTATCTCGACGGCGTGCAGAATTTCCGCGGCGCCGATCTCTACGGCCATTTTCCTCCCGACAAGGTGCTGGCGCTGTGCACGGGAAGCCAGGGCGAGCCGCGCGCGGCGCTGTCGCGCATCGCCAATGACGATCATCCGCAGGTCACCCTGAACAAAGGCGACTGCGTGATCTTTTCCTCGCGCACCATTCCCGGCAACGAGAAGGCGGTGGGCGCCATCATCAATGGCCTGATTACCCAGGGTGTCGAGGTCATTACCGACCGCACCCATCTCGTTCACGTCTCCGGCCATCCGCGCCGCGACGAACTCCGCGACATGATTTCATGGGTGCGTCCGCAATTGCTGATCCCCGTTCATGGCGAAGCGCTGCATCTGTTCGAGCACGCCAAGCTGGCGCGGGCCGCCGGCGTGCCCAAGGTTCTGATTTGCCGCAACGGCGATCTGGTGCGGCTGGGACCGGGCGACCCTTCCGTCATCGAGGAACTGCCGTCGGGACGGCTCTACAAGGACGGCTCGATCCTGGAAGATTCCAAGTCGCGCGCCGTGGTCGAACGGCGCAGGCTGGCCTTCGCCGGCTGCGCCTTCGTGGCGATCGCCGTGACCGATAAGGGCGAACTGGCCGACGATCCCGAGGTTGATCTGGTCGGGATTCCCGAAAAGAATACCGCCGGAGAGATCATCGACGAGATCGTGTTCGACGTCGTGGTGTCGACGGTGGAAGGCCTGCCGCGGGCGCGGCGGCGCGATCCCGACGCGATGGCGGAATCGGTGCGCCGGGCGGTGCGGGCTACGATCAACGAACAGTGGGGCAAGAAGCCGCTGTGCTATGTTCACGTCCTGACGGTCTAGTGCGTGTTCCGCAAAAGCATGCCCTCGGACGTGATCCGGGGGTGGATACCGGTTTTGCGATCAGAACACGCACAAATCAAAGAATTTTACGGAGAAGTGTCATGCTGGGCCGGCTCAATCATGTGGCGATCGCGGTCAAGGACGCCGAAAAGGCCGCCAAAATCTATGGCGCGGCGTTCGGCGCCGATATCTCGCCCGCCGTGCCGTTGCCCGAGCACGGCGTCATCACCGTGTTCGTGACGCTGCCCAACACCAAGATCGAGTTCATCCAGCCGCTCGGCGAGACGTCGCCGATCGCCAAATTTCTCGAGCGCAATGCCGACGGCGGCATCCACCACATCTGTTACGACGTGCCCGACATCATCGCGGCGCGCGACACCCTGATCAGGGAGGGCGCACGGGTGCTCGGCGACGGCAAGCCCAGGATCGGCGCCCACGGCAAGCCGGTGCTGTTTCTGCACCCCAAGGATTTTTCCGGCGCGCTGGTCGAAATCGAGCAGGCCTGAACCGCGATGGTCTACACAATCTCAACCGCGTTCGCGATCTACTTCGTGCTGTGGTGGATCGTGTTGTTCGTGACGCTGCCGTTCGGCGTGCGCAGCCAGCACGAAGACGGCGAGGGGGCGCCGGGTACCGATCCCGGTGCGCCGATCGCGAGCCAGATGGGCCGCAAGCTGATCTGGACCACGGTGATCTCGGCCGTGATCTTTGCCATGGCGTGGCTGGCCTATAACGCCGGCTATCTGAATATCGAGCGGCTGTCGAAGCTGATGGGGATACCGCTGTGATCGCTGGATTTGCGGGCTGGGGGAACAGGAAATGACGTTTCAAAGAACCATTGTCGGGCTTTTGATCCTGGTGATCGCCGGCCTCGCGGGCTCCTTTTACATCAACTGGAAAACCGCAACCCAACTGCGGACCGTAAAAGCCTTCGTCGAGGGTTACGTTTTTGCCGAGGCCGTTGCGGCCTGCGAAAAGGCGCAAAGCACGACCCCGTTCAAATGGAACGGCGGCAGCAAAACCGCGGTCATCGGGTTGAATTCGGTCAAGCTCGATAAATACACGGTCAGTGCGAGCTATACGCTGGTGGCCGATGGCGTCTATTGCGACTACGACCCGATCAAGAAGAAAGCCGACATCGGATCGAATTTCCTCGAGCGGGATTGAACGTCATCCTGAGGTGCGAGCTCTTGCGAGCCTCGAAGCGATGACAGCAAGGCCGTGGCCGATCCTTCGAGACGCCATGCTTCGCATGGTTCCTCAGGCGATGACGGCAGAGCGCGCCGGCTCGCTCACGGCTCGCTTCTGCGCGACGACTTGATCAATCTCCGCCAGCAGCTTCCGCCACGCCTCGTCGATTTCCGGCGACCAGTCGGCTCCGAGAATTTCGCGCAGCGTATCGGCGATCACGCCGAAAAATTCGCCGAACAGCTTTCGCGGCGTGCCGTAGGCGTCGTGCGACTGCACCTCGCATTGGATCATGCGAAAGTGCCCGGTGCGGTCGCCGGCGAAATCCAGGATGGCGTCGATGGTCAGTGCCAGCATTGAACCCTTGACGAGTTCGCTGGCCTGGCTTCGGAACATCGCTTCGGCTTCCGGGTGTTCGCGAAACAGCCGGCGATAGACCAGCGGGGTCAAATCCTCGCAACGCTCCGCGGCCAGTTCAAAACTGTGCTGGATGAGATTGGTTGGCGCCATCACGTCGGCTGCATGGTGAATTGCGTGGGTGCTCGTTCTTTCAAAACATCTCGAAAAAAAGAGCAGGGCGCGAAGCCCTGCTCTAAAAATTGTGTCGACCCTATTTCCCCGAAAATTTGGATTTGATCTTGATTGGACGGGTTGACGCTGCTTGTGCGCGCCGGGCTCCTCCCGAGACTTGGACCACCAGACTTACCTTGCGGCCAGCCTGAGCCCGCACTGGTAGACCATCTTTTTCGCCTTGTCACCATTTTCAGCAACGATTGTTCAAAATTCGAGCAATTTGCGAAATGATCGAGATTTCGCCACCCCGAGGTTGCATCTCCCGCGGGGGATTCGCATCTGGGTATGAAAGTTGGGGCCTCGGAGGATATTGAAAAACTTGCCGCGCAACAACACCGGCGCCGTCGGGTTATTTCATCGTTACTCCCCAGGGAAGAATCCTGCTTTCGAGGTCCGTGAGGGCGCTCGCCGCGTCGCATTGCCGGGAACCTGATCTCGACTCCGGACTCTCTGCATGATTAGTTGGCAATATCTGGGAAGGTGGGTTCGTTGATGCGCCGGCGGTTGCGGAAATTTCTTCCGATCGTCCTGATGGCCGTGATGGTGCAGATCCTCGCGCCGGTCGCGGCATGCTGGGCGGCCAGCATCGCCGGTTCCGACCCCCTGCATGCGACCGCTATCTGTCACGATGATGGGGCTTCGAGTTCCGGCCAGACCGATCAGCCCCGCGCCCATGATGGCTGCTGTTCCGTCTGCAGCGTGGCCCATACCGGCGCGCCGGTTGACGCGCCGCAGACGGCGGTTGCGACGCCCTATCGCGACCCGGCGCGCGTGGTTTGGCTCGACCGCGCCCCGGACCTGTTCGGTTCCCGAACCGGCTCCCACGCGCAAGCCCGCGCGCCACCGCAGTTGACGTGAACTTGGCGGCCATTGGCCGCTTCGATGTGTTCACAACTCAACTTGGCGGAGTTTTTGATGTCTATCCGTCTTTGGCGCGCGAGCCTGTCAGGGTTCGCTATCATGCTCGTTCCCCTCGGCGAAAGCGTCGCCCACGAAATCGTCGGTAACCGCTTCTTTCCCGCGACGCTCGGTATCGATGATCCCGGCGTCAACGACGAGCTTTCACTGCCCACAGTCGCCAACTTCAAGACCGGCGACGATCCATCCTTCAGACAGCGCGATATTTCCGCGCGAGTTCTCCAAGCGAATTACCGAGGCGTTCGCGGTGTCGTTTGGATCGACCTTCAGCAGCTTCCGCCCACCGGGAGGACCGACCGGGATGGGAACAAGCGGCTTTCAGAACCTGGAGACGACCTTCAAATACCGTGTGTTCAAGGATCCGGAACATGAGTTCGTGATGTCGGTCGGTCTCAGCGTCGAATGGGGTGGGACGGGCGCGCAAAGCGTGGGGGCAGACCCGTTCAATACCTACACGCCGACGCTATTTTTCGGCAAAGGACTTGGCGATCTTCCGGACACGCTGTCCTGGATTCGACCGGTCGCGATCACCGGCCAGGTCGGTTACGCGATCCCGGGAAGACACTCGACCACGACGTTTGGAATCGATCCCGATAGCGGCGATCCAACCGTCGACACGGAATTCCATCCGCGGGTTTTGAACTGGGGCGGAACAATTCAGTACAGCATGCCCTATTTGAAGTCCGCCGTAATAGATCTCGGCCTGCCGGATTTCATCAACCGTTTCATCCCGCTGGTTGAAGCGACGTTACAGACGCCGGTGTCGAATACCTTCACGTCGGGAACCATGACGACCGGGACCATCAATCCCGGGTTCATCTGGGTCGGAAATACCTTCCAGGTCGGCGTCGAAGCTCTTATTCCAATCAACCGGCAAAGCGGGACCAACGTTGGCGTGATCGCGCAATTGCACTTTTATCTCGACGACATCGATCCACGCGGGATTGGCAAGCCGATCTTCGGTAACCCCGTCCAGCCCGCAAGCCCGTTTGGAAGGAATTGACCATGCGCCGCTCAACGCTTGTCGGCATAATCCCGCTGCTGCTTTTACTCGCGTCGGGTGAGGCTCGTGCCCACGCTCTGCTCGACCACGCCGAGCCGCGCGTCGGCAACAAGGTCGCGACCGCTCCGCGCGAGGTGACGCTGTGGTTTACTCAAAAATTGGAGTCCGCGTTCAGCACCATCACCGTGACCAACTCTGCCGGCCAGCGCGTCGATACCGGCAAAACGCGTGTCAGCGGCAGCCAGATGTCGGTGTCACTGCGTCCAGGCGGTGCTGGAACCTACCACGTGACGTGGCACGTTCTTTCGGTGGACACGCATACGACTGACGGCAATTTCACGTTTCAAGTCGGTCAGTAGGTGTAAGGGCCAACCCATGGACTGGCTCGGAGCGGGGACTCGACGGTCCCTTGGTCGTCATTCGCACAATCCACTTCGCCGCCACCGCGGTCATCGCCGGAAGCCTGATTTTCCGGGCAGTGGTGGCGGAGCCCGCTTTGCGTTCGACACAGCTGGCAACAACGGTCGTTCGGTCGCAAATCCTGCTGACCGCTTGGATCGCTCTCGCAATCGCGGTGGCATCCGGAGTGATCTGGCTTCAATTGCAGGCGGCGTCGATGAGTGGACGCAGCTTCGGCGAGGCCATGACGTCGGACGTGCTGTCGACGGTATTGAACGAGACGCAATTCGGACTGGTGTCGGAAATCCGGTTGGTGCTGGCCATTATTCTGGCCGCTTGTTTGGCGTATGATCGAGTTGCGCTGCTGCGTTGGTTTGCACTGGTCTCGGCGCTGGGTTTCGTCGCCGCAATCGCATGGACCGGCCACGGCGGGTCAACTCCCGGCGAAATGGGAGAGCTGCATGTGACAGCCGATGCACTGCATCTCTGCGCCGCGGCCGCCTGGATCGGGGGTCTTGTATCGCTGGCCCTGCTGCTGTCGGCGGCGCGACGTCACGAGGGGATTGCATGGGCGTCGCTTGCTCGTGACGCAGCCCAAAGGTTTTCGACGCTGGGCATCGTCAGTGTAGCAACCTTATTGGTAACCGGCATCGTCAACGCATGGATTCTGGTCGGCTCGTTTCAGGCGCTGCTGATCACCGAATATGGCCAACTCCTGATGCTCAAGCTCGTTGTTTTCGTCTCGATGCTGGTGTTCGCTGCGGTCAACCGGTTCCGGTTGACGCCGCAGCTTGCCTCTTCCTCAGGGAAAGAGGCGCAGCTTACGGCGCTCCGTCAACTCACGCGCAACAGCGTCATCGAGATCGCTTTGGGATTCGACAATCTTCGCCATTGTCGGCGCGCTGGGTACGCTGCATCCCGCGTTCCACTTTATGAACTGATGACGCGGTAAATGTGTCGAGCACATCCGTGCAAGGGCGCGTCGAAAACGATCGGAAAGAAGACCACCAAATGCAAATCAAAAGGCTAGCGTTCATGTCGATCACACGCGCAATCGCCTGCGCCACCGTGCTCTCGTACTTCCTCGCCGCGCCTGCGCTCGCCGAGGAGGTCAAGGCCGGCGATCTCGTCATCACGCAGGCCTGGAGCCGCGCCACGCCGGGCGGCGCCAAGGTCGCCGGCGGTTATCTGACCATCGAGAACAAGGGCTCGACACCGGATCGGCTGATCGGCGGTTCGGCCGATGTCGCCGACAAGGTCCAGGTCCACGAAATGGCCACCAACAACGGCGTGATGACGATGCGTCCGCTCGACAAGGGCCTTGCCATCGAGCCCGGCAAGACGGTGATGCTTGCGCCAGGCGGCCATCATCTGATGCTGCAGGGTCTCAAGAGCCCGCTCAAGCAGGGCGACAAGGTGCCGGTCACGCTGGAGTTCGAAAAGGCCGGCAAGGTGAAGCTTTCGTTGGATGTGCAGGGCATCGGCGCGCAGGCGCCGGCGGGCGCAGGCAATGCGGGCGGCAACATGGACATGAAAAAGATGCCCGGCGGCATGAAGATGTAAGGCGCTAGCCGCGGTTTGCGACCCATTCGCGCCTTAATCGCGCGGTCAAACTCATCGGCAAAACAACGGGAAATCCGCTGCTTTAGCGGCTTTTTCTGATCCCGCCCTTGTGTTTTCACATCCGATCCGGTTTCACTGCTGGCCTCCAATCTCCGACCAATTCTTCTGAGTGTGCCCATGCGATTGTCGCGGTTCTTTCTGCCCATCCTGAAAGAGAATCCGAAAGAGGCCGAGATCGTGTCGCATCGGCTGATGCTGCGCGCGGGCATGATCCGGCAGGAAGCGGCGGGCATCTACGCCTGGCTGCCGCTGGGCCTTAAGGTGCTGAAGAAGATCGAGCAGATCGTCCGCGAGGAGCAAAACCGCGCCGGCGCCCTGGAACTGCTGATGCCGACGCTGCAACTGGCGGACCTGTGGCGCGAAAGCGGCCGCTACGATGCCTACGGTCCGGAAATGCTGCGCATCACCGACCGGCACAAGCGCGAGCTGCTGTACGGGCCGACCAACGAGGAAATGATCACCGAGATTTTTCGCAGCTACGTGAAATCCTACAAAAGCCTGCCGCTCAATCTCTACCATATCCAGTGGAAATTCCGCGACGAGCAGCGTCCGCGTTTCGGCGTCATGCGCGGCCGCGAATTCCTGATGAAGGATGCCTATTCGTTCGACATCGACGAGGCGGCGGCGCGGCGCTCCTACAACAAGATGTTCGTCGCGTATTTGCGGACCTTCGCGCGGATGGGATTGAAGGCGATCCCGATGCGCGCGGAAACCGGCCCGATCGGCGGCGATCTCAGCCACGAATTCATCGTGCTCGCGGAGACCGGCGAGTCCGCGGTCTATTGCGACAGCGACGTGCTCAATCTGCCGGTGCCCGGCGAGGAGATCGACTACGACGGCGATCTTAACCCCATCATCAAGCAGTGGACCTCGGTCTATGCCGCGACCGAAGACGTCCACGACGCCGCGCGTTTCGACCGCGAGGTGCCCGCTGAGAAGAAAGTGCACACAAGGGGCATCGAGGTCGGCCAGATCTTTTACTTCGGCACCAAATATTCCGACACGATGAAAGCCATGGTCGCGGGTCCCGACGGCGCCGAGGTCGCGGTCCATGGCGGCTCCTACGGCGTCGGCGTCTCGCGTCTGGTCGGCGCCATCATCGAGGCCTGCCATGACGATGCCGGCATCAAATGGCCGGAAGCGGTCGCGCCCTTCAAGGCGGCGATCCTCAATCTGAAGCAGGGCGCCGATGATACCGACGCTGCGTGCGAACGGCTCTATCGCGAGCTCACCGCAGGGGGCGTCGAGGTCCTGTACGACGACACCGACCAGCGCGCCGGCGCCAAGTTCGCCGCCGCCGACCTGATCGGCATTCCCTGGCAGATCCTGGTGGGGCCGAAGGGCCTTGCCGAAGGCAAGCTCGAGATCAAGCGGCGCAGCGACGGATCGCGCGAGAACCTCAGCCCCGCGGATGTCGTGGCGCGGCTGACCTCGTGACGAATTATCCACCGCAGCCGCCGGTATATCGGCCGTTACGGCTACAATTAGCCCGAATCGTGTGAAAATCGGACTATGGATGAATCCATGAGCGAGCCAATTCGAACCCCACCTTTCGCGCCATTCGAATGGCTGCTGTCCGGACGCTATTTGCGGGCACGTCGCAAGGAAGGTTTTATCTCCGTCATCGCCGGTTTCTCCTTCCTCGGCATCATGCTCGGCGTCGCCACGCTGATCATCGTGATGGCCGTCATGAACGGCTTCCGCAAGGAATTGCTGGACAAGATTCTCGGCCTCAACGGACATCTGTTGGTGCAGCCGCTGGAATCGCCGCTGACCGACTGGAAGGACGTCGCCGAGCGCATCAATCAGGTCGCGGGCATCCGCCTCGCGGCACCTGTCGTCGATGGCCAGGCGCTGGCATCCTCGCCGTTCAACGCGTCCGGCGTATTCGTGCGCGGCATTCGCGCCGACGATCTCAATAACCTCACCTCGATCGCCAAGAACATCAAGCAGGGCTCGCTCGAGGGATTCGACGAGGGGCAGGGCGTGGCCATCGGCCGCCGGCTCGCCGATCAACTGTCGCTGCATGCCGGCGACAGCATCACCCTGGTCTCGCCGAAGGGCGCGGTGACCCCGATGGGCACGACGCCGCGCATCAAGCCGTACAAGGTCACGGCGGTGTTCGAGATCGGCATGTCGGAATATGACGCGAGCTTCGTGTTCATGCCGCTGCCGGAGGCGCAGGCCTATTTCAACCGCGCCAACGACGTCACCGCGATCGAGGTGTTCACCACCAATCCCGACAAGATCGACACCTTCCGCAAGACCGTGACCGAAGCCGCCGGCCGCCCGGTGTTCCTGGTGGACTGGCGGCAGCGCAACTCGACCTTCTTCAACGCGCTTCAGGTCGAACGCAACGTGATGTTTCTGATCCTGACCATGATCGTGCTGGTGGCGGCGTTGAACATCGTCTCCGGCCTGATCATGCTGGTGAAGGACAAGGGCAGCGATATCGCGATCCTGCGCACCATGGGCGCCTCGCAAGGCTCGATCATGCGGGTGTTCCTGATCACGGGGGCGGCGATCGGCGTGGTCGGCACCCTGACCGGATTCCTGGTCGGCATGCTGATCTGCCTGAACATCGAATCGATCCGGCAATTCCTGTCCTGGCTCACCAACACCGAATTGTTCTCGCCGGAGCTTTATTTTCTCTCCAGGCTGCCGGCCGAGATCGATTTCGGCGAGACCAGCGCGGTCGTGATCATGGCGCTGACGCTGTCCTTCCTCGCCACGCTGTATCCGTCCTGGCGTGCCGCCCGCCTCGATCCCGTCGAAGCGCTCCGGTACGAGTGAGGGCCAAGATGGAGCAGGGGGCGGAAGACGTACCGGTCGTCTATCTCCACGAGATAAAGCGCCAGTACACGCAAGGGGCGACGACGCTGACGATCCTCGACGGCGCCAAGCTCGCGCTGTGGGCGGGACAGTCGGTGGCGCTGGTGGCGCCGTCGGGCGCCGGCAAATCGACGCTGCTGCATATCGCCGGCCTGCTCGAAAGCCCCGACGACGGCGAAGTCTATGTCGGCGGCGCGGCGACTTCCGGATTATCCGACATCGAGCGCACCCAGATCCGCCGCACCGATATCGGCTTCGTCTATCAATCGCACCGGCTGCTGCCGGAATTCTCCGCGCTCGAGAATGTCATGCTGCCGCAGATGATCCGCGGCCTCAAGCGCGCCGAGACCGTCAAACGCGCCACCGAAATTCTGGCCTATCTGGGCCTGGGCGACCGCATCAAGCACCGGCCGGCCGAATTGTCGGGCGGCGAGCAGCAGCGGGTGGCGATCGCGCGCGCGGTCGCCAACGCGCCGCGGGTGCTGTTTGCGGATGAGCCGACCGGAAATCTCGATCCGCATACCGCCGATCATGTGTTCCAGGCGCTGATGCAGCTGGTCAGGGCGACGCGGGTGGCGATGCTGATCGCGACCCACAACATGGAGCTGGCCGGCCGGATGGACCGGCGGGTGTCGCTGGTCGACGGCCAGGTGGTCGAACTGGATTAGTTCAATAAACCTGACGCTGCCGCCGGTATTGGCGCCCGGACGGCTGTTCAGACGCATTCGCAAAATATGGATTGACGATGCACTGTGCGGGGCGGCCCGATGCCGAGGCGTTGCACTGAGGCAGCGAGGTGTAGCGGCATTCGTAATAGTTGGCCCGACCGTACACGTGCAGGCAGACCGGATAGTCGGGGTCGTATGTTTGGGCTGCCGCCGGCGCGGCCACCGACGCCGTCCCGATCGCCAAAATCGCCAGAGCCAAAATGCGCATCAGAACCTCCTTCGGGATTTTTGGCTGCGATCGGACTGCGGCTCCGCTTTGGCACTGAAATAGGGGTTGGCGTCGCAATAGGCGTCCCGGCCGGAGGCCGCCGCCTGGCACTGCTGGTAGCTCGAAAAACTACAGTCGCCGAGGCTGCCGCCGAAATCACAGCCCTTGATGCAGAACGGGAAATCCCGCGCCGCAGCCGGTAGCGCGCCGATTGGCGCGACGACGCAGCATAGCACCAGCG
The DNA here is from genome assembly GCA_963761395.1 of uncultured Alphaproteobacteria bacterium. Classification (GTDB taxonomy): domain Bacteria; phylum Pseudomonadota; class Alphaproteobacteria; order Rhizobiales; family Xanthobacteraceae; genus Bradyrhizobium. The sequence goes on from CAVXHU010000008.1 coordinate 102,708, forward strand.
TCCAAAATACCCTCATCAGAACCTCTTTCGGGATTTTTGGCTACGATCGGACTGCGGCTCCGCTTTGGCACTGAAATAGGGGTTGGCGTCGCAATAGGCGTCCCGGCCGGAGGCCGTCGCCTTGCACTGCTCGTAGCTCGAAAAACTGCAATCGCCGAGGCTGCCACCGAAATCACCGCCCTTGATGCAGAACGGGAAATCCCCTGCCGCAGCCGGTAGCGCGCCGATTGGCGCGGCGACGCAACATAGCACCAGCGTCCAAAATACCCTTCGCATGGCGTCTTCAGTCCGGCTTCGACCGGCGTCGTTGGTTGCAAGCAGACAGGCCTCGTTGCTGTCAGTCAATTCACGTTCGCGCGTTGCGCACTTAAGGCGCGGAATGCTGGATTGAGGCCTTCGCGATCAGTACGAGGGGTAGACCGACCGCACCCGAGGGCCGCGATTGCCGCGCGGGTCGCCGCCCGGCTCGCCGCCGGCGTTGTAAAAGGGGTTCTCGATGCAGTAGAGAAGCCGCCCGGAAGCGGTGGCCTGACACTGCTCGTAGCTCGTAAAGGTGCAGTTGCTGAGGCCGGGATATTCCTCGCCCTGGATGCAAAACGGATAGCGGGTGCCGACGGCCTCGGCCGGCGCGCTGCCAACCATCGCCAATCCACCGGCGGCCAGCAACGCGAGAGCGACGTGACGCATGAAAACCTCTCTTCGGCCGCGGCCGTTTGTTGATCGATTCCTTTGGGAGCAATCCAAGCCGGAGCGGCAGGTTCCCGTCAACTCACGATGTTGCGCCTCTTGGGTAGTGGGTCAGCCAACCCCCCTTGGGTAGTGGATCAGTTTGATTGTGGCAGCCGGAAGGGCTGGAAAATGGGCGACTGGCAGGGCATATTCGCGGGATGGCCAGAGGCATATGGACGACCGAATATTTCAGCTGCCCCGACTGCGGGATGAATTACTCTGCGACAAAAGAGCAGCATCCAGACAAGCATTCTGGCAGTTTCGACTGTAAGGTTTGCGGGGCCGAGGTCCACGCATGGTCAGGCGTTTATGATTTCTTCGGCTGGAAGATCGATCAGGAGAAGTCGCCTGTCTTCGGGAAAAAGAAGTAACAGACAAGCATCCCAAGCGCCTGCGGTAATAGCGGCGGCAGATATGGCGCTAAGCCGGTTGTGTAGGTCCTGAAAAACTCCCAAAGCATGGAGCGAGTTTAGACGCCGGTTTCCGTCCGGCGCGAGTCCCGTTAACCAAGCGATCTATTTTGGGGTCAGTTTTCAAATTGACCCACTGCCGCCTCTTGGGTAGTGGGTCAGTTTGATCGTGGCAGCGAATTCTCCGCGTTAATGCGGTAAGTCCGCTGGAAAACGGAAAGTCCGCAGCGCATATTCGCCCAATGAAGAATCTAGCCTTTAGAAGTTCCGCTTTCATCGGGGCCGCCGTTATGGCCCTTGCCGCCGCTTATCTGGCACATACTGTGCTGGGCATCCCGCGAGCAGCCATCCGAATTGACGCCCTCAGGATGGCCGCCTGCCTGACTGCGTTCATTGGCGCTGGAATGTTTACGCAAAGGCGGGACAAATGACCCCCAAACGCCCCCGCGACCCCAACCAGCTCGCCAAGTCGATTATCGACATTGCGACGGGGCACGGAGTTGGCGAACTTCAGGCCGGAATATCAATTCGTGGTCCGTCAATACATGATCGGGAAGGGGCATTCGGTCAGCGTCATGTGGCGCGGCGGTGAAGTCGATACGATTTTCGGATTTGAAAAGGAGGCCGATGCGCTGCAATGGATCAAGGAGAAGTCGCAGGCGTGGCTGACGAGACGCGATCAGCTGCAATCGCGCTAAGCTGCCGACCGACTGCATCGTTCTCGCCACATTCGGCTTGCTCGATTGAGGCAGTAACCGATTCGATCCATAACCGTCGGCGTTCTATCGAAGCTTTCTGTGTTCGATCCGAAAAGCCTGTCTGTGATCGTTTGCGCCAATGCTCACGAGATTCGCCATACTGATTGCCTGCGATATGAGATCATAAATCTCAGCTGTCCTCGCGGTTCCAGCGTTAATCGCATAAGTGTCTTGTGGACCCATATCTGCCAGCCATTGATGCCATCGATCAGGCGTATCAAAGCTTATCGTCGCCTCACGCCTTCGAACGCCTGCAGACCGGTTTTGCATATTGTATCCACGCTCGCGTATTGGTCGCGTGAATTGTCGGCATAACTTCGATCATGCACGCATCTGCAACAGCGACCATCGCGTATCGCTCTCGCATGAGCAGCTGTCTGGGCGTCGATTCGCCGATCACATGCTACGACCAGAGCGTGCGAGCGGCGAAATCCAACGACGCTGTAAGAAATCTCGCGTAGTTGGCGCCTAGCGCCGGCACCGTCCAAAGCCCGTGATCAAAGCGTCGAGCAGTGCGCTAGGACCGATGGAAATGCGCCATGCACTCAGCCAAGCGCCGCAGTACCCGCGCCAACAGGTCCGGCTAATGACCAGCAGCTCATTTTCCGACAGCATTCCGCGACGTTTAGACGCAGGTTCCCGTCCAGCAGCCGCGAGTCCCGGATTAACCAAGCGATTTATTTCGGGGTCATTTTTCAAACTGACCCACTACCGCCCCTTGACTTCAGGAACAAACTGGGAACAATGTTCCTCTTATGTTCCCATATGAGGAGGCGGGCATGTTGAAGACATTCGTGGAAGAAGCGGCGGCGCTGGCGTCGATCACGCTGTTCGTCGGGATGATCGCGGTCTGGGCGCAGCTGATTCCCCAGCTTTGAGGCAGCCGCAGCGTTCCGCCCCCGTCGGGCAGGCGCGCCTTGGGGAAAAGCGGGACAGGGGCTGTAATTGCGCGCCTCCCACGTGGACTTCCCGGACCCCAGGCATCACCATTGAGGGGCGAGTCGGCCCACGAGGCGGCCCGCGCCCCCTCAAGCCGCAGTGATCGCCGATCTCGATGATGCCGAAGCCCTCAGTGCCCGTGTCCAATGCCGGATTTGTCCATCTCCACGTCCATTCGGCCTATTCGCTGCTGAAGGGGTCGATCAAGATCCAGAAGCTTGCCGAACTGGCCAAGGCCGACCGCCAGCCGGCGCTGGCGCTGACCGACACCGACAACATGTTCGGGGCGCTGGAATTCTCCGACAAGATGGCCGGTTACGGCATCCAGCCGATCATCGGCTGCGAGCTGGCGGTCGATTTCGGCGATCAGGACCCCAACGCCCGCAATGCGCTGGCCGCCGGGCCGGCGCGGATCGTGCTTTTGGCGGCGCGCGAGCGCGGCTATCGCAGCCTGATGCGGCTGAACTCGCGCGCGTTCCTGGAAACGCCGATCCATCAGTCCCCCCACATCAAGTTCGAATGGCTGCAGGGCGAGGCCGAGGACCTGATCGCGCTGACCGGCGGCCCCGAGGGGCCGATCTCGCTCGCGATTAACGCCGATCATGCCGCGCTCGCAGCGACTCGCTGCGACCGGCTGGCGAGCCTGTTCGGCGACCGGCTCTATATCGAATTGCAGCGCCACGGCATCGAGAAGGAGCGCCGCGCCGAGGCCGCGCTGATCGATCTCGCCTATGCCAAAGGATTTCCGGTTGTCGCGACCAATGAGCCGTATTTCGCGACCGCGGACGATTACGAAGCCCATGACGCGCTGCTCTGCATCGCCGGCGGCCGTCTGATCGCCGAGACCGACCGCGATCAGCTCACCCCGGACCACCGCTTCAAGACCCGCGCCGAAATGGCGGTGCTGTTTGCCGACGTGCCGGAGGCGCTGGCATCCACCATCGAAATCGCCGAGCGCTGCTCGTTCCGCCCGGTCACGCGCAAGCCGATCCTGCCGCGCTTCACGGTAGGCGCGGGCGCCAATGCCGCGGATGCGGAAAGCGACGAGGCGGCGGAATTGCGCCGCCAGGCCGAGGAGGGGCTGGTCAAACGGCTGATCCTGAACGGCTGCGCGCCCGGGGTCAGCGAGGAGGACTATCGCGAACGCCTGAGTTTCGAACTCGGCGTTATCGAGCGGATGAAATATCCCGGCTACTTCCTGATCGTTGCCGATTTCATCCAATGGGCGAAATCGCAGGGCATTCCGGTCGGTCCCGGCCGTGGCTCCGGCGCGGGCTCGCTGGTGGCGTATTCGCTGACCATCACCGACCTCGATCCGATCAGGTTCGGCCTGATCTTCGAGCGCTTCCTCAATCCGGACCGGGTGTCGATGCCGGACTTCGACATCGACTTCTGCCAGGATCGCCGCGACGAGGTGATCCGCTACGTGCAGCAGCGCTATGGCCGCGATCAGGTGGCGCAGATCATCACCTTCGGCACGTTGCAGGCGCGCGGCGTGCTGCGCGACGTCGGCCGCGTGCTGCAGATGCCCTATGGGCAGGTCGACAAGCTGACAAAACTGGTGCCGCAAAATCCGGCCGCGCCGGTGACGCTGGCGGCCGCGATCGCGAGCGAGCCCAAGCTGCAGGCGTTTCGCGACGAGGATCCGGTGGTGGCGCGCGCCTTCGATATCGCCCAGCGCCTCGAGGGCCTGACCCGGCACGCCTCGACCCACGCCGCGGGCATCGTGATCGCCGACCGGCCGCTCAGCGAACTGGTGCCGCTCTACCGCGATCCGAAATCCGACATGCCGGTGACCCAGTTCAACATGAAATGGGTCGAGCCGGCGGGGCTGGTCAAATTCGACTTCCTCGGCCTGAAGACGCTGACGGTTCTCGATGTCGCGACAAAACTCTTGAAGCAGCGCGGCGTCGACCTCGACATCGGGCGAATTCCGCTCGACGACAAGAAGACCTACGAGATGCTGGGGCGCGGCGATGTGGTCGGCGTGTTCCAGGTTGAAAGTCAGGGCATGCGGCGCGCGCTGGTCGATATGCGCGCCGACCGGTTCGAGGATCTGATCGCGCTGGTGGCGCTGTATCGGCCGGGCCCGATGGCGAACATTCCGACCTATTGCGCCCGCAAGCTCGGCGAGGAGGAAATCGAATATCTTCACCCCAGCCTGGAGCCGATCCTGAAGGAAACCTTCGGGGTCATCACCTATCAGGAGCAGGTGCAGCAGATCGGCAAGGATCTCGCCGGTTACACGCTGGCGGAAGCCGATCTGCTGCGCCGCGCCATGGGCAAGAAGATCAAGTCGGAGATGGACGCGCAGCGCGCGCGGTTTCTGTCGGGCGCGGCCGCGCATGGCATTCCGGAATCGACTGCGATTGCGATCTTCGAGGCCTGTGCCAAATTCGCCGAATACGGCTTCAACAAGTCGCACTCCGCGCCTTACGCGTTCATCACCTATCAAACCGCCTGGATGAAGGCGAACTACCCGGTCGAATTCCTTGCGGCCTCGATGACGCTCGATATCAACAACACCGACAAGCTCAGCGAGTTCAGAGGCGAGGCCCAGCGGCTCGGAGTCAAGCTCGAGGCGCCCTCGGTCAATCGTTCCGGCGCCACCTTCGAAGTCAGCGACGGCACCATCTATTATGCGCTGGCCGCGCTGAAGGGCGTCGGCGCGCAAGCGGTCGACCTGATCGTGGAGGCTCGCAAGGACGGGTTGTTCACCTCATTGGCGGATTTCGCGGCACGGGTGAACCCGCGCGCGATCAACAAGCGCGTCGTCGAGAGCCTGGCGGCTGCCGGCGCGTTCGACGCGCTGGATTCCAATCGGGCGCGGGTGTTCGCAGGCGGCGAGGCGATTCTCGCGGCATGCCAGCGCAGCCACGAGGCCGCGACCATGGGACAGAACGACATGTTCGGCGGCGCGGCCGACGCGCCGACCATCATGCTGCCGCAGGTCGAGCCATGGCTGCCGGCGGAGCGGCTGCGCCGCGAATACGACGCCATCGGATTTTTCCTGTCCGGCCATCCGCTCGATGACTACGCCACCGTGCTGAAACGGTTAAGGGTGCAGTCCTGGGCGGAATTTTCGCGCGCGGTCAAAACCGGCGCGACCGCGGGCAAGGTGGCCGCAACCGTGGTCTCGCGCATGGAGCGGCGCACCAAGACCGGCAACAAGATGGGCATCATCGGTCTATCAGATCCGACCGGCCATTTCGAAGCCGTGCTGTTTTCCGAGGGGCTCGCGCAATATCGCGAGGTGCTGGAGCCCGGCGCGCGGTGCTGTTGCAGCTCGGCGCCGAGCTGCAGGGCGAGGATGTCCGTGCGCGGGTGCTGCACGCCGAGCCGCTCGATGACGCCGCGGCCAAGACCCAGAAGGGTCTGCGCATATTCGTCCGCGACACACGGCCGCTCGACTCCATCGCCAGGCGGCTGCAAATGCCCGAGGCAGGACAGGGCGGCTCGGCCCGCGGTCAGCAGGCAAAACCGAGCGCGGCGGGGCTGACGGCGACGTGTCGCTGGTGATGATGCTCGACCTCGAAACCGAGGTGGAATTAAAGCTCCCGGGCCGCTTCAAGGTCTCGCCGCAGATCGCCGGCGCGATCAAGGCGGTATCGGGCGTGGTGGACCCGGCGCGGATCGTGCTTTTGGCGGCGCGCGAGCGCGGCTATCGCAGCCTGATGCGGCTGAACTCGCGCGCGTTCCTGGAAACGCCGATCCATCAGTCTCCCCACATCAAGTTCGAATGGCTGCAGGGCGAGGCCGAGGACCTGATCGCGCTGACCGGCGGCCCCGAGGGGCCGATCTCGCTCGCCATTAACGCCGACCACGCCGCGCTCGCAGCGACTCGCTGCGACCGGCTGGCGAGCCTGTTCGGCGACCGGCTCTATATCGAATTGCAGCGCCACGGCATCGAGAAGGAGCGCCGCGCCGAGGCCGCGCTGATCGATCTCGCCTATGCCAAAGGGTTTCCGGTTGTCGCGACCAATGAGCCGTATTTCGCGACCGCGGACGATTACGAAGCCCATGACGCGCTGCTCTGCATCGCCGGCGGCCGTCTGATCGCCGAGACCGACCGCGATCAGCTCACCCCGGACCACCGCTTCAAGACCCGCGCCGAAATGGCGGTGCTGTTTGCCGACGTGCCGGAGGCGCTGGCATCCACCATCGAAATCGCCGAGCGCTGCTCGTTCCGCCCGGTCACGCGCAAGCCGATCCTGCCGCGCTTCACGGTAGGCGCCGGCGCCAATGCCGCGGATGCGGAAAGCGACGAGGCGGCGGAGTTGCGCCGCCAGGCCGAGGAGGGGCTGGTCAAACGGCTGATCCTGAACGGCTGCGCGCCCGGTGTCAGCGAGGAGGACTATCGCGAGCGCCTGAGTTTCGAACTCGGCGTTATCGAGCGGATGAAATATCCCGGCTACTTCCTGATCGTTGCCGATTTCATTCAATGGGCGAAATCGCAGGGCATTCCGGTCGGTCCCGGCCGTGGCTCCGGCGCGGGCTCGCTGGTTGCGTATTCGCTGACCATCACCGACCTCGATCCGATCAGGTTCGGCCTGATCTTCGAGCGCTTCCTCAATCCGGACCGGGTGTCGATGCCGGATTTCGACATCGATTTCTGCCAGGACCGCCGCGACGAGGTGATCCGCTACGTGCAGCAGCGCTATGGCCGCGACCAGGTGGCGCAGATCATCACCTTCGGCACGTTGCAGGCCCGCGGCGTGCTGCGCGACGTCGGCCGCGTGCTGCAGATGCCCTACGGCCAGGTCGACAAGCTGACAAAACTGGTGCCGCAAAATCCGGCCGCGCCGGTGACGCTGGCGGCCGCGATCGCCAGCGAGCCCAAGCTGCAGGCGTTCCGCGACGAGGATCCGGTGGTGGCGCGCGCCTTCGATATCGCCCAGCGCCTCGAGGGCCTGACCCGGCACGCCTCGACCCACGCCGCGGGCATCGTGATCGCCGACCGTCCGCTCAGCGAACTCGTGCCGCTGTACCGCGATCCGAAATCCGACATGCCGGTGACCCAGTTCAACATGAAATGGGTCGAGCCGGCGGGGCTGGTCAAATTCGACTTCCTCGGCCTGAAGACGCTGACGGTTCTCGATGTCGCGACAAAACTCTTGAAGCAGCGCGGCGTCGACCTCGACATCGGGCGGATTCCGCTCGACGACAAGAAGACCTACGAGATGCTGGGGCGCGGCGATGTGGTCGGCGTGTTCCAGGTTGAAAGTCAGGGCATGCGGCGCGCGCTGGTCGACATGCGCGCCGACCGGTTCGAGGATCTGATCGCGCTGGTGGCGCTGTATCGACCGGGCCCGATGGCGAACATTCCGACCTATTGCGCACGCAAGCTTGGCGATGAGGAAATCGAATATCTTCACCCCAGCCTGGAGCCGATCCTGAAGGAAACCTTCGGGGTCATCACCTATCAGGAGCAGGTGCAGCAGATCGGCAAGGATCTCGCCGGCTATACGCTGGCGGAAGCCGATCTCCTGCGCCGCGCCATGGGCAAGAAGATCAAGTCGGAGATGGACGCGCAGCGAGCGCGGTTTCTGTCGGGCGCGGCCGCGCATGGCATTCCGGAATCGACTGCGATTGCGATCTTCGAGACCTGTGCCAAATTCGCCGAATACGGCTTCAACAAGTCGCACTCCGCGCCTTACGCGTTCATCACCTATCAAACCGCCTGGATGAAGGCGAACTATCCGGTCGAATTCCTTGCGGCCTCGATGACGCTCGATATCAACAACACCGACAAGCTCAGCGAGTTCAGAGGCGAGGCCCAGCGGCTCGGAGTCAAGCTCGAAGCGCCCTCGGTCAATCGTTCCGGCGCCACTTTCGAAGTCAGCGACGGCACTATCTATTATGCGCTGGCCGCGCTGAAGGGCGTCGGCGCGCAAGCGGTCGACCTGATCGTGGAGGCGCGCAAGGACGGGTTGTTCACCTCATTGGCGGATTTCGCGGCACGGGTGAACCCGCGCGCGATCAACAAGCGCGTCGTCGAGAGCCTGGCGGCTGCCGGCGCGTTCGACGCGCTGGATTCCAATCGGGCGCGGGTGTTCGCCGGCGCCGAGGCGATTCTCGCGGCATGCCAGCGCAGCCACGAGGCCGCGACCATGGGACAGAACGACATGTTCGGCGGCGCCGCCGACGCGCCGACCATCATGCTGCCGCAGGTCGAGCCATGGCTGCCGGCGGAGCGGCTGCGCCGCGAATACGACGCCATCGGATTTTTCCTGTCCGGCCATCCGCTCGATGACTACGCCACCGTGCTGAAACGGTTAAGGGTGCAGTCCTGGGCGGAATTTTCGCGCGCGGTCAAAACCGGCGCGACCGCGGGCAAGGTGGCCGCAACCGTCGTCTCGCGCATGGAGCGGCGCACCAAGACCGGCAACAAGATGGGCATCATCGGTCTGTCAGATCCGACCGGCCATTTCGAAGCCGTGCTGTTTTCCGAGGGGCTCGCGCAATATCGCGAGGTGCTGGAGCCGGGCGCCGCGGTGCTGTTGCAGCTCGGCGCCGAGTTGCAGGGCGAGGATGTCCGTGCGCGGGTGCTGCACGCCGAGCCGCTCGATGACGCCGCCGCCAAGACCCAGAAGGGTTTGCGCATATTCGTCCGCGACACCCGGCCGCTCAACTCCATCGCCAGGCGGCTGCAGATGCCCGAGGCAGGACAGGGCGGCTCCGCCCGAAGTCAGCAGGCAAAACCAGCCGCCGGGGCTGACGGCGACGTGTCGCTGGTGATGATGCTCGACCTCGAAACCGAGGTGGAATTAAAGCTCCCCGGCCGCTTCAAGGTCTCGCCGCAGATCGCCGGCGCGATCAAGGCGGTATCGGGCGTGGTGGACGTGCAGACGCTGTAGCCTCCGCGTCGATGAAGCGGCGACGCTGATATTTGCGCAGAACGCGATGTGCTGGAAAATGTTCACCAAAGGTCGGCGATTGGCAGGCCAGCGTGTTCGCTACCGATAAGCCACGACGCCACCTAAAGTAGAGTTTATCTGGACTTGGTGGGCACCCGCTGCTAGCGTCCGAGGCAGCGATGATACGAATTCGTTTGCGAGCCCATGACAATTGCGCAGGTCAGCGATATCGCGACGCCGCCCGCCAAGGCGTCATTTTTGGCTAAGCCCGGCGTCCTGGCACTCGCGGCGCGCATCTTCGCGTATTTTTCAAGCTGGTGGCAGAGACCGCTGCGTATCGGCAACAAGGTTATCGTCGGCCGTCATGCGGACGCGATGGAAGTGTTGTCGCGCGATCTCGAATTCCGGATTGGGCCAATTAACGCCGCGAAGATCGAAGCCGTCAACGGCCCCTTCATTCTCGGCATGGATCGAGGCGAAACGCTGGTGCGCGAGCGGGCCGCGCTCTACCGCGCGCTGGCGAAAGTCGATCTGCGTTCGCTGCGAACCCAAATCGAAGCTGCAACCGGCACGCGGATCGCGCACGCCGGAGATCAGATCGATGCGATAGGGGCCTACGCCCGGCCGATCGCAGCAATGACGGCGCAAACCCTGTTTGGGACCAAAGCAACGAACGACACCATGTTTATGGACGTCGCGCGCGCGATCTTCGGGCACATCTTCCTTAACATCGGCAACGACAAGGAGATCGAGGACCGCGCGAAGCGCGCGGCACCCTATCTGCACGATTGGCTGCTGGATGAAATCAAAAGCCGTCGCGCCTCCGGCGCGCTTGGTACGGACCTGATGGGCGCGCTGCTCGCCGACCCGGCGATTGCCAGCGACGAGGCGGGCAACGACCTGATCCGGCGCACGCTTGGCGGCATGCTCGTGGGCAGCATCGATACGACGGCGACATGCGTGGCCAAGATCATGACCATCGTCGGCCAGGACAAGACGCTCGCGGCAGGCATCACCGCCGATGTCGACAACTTCGCGCGGCTGCACGGCTGGTGCTGGGAAGCGCTGCGCCGCTGGCCGCATAACCCGATCGTGCTGCGAAGCGCTGCTATCGAGACGCAGCTCGCGGGGGTCGACATCCACGTCAACGACCAAATCTTCGTCTACACCCAGGCCGCGATGCTGGACACCTCCGTGTTTCCCGACCCGCAGGTGCTCAACCCGGCGCGGCCGACGAAACCGTACTTGCATTTCGGCGGCGGGCTGCATCCGTGCGCCGGGCGCGATATCAACGCCTTTCAGATCCCGCTGCTGGTGGGCGCTCTGGTGCGGCGCGGGGTTAAATCCGTCGGCACGATCGGCTGGGCCGGACCATTCCCCGACCGCCTCCCGATCGCCTTCAACCGGGTGCCGGCATGACCCACGCCATGGTCACCTTCATCGCGCCGCTCGCGCTCGATAAGCTAGCCGCAGCGCAGAGCGCGATCGACGTACCGGGTAATCCCGCAAACGAGCAGGTACGGAAAGCGCTTGCGCTCACCGGCAACGACGAGAATGGAACGCATTTCGCAAGCCTGCATGCCATCCAGTCCCCGGATGGCAGGCGTGGCTACATCGTGTTTGAATTCTCTGCCGATGGGACGGAGGATGAGGCTACGACGCGGATACTGAGGGCGCTGCAGCCGATGCTGAAACCGGTTTTCATGCTGTCGAGCGACTGGCGTGACGGCGGCGATTTTGCGGCCTTCATAAATGACCATAAGGTCATCACCAGCAACGGGCTGTTCGGCAATCCTGGGCAGCCATTCGCGGGAACACCGGGTTTTACGGTCGGCCGTATCGACTTCGAAGCACGGCTCGCGCGCTTCTGCGCCGCGCACGTCGAGAGCCAGGACAAAGACACGCCAGCACTTGCTCGCATGGCCAGCGTCCGGGCAGCGGTCGCGGCCGATACGAAGTTCGCCCGCGCGCTGCAGCCGGCAACGCCGGCGCCGGCCTTCGAAGGCGGCAATCTCCTGAGCGTGATCGGCACAGGCGTCTGCCAATTCATATCGACTTACCTCTGGCCGTTGACCACCCTCGTGTTGCTGGCGGGGCTGATCTACGGACTTGGTACCGCGTCGCACACGCATGGTGCGTGGCCCTGGATCGCTACCTTCACGGTTGGTGCGGTCGTCGCCGTCTGGACCGCGGCATGGTTCGCGCTCGCCGTTGTCGTCCTCGCCGCGATATTGGTCTACTTCGCGCTACGAAAAGCCGAAGCCCGCGATTCGATCGAGATGCACTCGCCGCCGCCGGCGCTGAACCGGGCGATGTTCGAGCATGAGAACGCGCTTGCTCAAAACCACATGATTTCGATCACCCAGCGCAAGCCCGGCTGGCTGCGATGGTTCACCTCTCGGCTGGTGTTCTGGATCATCGGCCTCGCAGCCACGAAATACTTCAAGCCGGGGTTCCTCTCCGACATCGGCACGATTCATTTTGCGCGCTGGGTTACGATTCCGAAGTCGCGGGACCTGCTGTTCATGTCGAACTACGGCGGCAGCTGGGAGAGCTATCTCGAAGATTTCATCACCAAGGCACATTTTGGCTTGACCGGCGTCTGGTCGAATACAGTCGGCTTTCCGAAAACCGAAAACCTGTTCCAGCTCGGCGCGACCGACGGCGATCGCTTCAAGCGGTTCGCGCGCCACAGCATGGTTCCGACGCGTTTCTGGTACAGCGCCTATCCCGACATCACGACCGCCAACATCCGGCTGAACGCGGCGATCCGCGCCGGTCTTTCCGGGGTGATGACCGAAGACGAGGCGATCAACTGGCTTGCGCTGTTCGGCTCGGCGGCGCGCCCGATCGCGAAGCTCGTGTCCAGCGATATCCAGAGCCTCATCTTCGGCGGGCTCGGCTTCCTGCCGTTCGGCACGGCGATGATCTGCGAGCTTCCGGCCGACCCGGGCAAAGCGCGCGCCTGGCTCGAGGCGATCCGGCACGATATTGCGTTCAACGATGGCCGACGACTGGCACAAGATGCCGTCATCACGCTATCGCTGTCATGGCGAGGGCTCACGCGGTTGGGCTTGCCGGAATATGCCGGGCCGACATTCCCCTTTGCCTTCGTCGAGGGCATGACGAAAGACTACCGGCAACGCATCCTCGGTGACCTCGGCAAGGACAGTCCGGAAAGTTGGCGTTGGGGCAGGGAGCAGCCGGATGCGGCGATCCTGATCTACGGTCGATCGGACACCGCGGTTGATGCGCTCAAGGTTCGTTTCCTTGCCGAATGCACGACCGCCGGCATGCTGCCGCCGTTTGAAGTGCCGCTGCGAACGATCACGGAAGACAAGACCGAGCCGTTCGGCTTTACCGACGGTGTGTCACAGCCCGTCATCCGCGGCACCTACAAGAGCCTACGCAATGCCGATCCTATTCACATCGTCGAGCCCGGGGAGATGGTGCTCGGCTATCCCGACAATCGCGGCTACATCCCGCCGTCGCCGACACTGTTGGCAAATTCGGACCCGGGCAACAAGCTTCCCCTGCTGGGCGCGCCGAACGATTTTTCCCGTTCGGTCGCCGATGCGACGCGCGACGTTGGCTTCAATGGCAGCTTCCTTGTCATTCGCGAGCTCGAGCAGGACGTCGATGGCTTTTCGGACTATTGCGAGGCGGAGGCATCCCGCCTCAAGGATCGGCTTTCGCCGCCCTATGACGTCAATGGGCAGTATATCGCCGCCAAGCTGGTCGGCCGCTGGAGAGACGGATCGTCGCTGGTGCGCCAACCCTACGAGTCCGCGACCGAGCATCGGCAGAAGCTACAGACACGGGCGACCGACCAAGCGCTGCTTTCCGCCGGTCTCGGCATCAAGCTCGTCGTCGAGTTCGACCGAGGTGGATACGTTGACCCGACCCAAGACCAATCCATATGGAGGCACGCCGATCGATCCGACACCGAAAGCTCCGGAAAAACCCGCGATGCCGGCCGTCGCCGGCGGGGCGGTCGTAATGGAGGCTGCGCCGCGCAAAAAGCCGGTCCGGCCCGATAATGATTTCCTGTTCGGTGCCGAGGATCCCGAAGCCAAGCGCTGTCCCTTCGGCGCGCATATCCGCCGCGCCAATCCGCGCGACAGCCTCGATCCCGGCAACGCCGATCAAATCGCGATCTCAAACCGGCACCGCATTACGCGCGTCGGCCGTCAATATGTGCCCGCCCCGGGACAAAAGCCCGGCCTGTTCTTCATGTGCTTTTGCGCCGACATCGAACGCCAGTTCGAATTCCTGCAGCAGACCTGGCTGAAAAGCCCGTCGTTCCACGGCCTCGCATGCGAAAAGGATCCGCTGCTCGGCGACGCCCAGGAAGGCACCTGCGGTTTCACGGTGCCGTCGCCGGACGGACCGATCGGTCTCAAGCCCATGCCGCGCTTCGTCACCACAAGGGGCGGGGGCTATTTCTTTCTGCCGGGACGTCGGCTGATCGACTATCTGATCGACCCAATTTGAACGACGCACCGGCGCCGACAACGGGGCTAAGCGGCCAGCACCGCCTTCTTCACGGCTTGGGGTAGGGCGATCAAGCGAAAGGCTGTCTTCGGATAAAGGTAATCGTCCCCGGATTCATCGACGATCCGGAGAAGGCCGTGTTTCTCCGCGCCGGCGTCGCGAACGGCGATCGAGAAGCTATCCAAGTTCTGTTGAAAGGACAGGTTTCGATCAACGGTGACAAATACATCGAAGTGCGCCGATGCAAGCGTCCGCAGCGCTCCATTCTTGACTGTCGTCCAATCCATCTGACGGGCAGTCTTCACGTCGTGACCGACGATGTCGCGCGCAAGGCGCCCATCGACGCATTCGTCAAGAAGCACCTTCACGAAGCCGCTTCGATGACCCGGTCCTTCGCTTCCTCGAGGAAAGCGATGACATGTTCGCGGGTGACGGATGTAAATCCCTCGAGAAAATCATCGATCGACTCGCCCGCCTCCAGATAGTCGAGCAGGGTTTGCACAGGAACTCTCGTCCCGTGGAACACAGCAGTGCCGCCCATCACGTCGGCGCTGCGAGAGATAATTGGCTGCTTCATTGTCGCAGATTACGCCTCAACCACCTCGACACGCAACGGCGGGCGGCGGTTGGTGGCCAGCCGGCGGCAAAAAACGGCCCAATTTCCTTGCTTATGCCGAAAATACCGCTATATAGCGGCCCATCTCACACGGAAACATGGCTCAAAAGGCCGTCCGGTGGCAGCCGGGCCGAGAAGGCTCGTCTGCTCACACGTTTCCGGAGGAACCAACCGGAGAATTTGACTATGGCGCTTCCCGATTTTTCTATGCGTCAGCTGCTTGAAGCTGGCGTTCACTTTGGCCACCAATCGCACCGCTGGAATCCGAAAATGGCGGATTACATTTTCGGTGCCCGCAACAACATCCACATCATCGACCTCGCCCAGACCGTGCCGCTGTTGCATCGCGCGCTCCAGGCGGTCAGCGATACCGTCGCCAAGGGCGGCCGTATCCTGTTCGTCGGCACCAAGCGGCAGGCGCAGGACGGCGTCGCCGAGGCCGCCAAGCGATCGGCGCAGTATTTCGTCAATTCGCGCTGGCTCGGCGGCACGCTGACCAACTGGAAGACCATTTCCGGCTCGATCAAGCGTCTGCGGCACCTCGATGAAGTGCTCAATTCCGGCGATGCCAACGCCTACACCAAGAAGGAGCGGCTGACGCTGCAGCGCGAGCGCGACAAGCTCGATCGTGCGCTGGGCGGCATCAAGGAGATGGGCGGTCTGCCCGACCTGATCTTCGTGATCGACACCAACAAGGAAGACATCGCGATACAGGAAGCCCAACGGCTCAACATTCCCGTCGCCGCGATCGTCGATACCAATTCCGATCCCAAGGGCATCACCTATGTCGTGCCGGGCAATGACGACGCCGGCCGCGCCATCACGCTGTATTGCGATCTGGTCGCCCGCGCGGTGATCGATGGCATTTCGCGCGCGCAGGGGGATTCCGGCATCGATATCGGCGCATCGGCTCAGCCTGCCCGCGAGGAGATTGCGGCGGCGCCGCAGCCTGCGGGCTTCCAGGGCCTTGCCGGGCCGCGCGGTGCGGCCGACGACCTCAAGAAGCTCACCGGCGTGTCGGGCGCGATCGAGAAGAAGTTCAACGATCTCGGCATCTTCCATTACTGGCAGCTGGCCGAACTCGATCACGACACCGCCTACAAGATCGGCGAAGAGGTCGGACTTCCGTCCCGAGCCGATGGCTGGGTGGCCCAGGCCAAGGCGATGACCGCGGAAGCCGAATAGTTTGAGCGCGCTGGCCGGAACCTTCCGGCCACCAACTTCCAATCTACCTAATTGCTGGTGGTGGACGGCGGCGAGGGCCTAAGGCCGCGCCGCGGTCGCCCTGACAGGCGAAGGATACGCAACGATGGCAACAATCACAGCGGCGATGGTCAAGGACCTGCGCGAGTCGACCGGCGTCGGCATGATGGACTGCAAGCAGGCGCTCGCCGAAAACGAAGGCGACATGCAGGCCGCGATCGATTGGCTGCGCAAAAAGGGCCTGTCGAAAGCCGCGAAAAAAGCCGGCCGTGTCGCGGCCGAGGGCCTGATCGGCGTGCAGACGGCGGGCATCAAGGGCGTCGTCGTCGAGGTCAATTCCGAGACCGACTTCGTTGCGCGCAACGGGCAGTTCCAGGGACTGGTCAAGATGATCGCGCAGGTCGCGCTCGAAGTCGGCGCCGACGTCGAGAAGATCAAGGCCGCGAAGGTCGGCAACGTCACGGTCGAGACTGCCATCGCCGACGCCATCGCGACCATCGGCGAAAACATGACGCTGCGCCGCGCGGCTTCACTTCAGGTTACCAAGGGAGTGGTGTCGAGCTATGTGCACAACGCCGTGATCGAAGGCGCCGGCAAGATCGGCGTGATCGTGGCGCTCGAATCATCAGGCAAGACCGACGAACTCGCAGTTCTCGGCCGCCAGCTTGCCATGCATGTGGCCGCCGCCAACCCGCAGGCGCTGGATCCGGCGGGGCTCGATCCCGCGGTCGTGAAGCGCGAAAAGGACGTGCTGGCCGATAAATACCGTCAGCAGGGCAAGGCCGAGAATGTGATCGAAAAGATCGTCGAGTCCGGCCTCAAAACCTACTACAAGGAAGTCTGCCTGCTCGAGCAGGCCTTCATTCACGACAGCGCCAAATCGGTGGCCCAGGCGGTCAAGGAAGCTGAGGGCAAAATCGGCGCGCCGGTGAAGATTACCGGATTTGTGCGCTATGCTCTCGGCGAGGGAATCGAGCGGCAAGAATCCGATTTCGCAGCCGAGGTCGCGGCAGCCAGCGGCAAGAAGCCGCCGGGGGGGCCCGAAGCGGTGGCATAAGGCCGGGAGCTCCGGCACCCGCAAGGAAAGCGTTTAGCAATGGCTGAGCCGGTCTATCGTCGCGTGGTGATCAAGCTCTCGGGCGAATACCTCGCCGGCGCCCATTCGTCGGGCTTCGACCAGCCGACCATCGACCGGATTGCCGGTGACCTGATCACCGCCAAGCAGCTCGGCGTCGAGTTGGCCGTCGTGGTTGGCGGCGGGAACCTGGTCCGCGGCGTGGAAGTCTCCTCGCGCGGCGTCTCCCGCCCGACCGGCGATACCATGGGCATGCTCGCCACTGTGATGAACTGCCTTGCACTGGAGGCCGCGATCGAGCGGCGCGGGGCGCCGGCGCGCGCGCTGTCGGCATTCGTGATGCCGCAGATCTGCGAGCTGTACACCCGCGGTGCGGCGCACAAATATCTCGCGGAAGGCCGGATCGTGCTGCTCGGCGGCGGAACCGGCAATCCGTTCTTCACCACCGATACCACGGCGGTATTGCGAGCGGCCGAAATCGGCGCACAGGCCGTGCTGAAGGCCACCAATGTGGACGGCGTCTACAGCGCCGATCCCAAAAAGGACGCCTCCGCCAAGCGGTTTGACCGTCTGACGCATTCGCAGGCGATCGAAGGCGGCTACAAGGTCATGGACGCGACCGCATTCGCGCTTGCCCGCGAGACGTCGCTGCCTATCATCGTGTTTTCGATCGCCGAGCCGGGTTCGATAGGCGCGATCCTGCGCGGTACGGGCCACGGCACGATCGTCGCCGGCTGACGGGCTTGTGAAGCGGCCTCGACGGCTTTTCAGGATGGGAGAGCACTATGCCCACGGGTAATTTCGACATCAACGAGTTGAAGCGCCGCATGCAAGGCGCCACTCAGGCGCTCAAGCATGAACTGGGCGGTTTGCGAACCGGCCGTGCCGCGGCCTCGATGCTGGAGCCGGTGCAGGTCGACGCCTACGGCACCCATATGCCGCTCAACCAGCTCGCGACCATCAGCGTGCCCGAACCCCGCCTTCTCTCCGTGCAGGTATGGGACAAGTCGATGGTGAAGGCCGTGGAGAAGGCGATCGTCGATTCCAATCTCGGCCTAAGTCCAGCCACAGAAGGACAGGTGCTTCGCTTGCGAATTCCCGAACTCAATGAAGAACGCCGCAAGGAGCTTGTGAAAGTCGCGCACAAATACGCGGAAGCCGCGCGTGTCGCGGTCCGGCATGTCCGCCGCGATGGCCTCGATACGGTCAAGAAGCTTGAGAAGAATCACGAGATTTCCGAGGACGATCAGGAGCGTCTGGCCCACGATGTGCAGAAGGCGACCGACGGGACGATTTCGGAGATCGATCACTTGCTTGCGGCCAAGGAAAAAGAAATCCTCACCGTTTAGCGCCTAAGGATTGATCGATGTCGAACGCCGCCGCCCCCGCCACTGAAGGACCGGATCGAACCGACGGCCCCTTGCATGTGGCGATTATCATGGACGGCAACGGACGCTGGGCGGCGGCCCGCGGTTTGCCGCGCGCGGAAGGCCATCGCCGCGGCGTCGAGGCGTTGCGCCGCGTCGTTCGCGCTGCCCACGAACTCGGCATTCTTTACCTTACGATCTTCTCGTTCAGTTCGGAAAACTGGTCGCGTCCGGCGACCGAAATCGGCGACCTGTTCGGCTTGCTGCGGCGGTTCATCCGCAACGATCTGGCGACGCTGCACCGCGACGGCGTCCGGGTGCGCGTCATCGGCGAGCGCGACGGATTGGAGCCGGACATCTGCGCCCTTTTGAAAGAGGCCGAAGACCTGACTCGCGACAACACCCGCCTCAATCTCGTGGTCGCATTCAACTACGGCTCGCGGCAGGAAATCGCCAACGCGGCGCAGCGGCTGGCGCGCGAGGTCGCGGAGGGCAAGCGTGATCCCGCGTCGATCGACGCCGACACGCTCGGTCGCTACCTCGATGCGCCGGATATTCCCGATCCCGATCTGATCATTCGCACCAGCGGCGAGCAGCGGCTGTCGAATTTCCTGATGTGGCAGGCGGCTTACAGCGAACTCGTGTTCGTAGCCGGTCCATTGGCCGGATTTCGACAAGGCTGCGCTTGAGGGCGCCATCGCCGAATATGCCAGACGGGAGCGCCGCTTCGGCGGTCTGGCCGCGAAAACCGGATCGTGACCGAAGACCAAGCCGCGCCAGCGGCCGACCAAGGATCGCGCAATCTGTTTCTGCGCGTCATGGCAGCGCTGATCCTTGCGCCTGTCGCCATTGCAATTGCGTGGCTGGGAGGATGGCTTTGGACCACGCTGGTGACGCTCGCCGCGATCGGGCTCTATGTCGAATGGCTGATGATCGTGGGTATGGCCCGCGAAACGCGCGTGGTCACCTCGGGAGCCGTCGCGCTTGCGATATCAGGACTTTGTTTCGCAGCGGGACGGATCGATGCTTCGCTGCTCGCATTGGCCCTCGGCTTGGCTGCCGTTGCGTTGCTTGCGCCGCAGCGGCGCAGCTGGACTGCGACGGGATTTTGTCTATGCCGCCGCGGCGCAGATGGCATCGGTGCTGGTTCGTCTCGATCAAACATACGGATTTGTCGCGCTGATGCTGGTGCTTTTGGTGGTGTGGGTAACCGATATCGGCGGTTACTTCGCAGGCCGCGGCATTGGCGGACCGAAACTCTGGCCGCGGGTCAGTCCCAGGAAGACGTGGGCCGGGGCGGTCGGTGGATTTGCAGCGAGCCTTGTGGTCGCGGCGGGATTTGCGGCGTTCGGGCTCGGCAAAACCGGCCCGCTGCTGCTCTTGGGCGCGGTCCTCTCGATCGCTTCCCAGCTCGGCGATCTCTTTGAATCCGCGGTGAAACGACGTTTCGGCGTCAAGGATTCCAGCCACATCATTCCCGGGCACGGCGGGTTGATGGATCGTCTCGACGGATTCGTCGCCGCGGTCGTCGCGGCGGCGATTTTCGGGTTTTTGCGGGGTGGCGTGGATGGCGTCGGCCGCGGTCTTATGGTTTGGTGAAGGCATGAGCGCAGTTCCGTTGCGTAACAGCAAGGCCGCGGCATCCGCCGTACGCGCCATAACCGTCCTCGGTGCCACCGGTTCGATCGGCGACAGCACCATGGATTTGCTCAGGGCCTCGCGCGACCGCTACCAGGTCGAGGCGCTGACCGCGCACACCAATGTGCAAGGCCTGGCGAAACTGGCGAAGGAGTTTGGCGCACGATTTGCGGCCATCGCCGATCCCGGTCGCCTTGGCGAGTTGAAGGACGCGCTGGCCGGCACGGGCATCGAATGTGGCGCGGGCGAAAGCGCTGTTATCGAAGCCGCGGCGCGCCCGGCGGATTGGGTCATGGCGGCCGTCAGCGGCGCGGCCGGACTGAAGCCTGCGCTCGCGGCGGTGGATCGCGGCGCCACCGTCGCGCTTGCCAACAAGGAGTGCCTGGTCTGCGCCGGCGATTTCTTCATGCAGCGCGCGGCAAAGGCCGGGGCCTGCATCCTGCCGGCCGACTCCGAACATAATGCGCTGTTTCAGGCGCTCGGCTCGGGAAACCGGGAAGAACTGGTGCGTGTTATCATTACCGCATCGGGCGGACCGTTCCGGACATGGGCCATCGCCGATATCGAACAGGCGACGCTGGCGCAGGCCTTGAAACATCCGAACTGGAGCATGGGACAGAAGATCACCATCAATTCCGCGTCGATGATGAACAAGGGGCTCGAAGTCATCGAAGCCTCCTATCTGTTCGCACTGACCCCGGACGAGATCGACGTTCTGGTGCATCCGCAGTCGATCATCCACGGCATGGTCGAATTTTCGGATCGTTCGGTAGTCGCGCAATTGGGGGCACCGGACATGCGCACGCCGATCGCGCATTGCCTCGGATGGCCCGATCGCATCGTCGGTCCGGCAACCCAGCTTGATCTCGCCAAGATCGGACAGCTGACCTTCGAGGCTCCCGATTTCGATCGGTTCCCGGCGCTTCGGCTGGCTTACGACGCGCTGCGAACCGGCCGCGGCGCGACCACGGTATATAATGCCGCCAACGAGGTGGCGGTCGCGGCCTTCATCGGCGGCAAGATCAAATTCGGCGCGATTGCGCGGCTGGTCGAGGCGACGATGGACGCCTGGATACGCTCGGGCAATCTGGCGCCAATGACTTCCGCGGACGATGCCATCGCCGTTGACCATAACGCGCGAAATAAAGCTGCCACCCTCTTGCCTCAAATTGCCTTAAAGGCATCCTAGAGGGTTGGGGACAGGGCCTGTGGCCCTGGTTAAGGGGAATCGGATGTCCGAGTTTTTTCTGCATAGTTTCAATACGTTGAGCCATGGGTTCATCGGTTACATCATTCCCTTCCTGTTCGTGCTGACGATTGTCGTTTTCTTCCACGAGCTTGGTCACTTCCTGGTCGCCCGCTGGGCGGGCGTGAAGGTGCTAACTTTCTCGCTCGGCTTCGGCCCGGAACTCGTCGGTTTCAACGACCGCCATGGCACGCGGTGGAAGATTTCGGCTGTTCCGCTGGGCGGCTACGTCAAGTTCTTCGGCGACGACAGCGAGGCCTCCACGCCATCGTCCGAAGCGCTCGCAAGCATGACGGAAGAAGAGCGCGCGGGCAGTTTCCACCACAAGAAGGTTGGACCGCGTGCCGCGATCGTGGCCGCCGGCCCGATAGCCAACTTCCTGCTGGCCATCGTGATCTTTACCTGCCTGTTCACGTTCTTCGGTAAACCGAGCACCACGGCGCGGGTCGATCAGGTGGAGGCGGGCAGCGCCGCGGCGGCGGCCGGCTTTCAGGTCGGCGACGTCGTGACGGCGATCGACGACAAGGCGATCGGAAGTTTTTCCGATATGCAGCGGGTCGTTAGCATTCGAGCCGGTGAGCAACTGACGTTCACGATCAAGCGCGGCGATTCGACGCTGCAATTGCGTGGCACGCCGGAACTCAGGGAAGTCAAAGATCCGTTCGGCAACACCCATCGGCAAGGCGTGATGGGAATCACCCGCAAGCCCGTAGCCGGCGATGTCGTCACCGAGCAAGTGGATCCCGCGACCGCATTGTGGCTTGGCGTCAAGGAAACCTGGTTCGTGGTTGACCGGACGCTGGCGTATATCGGCGGCGTCTTTACCGGGCGTGAGGCGGCCGACCAGGTCGGCGGCCCGCTTCGAATCGCCCAGATTTCAGGTCAAGTCGCCACCATCGGTCTTGCCGCGCTGGTGCACCTTGCCGCGGTTCTCTCGGTATCGATCGGATTATTGAATTTGTTTCCGGTACCTCTGCTCGATGGTGGTCATCTTTTGTTCTATGCCGTCGAGGCCGTCCGCGGACGCCCCATGTCGGAAAGAGCGCAGGAGATGGGGTTCCGGATCGGGCTGGGTCTGGTGCTCATGCTGATGGTGTTTGCAACCTACAACGACATCCTGCATCTGGCGGCATCGTAATGCCTTGTTTGGCGGGCGTGGCCGATAGGCAACGTCTTGGAATGAAAATGAAATTGCACTGCAATAGGACGTTTGCCGGCCCGGCAAAATTGGCTACAAGCGGGGCAATTAATGGGAATCTGCCGGTTCGTAGGGGTGCGGCCCGGCGCTGGAATGACAAGGGCGCGTTGCGCATGAATTTTGGAATGCGAGTTCGGGGGGGCCTGGTGGTCGCCCTGGTGATGTTCTGCCATGCCGGTCGCGGCCACACTGGCGGCCATGCTTGTGTCGTCGCCTGCCGCCGCCCAGACCGTGGCCTCGATTCAGGTCGAGGGCAACCGGCGGGTCGAACTCGAGACCATCCGCTCCTATTTCAAGCCGGGTCCCGGCGGGCGGCTGGATCAGGCGCAGATCGATGACGGCCTGAAGGCGCTGATCGAAACCGGCCTGTTCCAGGACGTCAGAATCAACCAGGCGGGGGGTCACCTGGTGGTGACCGTGGTCGAAAATCCCGTGATCGGCCGCGTTGCCTTCGAGGGCAACAAGAAGGTCAAGGACGAGCAGCTTTCGGCGGAAATTCAGTCCAAGCCGCGCGGCACGCTGTCGCGTCCCATGGTCCAGTCCGACGCCCAGCGCATCGCCGAAATCTATCGCCGCGCCGGCCGCTATGACGTGCGCGTCAATCCCGAAATCATCGAGCAGCCCAACAACCGCGTCGATCTGATTTTCACGATCACCGAGGGTTCGAAAACCGGCGTCAAGTCGGTCGAGTTCATCGGCAACAATGCCTATTCGTCGTATCGCCTGAAGGATGTCATCAAGACGCACGAATCGAATCTGCTGAGCTTCCTCGGCGGCAACGACGTTTACGATCCGGACCGGGTCGAAGCCGATCGCGATCTGATCCGCCGCTATTATCTGAAGCACGGTTTTGCCGACGTGCAGGTGGTGGCCGCGCTGACCGAATACGATCCGGAGCGCAAGGGCTTCCTGGTGACCTTCAAGATCGAGGAAGGCCAGCAGTATCGGGTTGCGACGGTCGATTTCCGCTCGAGCATTCCCACGCTTGACGGAAATGCGCTTCGCAGCTTCTCGCGCGTCAATGTCGGGTCGCTCTACAACGCCGAAGCGCTGGAGAAATCAGTCGAGGAGATGCAGATCGAGGCCTCGCGGCGCGGTTACGCCTTCGCGATCGTGCGTCCGCGCGGCGATCGCAATTTCGAGGCCCATACCGTTTCGATCACCTTTGCCATCGACGAAGGCCCGCGGACCTACATCGAGCGCATCAACCTGCGCGGCAATACCCGGACCCGGGACTACGTGATTCGCCGTGAATTCGATATTTCCGAGGGCGACGCCTACAACCGCGCACTGGTCGACCGCGCCGAGCGGCGTCTGAAGAATCTCGATTTCTTCAAGAGCGTGAAAATCACGAGCGAGCCCGGATCCTCGAGCGATCGCGTGATTCTCGTCGTCGAGCTCGAGGAGAAATCGACCGGGGACTTCTCGGTGTCCGGCGGCTATTCGACCACCGACGGCGCGCTCGCCGAGGTCAGCATTTCCGAACGTAACTTCCTCGGACGCGGCCTGTTTGCGAAGGCGACGGTGACGTATGGCCAGTATGCGCGCGGCTACTCGCTGTCGTTTGTCGAACCCTACCTGCTGGATTATCGGGTGGCGCTCGGTCTCGATCTGTTCCAGCGTCAGCAGCTTGCCAACAGCTTTATCTCCTACGGCACCAAGACGCTGGGCTTTAGTCCTCGGCTCGGATTCGCGCTGCGCGAAGATCTTTCGCTGCAGGTCCGGTACTCGATCTATCAGCAGGAAATCTCGCTGCCGAGCTATCTCGCAAATTGTAACAACGATCCGACAAGTCCGTTTTTCAATCCGAGCCCGGCCTATGCTGCGGCCAATGGCATCGATTTGACCTCGACCAATGGTCTCGGCTGCTATCTCGACGGCGAGGCGTCGCTGCCGGTTCGCAAGGAACTCGCGGCTGGCAGGACATTGACGTCGTCGGTCGGCTACTCGTTGAATTACAATACACTGGACAACAACAAAAACCCGACCGACGGCCTGCTCGTTGATTTCAAGCAGGACTTCGCCGGCGTCGGCGGCGACGTGACCTATTTGAAGTCCGCGGTCGATGCGAAATACTACACGCCGCTGGTTGCCGATATCGTCGGACTGATCCACGTCCAGGCCGGCATTCTTAACAAGGTCGGCAGCAACGAGCTTCGGATGCTCGATCAGTTCCAGATGGGGCCGAATCTGGTCCGCGGTTTTGCCCCGAACGGCATCGGTCCGCGCGACATCAATCCTTTCGGCACGATGGATGCGCTCGGCGGCACCAAATATTGGGGCGCGTCGGCGGAACTGCAGATGCCGTTCTGGTTCCTGCCGAAGGAAGTCGGATTGAAGGGCGCTGTTTATGCCGACGCTGGCGGCCTGAATGACTACCAGGGACCGACTACATGGAGCTTAACCAACGAAGTCACCACGCCGGCCAATTCCAATTGTATCAAGCCTACGACAAATCCTCCCACCGCCGGAACCTGTACCGGATTAGTGTTTGACAATGGCAATGTCGTTCGCAGCTCCGTGGGTGTCGGTCTGATCTGGGCTTCGCCGTTTGGTCCGCTGCGCTTCGACTATGCGGTACCGCTTACCAAGGGTCCGTTCGATCGGGTGCAGCAATTCAGGTTTGGCGGCGGGACATCATTCTAACGTTTTCAGGCGAAGTGGATTCCGGTTCGCGCGAAGAAAACGAATCAAGAAACTGGAGCCTCGGTTTTGATTGATCAAAACCGAGGCTCTGGTTCGATCACCGGCCGGACCGCGACGGGTGGAATGGCGCAGCCGACGTTCTTCGAGCAACCTCCTTCGTCGACGCTGGCCGATATCGCCGCGTTGACGCAGGCGCATTTGGTCGACCCGTCACGGGGCGGCCAGCCGGTCAGGGGACTGGCTTCGCTCGACGAAGCCGGCCCGATGCATCTGACGTTTTTCGACAACCTGAAATACGCCGACCAGCTCGCGTCGACGAAGGCGGGGGCGTGTCTGGTGAGCCGGCGGTTCGAGGCCGATGTCCCCGCCCACGTAGCGGTGTTACGCGCAGCCCATCCATTCCGCGAATTTGTGAAAATCGCCCGTGAGCTGCACCGCGATGCGCTTCGGCCGCAATCCTGGTTCGGCAGCACCGGCATCGCGGCCTCCGCCGTCATCGATCCGACGGCGCATCTGGAGGATGGCGTCATCGTCGATCCGCTGGCCGTGATCGGCCCGAACGTCGAAATCGGCGCCGGGACGGTCGTCGGTTCGGGGGCCGTGATCGGTGCCGACGTCAGGATCGGCCGGGATTGCAACGTCGGCGCGCGCTGCTCCATTCAGTTCGCGCTGATCGGCAACAACGTCCTGATCCACCCCGGCTGCAGCATCGGACAGGACGGCTATGGCTTTGTCTTCTTTGGCCCGGATGGCCATCTGAAAGTACCGCAAACCGGCCGCGTGCTGATCCAGAACGACGTCGAGATCGGCGCCGGAACGACCATCGATCGCGGCAGTCTGCGCGACACCGTGATCGGCGAAGGCACGAAAATCGACAATCAGGTCCAGATCGGCCACAATGTGACGATCGGCAGGCATTGCTTGCTTGCGGCCCAGATTGGACTCGCGGGCAGCCTGACGATTGGCGACAATGTGGCGCTGGGTGCCAAGGTCGGTATCAACAACCACCTGCGCATCGGCGACGGGGCTCAGGTCACGGCGATGAGCGCCGTCAAGGATGACATTCCGGCCAACGGACGCTGGGGCGGCTTCTTTGCAAAGCCGACCAGGCAGTGGTTCCGGGAGATCGTTGCGGTGGAGCGTCTGGTGCGCGACGGCACGGTCGATCCGAAGGGCGAGGGGCGCGAGTGATGGAGGAGGCACCGGTCAGATTTGCGCTCGTGGATATCAATGAGATCCTCAAGACGCTGCCGCACCGCTATCCGATGCTGCTGATCGATCGGGTGCTCAATATCCGGACCGATCACTCCGGCATCGGCGTCAAGAACGTCACCTTCAACGAACCGCCATTTCAAGGACATTTTCCAGAGCGTCCGGTCTATCCCGGGGTGATGATGATCGAGGCGATGGCGCAGACCGCCGGCGTGATCGGCATCAAGTCGGTCGAAGGCACAAAGAAACCGCGCGCGGTTTATTTTCTCACCATCGACAAGTGCAAATTCCGCAAACCGGTGATGCCCGGCGACACCGTCGAATACCACATGCGCAGCATCGGCAGGCGCAAGACCATGTGGTGGTTTCACGGCGACGCCATCGTGAACGGCACGACCGTGGCCGAGGCCGATGTTGGCGCGATGCTGACCGACTAATCAGGACCGACGGGCAGGTATCTCGCGCGGTGGATCCAAAAACGTCAATGAAATCAGTCTCTTTGCTCGAACATTGAAGCAACTGGTGCAGCTTTGGGTCCAGGCCGACCCAATGCCGAGCAAGAAGGTGCCCAGATGATCTCCAGGGTGAAGCTGCTTCTGTTCGCGGGCTTGCTTTCCGGGATGGTGTTCGGCCTTGCCGGCATGGCGCAAGCCCAGATCGTTGCCTTGGGCGCCAGTAATGTCGCCGGCCGCGGCGTCAACAGTTCGGAGGCTTTTCCGGCGCAATTGGAGACGATGCTGTCCAGCAAGGGCTACAATGTGCACGTGGCGAACGCCGGAATTTCCGGCGACACCAATTCGGGAATGTTGGGTCGGCTGAATCAGGCCGTTCCGGACGGGACCAGAATTGTGCTTCTTGGCACGATAGGTGGCACATTCAATGCCCGGAGGCTGGGTCAGGGAGACCAGAAGGCGGAGTTTGCGTCGATCGTTGCGCGGCTTCGCGGCCGAGGCATCAAGATCATACCGGTAACGGGAAACGGCATTGGCCGAAAATATCTGCAGGCGGATGGTATTCATCTCACGGCCGAGGGGCACGCTATGTTAGCGGCCCAGCTGCTTCCATCCGTCGTTCGGGCGCTTCGGCATTAGCTCTGCGCCATGCCGGCGCATCGCGCCGTTGGTGCGCGGCGGATCTGAATTCAACCACGCAACGCAATGTCGGATCGCGGACCTAGCGCGGTCAAGTTATTGCGACTACCCCCTGCAGCGGAACTTCAGCGCAACAAGCGGTTTGTGAATTGGTTGAAGCGTTTTTCGCGGCACGTTGCAGCAAAGGGGTCGCATGAATTTTTTCAAAGCCGCGGCGGTGGTGGCGATCTCGGCCGCTATTGTGGTCGGAAGTGCGACGGCGCGCGACGATGGCCGGTACACCGGGTCCCCGCTGAAGCCATGGTTCGACACTCTAAAGAGCGGCCAGGGGCTGTGTTGCTCGGACGCAGACGGTTTTGCCGTCTCGGATCCGGACTGGGAATCCAAGGATGGCCGCTACCGTGTTCGCATCGACGGCGAGTGGATCATGGTGCCGGATGATGCCGTCATCACCGAGCCAAACCGCGCCGGCCGAACGATGGTCTGGCCGATCAAAAGTCCCCGCGGGACTTCAATCCGCTGCTTCCTGCCCGGCAGCATGACATGATGTCTGCGTAGCCGGCGGACGACGATTCCCGTATCACCTTCGATGGCGCATTAGCCCCGCGCATCAAGAGACCGCGCGTCGGTGCGCGTAAAGACCTGCCGAGGCGGCACGCCGCGCCCTTGGACCCAACATGCCGAAACACGGCGTAACCATACGTCACTAGACAGTCCCGGCATGTCGCGCTAACCACCAGAAAACTCAACACATTAGCGATATTAGCTGGTACTGGACCATTCGATGAGCACGATCGATCCCACCGCGCGGATTGAAGATGGCGCTGTGATCGGCGAGGGCACGTCGATCGGCCCCTTTTGCACCGTCGGCCCCCACGTCGCGATCGGCGCGAACTGCAAGCTGATCGCGCATGTGCACATCACCGCGCAGACCACCATCGGCGACGGCTGCACGATCTATCCATTCGTTTCGCTGGGCACGCCGCCGCAATCCCTGAGCTATCGCGGCGAACTCACCAGACTTCAGATCGGCCAGGGCTGCACCATCAGGGAACAGGTGACCATGAACGCCGGGACGGTCGCCGGTGGCGGCATTACCCGCGTCGGGGATCGCGGTTATTTCATGAATTGCAGCCACGTGGGTCACGACTGCATCGTGGGCAATGACGTCATCTTTGCCACCTCGGCGACGCTGGGCGGCCACGCCGAGGTCGGCGATTTTGTTTTCATCGGCGGCCTGTCGGCCGTGCATCAATTCGGCAGGGTCGGGGCGCAGGTGATGGTGGGCGCTCTCACCGGCGTGCGCAGCGATGTGATCCCGTTTGGCCTTGCGAGCGGCCATTATGCTGCTCTCGCCGGCCTCAACACCGTCGGCATGAAACGCCGCAAGTTCACCCGCGAGCGCCTCGCGGTGGTAAGATCGTTTTATCAAAAGCTGTTTCACGGTCCCGGCATCTTTGCCGAGCGGCTGAACGAGGTGAGGCATCTGGCGGGCACAGATCCTGCGATTGCGGAAATCCTGACTTTCATCGATGCCGGAAAACATCGCGAACTGTGTCTGCCGGCCAAAGATGACAAAAGGTCTTGAGCAGCGCGTATTCCGCAAAAGTGGATACCGATTTTGCGAGAATACGCGCAAGTTCTTGAAGTACAGCATTTTCATGCGGCAAACCGGAATCCCACTTTGCCGGAAAATGCTCTTGGGGCGGGCCATGACGAACGAGGTTTTGCAGATTTCATCGCCGGTCGGCCTGATCGCGGCGGGCGGCGTCATGCCATTCGCGGTTGCGGACTCGCTCGCCGCACGCGGCATCCGTCCCATTCTGTTCGCGCTGAAAGGTGCCTGCGATCCCGTGGCCGTGGCGCGCTTTCGCCATCACTGGATTTCGGTCGGTCAGGTCGGCCGGGCCATAAAACTGTTTCGCGCCGAAAACTGCCGCGATCTGGTTTTCATCGGCACGCTGGTACGCCCGGCGCTGTCCGAAATTCGCCTGGATTGGGGTACGCTTCGCGTGATCGGCCGCGTGCTGTCGGCTTTCCGGGGCGGGGACGATCATTTGCTGTCTGGCATCGGCCGCATTCTCGAACAGGACGGCTTCCGAATGGTGGGGATCAAGGATGTCGCCCCTGACCTGCTGATGCCGGAGGGGTGCATCACCCGGGCGTCGCCCGACGAAAATGCCGCGGCCGATATCGCCAGGGGGCGCGACGTCTTGGGTGCGCTCAGTCCGTTCGACATCGGTCAGGCCGCCATCGTGATCGACGGTCACGTGGTCGGGGTCGAGGACATCGAAGGCACCGACGGCTTGCTGGCGCGCGTTGCGCGATTGCGCAGCGAGGGCCGCATTCGCGCCAAGGCGGCGCGGGGCGTGCTGGTGAAAGCGCCGAAAAGCGGACAGGATTTGCGTTTCGATCTTCCCACGATAGGCCCGCAAACCATCGAAGGCGCGGCCGCGGCCCGGCTCGCCGGAATAGCGATCGTTGCCGGCAACACCATTGTCGTGGAACCGCAGGCCATGATCGAGGCGGCCGATGCCGCCGGCCTTTTCGTAACCGGTTTGCCCGCGTGATGCAGGCGCGAGCAACCGCCAACGTCGCGCGAAAAATATTCCTGATCGCGACGGAGGAATCGGGGGATCGGCTTGGCGCCAACCTGATGAAGGTGTTGCGCCAGCGTCTCGGCGGCGCGGTGCGGTTTGAAGGCGTCGGCGGCCAGTCGATGGCGCGCGAAGGATTGACGTCGCTGTTTCCGATCGAACAGCTGTCGATCATGGGACTGGCGGCGGTCGTCAAGCAGTTCCCGACGATCCTGCGGCGTATCCGGGAAACCGCCGTTGCCGTGACGCAAGCCGCGCCCGATATTCTCGTGATCATCGACAGCCCCGATTTTACCCATCGGGTGGCACGGCGCGTTCGGGCCCGCGATCCCTCTATTCCGATCATCGACTACGTATCCCCCTCGGTTTGGGCATGGCGGCCGGGCCGGGCGCGCGCGATGCGCGCCTATGTCGATCATGTTCTTGCCTTGCTGCCTTTCGAGCCGGAGGAGTATCGCAGGCTGCGGGGTCCGCCATGCAGCTATGTCGGTCACCCCCTGACCGAGCAGACCGGCGTGCTCCGGCCCGGTGCGGAGGAGCAAAAGCGCCGGGGCGAGCCGCCGCCGGTTGTTCTGGTGCTGCCGGGAAGCCGCCGCAGCGAGATCAACCATCACTTGGCGGTGTTCGGCGAGACCCTGGGCCTGCTGCAGGCGGAGGGCGTGCCGTTCGAACCGATCCTTCCCACCATGCCGCACTTGCAGGAAGCGGTCGGGGAGGGCGTCAAGAGCTGGAAGGTCGAGCCGCGGGTCGTGATCGGCGAGCAGGAAAAGCGGGCGGCGTTTCGGATTGCGCGCGCAGCGCTCGCCAAGTCCGGCACCGTGACGCTCGAGCTTGCGCTCGCGGGGGTGCCGATGGTCACGGCCTACAAGGCAGGCGCCGCCGAGGCATGGATCCTGCGGCGCGCGATCCGCTCAAGCTCGGTCATTCTGGCAAACCTGGTCATCGGCGAGAATGTCGTTCCGGAATTCCTGCAGCGGGACTGCAGCCCGGAAAAGCTGGCGCCTGCGCTGCGCGATGTGCTTTACGATTCTCCGTTGCGCCAGCGGCAGCTCGAGGCCTTTGCAAAAATCGACGCGATCATGTCGACCGGCAACCAGCCGCCGAGCGCGCGGGCGGCCGATATCGTGCTGGCGACGATGCGAAAATTCCGGCGGCCGAACTAGCGGTTTACGATGGGAACGTAATCGCGACGGGTGACGCCGGTGTAGAGCTGGCGCGGCCGGCCGATCTTCTGATGCGGATCCTCGATCATCTCGCTCCACTGGCTGATCCAGCCGACGGTGCGCGCGACCGCAAACAGCACGGTGAACATCGAGGTCGGGAAGCCCATCGCCTTCAGCGTGATGCCCGAATAGAAGTCCACGTTCGGATAGAGCTTGCGCTCGATGAAATAGGGATCGTGGAGCGCGATCTTCTCCAGCTCCAACGCGACTTTCAGCATCGGATCGTCGCCGTGGCCGATCTCCGCCAGGACGGCGTGACACATCCTCTGCATGATCTTGGCGCGCGGATCGTAGTTCTTGTAGACGCGATGCCCAAAACCCATCAGGCGGACTTCGCTGTTTTTATCTTTCACCCTCCTGATGAAGTCAGGAATCTTGTCGACCGTGCCGATCTCGGCCAGCATCGCCAGCGCCGCTTCGTTGGCGCCGCCATGTGCCGGCCCCCACAGGCAGGCGATGCCGGCGGCGATGCAGGCGAACGGATTGGCACCGGAGGAGCCTGCGATCCGCACCGTCGAGGTCGAGGCGTTCTGCTCGTGGTCGGCATGCAGGATGAAGATCTTGTCGAGCGCGTCGGCGAGCACCGGATTGATCTTGTAGTCCTCGCACGGCACCGCGAAGCACATATGCAGGAAGTTCTCGGCGAAGCTCAGCGAGTTCTTCGGATACATGAACGGCTGGCCGATGGTGTATTTGTAGGCCATCGCGGCCAAGGTCGGGATCTTCGCGATCATGCGCATCGACGCGATCATGCGCTGGGTCGGATCGGTGATGTCGGTGGAGTCGTGATAGAACGCAGCCAGCGCGCCGACGGCAGCCACCATGATCGCCATCGGATGGGCGTCGCGGCGGAAACCCTGGTAGAACCGCGCCATTTGTTCGTGAACCATGGTGTGATGGATCACGCGCTGGTCGAAGTCTTCCTTCTGAGCCTTGGTCGGAAGTTCGCCGTAAAGCAGCAGGTAGCAGGTTTCGAGAAAGTCGCCTTTTTCCGCGAGCTGCTCGATCGGATAGCCGCGGTATTCCAGGATGCCGGCGTCGCCATCGATATAGGTAATCTTGGACTGGCAGCTGCCGGTGGAAGTGAAGCCGGGGTCATAGGTAAACATTCCGGACTGGGCATAGAGCTTGGCGATGTCGATGACGTCAGGCCCGACGGTGCCGCTCAAAATCGGGAAATCGTAGGTTTTGTTGCCGACCGTCAGCGTTGCCATTTTGGTGTTGGATGTTGCATCCATCGTGAAGTTCCTGATGAGATCGTTGCGAAAGCCGGCGGCCAGATGGGCCCAACCACATAGATGGCGTGGCAAGCCGGATATTCCAGAAGTACCTCTTAAATGGGTATCTTATTGCTGTGTGCACTGCAAGACGGCCATGCCTGACCTGCAATACCACCTTATGAGGGGGCCTGATCGCCAAGCCGGGCCAGGCATTCCTGCTTTCCCAGCACCGCCAGCACGTCGAAGATGCCCGGCGAGGTCGTGCGTCCGGTCAGCGCCGCGCGAAGCGGCTGGGCCACCGCGCCAAACTTGAGGCCATCGGCTTCGGCAAACGCGCGCATCGCCGCTTCGGTGGTTTCCGAGGTCCACGGCGTGACAGCCTCGAGCGCGAGACGGAGCCGCCCGATCAATTCGCGATTTTCCGGCGTCAACAAAGCCGCTGCCTTTGGCTCGATCTCGAGCGGCCTGTCGGCAAAGATGAAGTAGGAACCGTCGATCAGCTCGATCAGCGTCTTGGCGCGCTCCTTGAGGCTCGGCATCGCCTGCAGCAATTGCGCCCGCGTGGTGTCGTTGAGTTTCGCCTTGAGGTCGGAACCGCCGGGGACATAGTCCAGCACGCCCTCGAACATGGTCACGAGAGATGGATCGTCGGATTGACGGATATAGTGACCGTTGAGGCTTTCCAGCTTGGCGAAATCGAACCGCGCCGCCGAACGGCCGATGCCCGACAGGTCGAAAGCAGCGATCATTTCCTCGGTTGAAAATATCTCCTGGTCACCGTGGCTCCATCCGAGCCTGACCAGATAATTGCGCAGCGCCGCCGGCAGATAACCCATGGCGCGATAGGCATCGACGCCGAGCGCGCCATGGCGTTTGGAGAGTTTCGAGCCGTCGGGCCCATGGATCAGGGGAATGTGCGACATGCTCGGGATCTCCCACCCCAGCGCATCGTAAATCTGCTTCTGACGCGCGGCGTTGATCAGGTGATCGTCGCCGCGAATGATGTGCGTGACCCCCATGTCGTGATCGTCGACCACGACCGCGAGCATGTAGGTCGGATTGCCGTCGCCACGCAGCAGGACGAGATCGTCCAGGTTCTCGTTCTGCCAGACCACGCGGCCCTGGACCTGATCCTCGATCACGGTCTCGCCGGTCTGTGGCGCCCTGAGCCTGATGGTGGGCTTCATGCCGGCAGGGGCTTCCGAGGCATCGCGATCGCGCCACAAGCCGTCGTAGAGCC
This sequence comes from uncultured Alphaproteobacteria bacterium, assembly GCA_963761395.1. GTDB lineage: Bacteria > Pseudomonadota > Alphaproteobacteria > Rhizobiales > Xanthobacteraceae > Bradyrhizobium. Next base: position 136,467 of record CAVXHU010000008.1, read on the forward strand.
GCGTACGGCCCTCCGCGCGGGCCCTTTCCCGCATCGCCGTGAGTTCCTCCGGCGTGGCATAGCAGCGATAGGCCTTGCCGTTCGCCAGCAGTTGTTCGGCCACTTCGCGGTGGCGCGCGGCCCGGCTGAACTGGTAGATGACCTCGCCGTCCCAATCGAGCCCGAGCCATTGCAACCCGTCCAGGATCGCCGCGATCGCCGGTTCGGTCGACCGCTCCCGATCGGTGTCCTCGATCCGCAGCAGCATCTTGCCGCCGCGCTTGCGCGCGTAGAGCCAGTTGAACAGCGCCGTGCGGGCTCCCCCGATGTGGAGAAAGCCTGTTGGCGAAGGGGCAAAGCGGGTGACGACGGAATCGGTCATTACAGGAGCGGATCGCAGACAAAGGGGGCATGCGGAAGGAGCGGTGGTGTATAGCAGGAACCGTGCATAACTAAAGCCTTCCTTGGCAGGGGCGGATTTGGCAGATAGTCGATTGATTCCCGAACAGGAAATAACAATGACAGCAGAACCGGTGGCGGCAGAGGTGGGGCGCGATTTCATTCGCGACATCGTCCAGGCCGATCTCGACGCCAGGAAAGTTAGCCGGATCGTGACGCGCTTTCCCCCGGAGCCGAACGGTTACCTGCACATCGGCCATGCCAAGTCGATCGCGCTCAACTTCGGCATCGCGCAGGAGTTTTCCGGGCGCTGTCATCTGCGGTTCGACGATACCAATCCGACCAAGGAAGAGCAGGAATACATCGATTCGATTCAGGCCGACGTGCGCTGGCTCGGTTACGACTGGGGAACCGACCTGTTCTACGCATCGGATTATTTCGAGCGACTTTACGAATGGGCGGAAATCCTGATCCGCGCCGGACATGCCTATGTCGACGACCAGTCGCAGGAAGAGATCCGCCTGACACGCGGCACGCTGACCGAACCCGGCCGGAACAGTCCGTTTCGCGACCGCCCGGTGGAGGAGAATCTCGATCTGTTTCGCCGCATGAAAGCGGGCGAGTTTCAAAACGGCGCGCGCGTGCTGCGCGCCAAGATCGACATGTCGTCCGGCAACATCAATCTGCGCGACCCCGTGCTCTATCGCATCCTGCACGCCACGCACCCGCGCACCGGCGACAAATGGTCGATCTATCCAAGCTATGATTACGCCCATGGGCAGTCCGATGCGATCGAGGGGATTACCCATTCGATCTGCACGCTGGAATTCGAGGACCACCGGCCGCTCTACGATTGGCTGCTCGACAAGCTTCCGGTGCCCTCGAAACCGCACCAGTACGAATTCGCCCGGCTCAATCTGACCTATACGCTGTTGTCGAAACGGGTCCTGACTGAACTGGTGCGCGGCGGCCACGTTTCGGGGTGGGACGATCCGCGGATGCCGACGATCGCCGGCCTGAAACGGCGCGGCGTGCCGCCGGCGGCCATTCGCGATTTCGTCAGGCGTATCGGGGTCGCGAAAGCCAACAGCGTCGTCGACGTCAACATGCTGGAATTCTCGATCCGCGAAAGCCTCAACCGGACCGCGCTGCGCCGCATGGCGGTGCTGCGGCCGCTGAAAATCGTGATCGAGAATTACCCGGAAGGGCAGAGCGAGGAGATCGAAGCCGTGAACCATCCGGACGATCCGGCCGCCGGCACCCGCCGCATCGCGTTCGGCCGCGAGCTTTACATCGAGCGCGACGATTTCATGGAAAACCCGCCGAAGAAGTTTTTCCGGCTCTCGCCCGGCAACGAAGTCCGGCTGCGCTATGCCTATTTTGTCACTTGCCGCGAAGCCGTGAAGAATGCCGCCGGCGAGGTCATCGAGCTGCGCTGCACCTACGATCCCGCGACCCGCGGCGGCAACGCGCCCGACGGGCGCAAGGTCAAGGCGACCATGCACTGGCTGCCGGCGGCGCAGTCGATTCCTGCGGAAATTCGCATTTACAACCAGCTGTTCGCAAAGCCGGTTCCGGACGCCGCCAATTTCGCCGCCGATCTCAATCCGCAATCGCTGGAAATTCTAACGGACGCGCGGATCGAGCCGGCGATTGCGGAGAGCAATTCGCCCGATGTGATGCAGTTCGAGCGGCAGGGCTATTTCGTGCGCGACCCCGATTCAACGCCGGATCATCCGGTGTTCAACCGGACCATCGGCCTGCGCGATACCTTTGCGAAGGAAGTCGGCGGCTAAGGGCTGACAGCCGCTTCATTCAATCACCTCGTCGGCGCGGCCGAGCAGCGAAGGCGGTATCGTCAGCCCAACGGCCTTGGCGGTTTTGACATTGATGACAAGTTCGAATTTCACGGGCTGCTCGATAGGCAAATCTGCCGGCTTCTCGCCGTTCAAAACCTTCTGCACATAGCCCGCCAGACGTTTGGCCTCGAAAATCCGGCTCGGTCCGTAGGACAACAACGCACCGCTGTCTGCGAATTCGCGCCACGAAGCGATCACGGGAAGGCGACGCTCCTGGCCATGCCGGGCGATTTTGCCGGCAACGATGCCGGTCAGCCGTGACGAGATGACGAGCAGGCTGTCGGCGCCGCTTGCACTCACCCCGTGAAGCGCAGCGTCGAGATCACCGACGTTGTTGATCGGCTGGGTCGTCAGCTCGATGCCGAGCGATTCAGCGCCGCGTCGCGCAAACGTCACCTCGTCGTCGAAATGCTGGGGGTTAAATATCACCGCAACCCGTTTTGCGTTGGGAGCCACTTCCTTCAGAAGTTCTATCCGCTTGGCTGCCATTTCATCCGTGAGAAACGTAACCCCGGTGAAATTCCTACCTGGCCGAGCAAGAGACACCGCGATTCCCGCCCGCATAGGACTTTCGCTAATGCCACCAACGATGGGTACGCCGCCTTTACTTGCCTCGAACAGCGGCATGACAACAGGACTGCCAACGCCGAGCAGAAGGTTGGGTTTTTGCGCGACAAGTTCGGCGGCCAATTCCGCAAGTCGCTCCGACATACCATTGGCATAGCGGAAGACGATTTCGACGTTGCGGCCATCGATGAGTCCGGCCTGTGCGAGCGCGTCCTTCAACGACTGATCGATCGGTCCGAGTTTGGCGTCGCCAAATACCAGCCACCCGATCCGGGGCAATGATTTCTGCGCACGCGCGGCAAGTGGCCAAGCCGCCACCGCGCCGCCAAGAACTGCAATGAACTCGCGCCGTTGCATTCAGAGACGCTCACTTCATTCAACTCCGGCAACCTAACACTTTGCGAATGGGAGGCGAGGGAAAAAGGGCACACCAACGGCATCAAACACTGATCAGGTCAGATGTCTCAAATAGGCCATGAATCGACGTCGGACACGCGGAAAGCGCGGTCACGCCGACCCAAAGCGAAACCGAATATCAAGTAGCGGTACGTCTAGGCGCTTTGGGTTTAATGGACTTAGAACAGTACGAAATCCGTGAGCGGGTTATGTAAATCGTGGATGAACACGCTCACCGCTTGACCAAACTGTAGGGATGGGTCGCCAGGATACGCAATGTGGTCAATCACTTCCCCTGGGGGCGTAACCGGCTCTCCGGGGATATGGTTGCCGAGGTCGAGGGTGGCGCTACTGACCAATTGACCGAAAATTTGCACGTCAATATCCTTTCAAATCCAAGGGCAGACGATTAGCGCATTAAATTGCGTCTCCGTCAAATCCCGCAAAGCGAGCTAGCCCACGGGAGCGCAAGGTTACTCCGATGAGCATCGCTCACGACGCCGGATCGGAGCCCATTTGCCCTGTCGCCGCATCAGCCGTTCGGCTGATATTCCAAAAAATGTGATCCGGTTTTGACCGAACGAGAACCCGAGCCTACCTTGCGCAGGCGATGACGAAAGTGAATCCATGAAGGTTCCTGCCACGCGGACCTATGTCGATATCAGGCACGGCCTGGGAAATATCGCGACGGTGCTCCGCGGCCGAGCCTGCCGGATCGCTTATGTCGGCAATAGCGTCACCGCACAACGGGACGGCTATGTTCCGTATCTGCACGCTCATCTCGGGACTTGGACCGCGCAGCCTCACCACGCGTTCCAGGTGGGCCTGAGCGGGATGGGGAGCATGGGCTGCCTGTTCACACTCGATTCTTTCGTTTTGGGCCGGAAGCCGGACCTCTGCTTCATCGAGTGCACAACGGGTGACGCCGGCAGTCGGCCGCCTTTGGAAATCATCGGGCCCGCTATCGAAGGCCTCGTGCGCAAGCTCCGCGCCATCGGCTGTGAGTGCTGCATTCTCCACGCCTACAGGGCAGATCGCAGCGTGGAAGATTTTCAGCCGATTATTGATCGCTACGAGCGCGTGGCAGATCATTACGGGATACCGTCGGTTCACCTGGGTCGGGCCATCGACCTCGGCCTGACGTCGGGCGAGTGGTCCCTGGAACAGCTTTTCCTGGACGGCATCCACACAACGACCGAGGGCGGCCGCGTCGTGGCCACCCTGATCGCCAGGGCTTTGCAGACGATCTTGTCGGCAAGCCCAGCCGACGCGCCGCCGCTCGGACTACGCTTGCACCCGGATGACTTCGAAGCCGCGCGCCTTCTTCACCCGGAACTGCAAACGGCGCTGCTCCCGCAGCGTTGCCGATCCTCGCATTTCCGGCAGGTGCTTCCCTATCTTGAGATCGGAGCCGGAAACGGCCTGGTGCTCGATGCCGCGCCTGGAAAATTAGCAGGTCTTCTCTTCGTCGCTGGTCCACACGCCGGTGACATCGTCATCGAGGCTGAATCTCAAACGCGAGAGTATTCAACTTGGGATGAGTGGTGCGACCGAGACTTACTCCGATCGGTGATCTTCCCGGAACCAATTCGCCGCGATGCAACGGTCCGCTTGACCGTCATGGATCGAGGCGGTTGGTCTCGCAGCGATCCCAGCGGGGCCTTTCACGGGATTCCGAAGCTGCTGAAGCTAATCGGATTCATGCTCTATGACGAGCGTTCGTCAACGCCAGTAGTTGGAATGGCCTTCGACACCAAGAACTGAGGCAAGCCGGATAACCAACGGCCTGGGCCCAACTTGTCACACCACCGCCGCCTCAGCAGTAACCGTAGAGCCCGCACACATAGGGCAGGCGGGCGCCGTAAGCAGTGTAGGGCCCGCCGTAATAGGGGCCAGGATAGTAGTAGGACCACGGCGAGCCATAGTAGTAGCCACCGCGATCCCACGGGAAAATCGGAAGCAGATTGTATCCGATAACCGGTGCCGAATATTCGACTGATCGATGGGCATAAGGCCGAGCCTGCGCAGGCTCCGCAAAGATCGCTCCCAGCCGGCTCTGTGTCGGCAGATCGGCGGCATCAGCGGTCAATGCCGTGACAGCGATCGCGAAGACGGACAGAATTGTCCTGCGTGGCATGGCCGATATCCCCGGTTGATTCGGGAATCCTATCGCAGCGACGTTAGTAAAAGTTAACAGCATTCTGCATCCGTTCCCTATTCGGAGCGTTACAGCTTCCGGTAGCCTTGCGATCGACAGGGATCGCAGGGCGCGGGGGATGGCAGAGCGGGGCGGGTCTTCAGGCCGGACGCAAGGTTTTGCCGGCACCTGGCCGCCGCGGGATGCAGCGCGGGCGGGCGGCTTCGCGCCGTCAGGTCTCAGTGCGTGGCCCTCTCTCATCGACAAATTGCGCGAGTTGGATTCGCGCCGAAGCCGGCGCCGGCCGATTGCTGCCCTGGGTGCCGGTCGCATTCGGCACCGGCATTGCGTTCTATTTCACCGCCGATCGTGAGCCGGTTGCCTCGGTCACCGCCGTCGCGGCGGCAGTGCTTTGCGCGGCGGCGTTTTTGCTGCGGCGGCAAAAGATTTTCCCGATCGCGGTGATGATCGCCGCGATGTCGGCGGGTTTTGCGGTGGCGACGTGGAAAACCGCGCGGGTCGCGCACGGCGTGCTGGCGAGGCCCGCGTATTCGGTGTCGCTGTCGGGCTTCGTCGAGACCCGCGATATCCGCGAGCGCACCGACCGCTTCGTGTTGCGCGTCGCCCTGATGGACAGCCCGCGCGCCGTTGCAAAACTGGAACGCGTTCGGCTGTCGGTGCGCAAGGGCACCGCGCCCGCGGTCGGCAGTTTTGTCGAGTTGAAGGCGCGGCTGCAGCCGCCGCTCGCGCCATTGCGGCCGGGCAGCTACGATTTCGGCCGCGACATGTATTTCGCCGGCATCGGCGCCTCCGGGTTTGTCACTGGCGCGATCAAGACGGTGACGCCGCCCGTCAGCGGCGGCCTGTCGCTGCGCTACGCCGCATTCATGCAAGGCTTGCGCGATGCGATCGATGCGCGAATACGAACGGCGCTTGACGGCGATAAGCGCGCCATCGCCACCGCCTTGCTGACCGGCCGCCGCGATGCGATCTCAGCACCCGTCAACGATGCGATGTTCATTTCCGGCCTCGGACACGTGCTCTCGATATCAGGATATCACATGGCGGTCGTCGCCGGCGTGGTGTTCTTCGCGGTCCGCGCGCTGCTGGCGCTGATCCCCGGGCTGACCGTCAGCTTTCCGATCAAGAAATGGTCGGCCGCCGCAGCGCTTGCCGCCGCCGCCTTCTATCTCCTGCTGTCCGGCGCCGAGGTCGCGACCCAGCGCTCGTTCTTCATGACGGCGGTGGTGTTGATCGCGATCATGGTCGACCGCCGCGCCGTGACGTTCCGGACGCTCGCGGTCGCGGCGATGATCGTGCTGGCGATCGCACCTGAAGCGCTGGTGCATCCGAGCTTCCAGATGTCATTTGCCGCTACCCTCGGACTGGTGGCGCTGGTGCAGATCGGCATGCCCAGGCTGTTTGCCTCGCCCGACAACTCCGCCACCGCGCGGATGGCGCTCTGGGGCGGGCGGGAGATCGCTACCCTGGCGCTGGCGTCACTGGTGGCGGGGCTGGCGACGACGCCCTATGCCGCCTTTCATTTCCATCGCGTCACGCCGTATGGCGTGCTCGCCAATCTGGCGGCGATGCCTGTGGTGTCAGCGCTGGTGATGCCGGCGGGCCTGCTCGGCCTGGTCGCGATGCCGTTCGGCTTCGACGGCTTCTTCTGGTGGTTGATGGGCCTGGGCATCGACTGGATGATCGTGGTGACGCAATGGGTGGCAGCACTTCCCGGCGCCATCGGCCGCATGGCGGCCTTCGGGATCGGCCCGCTGATCGCGGCGAGCGCCGGCATCATCCTGCTGGGGCTGTTGCGGACGCCGCTGCGCTGGCTGGGTGCGGCCGTGCTGGCGCTGGCGGTGGTCTGGGCGCTGGCGGTGCCGCAGCCGGATATCCTGATTTCAGCCGACGGCCACAATGTCGGCGTCCGCGGCAAGGACGGGCGCCTGCACCTGATGCGCACCGCCAAGGATGCCTTCATGCTCAAGGAATGGCTGGCCGCCGACGCCGACCCCCGGCTGCCCACGGATTCCTCGCTCGCGGACGGCGTCTCATGCGATGAAGCGGGTTGCGTGACGCAGACGGCCGGTGGTGCGTTCGTCGCGCTGGCGCTGCGGCCGGACGCGCTGGGTGACGATTGCGAGCGTGCGGCGCTGGTGGTGACGGCGCGACAGGCACCGCCGGCATGTCCATCGCCCGTCATCGACGGGGAACGCTTGCGCAGGCAGGGCGCGATGGCGCTGCGGCGAACGCGCGACGGATTTGCGGCTGACGCGATCAGGCCAAAAGGCGTCGATCGGCCGTGGTCGCCCGCCGTCGCAGGCGACACCGAGGCCGAACCGACGCTGGCGCCACGCCCCGCGGCGGTCCCGCGGGCCGTAGATGCAACGCCATCGGAAGCCGACCTGCAGGCGGAGGAGTGAGGCGGCGTACACCCAAACCATCCTCGTCATCCCTGCGTAACGGCTGCATGCAAGCCGTTCACGCAGGGGATAACGGCGAAGCCGTTACGCAGGGATGACGGATGGTACGAGCCGCTTTACTTCTCGCTGCGCGAGCGATGGTCGCCCAGATCGAATGCGCCTAGGCGAAATTCCTCCCCGGGTTCCTCTCCAGGTTCCTCGCTGGCGTCCGTCACCGGCGCCGTCGCCGTTTTGACCAGCGTGAAGGCCGCATTCGGGAACTGCTCCCAGACCGCAATATCTTCCGGCGCGACGGTCAGCCACCCGAACGTGAACATGTACCGGCCCGGCTCGGTCACCCGTCCGGCTTTTTGCCACGTGATCTTATTGACCACCGATCATTTTTCCTTCTGAAGCTTGCGACCGGCATCACGCGCCGGGACTGCCATCTCAGGCCTTATAGCAGCCTTGAGCGCTTCACCGGCGCGCATTTCGAAGCAGTCGAGCTGCAGGGCGAACGTCGCCAGCGCCAGCCTCAGATTATTCAACTCCTCGGCGCGCGCGTCATGCCGGCGCCTCGCGGTGCGCGTTCCGTCTGGTACGGCATATCCATCGAGGGTGCGCGGCAGGCCCCCGCCAGCCGGAACCGGCGGGGATATCCATACGAGCATCTCAACCAACGACGACCGACCTCGCCGCCGGCGTGCTGGCAGCGGGTTGCGCGTGCTCCGTAGCCTGATGAACCACCGGCAATTGCAGCACCGTTACCCGCTGCCCTTCACAGAGCTGGGTCACCAGCACATTGCTTCCATCCGGAAATTCGATCGCATCGTGGTGACGATGCGGAACGTCCGGGTCTATCGCGCCGAATTTGCCCACTCGGAAATTGATCGCCCTCGCCCAAATCCATCGGTTGTCGTACCTGACCTCTTCGGCGAACGCCAGCTCGGTCCCGGGCAGCATGCAGACCGCCACAGCGGGCTCATTTTCTGACGCGAAACCGCGAGTGGCAGTCCCCCGGAATGTCGTGGTGATCAGCGTCTCTCCCACCTGGGCGGGGCGCGTTGCTACTGCGTGCAGACTATAGTCACACATCGGATTGCTCCTCGTTCGAGATAGCCAACCCGCGCCCCTAGAGGCGCAGGCCTCTATCAGAGTGACAGTAACGCGGCATTCTTTATTTGGTTGTAGGCAATTGTGCGGCTCCAGCCGTCGCGCCTGATCACAAATGCGTTTGATGGATGGCTGGCCGACATTGCCTCGAACAGCGGCCAGCGGACCTGGCCGGCCAGCACAGGATCGAGCCTCGCCTCATTCCCGGACCGGGCGCATTGCGCGTCTCGCGGGCCGCGCGCTGGCCGAGGCGCTTTCAGAAAACTTTCGGTCACCACCGGCGAAAGGCGGGCGGTCCAGCAAACGCGGACGTCTCGATTTATCGCTGATGTCGCGGGATACCGGATGCCTCGCCTTCGCGGGGCATGACGGCCAAGGTGAGCGGCGCGCCCGGATTCATGCCGCGGCGCACGTTAATTCAGTATTTCCGGTAAAGCCCGATCAGCTTGCCCTGAATCTTGACCCGGTTCGGCGGCAGGATGCGGACTTCATAGGAAGTGTTGGCCGGCTCCAGCGCAATCGAGGCGCCGCGGCGGCGGAACCGCTTCAACGTCGCTTCCTCTTCGTCGATCAGCGCCACCACGATATCGCCGGTCTCGGCGGTCTCGTTGCGCTGGATCAGCGCCATGTCGCCGTCGAGGATGCCGGCATCCACCATGGAATCGCCGCGCACCTCGAGCGCGTAATGTTCTCCGGAGCCGAGCATATCCGGCGGCACGCTGATGGTATGGCTGCGGGTCTGCAGCGCCTCGATCGGCGTGCCGGCGGCGATGCGGCCCATCACGGGCACCGCAACCGGACGGCTGCCATCGTCCTCGGAGCCTGCGCCGGAGCTTCGTACCCTGCCGAGCGTGCCTTCGATGACGCTGGGCGTGAAGCCGCGGCGGCCATTGCCACTGCCGCTGGACGAAATCTCGGGAAGTTTGATCACCTCGATGGCGCGGGCGCGGTTGGGCAGGCGGCGAATGAAGCCGCGCTCTTCCAGCGCGGTGATGAGGCGGTGGATACCCGACTTCGAGCGCAGATCCAGCGCGTCCTTCATCTCGTCGAAGGAGGGTGGAACGCCGGATTCTTTCAGGCGTTCGCTGATGAATCGCAGGAGTTCATATTGTTTGCGCGTGAGCATCTCGATCAATCCCCAATTTGCGTTGCCTAGGCTTGATGGTGTCGTTCAATTCGCAAGATTTGAATTCCCAAGACTTGAATTCCAAAGACTCTCGAATTCAAAGGCTCCGGAGTCAGAGACTCCCATTTGGAGACATCAACGTCAGAAACAAATCATGAACAGACACTATATGTTCCATATGTGTTCCGCAACCACTTAATTTCTCGTCAACGAACCGAGCTTTTGTCGGAACCGGCCGCTCAGGGTCAAATCGGCAGCCGCAGGATATCGCAGGCCGACCCGGCAACTGCCGCCGGCGCAAATGGCGCACGGATCACAAGCGCCCGTGCCGCAGCGAGATTCCCGAGTAGCGAGCTATCCTGATGATCGACCGGCGTGGCGATCAGAACGCCGTCGGCGCGCACGTCGAGCCGGGCGCGCAGATAGTCCTCGCGCAGATCGTTGGCGGCGATATCGCGCCCGAGCAGCGCCGTCTCTTTGGCGTGATGGATCACGGCGCGCCCCGACAGGGCGCGAATCAACGGCACCAGGAACAGGAAGCCGCAGACATAGGACGACACCGGATTGCCGGGCAGGCCGATCACCCGCATGGCGCCGAGCCGCCCGTGCATCATCGGCTTGCCCGGCCGCATCGCGATGCGCCAGAACGCCATGGTGACGCCTTCGGCTTCCAGCGACTGCTTGACGAGGTCGTGGTCGCCGACCGAGGCGCCGCCGCTGGTGATCAGGATATCGGCGCCGCTGTCGCGGGCGCGGCGGATACCCAGCGTGGTGGCCTCGATGGTATCGGCGGCGATGCCGAGATCGATGGTCTCGGCGCCCTCGGCGCGCGCCAGCGCCCGCAGCGCGTAGCCATTGGAATAGACGATCTGTCCGGGGCCGGGGGTCGAGCCCGGCATCACCAACTCGTCGCCGGTCGCAAGCATCGCGACCTTCGGCCGGCGGCGCACCGGAAGTTCAGGATAGTTCATGCCGGCGGCGAGCGAGAGGTCGCGGTCGGTCAGGCGCGTTCCGCGTGCCAGCAGGACATCGCCTTGGCGAAAATCGACGCCGGCAGGGCGGATATGCCGGCCCGGGACGGCTGCTTCCGTGATGGTGATGCCGCCGCTCTCAACCACCGTATCTTCCTGGATGACGATGGCGTCGGCGCCCTCGGGGATCACGCCGCCGGTAAAAATCCGGACCGCTTCGCCCTTGCCGACGGTCCTTTCGAACGGGCGGCCGGCGGCGACCTCGCCGATCACTTTGAGCCGCGCCGCCACGGCTGAGGCGTCGGCGGACCGCACCGCATAGCCGTCCATCGCCGACATCGCCTGCGGCGGCTGGGTGCGCAAGGCCGCGACGTCGCGCGCGAGCACGCGGTGGTGGGCCGCATCGAGCCCGACCATTTCCTCCGGCAGCGGTTCGGCGCCCGCGAGGACGGCGGCAAGCGCGTCGGTAACCGGCATCAATGCCAAGTGAGACTCCAAGCCAAAAACTCCTAAATCCCGAGCGCGGCCAGCGCGTCCGCCACGTCCCCAGGTGAAGTCACGTGAACGACTGTCAGACCTCGGGCGCGTGCGCCTTCGATGTTCTCGGCGAGATCGTCGAAGAACACGATGCGCGAGGCAGGGACGCCGATCGCTTTCACCACATGATCATAGGCTGCCGCGTCCGGTTTTCGAAGCCCGATCGAGGACGACAGAAACATTTCACGGAAATGGCCGAGCACGCCGGCATAGGCTTTGGAGAAATGCTCGGCGTGGGCGCCGTTGGTGTTGGAGAGGGCGTAGAGCGGCAAGCGTCTTGCCGCGCGCTCAAGCAGTGGCGCGATGCCCGGCATTTCGCCGGCAAAGATCGCGTTCCAGCCCTCGAGAAACTGCGCATCGGACAGCCCGACGCCCATCGAGGCGCGAAGCCCGGCAAAGAATTCGGCGTCGCTGATCTCTCCCGTCTCGTGGCGCTGATAAATTTCATCGCGCGCGAACCGCCCGACGAGATGCGCGGGCTCGCAGCCGGCGTGACCGGCCCAGCACTCAAGCGTCTTGTTGAAGTCGATATCGAGCACGACGCGGCCGAGATCGAACAACAGCGCATCGGCGGCGCCGGGGGAGAGCAGGGGTCGGGTCATCGCAGGCGGTGTACAAAAATCGGGAAGGGGGAGCAACGGTGCGGCGATGTCCGTTTTGGCGCAACTGGCGGACTGCCGTCCGGCGTCGCGCCAGATGCGGCAGAAGTGCCGGATCAGGAAGTGAAGGCCTTCAGCGCAGCGAATCCGAATCTCGCAGCAAATCCTGATGCGTATAGCATTCCAATCACACAGCCTGCGTCCGCAACAATCGCTTGGGGTGAACGCCATCGACGTGCCCCATGAACGGCGGATGGATCGAATAGCCGATCAGTTCGCGGGCGCGCTCCGGCAATTTTTCCGCAAGTTCGGCGGGAACGGCCAGGCTCATGTTCTCGAGCTGCCGCACCCAGCCCGCGCAATATTGCGGCGTGATGATCAAGCGCGGCCAATTCGACCGATTGGCGCCGCCCCGGTGCCAGAGCGTGCCCTTCGCGATCGCCAGCGATCCCGACGGCATCATCAGCTTTACGGCGTCCGGCCGGTGGCCGGGATCGTGATCGGCATCTGGCGCCGTCCTGTTGGTGAAGTCGGCAGGTTTCGCCGCCCCCTCGAGGGCCTGGCCGTCCCACAGATGGCTCCCGGGAATGACCTCGGTGCTTCCGTTCAATTCGGTGGTGTCGTCGATCGCCCAGAAGGCGCTGATGCCAAGCGCCGGACGCGGCCGGGGCACCTTGATGCCGCCGTCGTCAAAGTGCCAGGGCTGCACGGTTTCGCCGGGATGCAGGTTGATCGCCAGCAGGGCCGACAGCAGGCAGCTTGGTCCCAGCTCCGCTTCGGCAAAGGCCAGCGCCAAAGGGTGAATGGCAAGCTCGGCAAAAAGCGGCGACTTCGCCAGCAAGGCATAGACCCGGTTGGTCTTCAGGCCCTCGAAATCATTGCGGCCGGTGAGATCGCGCGCAAGGAACGGCGCCAGCGCGGTTCGGATTTCGGCAACACGATCCGGCGCAAGAACACGTTCGAAGATAAGGTAACCGCGACGATCGAACTCGTCCCGCCACGATGCGAATGTTCGTCCCTGCAACCAGGCCGACGCCTGCTCAATCGTTGTTGGCATTGGCTTGTTCTCCTCGCCAAACAAATTGTTTTCAATCCCGCAAATCCGCCTCCCCAACGCAGCGCCGCCGGCTGCCGTGATAAAGCTTGCGCCGTCTCATCTCCTCCGGCGATACGCCGATCGCCTCCAGATGACCCGATCATGTCCCACCGAGGTGGAGATGGAAACGGGGGCGGCGCACAAAATTGGCATGCTCGAAATCGCCCTCAATACCGATACGGCTCGATCTCCAGCAGCGGGAACGCGCTGAAGACGTGGGGCAGGTTGGTCGGCGTCGCCGCGTGCAGATAGGATTTGTCGAGCTCGGCGAAAGATGTGACGCCGAGCAGCCCGAGGCAGCGGATCACTTCGTCTTCGAGCAGCTCCAGCATCCGCAGCACGCCGGCTTCGCCGGCCGCCGCCAGCGCCCAGCATTGCAGGCGGCCGATGCCGACGAGATCGGCGCCCAAAGCGATCGCCTTGACGATATCGGTGCCGCGGCAGAACGAGCCGTCGATCATGATCTTGGCGCGGCCGGCGACGGCGGCGGCGATCTCGGGCAGCACCTGCATGGCGCCGCGGCCGTGGTCGAGCTGGCGTCCGCCATGGTTGGACACATAGATCCACTCGACGCCGTGATCGAGCGCGATGGCAGCGTCTTCCGCGGTCGCGATCCCCTTGATGATCAGCGGGATCTTGTACTTGTCCTTGATCAGCTTGACGGTGCGCCATTCCAGCCCCTTCTGGAAGTCGCCGCCGGTGGCGCGGACGCGGCTGGCGCGCACATAACGCTTGGCGATATCGCGCTCGCGCCGGCTGTAATGCGCGGTGTCGACCGTCAGGCAGAACGCGGAATAGCCGTTTGCGATGGCACGGCTGACGCGATCCTCGACGAAGGCGTCGCCGCCGCGGACATAGAGCTGATAGATCCGCAGCGCGCCGGGC
>CAVXHU010000009.1:0-57858 GCA_963761395.1 uncultured Alphaproteobacteria bacterium
TGAGCGCGGAGGGACTCGAACCCTCGACCCCATGATTAAAAGTCACGTGCTCTACCACCTGAGCTACGCGCTCACTTGCCGCGCTGTGTAGGGGGCGGCTTGGTGCGGGTCAATAGCGCGGCTACCTGCAAAAACGCTGCCGGGAGAACGCCGATTTCCACGGCAACACCGGCTGTTAGCCGGGATTCTTCAAGCAAGACGCGCGGCGAAAACCTGTGTCCGATCAATTGGCTTCCCGGCGAATCTCGGAGGCCACCGGCTGCGAGGTGCCGGCCACCGTCGGCATCGCCACCGGGCGCAGCCCGATCAGCTCCGCGGTCCGGATCGCGCTGTTGCGCCAGAACGAAAACGCGTTGAGCCGCGAGTTTTCCAGAATGGCGATCGCGACCGCCGACAGGAACGGCAGGCTTTCCAGCACCAGCACCGCCGCGAACACATAGATCTCGCGGACTTCCTTGAAATTGTTGGTGACGACCAGCACCGCCGCGCCGACCAGCAGCAGGATGCCAATGACGGCTTCCCAGAACGCCTGGAACTCGATCGAGACAAGCGAAAATCCGCCTTTCGAGGTTCGCGCAAACGCCAGATGGTCGGTGATCAGTCCGTTGGCCACCGCGCGCGACACCGTCCATTGCACCGACATCGCGGTGACCATGGCGCCCAGCATCTGTCCCCATTTCACCGGCACGCGCAGGCGGTACAGCGCCACGAAATGCACCAGTGAGACCACGAACGCAGCGATGATCGGCAGCGTCAGGATCTTGTCGGGAATGGCGATGTCGGCAAAGGCGACGATCGGCACCCAGATCAGGTTGAGGATGGCGACGAGCACGCCGAGACTTTCGGCGCCGAGCCAGTTCAGCCAGCCCAGTGCAAATTCGCGCCGTTGATCGGGCGACAGCCGGCTGGCGCCGGGAAGAAACCGCCGCCAGTGTTTTTTGACGATCTGGAATCCGCCATAGGCCCAGCGATGGCGCTGCTTCTTGAAGGCCTCATAGGTGTCGGGCAACAGGCCATGGCCGTAGCGGTGGTTGGTGTAATGCGTCAGCCAGCCGTGCTCGATGATCGCCAGGCCGAGATCGGTGTCCTCGCAGATGGTGTCGCCGGCCCAGCCGCCGGCCATCTCCATCGCCGCGCGCCGGATCAGGCACATGGTGCCGTGAACGATGATGGCGTTGGCCTCGTTGCGCTGGACCATGCCGACGTCGAAAAACCCGGCATATTCGCCGTTCATGACGTAGTGCATCAGCGAGCGGTTGCCGTCGCGATGGTCTTGCGGCGCCTGCACCAGGCCGACGCGGGAATCGGCGAAAACCGGCACCAGATCCTTCAGCCAATCCGGCTGCACCACATAGTCGGCGTCGATGATGCCGATGATTTCTGCATCGGCGGCGGTGCGGGCCATGGCGATGCGCAAGGCGCCGGCCTTGAAGCCTTCGACCTTCTCGGCGTTGATGAATTTGAAACGTTCGCCGAGCGCGCGGCAGTGATCCTGGATCGGCTGCCAGAATTCCGGATCGGGGGTGTTGTTGATGATAACAACGCATTCGAAATTCGGATAATCCAGCCGCGAGACCGCATCGAGCGTCTGCTTGAGCATCTCGGGCGGCTCGAAATAGGCCGGCACGTGGATCGAAACTTTTGGGAAGGCGATGGCCTCGCCCATGGTAGCCGGCGCCACCGGCGCTCCCTTGACGATCAGCCGGCGCGGGTTGCGGCCGAAGGCGACGGCGGCGATTTCCTCGATCCGCGCCATCGCGATCAGCACCAGCGGAACCAGGAGGATCAATCCCAGCGTCAAGGCAAAGGCCGAACCGAACACGAAGTAGTGGCCGGTCCAGTAGGCGAATACGGTGGCGACCCAGGCGCCGACGCCGTTCGCCGCCGCCGACAGCATCAGCGACTGCATCACGGTGGGCTCACCGAGCCGCAGGATCGGCAGCGACATCAACACCCCGACCAATAGTGCGATGGTGGCCAGTTTCCAGTAGGCCTCGTCGACGACCGGACCCGACCAGGCGAATTTGGGCTCGCGTGCCGCGTTGAGAATTCCCCAATACGGACCGACGCCGCCCTCGAAGTACTTCCAGGGCTGATCGATCGCCTCGACGATGTTGTATTCCATGCCGATGGCTTCGGCGCGGCTGACGAAATTGCGCAGCGTCACCGCCTGCTCGAACGGCCCGGGGTTGGCGTTTTTCAGATTATAGCCAGCGCTCGGCCAGCCGAATTCGGCGATCACGATGCGCTTTCCGGGAAAGGCATCGCGCAGTTTCTGGTAGATGATCAGCGCCTGATCCACCGCCTGCTTGTCGGAAAAGCCTTCCCAGTAGGGAAGGATGTGCGCGGCGATGAAATCGACGGAGGAGGCGAGTTCGGGGTGCTCGAGCCAGATATTCCAGATTTCGCCGGTGGTCACGGGAACATTGACCGATCCCTTGACGCGCTGGATCAGCTTGATCAGGTCCTCGATCTTCTGCTCGCCGCGGTAGATGGTTTCGTTGCCGACGACGATGCCGTTGACGTTGCCGTTGCGCCTGGCGAGCTCGATCGCCGACAGCATCTCGCGTTCGTTGCGGTCGACATTCTTGTCGATCCAGGCACCGACCGTGACCTTGAGGCCGACCTCGTTGGCGATCGGCGGCACCAGTTCGACGCCGCCGGTCGAGGAGTAAAGCCGGATCGCCCGCGTCAGCGGCGCCAATGTCTTGAGGTCGGCGCGGATTTTCTCGGCGTTCGGAATGTTGTCGACGTCGGGATGGGCCGTTCCCTCGAACGGCGCATAGGACACGCTCGGCAGGATGCCCTTGAAGTCTGGTGCCTGCTGCTTCTCCCGCAGCACCCCCCACATGGCAGCGTGAACGGCGGCCACAACCAACAGAACGGCGACGACGGCGCGCATCGCGACTAAACCAAACGGGGCCAGTATGGCAGGGAAGCGGATCCGTCCCCGAGATCCGACCAAGTCAGCGGCAAATCGAGCATATCTCTGCCACGCGATTTAACAACTCTAATGACGCCGTGGCGTTTTGAGGGCGCGAATATCCCAAAACATCGAACATTTCGGATCGTTCCGATGGCGCTCGGGATTATTTGGCTGGCGCTGCGGCGGGAGCGGCGGCAGGCGGGGGCGCGGCAGCGGGTGGCGGCGCCGAACTGCCGGCGGTCGACGGCGCGGCAGGTTGGGCAGCGGCGGCCGCCTGCGGCTGGGCCGCCGGATTGATCCAGCAGGCGTGGACTCGTCCGCTCAGGCTATCGGGCACCTTGGGATCGATCGCGCTGAAGAAGCGTACCAGGCAGCGAAAGGTCGCCTGGACGTGGCCGCCCGGACAGCCAAACCGGTCGTAAAGGTCGAGATGGCGAAACGCGGTGTCGAGGTCGTCGCGCCACATCAAGACCACCACCCGGCGGCCGAGCCAGACGCATTCCGGGTTTCCGGCCGGGCCGTTGATGGCTTGGGATGCTTCAACAAATTCGTCGGTTTTGCGCTGACTTTCCTTGGCCGCATCGGCCGACGGCGCCGCATTGGCTGCCGCCGGTTTGCCTGACTGATCCTGGGCGCGAAGGTCGCCGCTTTGGGCCAAAGCGCTGCCGATACCGAGCAGGAGTGCAAGCCCGGGAACGGCGAGGTGACGCAAAAACGCACTTTGAACCTGGAGCACCCGTCGACCCATAAATTCCCCGATTTGTTCCTGCCCGTGGCCCGCTCGGACGCCCTGGTTTGATGCCGTTTAAATAGGTCCCCAATGCGGCGGAGACGGTTTCCGGATTCCCATGACGGACATTTCGGATTTTGTCCAGCAAAGTCACAACTTTATCGCGTTGTGGTAAAGCCGCGGCATGAACAGGGCGGGATTGCCTGTATCCTGCTCTTGGCAGACGGCCGGCGACCGGTTAATCGACGGTCGCCCGCCCGGAGGATGCAACCGATTTCTCTTCGTACGCCACTGGCGCTTTTCCTGATGTCCCTGGGTGCGATTGCTGCCGTGTGGTGGTGGCTGGCCACGCCTATCACGCTGGCGCGCGCGCCGATCGATCCCAACGCCAAACTGCTGTGCGTGTCCTATGCGCCGTTCCGCGACGCCCAGACGCCGCTGGTGCAGACCACCCATATCGCGCCGGAACAGATCGCCCAGGATCTGGCGCAGCTCGCCAAAATATCCGATTGCGTGCGCACCTATTCGATCGAAAACGGCCTCGATCAGGTTCCCGCGCTCGCCGCCAAGGTGGGACTGAAAGTCATCCAGGGGATATGGCTCGGCAGCAACCGGCTGAAGAACCTGGCGCAGATTTCAACCGTGGTGCGCCTGACCAAGGACTACCCTGGCGTCATCACCGCGGTGGTCGTCGGCAACGAGGTATTGCTGCGCGGAGAGATGACGACATCCGACCTCGCCGCCACCATCCGCTCGGTCAAGTCGCAAGTCAGCGTTCCCATCACCTATGCCGATGTGTGGGAGTATTGGCTTCGCAACCGGGAAATCTATGAAGCGGTCGATTTTGTCACGATCCACATTCTGCCGTACTGGGAAGACTTCCCGATCCGCGCGAAATATGCCGCTGCCCATGTCGACGCCATCCGCAAGCGGATGGCGGTGGCGTTTCCCGGCAAGGAAATCCTGATCGGGGAGACCGGCTGGCCGAGCGAGGGGCGGATGCGCGAGGGCGCGCTGCCGTCGCGCACCAATCAGGCGCGGGTTGTCTCGGAAATCCTCGGCCTCGCAAAGCAGGAAAACTTCCGCGTCAATCTGATCGAAGCCTACGACCAGCCCTGGAAGCGCCAGCTCGAGGGCACGGTCGGCGGATATTGGGGCCTGCTCGATTCCGTGCAGCGCGCGGTGAAATACCCGCCGGGCCAAGCCATCAGCAACTTTCCGTTCTGGAAACTGCAGATGGGCTGCGGCATGGCGTTGAGCATTTTCGTCTTCGGAGCGGCCTTTTTGACCCTGCGCCGCCGGCCCTGGACGCCACGCCTCACGTCATGGATTGCGGTCGGAATCTCCGCGACCACGGCCGGCATTCTGTTGGGCATTGCCGCCGACAAGATGTTCTACGAAAGCTACGGCATCGGTGGCTGGCTTGGATGGGGCGCTCTGCTGACAGCCGCCATCGCCTCGCCCTTGCTGTGCGCCAACGCGTTGATGTCCGGGCGCCCGCTGCCGACGTTTCTGGAATTGCTGGGCCCCCGCGATGCAAGGTCCCGCTCGGTCCTGACGCTGATGCTGGGCGCAGCGCTGCTCGTGACCACGCTGATCGGAGCCGAGACCGCGCTCGGCTTCGCGTTCGACGCCGCGCTATCGCGATTTTCCGTTCGCCGCGCTGACCATGGCGGTGGTGCCGTTTTCGGCCCTGATGCTGCTCAATCGCCCGCAGGAGGGCGTCCGCCCGATCGCCGAGGCGGTGTTTGCCGGCCTGCTGACGGGGTCGGTGCTCTACACCGTGTTCAATGAAGGTCCGGACAACTGGCAATCGCTGTGGACCTGCGCGATGTATTTCCTGCTCGCGGTTACGCTGTGGCGGGCGCGGGTCGTGCAAATCCCAAAATAAGCAGGCCGATCGCGATACCGGACAGGCCGATATTGTAGAGCACGATCCCGAATCCGGCAGCGATCAGCCCGCCGGTCAGCAAAACGATCGACGGCCGGATCACGTGAAGCGTCGCAATGATGAGCGCGACCACGCCGAACACCGAATTGCGAAACAGGTAGGTCGCCAACAGGCGGGTCTTGCACATCATGGTCTGCAGACCGGCATCGCAGGCCAGCCCCACGGTCGAGAACTCGATCGCGAGATAGCGCAAATAGAGCGCGTAGCCGACGGTCAGGAAGCCGACGACCAACAGCCATTGCACCTGGTAGGGCGTCAGCCGGAACGGAGTTTTTTTCATGAGAGCATTTTCCGGCTAAGTGGAATCCGGTTAGCCGCAAGAAAATGCGTCTAACCGAATAAGCCGAATATGGTCGGGAATGCGCGGCGGGACAACCCGGGGCGGGCAGCAAGGCTATGGATCTCGCCAAAGCGCATGAGAATCCGGCCGCAAGATATTGCAATCATGAGCTTTAATCAGGTTCGGGCTAGCGTCGGCCGAACAGCGACGAGAGCGTGGAGGGGCTGTCGGGCTTTTTCGGTGCCTCGTCAATCAGCACGCGCTTGGGAATGCTGCGCCGGCGCGCGACGGGCTTGGCAGGTTTGATAGCGGTAGCCGCCGGCTGCTCGTCGGCGTTCATGGCAAGGCGCTGGCCGTCGAACACAGCGGTTTCGCAAGCCCGCTTGTTCTCGATCAAGACGGCACAGATTTTCGCCGCCGCCGCGGCGTCGCCGAGCGGTCCGGCGACCAGCCGCAGCTGCATGCCGAGCCCGGTGGTGCCTTCCCTGACCACGATGATCGGGCGCAACGTCGCCAACGGCGCATTCGATCTCGACTTCAGCAGCCCGCGCCACAGCGCGCGCAGACCACCGATCGAATTCGCACTGCCGACATCGACGCCGAATTCGGTTCGCTGAACCGCGAGTTTGGGTGCCGCCGCTTGCGATGCATCCGCCTCCGCATCCTCGGCGGGCGAAGCCGCCGCGACCACGTCCGGCATCGGCGCAGCCGTGACGGTTTTCGCAGGCTTCTCGGTTTTCTCCGGTTCGACCAGTTTTGCCGCCGCGGGATCGGGTGGGGCCATCATCGACTTCGGCGCCATCAGCGGCGTTGCCGGCGTCGCGGCCGGCGCGTTTGAGGTTCCCGGGCCGAGCGATGCGACCGCTGCCGGTCCTGACTCGGGGACGGCAACGTCGGTGGCGACAGCAACGTCCGTAGCCGGCTTTTCGGCTGTTTTCGCTGGCGTCGTCGCCACCGGGGACACCGGAGCAGGGGGCGGATTTTGCACAGCCGGCGGCGACTCCGCCGTTTGGGAAGTTGGGGAAGAGGTGGCAACGGGTTTCGCCGGTGCCGCGGCCAAATTTTGCCGCGCAATCGCGCCGGTCACCGAATCCAGCCCCTGTTCCAGCACCGTGACGCGGGCGTACAGCCGGTCGCGATCGCCGTTCAGGGTATCGATGGCGGATGCCAGCCGCCGCGTCTCGTTCAGGCTTTCCTTGGCGACCGACTGGATTTGCTGCGACTGGCGCCCCAGATCGGCGGCCGCGACCTGGTCGCGCCGCCATCCGAACGACGACTGGTTGGCGAGCACCGCGACGATGACCGCGCCGACCGAGGCCGCGCCCCACGATCCCAGCCGCCACAGCGCGCGCCGGTCGAAGTCATCCTCCTCGGCCAAAAACCCGCTCAGCAAGCCGCCGGTATTTTCGGTCTCGAAGCCGCCAGCCAGATGGTCGGGATGCCTTGCCATAAAACGCTTCCGGCCCCCCTGAGGCCCGCCGAATCAGACGGCAAACATTAACAGGAAATGCGCCTTGATCCTGAATCCGGGGGGTTTTCCCGGTTTCCACTCCGGCCCAAAACGCTTTATGACGGCGGCGGCGCAACGTCGCCCGCAGCAACACAAGGATTCGGATGACCGCTCGAACCAGCCTGACCGTCGTGCTTGCGGCCGGCGAGGGCACGCGGATGCGGTCTTCGATGCCGAAGGTCCTGCATCCGGTGGCCGGCCAATCGCTGCTGGCGCATGTGCTCGCCGCCGCCCCAAAGGGAACCGGCGCCGCGCTCGCGGTGGTCATCGGGCCCGACCACGAGGCGGTCGCGGAAGAGGCCAAACGCATCCGTCCGGACGCTGTGCCGTTCATACAGCGCGAGCGTCTCGGCACCGCGCACGCGGTGCTCGCGGCGCGCGATGCCATTGCCCGCGGCGCCGACGATCTGCTGGTCGTGTTCGGCGATACGCCGCTGATTTCGGCCGCGACATTTGCGCGGTTGCGCGCGCCCTTGAAAAATGGCGCGGCGCTGGCCGTGCTCGGCTTTCGCGCCGCCGATCCCACCGGCTACGGCCGGCTGCTGGTCGAGGGCGACCGGTTGGTGGCGATCCGCGAGCAGGCCGACGCCAGCCCTGCGGAACGCGCCATCAAGCTCAGCAACGCCGGCGTGATGGCATTCGCTGGCCGCAAGGCGCTGGAAATCATCGAAAAGATCGGTAATGCCAACGCCAAGAGCGAGTATTATCTGGGCGATGCGGTTGCCATCGTTCGAGACCTGGGATGGGAGGCCGTTGTGATCGAGACCAGCGAGGATGAAGTGCGCGGCATCAACACCAAGGCCCAGCTCGCGGAAGCCGAGCAGGTCATGCAGACGCGGTTACGCCAGGCGGCGCTCGAGGCCGGCGTGACCATGATCGCGCCCGAGACGGTTTATCTTGCCGCCGATACGAGCTTCGGCAACGACGTGACGATCGAACCGTTCGTGGTGATCGGTCCCGGCGTCTCGATATCAGACGGCGCGGTGATCCATTCGTTTTCCCATATCGTGCAGGCATCGATCGGCAAGAATGCATCCGTCGGCCCCTATGCGCGGCTGCGGCCGGGGACTTCGCTCGGCGAGGGCGCGCGGATCGGCAATTTCGTCGAGACCAAGGCGGCGACGCTGGAGGCGGGCGTCAAGGTCAATCATCTCAGCTATATCGGCGATGCGCATGTCGGCGCTCATTCCAACATCGGCGCGGGCACCATCACCTGCAACTATGACGGTTTTGGCAAACACAAGACCGAGATCGGCGCCGGCGTTTTCGTCGGTTCGAATTCGTCGCTGGTGGCGCCGGTGAAAATCGGCAAGGGCGCCTATGTCGGCTCGGGATCGGTGATCACGAAAGATGTGCCCGACGACGCGTTGGCGGTGGAGCGCAGCCAGCAGACCAACCGCGAGGGCGGGGCTGCGCGATACCGCGAGATGAAAACGAAGCCCAAGCCGCCGAAAGGCGGCTAACGACCGGCATCGTTAAGCCTTCGGCTTAACGCTGTCTCAATCCGCAATAATTATTGAGTATCTGGGCGATTGGCGATTCTCGTTAAGAGATGCCTGCCGCTGTTTTGGCGGTTTTTCGGCGATTTGGAGATATTGATCCGCATGTGCGGCATTGTCGGCATTCTCGGGCGCGGTCCGGTCGCGGAGCAATTGGTGGATTCGCTCAAGCGCCTTGAATATCGCGGCTATGATTCCGCAGGCGTCGCCACGCTGGAAGGCGGCCATCTCGAGCGCCGCCGCGCCGAAGGCAAGCTCAAAAACCTTGAAGCGCGGCTGAGAGCTGAACCGCTCGCCGGCCATACCGGCATCGGACACACCCGCTGGGCCACCCACGGCAAGCCGACCGAGAACAACGCGCATCCGCATGCGACCGAGCGCGTCGCCGTCGTTCACAACGGCATCATCGAGAATTTTCGCGAATTGCGCGAAGCGCTTGCAGAAGAAGGGCACGGTTTTCAAAACCGAAACCGACACCGAGATCGTTTTGCATCTGGTCGATGACCTGCTCGGCCAGGGTTTCAAACCGGTTGACGCGGTCAAGGCCACCTTGTCGCAACTGCGCGGCGCGTTTGCGCTAGGCTTCATCTTCGCGGGCGACGACGATCTGATGATCGGCGCGCGCAACGGGCCGCCGCTCGCCATAGGCTATGGCGAGGGCGAGATGTATCTGGGTTCGGATGCCATTGCGCTCGGCCCGTTCACCGACACCATCAGCTATCTCGAGGATGGCGACTGGGTCGTCCTGTCGCACAAGGGCGCTGTCATCTACGACAAGAACAATGCGGTCGTTCATCGCGACGCTCACAAGCATGGCGCCGCGACATCGCTGGTCGACAAGGCGAATTATCGCCACTTCATGGCCAAGGAAATTCACGAGCAGCCCGAAGTGGTCGGCCATACGCTGGCGCGCTACGTCGACATGGCGACCGAGCGGGTGGCGCTGCCGGTAAAACTGCCGTTCGACTTCAGGGACATCCAGCGCATTTCGATCGTTGCCTGCGGCACCGCGAGCTATGCCGGTTACGTCGCCAAATACTGGTTCGAGCGCCTCGGCCGCGTGCCGGTCGAACTCGATGTCGCTTCCGAATTCCGCTATCGCGAGGCGCCGTTGCGCAAGGGCGATCTTGCGATCTTCATTTCGCAGTCCGGCGAGACCGCCGATACGCTGGCCGCGCTGCGCTACGCCAAGGCGCAGGGCGTGCACACGCTGTCCGTGGTCAACGTGGCGGGTTCGACCATTGCGCGCGAAAGCGAGACCGTGCTGCCGACCTTGGCCGGCCCGGAAATCGGCGTCGCCTCGACCAAGGCCTTCACCTGCCAGCTGATGGTGCTGGCCGCGATTGCGGTGGCCGCGGGAAGAGCGCGCGGCGAATTGTCGGACGCCGATGAAGCCACGCTGGTGCACGGCCTGGTCGAAATTCCGCGCCTGATGGCGGCGGCGCTGGCGACCGAGCCGCAGATCGAGAAGCTGGCGCGCGACATCGCCAAATCAAGGGACGTGCTCTATCTCGGCCGCGGCACCAGCTATCCGCTGGCGCTGGAAGGCGCGTTGAAGCTGAAGGAAATTTCCTACATCCACGCCGAAGGCTATGCCGCCGGCGAACTCAAGCACGGGCCGATCGCGCTGATCGACGAAAACATGCCGGTGGTGGTGATCGCGCCATTCGACCGGGTGTTCGAGAAGACCGTCTCCAACATGCAGGAAGTCGCCGCCCGCGGCGGCAACATCATCCTGATGACCGATGCCAAGGGTGCGGCGGAGGCGACCATCGAGTCCCTGGTAACGATCGTGCTGCCCGACATGGCCGCCACCTTCACGCCGATGGTTTACGCCATTCCGGTGCAGCTGCTGGCCTATCATACCGCCGTGATCATGGGCACCGACGTCGACCAGCCGCGAAATCTCGCGAAATCGGTGACCGTCGAATAGACCGGCGGTAGGCCGCTGGTCACTTCAGGTCTTCAAAAATCTGCTAGAACACCCTAGCTGACACTTAACAATAGCCGCCTGACCAACCTGGAACCCCCATGAATCGCGATGATCTGCCTCCGACCGTGCCCCCGGCCGACCTCCCGCCGGACGCGCCGCGCGGCTTCATGGCCCGGTTCCGGAACTACTTTCTGACCGGCCTGATCGTCGCCGGCCCGATCGCGATCACCTTCTATCTGACCTGGTGGTTCGTGACCTGGGTCGACGGCCTGGTCCGGCCGTTCGTTCCCATCGCCTATCGGCCGGAAACCTATCTGCCGTTCGGGCTGCCGGGTTCCGGGCTGATCGTCGCCGTGATCGCGCTGACGCTGCTCGGCTTCCTCACCGCCAACCTGATCGGGCGAACGCTGGTCGATCTCGGCGAAAGACTGCTCGGGCGCATGCCGGTGGTGCGCGCGATCTATCGCGGCCTCAAGCAGGTGTTCGAGACGCTGTTCTCGGGGTCTGGGTCGAGCTTTCGCCGGGTCGGCCTGGTCGAATTTCCCTCGCCGGGGATGTGGTCGATCGTGCTGATCTCGCAGGCGCCAAGCGTGGAGGTCGCCAACAGTCTTCCCGGCCAGGAGGAGCACATTTCGGTGTTCCTGCCGTGCGCGCCGAACCCGACCACCGGTTTCTTCTTCTATGTGCCCAAGAGCAAGATCATCGAAGTCGAGATGAGCGCCGAAGACGCCGCCACCCTGATCATGTCCTGCGGCGTGGTGCAGCCCGGCTCCGACCCGCAGAAGAAAATCGCCGCACTGGCCGGCATGGCAAACGCCGCACGCGTTGCGAATTCCGCCTCGCTGCAGCCCGAGCCGGCGAAGGTGGAGTGACGCGCCCTATGTCGTCATTGCGAGGAGCGGCGAACGAAGCAATCATCCTGTCGGAATCGGGATGGATCGCTTCGCGCGCGACGCAATGACGAGGACGGTACGCGCCGGAAGACTGGATTCGGAGGAGCATTCTATCGCGACCTCGTGTCATTCGAGGAGCGAAGCGACGAATGCAAATCCATTCTATTCTGTTATCCGCGGCGGAATGGATCGCCTTCGCGGAGCCTCGTCATCGGGCGCGCATTCGCGCGACCCGTTGGCTCGCAATGACGGCGAATCTACCCCGCACCGATCAGCGGCAGGGCTTCATCGCGCTCGAACAGGTAGAGCAGGCAGCGCAGCGCTTCGCCGCGGGCGCCCTTGAGCTTGGGATTGTCCTTCATGATGCGCAGCGCTTCGTCGCGCGCTTGCGTGATGAGCTGGCCGTGCACGTCGGAACGCGCGATGCGGTAGCCGGGCAGGCCGCTTTGCCTGACGCCAAGCACGTCGCCTTCGCCGCGCAGTTTCAAGTCTTCCTCGGCGATGCGAAAACCGTCGGTGGTTTCCCGGATGACTTTCAGCCGCGCCTTCGACATCTCGTTGAGCGGCTCCTTGTAAAGCAAAAGACAGGTCGATGCTTCGGCGCCGCGGCCGATCCGGCCGCGCAGCTGATGCAGTTGCGCCAGCCCAAAGCGCTCGGCGTTCTCGATCACCATGATGCTCGCGGCCGGGACATCGACGCCGACTTCGACCACGGTGGTCGCCACCAAGAGGCCGATTTCGCCGGCGGCGAACTGCGCCATCACCCGATCCTTGTCGGTGCCGCGCATCTTGCCATGCACCAGGCCGACCTTGTCGCCGAAGCGGGCTTTCAGACTTTCAAACCGCGCTTCGGCGTCGGTGAGATTGACGGTCTCGGATTCCTCCACCAGCGGGCAGATCCAGTAGACAAGTTTTCCGGCATGAAGCGCGCGGCCGACGGCATCCATTACTTCGTTGAGACGGCTGTCCGGCACCGCGCGGGTATCGATCGGCTGCCGTCCCGCCGGCTTCTCGCGCAATTCCGAGATGTCCATGTCGCCGAAATAAGTCAGCACCAGCGTGCGCGGGATCGGGGTTGCGCTCAGCACGAGCACATCGACGGCCTCGCCCTTGGCGGTTAGCGCCAGGCGTTCGCGCACGCCGAAGCGATGCTGCTCGTCGACCACGGCGAGCGCCAGCGCCTTGAACACCACGTCGTCCTGGATCAGCGCGTGGGTGCCGACCAGAAAATCGATCTCGCCGGCCGCAAGCCGCGCCAGGATATCGCGCCGCTCCTTGCCCTTCTCGCGCCCGGTGAGGATCGCGACCCGCAAGCCCGCGCGCTCGGCCAGCGGCGTGATGGTCTTGATGTGCTGGCGCGCCAGGATTTCCGTCGGCGCCATCAACGCGGCCTGTTTGCCGACCTCGGTGACCGCGGCCGCCGCCAATAGCGCCACCACGGTCTTGCCCGATCCGACGTCGCCCTGCAGCAGCCGCAACATCCGCACCGGCTGGCGCAGATCGTCTGCGATCGCGGCGGCGGCTTGTCGCTGCGATGAGGTCAGCGCATAGGGCAGCGCGTCGATGATCTTCTTGCGCAGGTGCCCGTCGCCGGCATGGCGGTCGCCCGCGGGCCGCCGCAACTGCGCGCGCACCAGCGCCAGCGCCAGTTGACCGGCCAGCAATTCGTCGAAGGCAAGCCGCGACCAAAAGGGACCATCGGGCAGGATGTCCGTCAGCTCGACCGGCATGTGCACGCGGTTCAGCGCTTGCGCGATGTCAGGGAATTTGCAGCGGCGGATCACCTCCGGGCTGATCCATTCCGGAAGCGCCGGCAGCTTTTGCAGCGCCTGCGCCATCGCGCGGCGCAGCGAGCCCAGCGCCAGACCCTCGGTAAGCGGATAGACGGGATCGATGCCCGACAGCTTTGCAAAGCCCGCCTCATCCACCACGCGGTCGGGATGGGTGATCTGCAGGGTGCCGTCGTACATCTGCGCGGTGCCGGAGACGTAACGTTTCGAGCCGACCGGCAGCAGTTTCTCGACATAGCCCGGCTGGGCGCGGAAATAGGTCAGCACGACGTCGCCGGTGTCGTCGCTGGCGTAGACCAGATGCGGCGCGCGCGGGTTGCGCCCGGGCGTCGGGCGATGCCGGTCGACGGTCACCTCCAAGGTGACCACGGTTCCCGGAACAGCGTCGCGGATTTTCGGCCGCGCGCGGCGATCGATCACGCTTGCCGGCAGATGCAGCAGCAGATCGACCAGGCGCGGCGTCTCCTCGCGGTCCAGCAGATAGCGGAACAACCGGTCCTGCTTCGGCCCGACGCCGGCAAGACTGGTGATTGGCGCAAACAGCGGATTGAGCAGAGGAGGGCGCATCAAACAACTCGGGGAATTTGACCGATGCTCGATTTACAAAGACTTGAATGCATTTTGGCTCGAATGCAATGCGAGAACAGCTACTGACATTCGCCGATCCCAACGTTATATCAACCCCGCCCGGCACGTCCGGGCTTTTGGCGTTGGGATTGGATTGGGCAGATGACGGGATCGACACGATCGAGCGGTGGCCTCGACGACCGCCGCAAGCGGCTATTGTTTCGCTGCTGGCATCGCGGCACCCGGGAGATGGATCTCATTCTCGGCCGCTTTGCGGACGCCGAGATCGCAAACCTCTCAGACGACGAATTGGCTCAATTTGAGTACCTGATCGACGTGCCCGACCCCGATCTCTATGCCGCGCTGACCGGCAACGTGCCGCCGGCGCCGGACTTCGCAAGCGGCCTGTTTGACCGCATCAAGTCGTTTCGCGCGGACCGCGACGCATGAAGCAGCCCGCACGATCGCCTGCCGAATTGCTCGCGCCGGGACGCGCGCTGACCTTTGCCAATGTCGCCGAGGGCGCGGAAGGCCTGGTTGTCTCGGATCTGGCGCGCGCGATCGCGGCGCGACCGAGGCCGCCGGCGGTCAGTCTCGCCGTGGTCTGCCGCGACGGCCCGCGCATGCAGCAACTGGCGCGCGCGCTGGAATTCTTCGCACCCGATTTGCCTGTGATGCAGTTTCCGGCCTGGGACTGCCAGCCTTACGACCGGGTGTCGCCGCATGGCGCTATCCTGGCGCAGCGGCTGACCACGCTGGCGCGGCTGGCCCGGCTCCAGGGCAGCGACAAGCCGCTGATCGTTCTCACCACGGTCAACGCCATCGTGCAGCGGGTGCCGGCACGCGAAACCATCGCGGCGCAGGCGCTGTCGGTCGCGCCCGGCCATGTGGTGCCGATGGACTCCATCGTGTCGTGGCTGGAGCACAACGGCTACAACCGCTCCTCCACCGTGCGCGAACCCGGCGAATATGCCGTGCGCGGCGGCATTCTCGATCTGTTTCCGGCAGGTCTCGACCAACCCGTGCGATTCGATTTCTTCGGCGACACGCTGGAATCGATCCGCTCCTTCGATGCGGAAACCCAGCGCACGCTTTTGGACATGCGCTCGCTCGATCTGGTGCCGATCTCGGAATTTCAGCTGGTGACCGAGACCATCCGCCGCTTCCGGATGGGCTATGTCGCAGCCTTCGGCGCGCCGGAGCGCGACGATCCACTTTACGAAGCGGTCAGCGAGGGCCGCCGCCATCCCGGCATGGAGCATTGGCTGCCGCTGTTTGCCGAGCGGATGGATACGTTGTTCGATTATCTCGGTGACGCGCCGGTTGCGATCGAGCCGCAAAGCGAGGACGCCGCGCGCGAGCGCTTCAAGCAGATCGCGGATTATTACGAGGCGCGGCGCGAGGCGATGGAACATCCGGGCGGCGGCGCGATCTACAAGCCGTTGCCACCGGACCGGCTTTACCTGACCGAGGACGAGTGGACCAAACGGCTGGATCAGGCCGCGCTGGCGCGGTTCACGCCGTTCGCCATGCCCGACGGCAGCCTGGGCGTGGTCGACGCCGGCGCGCGGCAGGGACGCAATTTTGCGCCGGAGCGCACAGACGCCTCCATCAACGTGTTCGAAGCCGTGGTCGCGCATGTGCAGGCGCTGCATGCTGCCCGCAAGAAAGTGGTGATCGCGCTGTGGAGCGAGGGCTCGCGCGACCGCATGGGCAGCATGCTGCGGGATCACAAGCTGCCGAATCTCACCAGCGTCAACACCTGGCGCACGGTGCAGGCCACGCCGCGCAACGAGGCCATGCTGGCGGTGGTCGGCATGGAATCCGGTTTCGAGACCGACAATGTCGCCGTCATCAGCGAGCAGGACATCCTCGGCGACCGGCTGGTGCGGCCGCGCAAGGCCAGCCGCAAGCTCGACAATTTCATCTCCGAAGTCACCAGCCTTGCCAGCGGCGATCTCGTGGTTCATGTCGAGCACGGCATCGGCCGTTTCGTCGGGCTGCAGACGCTCGATGTCGCCGGCGCGCCGCATGACTGTCTCGAGCTGCACTATGCCGCCGACACCAAACTGTTCCTGCCGGTCGAGAATATCGAACTGCTGTCGCGCTACGGCTCCGATCACGCCCATGTCGAACTCGATCGGCTCGGCGGCAGCGGCTGGCAGGCGCGAAAAGCAAAACTCAAGAACCGCATCCGCGAGATCGCCGGCGAGCTGATCAAGATCGCGGCCGAGCGGCATCTGCATGAAGCGCCGAAGATGCCGGTGCAGCCGCATGTCTATGACGAGTTCTGCGCGCGCTTTCCCTATGAGGAAACCGAAGATCAGCTCGGCGCGATCAATGCCACCTTGAAGGACCTCGAAAGCGGCCGGCCGATGGACCGGCTGATCTGCGGCGACGTCGGATTCGGCAAGACCGAGGTGGCGCTGCGCGCGACATTCGCGGTCGCGCTTGACGGCAAGCAGGTCGCCGTCGTGGTGCCGACGACGTTGCTGGCGCGCCAGCACGCCAAAACGTTTGCGGAGCGGTTTCGCGGCTTTCCGGTCAATGTCGCGCAGGCCTCGCGCCTGGTGGCGCCGAAACAACTGTCGCAGGTCAAGAAAAACCTCGCCGACGGCTCCGTCGATATCGTGGTCGGCACCCACGCGCTGCTCGGCAAATCCATCAAATTCAGGGATCTCGGTCTGCTGATCGTCGACGAGGAGCAGCATTTCGGCGTCAGCCACAAGGAGCGGCTGAAGCAGCTGCGGGCCCAGGTGCATGTGCTGACGCTGAGCGCAACACCGATCCCGCGCACGCTGCAACTGGCGCTGACGGGGGTGCGCGATCTCTCGATCATCGCCTCGCCGCCGGTCGATCGGCTGGCGGTCCGCACCTTCGTGGCGCCGCACGATCCCCTGATGATCCGCGAGGCGCTGTTGCGCGAACGCTACCGCGGCGGACAGGCGTTTTATGTCGTGCCGCGCATCGAAGACCTCGCAGGCGTGAAAGACTTTCTCGACAAGAACGTGCCGGAGATGAAGGTCGCCGTGGCGCACGGCCAGATGCCGCCGACGGTGATCGAGGACATCATGTCGGCATTCTATGACGGCAAGTACGATATCCTGCTCTCGACCACCATCATCGAATCCGGCCTCGATATTCCCACCGCCAATACGCTGATCGTGCACCGCGCCGACATGTTCGGGCTGGCGCAGCTCTATCAGTTGCGCGGGCGGGTCGGGCGCTCGAAGCTGCGCGCCTATTCGCTGTTCACGCTGCCGGCGCAGCAGAAGATCACCGCCCAGGCCGAGCGGCGGCTGAAAGTGCTGCAGTCGCTGGAAACGCTCGGCGCCGGATTCCAGCTGGCGTCGCACGATCTGGATATCCGCGGCGCCGGCAATCTGCTCGGCGAGGAACAATCCGGCCACATCAAGGAAGTCGGTTTCGAGCTTTACCAATCGATGCTGGAGGAGGCGATCCTCAACCTCAAGGCCGGCGTGGCGGAGCCTGCGGCCGATCGCTGGTCGCCGCAGATCACCGTCGGCATGCCCGTGTTGATTCCGGAGGATTACGTCGCCGACCTCGCGGTGCGGCTATCGCTGTACCGGCGGCTGGCCGATCTCGACACCGACGACGAGATCGACAATTTCGCCGCCGAGTTGCGCGACCGCTTCGGCGTGTTGCCGGACGAGGTCCGCTATCTCTTCAAGATCGCCGCGATCAAGGGCTATTGCCGCCGCGCCAATGTCGAGAAAGTCGATGCCGGGCCGAAGGGCGCGGTCATCACGTTCCGCGACAACAAATTCGCGCAGCCGGAGCGGCTGGTCTATTTCATCCGTCAGCACGGCCAGGCGGCGAGGGTGCGGCCGGACATGAAGGTGGTGTTTTTCCAGGAATGGGAAACACCGGAGGAACGCCTGATGGGCACCACCGAAATCCTGCGCCAGCTCGCCAATCTCGCCGAGGACCGCAAGGCGGCGTGACGTCATTGCGAGCCAACGGGTCGCGCGAATGCGCGCCCGATGACAGGCTCCGCGAAGCAATCCAGAAGCCACAGGTGCAGACTGGATTGCTTCGTCGCAAGAGCTCCTCGCAATGACGAGTTGTGAGAATTCACGACGCGGCGCGGCGGGCTTCGTCGTAAAGCCGCGCCAGCAGCGACTTCGCCGAATCCGATGGCAGCAGTGTCGCGAGCGTCACCACCGGCTCTGAGCGTGCGTCGCGTTTGCCGTGGCTGGTATGGCGCATCACGCTGGAAAGCCGCCGCGCGATCATATGGGCGGTACGCAAATCGGTCTCGGCGAACACCACGACGACCGACCCGTCTTGCTGAGCGGCGCCGAAATCCATTTGCCGCATCAAACGGCTGAGGATCCGTGCGCCGTCGAGCTGCGCGCGTGCGTTGTCCGTATCGAAGGCAAAGCGAGCCACCGACAATCCGCCGCCGCGCGCCAGCGTTTGATAGACTGCCGTGGCGAAATCGCGCTCGAACGCCGCAGACGTCAGCAGGCCGGTCTTGGGATCGAGCAGGCCGCCGGCGTCGATCGAGCGCAGCGTGCGGCTCAAATGAGCCTCGAAGGCGTGCTGACGGATCAGCGGCAATGCGTTGGCGGCAATGCGCTCGGGATCGCCGGAGATGATTTCGAGGTTGGGCAGATCATAGGCCGGCGTCAGTTCGTCCGACGTCACCACGACAGGCAGATTGCGGAAGCGCGCATCCTCGGCCAGCACGGTGAGGAAGGCATCCACCACGCGCGGGCTGAATCCTTCGCCCAGCACGATGCCGTCGATGTCGCGCATATTGAGGTGTTTCGCCGCGGCTTCGATAGAGAGCGCGCCGACCACGCCCATCCGTTCGCCAAGCGACACCGAAAGCGACGGGTAGGCGGCGCCACGGCCGATCAGCAGCACGGTGGCGTCATCAGCGGGATCGGTATCCGCGGCCGTTGTTCGTGCCGCCGGGTCGTCGTCAAGCCGGCGCATCACGGTTGAATGCAATGTCCTGATCCGCAGCGCCGCGCGCAGGCGCGCCATCAGGCGATCGAAATTGCCTCCGCTGTGCGAGAAAGGAATGGCGTTCTCGGGCAGCGGCGTCTGGGGATCGACGGCGATCAGCGGCAGGTAAGGCTGCCGTGCGGCGATCTGTTGCGCCAGCGCCTCGAAGCCGGGTGCAACGCCCTCGGATAGCGCCACCAGCACCGCGGCTGGCTGCAGTTGCTTGACGGCGCCGGCGGCGTCGGCCCAGGCCGCTTCGATGACCGGAAACATCTTGGCATCGTCAAGCGCGCGCGCGAAAGGAGGCCGCGAGGCGGTCGATACGACGATAATCGGACCTTGCTGGGACATCTGAAAACTCGGATCGACGCGATCAATGGGACGCGTAAATCCTAGTTTGCCGGTCTTAATGCCGCGTCAACGAAGCCATTCAGGTTCAATCAGGTCGGCGGGGACCGATCGCGAAATGCTTCCACCATCAACGGGTTAAGCCCGAGTTCGCTTAGCGCCTCGCGGGCGCGGGCATTGTCCTGGGCGCGTCCGGCAAGGCGGTGGCCGCTCAACCGGTCGGGCAATGCCGTCAGCAGCGCGCCCTGTCCAAGCCGCTTGGCCCATTCCTGCAGATCCTGCGACAAGAACCGGTACCCGCCGACCGCCATGATGCCCGAGGGCGGCGCGGTGATGCAGATTGCTCCGCTCGAGCGGTCGAGCCGCGCGGCATAATCGGTATCGACAAAATCGCGCGGCGGCTGCGCCACCAGCGAATCGCTCGGCGGTGAAGGGGGGGCGTAAGCCGCCGGCGTCACCATCGGTCCGCGCAGCGCCAGCGTTCCCTTTGGCGTCAGGAAGATTTCGCCTGCGATCGACGAGCCCGGGACGTCGCGCGGCGCGCCATGCGGTCCCGGCAGGATCGGTGCCGGCGCGCCGTCCGCCGTGCGGCGGGCGCCGAACAGTCCGGCTTCACCGAACAGATAGACGTCGGTCAGGACAGCGTGCCGGGCGGTCCAGAGCGGGCTCGATGCGACCTGTTCCGGCGCGCGCCAAAGGCCGATCACCTTGCGCAAGGTCGGCAGACGCGACGCCATGTCGCTCTCGTCCAATCGCAACGCCAGTTGCGCCGGCGCGATCAGCATATCGCAGCAATGCTCGTTGATCTGCTGCTCGAGCACGTCGCCGTCGAATGGATGATGCAGCGCCAGCGTTCCGCCCGACAGCAACCAGACCACAAGCGATGAGGCCAGGCCTGCGAACGAAGCCGGCGCGAATGCCGACATCACGGTCGAGCCTTGCGGCACGTCGCTTTCGAGCGACAATGCAAGGCCGCCGGCGATCAAGCTCAGATGCGTCCGCGGTACCGCACGGAAGCCATCGACGGTCACGTCGAATGAGATCATCGCCGCCCTGCGGCCGTCCTGGGTGACGGCACGCGTGGTGCCCGATTCACCTGACAGCGCGAGATCGAGCGATGCCATGCCTTCCGGCAGCTCATGGCCGAAGCCGCAGACATGGCGGATCGAAAATGCTTCGGCCGCGGCGTTCATGGCGAGGTCGGCATAATTGACGCCGTCGATCTTGGCCGTCGTCACAATCGCCCGGGCGCCGGTGCGATTGAGCGCGACCGTCAGTTCCGCCTGCCGCCAGAGCAGCGGAAGCACCGCCACGACCAGGCCCGCGCGATGCGCGGCGAGCACCGTCAGCATGAATTCGACGGTGTTCGGCAGTTGAACCGCGATAACGGAATTGTTCGGCAGCCCCGCTTCGATGAAATGAGCCGACAGTGCCGAGATGGCGCGGTCGGCCTGCGCGAAGGTCAGGCGTTTTGGCGGCTGGCCCGTGACACGCGGCTTGTTGAGCGGATCGAGCAGCGCCGGCGCATCCGGCTTGCGTGCCAGGATCCGGCGAAACAATCCGTCGAGCGTCGGCGATGCGTTGGTCTGGATCACGGGATCACTTTGGTCGCGAGTCCGGCTTCCGCCACCAGGTTTCCGGGAGATACCCCGTCAAGGCGGTGGCTGCAGGCCGTTCTATCCGATTCCAGCGCGCAATCCATTGCTCTGCGACGTTAAACAGCGGGATAGCGTAGAAGCCCGACATCAGGGTCCGGTCGAGCGCCCGCACCGCCGAGACGAAATTGGCATGCTCGCGCGCCTCCAGCATGGCCGCGATCAGGGCGTCGATGGCGGGATCCCGGGCGCCCATGTAGTTTCGCGTGCCCTGATTGTCCGCGGCCTCGCTTCCCCAATAGAACGATTGCTCGTTGCCCGGCGACAACGATTGATCCCAGCGGTTCTGGATCATGTCGAATTCGAAACCTAGCCGGCGCTGATCGAATTGAACCGCGTCGACCGCGCGCACCGAGGCCTCGATGCCCGCGCGCTTGAGATCGCGCGTATACGCCAGCGCGATCCGTTCCTGATCGCGTGTCGTCACCAGAATTTCGAAGGTGAGGGGCGCTTTGGTCGAACGCTGCCGCAACACCGTGCCGTCGAGATCGTAGCCGGCCTGGGATAACAAATTCAGCGCGCTGCGAAGCGTCGCGCGATCCCGCCCCGAACCATCGGTGACGGGAAGGCGGTAACTGCCGTCGAGAATGTCGGGTGGCATATGCGATGCGTAGGGTTTTAAGAGCTCGCGCTCGCGCTCATCGGCGGGGCGGGCATAGGCCGACAGTTCGGAGCCGGCGAAGAAGCTTGCCGAGCGCCCATACAGCCCGAAAAAGTAGTTGCGGTTGATCCATTCGAAATCGAACAGCAGCGTCAAGGCCTGGCGCACGCGGATGTCGGAAAACACCGGACGCCGTGTGTTGAACACCAGGAATTCCGACGGCTGCGGCATTCCGGTCTTGATCGTATCGCGGATCACCTCGCCATTGCGGGCGGCCGGAAAGTCGTATCCGTCGTGCCAGCGCAGCGGTTCGCTTTCGACACGAAAGTCGTAGAGGCCGCGCTTGAAGGCTTCGAACTGGCCGTTGGCCTCGCGATAGAAATCGAGCCTGATCTCGTCGAAGTTCCACAGGCCGCGGTTGACCGGGAGGTCGCGGCCCCAATAGTCGGGATTGCGCGTCAGCGTCACGCTGGCGCCGGGCTTCACCGCGCTGACGCGGTAGGGGCCGGACCCGATCGGTTGTGACATCGAGGTTTCCTCGAAAGTCGCGACATCGACGGCGTGCCTGGGCAATACCGGCATCAGGCCGAGGATCAGCGGCAGCTCGCGGTCGTGGGCGCCACCGAAATCGAACCGCACCGTGAGCGGATCGGGCGCCTCGGCCTTTGCGACCTTGGAATAATACTGGCGATGGTTGGGACGCCCGTGGTCGCGCAGCAAAGCCCACGAAAACAGCACGTCCTCGGCGAGCACCGGTTGCCCGTCGGAGAAACGCGCCCGGGGATCGAGACGGAAGGTGACGTAGCTCCTGGCGTCATCGGTTTCCACGCTCCTGGCCAGCAGGCCATACAGCGTGAAAGCCTCGTCATTGCCCCGCGCCATCAGGCTTTCGACCACAAAGCCTCTGATTTGCTGGACGGCGAGGCCCCTGACGATCAGCGGATTGAGGCTGTCGAAGGTGCCGAGAAGGCCTTGCACCAGCCGGCCGCCTTTCGGCGCATCGGGATTGGCGTAGGGCATGTGGGTGAAATTGGCCGGCAGGGCGGGCGCGCCGTGCATGGCGATGGCGTAGCTCTCCGCCGCCGATACCCTGCTGACTGACGTCGCCAGCGAGATGCCGAAAGCGAGGACGCCGCAGAAAAAGCTTCGAACCCAGCTGCGCCTCGAAACGCGCAACACAGCACGCTGATTTGATTCGGTATGGCTCACTGCCGCGTTTTACCATAGCCGCGGGCCTCCAGCCGCGGCATGCCAAAGATGCTTGTCGGCATTGATCTTTTCGCACGCCACTGTATGAAGGCGGGCAATTGACCAGGACGGCAGGGCCTGTCACTTAACCGCCTCAATTGGCAGGGAGACAGCCGCCAAACGGCCAGGTGTCGGTGCCTAGCAGCGGTTTCGGGCGCTCCCGTTCAGAAAGGGTTTTCCGCAATGAATTTACGTATCATGGCCGCGTCGGTCTGGCCGCGCGGGCGGGTTTTCGCCCTGTTGGCAGCCACGGCGCTGACCGCAACATTGCTCGCTCCCGACGCGCAGGCCCAGCAGCCGGCCCCCGAGGCTGCGCCGAAGGCCAAGGCCGCGCCTAAGTCAGCACCTAAGGCGGCCCCGAAGGCCGCTCCCGCAGCACCCGCGCCGTCCGCTCAGCAGGCGCCGCCGCCAGCGGCGGGCGCGCCTCCCGCGGCCGGTGGCCAGCCCCAGGACCAGCAGGTTCAGCTGATCTACGCGCCCTGGACCAAATTCTGCCTGAAGGGCCAGGACGCCAATGCCAAGCAGGTTTGCTTCACCGGCAAGGATGGACGCATCGAGTCCGGCCAGCCGGTGATCGCCGCCGTGATCATCGAGCCCGAAGGCGAGCCGAAAAAGATCCTGCGTGTCACGCTGCCGCTGGGCATGCAGCTGATTCACGGCACCCGGGTGATCGTCGACAGCAACACCCCGATGCAAAGCCCCTATGTGATCTGCTTCGCCAACGGCTGCATGTCGGACTACGAAGTGACCCCGGAACTGCTCGCCAACATGAAAAAGGGGCAGAACTTGGTGGTTCAGGCGATCAACTCCAACGGCGCACCGCTCACGCTGCCGCTGCCGCTCGCCGAATTCGCCAAGGCCTATGATGGCCCGCCGACCGATCCGAAGGTGTTCGAGGAAACCCAGAAGAAGCTGCAGGAAGAGCTGCAGAAGCGCGCCGAGGAAGCCCGCAAGAAGCTCGAGGCCAACCCGCCCGCCGGCACGCCCGCGGCCAATCCGGCTGCGAAGTAAGAGGGAACAGCGCGCTATCGACGAACGGAAAAGGCGCCCTGATCGGGCGCCTTTTTTGTTGGGGATGGGATGGCTAGCCAACGTGCCCCGGATGCTGCGCAGCGTCATCAGCGCGTTTACGCGCGTCTTCGACGCGCTATGGCGGTGCGCTGCTGATCCGGTCCAGCCACTTGTGAACTCATGGGTCCCGGCTCTGCGGAGCAGCGTGAAGGACGCTGCACCGCGTCCGGGACACGACCCTTGCTAATTCAGCGACGGGTTGCGCGGGCGATAACCGCCCGATTTGTCCTTCACGAAAATCTCGGCGACCTGCGAATGCCGGATCGGCTCGCCGGAATCGTCAGGCAGCAGATTTTGCTCGGAAACGTAGGCGACGTATTCGGATTCTGAATTCTCGGCGAGCAGATGATAGAACGGCTGATCCTTGTGAGGCCGCATCTCCTCGGGGATCGACAACCACCATTCCTCGGTATTGTTGAATTCCGGATCGATATCGAAGATCACGCCGCGGAACGAAAAGATCCGGTGGCGAACGATCTGTCCGATCTGAAATTTGGCGGTCCGCGCTTTTATCATATCTCGTCGAATAGACCATGATTGTGGCCGATGCTAGAGGCAAACGGCTGAATTAACCTTGCGGCAGCTGATCCGCCCGACCTCCCGACCGAGCCAACCAACGAAGAAAAAGACCCTCGCCCATGGTCGTTGCCTATGTCCGCCGTTGCTTCAACAACGGACCCTTGCCACACGAGTTGCCACGGCAGGTCGGCGCTCTCATTGGGAATGTTGGAATCATTCGATCAATTCGTCGGCGCGTCCGAGGAGGTCGAGCGGTATAGCGAGGCCAAAACTCTTTGCTGTCTGCAGGTTGATGATCATCTCGACTTTGGTAGCCCGTTGAACCGCCAGGTCGCCCGGTTTCTCGCCCTTGAGAACACGACCGGCATACGCCCCACAAATACGGTAGGAGTCGGAAAGACTACCTCCGTAGCTAACCAGCCCACCGCCGCAGCAAAGGCGCGAGACTGATAGATCGTGGGCATCGCGTAACGGAGACTAAGCGCGCCGAGCTGCTCGCTCCGGCTATTGAAGAACGGATCTCCGCCGATCACGAGGCCGCCTGCTTGCAGTTCCGCCAAACTGGCGAAGGCCGTTTCGAAGTCGCGGTCGGTGCTCGCATTCAGGACGGGGAGATTTAGCTGCAGGGTTTGTGCCGCAGCCTGCAAGTCTCCTCGATATCGCCGCGGCACGATTGCGATCGGTCGGATTGACGAGCAGCGGCAAGCGTGGACAGTTTGGACATTATTGCGTGCAGCAGTTCCAGCCGCTTCGGCCCTAGCTCCACATCCAGGATGCTCACGCCAGTGACATTGCCCCCGGGCTGGTTCAGGCTGGCGACCAGTCCAAGCTCGACCGGGTCGAACCCGACGGAAA
This sequence comes from uncultured Alphaproteobacteria bacterium, assembly GCA_963761395.1. Lineage (GTDB taxonomy): Bacteria > Pseudomonadota > Alphaproteobacteria > Rhizobiales > Xanthobacteraceae > Bradyrhizobium. The sequence continues at coordinate 25,354 of CAVXHU010000009.1, forward strand.
GACGATGGGAATTGTCGCAGTTGCGGCCTTGGCCGCCTGTGCCGCACGGCCATTCGCGGCAATCACTGCCACCTGACGCCGAACCAGTTCGGCAGCCAGCGTCGGGAGACGATCGTATTGATTCTCCGCAAAGCGGTATTCGATCGCAACGTTCTGGCCCTCGACATAGCCGGTTTCTTTCAGGCCTTGACGGAACGCCGTCAGAAGGTGCGGGTCATCGCCAGATGCCCTGGTGCCGAGAAACCCGATCACGGGCATTGCGGACTGCTGCGCTCGTGCGGCGAGCGGCCACGCGGCCGCCGCGCCTCCGAGAAGGGTGATGAACTCACGTCTTCGCATCTGGGCCCCCAAGGATACCGTGCGCGGTAGCTCAGCCTAACACTTGAACTAGGGCGGCGTAACCCGCCGCGTCGCTCGCCACGAAGGCGCGAGACCCTCGCGCATGGCCAGGCGGCGAAGCGGTCCAATCGAACCGATCAGATGCAGGCCGGCCGCGCGCAGGGTTTGCATGGGCAGGAAATCGCTGAGCAAGGAGCGGTTCGCCAAGTCGATGGCGAAGGTCCGGCTTGTGACATCGGCGCGCCGGGCTGAATCGTAACGCTTGAGCACCTGTGGCGAGCCCACGTCTTCGCCCGACAGCATCGCGTCGCGCACGATATCGGCGATATCGGCGGCATCGCGCAAACCCATGTTGAGGCCCTGCGCACCGATCGGCGGCAGCACATGGGCGGCCTCGCCAACCAGCGCGATGCGATGGTGCGCGAATTCTCCAGGCTGCTCGATCGCAAGCGGAAACAGATGGCGTCCCGGTTCGACATGGATACGGCCGAGAATGGAATGCGATTGCGTCTCCGTGGCCACCGACAGTTCGTCATCGCTCAACGCGATCAGCCGTTCGGCTTGCTTCGGTGCCGCGACCCACACCACGCTGCAACGCTCGCCGGGCAGCGGCACAAATACGCACGGACCTTGCGGCGTGTGAAACTCGGTGGAGATATTTCGATGCGGCCGGGAATGGCTGACGTTGAAGGTCAACGCTGTCTGATGGAGGTCGCGGCGCCGGACCGCGATGCCGGCGGCCTCGCGGCACAGCGATTGCCGTCCGTCGGCGCCGACCACAAGGCGCGCGGACAGTGATTTTCCCTGCCCGGTGCGGATTGCAACATCGGCGTCATCCGGGGTGATCGCATCGGCCTCGTCGTCGAACCGCGTCAGAGCGGAAAGCTCCGACGCGCGTTCTTCCAGCGCCGTTGTCAGCGCGCGGTTGTCGATGTTGTAGCCAAACGCATCGAGACCGATTTCGTCGCAGCAAAACCGGACCTCGGGTGCACGGATCAGGCGGCCGGTATCGTCGACCAGCCGCATCGCCCGCAACGGCGCGGCCTTGTCCTGGCAACGCGGCCAGACGTCCAGCTCTCGCAGCAGGTCGACGGAGCCGCCGAGCAGCGCTGTGGTGCGATTGTCGGCATAAGGTGCACGGCGGGCAATAAGGGCCGTGTTGGCGCCGGTTTGCGCCAATGCAATCGCAGCGGTAAGTCCGGCAGGCCCGCCGCCGACCACGACGACGTCGTGCGTACCCAATGCCTCGTTCATACCGGAACAATTGACGTTCCCGGCGGCATTTTCAAGTCCGCATCGGGGCGTCAATGTTGTTCGGCCGAATTGCGCGGCGGAACGCCGCAACCGGGATGTGCAAATCGAGGCAATTCCTGATAGCACTGGCAGTGCCCCGTTCCCGAAGTTCGTGAACCATCGCAGCACCCGCTGACACGAACTTCGGGAACAAAGGGGCACTGCAAATCTACGATTCTAGTGCCGCTTTTCGATTTGAAATTCCTGATCGAACTCGCAGCACCTGGTGCAGGAATTTCAAATCGGCGGCACTAGTCAAATGGACCAGATAAACAAACAGGATTCTTCGTCAGCATCGCCGGCAACGCGGGCCGCCGCGTTTTCCGTGCACATCTTCACGGCGCTGGGGGCGGGCATCGCCTTGATCGCGCTGCTCGAGGCCGTGCGCGAGCACTGGGCTGCGATGTTTGCGTGGCTCGGCCTCGCGCTGGTGGTGGACGCGCTCGATGGTCCGATCGCGCGGCGACTGGATGTCGCGCACGTGCAGCCGAACTGGTCGGGCGAGGTGCTCGACCTCGTGGTCGATTTCGTTACCTATGTCTTCGTGCCCGCCTATGCCATTACCGCAAGCGGCCTGCTGCTGCCGCTGGCGGCGCCGCTTTTGGGCGCGGGCATCGTCGTGTCAGGCGCGCTCTATTTCGCGGACCGCCGCATGAAGGCCGCGGACAATCATTTCCGCGGGTTTCCGGCGCTGTGGAATCTCGCAGCGTTTTATCTGTTTCTGCTTCATCCGCCGCCGGCGCTTTCGAGCCTTGCGGTCGCCGCCCTGATCGCGCTGACGTTTGTTCCTTTCCACGTCCTTCACCCGATACGCGTGGTGCGCCTGCGTGGGCTCACCCTGTCGTTGCTCGCGGTTTGGGCGGTGCTTGCGATCATCACGATCGCCAGCGACTTCGATGTCGGTGCGCTCATCACAACAGTACTTTGTGCGATCGCCGCTTATATCGTGGGAAGCGATGCGGCGATCCGGCTCGTGAGATCGTTCAAGGCATGATCGAGTTGCTGACCAGCCCGGAAGCATGGGCGGCACTGTTGACCCTGACGGCGCTGGAAATCGTTCTCGGCATCGATAACGTTATTTTCCTGTCGGTCATCGTCGCCCGCATTCCGCCAGCGCAGGCGAAGCGGGCGCGGCAAATCGGATTGGCGCTGGCGCTGGTGTTCCGGATTCTGCTGCTCAGCCTGCTGGTGTGGCTGATCGGCCTGACGCAAGCCGTGCTCAGCGTGGAGGGCCTGGCCTTTTCGTGGCGCGATATCATCCTGATCGGCGGCGGACTGTTTCTGATCGCGAAGGCAACCCACGAAATCCACGCCGAGGTGGAAGCGCGCGACGAAGCGAACGATGACGCGCCGAGGGCCAGCGCGTTCTTCTGGGTGATCATCCAGATCATCGTCATCGACATGGTGTTCTCGCTGGATTCGATTATCACCGCGATCGGCATGGCGCAGGATCTCGCCATCATGATCGCGGCTGTGATGATCGCCTGCCTCGTCATGTATGTGTCGTCTGGCCCGGTCGCGCGATTCGTGGCGGAGCATCCGACCACCAAGATGCTGGCGCTGGCATTCCTGGTGCTGATCGGCGTCGCGCTGGTGGCGGACGGATTCAAATTTCATATTCCGCGCGGCTACATCTACTTTGCCATTGCGTTTTCAGCGGCGGTTGAAGCCTTCAATGTGCTTGCCAAACGCAACCGCAAAAGGGCCGTTCGCTAGCTGGTCGCAGATGTTCCGGAGGTCATTGAGTTGACAACGCGGCCTCGATGGCTTTCGTTTGAGCTCAAGGGGAATCCCCGAGGGAGACGCTGATATGACGAAGGCCGTGCGCGTGCACAAGGTGGGGGGACCGGAAGCCCTGGTTTATGAGCCCGTGGACGTGCCCGCGGCGGGACCCGGCGAGGTTCGTATCCGCCAGCATGCCGTCGGCCTCAACTTCATCGACGTGTATTACCGCACCGGCCTCTACAAGGCGCCGGGGCTGCCGTTCATCGCCGGCAATGAAGCCGCAGGCGAGGTTCTGTCGGTGGGACCCGGCGTGACCAATTTTCATCCCGGCGACCGCGTCGCCTATTATTTCAATCTCGGCGGCTATGCCACCGAACGGAACATCCCTTCCGAAAAACTGGTCAAGCTGCCCGACCACATCACCTACGAGCAGGGCGCGGTGCTGATGCTGAAGGGGTTGACGGTCTGGTACCTCCTGCACAAGACATTCAAGGTCGAGCCGCACCATCGGGTGCTGATCCATGCGGCGGCCGGCGGCATCGGCTTGCTCGCGTGCCAGTGGGCGAGGGCGCTCGGCGCCCATGTCATCGGCACCGTCGGCTCCAGGGCGAAGGCCGACCTCGCGCTCGCCAATGGCTGCGATCACGTCATCCTCTATAACGACGAGGACTTCGTGGCGCGCGTCAAGCAAATCAGCCGCAACGAGCTTTGCGACGTCGTCTACGACGGCGTCGGCAAGACCACATTTCCAGGGTCGCTGTCCTGCCTGAAGCCGCGCGGCATGTTCGTGAGTTTCGGTAACGCCTCGGGTCCGGTGCCGCCATTCTCGATTGCCGAACTCAACAATCATGGCTCGCTGTTTGCGACCCGGCCGAAACTCAACGACTACATCGGCAAGCGCTCGGAACTGCTGGAGGGTGCCGACACCTTGTTCGCCGCCGTCATCAACGGCAAACTGCACGTGCCGATCAATCACGCCTATGCGCTGAAGGATGCGGCGAAAGCCCATATCGATCTGGAAAGCCGGGCCACGACCGGCGCGTCGATCTTGAAGCCGTAGGGCGTCATCCTGAGGTCGCGAGCCCGCTATCGGCGAGCCTCGAAGCGATCAAACAATGTGCGGCCCATCCTTCGAGAACGCCGCGCAAGAGCGCGGCGTCCTCAGGATGACGGCCGTGCGCGTAATCAAAACCCCGCGACGCTGCCGTGCAGATCGTATTCATCCGCGCGTTCGATCTTCGCGGTGACGATCTCGCCGACGCGCAGCGGACGGCGGCTTGAGAGGTAGACCGCGCCGTCGATCTGGGGCGCGTCCGCTTTGGAGCGGCCCTTCGATACGGTCGGGCCGACCTCGTCGATGATGACCTGCTGCCTTGTGCCGACCTTGCGCTTGAGCCGGCGCGCGGAAATCTTTTGCTGTCGCGCCATCAGCGCGTTCCAGCGCTCCTGCTTGACCTCTTCGGGCACGTGACTGCCGAGCGCGTTCGACGCCGCACCGGCGACCGGCTCATACTTGAAGCAGCCGACGCGATCGATTTCGGCCTCTTCGAGCCAGTCGAGCAAATAGGAAAAATCGGAATCGGTTTCGCCGGGAAAGCCGACGATGAAAGTGGAGCGCAAGGTGAGATCGGGGCATTCCTCGCGCCACTGCTTGATCCGGCCCAGGGTCTTGTCCTGCGCCGCCGGGCGCTTCATGGCTTTGAGGATTTCCGGGCTCGCGTGCTGGAAGGGAATATCGAGATAGGGCAGTACCTTGCCTTGCGTCATCAGGCCGATGACTTCATCGACATGCGGGTAGGGGTAGACATATTGCAGCCGCACCCAGGCGCCGAATTCGCCAAGCTCGCGCGCGAGGTCGAAGAATTTCGCGCGGACCTCGCGATCCTTCCACGGGCTCCCGGCATATTTCAGATCGACGCCATAGGCCGAGGTGTCCTGCGAAATGACCAGCAATTCCCTGACGCCGGCGGTGACCAGCTTCTCCGCCTCGCGCAGCACGTCGCCCGCCGGACGCGACACCAGCTCGCCGCGCAGTTTCGGGATGATGCAGAAGCTGCAGCTGTTATTGCAACCCTCGGAAATCTTTAGGTAAGCGTAATGCCGCGGCGTCAGCTTGATGCCCTGCGGCGGCACCAGATCGAGGTGCGGATTGTGCACCGGCGGCAGCGCCCGATGCACGGCATCGAGCACGCTTTCATATTGCTGCGGCCCCGTGATCGACAGCACGCCGGGATAGGCCGCCTCGATCTGCTCGGGTTCCGCGCCCATGCAGCCGGTGACGATGACCTTGCCGTTCTCGGCCATGGCTTCGCCGATGGCGCCGAGCAATTCCTGTTTGGCGCTGTCGAGAAAGCCGCAGGTGTTGACGATGACGAGATCGGCGCCATCATGCTTGCGCGCCAGTTCATAGCCTTCGGCGCGCAGCCGCGTGATGATGCGCTCGGAATCCACCAGCGCCTTGGGGCATCCCAGCGAAACAAAGCTGACTTTGGGCGCGGCGGCCTGTTGCATGTTTGATTTGCCTGATTGATGGGCAGGAGCTAGTCCCAATTGCCCATAATTACAAGGCTTTGAGCGAACTTGCGGCGTGCTATGAAGATTTTGGGGTAATGCGAGTGATCGATGGGCGCCGAGTCGTCTCCTAAAATCGTCATTGTCGACGAAAGCCCGATCCGCGCGGCAATCCTCGAGGAGGGCTTGCGGGAAGCGGGTTTTACCGGCGTGGTCCACATCAGCGAAATGCAGAGCCTGCTGGCCCGGATCTACGCGCTCGATCCCGACGTCATCCTGATCGATCTGGAAAATCCCAGCCGCGACGTGCTGGAACAAATGTTCCAGGTCAGCCGCGCGGTGCGCCGCCCCATTGCGATGTTTGTCGATCAGAGCGACGCGGCATCGATTCAAGCCTCCGTCGATGCCGGCGTCTCCGCCTATATCGTCGACGGTTTGAAGAAGGAACGCATCAAGCCGATCCTCGATCTCTGCATCTCGCGCTTCAATGCGTTCGCCAAGCTGCAGGCTGAGCTCGACCGCGCCAAATCCGCGCTTGAAGACCGCAAGGTGATCGATCGCGCCAAGGGAATTCTGATGAAACTGAAAGGCCTGACCGAAGACGAGGCCTATGTGCTGCTGCGCTCCACCGCAATGCGCGAGAAAAAGAAAATCGGCGAGATCGCACAGTCGATCCTGACCGCGTCGGAGTTGCTGAAATGACCGGGCCGCTTCACGTAGGCTTCATTCCGCTGGTCGATGCCGCAGCCCTGATCATCGCCGTCGACAAGGGGTTTGCCGCCGCGGAAGGGCTCGATGTCACCCTGGTGCGGGAAGTGTCGTGGTCGAACGTCCGCGACAAGCTCAACATCGGCCTGTTCGACGCCGCGCATTTGCTGGCGCCGGTCGCGATCGCCTCGAGCCTCGGGCTTGGACACGTCAAGGTGCCGATCGCCGCACCCTTCAATCTCGGCCTCAACGGCAACGCGATCACGGTGTCGCCGGCGCTGCATGCTGACATCATGAACGAGATATCAGGCGATCCGTTCGACCCGATGGCGACGGCGCTGGCGCTGGCGCGCGTCGTCGCGAAGCGGCGCAAGCGCGGCGCGGAGCCCCTGACTTTCGGCATGACCTTTCCGTTTTCGACCCATAATTATCAATTGCGGTTCTGGATGGCCGCCGGTGGCGTCGATCCCGACGAGGACGTCCGTCTGGTGGTGCTGCCGCCGCCTTACATGGTGGAAAGTCTCGCCAGCGGTCACGTCGACGCGTTCTGCGTCGGCGCGCCCTGGAATTCGGTCGCGGTCGATCTCGGCGTCGGCCATATCCTGCATTTGGTCGCCGACATTCTGGTCCGTGCGGTGGAAAAGGTGCTGGCCGTCCGGCAGGATTGGTCGGAGAAAAATCCGGATGTGGTGGCCGCACTGGTGCGGGCCGCATTTCGCGCCGCTGAGTTTATCGAGCAGCCGCAAAATCGCGCCGAGGCGGCGCACATCCTGGCGCAGCCGGAACGGGTCGGGGTCGATGCCGAGGTGATCCAGCGAACGCTCGACGGCCGTCTCAAGATTTCGCCCGACGGCACCACGCGCGAAAGCAATCGCTATCTGCTGGTGGGACGAGAGGCGGCGGCGCGGCCCGATCCGGTGCAGGCCGCCTGGCTCTACGCGCAGATGCTGCGCTGGGGGCAGGCCTCGATCAGCCCGGAGGCGCTCAAGGCCGCCATGGGCGTGTTCAGGCCGGACCTTTACGACGCGGCGCTGGGTCGCCAAGCCGAAGCCCACTGAGGCATCCAGCGCTATCGGCGCCTTCGCCGGTCCGGCATTCGACGCCAACGATATTGCCGGGCATCTGGCGGCCTTCAAGATTGGGCGCCGGCCTTTCTGAGCTCCCGGCCCGACGCTAGCCGATTAAATATTGGGCAAGCCGATTCGAAGTTCAATTATTAGGCTTGTGCTGTCTTTGAGGGCATCAATACTTGCCGGATCATCGCAACGTTACACTGGCAAGACTTTGATTTTGAACGCGGTTTTTCAAATGCTGCAGTGGCACACAATTTGAATGAGGGAAGGGCAGGCCAGCAGCCGTAGTCGCCTGCCGGCCGTCATCCGAGATGGATTTCCGCAGCAACGAGGCTGATCGGATCGCTCCGAAACTTCCCGATAAGGCGCTGCCCTGCCAATCGAATTTCGGTGCGATCACACGCCCTTTCCCTCGTTGTGGCCACGCGTACGCGTGGCGGCCGGAGCTTCGATATGGATTACACAAAACCTGCCGACGTTGTCGCCTCGATGATCGATGTCAGTTTGAAAAAACTGGCGCTCTCTCCACGAGACCTCCTGATTCGCGGCGCGCTTTCCGGGTGCACTGCTTGGCGCCGCCACCAGTCTTGCATTTACCGGCGCCGTGACGACCGGTCAGCCGCTGGTTGGCGCTATCATCTTCCCCGTCAGCCTGATCATCATCGTGCTGCTCGGACTCGAACTGGTAACCGGGAGTTTCGGGTTACTGCCGCTTGCGCGGCTCGAAGGCAAGGCCACCTGGAGCGCCATCGGCGTAAACTGGTCGTGGGTATTCCTCGGGAATCTTCTCGGCAGCATCGCCTACGGCATACTGCTCGCGATCGCCCTGACCAATATGGGGAAGATCGAACCGGCGGGCGTCGCAGCGCGTATCGTCAGCATTGCCGAGGCCAAGACCATCGCCAACGAGGCGCTCGGACTGGCCGGAATGGTCAGCGTTTTCGTCAAAGCCATCCTCTGCAACTGGCTGGTTTGTCTCGGCGTCGTCATGGCCATGACCACAAGCTCGACGATCGGAAAGATCGTCGCGACCTGGATGCCGATCTTCATGTTCTTCGCGCTGGGATTCGAGCACGCCGTCGTCAACATGTTCATCATTCCGACCGGCATGCTGCTCGGCGCCAAGGTGACCGTTTACGAGTGGTGGGTGTGGAATCAAATTCCGGTCACGCTCGGCAATTTCGTCGGCGGCTTCGTCTTCACCGGTTTGGCGCTTTACTCGACCTACAAGCCGGTAAAGCCGCAGTTGCCGGCGTCGTCGCAGATCGCAGCGCAAGTTCCCGCAGAATGACGGCCGTTGCGCATCATGAAACTTGAAACAACAACAGCCGATTTCAGCGACGAGCAGAAGCGCTATCTCGAAGGCTTCATGTCGGGCATTCAGGTTGGTCGCGTCCGGGGCGTCGGTCTTGCCAGCGGCGTCGCGGTCGCCAAGGCCGCACCGGAGCCGGTGGGTCCGGACGCCGCGGGATTAAAAGCCCAGGACAGGTTTCTCCAGGACGGCAAGAAACTGTCCGACCCGGAAAAATTCAAGCGCGAGCAGCATCCCTTCGATGCCTATGAGCGCCTGAAAGAGCAGGCGAAACACAACACGCCGCCGCCGCCAGCGGACAATTTCCGCTGGCGCTATTACGGCCTGTTCTATGTCGCGCCGGCGCAGGATTCCTTCATGTGCCGCTTGCGCATTCCGAACGGCATTCTCAAGCATTGGCAGTTCGCAGGCGTTGCCGATCTCGCCGAAAGCTACGGCGGCGGCTATTCGCACATTACCACGCGCGCCAATATCCAGATCCGGGAGATACCGCCGAAGCACACCGTGGCATTGATCGAGGGTATCCAGGACATCGGATTATGCTCGCGCGGCTCCGGCGCCGACAACATCCGCAATGTCACGGGCACCCCGACCGCCGGAATCGATCCGCAGGAATTGATCGACACCCGCGAATATGCCCGCGAGTGGCACTATCATATCCTCAACGACCGCTCGCTGACGGGATTGCCGCGCAAGTTCAACGTCGCGTTCGACGGCGCCGGCAAGATCGCGGTGCTCGAAGACACCAACGACATCGCCTTCGCCGCCGTCGAGGTGAAGGACGGTTTTGGCGTCGAACCCGGCATCTGGTTTCGCTTGGGGATTGGCGGGATCACCGGCCACAAGGATTTCGCCAGGGACACCGGAATCATCGTCAAGCCGGAAGACGCGACCAATGTCGCCGATGCCATCGTCCGGGTGTTCATCGAAACCGGCGATCGCACCAACCGACTGAAAGCGCGGCTCAAATACGTGCTGGACAGCATCGGAGTCGAGAAGTTCGTTCTCGCCCTCGAAGACAAGCTTGGTCAAAAACTGGTGCGTGCTCCCGCGGCTGCGGTAACGGAGCGGCCGCCGTTTGACCGGATGGCCCATATCGGCGTGCACAAGCAGAAGCAGGCAGGTTTGAACTGGATTGGCGTCGTGCTGCCCGTGGGCAAACTGAGCTGTGAGCAGATGCGCGGCCTTGCCAAGATCGCGCAAGACCTCGGCGACGGCGACATCCGCCTGACGGTCTGGCAAAATCTCTTGATCTCCGGCGTGCGGGACGAGAGTGTGACGCTGGCGACCGCCGCGATCGAGAAGCTCGGTCTCGCCGTCACCGCATCCCACATCCGAGCCGGCCTGGTTGCATGCACGGGCAACGGCGGCTGCAAGTTCGCCGCCTCCGATACCAAACGCCACGCCGCCGAGATCGGCGATTGGTGCGAAACGCGCGTGCCGATCGACACACCGCTCAATATCCATCTCACCGGTTGTCACCATTCCTGCGCCCAGCACTACATCAGCGACATCGGGCTGCTCGCGGCCAAGGTGCCGACCGGAACCGACGACGACACGGTCGAGGGCTATCACCTCTATGCCGGAGGCGGTTTCGGGCCCGACGCCGATATCGGGCAGGAGGTCTTTCGCGACGTCAAGGCAGAGGACGCGCCGAAGACGGTGGAGCAGCTGCTGCGGGCCTACCTCGCAAACCGCGCCTCGGCCGAGGAGACGTTTCTCACATTTGCACGCCGCCACGACGGCGAAACCCTTCGCAAGCTGGCTGAAGCGGAAGCATTGACATGAACCAGATGACCCCTCCGCCACGGCTCGAAATTATCCCACCGTCAGCGCCGTTCACCGATGGACAGCGTTCGTGGCTGAACGGTTTCCTCGTGGGACTGCTGCAGCTCGACGGCGCAACGCCGCTCGCGCCCGGACAGAACGGCGTTGAGCTTGCCCCGGCAGGCGACACCGACGACGGCGAAGCGCCCTGGCATGACCAGACCCTGCCGATGGCCGAGCGCATGAAGCTCGCGGAAGGCCGCCCGTTGCGAAGGCGGATGATGGCGGCGATGGCGCAGCAGGATTGCGGCCAGTGCGGCTACAATTGCAACGATTATTCGGATGCGATCGCGAGCAAGGCGGAGGCGCGTCTTAACCTGTGCGTACCCGGCGGCAAGGAAACCGCCCGGATGCTGAAGGCGCTGAATGAGGAATTGGAAAGGGCGCCTGCCACTTCATCTGGAATGGTGCCGGTCGCGGCGGAGCCGGCGCCCACGGGAGAGCCGGGGCGTTCGCGCGACAATCCGATCGCCGCGACGTTCGTGTCGCGCCGTCTGCTCAACAAGCCAGGGTCCGAAAAGGAAACCTGGCACATCGATTTCGATCTTAGCGGTTGCGGCCTCGATTACGTCGTCGGCGATTCCTTCGGCATTTTCGCCAGCAATGATCTCGGCCACGTCGATCAAATCATTGCCTTGCTCGGCGCGTCGCATACCACCGCAGTGAGGGGCAAAACACTTCGCGAGGTGTTGGTCGACGATGTTTCGCTGGCGCCGGCGCCGGATTCGCTGTTCGAACTGCTCTCGTTCATTACCGGCGGCGCGCAGCGCGAAAAGGCGCGCGCGCTGGGGCACGGCGAGGACCCCGATGGTGATGCGGCTACCCTTGATGTCATGGCGGCGCTGCAAAAATTCTCCGGCGTGCGACCGCATCCCGAAGCGTTCGTCGAGGCGCTGGAGCCGCTGCAACCGCGGCTCTATTCGATCTCCTCGTCGCACAACGCGACGCCGGGCAAGCTGTCGCTGACGGTGGACTGCGTGCGCTACATCGTCGGCAAGCGCAAACGCCTCGGGCTGGCCTCGACATTCCTTGCCGAGCGCATCAATCCAGGCGATCAGGTGAAGGTCTATGTGCAGAAGGCCCACGGCTTCGCGCTGCCGCAGGACCCGAAGACGCCGATCATCATGATCGGGCCGGGCACCGGCATCGCGCCGTTCCGCGCGTTCCTGCTGGATCGGCGCGCCACCGGCGCCCCCGGCAAGAACTGGCTGTTCTTCGGTCATCAGCGCAGCGATTGCGATTTCTTCTATTCCGACGAGTTGAACGCGATGAAAACCTCGGGCCTGCTGACGCGGCTGTCGCTGGCGTGGTCGCGCGACGGCGCCAAGAAATTCTACGTGCAGGACCGCATGCGCGAGGTCGGCCGTGAGTTATGGACGTGGCTCGCCGAAGGCGCGAATGTGTATGTCTGCGGCGACGCCAAGCGGATGGCGAAGGACGTCGAACGCGCGCTGGTCGATATCGTCGCGCAGTTCGGCGCGCGTTCAACCGATGAGGCCGTCAGCTTTGTCGGGGAACTCAAGAAGAAAGGCCGGTTCCAGCAGGACGTTTACTAGTGGAACCCGGTTCCACATCCAATCAGTCTCAAATCTGAACGAATAAAATTCTCGCCCGAATCCGCCGCAGAGAATTTTTGACTGCAATCGGAGTCCGCCAAAGCATCCGTATCGCTATTTCCGAGGCCGCCTTGCGTCCCCTCGCGAACAGTATTCCATTGTCCGCGATGGGGCGTTGGAGATCGACCATGCGCGGACTATCGGCGGAAGCCCGCCTGCACCTTTATGCGCGCTCCCTGTCGGGGCGAACCGGAACAGGGATTCATATGGCCGCGCTCTACGGCGCCTTCGCCCTGATCGCCGCGATCGTATTCGGCACGCTGTCGGTTCATCCGTTCTGAATTTGCAGGCTACGACGACATCCGCGCGCGCCTCACCTGATCAACCCCGCCAGCCGCGGCAGCGTCAGGCTGATCTCGGGGATGCAGATAATCAGCAATAGCCCGGCAAACAGCGCCAGCATGTACGGCACATAGGTGCGGAAGTGCTCCGCGACGCTCAGGTTTGCGAAGCGCAGCGCCATCAAGAGCCCGACGCCCATCGGCGGCAGGAACAGGCCGATGCCGACGGCCGCGGTCTGCACGATGTTGAAGTGGATCGGGTCGATGCCCATCGCCTCGGCGATCGGAAACACCACGGGGATAAGCACGACCGCGGCGGGCAGGCCCTCCAGCAGCATGCCGAACAGGCAACTCATGACCGCGGTTCCGATCAGAAACAGCCACGGGTGCATCTTCAGCGGCCCGAGCACCTGGCCAAGCAACTGCGGCACTCCGCTCACGCCCATCAAATATTGATAGACCGAGGCGACCGCGAGCAGGAACACCACCGCCGCGGTGAGGATCGCGCTGTCGTAGGCGATCCTGCCCATCGCGCGCCAGGAGACATTGCGGTAGTAGAGCTTGGCGGCGAGGAAGGCGTAACCCGCGACCACGGCGCCGGCCTCGGTCGCGGTGATGATGCCGAGGATGAAGCCGGCGAGGATCACAAACGGCACCACCATCGGCACCGCGGCGTGCAGCGCCGCCTGCCCGAGGCGCTTGAGGCTCGGCCTGGTATCGACCGGCCAGTTGTTCTGGCGCGCGCGGATGTAAACCACGGCCATCAGGCACAACATGATGACGACTGCCGGAATGAAGCCGGCGACGAACAGCGCCACCGCCGAGGTGTTGGTGACCTGCGCGATCACGATCATGAAGATCGCCGGAGGCACCAGCATGCCCATCGCGGTGCCGGCGGCGATCAGCGAGGCTGAATCGCGCCGGTCGTAGCCGGCCTTGGTCAGCGGCGGCATCAGCGCGGAGCCGAGCGCGGAGACTTCCGCCATCTTCGATCCGCAGATGTCGGAGAAGAAATACGCCACCACGATCACGGACATGCCGAGCCCGCCCTTGACCCAGCCGATCAGTGCGCGCGCCAGCTCCACCAGCGCGTGGCTCATGCCGCAGCGCTCCATCAAATTGCCGGCGAACACGAAGGCCGGGATGGCAAGCAGCACCCAGCTCTGCGATCCCGACACCAGCGCCGAGGAAAGCTGCTGCATCGGATAGCCGCCGATCCACAGGCCAACGATGCCGGCCACCCCGAGCGCAAACACGATCGGCATCGAGAGCAGGATCAGCACGACGAAGACGATGGCGACAGTCGCAAGCAGCATGAATGGTCCGCCTCAGTGCTGGGGTGCGTCTTGCGGCGGCGGGGAGATCATCATCGCGAAGCCGTAGACGGCGATCAGGATGCCGCCGACCACGGAGGACGCGTAGAGCCAGGCGAGATTGATTTCGAGGCCGGGCGTGGTGAGCGTGCGGTTGAGCAGGCAGAGCTTGAAGCCGTACCACGCGGCGAGCAGGCCGACGCCTGTGATCAGCGCGTGATTGAAACGGTGGATCCAGAGCTGCGCACCCGCAGGCAGCCGATGCACGAACACGGTGAGCGTGAAATGCGAGCGTGACTGGATGCCGATCGCGGCGCCGATCAGCGTCAGCCACGCCAGCGAGAGCTCGCCCACTTCCTCGACCCAGGTGAACGGCACGGGATCGACATCAAGCCAGTCGGTGATCGCGCCGACGAAATAGCGCAGGATCACGCCGACCAAAAGGTTGACGATTGCAAGGATGATCAGCGCCGTGACCGTGAGTTTCGGGACGGCTGAGAGGATACGCAGCATGCGCAATGGAATTCCGGCGACTGATGGGACGGTCGAAGGGGCCGAAGTTTTGGCTTCGGCCCCGCGGCTGAGTTTAGGCCTTGAAGCCTTCGATCTCGTCCCACAATGCGCCGTACTGGGCCTTGTAGGCCGGCCATATCTTCTGCTGCGCCACTTTGCGGAATTCCTCGACCTTGGCTTCCACCACGGTCATGCCGAACGGCTCCAGCTCCGACTTGGCTTTGGCGAAATTGTCGACCAACTCGGTCGCCTCGCGGATCTTCTCCTGCGCGGCGCGCGACAGATCCATGATCAGCTTCTGGTGCTCGGGCGATAGTCCGTTCCAGATTTCGAGGTTCATCACCGCGTTGGTCGGGCCGTAATTGTGATAGGTCATCGAGGCATATTTCGACACGTCGTAGATCTTCAGCGCTTTCATGTTGACGATCGGCAAATCGCCGCCGTCGATCACGCCCTGTTTGGCGGCGGTGATCACCTCGCCAAACGCCATCGGGACGGCGCTGCCGCCGAGCCCGTTGATGGTGTCGCCGAATATCTTGGCCTGCTGCACCCGGATCTTCAGGCCGCGCAGGTCTTTCGGTTCGACGATCGGCTTCTTCGAGGTCCAGAAATGGCGGAAGCCGTAATCGAAATAGCAGAGAACCTTGAGCTTGTAGTTGTCCTCGATCTGCTTGCTGAGCCTGTCGCCGATCTTGCCGTTGAGCATGGCGTAGGCCGAGGCATAATCCTTCACCAGATAGGGCACCAGCAGCGCGCCCATTTCCGGAAACACGGTTGCGGCGGCGCCCGCCGGGCTGCCCATTGCGACGCTGCCCGACTTGACCGCGTTGATGACCTCCAGCTCCTGCGGGATCAGGGTCTTGCCGAAAAACTGCACGTCGAGCGCGCCCTTCGACCGCGCGGTGGCTTCCTTCGCCATCCAGTCGAACGCGACCGCGGCCAATTCCGGGATCGCGTTGATGTGCGCAAATACCAGTTTTTTCGGCGCGCTTTGCGCGAACGCCGGGGCGCGGCCGGTGGCGAGAATGCCGGCCATGCCGGCGCCCGCACGCAGAAGCGTGCGGCGATTTAACGAGACGCGGCTCCTGGGAGCAGACATGGGCGATCCTCCAAAACTGGCTTTTTTTGTTGCGCTCTAGCGGCCGGACAAGGGAAGACCAGGCCGTCCGGCGGCAAGCTTACAGCATAGAGGGCGGGTTGCCAGCGCGATGTTGCGCGTTTGTCTGCCGCCGACAAATGGGGAGCGCCCGCTAGCTCACCTTGAACGGCGCCACATCGATCCCGGCATCTTTCAGCGCCTGCCGGACGCCGCGTCCGATGTCGACCGCGCCGGGCGTGTCGCCGTGAATGCAAACCGTATCGGTGCGCATCTTGATGACTTTGCCGGTGACCGACACCACGGCGCCATCCTGCACCATCCGCACCACGCGTTTGGCGATTTCGCCTGCGTCGTGCAGCACCGCGCCCGGTTTGCGGCGCGATACCAGCGAGCCGTCGTCCTCGTAGGCGCGGTCGGCGAACACCTCGTGCACCATCGGCAGATTGGCGGCTTCGCCCGCCTGCACCAGGCGCGAATTGGCCAGCACCACAAAAATCAGATTGGGGTCGACCGCCCTGATGGCGGAGGCAATCGCGCGCGCAGTGGTGTCGTCCTCGCAGGCGACGTTCGATAGCGCGCCATGCGCCTTGACGTGGGTGACCTTGTGACCGGCCGCGGTCGCAATCGCCTGCAGCGCGCCGATCTGGTAGGCGATCAGGTTTTCGATCTCCGAGGCTTTCATGCCGGGAAACGGCCGGCGGCCGAAGCCGTGCAGGTCGCGATAACCCGGATGTGCGCCGACGCTGACGCCGCGCGCCTTTGCAAGCTCCACGGTCTTGCGCATGATGTCGGCATCGCCGGCGTGAAAGCCGCAGGCAACGTTGACCGAGGTAGCCAGCTCGATCATGGCGGCGTCATTGCCCTTTTCCCATGCGCCAAATCCTTCGCCGAGATCGCAATTGAGATCGATTGTTTTCATGTCCATGTCCGCTTGCGTGAGTGGATCTTCCGTTAGTCCTGCGCCAGCGCATCCGCAGATGGAGTTTGCCATGTCGCGGCGTCGACGGCGCTGACGGCCGCGCCCGCCACATTAGCATCTTGCAGCGCCTCGATGTTGAGGTCAAAATTCTCGATAGCCTTGACGCGGCCGGGCAGGGTGCGCAGCAGTTGCGCGAACTTCCGCGCCTCGGCCTGCGCCTCAGCCATGCTGACGGCCCTGAAGCGAAAACCGCGGCCGGCGGGGATCTGCGCGAACCGCCCGAGATCGGCTGTCATCACGGTTGCGATCTTGGGATAGCCGCCGCTGGTGCCGCGGTCCGGCATCAGAACGATGGGCGCGCCATTGCCGGGCACCTGGATGCTGCCGTTCACGGTACCGTCGGAGACGATGTTGTGACCGTGCAGATGTTTTATCACCGGGCCTTCAAGGCGATAACCCATGCGGTCGCTGGTGGCCGATATTTTCCACTCGCTGTCCAGAAACAATTTTGTGGCGGCCTCGCCGAATTCGTCGTCCTGCGGACCCATCACCACCCGGATCGGCCCCTCCGGAACTGCGGGGAGATCGATCCGGCGCTCGGATGCGCCGCTGGCGCCTGCGGTCTGCAATTCGTCACCCGCCTGCAGCGGGCGCGGATACGGGCTGCCGAGGCCTGCGCGCGCATTCACGGCCAGGCTGCCGAACATCGGCTCGCCCGCGATGCCGCCCTCGATCGCGAGGTAACTGAACGATCCGCCGCGCGCAAACCCCAGCGTCAGGGTCTCGCCATCCGCAAGCGTCATGGATGTATCCGATGCCACCGCGCGCCCTGAGATGTCGGCGTTGCGCGGTGCTCCCGCAAGCGCGACGCGAACCGCGCCTTCGCGGGCGGTGAAGGCGGCGCCGAACGGGCCGATTTCGATCGCCGCCGCGAACAATTCGTTTCCGACCAGACAATTCGCAGCCGCAAGCGCGAGCTGGTCCACCGCACCGCTCGGCGTCAGACCATAACGCTGGGCGCCATGCCGTCCGCCGTCCTGCACCGAACTCGCGGGGCCAATGGCTGAAATGACCAGTTTACTCATGCGTTCATCAACTCGGCGACGATCTCGCCGGCTTCCGCGGCGCGATCCTGCTCGGCAAAGGTTTTGGCATCGACCGCGGAAAACGTCACGTGGTCGCCGGGTTCCAGCAGGAAGTCGGATCGCGATGCAGTTGATAGGTTCGAACCGCGGTCCGTCCGAGCAGATGCCAGCCGCTCGGGCCGGCGAGACATTGCACGCCGGTCTGCACGCCGCCGATCGAAATCGTGCCGGCCGGCGTCAGCAGGCGCGGGTTTTTCCGCCGCGGCATGTGCAGGAATTTCTCGAGGCCGCCGAGATATGACCACCCCGGCGTAAAGCCGATCATGGCGACGCGGTAGTTGCCGGCGACATGGCGTGCCACGATATCGTCCGGAGTGGTCTTGAGTGTTTTGGCGACATCCTCGAGATCGATGCCATGCTCGCCGCCATAGACCACGGGAATGCGCCAGCGCCGCGTTTTTGTCGTCGGCGGAACCGGCAGCTGCGCCATCGCGACAAGCTTCGCGCCGAGCGCGTCGAAATCGATCTGCACGGGATCGTAATGCACCAGCAGGGATCGATAGGTTGGCACCGTCTCGGTCACGCCGGAAACCGGGTCGCGCGCCAGAATGCGATCGAGCGCCAGCACCCGCTGGTTGGCGGCATCATCGATATTGCGGCTGAACTCCACCGTGATGGCGCTGTCGCCACTTGGCAGAATGCGGGGCGGGGAGAGTGTCGCGGCCATGACCTCACAACTCTTCGGCGGGTATCCACGCTCTCTAGCGTGTTTTGCGGCGAAGTGGAATTCGCTTCGCGGAAATGGCCCTGCAAGTTCAATAAATTAATCCGCATAGCCGTGATAAGACGTTGTTATTGCGCCAGGCCATGCCGCCCTTCACGAACGAGTTGGCGACAGCACTTGACGCGATGCCCGTGCGCCGCAAGATGCGTGCGCTGATCCATCCCACCGGAGTTCTCCTTTCGATGTCCCTGACCCCCGAAGCGATCAAGACCCTTTCCCGCGTCTCCACCGCCACCATCACCACGGTCCTGCTCAAGAAGGGCCTGCGAAACGTCTGGATGCGGGGCTCGCGTCCGCTGCGGCCGGGACAAGCGCGGCTGGTCGGGCCGGCCTTTACGCTGCGTTTCGTGCCCGCGCGGGAGGATCTGGCGACGCCGGAATCATGGTCGTCGCCGATTTCGACCCGGACCGCGATCGAGGCCATGCCTGAAGGCTGCATCGCCGTGGTCGACGCCATGGGTGTCACCGACGCCGGCATTTTCGGCGATATTCTGTGCGCCCGCATGGCCAAGCGCGGGGTGGCTGCGCTGGTGACCGACGGCGTCGTGCGCGATCTCGAAGGCGTGCTCGGCACCGGTCTGCCGGTGTGGTGCGACGGCTTCGCGGCGCCGCCTTCGGTCGCCGGGTTGACCTTCGTCGGCTGGGGCGAACCGATCGGCTGCGGCGGCGTTGCGGTGTTTCCGAACGACATCATCGTCGCCGATCAGGACGGCGCCGTGGTGATCCCGCAGGCGTTTCTTGATCTCATTCTGGCCGAAGGGGCGGAGCAGGAGCGGATGGAAGCCTGGATCGTCGAGCAGGTGAACTCCGGCGCGGTATTGCCTGGTCTCTATCCCATGAATGCCGAGACCAAGGCGCGCTACGCGGCTTCGAAGAAATAAACAGGACACACCGGTACTGCGTCCGTAACGAAGGAGGTACGCCATGGATATCCATCTCGCCGGTTCGCGGCCGACCCGCCGCGCGCCGAAGGAGTATTTTACGGGCACGGTCTGGCAGGATCCGATCATCGCAACCGCGGCGCCGGCGCGAATTGCCTCGAACCGGGTATCCTTTGAGCCCGGCGCGCGCACGAATTGGCATACGCATCCGCTGGGCCAAACGCTCTACGTCATCTCCGGCGTCGGCCGGGTTCAAACCCAGGGCGAGCCGGTGCGCGAGATCCGGCCGGGCGATGTGGTCTGGATTCCGCCGGGCGAAAAGCATTGGCATGGCGCCTCGCCAACCAACGGCATGACCCACATCGCGATGCAGGAATCGCTCGACGGAAGCTATGTGACCTGGATGGAGCCGGTGACCGACGCGGAATTTTCGGCAAAGGTCGGCGGATAAGCCTTTCTGGGAAAGCCAAATCAAACTTGAGGAATGGACCCCGCTACATTTCGCCGCCGTCTTTCTGGACCAGATTTGCAGCGGCGCCGCGTCCGATCATTTCGGTTTTGAGCTGCTCAAATCGCTGCCGCGCCTCGTTCTCGCGATCGTCCACGAACCTGACGGCCGCTTCCCCCGACATGGGCCCGCTGACGATCGGCTGGGAGTTCTCGCCGATCGTCTCATCGACATAATACGCGCCATCGTCCTCGCGGCGGACGGTCCATTTGAAACGGATCGCCGCCATGGGGCCGGGACCGAATTTCTGATAACCGTCGGCCTCGATCCATTCGGGAGCGATCGGCTTCTCCTCGACCGCGGCTTTTTCCGGCTCGCGATCGGATTCCGGCTGAACGAGAATGCTGGCAATGGCCGCCAGCGCATGATCGGTTGGGTCGCTTTGACTCAAAATTTCAACCTCCGGAATACGCAACAAGCGGGAAAATGAACCGCGCCGTCAGGGCCGGGTTCCATTCCTCGCCCTCGAATGCGGCTGAGTTTTGTCGGTTTAGGCGCAAACCGGCGGTAATTTGTTCTTCCACGGCCGCTCCTGCTCGAGCTGGGCCGGCCAGGCGAAATAAAGTTGCCTCGTCGCCGAAGCGCGCGGCGAACATCATGCCCAGCGGCAAGCCGGCGGCATTCCAGGCCAGCGGCACCGACATCGCGGGCTGGCCGGACATGTTGAACATGGCGGTCGCAGGCATGTAGCGCCGCAGGATCGGAGGGATGTGCGACAGATCCTGCGACATCGTGTTGAGCTCGCCGATGCGCAGTGGTGGCAAGCAAAGCGTCGGGCACAGGAATACATCGCAGCTCTCGAAGAACGTTGCCAGCCCGCGCGAAATCTGGAATGCGCTGAGTTCGGCTGCGACATAATCCGTCGCGGTTGCTTTTTGCGCGTTGTAGGCGCTCGCAAGCGTCAATATCTCGAAATCGCTGTCGGTCATGGCGCGGCCAAAGCGCTGCTCCGCAAGCCGCACATTCAGCGCGGTGTTGGCGCTGACGATGGTCGACATCACGACCGCCGGATCGGCGGCCAGCACCGGTGCGCGCTCCCCGACATCATGGCCAAGCCCGGCCAGCAGGCTTGCTACTTCCCGAACCGCAGCCGCAATTTCGGGATCGATCGCATCGCCATAGGGCGACTTGTCGGTAAAGGCGATGCGCAGCCGGCCGGGATCGCGTCCGACTTCCTGCGCGAAAGGCCGCTCCGGCGGCGGCGCGACATAGGGGCTCGACGGCTCAGGTCCGCAGATCGCGTCGAGCATGACGGCACTGTCGCGCACGCTGATGCTCAGCACATGACCACAGGAAAACCCGGCCCAGCCCTCGCCGCGATCGGGACCGAGCGGATTGCGCGCGCGGGTGGGTTTCAATCCGAACACGCCGGAGGCGGAAGCGGGGATACGTATGGAGCCGCCGCCATCGCTGGCATGTGCGACGGGGAGAATGCGCGCAGCAACGGCCGCGCCTGCGCCGCCGGACGAACCTCCCGACGAGTGCGCGAGATTCCACGGATTTCGGGTCGGCCCGAACAGCCGCGACTCGGTGGTCGGCATCAATCCGAATTCCGGACTGGAGCTTTTTCCGAAGATCGCGAGGCCGGCATTGAGAAAGCGCTGGGCGAGAGTGCCGGTATGATCCGCGACATTGTCCTTGTAGATGCTGGCGCCCGACGTCGTCCGCGTGCCCTGAAGAATATCCAGATCCTTCAGCAGAAACGGCACGCCGGTAAAGGCGCCATCCGGAAGCCCCTTGTCGATTTGCCGCCGGGCGTAGTCGTAATGCTTGACGACCACCGCATTGATTTGCGGATCGACCTTGGCGGTGCGAGCGATCGCCTCGTCCAGCAATTCCCCGGCGCTGACCTGCTTTTTCCGGACGAGCTCGGCGAGGCCCACCCCGTCATAGTTGCCGTATTCCCTGAAGGCCATATCGATACCCGCGGTGCTGTAGCATCGTGCAAATCACACTATCGGCGAAAGCTTGCAAGCAGTCCTGGCTCGGATCAGCCGAGCACGTCCTGATTGATGACGTTCTGGCGTATCGGTGCGCCGTCGAGCGCGCTCAAGATATTGCGCGCGGTCTGCTCGCTCATCCGGTCGACCGCTTCCCGCGTCACCCCGGCGACGTGCGGGGCCATGATGACATTGGGAAGCGCAAACAGCGAATGGCCCGATGGCGGCGGCTCCTGCTCGAAAACATCGAGACCCGCGCCCGCGAGCTTGCCGGACACCAGCGCATCGTACAGCGCCGGCTCGTCGATGATCCCGCCGCGCGCGGTGTTGATCAGATAGGCCGTCGGCTTCATGCGCTTCAGCCGCGCCGCATTGAACATCCCGACCGTCTCGGACGTCTTGGGGCAGTGGATACTGACAAAATCAGCGCGCGGCAGCGCCGCATCGAGATCGCTGACCTGCTCGCAGCCAGCCGCCTTGATCTCGGCGGCCGATTTGTAGGGATCATAGATCAAAACGTTCATTTCCATCGCCAGGCAGCGTTTGGCGGTCCGCGTGCCGATGCGGCCGAAGCCGACGATCAGGACCGTCTTGCCGAACAAATCGTAGGGCAGCTTGCCCAGACGGTGGCCCCAGTTGCCGTCCTTGACGATGGAATGCATTTCCACCGCGCGCTTGGCCAGCGTCAGCATCATGAACATCGCCTGTTCCGCAACCGATGGGGAATTGGCGGTGCCCGCCACCATCAGCGGGATCTTGCGGCGGCTCAGGGCCGGGACGTCGACGGCGTCGTAGCCGACGCCGATCCGGGTCACCACCTGCATGTCCTTTGAGGCCTCAAGCTCGGGCTCGCCGAAACGGGTGCCGCCGAGCGCGACGCCGTGGACCGGCGCGTGCTCTCCAAGCATGACCTCGAAATCTCCGGCGGAAATCATGTTGGGAAATTCGACGATTTCGATGTCGTCCCGCTGCCTCAACAGCGCCCGTCCTTGCTGCGACATCGATTCGGTGATGAAAATTTTCTTCTTGTTGGTCGCCATTCCCAGTCCCTTGCCCAGCCCCTTGGCTTTTCTTGTTGTGCGGCCGTCAAATGACGGCGCCGGTGCCCTCGTTTAGCAGGTGCATATTGTTGAGGTCCACTGCCAATCGAAGCGGCCCGCCGTCGCGAGCGCCGGCGTTGGGATTAACCCGCCCGCAGATTTGTGCGCCCTCGAGCGTGAAATAAATCAGCGTCTCCATGCCCATCGGTTCGGTCACATCCAGCACCGCGTCGAAGGCCTCAACCCCCGGCTCCGGATGCGGTTTCGCTTCGGTGATATGCTCCGGCCGCAACCCGAGCAGCAATTTCTCGTTCCGCGCCACGCCGCGATATCTGGCCGCGCGACTGGGCGGCAGCGGAAAGGCGATGCGGTCGGTCAACCGGATGTGCAGTTTGCCGGCGACATCCTCCAGCCGACAGGGCACGAAGTTCATCGCGGGCGAGCCGATGAATCCGGCGACAAAGCGCGTGGCCGGGTTGTGATAGAGATCGTTGGGCGTTCCGATCTGTTCGATGCGGCCGTGGTTCATGACCACGACCCTGTCGGCAAGCGTCATCGCCTCGACCTGATCGTGGGTGACATAGACGGTCGTGGTGCGGACCTTCTGATGCACTTTCTTGATTTCGATCCGCATCTGAACCCGAAGCTTGGCGTCGAGGTTGGACAGCGGCTCGTCGAACAGAAAAACCTTGGGATGGCGAACGATGGCGCGGCCCATCGCGACGCGCTGGCGCTGGCCACCCGACAGTTGCTTCGGCTTGCGGTCGACCAGCTCGACGATATCAAGCATGCGCGCGGCTTCGTCGACCCGCGTCTTGATCTCGGCTTTCGGAAAGTGCTTCAGCCGCAGTCCGAACGACATGTTTTCCGCGACCGTCATATGCGGGTAGAGCGCGTAATTCTGGAACACCATCGCGATGTCGCGGTCCTTCGGCGGTACGTCGTTGACGACGTCGCCGCCGATCATGATGTCGCCGTCGGTGATGTCCTCCAGCCCCGCGATCATCCGCAGCGTGGTCGATTTTCCGCAGCCCGATGGTCCCACCAGCACGACAAACTCATGGTCGGCGATGTCGAGATCGATGCCGCGCACCGCCTCGACCTCGTCGTAACGCTTGATAACCTTGCGCAACGTAACGTCAGCCATTGATATCAACCCTTTGTCGCACCGGCGGTCAGGCCGGCGATGTAATAGTCCATCAGGAACGCGTAGATGATGAGTGGCGGCGCGGCGCCGAGCAGGGCGCCGGTCATGATCTGTCCCCAGTTGAATACGTCACCCTTGATCAGGCTGGTGATGATGCCGACCGGCAGCACCAGTTGATCGGTCGATGTCGTGAACACCAGCGGATAAAGAAACTGCGCCCAGGACACCGTGAAGGCGAAGATGGTTGCGGCGATGATGCCCGGGCAGCGCGACCGGAATGAAGATCCGCGTCAACGTCTGGAACCAGGAGGCGCCGTCGATGATGGCGGCCTCGTCGAGTTCTTTTGGGATCGACGCGAAATAGCCGATCATGATCCAGGTGCAGAATGGCACGGTAAGCGTCGGATAGAGGAGCAGAAGCACGTACCAGTGGTTGATGAGCTGGATGCCGGTCCAGTCGTCGAACACCGCGAACATCTTGAACAGCGGCAGAAACAGCAGCGTATCCGGGATCAGATAGGTCAGAAACACGCCGGTCGCGAGCGTCGCCGAGCCCCAGAACCGCATGCGCGACAGCGCGAAAGCGGCGGGCACGCTGATCAGCATGGTGATGGTGACCACGAAGATCGAGACGAACGCGGAGTTCCGGAAGAACGTCAGGAACTGGTTCGATGTCAGCAGTCCAACATAGTTCGACAGCGTCGGATGAAATACCCACCAGGGATTGGTCGCCGCCGAAATCTCCGCGCTGGTCTTGAGCGAGGTGATCAGCATGTAAAGCGGCGGCACCAGCGAGAAGATCGCAAACAGCGTCAGGAAAAAGTACGACCACCGCAGTGCCCAGGTACGGTCGCGGCTCATGCTGCCATATTTGACCGTGCGGGTCGGCGCGGCCTTGTTGATCACCACCGTGCTTGTCATCAGGCTTCGTTCCCGCGTTTGTTGATATCGCGCAGGATGAAGATCGCTGCGATCGCGAGGATCGGGAACATGAACAGCGAGACGCTGGCGCCGAGCGGGATGTCGCCGCCCTCGATACCGACACGGAACGCCCAGGTCGCAAAAATATGGGTGTGGTCGAGTGGGCCGCCGGAAGTCAGGATGCGCACGATATCGAAGTTCGCGAAGGTCACGATCAGGGAAAACAGCGTCGTGATCGCGATGATATTGCGCATCATCGGCAGCGTCACGTACCAGATGCGCTGCCACCAGTTGGCGCCGTCGATGGCGGCGGCCTCATAGAGCTGTTCGGGCACCGATTTTAGCGCCGCCAGATACATGATCATGAAGAATGGCGCGCCAAACCAGATGTTCACGAGGATGACGGTAAAGCGGGCCCAGTTGGGCTCGCCGGTCCACGCGATCGGTCCAATGCCGAAAAACGAGAGGGTGTAGTTGAAGGCGCTGTACGACGGATCGAACAGCCACAGCCAGGCCAGCGTGCTCATCGCCGGAGGAATGACCCACGGCACCAGCAGCATGCCGCGCCATTTGCGCTGTCCTTTTGCGGGAATGTTGTGAACGAAATGGGCGACGATGAAGCCGATCAGCGCCTTGAAGACCACGGCCGTGATCGCGAAGATGCAGGACTGTTGGACGACCAGCCAAAACGTCTCGCGCTTGAACAGGAACTGGAAGTTTCCAAGTCCGACAAAACGCTGCATCGACTTGTTCAGCGTCGCCAGATGCAGCGAATAGAACGCCGGATAGATCACCAGAATGGCGATCAGAAGGATCAGCGGCAGCGTCATCAGAAACGCCGAAGTGGATTTTCGCTTCAGCGCGGTTCGCAAGACTGGCGCGCTTGCGCGATCCGGTGCCGGCAACACTGTTCGATCTGAAATCGCGACATCAACCATGATGCATCTTCCTCGCCAGTTTCAGAGGAGCCGGTCCGGCGTTTCCGGATGATCAAGGAGCCGGCGTCACGCCGGCCGCCTGTCGTGTCGAAGCAACAGCGCAACTGCGAGCGCTCGCCGCAGCGGCCACGCAATCAGCCTGCGTGGCCGCGCAGCCAGATCCTTCGCCTCAACTCCGCATGAAGCCTTCGAGTTCGCCTTCCGCCCACGCCAGCGTCTTCTCCATGGGCTCGCCCTGGTAGAAGCGGACGGCCATCTTGGTCAGCGTCGCCTGGGTGTAGATCTGCTGAGCGACCTTCGGCGGCGCCGGCGACGCCGCGATCGACAGCTTCTGGTGATTGTACGGATTTGGGTAGTGGAAGAGCGTGCCCTTGGGCGGCCCTTCCTCAGCCCACGTCTTCAGGGTGGTGAGCTTCTCGAACGCCGGCAGGTCGTAGCCGCCGCTCGCCGCCACCAGTTTCTCGACCGAAGCCGGTTGCGACATATGGGTAAGCAGGCTCTTGGCCGCCTCCTTGTTCTTGGAGAAATTCCACACGGCCCAGAAATACGGCAGGAACGGTGCGAAGCGGCCCTTCGGACCCGCCGGGAAGCCGTGCGTCCAGCATTGCTCGGCGACTTGCGGCGCGTCGCGTTTGGCAACAGCCCAGGCACTGGGCGGATTCATGATCAGGGCGCCGTTGCCTGAGATCAGCCACCTGTTGTTGGAACCATCGTCCCACGCCGGCGCGTCCTTCGGCAGGAATGCCATCAGCTTCTTGTAGTATTCGAGAGCCTGCCGCACGTTGTCGTTCTTCACGACGACGTTGCCCTTGATATCGACGACCTCGGCCCCAAAGGACAGGAAGATCGCGCCGATGGTATCGACGGAGTCGCTGGTCTCACCGAGACCGATGCCGAACGGGAAGCCGCCCTTATGGCAGGCCTCGGCCGCCTTGAGGAATGTGTCCGTGGTCCAGTTGTCCGCTTTGGGCGGGCTGCCGGCCGGGTACATCTCCTGCACGTCGATGCCGGCGTACTTCTTCATCAGATCGATCCGGGAGCAGGGACCCTTGATCTGGCTGCCGATACAGGTGGGAACGGCGAGCCATTTGTCTCCGGCCTTGCCGAGATATTTCACGGTGCCATTGACTTCACCGTTTTGCTTGATGAGCGGCTCGACCACGTCGTTCATCGGCTCAAGCAGATCAGCCTGCGCGTGCGGCCACCAGGTCGCCATCGCGAGGATATCGTGGCCGGACTTCGCCTGGGCTTCCGCTGCGATCGTTATCTCGTTCTTTCTGCCGTTGCTGGTGATGTAGTCGATCGAAACCTCGACCTTCTCCTTGGCGGCCCACTCATTGACCAGGGCGGTAGAGGCCTTGTTGGCGTCGGGCACCCAGTGATCCCAGAAGCCCATCGTGAGTTTGCCGGCGGCGTATGCGCCTCGAACATAGGGCGCAGTGATCAGCGCCGCGGATGACAGCGCGGTGGCAGCAACGAATTGTCGACGCGAAAGCTTCTTCCGTGACATGGCATTCCCTCCCAGGTGAAACCAATCGTGGTGAGACGGAAATCTCGTTGTTGTTGTTTTTCTTCGCCGCCAGGCAGGCCGGAAATAGCGCTACAAGGCGCAGCGGAGATTTCGTTTTGGGGATCAGAGCAGAATTGCCGGCCTCTGTCGAGAAATCAGCGGTGTCGCGTTCTAGAACTAACGTTGTGCAAATCGGAGGCAGCGGGAGTCCCCATTGCAAACCATCATCGGGCTCGGGCAAGGAATATTGCGCTGCACACATCGATGTCAGGTATGGACGCAAGGGTGCGCGATAGCGCCGCAGGTTCCATCATCGGCAACTTAACTCGCTCGTTGGCCGAGCTTTTCTTCGTCCGGATGGTGCCGCGCGGCAGGTAGACTCGCTCGGTGCGGAAACGATAATGTCCCGATACGGCAGGATGCATGCCGCCCAGCCCGCGTATCGATATCGACCATGGAGACTAAATAATGATCAGCCCGGCACCGGCAGCGCGTGCGCCGTTGAAATTGCGTTTCGCGCTTGGGGCAGTTGTCGTCATGCTTCTCGGCGCGCCCTCGGCGGTGGATGCGCAAGGGCTGGTTCAAGGCGTCCAACAGGGGGCCCAAGCGGGCAACAAGGCGGCCGGACCGGTCGGCGGCGTGTTGGGAGGGGCGATCGGCGGGGTCGTCGGCGTGTTTACCGGCGTGCTCGGTGTCGGGAAAAGCGGGCAAGCGCCCGCGGCAGGCGAGGCAAAACAGGACGGTTCCGCCAAAACGGGCAAAACAGCCAAAGCGGCCAAGGGCGGCAAGGCAACCAAGCAGGCGGTGCTGACCCAGGAAGGTGAGCCGCAACTCACGGCTGAACAGATCGTCGCCAACAGCGATGCGAACATCGAGCGGATCAAAAATGAATTGAAGCTCACGCCCGAGCAGGAGAAGCACTGGACCGGCTTCAACAGCGCGATGCATTACCTCGGCCATAACGGCGCCGACCGTCTCAACCTGAGAATTGCGCGCGCCAAGCGCGACCCGCCCGACGATATTATCGAGCAGATGCGCAACGAGGCCCAGTTTCTCAACGATCGCGCGGTGGATCAGCGCAACGTCGCCGATGCGGCCGAGCCCCTGTTTGCAAGCCTGGACGACAAGCAAAAAGCTGTTTTCATCGAGGAAATGGTCCGCCTGAGCCATGAGCGAGGGCTGGATTAGGCGGCAAATCCGCCGAACGACGAGCGATGATGGGAGCCGCTCATCGGTCTGATGCGCCCGCGAATAGCCGGGCGCACATGCCCTGGGGTAGGTTGAAAGGCGCGGCACCCGGCTATCCTGCCGCAGCGGCGCGGCTCTTCAAATCGTCATGCAAAATGGAAGAAAAGCGGACGGTTTCGCGCCCGAGAGATGGCTGAGTCAGGGCCTTGTCGGGAAGTTAACTCGCAGCAAAGCAATCCAGAAGCCACGTTCACGCGCTGGATTGCTTCGCCCGAGCCTGTCATTGGGTCGCGCATTCGCCGACCCGTTGGCCCGCAATGACGGTCCGGCCGGCGTTCGGCTCGAAGCTAGGTCGCGCAAGCGCGAATGACGACGCCTCACTCCTTGGGGAAATTCAACTCCACGCCGACGCCGTCGGGATCGTAGAGGAAGAATTGCGTATCGCCGGTGCGCGGTACGATGCTCTCGCGGAATTTCACATTGCTGGACTGCAGGCGCTTGCGCACACCCGCGACGTCGGTCGCGGCAAAGGCAATATGATCGAGGCGGCCGGTGTCCTCGTATTTCTTCTCGGTGCCGCGCACCACGATGCCTTCGCGCGGCTTGCGTGTGCCCATCAGATGCACGGTGGCGACGCCGCCGGAATAGAGCCAGTAGCCGGGGAAATCGAGCGGCGGACGCTCGCCGTTCTCCAATCCGAGCACGTCGCAATAGAAGTTTTTGGTGCGTTCGAGATCGGACGGTTCGATGGTGAAATGCTGCAGGGGGCCGAGCGGCATGGGCGTTCTCCTTTGGATTAGACGAAGGTGAGGTCGGTATCGGCGCCCATCATCCAGGCGCCGACGGTTTCAAAATGGCTGAGCCGGCCCTGCAATTGCTGGGTCACGGTGTGGATGTCGCGGAAGCGGCGCTCCAGCGGATGGTTCTCGAAGATCGCGGTGGTGCCGGCGGCGTTGTAGGCGAAGTCGACCGCCTCGCGCGCCTTGTGGATGGCGTGGGTCGCGGCCATGCGGATGGTGATGCGCTGCGCGACCGTGATGGTGGCGCCGGCGCAGAGGTCCTTCCAGATGTCGGCCATCGACTGCAGCACGAAGCCGCGCGCGGCGCGCAGATTGACTTCGGCCTGGGCGAGATTGGACTGGACCACGGCATTGTCCCGCAGCGGGCTCTTGAAACCGCGCGGCACCTTGTTGCGCGCCACGTCGATAAAGTTGTCGAGCGCGCCGCGGGCAATGCCGCAGGCGACGCCCGCGAAGCCCACCTGGTAGCAGGTGCCGGAGCCCATGCGATAGAGCGGGCCGCTCTCGCGGCACTCCCGATCGAATTCGCGGGTGATCGAATGGTCTGATCGAACGAAGAAGTCGTCGAGCGCGAACTGATCGCTGGCGGTGCCGCGCAGGCCGACCGTGTTCCAGATGTCGGTCCATTGCACGTCTTCGCTGCGCACCAGCATGGTGCGCTCCTGCTGGTGACCGTCGGCGTCGAGCCTGGGCGAGCCGTCGGCCGTGAAGATCGGGCAATGGGCGCCGAGCCAGGTCGCGTGGCGGCCGCCGGAGGCAAACGACCACACGCCCGTGACCTTGTAGCCGCCCTCGCACTCGACCGCCCTGACCTTGGGACCGGGGCCCCAGGCGAGCACCGCGCGCGGGTCGTTGCCGAAGATCGCACGCGCCACCGGCAGGTCGAGATAGGCCGCCGACATCGCGCAGCCGCCGGCCTGGCTCAGGCACCACGCGGTCGAAGCATCGGCGCGCGCGATGGTCTCGATCACATGGAAGAAGGTGAGGGGATCGGTCTCGATGCCGTTCGACGAGCGCGGCAGCAAGAGGCGGAACAGCCCCGCCTCGTGGAGCTTGTCGAGCAACGCCGGCGGCAGCCGGCGCGTGCTCTCGATTTCGTTCGACGCCGCATCGACGGCCGAGCGGACCGCCTCGGCACGCGAGATCACGGTCTGGTCGCCCGCAAGGTCGGCAGAAGTCGCGATCGGCGTATCCAATTCTATGCTCGTCGAACTTTGGCCGTGGCCGTGGACAGATCAGCCGTGAGGGCAAGTTCCATGTCGATCTGCTCGATCGACTTGCCCCTGGTCTCGATCCCAAGGAAATAATACACCGCTCCGGCCATCAAGAACCAGCAGCCGAGATAGACCAGAGCCGTTGGAATCTGCGGCAGGGGCACGTCGGGCTTGAGATAATTGCCGGAGCCGACGATCAGCGCGAGGCCTACCGGCCCGATGATCTTGCCGATGCCGCCGAAGCCGTAGGCCGAACCCATGCCCGAGGTCCGCAGGTGTGAGGGCCAGACTTCCGCCGCATAGGGCCCGACGATGGCGAAGCCGCCGTCGGCAAAGAAGAACGTAATGGCGAGCAACAGCCAGAACGCCGACACGCCCATAAACATCACGTCGTAATTGTAGCCCGCCACGATGGTCATTACCCCGGCGCCGAAGCCCAGCAGGCCGCCGGCGTTGCGCCGTCCCATCAGCTCCGAGAAGAACGAGAACGACAGCCGTCCGATGAAGCCGGACACGGAAAGCAGGATCATCATCTTGGCGGCTTGCTGCGGCGTGACCTTCAAAAGCAGCACGAACAGCGACGGCGCCCAGAGCGTGAGGCCGTAGACACCGGTTTGCGCGCCGGCATTGCCGAGCCAGGAGACGATCAGGCTGCGCGGATATTTGAACAGGTCGAGCCAGTTGCTCTTGATGATCGGACCGGCGTCGGCGGCAGTCGGCAGCGGCAGCGCGGAGGGCTCCATCTGCAGCGCCCAGGCCAGCGACTTGCGCGCCTCCTCGTAGCGGCCCTGGCGGCAGAGCCAGCGCGGCGATTCCGGGACCCAGATGCGGACCAACAGCACCAGCAGCGCCGGCAGTACACCGACCGCGAACAATAGCCGCCAGTCGGCGCTGCCCACGAGCGCGCCCATTACGGCGCCGAGGCCAACGCCGAGCGGAATGACGCAGGTTACGATGCCGCCGACCCAGCCGCGCTTGGAGGAGGGCATGAACTCCTGCACCAGCGGCAGGTCCACGCAATAGAGCCCGCCGACGCCGATGCCGACGAAGAAGCGCATCAGCGACAGGTAGATCCAGCCATTGTCAGGGGTGAAATACAACAGGCCGGTTGCGATCGAGAAATTCAGTACGGTGCCGATAAAGACCTTGCGGCGGCCGATGCGGTCGGCAAGCCAGCCCCAGGCATAGGCGCCGATGATGGCGCCGACGCCGGAGCTCATCAGCACGATGGCCGACTGGCCGAAGGTGAGCTTCCACGGCCCGATCAGGAAGGCGAGCACGAAGCCGATCAGGAAGTAGTCGAAGAATTCCAGCGCGTCGCCGATGATGGCCGCGGTGAGGATCTTGATCTGGTTGCCGGTCAGACTCGTGCGTCGATCGAGGATCTCGAACATGGCGTTTTTTCCCCTTGGCGCATGTTCGTTTTGAGCGGGCGTCGCGCCTGCATCCCGCCGGTGACGGCAAAGCTACCCTGTCGACGCGGCGACCGGAAGCCCATCGCGGCGCGGGGCACCTGCGCATTCACGCTTAGGCAAATCGACCAAGTAAGTTGGGCTCGCAGATATGGGCGAGGTCGCGGTTGGGAGTAAAAATGATAATGCTCTCGTGCGTGGCGGCCCCGGCGGGCTAGCGCCGCCTCGCTTGGCGGGCAGCGCGCCGTCCCGATTGCCGGGGTCCGCGCGCACGTAACTAAATGCACCGATTGCCTGTAGACACGAAATCGGCAGCGCGATCCCGGGTTCCCATTTCGCTGTTACGGCTAGCGCTCATGGCTCCATGGGAAGAGAGAGGCCGGGAAATCTGCCGCATAGCGGTGTCCTTTCGGCGGGCGGGGTTGTTCTTGTGGAGGATTCGGATCTGGCTCCACCACCTTCCGATAAAGATGCCAGGTGGCATGACCGAGCACCGGCAGAACGACCGCGAGACCGACGAAGAACGGCAGCGAACCGATCACCAGCAACACCGCGACAATCAACCCCCAAGCGGCCATGGCAAATGGATTCTTGATCACGACCCGCAG
>CAVXHU010000010.1:0-60949 GCA_963761395.1 uncultured Alphaproteobacteria bacterium
TCGTCGCGCGCTCGAGAAATTTCACCAGCGCGGCGCGGTCCTGTTCCGAGCCGATGCGCTGCTCGGGCATCTTGGTGCCCGGCGTGTAGGCCGAAGGTCCGATCTCGAACAATCGGGAAACCGTCTCCGGCGTCCAGACGATATCGAGGCGCTTGAGGGCTTCGGAAAAATGATAGCCCGGCAAGGTCGCGATCCGCCGGCCGAAGATGCCGGCGAGGGTGGGGCCCGCCCGGTTGGCCTGCTCGGCGCCAAGGCGTATGACATGCGACACAGGCACGAAACACCTCCGCGCCGTGGTCGCCGGCATAGGCGGCCAGCGGATCTCCGGCGGTTTCCAGTAGAATAGGATCGACGGGATCACCCGTCACCGCGTCCCAGCGGCGGATGATGTTGTCGGCGCCGCCGGTGAGCAGGGTGCGGCTATCAGGCAGAAACGCCACCGACCACACCGGCAGCCCGGGGCCGACCAGGGTGCGCGCCAGATCGCGCGTCTTGCGATCGATCACCGCCACCGATCCGCCGATACCAGCGGCAGCCACCAGCGCCCCGTCCGGCGATATCGCAATCGAGATTACCGGTCTCGGCCCGGCTGCTATTTCGCCGGCACGCGCGCCGCTGCCGTTCAGGAAATAGAGCTTGCCATCGGCGCCACCGGCCGCGATCTCGCCATCGCCGCCGACGGCCACGGCATTGAGCGGGCTCGGCATCGCAACGACGGTCGGGCCGGACGGGCCTGAGAGCGGCCAGATGCGAACGCTCTGATCGTAGCTGACGCTGACCAGCGTGCGGCCATCCGGAGCGAACGCCACGCCATTGACGTTCTGAGTATGCCCTTCGAGCACGCGCGGCGCGCCGCCGGTGAGCGGCCACAGCCGCACCGTTTGATCCCACGACGCTGAGGCTAATGTCGCGCCATCGGGCGACAGGGCGAGCGCGGCGATCGGCGCCGTATGACCTTCCAGCACGGCATCGGGCGCGGCGTTGCCCGGCGTCCAGATGGCAATCCGCCCATCGGCGCCTGCGGTCGCCGCGCGCCCATCCTTCAGCAGCACGACGGCGTTGACGGCATCGGTATGGAAACGCAGCACTTGCTCGGCGGCATTGCGCGTCAGCGACCAGCGGATCGCGGTTGAATCAAAGCTGCCGGTAACAGCGGTTTGTCCGTCGGACGAAATTGCCAATGCCCGCACCGGCCCGCCATGGCCGCGCAACTGCGCGAAGGCGGGGGTCATTCCGGGTGGCAGAATCACCAGCAAGGCTGCGCAGGTCAGAAATGCAGGGTTTTTGCAGAGCATTCGCAGCAATCGTTTCGTCTACCGGTATCGCCCGCAAGGGCTCGGTCTCGCCAATTCAGGCGTTGATCAAGATTAATGATAAGGAGCAGAGGCGCAATGGAAACGAGCCTTTTTGAGGCGGTAACCGAAGTTGCTGCGCGCACAAACCAAAATCCCGCGTCAGCGCGTGCCCGGTTTGTCGCGGTCCAGCCCCTTGGCCAGGAGATCGTCGAGGTAATCCTGAAAGCGCCGCTCAGCGTTGATTCCGAGATCGCGCAGAAACGCCCAGGAATAGATGCCGGTGGTGTGCATGTCGTCGAACCCGAGCCGCACCGCATAATTGCCGACCGGATCGACGGAAAGAATAGTGACGTTGCGCTTTCCGCCAACCGTCTTGCGTTGCGCTTCGGAATGGCCCTGCACTTCGGCGGAGGGGCTGGTGACACGGAGCAATTCGGCCGACAGGCTGAATGTCTTGCCGTCGTCAAATGCGACATGCAGCGCGCGGCGGTCCTTGGCGAGCCGGATTTCAACCGGCCACGCCGCAGTGACATTGGAAGCGCTCAAGTGACGGTCCTGTTCACGTTCCCGATCGCGCCCTTTTGATATGCCCGCACCGGGCAGCTCAGCCGCCGTCAGGCCGAATGCCCCAGACGAAGGCAGCCATTCCAGCCTCTATCAGCTCGGGCCGATCAGGTTATGGCCGGGATCGCCGACCCGGACGCCCTCGGTCGTGAATGCGACAGAGCTCGGCTGCTGGATGGTGTTGAGCAATATCGACACGCCAACCGCGACAATCGCCGCAAACAACAATGCCGCAACAAAGGCTTTCATGGCGCTTCCCCAAGTTTGACTTGTCCGGACCGAATTATTCGGCCGGCATGGCTTTCGGGGTGCCTCCCGACGGCGCCTGGCCTTTGGCCTGCTCTTCCTCGACCCAGAGCGAGTGATGCTCCCTGGCCCAGTTGAGATCCACCTCGCCGGTTCCCATCGCCTCGAATGCGCCCTCCATCCCGACGGTGCCGATGTAGATGTGCGCCAGCATGGCAGCGACGAATAGAACCGACACGATCGAGTGAACGACCTGGGCAAGCTGCATTCCTTCAATTCCGGAAAGGTAGAACGGGAACATCAGCTCATAGCCGGTGACGGCAACGGCCCCGCCACCCAGGACGACGATCCAATAGATCGCTTTCTGACCTGCATTAAAACGGTAGGCTGGTGGATGGTCGTGACCGACGATTCCGCCACCCCTCTTGAGCCAATCGACATCGACCTTGTTTGGAATATTGCCGGCGATCCACATCAGGAAGATCAGCACAACGCCGATGGTGAAGGGGAAACTCAGATAGTTGTGCGCATATTTCGCCCATTGCGACCATTCGGAGAACGCTTCGAAACCAATCAGCGGCAGGAGCAGTGGACGGCCGAAGGTGATGTTCAATCCCGAGATCGCCAGAACAATGAAGCAGGTCGCGGTCATCCAGTGCACGAAGCGCTCGAACGCCGTGAAGCGCACGATGGTGCGGCCGGACCGGCCGCTCTCGAGCCGGACCATGCCACGGGTTAGATAGAAGATCACCATCACGGCGATGATGCCCAGGATGGCGATCCCGCCGATCCAGCGCAGGGTCACGTTGCGGAACTCGCGCCAATCGCGGCCGGCCGGCTGCTCGAGAACGCCAGAGCGCTGATCGGGAATGCTGACGCGTCCCTGAATTCGATTGAGCTCCTGCAGAAGCTGCTGTTCCTTCACGGAGCTTGCCGTCGGATTAACCTGCTGGGCGTTGCAGGGCACCGATGCGGCAATGATCAGCAAGAACGCGCAGGCGCCGACAGCCAGGCGGATAAATCTCCCAAAAGACGCCATGCGCTCCTCCCGATGTTATTTGCCTGATCGCAGCCGATGCCGCCCTCAGGACTCGATCGTCTCGTGATAGGCGGTCTTCCAGCCCCACGCCCCGGAGCCGTAGCCGCGCTTCATCACCCGCTCCTTGTAGATCTGAGCGATGATTTCACCGTCACCGGCGAGCAACGACTTGGTCGAGCACATCTCGGCGCATAACGGCAGCTTGCCCTCGGCGAGACGGTTCGCGCCATACTTCTCGTATTCCTCCCTGCTGCCGTCGGCCTCCGGACCACCAGCGCAGAAGGTGCACTTGTCCATCTTGCCGCGTGAGCCGAAGTTGCCGACCTTCGGATATTGCGGCGCACCGAAGGGACAGGCGTAGAAGCAATAGCCGCAGCCGATGCACAGATCCTTGGAGTGGAGCACGACACCGTCGGCCGTCGTGTAGAAGCAGTTCACCGGGCAAACCGCCGCGCAGGGCGCATCGGTGCAATGCATGCAGGCCATCGACACCGAGCGTTCGCCGGGCTTGCCATCGTTGATGGTGACAACGCGGCGGCGATTGATGCCCCAGGGCACCTCGTGCTCGTTCTTGCAGGCTGTCACGCAGGCATTGCATTCGATGCAACGGTCGGCGTCGCAGAGGAATTTCATACGTGCCATGGTCGTTGCTCCTTATGCCGCCGCGATTTGGCAGAGAGTGACTTTGGGTTCCTGCATGCCGGTCGCCGGATCGTATCCATAGGTGGTGATGGTGTTCGCGCTTTCGCCGAGAACGATCGGGTCGGTGCCCTGCGGGTAGTTGCCGCGAAGATCCCGGCCTGCGAACCAGCCGCCGAAGTGGAAAGGCATCCAGGCGACGCCCTTGCCGACACGCTCGGTGACGAGCGCCTTCATCTTGGCCTTGGAACTGTTCTCGGCGCCCGTGACCCAGACCCAGCCGCCGTCCTTGATGCCGCGATCGGCGGCATCGGCCGGGCTGATCTCGATGAACATGTCCTGCTGCAGTTCTGCGAGCCATGGATTGGTTCGCGTCTCCTCGCCGCCGCCCTCGTATTCGACAAGACGCCCCGAGGAGAGGATGAGGGGGAATTGCCTGGCAATCCCCTTCTCCACAGCGGCCTTCTGCACGGAGAAGCCGATATTGGGCAAACGGAACTGCTTGGCGTCGGGCAGCGTCGGATATTTCGAGACCAGATCGACCCGCGGCGTGTAGATCGGCTCGCGGTGAACCGGAATCGGATCCGGCAATCCGAACGC
Organism: uncultured Alphaproteobacteria bacterium; assembly: GCA_963761395.1. Taxonomy (GTDB): domain Bacteria; phylum Pseudomonadota; class Alphaproteobacteria; order Rhizobiales; family Xanthobacteraceae; genus Bradyrhizobium. Next base: position 4,384 of record CAVXHU010000010.1, read on the forward strand.
GTTCATGCGTGCCTTGCCGTTGCCGTAGGGAACGCAGCCGTGCTTCAGCGCCACGCGCTGGATCCCGCCCGACAGGTCGAGCGACCACGACACCGCATCGGGATTGGCGGAATTGACCCTGGTGATGGTGGCCATTTCCGCTTCCGTCAGATCCTTGTCCCAACCGAGCTTCTTCAGGCTCGCCAGCGTGAATTCCGGATAGCCGTCCTGGATCTCCGAATCCTTGGAGTAGGAGCCATCCGCCAGCAGGCTGACCTTTCGCGTCGTGCCGTCGGGAAGCTTCTCCTCGCGCTCGATGCCGAAACGCGGCCGGAACGTGCCGCCGCCGTCCATCACGCTGAGATTTGTGTTGTAGAGCAGCGGCGTACCTGGATGCTTGACTTCCGGTGAGCCCCAGCACGGCCAGGGCAGGCCGTAATAGTCGCCGCCGACTTCAGGATCGTCCTTGGGCGCCCGCGTCGTCAGCATGTCGAACTTCGCCTGGTTCTTCATGTGCGCCTTGAGCCGCTCGGGCGATTGCCCGCAATAGCCGGTAGACCAGCTGCCGCGGTTCATTTCCCGAAGCACATCCTCCGCGACCGGCAGATTGTTCTCGACCTTGATGTTCTTGAACATCTTGTCGGCGAATCCGAACTTCTTCGCCATCAGATAGATGACCTCGAGGTCATCCTTCGCTTCGAACACCGGCTTTACGATCTGCTCGCCCCATTGCAGCGAGCGGTTCGAGGCAACGCGCGAACCCTTGCACTCGAATTGCGTGGCAACCGGGAGAATGTAGACGCCATCCTTGCGCCCGGCCTCCACGGCGAGCGAGGCCCAGGTGGTCGGATGCGGGTCGGCGATGACCAACAGTTCGAGCGCCTTTAGACCGTTCAGGGATTCCGGAATGCGGGTGATGCTGTTGCTGGCATGGCCCTGCACGAATACCGCCCGCACGTTGTCTTTCTGCGCGACCTGTTCCTTCGGCAGCGTCACCGCATCGAACCAGCGGGTGAGCGGGATGCCGGGGGTTTCCATGATCTGCTTTGAGTCGAAGCGCGACTTCAAGAAGTCATAGTCGACTTCCCAAACCCGCGCCCAGTGTTTCCAGGCGCCTTCGACGAGGCCGTAATAGAACGGCAGCGTGACGATATCGAGCCCGACGTCGGTCGCTCCTTGCACGTTGTCATGGCCACGGAAGATGTTGGCGCCCGCGCCGGCCTTGCCGACATTGCCGGTCATCAACAGTGCGATGCAACTCGCCCGCACGTTGGCGGTGCCCACGGTTTTCTGGGTCTGGCCCATGGCCCAGATCAGCGTTGACGGCTTCTCCGTGGCAAACATCTTTGCGACGCGCTTAAGCTGTTCGCCAGGAACGCCGCTGACGCGCTCGACCTCTTCCGGATTCCACTTCTCCACTTCCTTGCGCAGATCGTCGAAACCGTAGACGCGCTGCTTGATGAACTCCTTGTCCTCCCAGCCGTTCTGGAGGATGTGCCACATCATGCCGTAGAGAACCGGGATGTCGGTGCCCGGCCGCATGCGCACATATTCGGTCGCATGGGCGGCGGTTCGCGTCAGGCGTGGGTCGATGACGATAAAGTTGGCCTTTTGAAGCTCCTTGCCCTCGAGCAAATGCTGCAATGATACCGGATGCGCCTCGGCCGGATTGCCGCCCATGATGATCTGGGTCTTGGCATTGCGGATATCATTGAAGCTGTTGGTCATCGCGCCATAGCCCCACGTATTGGCTACGCCGGTGACGGTCGTTGAATGGCAGATGCGCGCCTGATGGTCGGTGTTATTGGTTCCCCAGAAGGCGCCAAACTTGCGGAACAGATAGGCGCCTTCGTTGGTCATCTTGGCCGATCCGAGCCAGTAGACGAAGTCGCCGCCCGACTTCTCGCGAACTTCGAGCAGCTTGTCGCCGATCTCGTTGATTGCGGTATCCCAGGAGAGGCGCGTCCACTGCCCGTTGACGAGCTTCATCGGATAGCGCAGCCGCCGAACGCTGTGCACGAGTTCGCGCACCGATGCGCCCTTCGCGCAATGCGAGCCGCGATTGATCGGGGAATCCCAACTCGGCTCCTGGCCGACCCATACCCCGTTCAGCACCTCCGCAGTCACCGTGCATCCGACCGCGCAATGCGTGCAGATGCTCTTGCGAATGGTTGCGCCTGCGGCGAGCGGACCTGCCGCTGCCGCTTCCGCCTTGCGGACGCTGCCGACCGGCAGCGTGCTCAGCGCGGCGAGAGCGCCGCCGGCAACGCCGGACCGGCGCAGGAATGCGCGGCGGTCGAGGCCGCCGGTTTGCCCGGCGAGAGCCTCCGCGAACGGATCCGCGGCGGTCCGAGCCGGAACGCTGGCTTTGTGTTCTCTTGATCAGCACGGCCGCCTCCCTTCAACCCGGATAACGATTGACGCGGTAGTACGTCTTGACGTGATCGGTTTCCTTATAGCGCGCCTTGCGTTTCTCGTCGTTGTTCTCGCTATCGGCCTGCGCCGACCCCATCAACGGCGTCGCCAGCGCCGCGCCGGCACCGGCCGCGCCGATGCCGACCTTGCGAAGGAAATCGCGGCGACCAACCTTGGTTTTCTTTTCGTCCCTCATCGCATCTCTCCCGGACCAACGGCCGTTGGTCAGTTGGCGAACCTAAATGCTTCGGTTTCGATTTTCAGAAACAGGCGGCCAAGCGATCCGACTGATCTGTAGAATTTGGCGCTTGCGGCGGTCTCCATGTCGGCAAACAGACGGTCCATCCAGGGCGCCACATGCTTCTCGAAGAATCGGCGCTGCATTTCTGCCGATGCCGGGAAGCGCCTGCCGGCGAGGCCCGCCATGATCTCGCACAGCGTCGCCGCATGATCCTCCGGTTCGAAATTGTTCTCGACCCGCTCGATGCCGAGCGCGGCGAGATCGTCGCGCAGGCGCGACAGCGGACGCTCATTGAGAAAACCGGTCAGATAGTAGGACCCGTAGGGCAACAGCTCGCCGCGCCCGAGGCCGACGAACAGGTCGAAATATTCGCGTTCGACTGCGGCTGTGGCTTCCGACGCAGCTTCGGCCAGCGCGGCATGGGCGCGGCCAAGCGGCGTGGCGTCGCCGCGCAACTGCGCGATCTCTCCAAGCAGTTCGTTCGACGGCGGGCTCGAAAGCAATGCGGCAAGCAACGCGTATTCCTGGGCGCGCGCCGCATCGACGGGATCGACGGCATCATCTTTCACGGCAGGCTCGCTATAGAGATCGGGCCGAAGTTGTTCACGCGAAACGCCGGTCGCGGCTTCGACGGCGATGCCTTCATCTTGGCCTTGGAACTGTTTTCGGCGCCCGTGACCCAGACCCAGCCGCCGTCCTTGATGCCGCGATCGGCGGCATCGGCCGGGCTGATCTCGATGAACATGTCCTGCTGTAGTTCGGCGAGCCATGGATTGGTTCGCGTCTCCTCGCCGCCGCCCTCGTATTCGACAAGACGCCCCGAGGAGAGGATGAGGGGGAATTGCCTGGCAATCCCCTTCTCCACAGCGGCCTTCTGCACGGAGAAGCCGATATTGGGCAAACGGAACTGCTTGGCGTCGGGCAGCGTCGGATATTTCGAGACCAGATCGACCCGCGGCGTGTAGATCGGCTCGCGGTGAACCGGAATCGGATCCGGCAATCCGAACGCGTTCATGCGTGCCTTGCCGTTGCCGTAGGGAACGCAGCCGTGCTTCAACGCCACGCGCTGGATCCCGCCCGACAGGTCGAGCGACCACGACACCGCATCGGGATTGGCGGAATTGACCCTGGTGATGGTGGCCATTTCCGCTTCCGTCAGATCCTTGTCCCAACCGAGCTTCTTCAGGCTCGCCAGCGTGAATTCCGGATAGCCGTCCTGGATCTCCGAATCCTTGGAGTAGGAGCCATCCGCCAGCAGGCTGACCTTTCGCGTCGTGCCGTCGGGAAGCTTCTCCTCGCGCTCGATGCCGAAACGCGGCCGGAACGTGCCGCCGCCGTCCATCACGCTGAGATTTGTGTTGTAGAGCAGCGGCGTACCTGGATGCTTGACTTCCGGTGAGCCCCAGCACGGCCAGGGCAGGCCGTAATAGTCGCCGCCGACTTCAGGATCGTCCTTGGGCGCCCGCGTCGTCAGCATGTCGAACTTCGCCTGGTTCTTCATGTGCGCCTTGAGCCGCTCGGGCGATTGCCCGCAATAGCCGGTAGACCAGCTGCCGCGGTTCATTTCCCGAAGCACATCCTCCGCGACCGGCAGATTGTTCTCGACCTTGATGTTCTTGAACATCTTGTCGGCGAATCCGAACTTATTCGCCATCAGATAGATGACCTCGAGGTCATCCTTCGCTTCGAACACCGGCTTTACGATCTGCTCGCCCCATTGCAGCGAGCGGTTCGAGGCAACGCGCGAACCCTTGCACTCGAATTGCGTGGCAACCGGGAGAATGTAGACGCCATCCTTGCGCCCGGCCTCCACGGCGAGCGAGGCCCAGGTGGTCGGATGCGGGTCGGCGATGACCAACAGTTCGAGCGCCTTTAGACCGTTCAGGGATTCCGGAATGCGGGTGATGCTGTTGCTGGCATGGCCCTGCACGAATACCGCCCGCACGTTGTCTTTCTGCGCGACCTGTTCCTTCGGCAGCGTCACCGCATCGAACCAGCGGGTGAGCGGGATGCCGGGGGTTTCCATGATCTGCTTTGAGTCGAAGCGCGACTTCAAGAAGTCGTAATCGACTTCCCAAACCCGCGCCCAGTGTTTCCAGGCGCCTTCGACGAGGCCGTAATAGAACGGCAGCGTGACGATATCGAGCCCGACGTCGGTCGCTCCTTGCACGTTGTCATGGCCACGGAAGATGTTGGCGCCCGCGCCGGCCCTGCCGACATTGCCGGTCATCAACAGTGCAATGCAACTCGCCCGCACGTTGGCGGTGCCCACGGTTTTCTGGGTCTGGCCCATGGCCCAGATCAGCGTTGACGGCTTCTCCGTGGCAAACATCTTTGCGACGCGCTTAAGCTGTTCGCCAGGAACGCCGCTGACGCGCTCGACCTCTTCCGGATTCCACTTCTCCACTTCCTTGCGCAGATCGTCGAAACCGTAGACGCGCTGCTTGATGAACTCCTTGTCCTCCCAGCCGTTCTGGAGGATGTGCCACATCATGCCGTAGAGAACCGGGATGTCGGTGCCCGGCCGCATGCGCACATATTCGGTCGCATGGGCGGCGGTTCGCGTCAGGCGTGGGTCGATGACGATAAAGTTGGCCTTTTGAAGCTCCTTGCCCTCGAGCAAATGCTGCAATGATACCGGATGCGCCTCGGCCGGATTGCCGCCCATGATGATCTGGGTCTTGGCATTGCGGATATCATTGAAGCTGTTGGTCATCGCGCCATAGCCCCACGTATTGGCTACGCCGGTGACGGTCGTTGAATGGCAGATGCGCGCCTGATGGTCGGTGTTATTGGTTCCCCAGAAGGCGCCAAACTTGCGGAACAGATAGGCGCCTTCGTTGGTCATCTTGGCCGATCCGAGCCAGTAGACGGAGTCGCCGCCCGACTTCTCGCGAACTTCGAGCAGCTTGTCGCCGATCTCGTTGATTGCGGTATCCCAGGAGAGGCGCGTCCACTGCCCGTTGACGAGCTTCATCGGATAGCGCAGCCGCCGAACGCTGTGCACGAGTTCGCGCACCGATGCGCCCTTCGCGCAATGCGAGCCGCGATTGATCGGGGAATCCCAACTCGGCTCCTGGCCGACCCATACCCCGTTCAGCACCTCCGCAGTCACCGTGCATCCGACCGCGCAATGCGTGCAGATGCTCTTGCGAATGGTTGCGCCTGCGGCGAGCGGACCTGCCGCTGCCGCTTCCGCCTTGCGGACGCTGCCGACCGGCAGCGTGCTCAGCGCGGCGAGAGCGCCGCCGGCAACGCCGGACCGGCGCAGGAATGCGCGGCGGTCGAGGCCGCCGGTTTGCCCGGCGAGAGCCTCCGCGAACGATCCGCGGCGGTCCGAGCCGGAACGCTGGCTTTGTGTTCTCTTGATCAGCACGGCCGCCTCCCTTCAACCCGGATAACGATTGACGCGGTAGTACGTCTTGACGTGATCGGTTTCCTTATAGCGCGCCTTGCGTTTCTCGTCGTTGTTCTCGCTATCGGCCTGCGCCGGCCCCATCAACGGTGTCGCCAGCGCCGCGCCGGCACCGGCCGCGCCGATGCCGACCTTGCGAAGGAAATCGCGGCGACCAACCTTGGTTTTCTTTTCGTCCCTCATCGCATCTCTCCCGGACCAACGGCCGTTGGTCAGTTGGCGAACCTAAATGCTTCGGTTTCGATTTTCAGAAACAGGCGGCCAAGCGATCCGACTGATCTGTAGAATTTGGCGCTTGCGGCGGTCTCCATGTCGGCAAACAGACGGTCCATCCAGGGCGCCACATGCTTCTCGAAGAATTGGCGCTGCATTTCTGCCGATGCCGGGAAGCGCCTGCCGGCGAGGCCCGCCATGATCTCGCACAGCGTCGCCGCATGATCCTCCGGTTCGAAATTGTTCTCGACCCGCTCGATGCCGAGCGCGGCGAGATCGTCGCGCAGGCGCGACAGCGGACGCTCATTGAGAAAACCGGTCAGATAGTAGGACCCGTAGGGCAACAGTTCGCCACGCCCAAGGCCGACGAACAGGTCGAAATATTCGCGTTCGACTGCGGCTGTGGCTTCCGACGCAGCTTCGGCCAGCGCGGCATGGGCGCGGCCAAGCGGCGTGGCGTCGCCGCGCAACTGCGCGATCTCTCCAAGCAGTTCGTTCGACGGCGGGCTCGAAAGCAATGCGGCAAGCAACGCGTATTCCTGGGCGCGCGCCGCATCGACGGGATCGACGGCATCATCTTTCACGGCAGGCTCGCTATAGAGATCGGGCCGAAGTTGTTCACGCGAAACGCCGGTCGCGGCTTCGACGGCAATCACCCGCTCTGCGGGAACGCGGTTCCAGTTCGAAATGGAAGGCTGGGCAATGCCCATTTTGCGGGCAAGCTGGACCACGCCGCCTGCCGCGTCGATCGCGCGATTGAGTCCGGGATCGCGCACGTTGGACCTCCCATCCCCGCCGCCAAGTGCTTGATTATTCTTTGTTCAGCAAAGATTAGGCGGGGGTTCGGGAGCGGTCAATTGATAGGCATAGTCTGAGGCTATAGCCTTTGGTCGAATAGCTACCGAGGCAGCGCTCCGCCGTGCGTGCGGCGCCCAACAGGAGTTTGGTTACGATCCGCTCCTTGAGCGGCTTCCGGTTGCGGTGCAGCAAGAGCTTGAGGCGATCCGTCGACTGTGGCCTCGTCGGTCGAGCGGACATCAGCGATCGCTTCTGCGGAGCAGGATTTCGGCGCGGGATGCCCCTCTGGATCAGCCTTTCGACCTTCATCCGTGGACTCGGTGAGCGGATTGGGGAGACTTTCGGCAGCCCGCCGCACACCTCCAACGATCCTGTCAACGAGTTCACCAAGCTCCGCTTCTGAACAGTCAAGCGGCCCGAAACCGGGCATCGCATTCGGATCGTTGAAGTCCCAGGCGTTCTCAGCCAGCCCGATGAAGTCCCGGATGGCAGGGTCGGCAGACCAGGCGCGACGAAGGGCCGCACGGCTCAGCTCCTGTGGAATGCCTTTGCGAAGGAACGCCGTGATGTCGGTGGCAGCGTCAATCGACTCGATTGGCGGCAAGCTCGACAGATCTACTTCCGGCTTTGGAGGGTTTTCGGCAGTGCCGGGGGGAGGCGTCGCCTCGTGCACCTCCATTGGCTCAGCCGGTTCGGGAGCAGCGTTGCCGGACCTCGCCTCTTGCTTGCGACGAGACCAACGCGCAAGGAATTCCTGGTCGCTCATTCGCGCTCGCCTTCACGTTGTCGCCGCGCCAGCGCCTCCGGATCAGCGCGGCGCCGTTCGCGCTTGACGAATTCCCTTTCGACGTGGTGCTCGGCGATGAAATTTTCAATCGCGTCGCGAAGCATTTCGGGCATCGTTACCGCCTCGACCAGGTTGGCGCCTGCCTCCGTGTAAGCCTCCCCTTCTGCGGGATCAGCGGTGACGGCCGAAATGGCATAGGGCCAGCTGCCCTCCGAGGGGCTGAGCACGATCCAGATGCTGGGGGTGCCGGACGCCATATTGTCGCGATAGAGCTCGGTTTCGGAGCGGTAGAGATCGACCGTAGCGCTACCGGCGTAATAGAGCGTCGCCTCATCCTGCTCGCGTAGAACCGTCCACGGCTTCATCTCGGGCTCGTCCGGCAGGACGCCGATGCCGCGCCAGACGAAATCGATCCAGAGCGAGTCCGTCTTGCGACGTTCGACCACAACGCCTACGGGAATACGCAGCAAAGGGACGGCGGCGGGGCTCAACTGGCAACCTCCAGATGCTTGATCGGCAATCCCGTCAACAGATTCTGCGGCTTGACGCGCACCACCTTGTCCGCGCCCATCGCCAGAATGAGATAGACCGGCCTGGTGCCGACGCGTTCATCCACCAGCCGCGTGTCCTCGATGTCCAGGCGCATCAGGGCGACGATGCGCTCCGCGGCATTGCCATTCAGCGTATCGCCGTTCCACAAGGCGTTGCCGATCCGGGTACCTTCGCTGTCGAGGCCTATGAACCAGCGCCAGTCGCGGTCTTCGATCGAAGCCACCGTTTCCACCTTGACGGCAACCCCCAGCAGATGGGCAACCCATCGTTCGATAACCCTGCACAGACCGGCGCGCGCCTTCGGATTGCCGCCGATGTTCATCACCATCGCATGCGCGTCCGAACGCGACCAGTAGGTCCAGGCGTTTTCGTCGTCCATCACATCCATCTCACCGAACGCCTTCGGCTGCAGCATGGCGGTGAGCGGCGAGGAATGCATGTCGTGTTGCGCGCCTTGCTCCGCCTCGATGACTTCCGCATCGGCCAGCAGCAACGCTCCGTCATGGACGGTCGCCAGTTGGCTGCGATAGAACAGCTCGGCCGCACGCAGCGTGTATGGATCGTCGCAACCTTCAAGCGCGTTGCGCAAGATCAGATGGCAGAGCTGGGACAGAAAGATCGGCGGCAGATCGCCGGCCCCTTTGCGGGCCAGCGTCACGTATACGGCTTCAAGCGACGGCGCGGCGACCAGCCGGTCGCGGAAAGCCATCATGAAGGTCCAGTTCTCGCGCGCATCGGCGTCGGCGAGGGCGGCAATGTCCGCGCTTGAGACCGGGCGCAGAGGATCTGCCAGCAGGCTCGCATGCAGATTGCGTTCGGCCTCGCAGGCCTCGGCCGGCGGCATCAATTCAGGCCGGGCCAGATAGGCCATGATCAGTTCGGGCGTCGCCACCAGCCCGCCATGATCGGCGCGGCGCGTGAGGTGGTGGCCCGAAGCGACCCAGAATTCTCTCATGTGCGATCCCTGGTCATGCGGTCAGTCCTGATCATTCCCAAGAGATCGACCTCTTCGGCAGGTTCGATGTCGCCTTCGACCTCATGAAAGGTAAAGGCGCGGGCATGGGCATGCAACCGATCGGCCTCGGCTCCGGCTTCGCGCGGCTTGAGCGTGCGAAAGCGCTCGCGGATTTCACCGTTCTCGATGCTGCGCTGCACGGCGAGCAAGGTCTGAGGCGGGTGGTCGCACAACGAAGCCGCAAACGCGACCTCTTCTTCGGCGGCAAGACGCGCGGCCGCAAGATCGGGCGCGCCGAATTTCTCCAGCAATTGACCTGCGAGGCGCTCGACCATGGCTTGCCGCTCCGCCTCGGTGGCCTCGGTGACGATCGCGAGCGTCGACCAGCCCAGGCTGTCGATGCCGAGAAAGCCCGAACGCAGCGCCACGCGCTGCTTCTGGCCGAGGGTTGCCGGGTCCTGGTTCCAGAACACGAACGCGCCGGAAACAGCCCATTCGCCTGATACCGCCGCCCGCTCGAAAACAAACGTATCCGACGGGTCGAGCCTGATGGTCCGCGGGAATTTCAACATGTCCGCCTCATCCGAGTTTCGGACCGCGCGCTTGCGGATCATACCAAGCGGCCTTGGCGAGCGCATCCACAAGACTGCTCCGCTCGGGCGGCCCGCTGCCGGCTGGCGGACCCACCAGCAGGTCACCGTTAAGGTCGATCGTTCGGCGCTCGCCGGCCTTGCGTCCGGGAAGCCGCTCCAGATAATCCCGTGCGATCGCCTCGAACCCGCGCTCGTTCCATCGGTCGAACGCGGTCATGAGATGACGGGCAAAGCTGCCGATGATCGCGTCGGTGTCGATCATCGCAAAGCCTTCGCTCAGCAGGGCAACGCCGGCGGCGGTCTGCACCTCCTCGACATGGGCCATCTCAGCGGCGCGCAGGATGACGCCGAACACCAGCCACGCGGGCACCTCGCCCTCGGCGCAATCCGCCGGCCAGCCGAGCCGCGCGCCGCCAAGCAGCCCGCCGTCGAACACGATCGCGTCAGGCCAGCCGAAACCCACGTCCCGCTCCGGCGGACAATGGGCGGCGATCGCGTCCGCCACCGCGTTCATGCCGGCAAACAACGCCCGGCGCGCCGACAGCAGCGGCTCATCGGGCTCCAGAACCACGGCGAATTCGACCAGATCGTAGCGCCGCACCCAGATCAGCGCTCCGGCGCCGGCATCGGAGGCAATCGCGCAGCCGTGAACGAAGGCGTCGCCAAGTTCACGCAACGGAACCAGGGTATAGCCGGGGGGCAGATCGAGTGTCTGCTCGGCGTCGGCGAGACGCGACGGCATCGATGAACTCATCCTTAGTTGCTTTGCAATCCGCCGGTGTATGCTATCCCGGTCGAGGTCATGAGGCGAGCGGGCCTTGACCTTGCAGATTTTCTTCTTAGCAAGTACCGCAGAACCGTAGAACGGAGCAACCGTCCGGTCGGCGCGCCGGTTCAGGATAATTTACAATGAGTGCGGTATCTTCTCATCTCCTGATCTGCAGCTGCGAGAAGACCATGCCGCTCGACGCGGAGGCGATCGGTCGCGGCTGCCCGGCACGGATCACGCAGGCGAACCAGCTCTGCGGTCTGGACCTTGGGCGGTTCAAGGAGGCCCTCGCCGACGGCGCGCCGGTCACCGTCGCCTGCACCCAGGAAGCCCCGCTGTTTAGGGAAGTCGCGGAGAATTTCCCGCAGGCGCAACTGACCTTTGTCAACATTCGGGAAAACGGCGGCTGGTCGAACGATGCGGCCGCGGCCGGCCCGAAAGCCGCGGCGTTGATTGCCGCGGCCGGCGAAGAGATGCCGCCGATCTCGCTGGTGACGCTCGAAAGCGCAGGCGTCGCGCTGATCTATGGCCGCGATGAGATCGCGGTCGAAGCCGCACAGCGTCTTGCGGACCGTCTCGACATCACCGTGCTTCTCACTAAGCCCGGCGACGTGACGCCGCGCCGGACCAATGAGTTTCCGGTTCTCAAAGGCACGATCCGCAACGCTCGTGGACATCTCGGCCGCTTTGAGCTTGCGATCGACGACTATGCGCTGCCATTGCCGTCGTCGCGCGCCAAACTGGTGTTCGGGCCTTCGCGCGACGGCGCCGTTTCGACCTGCGATCTGATCCTCGATCTCAGCGGCGGCGCTCCGATGTTCCCCGCGCATGAATTGCGTCCGGGATATCTGCGCGCCGATCCGCGCGACCGGGCCGCGGTCGAACGCGCGATTGCCGACGCGGGCGGCCTGGTCGGCACGTTCGACAAGCCGCGCTTTATTCACTTTGAGGAGTCGCTGTGCGCGCATTCGCGCTCCGGCATCACCGGCTGCACCCGCTGTCTCGATCGGTGTCCGACCGGCGCGATCACGCCGAACGGGAATTCGGTCGTCATCGATGCCGAGGTTTGCGCCGGCTGCGGTTCGTGCGCTTCGGTTTGCCCGACCGGCGCGGCATCGTATTCGCTGCCGAGCGCGGACGCGCTGATGCGGCGGTTGCGCACGCTGATGCAGACCTACCGCAAAGCCGGCGGCAGCAACGCCATCGTGCTGTTTCACGACGGCGAGCACGGCGAGGAAATCATCGACGCCTTGGCGCGGTTCGGCTCAGGTCTGCCGGCCAACGTGCTGCCGCTTCGGGTCAACGAAGTGACGCAGCTCGGACCGGAGATCATCGCGGCCGTGTTTGCCTATGGCGGCAGCGGCGCCGCGATGGTGACGCGCGCCAGACCGAGGCACGACATTTCAGCGCTTCGCCAGGCGGTCGAGATGTCGGACAGCATTGTCTCGGCGCTCGGCTTCGGCGCAGGCCTCGTGCGCATCATCGAGACCGACGATCCGGACCAGCTGCGCGCCATGCTCGATGCATCGCCTGTTGGCGTCGCGACGCAAAAGCCTGCCGGCTTTGTGCCGCGCGGCGCCAAGCGCAGCGTGCTTGAGACCACGTTTCGCGAACTCCATCTCGCCGCGCCCGCGCCAGTCGATGTCGTGCCGCTGGCGCCGGGCGCACCGTTCGGCGGCGTGAAACTGAACGTCGAGGGCTGCACGCTCTGCCATGCCTGTGTCACCGCCTGTCCGACCAGCGCGCTGTCGGACAATCCCGACCGCGCGATGCTGCGCTTCACCGAGAGCCTGTGCGTGCAGTGCGGGCTTTGCGAATCGACCTGTCCGGAAAAGGTCATCACGCTTGAGCCGCGCCTTGATTTCAAGGCGTGGAACGCGCCGCTGCAGGTGCTGAAGGAAGAAGAGCCGTTCCTCTGCATTGCCTGCGGCAAGCCCTTCGGCACCAAGAGCTCGATCGACCGCGTGCTCGCCAAGCTCGGCGAGAAGCACTGGATGTTCGAGGGCGCCAACGCCAAGCGGATCGACGTCATCAAGATGTGCGCGGATTGCCGCGTCGAAGCCGTGGTGAACGAGAGCTTCGACCCGCATGCGGCGCCGCAGCGCCCGCCCGTCATGACCACCGAGGATTATTTGCGCGCACGCGATGCGAAGAAAGGCGATCCGCTCGGATCGTGAGGAGCACGTGGTGTCCGCCATCCATCCAGACCCGAAAGCGCGCGCGACCTCGAAGGCCGCCGGCATTCCCGGCGTAAAGCACGTCATCGCCGTCGCCTCCGGCAAGGGAGGCGTCGGCAAGTCCACCACCTCGTGCAATCTCGCGCTCGGCTTCGCCGCGATGGGGCTGAAAACCGGCATCCTCGACGCCGACATTTACGGTCCATCGCAACCAAAGCTGTTCGGCCTGCGCGGCAAACCGCGCCAGGTGGGTCCGCGCATGCTTGAGCCGATGGAACGCTTTGGCGTCAAGGTGATGTCGATCGGGTTTCTGGTCGAGGAAGACCTCGCCATGATCTGGCGCGGGCCGATGGTGATCTCGGCCATCACCCAAATGCTGCGCGAAGTGGCATGGGGGGATCTCGATATTCTCGTCGTCGATCTGCCGCCTGGCACCGGCGATGCGCAGCTCACCATGGCGCAGCAGGCGCCGCTCACCGGCGCGATTATTGTCTCGACGCCGCAGGACATCGCCCTGATCGATGCGCGGCGCGGCATCGCCATGTTTCAGAAAGTGAACATACCGCTGCTCGGCTTGATCGAAAACATGTCGAGCTTCTGCTGCCCGACCTGCAATCATGTCACCCCGATATTCGGCCATGGCGGCGCACGGCTGGAGGCCGAAATGCGCGGAATCCCGTTTCTCGGCGAGATCCCGCTCGACTTGCACATTCGCGAGACATCGGACGACGGACGCCCGATTGTCGCGATCGAGCCCGACAGCGTGCTTGCGCGGCATTATGTCGGCATCGCCCGCGAAATCTGGACGGCGATCGCCGCTGGAGCGGCGAGCAGGCCGGCACCGCGCATCGTCATCGAGTGAGCCAGATAGCTTCTGATATATTTTGCTTGTAAATTGATGGTTGAAGCTGGAATTCATGCGGTGTAAATATGTTTGACCGCGATTGGGAGCAATGCGTTTCATGATTACTGCCAATCAACTCAGGGCCGCACGCGCGCTGCTGAACATCGATCAGCGGCAAATGGCCGATCTGGCAGACCTTTCAGTCCCGACAATTCAACGCATGGAAGCCAGTGACGGCGTCATCCGGGCCAACGTCGATTCCCTGATGAAGCTGGTTGCCGCGCTTGAGAACGCAGGGATCGAGCTGATCAATCCGGGAGTTCAGAGTCCGACCGGCGGCCGGGGAGTGCGACTCCGGGAGCATGTCGCCAAGCCAAAGCTCAGGACCGTCCGGCAACCAAAGCCGTCTTCCTCGCGAGCCCCGGAGCGCGCTCGATAAATCAAGACGTAACGGCCTCGGCGTCCACCCGTTCGAGCAGCGCCAGAAGACCCTGCAGCATAGCCATCGGGGTAGGGGGGCAACCGGGAATGTGAAGGTCGACGGGAACGACTTCGGAGACCCCGCCAACCACCGCGTAGCTGCCGGCGAAACACCCGCCGTCCCGCGCGCAATCTCCGATCGCGACCACCCATTTTGGATTTGGGACCGCATCATAGGTGCGCTCCAGCGCTTCGCGCATATTTTTGGTCACGGGACCGGTCACCATCAACACATCGGCATGGCGCGGCGAGGCAACGAAGCGGAGGCCAAAGCGCTCGACGTCGTAATAGGCGTTGTTCAATGCGTGGATTTCGAGTTCGCATCCATTGCAGGAGCCGGCGTCGACCTCGCGGATGGACAGACTTCGACCGAGCCGCCGCCGTGCCGCGTGACCGACGGCCGTTGCAAGTTCGGCCACCGCGGCATCGTCCGGCGTCGGCGCCGGCTCGGTGAATGGCCGGCGAAACAGGCTTTCAAAAAGCAGCTTGCGCATCTTGTGCTGTCCTCAGAGATCGTGGCCTGAATAGGAACAATTGAACGACTTGTTGCAGAGCGGAAAATCCGCAACGATATTGTTCTCGATGGCGGCCTCCAGCAGTGGCCATTGAAACCACGAGGGGTCGCGCAGGTGGCATCGTTCGACCCGACCATCCCGCAGGCGGAGCCAGACCAGAATGTCGCCGCGGAATCCCTCGACGATCGCCATGCCTTCCCGCGGTCCCCCGAATTGCTCGACCCCTGCCAGCAGTGGGCCTTCGACAAGCCGGTCCAATATCTGGTCGATCAGTGAAAGGCTCTGCTCAACCTCGCGCACGCGGATCCAGACCCGGGCGTTGACATCACCTTCATTCAGGACCGGCACATCGAAGCGCAAGCCATCATACGGCGGATAGGCCAGGGTCCGGCGTGCGTCGAACGATCGGCCGGAGGCGCGACCGATGTAACCTCCGACGGCATACTGCCGCGCCAATGCGGGCTTAAGCACGCCGGTATCGACGGTGCGATCCTGAAGCGATGCGGTGTTGTCGTAGAGCTCGACCAGAGCAGGAAAGCGCAGGCGGATGTTGCCGAGCGTCGCCTGGATGATTTCTCTCCCGCCATCATTGAGGTCGTGGGTCACGCCCCCGGGCACGATGATATCGCGCATCAAACGATGACCGAATGCGGTATGGGATGCGCGCAGGATGCTTTCCCGCAACACGCTGCAATGCGCGTGCATCAGGATGAAGGAAGCATCGTTGCAGATGGCGCCGATGTCGCCGAGATGGTTGGCAATCCGCTCGAGTTCCGCGACCAGAGCACGCAGCCAAACCGCGCGCTCGGGCACAATAAGTTGCAGGGCCGCCTCAACCGCCCGCGAAAACGCATAGGCATGGGCAACCGTGCTGTCGCCTGATACGCGTCCGGCGAGTTGGACGGCCCGCTCGAGATTGGCTCCGGTCATCAGCCCCTCGATACCCTTGTGGGTATATCCCAGCCGCTCTTCCAGCCGGACCACGGTCTCCCCGCTCGCGGTAAACCGGAAATGCCCGGGTTCAATGATGCCGGCATGCACGGGACCGACCGCAATCTGATGCAGGCCGTCGCCTTTCGCCGACAGGAAGCGGTAGGGCGACGCCTTCGACACCGCGTTGATGCGATCTCCCAACGGGAAGCGTACGTCCCAACCATGATGATCGAGCCAGGGACGGGGATCAGGCAGGCCTTCCGCGGCTAGCCCGAACAGATCGTTGATGGCGCGCTCCAATCGAAGCGCCGGCGGGTGGTGCTTGCCGACCGAGGAATAAACGCGGTCGGGACAGTCCAGGCTGATAACAGCGATTTCCGCCGGATGCTCTTGCATGATCGCCATGTGCACCGTCGAGGGTTCCCCCCAAAGGCCGAGCAAGCTCAAACGTCCCAGTGCCAGCTCGCGCGCCGCAAGATCCCACACGGAGGCATCGACCACGGCCCGCGGCCATGGGCTGTGTTGCCTGACTTGACGGCCCTCCAGCATGAGATCGATCAGCGAAGGCATGTCCTGTAATCCCCTCAATTATCCGAGAAGGCGAGCCACGTGTTGAAACCAGACCACTAACGGTGTCGGGAGATAGATCCCGGCGATCAGAACCAGGGAGAGATGCGCAAACATCGGCACGTAGGAAGCCTCGGCTGCGGCCGTGCTGCCGCGAGGTTCGCCGAAGGCGACGCCTGTCAGACGCAGCATCAATGCGCCAAAGGCCAGCAAAAGCCCGAACACCAGCACGATCGCAAGCAACGGCTGCCGCGCAAAGGTGGAACTCACAACCAGAAATTCGCTCATGAAGATGCCGAGCGGCGGCAATCCGGCGATCGCGACGACGCCCATCACCAGACCCCACCCAAGCGCCGGATGGGTCACCGTCAAGCCGCGAATGCTGGCGATCCTCTGCGTACCCTTGATCTGCGAAATATGGCCGACGGCGTAGAAGATCGCCGACTTGGTCAGGCTGTGCATCACCATGTGCAATAGCCCGGCAAAATTGGCGAGCGGGCCGCCCATTCCAAACGCAAAAACGATAATGCCCATGTGCTCGATCGACGAATAGGCAAACAGGCGTTTGATGTCGCGGCGGCGGTAGAGCATGAACGCCGCGAAGACCAGCGACACCAGGCCCATCGTCACCATCAGCGGGCCGGGAGCAATCGCCGCCGGATTGGCGGCGAGCAATATCTTGAAGCGCAACAGCGCATAGAGCGCGACGTTCAGGAGCAGGCCCGACAACACCGCCGATATCGGAGTGGGACCCTCGGCGTGGGCATCGGGCAGCCAGGCATGCAGCGGCGCGAGACCGACTTTTGTTCCGTAGCCGAGAAACAGGAAAACGAAGGCGACGTTGAGAAGAGCCGGATCGAAATTCGCCGCGTGTTCGATCAACAGCGTCCAGACCATGCCGTCCTGGCCTTCGCCCACAACCGGACGCGCCGCCATGTAGACCAGGATCGTGCCGAACAGCGCGAACCCTATTCCGACGCTGCCCAGGATGAAATATTTCCACGCTGCTTCCAGTGCGGCGTGCGTACGGTAGATGCCGACCATCAGCACCGTGGTTAGCGTAGCGATTTCCACCGCGACCCACATCAAGCCGATATTGTTCGACACGAAAGCGAGATTCATGCCGAACATCATGGTCTGATACATGGCGTGATAGAAACGCAGGTAGACCGGCGTCAACCGGCCGGTCTCCAGTTCATGCGCGATGTAGCTTGCGCTGAAGATGCTGGTCGTGAAACCCACGAAGGTATTGAGCACGATGAAGACGATGTTCAGATCGTCGACCAGCACGTATGGCGTGGGCTGCGGACGCGCGATCACAAACAGCGAAAGCGCCGAAAGAAACGTCGCCAGGCTCGCCACCACGTTCAAACGCGCCGTCTGCCGGTAGCCCGGCAGTATGGCCAGCAGCGCTGCCGAGCCGATCGGTATCAGCAGGACGGCCGCCACAGGATTGAAGGAGATCACGTTCATTCCCGCTCGCCCCGGAAATCGTCGAGCGCGGAGACGTCCACGGAATCAAAGCGTTCCCGGATCCGGAACAGGAAGATGCCGATGACGATGAAAGCGATCAGGATCGAGAAAGCCACGCTGATCTCGACGACCAGCGGCATGCCCTTGGCGCCGGTCGCCGCCAGCACCAGTCCGTTCTCGAGCGACATGAATCCGACGACCTGACTGACGGCGTTGCGGCGGGTCACCATGACCAGAAGTCCGAGCAGCACCACCGACAATGCGAAGGCCAGATCCTCGCGCGCCAGGGCGTCAGCCTCCGCGGTCACCCGCAACATCAGCACCATGGAGAGGGCGACCAGTCCCATTCCGGCCAGCATGGTCAGACCGATTCCTACCGCCAACTCGATGTCGCGGTGGATCCCAAGCTGCTTGACGATGCGGTGCAGCGCCACCGGGATGACGATGGCCTTGAAGACGAGAGCGATTGCCGCGGTGACGTAAAGATGAGGCGCGTCCTGAGCGAAGGCTTGCCAGGCGACGGAAAGGGCGAGCACCAGGGCATGCAGGGCAAAGACATTGAGCAGCGAATAAAGCCGGTCCTGGTACAGCATCATGAAGCTGATCAGGACGAGGCCGCCGGCGAGCGTATGGGAGACGTCGAAGGAGAGGCTGTGCATCTGCATCAGAAACTCCTCGATACGAACAGCAGGAGCGTACCGAGCAGGCCGAGCATCAGCGCCGCGCCAAGAAATTGCGGAATGCGAAACACCCGCATTTTCGCCGTCGCGGTCTCGAACAGCGCGAGGAAGAAACCCGCAGCCGCAAGCTTGACGAGGTAGGCGCCGGCGCCGATCGCGTATGACAATGGTCCGGTACCGAAGACCGCTATCTTCCAGGGCAAGAAGACGCAGGCGATCAGCGAGATATAGAGCAGCAGCTTGAGGTAGGCGCCAAATTCGATCATTGCGAGATGGCGACCCGAATATTCGAGGACCATCGCCTCATGCACCATGGTGAGTTCCAGGTGCGTGGCCGGATTGTCGACCGGGATTCGCGCGTTCTCTGCGAGCGCCACCATAATCAGCGCGATGACCGCCATTCCCAGCGATACCCGTAACCCAACGTTGGACAAAGCCATGAAATTTGCGACCGTCGAGAGTTGGGTCGAGCCGGCAACAAGCGCCATGCAAAACACGATCAGCAGCATCGCCGGCTCCGCAAGCGCCGCAATCATGACCTCGCGGCTGGAGCCGATGCCGCCGAAACTGGTGCCGACGTCCATCCCCGCCAGCGCCAGAAAGAAGCGTGCGCTTCCCAGGAGCGCAACGATGGCGATCAGGTCCGCCGTCCAGTTGAACAACAGACCGGTCGCAAAAGTCGGCACCAGGGCGGCGGCCACCCAGATCGCGGCAAAGGTCACATAGGGCGTCACGCGGAACAGCCATGACGCGTTTTCGGCCAGCACCACTTCCTTGCGGAGCAAGCGCAGGAGATCGCGATACGGTTGGAAAACCGACGCTCCCTGGCGACGCACCAGCCGCGCCTTGATCTTGCGCACGAAGCCGGTCAGCAGCGGCGCGAGCAACAGCACCAGAAGCATCTGCGCGCCCTGCACAAGTATGTCGGAGATCACGACCATATCGCGAGCACCAGCAGCAGGGTGACGAGCGTGCCGAAAACGAGGCTGAGATAGCGGCGGATGGTGAGGAACTGCAGACGATTGAGCAGATCGGCAGAGAGGCCGACTGCATTTGCAATCGGCGCGTACAGCCCCTCCCAGACCAGATCATGCAGTTCGATCCTGAGCCGCGCCGGCCTGATGTCTCCGGGGGCCGGCATCTCGACATGATCGCGCGCGCGGAACACGAGCGTGCCGAAAACGCGACGGATCGGTTGAGCGAAGCTTCCGCCGGAATACTGAGCAGCGGGGGTCGGATCGGAAAAGCCACAGCCCCAGGCCGGCCCCCGTCGTAGCGCATGAGAAGCGAAGCGATGAATAAAATAGACGGCAAGCGATGCGGATACCGTGATGAAAACCATCACAAGCAATCCGTTGTATGAACTCTCGCTCTCCGCAATCGGTACGATCGATAGCCACGGCACATTGGCCTGCATCGGCATGCGGCTACCGAGGATTTCCATCGTGATCGGCGAAAGCGCGTCGATCACCAGGCCCGGCAGGATTCCGGCCAGCAAGCAAAGTGCGGCGAGGATGAACATCGCCGATAGCGAGTAACGGTCGACTTCGTGCGCGGTTTCCGCCGCCGGGCTGCGCGGTCGTCCGAGGAAAGTGATGCCGAATGCCTTGACGAAGCACGCAGCTGCCAACGCCGCGGCCAAAGCGAGCAGCGCCCCGACCGCGGGCACCATGATCTTGAGGGCCCATTGCGGTAGCTGCGGACTTTGCAGCATGGCCTGAAGGATGAGCCATTCCGAAACGAAGCCGTTGAATGGCGGAAGTGCCGATATGGCGACGCAGCCGACGAGAATGGCGAAGCTCGAGAACGGCATGCGGTGAATGAGGCCGCCCAATTTGTCCATGTCCCGCTCGCCCGTCGACATCAGGACGGCACCGGCCCCGAAAAACAGCAGGCTCTTGAAGAACGAGTGATTGAGGACGTGAAACAATGCGCCCGTGAAGGCGAGCGCCGCCGCCAGCTTCAGGCCATTGGCCTGAAACGCCAGCGCAAGGCCGAGGCTCACGAAGATGATGCCGACATTTTCTATAGTGCTGTAGGCGAGCAGACGCTTGAGGTCCTTTTCCATCATGGCGTACAGAATCCCCATGACGGCGGTGATGCCGCCCAGGAAGAGGACGATGACACTCGCCGACCAGGTCGGCGGCCCCAGCAGATCGAATACGACGCGAATGAAACCGTAGATCGCGACCTTGGTCATGACGCCGCTCATCAGCGCCGAAACGTGGCTGGGAGCCGCGGGATGAGCGAGCGGCAGCCAAACGTGAAGAGGCACAAGGCCGGCCTTTGAACCGGCTCCGAGCAACATCAGGATCAACACCAGTGCCGCCACATACGGCGTGTGTTGAGCGGCGCGAATGGCTGCAAATCCGTAATCGCCCGCCGGCCCCGCCAGCAGGCCGAAGGCCAGCAGCAACGCCAGCGTGCCGAAGCTTGCCATCACCAGATAGACGTAACCGGCCTTCGCGGTGCCGGCTTCGCGGTGGTGCGCCATGACCAGCGCCCAGGAAGCGAGCGACATGAATTCCCAGCACAGCAGATAGGAAAATGCGTCGTCCGCCAGCACCACGAGATTCATGCCGGCCAGAAAGGCCGGGAAGAATGGAAGCACGCGGTGCGGCGCCGGGTCGTGATGGCCGTAGCCGAGACCAAAAAGACTTGCGGCTGCTCCTCCCAGATTGACGACGACCAGGAAAAACGATGCCAGCGCATCGAGGCGGAAATGGGCGCCGAGCCACGGCAACCCGATCGGCAAGGTCAGCTCGGTGGCATTCGCGGTGTCCCCGACCAGCCAGCGAATGGATCCGAACAATCCGACCACGCAAAGCGCCAATGTGGCGCTGTAGACCACGGCCGTGGAGCTGGTTGAGCTGCTCAGCACGATCGCGAGAACAGCGATCGCCAATAATCCTGCGACGCACGACATTTGCAAAGCGACGGCAGAGATGACGACCGCAGAATTCATGTGCGCGCCCTGGTTCTATCAGAGACTTTGTTTTCCGATCGAGCGCCCCAAGGGGTCTTGGCCGAACCCGAAGCGATTTTGAGCCGTACCCCGCGCCCCTGCGCATGGCTGGCGGCTCCTTCGTCGATCATCTCGATCCCGGCCGCATCGAAGGCGGCGATCAACTTGACCAGCGAATCGACATTGCCCCGGACCATGGTTTCGCTGGCCTCCATGCGCTGAATGGTTGGCACGGAAAGCCCCGACAGTTCGGCGAGCCGACGCTGATCGATGCCGAGAAGCACCCTGGCAGCCCGCAATTGTGCCGCTGTGATCATTAGGTCTGCCCCGGGACCCGAATCCCTATCAAACATCACTCCTGCATCATAATTAATGATGTTAAAGTGTCAATAAGTGATAGATTAGATATCTATTCTAAGGGCTCCGTGCGGCTCGTTATCCAAAGAATCCAATCCGGCCGGAACAATCCCACCTCGTGCGCATAGCCTACAAATCGACATCGACGCGGCGAGCCTTGCAGGCCGATATCGGCTGGAATTGCGCAGTCCGCTTCCTAGATGAACTGTTGTTCCCTCTGTTTGAGTATTTCAGGAGGCCTCGAATGGTCCTGAAAAATGTTTCCGCCGCGATCGTGTGCACGACGCTGCTGGCGTGGAGCGGTCTGGCTGCCGCCGACGAGTACCGTCCCGACGAGTTTCTTGGCCTCGACCTTTCCAGGGCGGTACTATCGCCGAAGCCGCTGGGGCCTGCCCAGCAATTCGTTCCGGTTCAGCTCGAGGCCAACACCGATCGTGGAAACGAGGGCACGCCTGCGCGCGCCGAAGCGAAGGCCGAACCCAGGATCGTCAAGACCAGAGTCGTGCATGCGCGCCCGCAGAAGCCAGTCGTGCATGCGCGCGCGGAGAAACCAGTCGTGCATGCGCGCGCCGAGAAACCGCGCGGCGCGGTTCGAACCAGGCTGGCGCGACGGCATGGCAATCCGCTGGACGCGCAAGCGTTCGATACGCGGATTCAGGTCTGGCCGTGCAGGTCCGGCGGCATCTGCAACTGGAAGCGGTAGGGAATTGAGTGCGGCGACATCAGCAGCTTCAGAGGTCGCTCAGCGCGTCACGATCAGATAGCCGCCCAGGACCAGCAGCATCGACAGCACCACGAGCGCACCGCGCACGCCGGTAACGATCGCGAACAGTTCGTTGGCTTCCAGCCATCGTCGCAGTGCTTTGACCATTCTAACTCGATCTTGATTTGAACTCCGCGCGGCGCAGACTATCAAACCACTGATACGCTGTCTCACCCGTCCTTCCAACAAAACGCCCGTTCACGCGGCAACGCCGGTGGTTGACCCGGCGATCTCAACGTCTTTCAGGAGTAACCATGGAACATCTGCAAACCCAGGGCATCAGCCTGCCGCGGCTTGGGCTCGGCACCTTTCGCATGCAGGGCGAGGTCTGCCGCGCCGCGGTCGAAAGCGCGCTGGCTCTCGGCTATCGGCATATCGACACCGCGGAAATGTATGGCAACGAAGATGCCGTCGGCGCGGCCATTTCCGCATCTCGCATCAAACGCGGGGATCTGCACGTCACCACCAAGGTCTGGCATGAAAACCTGGCCCCGGATGCGATCCGCAGGGCGTTCGATGCCAGCCTGAAAAAGCTGAAGCTCGATCACGTCGATCTCTATCTGGTGCACTGGCCGTCCAAGAACATGAACCTGCCGGCGATATTCGAAACCTTGCTCAAGCTGAAACAGGAGGGCCGCACCCGCGCCATCGGCGTCGCCAATTTCAACATTGCGCTCATGAAGACCGTGGTCGAACAGATCAAGGCGCCGATCGCCTGCAACCAGATCGAGTATCACGTAATGCTCGACCAGACGCCGATCCGCAAATATCTTGCGGCGAAATCGATCCCGCTGGTCGCCTACGCGCCGCTGGCGCAGGGCCGCGCCGCCTCCGATGAAACGCTGCGCTCGATCGGCCGCAAGCACAACGCCAGCGCTGCGCAGGTGGCGCTGAAATGGCTGCTCGACCAGGACGGCGTTGCCGCGATCCCGAAGGCGTCGCGCGCCGAAAGCCAGCAGGCCAATCTCGATGCGCTGAAGCTAAAGCTCGACGATGCGGACCGGAAGGCGATCGCGGCGCTGCCGAAAGACAAGCGCTTCGTGAATCCCGGCTTTGCGCCGGCGTGGGATTGAGGCAAGAAAAATGGCCCCTCGCGGGGCCATTTCCTGTGTCGTCCTCAATAGTCGTGATGACGCTTCTTGATGATCACGACCTTTCGGTCATGATGGCGCCAGCCTTCGTGCCGGCCGAAGTCGCGATGCTCGCGGAATTCGGCGCGCGCGCCGAAGCGGTGATGCTCGCCGCCGCGCTTGATGATCGTGGTTTCGGCACTGGCAATCGACGGCGCGGCAATGGCAATCGCGCCAAGGGCTGCAATAACGTATCCAAGCTTCTTCATAGTATCCTCCTCGGTTGAGCGGGGATTAAACATCGCATGCAGCGGAACGTTCCCGCGGAACCGCAGGAGAATTCTGAACGGTTGTTCAGCAAAGTTAACGCGCCCAAAGGAGCGCACGCTCAATCCGAACGTCTTTCTACCTGCATTTGTTCTGGGCCGGAGTTGGTTTGCCGTTGGCGGTGAACTTGCCGTCTCTGATCGTGTATCCGCGCTTCTGGTTGCGATTATACATGGCCCGAAGGGTGCCGTCGGGCTGCATGATAAATCCGTATTCGCGGGTTTGCTTAAGCGCCGGGAAGAAGACGCGCAATTGCGCTGCCGGGGAACCGCTCTAAGGCGGCTCATGTTCGCGATAACTGGCCAGCGTGCCGGCACGAGATCAAATCCGATTGCGGGTTGCTTGACGCCGGGAAGAAGACGCGCAAATTCAGCATGCCATCGCCGGAAACCGCGGCGGTGACGACTTGCCGCTTTCATCCTGGTGTCGCCGAAGTTGCGGCGGTGCACGAGGCGGCTCACCGGACGCAACCTCATAGGTAAGCACCGCGCCTCTGTTCCTGTCGGGCGCGAGCGAACAGTCCAGCGACCAGGTCCCGATCAAGCCCCATTTGCGCGCGGTCTCGGCCACCGTTTCCGCTGGTGCCTCGAGCGTGAGCGTCAGGGAAAACAGAACTGCCAGCGCCAGCCGGCCAAAATGCCCAGTTCAAATGTCGCGCTCCGCGTGGCTGTGATGACCGGCGATCGAAGCTTAGCATTTCGATGTCGGCGCGGCAATGCGCGCAGCGCCTCTGATCGGCGGCTTGCGCAATCCAGGCGGCCGGGGCATCCTCGGTCGATAAAAAATCTCATTTGGGGGAACGCCAGCATGTCCGCATTGTCACGCCGCAATTTTCTCAGCCTCACCGGGTCTGCCGCTACCGCTGTGATGTCGGGGCGCCTCACAAATTCTGCCGAGGCGGCGATGGGGCCGGCCGACAAGTTCGACCTCGTGATCAAGGGCGGCGACGTGCTCGATCCCAGCCAGTCGCTGCGGGGAAAACGCGACATCGGCATTCGCTGGGGAATGATCGAGGCGATCGAGGCCGAGATTCCCGCCGCCCGCGCGTCGAAGACCATCGACGCCACGGGCAAACTGGTGACGCCCGGCCTGATCGATCTGCATTGCCACGTCTACCCCTATGGCTCGGCGATCGGCATTCCCGCCGACGAACTGGTGCAATTCCAGGGAACCACCACCGTGGTGTCGGCGGGCGATGCCGGCGTCAACAACCTCGCGGCGCTGCGCCGCTATATCGTGGCGCAGTCGCGGGCGCGGATTTACGCGTTCGTCCACATCGCCAATAACGGATTGTCGGCGTTCCCGGTGGCCGAGCTCTACAATATAGATAACGCGCAGGTGGAAGCCTGTGCGATGGCGCTGGCGGAAAATCCGGATTTCCTGATCGGCGTGAAGGTGCGGATGTCGGAAAACGTGATCTTCAAGCACGGTCTGGAGCCCTTGAAGCGCGCGATCCAGGCCTGCGAGATGTGCGGCTGGCCGGCGAAGATGATGGTGCATATCGGCGGCGTCGAGACCAAGGAGCTGATGTCGCAGATCCTCGATCTGCTGCGGCCGGGCGATGTGCTGACCCATGCCTATTCGGGTTTCCCGAACATGTCCGGGGTGTTCACGAATATCGTGCAGGACGGCAAACTGCTGCCGGCGGCGCTCGCCGCCAAGCAGCGCGGCGTGATGTTCGACGTCGGCCATGGCGGCGGCAGTTTTGACTTTACAGTTGCCGAAGTGGCTATTCCCGGCGGCTGCACGCCCGACACGATCTCGTCCGACATCCACGTATTTTCGGGCAATTCGCCGGGCGTGCCGTATCTGCCGAATGTGATGAGCAAGTTCATGATACTGGGCTTTTCGCTGGAGCAGGTGGTGACGATGGCGACCACCGCGCCGGCGAAGATCATCAACCGCGCGCCGAAGATCGGCACGCTGCAGATTGGCGCCCCCGGCGACGTCGCGATCATGGAGCTGGTGGAAGGGCCGGTGTCGTTCCTCGATACCCGCAACAACAAGCGCGACGGCAAGGCCTACCTGAAGCCGGTGCAGACCGTGATCAACGGCGTGCCGTTCGGAAGGCCGTATCAGTCGCCGTTCGCGGTGCGGTAAGGGGCGTCGATCTGGAAGCCAAGGAATGGATAGCTTCGTCGCTTTCGCTCCACGCAATGACGCGCACCCGCATTGCGACGCCACGCGGAGTTGCCGAACGCGCTCCCAGCCCGGCACACGGCTCTACGATGCGATCGGGCGACATAGCCCGACGGCCTGATGCAATTCGGCGCGACAGCGGTGCAGCGCATCGCCAAGACTGAGCCCCTGGTTGAAATCCACCATCAGCCTGATATCCGCGCCGACGGCAGCGCGCACCGCCTCGATCGCCGCGAGATCGTCAGCCAGTCTGTCGCGGCCTAACCGTAACTTGAGGCCCTTGAAGCCACCTTCGGCCACCAGCGCGCGAGCTCATCGCCGAGACCGGCCACCTCGGTAAGCCACAGGCCATTGCTGTTATAGGCCGGAACGGGGCCGGTCGAACCGCCTAACAGGACAGCCAGCGGCATGCCGGCCGCCTTTGCGAGGGCATCCCACGCCGCCATATCCAGCCCGGATATGGCAATCATCGAGACGCCCTCGTAGCCAATCAGGTTCAGTGCTCTGCGCGCGTTCTGGAAATCATCCATCGGCCGGATTGGCTGGCCCTTGCGTGCGTCGGCAAGATCGTGAATCGCGGGCACGATATAGCGCGCCGCATGTTTCAAATAAGGCTCGAGATAGCTGCGGCCGACAATACCGATTGCTTCGTCGCTTACGCTCCTCGCAATGACGCAGTATTCCCGTCATTGCGAGCCAACGGGTCGCGCGAAAGCGCGCCCGATGACAGGCTCCGCGAAGCAATCCAGAGTTCGCGATGACAGGCTGCTGCGAAGGATCCAGAAGTCTGCCGCTGTCCTGCGAACCTTAGCCCTTCGCCCGCTTTTCCACATTCGCGATTCTCGGCCGGCACGCCGAACTCCTTGCGGCACACTTCGGCGAGCACGGCGACGCCCTCGCGGATTTGCTCGTGCGATGGACTGGCGAAGCACAGCCGCAACCGGCTGCCGGCATAGGCCTTGTCGGTGGACCATTCCGGCCCCGGATTGATGGCGACGCCGGCGGCGAGCGCCGCCTGGTAGAGTTTCAGCGTATCGACATTGTCCGGCAGCTTCACCCACAGGAAGATGCCGCCCTTGGGATCTTCGAATTCCGCTGATGTACCGAACTGCTCGTTGAGCGCTTCCATCAGCGTGTCGAGCTTGGCGCGCAGCCCGCGCGTCAGCTTCGGCACGTGTGAAGCGAAATGCGGCGCGCAATATTCCGCGAGCACCATCTGCTCGAGCGCGCCGGAGCCGGCGTCGGTCTTCAGCGCCAGCATCCGCGACAGCATCGCCCAGGGCGCGACGATGAACCCGACCCGCAATGCCGGCGCGATCGATTTGGAAAACGAACCGATATGGATGACGCCGCCGCTCTGGCTCATCGCATGGAGCGCGGGCGGCCGCTGTCCGTCCCAGATCAGGTCGGCATAGCAATCGTCCTCGAAGATCGGCACGCCATATTGTTCCGCGAGCCTCAAAAGTTCGGCGCGGCGCGCCTGCGGCATGATGGTGCCGGTTGGATTCTGCACGGTCGGGATGGTGTAGATGTATTTCGGCGTGATGCCGCGGCGCTTGAGGTCGGCAAGCGCTGCCGCCAGCGCGTCCATCCGCATGCCCTGCTGGTCGAGCGGAATGCCGACCACATTGACGCCGAGCCGCGTCAGCCGGTTCAGCGCGCCCTGATAGGTGTCCTGCTCGATGATGACGGTATCGCCGCGGGCCAGCAGCGTCGCATTGACGAGGTCGAGCGCCTGCAGCGAGCCGGAGACGATCAGGATGTCGTCGGCGACGCAGTCGATGCCGGCATCGCGTTTGAGTTTTGCCGTCAGAAACTCGCGCAGGGGGCGGTAACCCTGCGGACCGCTGGCGAGGCCATAGGTGGCGAGCGTCTTGCCTTCGCGCTTGAGCACCGCGCTGACGGCGTCGATCAGACCCTCGACCGGAACCTGGTCTGGATCATTATTGCCGCCGACAAAACTGTATTTTGCAAGTCCGGTCCATTTCGCCGCGGCCGCGGGCAGTCCCGCCGGGAGCAGGGGTGCGAAATCGAATGGCGTTGATGTCATGGGGCGTCGTCCCTTTTTTCTCGTTGAGGAGCCGGCTACTGCGGCTTCCCTGCAGGTTAGTTCTTGCCGACCAGTTTTACCGGCCGACCCTGGCTGATGAACGCGTAATGCCCGCTGCCCAGGCTGCCGAACATCAGCGCCTCGACCACCGGTTCGGCGATCTCACCTGTGGCTGCCCAGTCCACCACGAAATTGGCGCCGGATCCGCCCCGCACGTCCGTGGTGGGGACGAAGACCTCGATTGTCGAGAACGGTTTCAGCGCCACCGGTGCCTTGAGGTAATTTTCCACCATTTTCCCGCCGGTGTCGAAATAGGCGACCCGGCGCAACACCAGCGGCCGCGTTTCCGAGGCGTTGTGGATGCTCAGCGTCACCGAGAAATCCGCCCGCAATTTGCCCTGGCTCATCGAGATGCTCGAATAGGCCGGAACGTAGAATGCGCCGGATACGCCGAGATTTTCGGATGGCATGGCGGTCAGCGAACCGGCGAAGGTCTGCTCGATGCCGACGGCGGTCTGTGCCTGCGCGGCCGGCGCGGGCATCGTCATCAGGCATGCCAAAATCGCGTGAAAAAAGCAGCCGATCCGAATGTGACGCATGGCTGGTTTGACCTTCGCGCGCATGCCCTTAGGTTGCGGCGAGGGGAACCCTTGAGTCATGCACGAGTTTATTCGCGATATCACTTGATGCGTCCTGTTCGCTTGGGTGCTTGGGCTTCTGGCCCATTTCTTCCGCCAGCCGCTGATCCCCAGCCTACCTTATCGCCGGGTTCTTGATTGGTCCATTCGGGATGGGGTGGGTCAAGTCGCAGGAATCGATCCGCATCATCTCCGAGCCTGGCCTGATCTTCATGCTGTTCATGATCGGGCTGGAAATCGATCCGAAGAAGATCGTGCGCGCCGGCCGGGTGATCCTGTTTGCCCTGCGTAATGATGCTGGCGCAGGCTCACGAGTCCGGCTAATGCTCCCGGCACAGAAGTGAGACCCTCGATGGCCGATCCGATCCAGGAAGTCCTGCATGCCTTCGCCCATGGCGAACTCGTCGTCGTCACCGATGACGACGATCGTGAAGGCGAGGGCGACCTGATCGTCGCGGCGTCGCTATGCACCGCCGAGAAGATGGCGTTTATCATCCGCCATACCTCGGGCATCGTCTGCGCGCCGATCACAGGCGAAGACGCGCGCCGGCTGCGGCTCGATCCGATGGTCGCGCATAACGAATCCAGTCACACCACCGCCTTCACGGTGTCGATCGACTACAAGCCCGATGGCGGCACCGGGATTTCGGCGGACGAACGCGCCTCCTGCTGCCGCGCGCTGGCCAATCCGAATGCCGGCGCCAACGATTTCGCGCGGCCCGGCCACGTGTTTCCGCTGATCGCGCGCGACGGCGGCGTGCTCTTGCGCTCGGGCCACACCGAGGCCGCGGTCGATCTCTGCAAGCTGAGCGGGCTGCCGCCGGTCGGCGTCATCAGCGAGTTGATGAACGACGACGGCACCGTCATGAAGGGCGAGCAGGTGGCGCGGTTCGCAGCCGCCCACAAGCTCAAGCACGTCACCATCGCCGACATGATCGCGTATCGCCAGGCGCGCGAGAAACTGATCGAGCGGGTCGCGACGTTCACCACGGAGAGTCCGATCGGGCCGCTGCAGGGCTATGCCTACCGCTCGCCGTTCGATTCCATCGCCCACGTCGCTTTCGTCTATAATGGCATCGGCGACGGCAAGAACGTGCTTACCCGCTTTCACAAGCCCAATATCGTCAAGGACATCTTCACCGGGCCGAAACGCATGCAGGTCGTGCTCGAACATTTCAAGAAGGCCGGCCGCGGCGTGCTGGTCTACTTGCGCGACGGCGCCGCCGGCGTTCCGGTTGCGCCGCTGCCGGAAGAGAATTCCGCGGAAGCCGACCGCAATCGGCAATGGCGCGAGGTCGGCGTCGGCGCCCAGATCCTGCGCGATCTCGGCGTCACCTCGATCCGTCACCTGACCTCGTCGGTGCACGACTACAAGGGACTGTCCGGCTTCGGCATCGAGATCGTCTCCAACGAACAGCTTGAAGGGTAGCGCGTGGTCATTCCGGGACGGCTCGAAGAGCCGGACCTCAGATGTGCAATTACACATCGGGGAATCTCGAGAGGGTTCGCTCGTTTCACTCGCGCCCCAAAATGACGAAACCAACGCAATTGCGCTTGTGCTACTATCGCTCTAAAATAAATATAATGATGCGAAAGGAATTCTCATGAGCGTGCGCCCTCAGACCAAGGACAAGCCGTCCCCGGTGAATTTCCAGTGGGACGATCCGTTCATGCTCGACGAGCAGCTCACCGAAGACGAGCGCATGATCCGCGACACCGCGCGCGCCTATGCGCAGGACAAGCTGCTGCCGCGCATCACCAAGGCCTATCTGGAAGAGAAGGTCGATCGCGACATCTTCCACGAGATGGGCGAACTCGGCCTGATCGGCATCACGCTACCGGAAGAATATGGCTGCGCCAATGCGAGTTACGTCGCCTATGGCCTGGTTGCGCGCGAGATCGAGCGCGTCGATTCCGGCTATCGTTCGATGAATTCGGTGCAGTCCTCGCTGGTGATGCATCCGATCTATGCCTATGGCGACGAGAACCAGCGCAAGAAATATCTGCCCAAGCTCGCCACCGGCGAATGGGTCGGCTGTTTCGGCCTGACCGAGCCGGATGCCGGCTCCGATCCCGGCGGCATGAAGACCCGCGCCGAGAAGGTATCCGACGGTTACCGGCTGACCGGCACCAAGATGTGGATTTCCAACGCGCCGATCGCCGACGTGTTCGTGGTGTGGGCGAAATCAGCCGAGCATAACAACCATATCCGCGGCTTCATTCTCGAAAAGGGCATGAAGGGCCTCTCGGCGCCGAAGATCGGCGGCAAGCTCTCGTTGCGCGCATCCGTCACCGGCGAGGTGGTGATGGAAGGGGTGGTGGTGCCGGAGAGCGCGCTGTTGCCCAACGTATCGGGCCTGAAGGGGCCGTTCGGATGCCTGAACCGCGCCCGCTACGGCATTTCCTGGGGCGCGATGGGGGCGGCGGAAGACTGCATGCATCGCGCGCGGCAATACACGCTCGACCGCAAGCAGTTCAATCGGCCGTTGGCGGCGACGCAGCTGGTGCAGAAAAAGCTCGCGGACATGCAGACCGATATCGCGCTCGGCCTGCAGGCCTCGTTGCGGGTCGGACGATTGATGGACGAAGGCAAGATGGCGCCGGAGATGATCTCCATCGTCAAGCGCAACAATTGCGGCAAGGCGCTCGACATCGCGCGCATGGCCCGCGACATGCACGGCGGCAACGGCATCCAGATCGAATATCATGTGATGCGCCACGCCGCGAATTTGGAAACCGTCAACACCTATGAAGGCACCCACGACGTCCACGCCCTGATCCTGGGGCGCGCCATCACCGGCATTCAGGCGTTTTCGTAAGATCCCAATGCACGTCATCCTGAGGTGCGCGCCCCCTTTTGGCGCGCCTCGAAGGATGACGCGAGGGTGGTGCCCGCCATCCTTCGAGGCTCGCAAGAGCTCGCACCTCAGGATGACGGGCAACTTCCCAAAATTGAGCACCGCCCCATGGCCGACAACGACGACGTCCCGTTCAATCGCGACTTTCCGCTTCAGCCCGGCGTGGTCGATGATGTCAGACCCGGCGTGCGGCGGATTCTCTGCAACAATCCGAGCCCATTCACCTTCACCGGCACGGTGAGTTACATCGTAGGCCGTGGCAAGGTCGCGATCATCGATCCCGGGCCCGACGATGAGGCCCACGCGGCGGCGCTGCTCGACGCCGTGCGCGGGGAAACCGTGACCCATATTCTGGTCACCCACACCCACCGCGACCATTCGCCAAACACCGCGCGGATCAAGGCTGCGACCGGCGCCACCGTCTATGCCGAGGGTCCGCATCGCGCGTCGCGGCCGCGCTATGAGAGCGAAAAGATCTCCTCGGAATCCGGCGCCGACCGCGACTTCAGGCCCGACATTGCAGTGCACGACGGCGAGATCATCGAAGGTGCTGGTTGGGCGCTGCAGGCGGTGGCGACGCCGGGCCATACCGCCAACCATCATGGCATTCGCCTGGCAGAATAGAAAAACAATGTTCGTCGGCGACCACGTGATGGGCTGGTCGACCTCGATCGTGGCGCCGCCGGACGGATCGATGATCGACTACATGGCCTCGCTGGAGCGGCTGACCCGGCGCGACGAAAATCTGTATTTTTCGGGTCACGGACCGGAAATCCCGGAAGGCCCGCGCTATGTGCGCTTCCTGATCCGGCACCGCCAGGCCCGCGAAGCCTCGATCCTGCATCGCCTTGCCAAAGGCGAAGCCGATATTCCCACCATGGTGCGCGCGATCTATATCGGCATCGACCCGCGGCTGACGGCTGCCGCCGGCTATTCCGTCCTGGCGCATCTGGAGGATCTGGTGGCGCGCGGGATCGTTGCGACCGACGGCGACCCGGTGATCGGGGGGACGTATCGGTTGGCGAGTGGCGAATAGCGAATGGCGAATAGGGAAGTGCGCGGTTCGGCTCTCGGCCCTATCTTCTATTCGCTATTCGCCATTCGCCACTCGCCCCTACTTCTTCACGACCTTGGGCTGAACCTTGACCGGCGCCTGCGGCTTTTTCACCACCGGTTTGGCGTTGTCGACGGCGTCGTTGATGTCGTCGATCAGCCTGGCGATGCGCGCGGCGTTGCTGCCGAGATCGCTTTCGAAATAGCGCGACGAGGAGCGGATATCGACCCGAGACCCCTCGCCGTCGGGCGTGACGCGGATCGACACATCCTCGCGGAAACCCATGATCGGCGTCCGCGCCACCGCCTCGATGCGGCCGACGCGGCGCGGCGGCTGCGGCGCGCGCTCGTCGATGACAAGCCATTTCCGCTTGGCGACCAGTTGCATCGTGACCTCATAGGCGCGTTGCACGGGGACCTCGAGTTCCACCGTCTCGATATCGGGATAGGCCATCCGCTGCAGTTCGGCGGAATACAGCCCGGCATAGACGGCGGTGTTGGCGCCGTCGCCGGTGCGCAGCCGCGCCAGGGCATCGAAGCGCGGCGGATCGATCGGATCGGTGGTGATGTCGTGGATCGGCGGCAGCTTGCGATATTGCAGGCCGAGATAGGCCGGATAAGCGAGCACCACCGCGTCGATCAACAGCGCCAGCAGGATGCGGCTCATGCCGCGCGATCCGTTCTGCCAGATCGCGACAAAGGCGGCGAGGCCAACCAGAATGGAAAGACCGGCGCAGGCCAGCGCGCCGAAGAACGTCGCCAGCGCCGGTTTCATTTCGAGGAAGCCGAAGCGGACGATGAGGATCGAGACCACGACCGCGACCACCGAGAACACCGCGAGGTTGCGCGCCCATGAAGCGAGGCTGGACACGGGCTCCGACTGATAGGGAGCGGAAAACCTGCGGGCCATCGGTCAAAATCTGCCGGGTTGGAACATTGCCGGGCGACATGCGCCGGGCTTTTAAACTGGCCCGTTTGAGACCACGGACCTGCGGCAAATTCAAGGGTGGATTAGCGGCAGGCAATCCCTAGACATCGTCATGCCCGGGCAAAAGGCGCGAAGAAGCGCTTCGCGCTTTTGCCCGGCCATGACGGCTTCCTACCGACCTCACGCCGCGGCGTTCGGGAAACTGTAGGCCTTGAACTGGTCGCGCAGCGCGGTCTTGAGGATTTTTCCAGTCGCGGTGTGCGGAATGCCGTCGACGAACACGATGTCATCCGGCATCCACCATTTGGCGATCTTGCCATCCATGTATTTCAGGATGTCCTCGCGCGTCGCGCTCTGGCCCTGCTTGAGCTGCACGATCAATAGCGGACGCTCGTCCCATTTCGGATGATGGATGCCGATCACGGCGGCTTCCGCCACCGCGGGATGTCCGACCGCGAGATTTTCCAGATCGATCGACGAAATCCATTCGCCGCCGGATTTGATCACGTCCTTGGAGCGGTCGGTGATCCGCATGTATCCGTGCTTGTCGATGGTCGCGACGTCACCGGTGTCGAAATAGCCTTCCTCGTCGAGAATGTCGCTATCGACGCGGAAATAGGCCTTCGATATCGCAGGGCCAGAGACTTTCAGCCGGCCGAACGTCTTGCCGTCCCACGGCAGGGTTTTGCCGGCATCGTCGGTGATCTTCATCTGGACGCCGAACGGCGGGTAGCCCTGGGTCTGCAGGATATCGAGCCGGGCGTCGCCGGTGAGTTCCGCGAACGGCGGTTTCAGCGCGGCGAGCGTGCCGATCGGGCTCATCTCGGTCATGCCCCAGGCGTGACGCACCGTTACCCCCATGTCGACGAACGCCTTGATCATCGTACGCGGCATTGCCGAGCCGCCGCAGACCACAAATCTCAGGTGCGGCAGCTTCAGATTATTGGCGGCGATATGATTGAGCAGCATCAGCCACACCGTCGGCACACCGGCGGTATGCGTCACCTTCTCGGTCTCCAGCAGTTCGAAGACCGACGCGCCGTCGAGTTTGGCGCCGGGCAGCACCAGCTTGGTGCCCATCGAGGGTGCCGAGAACGCGATGCCCCAGCTGTTGGCATGGAACAGCGGAACCACCGGCAGCATGGTATCCCCTGCGTTTGCGCCCAGGGAATCGCCGGTGTTGGCCATCAGCGCGTGCAGCACGTTGGAGCGATGCGAGTACAACACGCCCTTGGGATCGCCCGTGGTGCCGGAGGTGTAGCACATCGCGGCCGCGGTATTTTCGTCAAAGGTCTTCCACTTGAAATCTCCGTCCGCTTCCGCGATCCAGTCTTCATAGGCGATCGCGTTCTTCAGCGTGGTCTGCGGCATGTGCGCCTTGTCGGTGAACACGACGTAGCGTTCCACGCTCGCAAGCTTGTCGGCGATTTTTTCCAGGATCGGCACAAAGGTGGTATCCGTCATCACCACGCGGTCTTCCGCATGATTGATGATCCAGGCGATCTGGTCGGGAAACAGGCGCGGATTGACGGTATGGCAGATCGCGCCGATGCCCATGATGCCGTACCAGGCTTCAAGATGGCGCCAGGTGTTCCAGGCGATGGTGGCGACACGGTCGCCGAGCTTGATGCCGTCGCGATCGAGGCGCTGCGAGACCTTCAGCGCACGATCGCGAATTTCGGCGTAATTGGTGCGATGGATGGGGCCTTCGACCGATCGCGTTACGATTTCCTGTGTTCCATGAACCGCCGCCGCGTGCTCGATAATCCGGTGACAAAGCAAAGGCCAGTCTTGCATCAAACCACGCATACGAACGTTCCTCCCAATGGTGTTATCGCTTGCCGCAGGTCTTCACGGAGCAGCTCTTCACGGAATTGCCATGAACTTTAGCGCGGAGAAAGCAAGCCGCAAATGGCCTTGTGGCGGCTCGGCCTGCGGCGAAAGGCCAATGGTTGCCGTCGCTGCCGTCCTGCTGATGCTTTTCGCGGCAACCGAACCCGCTGTGGCGGCGCGCAGGCCCGGCTTCTGGTCGCAGGAACCCTGGGGCGACCTGTTCCGGGAGAAGCGGCCGAAGCTGCGCCGGGCCGCACTCCCGGCATCGGTGCCGTTGCCGAAGCCGCGGCCGGCGGAAGCACCCGCAGCCGAGCCCGAAAAGCCCGCGGCCGCAAAACAGGCGCCTGCCGAGGCTGACAAGCCGGCCGAGCAGGCCGCGCCGCGCCGCCGCCGCCCTCGGCCTGCCGGCTGGCGCTGACCGAGGAGATTGCGATTGCCCCCAGCATTCCCGACATCCATGGCGCCGGCGGCTGCGGCGGCGAGGATCTGGTGCGGCTGGAGGCCGTGGTGCTGCCGGACAAGCGCCGGGTTTCGGTAAAACCCGCGGCGATCCTGCGCTGCGCGATGGCGTCGGCGATCGCGGACTGGATTCGCACCGACATCGCGCCGCTGGCGGCAAGCCTCGGCAGCGTCATCAGCGATCTCGACAATTTCAACTCGTTCGAATGCCGCGGCCGCAACCGCGTTCTCGGCGCCAGACTGTCCGAGCACGGCCGCGCCAACGCGCTCGACGTCCGCGCCCTGAAACTCGCCAACGGCCAGTCGATCTCGCTCATCGACCGCACGGTGTCGCGCGAGCTGCGCGAAAGCGTGCTGCATTCGGCGTGCGCGCGGTTTTCGACCGTACTGGGGCCGGGCTCGGACTGGTATCACGAGGACCACATCCATCTCGATCTGATGGAGCGGCATAACAATTACAAAATCTGCCAGTGGGACGTATGGGACCCGCTGCCGCAGATTGCGCCGCTGCTGCCGGCCGAGCGTCCGGATGAAGCGCCGCCCCGCGAAGTCGCCGCCAAACCGGATGCGGCCAAACCCGGCGCCGCGAAGTCAGAGACTGCCAAATCCGATACGGCCGAGCCGGACGCCGCCGGGAGCAGGCCGCCAACGAAAAAGCGCCGGCAAAACCGGCGCTTTTGATCTCGTCTCCTGCATCGGCCGTCGAGCCGATGAGGTCGGTTACTGCATCATCGGGCCTTGGCCGCCGCCTTGCAGCGCCATCTGCGAATTGAACGGCGAGTCGCCGTGCTTGGGCTCCAGCACCACGACGATGGTGCCCATCTTCACCCGGTTAT
The DNA here is from genome assembly GCA_963761395.1 of uncultured Alphaproteobacteria bacterium. GTDB lineage: Bacteria > Pseudomonadota > Alphaproteobacteria > Rhizobiales > Xanthobacteraceae > Bradyrhizobium. The sequence goes on from CAVXHU010000010.1 coordinate 41,046, forward strand.
ACAGATCGATCACGTCCTCGTTGGTCATCCGGATGCAGCCGGAGGAAATCGACGTGCCGATATATTCCGGCTGGTTGGTGCCGTGAATGCGGAACAGCGTGTCCTTGCCGCCGGAATAGAGATAGAGCGCGCGCGAACCCATCGGATTGTCCGGCCCCGGCGGCACGAATGTCGGAACGCCGAGCCGCTCGATTTCGCCCTTGGTCGGATGCCAGGGCGGCCACTCGGTCATGCTGCCGATCTTGGCGATGCCGGACCACGCCATCGCTTCCTCGCCGACGGTGATGCCATAGCGGATCGCCTTGCCGTCATTGAGCACGAAATAGAGATAGTGATTGTCGGAATCGACCACGATCGAGCCGGGCGCTTCCTTGCGGTGATACTCGACGATGGCGCGGCGGAACGGCTCGGCAACCGGGGTGTTGACGTAACGAACCTTGGCCAGCAGTTCCTTGTCGCGCGGCTTGAAATTGGTCTGGTTGGTCGCCTCATAGGTTGTGGCCTGCATGCAGCCCGACAGCATCAGGCCGGCGGCCAGAATCCCCAGTTTCACGGTCAGCGACGACATGGTGCCCTTCCAATCGAAAGCCTTGCGTTCGCGCGCCAATCCTGCGCCCGAAACGCCACGATTTCCTTAATCACATTATCGCCGAAATCGGCCATAATTCCAGAACTTAGATGCCTGTTGCGCACTGCGGCAGGCTGGCTGTGTCTTTTTTGCCGCAAGTGGTCGGGTTTTCGGTTGATTTTTGGGCAGATGCGCCGCGGCCGCCGGATCAGCGCCACGCCGGCGCCATCCCGCGGCCATAAATGTCGATCGGTGGTGATGCGCGGGTCATGAAGAACTTGCCAGAATCGAGCTAAGTCCTGTTGGGTAGGCTTACGTGCCCAGTCCTGGAGTTCTCCATGTTGTCGGTGTTCGTCCCTGCCGAATCCTCGCTGAAGAAAGTCGCCGAGGCCGATCTCGCCGCGCTGCCGGAGAGCGCGGTCTGGATCGACCTCGTGAAACCGACCGCGGCGGAGGACAAGGCGGTGGAGCGGCTGGCCGGGATCGCGGTGCCGACCCGCGAGGACATGCAGGAGATCGAGATTTCCAGCCGGCTCTATATCGAGAACGGCGCGCGCTACATGACGGCCACGCTGATGTGCGCCGCCGACACCCAAAATCCGCGCACCACGGCGGTGACCTTCATCCTCGCCAGCCATCGCCTGGTGACCGTGCGCTATGACGAACCAAAACCGTTCATGCTGGTGGAGAACAAGCTGGCGCGCTCCTGCGCGCCCGGCATCACCGGCGAAAATGTGCTGATGGAATTGCTCGACGCGGTGATCGACCGCAACGCCGACATTCTGGAGCGCGCCGGCAGCGACATGGACACCATCAGCCACCACATTTTCGAGCCCGAGGGCGCGGCGCGCACCGGCCACGCCAAGCGCTATTCCGACATCCTGATCGCGATCGGCCGCAAGGGCGACCTCACCTCCAAGGTGCGGGAGAGCCTGGTCTCGATCGGCCGGGTGGTGACGTTCGTCGCCGCCGCGGTCGACGGCGTCAAATGGTCCAAGGACATGCGCGAGCAGCTGAAGACCATGCAGCGCGACGTGATGTCGCTGACCGACCACGCCTCCTATCTCTCCAACAAGATCACCTTCGTGCTGGATGCGATGCTCGGCGTCGTCAATCTCGAGCAGAACAACATCATCAAGCTGTTTTCGGTGATGGCGGTGGTGTTGATGCCGCCGACCCTGATCGCCTCGATCTACGGCATGAATTTCAAGATCATGCCGGAGCTGGAATGGACCCACGGCTACACCTACGCGCTGGTGGCGATGCTGCTCGCCGCGGTCGCGCCTTACGTGTTTTTCAAATGGAAGAAGTGGTTGTAGGCACAGGCCGAGGTTAAGGAAGTCTCTGCGCGAGCGGAACTGCCGAGACAAGAAAGCTGCCTCAATTCCTCTGCTAAAATTTGAGCGTTGGGCTGAACGTTTGTGCGACAGCTTTCTGCGATAACGCTGTCTCAAGCCGCGAGGACAGCAATGGTTGAGAAAGTCATAACGTCATCCCGCAACGTGGTCGATTTCGCGCGCTATCAAGCTGACCGCAACGCGCCGGCAAGGCGCTGGCGATGTCGGCGCGGGTCTGCCGGCATTGCGGCGCGGTGCTGTTGGAAGGCGAGAGCGAAGATGAATGCTCCAGCGCCTTCAACACCGACGCAGCAGGTCCGCGCAAGTTTTACGCGGATTGAGTGGCGGTGCCGCAAACACCAACGTCATCCTGAGGAGCCGCCAACGGGTCGCGCGAATGCGCGCCCGATGACAGGCTCCGCGGCGTCTCGAAGGATGCGCCGTAACGCTGTTCTTTTTCACAGCCATCCTTCGAGACGCCATGCTGCGCATGGCTCCTCAGGATGACGAGAAGCTACACGTGCTGGCCGCCGTTGATGTGGATCTCGGCGCCGTTGACGTAGGAACTCGTCTCGGTGCACAGCACATAGATGATCTTGGCCACTTCATCCGGCGTGCCCAGCCGATGCAGCGGGATCTGCTGCTCGACGATCTTCTCGGTGCCCGGCGACAGGATCGAGGTGTCGATCTCGCCCGGCGCGATCGAATTGACGCGGACGCCGATGCGGCCGAAATCCGACGCCATCTCGCGGGTCAGCGAGGCCAGCGCCGCCTTCGAGGTCGCATAGGCCGCGCCCGCGAACGGATGCACCCGCGAACCCGCGATCGAGGTGACGTTCACCACCGAGCCCTTCGCCGCCTTCAATTCCTCGATCAGCCCGCGCGCCATCATGATCGGCGCGAAGAAGTTGACCCGGAACACGTGGCTCCAGGTGTCGATGTCGGTATCGATGGCGCCGAGCCGGCCGCCGCCGGCGCCCTTCGGCGAAATCGCGGCGTTGTTGACCAGCGCGTGCAGCGCGCCGCCTTCCAGCCGCTCGCGGATCTCCGCAATCGCACGCGTGGTGTCGGCGTGGTCGGCGAGGTCCACCTGGATGTGATCCTCAGGCCCGGCGTCCCATGGGCAGTCTTCCGGGAACGGATGCCGCGAGCAGGTGAGGACGCGCCAGCCGGCGCTGGAAAAGCGGATCACGGTCGCATGCCCGATGCCGCGGCTGGCTCCGGTCAGAAGCAGCGTGCGCCGCGGCGTGTTGGCGGAATTCGGCATGGAGGTCCTTCAGGCTCTGGACATCAGGGATAAAGCCGCGTCTTGGACCATGGCTGATCCGGCGTCGCGCGGCGGAATTCGATGCGGTCGTGCAGGCGGAACGGGCGGTCGTGCCAGAATTCGAACTGCGCCGGTGCAATGCGCCAGCCGCTCCAGCCCGGCGGGCGCGGCACGTCGCCGATGATGTGCTTGGCGGCGACCTTTGCGATCGCCTGTTCGAACGCAAAACGGCTCTCCAGCGGCTGCGACTGCTTGCTGGCCCAGGCGCCGATCTGGGCCTGCTTGGGCCGGGTCGCGAAATAGGCGTCGGCCTCCGCTTCGCTCACCGGCGACACGTTGCCGCGGATACGGACCTGCCGGCGCAGCGATTTCCAGTGAAACAGTAAAGCCGCCTTAGGATTTGTGGCGAGTTCGCGGCCCTTGGGGCTGGCGATGTGGCTGTAAAAGACAAAGCCATCGGCGTCGTAGCCCTTCATCAGCACCATCCGCACGTCGGGCAGGCCGTCGGCATCGACGGTGGCCAGCGACATGGCGTTGGGATCGTTGGGTTCGGCCTTCACGGCTTCCGCAAACCAGTCGCCGAACAGCGCAAACGGCTCCTCGGCCGCGGTGAAATCACCGGATGTTAAGGGTGTCGGGTGTTTGATGGAGGTCGTGTCAGCCATGTCAGGAGTTCCGAGTTGCTTCCGCCCGCGGTCCAGAGCGCGTTGCCGCCCCGATGTGGGCTGGCCCTATATAAGACATGGGGACGCGTTGGCCTATCGGCGATCGGGCCGGCGGGGGCCGTGATGACACTGATTCTAATCGGCGTAGGCACCGGCGGCTGCAGCCTGTCCCGCACCGATGCGCCTTCGCCAAGATGGACGACAGCGACCTGACGGGCTCACTTGCGGCGGCACCGGCAAACGGGCCGGCACCGACCGAGAGCGATCTCGCCTTTGCCCGCAATGCCGCCTCCGACGTGCTGACCAAGGGCGACAAGGACTCCAGCCAGCCCTGGGAAAATCCCGAGACCGGGGCGCGGGGCTCGGTGACGCCGCTGGCCCAGGCCTATTCTTCGACGGATGGACGGACCTGCCGGGACTTCCTGGCGAGCTATGTCAACGGCCGGTCGGAAAGCTGGCTGCAGGGCGCCGCCTGCCAGACCGGTCATGGCGGGTGGGAAATTCATACGTTGAAACCGTGGAAGCGGGGCTGAGCCAGAGCGCGATCAGGAAAAGTGGAATCCGGTTTTCCCGGACAAACGACTTCGTTTGTCCAGCGATCGCGCTCTAAACTATTGAAGGAGCGCATGATCTTTTCGCCAAACCGCTTACACTTTGGCGGATCATGCGCTGGCGACCCCGTTGCAAAAATGCCACGAGGACCCCAGATGAAATCGAAGCGGGCTGATGGCCCGGAGTTTAAGATATAATTTCCCTGAAGGAGACGTGACGGATGCGCGACCCCTATGAGGTCTTGGGGGTGCCGCGGGGCGCCAGCGCTGCGGCGATCAAGAGCGCCTATCGCAAGCTTGCCAAGAAGCATCACCCCGACAACAACAAGAACGATCCGAAATCGGCGGCGCGGTTTTCCGAGATCAATTCGGCCAACGAGATCATCGGCGACGAGGACAAGCGCAAGCAGTTCGATCGCGGCGAGATCGACGCCGAGGGCAAGCCGCGCTTCCAGGGCTTTCCCGGCGGCGACCCGCGTGCGCGCCGGGGTCCCGGCGGCTTCGAGACCCACACCTTCCGCACCGGCGGCGCCGGTCCCGGCGGCTTTGGCGGCGGCGGTTTCGAGGACATCCTCAACAGCATGTTCGGCGGTGCCGCGGCGCGCGGCGCGCGCCCCGGCGCAGGCAATACTTTCGAGTTCGATACCGGCGGCATAGCGCTCGACCTCGATCTCAGCGTCGCCATGACGGTGTCGCTGGAAGAGGCGGTCAAGGGCGTGGAAAAGCGGGTCCGGCTGCCGACCGGCAAGGAACTCAATGTCAAGATTCCCGCCGGCGTCACCGCGGGCCAGCAGATCCGGCTGAAGGGGCAGGGCGAGACCGCGCCCGGCCACCGTGCCGGCGATCTGCTGATCACCGTCAGCATCGCGCCGCATCCGTTCTTCAAGGTCGACGGCAGCGACCTGCGCGTCGATCTGCCGATCACGCTCTATGAAGCCGTGCTCGGCGGCAAGGTTCGCGTGCCTACGCTGGGCAGCGCGGTCGAATTGTCGATCCCGAAGAATACTTCCAGCGGCCGGACCTTTCGCCTCAAGGGCAAGGGGCTGCCGAAGCCGACCGGCGCCGCCGGCGATCTTTACGTCACCACCCGCATCATGTTGCCGGACGGGAACGACGCCGAGCTTGAGGCGTTGATGCAGAAATGGCGCGACGGACACCCTTACAATCCGCGCAGCGATCTATAGCGTTTTCGAGCGAAGTGGGTACCGGTTCGCGCAAGAAAACGCGTCAGAACAAAAGAACTTGATCGCAGGAAGTCATCCGAAAATAAGGCACGGCCTCGACCGGGGGACCAGCGCGGTACAAAAACCCTAGTCGAGGCCGCTCGCGTCGATCGGCGGATCGAACGCTACTCATTTTCGCGTGAGCACCCGGTGCGATTTTGAGACGCGCAGATGTCTTGATTCCAGATTTTCAATGTCGGAATTGGGACACCGATCATCCCCCCGCTCTTTTCGGTCTGGTCGTAGACCAGCCGCGCGATCTGGGTCAGGCGCTCGCGGTCGCTGCCGCCGCTCACCACGTAGCCGACGCCACGGTCGGCCCAAAACAGCGCGCCGTCATTATCGTGCTTTGCATACCGCATCTGGGTCGTCTCGGCTTCCGCGCGCGCGGTGTAGACGCGTGAAGCGTTCACCGGACGCGCTCTCATACATCAGAAATGACGCCGGCCCGGTGGGGCCGGGCAACAGCCGCCCGCCAACGAGCTTCAGCCCCGTCGCGTCCAGCTCCGGCGCCCGGACGTCCCAGCCGCAGCGCTTGGTCAGCCATTGCTGGAGATGGGCGCGTTCGCTTCCCGGCACCTCGACCGGATGGCGGACCTCGACGACATAAAGCCGGTGCGCGTCGAGCGCATCCAGCGTGAAACTCTGGAACGCCGACGGCGAAGCGGCCGCGCCATGCGCCAGCCAGCCGACGCCGCCGCCGGCGATGAACGCCACCAGCGCCGCGGCGACCGCGCCGTACACCCACCTGCGCGGCTGCCGCACCAGCCGCTCGATCTCGAGCCGCTTCGGCACCGCCTCGTCGGCGACGGAATCGTAGCGCGCATGCAGCGCTTCCGCCATCGCGCGCCATGATTGTACCCGCTCGGCATCGTCAGGATGCGTTGCGAGCCAAGCCTCGACATCGCCGCGACGCTCCGCCGGCAGTTCGTTGTCGACATAGGCGTGCAGTTCGTCTTCGGTGACGGGAATCTTCGGGTTGGTCATGGTCGTTGTCTCTGTCTGGTCTTGATCGAAAATTGCTTGTCGGCCGGTTGCAATATCCCTCTCCACAACGGGCAAGGATAGGAAAGCCATCGCGACTCAAATTCATTCATCACGCTTATCATCACGCTAACATGCATAATACCTGCCATCATTTCACCCGCCGCAGCGCCGGGCGTTCGCCCTCGAGCGAGGCCTTCACATGGGCCCGCGCCCGGGCGAGGCGCGACATCACGGTGCCGATCGGTACGCCCTGAATATCGGCGACCTCGCGATAGCTCAATCCTTCCAGCATCACCAGCAGCAGCACTGCGCGCTGCTCCTCCACCAGCGTTGCCAGCGCGCGGGCGATGTCGCGACCCTCCGCCTCGGTCCCGCTGGCGTCGGGATTGTTGTCGAGCAGCGGCATGAATTGCGGCCGCCGTGCCAGCGATCGCCGGCGATTCTTGTTGAGGTTGGTCAGGATAGTGTAGAGCCAGCTCCTGACATCGCCACCGAGAAACAGCCGTTCCGAACGCAGCGCCCGCACCAGCGTGTCCTGCACCAGATCGTCGGCGACATCGGCATCGCGCGCCAGCGCGCGCGCGTAGCGGCGCAGGGCCGGAATCATGGCTTCGACACTCTGGCGAAACGCGGTCATTGAAGCTCAGCCTTTGGGTTCGTCCGGCCGGCGTCCAATATCGGCAACGCGAACGCCTCGCACAACATAACACCGAAATCACGCCACTATTCCGGCCGTTAGGGTTGCGAGGCAAACAGCCTGAACCAGAGGCGGATTTGGGCTGTACCGGGCGGAGGGCTGGTGTACCTCCAGACCTGGTTCAAGGTCGATTGGAAACCTTGAATGCCGCAAACTTCAGGTCTGATGCAGGGCAAGCGCGGCGTGATTCTCGGCGTGGCCAACAACCGCTCGATCGCCTGGGGCATCGCCAAGGCCTGCCACGCGGCGGGCGCGGAGATCGCGCTCACCTGGCAGGGCGACGCCCTGAAGAAGCGGGTCGAGCCGCTGGCCAAGGAACTCGGCGGTATCCTGCTCGGCCACTGCGACGTCACCGATCCCGCGACCATCGACGCGGCATTCGATGTGCTCAAGGAGAAATGGGGCAAGATCGACTTCGTGGTGCACGCGATCGCATTCTCCGACAAGGATCAGCTCGACGGCCGCTATCTCGAAACCACCGCCGATAATTTCTCAAAGACCATGCTGATCTCCTGCTACTCGCTGACGGCGATCGCGCAGCGCGCCGAAAAGCTTTTGACCGACGGCGGCTCGATCCTGACGCTGACCTACTACGGCGCCGAAAAGTGGATGCCGCATTACAACGTGATGGGGGTTGCGAAAGCGGCGCTGGAGGCAAGCGTGCGCTATCTCGCGGCCGATCTCGGCGAGAAGAACATTCGCGTCAACGCGATTTCGGCGGGGCCGATCAAGACGCTGGCGGCGTCCGGCATCGGCGATTTCCGCTATATTCTGAAGTGGAACGAATACAACGCGCCGATGCGCCGTACCGTCACGATCGAGGAGATCGGCGACAGCGCGCTGTATCTGCTCTCGGACCTGTCGCGCGGCGTCACCGGCGAGGTGCATCACGTCGATTCCGGCTATCACGTCGTCGGCATGAAGCGCCCCGACGCGCCGGACATTTCGCTCAGCAATTCCTTGAGCAAGGAATAGCCCGGGGTACGATGCCCGCGCCGACAATCTACTACATTCGCCATGGCGAAACCGAGTGGAATGCGGACGGCAGGCTGCAGGGCACGCAGGATATTCCGCTCAACGATCTCGGCCGCAAGCAGGCGGCCGATGCCGGCTCTATCCTCGCCGACCTGTTCGCGCGCGACGGGCGCAGCGAGCAGTCCCTCGCATTCGTCGCCAGTCCGCTCGGCCGCGCCCGGTCGACGATGGAACTCGTGCGTGGCGCGTTGGAATTGCCGCCCGCTGATTACAGTGTCGACGATCGATTGCGCGAGATCGGTTACGGCGATTGGGAAGGCTCGACGCTAAGGCAGATGCAGGCCTCGGACCCCGAGGTTTTTGCCAAGCGCCAGGCTGACAAATGGACGGTGCCGCCGCCGGGCGGCGAGAGCTATGCCGCGGTGCAGATCCGCATGCGCGACTGGTACGATTCGCTGCTGGCCGATACCGTCGCGGTGGCCCATGGCGGCACGGCGCGGGCGCTGATGGTGGCGCTCGGTATCGAGACATCAGCCAGCGCGGCCGATCTGACCATCGAGCAGGGCGCGGTCTATGTGTTCGGCGACGGCGGGCTGACGAAGTATAGTTAAGGGCTTGGCCCACCGTCATGCCCGCCAACGGGTCGGCCGAATGGCCGCCCGATGACAGGCTCCGGCGGGCATCCAGTATTCCGCGCCGGTAGAGATACGCGGGACCGGGAGTACTGGATCATCCGCCTTCCCGGATGATGACAGTGCCTTAATAATGCAGGTCTGATTGACCCGCTGGATGCCCCGCGTTACGACAAGTCAGTCTTGACTTACACTGGGCGACCGGGCGCAACGCGATGTCCTTCAACACCTTCGGCCACATGTTCCGGGTCACGACCTTCGGCGAGAGCCACGGGGTCGCGATCGGCTGCGTGGTCGACGGCTGCCCGCCGCTGCTGCCGCTGACCGACGAAGACATCCAGCACGATCTCGATCGCCGCCGTCCCGGACAGTCGCGCTTCACCACCCAGCGCCAGGAGCTGGATGCGGTGAAGATTCTGTCCGGCGTGATGGCGCATCCGGACACCGGCGTGCAGGTGACGACGGGCACGCCGATCGCGCTGTTGATCGAGAACACCGATCAGCGCTCCAAGGATTATTCCGACATCAAGGACAAGTTTCGCCCCGGCCATGCCGATTTCACCTATGAGGCCAAATACGGCCTGCGCGATTATCGCGGCGGCGGGCGCTCGTCGGCGCGCGAGACCGCGATGCGGGTCGCGGCCGGCGCCATCGCCCGCAAGATCCTGTCCGGCGTGACCGTGCGCGGCGCGCTGGTGCAGATGGGTCCGCACAAGATCGATCGCGAGAAATGGGACTGGGACGAGATCGCGCGCAATCCGTTCTTCTGCCCGGACAAGGACAAGGCCGCGTTCTTCGAAGGCTATCTCGATGATGTCAGAAAGAAGGGATCGTCGATCGGCGCGGTGATCGAGGTTGTCGCCGAAGGCGTGCCGGCGGGACTGGGCGCGCCGATCTACGCCAAGCTCGATGCCGACCTGGCCGCGGCGATGATGAGCATCAATGCGGTCAAGGGCGTCGAAATCGGCGCCGGCTTCGGTGCCGCCGAATTATCGGGTGAGGAAAACGCCGACGAGATGCGGATGGGCAACCAGGGCGTCAGCTTTTTGTCCAACCACGCCGGCGGCATTTTGGGCGGCATCTCCACCGGGCAGCCGGTGGTGGCGCGGTTTGCGGTGAAGCCGACGTCCTCGATCCTGTCGCCGCGCCGCACCGTGGACCGCAACGGCGCCGACACCGACATCACGACCAAGGGCCGCCACGACCCCTGCGTCGGCATCCGCGCGGTGCCGGTCGGCGAGGCCATGATGGCCTGCGTGCTGGCCGACCATTTTCTGCGCCATCGCGGGCAGGTGGGCGGCTTACCGCAGCAATAATACGAAGCTATCTGCTTTCGTATTCGGCCGGGTCGAAGGTCGAGCCCATTGGCCGGTGCGCCAAAGCAGCACTTGATTTCCTGCGGCGACCGGCGACAATGAGCGCCGCGCAGGCATTCCGGTACCAAGCTTTATACAAGACGGGGAAAACTCGCTCGGCGACGGCAAACCATTGCTGCGTGGAGGGGACCGTATGGCGGTAGGCTTCTTACGCTGGCTGCAGTGCGCCGACACGATACAAGCCGCCGATGGCATTGCCATAGCGATTGGCAACGATGTCATCGCGCCGCTGCGCCATGAAGAATTCACCCTGTTTCGCGCCGAAATCGCCACCGGTGCCGGCGTGGGAACACCAACGAATGATTGCCGAAACAACGCGTTGCGCGCGCGAGGACGTGCGCCTGCGTTGAGCCACGGAGGCGCGATCGACTGAAAAGACTTCAAGCCGGCGTGAGACCGGCCGAAGGCAATCACCAGAGGAGGAATGCATGACGACAGTAACCCGACGAAAGGTTCTCAAGAGCGGTGCCGCGGTCGTAGGCGGCATGGCCGGCATCCTGGCCACGGGCCGCCCGCCCGCCTTCGCCCAGGGCACGACGGTACACTGGCTGCGCTGGAACGACTTCGTGCCGGCTTCCGATCAGCTGCTGCGCAAGGAGCTGCTGCCTGCCGCCGAAAAGGCGCTGGGAATCAAGATCAATTTCGAGACCGTGAATGGCAACGACCTGCAGCCGCGTATCACCTCGGCGATTCAATCGGGCTCAGGCCCCGACATCATCATGCTCTTCAACAACCACCCGCAGATCTATTCGGAGAGCGTCGTCGACATGTCCGACCTCGCCAGCAGCGTGAGCAAGGCCGAAGACGGCTACTACGACCTGTGCAAATCGAACACGGTCGATGGCCAGAAGTTTATCGCCCTGCCATGGACGATCGTCGGCGCCATGATCGCCTACCGAAAATCGTGGTTCGACGAGGTCGGTTCCCCGACTTTCCCCGACACCTGGGAGAAGTATCGCGAGGTCGGCAAGAAGCTCAAGGCCAATGGCCGGCCGATCGGTCAGACGCTCGCCCACACCTTCGGCGACGCGCCGACGTTCAGCTACCCCTATTTGTGGTCGTGGGGCGGCTCCGAGGTTGAGAAGGACGGCAAGACCGTCAACATCAACAAGAAAGAGGTGATCGACTCCGTCAAGTTCATGACGGCGTTCTGGAAAGAAGCCCATGACGAGGGTGGCCTCGCCTGGGACGATACCAACAACAACCGCGCGTTCTTGTCGCAAACGATCAGCGCCACACTCAACGGCGCCTCGATCTACATCGAGGCCCTGCGCAACCCCGACAAGTACATCACCGAGAAAAACGCGCAGCTCAAAACCGACATCCAGCACTCGCCGTTACCGAAGGGCCCGGCCGGGCAATTCGCCATGCACACCTTCTTCTCTCACGTCATTCCGAACTACTCGAAGAATCAAGCCGGTGCGAAGGAGTTGCTGAAGTGGATCCACACCAAGGCGAACTACGAGCCGTGGTTCGTCTCCCAGAAGGGTTTTGCGACGCCGCCGACCCACGCCTGGGAGAAGCACAAATTGTGGGACGAGGACAAGGTCATGGCGCCCTTCAAGGTCGCCGGCCTGCTCGGCCAGACGCCCGGCTACCCTCTGCCCTCATCAGGCAAGAAGCCCGCCGAAGTGCTCACCAAATACATCATCACCGACATGTACGCCAAAGCGGTCCAGGGCATGACGGCGGAGGATGCCGTGAAGTGGGCGGAAGGCGAACTCAAGAAGATCTATACTTGAAACTGCGCTTTCACCGGTCCATGCGGCTGCGAAGGGGCTGCCGCATGCCGGGCGCAACGAGGTGAAGCGAAATGGCGATTGCTGAGACCCGAGTCTACCTGCCACAGGCGCCGCGGCCCAGGTTGCGGCTGCTCGAGGACGAGCGTTGGCTCGCGCTGGTGCTGCTGGTGCCGACCCTGGTGCTGCTCGGCATGTTCATCGCCTATCCGTTCGTGCGCGGCATCCTGCTGTCGGTGACCAACTCGCGCGTGGGTGTGCCCGGCGAGTTCGTCGGCCTCGCCAACTTCTACAAGATCTTCAATGACGGGATCTTTCGCACCTCGGTCTACAACACCTTCGTCTATACCGGCGTGACCACCGTCTTCAAGCTGGCGCTCGGGTTGTGGCTGGCCATGCTGCTGAACCGGAATTTCCGCGGCAAGGCTTTCACCCGTGCTTTCATCCTGCTGCCCTTCATTATCCCGACCGTGCTCTCGACCTTCGCCTGGAAGTGGATGTTCGACCCGACATTCAGCGTTCTCAATTGGCTGCTCTACCATCTCGGCCTGATCACCGGCCGGATCAACTGGCTGGGCGATCCCGACCTCGCCATGATCTCGATCATCATCGTCAACATCTGGCGCGGGGTGCCGTTCTTCGCCATCAGCCTGCTCGCCGGCCTGCAGACCATCAGTCCCGAACTCAGCGAGGCCGCCGCCATCGACGGCGCCAAGCCGTGGCAGCGGTTCTGGCACATCACCTGGCCGCTGCTGCTGCCCGTGACCATGGTCGTGGTGCTGTTCTCGGTGATTCAGACGTTCGCCGACTTCCAGATCGTCTATGTGATGACAGGCGGCGGGCCGGCCAATGCAACGCACCTGTTCGCCACCTACGCCTATCAGATCGGCATCGGCACCGGCCTTTTGAGCGAGGGCGCCGCCATCTCGCTCGCGATGTTTCCGATCCTGTTCCTGGTCGTCATCATCCAGCTTCTCTACATCCGCCGCGTCGAGGTCCGCTGAGCCATGATCGAAGGCGCAAGGTGGCGAAAGTGGGTGTTCTTCTACGTCCCGATGGCGCTGTTCCTGGTTTTCCTGCTGTTCCCGTTCTACTGGATGGTGATCACTTCGGTGCGGCCGGATGGCGAGCTTTACCGGCCCTGGAATGCGATCAACTACAATCCGTTCTGGACCTGGAAACCGACCTGGGACCACGTCAGATACCTGTTCGAGGAGACGCTGTTTGCATCGTGGCTGTGGAACACGACGTTCATCGCGCTGATCTCAACCGCCATCTCGCTCGTGTGCGGCGTGTTCGCCGGCTATGCGCTGTCGCGGCTGAACTTTCCATTTGCCGGCAGCCTGGGCACCGCCATCTTCATCACCTATCTGGTGCCCCAGACGCTGCTGTTCATTCCGCTGGCCGAGATCATCCGCAACTATCGGCTGGGTGACACGCCCTGGTCCCTGATTCTGACCTATCCGACCTTTCTCATTCCGTTCTGCACCTGGCTGATGATGGGCTACTTCAAGGCAGTGCCCAAGGAGCTCGAGGAATGCGCCCGCATCGACGGCGCCTCGCGCTGGCAGGCCATGCTCTACATCGTCATTCCGGTGGCGATCCCGGGCATCCTCTCGGCCGGCATCTTCGCGTTCACGCTGTCGTGGAACGAGTTCATCTATGCGCTCGTCTTCCTGTCTTCGCCTGAGCAGAAGACCGTGCCGGTCGGCGTCACGTCGGAGCTGATCCGCGGCGATGTATTCTTCTGGGGACCGCTGATGGCTGGCGCCCTGCTCGGATCGATCCCGGTTGCCATCGCCTATTCGTTTTTCGTCGAGCACTACGTCGCAGGATTGACCGGATCGGTGAAGGGCTGACAGCAGCGATCATCGGGATTGGAACGCGCGCACGCAGAATGCGCATAGGCCGTCGGGAGACAGGTGGGAGCAAATGGGACAGGTCGTCCTCAAGGGGATCAACAAGTTCTACGACAGCGTGCACGCTGTCAAAGACGTCAATCTGCAGATCCGCGACAAGGAGTTCGTGGTGTTCGTCGGCCCGTCCGGCTGCGGCAAGACGACGACGCTCAGGATGATCGCCGGGCTTGAAGCGATCAGCTCCGGCGATGTCTCGATCGACGGCAACGTGATCAATGAACTGGCGCCGATGGACCGCGACATCGCCATGGTGTTCCAGAACTACGCGCTCTACCCGCACATGAGCGTGTACGACAACATGGCGTTCGGCCTGAAGATGCGCAAATTCGAAAAGCCCGAGATCGACAAGCGCGTGCGGGACGCCGCCGACATCCTCGGCATCGGCGAATTGCTGACGCGCAAGCCGCGCCAGCTCTCCGGCGGCCAGCGCCAGCGCGTGGCGTTGGGCCGTGCCATCGTGCGCCACCCCCGCGTGTTCCTGTTCGACGAGCCGCTGTCGAACCTCGATGCCAAGCTGCGGGTGCAGATGCGCGTCGAGCTCAAGAAGCTGCATCTGCGTCTCGGCACCACCGCCATTTACGTTACCCACGATCAGGTCGAGGCCATGACCCTGGGTGACCGGGTCGTCGTCATGAAGGACGGCGTGGTGCAGCAGGTGGGAGAGCCGCTCGAATTGTACAATCAGCCCGCCAACAAGTTCGTCGCCGGCTTCATCGGCTCCCCGGCCATGAATTTCGCCACCGTTAAAGTGACCGGGGCGAACGGATCGCTGGTCGCCGAGAACGCCGGCTTGCGCATCACGCTGCCAGGCGAAACCGCGCGGCGCCTGCGCGGCCATATCGGCCACGAGGTCACGCTCGGCGTGCGCCCGGAGGACCTCACGGTGGCGGGCACCGCCGATCTCGACCATTTGTGCTTCGATGCCGTGGTCGAGGTGGTCGAGCAACTCGGCTCGGAAATCCTGCTCGATATGAAGGTCGGCGAGGATGTCATGGTGGCGAGCGTCGAGCCGACCGTGCGGGTGAAGGTGCGCGACAGACTGCGCTTTGCCATGCGCCCTTCCAGGCTTCACATTTTCGACGCGCAGACCGGGGCGGCAATCTGACGCCGGCACGATCGCCTTTCCTGATTATCGGAATAGCCCTGAATCGGTAAATCGCGCCGAGATGGCGGATTACGCCTTCGGCTCAATCCGCCCTACGGGCTGGTTTCTATTTCGCACGACGGTTCTGCCGCGATCGAATTCCGCCGAAGTCGACGCAGGAGCAGCTTTCGCGTGGCATCTGTCAGCCATCCAGCGCTAGCAGTTTTGCATTGCGTCGAACCGGATCCGGAAATCAGCCTCGTTGCGCTCCATTCCTTCCATTGCTTCAATCCTGTCCATAGATCGATGCTTCCATCGTGAATCTGCCAATAAGACGCGTCTCTGTCTGAAGGCAGTCAACGATCTGCACCGTTCACGATACCCAAGAATTCACTGGCTTGGGCAAACCAGTGGCTCGCGTTTGGTATCGGTCACTCTGCGACGCCCGCGACCGATACTTGGCTTATCGCCCTTGCGAAACGCTCTTCCATCTGAAATCGGCGTGACGTCCAACCGGCTCATATCAAGATAATACCGGCATTGCGTCTTTAGCAGCGGTCGGTGACATACGCTGATCATTCCGAAGTATGTCACCATCGTCAAAGCTCGTAAGTCGATTAGCCAGGCGCCGCCACCTGTCACAATTTGCCGATCGGAAACCGTTCGCAACCGTCGTGAAACCAGTCCCGCTATTCGAGCTTATGCAACAGCCCGTAGGGCGGATTAGCGCAGCGTAATCCGCCAATACACTCATTTGGCCGAAGGCGAAAGTCCGTGACCTGCGCCGTTTTAGCAATGCGGCGCAATACGCTGCGCTATTGCGCCCTACAGGCTGTTTGAAAAGCCCTCGTGTCGCCTTGACGTTTCCCCAACTTGCGCCGCAAATGCTGTTGCCATGAACGCAACAGAGCTGAGGAACATCTCCGACTGGCTGATCGACGGCGCGAGGTCCGCATCGAGCCCGCCGCAGATGGTAGCGGAATTCTGCGAACGCCTGGTGCGGGCGGGCCTGCCGCTGTGGCGTGTCGGCCTGTTCGTCCGGACGCTGCATCCCGATATTCTCGGCGTCAATTTCATCTGGAAGCCAGGCGCCGAGGTCGTGGTCGGCACCGCGGATTTCGGTCTGCTTGATTCGCCGGAATTCATCAACAGCCCGCTGGCCATCGTGTTCGGCGAGTGCCGGGAGGTCAGACATCGCATCGACGATCCCGAAAGCAAGCGCTTTCCTTTTCTCGACGACATGCGGGCCGAAGGCGTTACCGACTATATCGCGCTGCCGCTTCTCGCTACCGATGGCTCGGCTCACGCATCGAGCTGGACCACCAGGCACCCGGATGGATTCAGCGACGAACAATTGAACGGTCTGCGATCGCTGATGCCGCCGCTGGCGCGGCTCGTCGAGATCACAAACCAGCGCCGGAGGGCTTCGATCCTGCTCGATACCTATGTCGGCAACCGCGCCGGCGAGCGCATCCTCGGCGGGCAGATTCGCCGTGGTCACACCGAGACGATGCATGCCGCGATCTGGCTGTCGGATTTGCGCGGCTTTACCGCGCTGTCGGACCGGCTGCCGGCCGAAACCGTGGTCGATATTCTCAATCAATATTTTGACTGCCAGGTTTCCGCGATCCGAAACCACGGCGGCGAAGTGCTGAAGTTCATGGGCGACGGCCTGCTCGCGGTTTTTCCGGTTTCGGAAGCGGACGGCAATGTCCAGCAGGTCTGCGCGCGCGTGCTGGAAGCCGCGCGCGAATCCCGCGCCAGCGTCGAAGCGATGCATTACCCGATTGGAGAAACCGTGGAGCGCTTCCGCTTCGGGGTGGCGCTGCATGTCGGACAAATCCTGTACGGCAATATCGGCGGCGGCAACCGGCTCGACTTCACCTGCATCGGTCCCGCCGTCAATCTCGCGGCACGGCTGGAAAAAATCGCCGGGCGCCTCAGTCGCACGATCGTGGCGTCTGACGGATTTGCCGGAATATGCGCCGGCGGTTGGACCGATTTGGGCGAGTTTCCGATCGCAGGCTTTGCAAAGGCCGAACGTGTCTATGGCTTGCAGGACGAAACGCCGAGAGCCTGAAAATCGGCGACAGTCGCCTACCTCCTCGCGCTATTCCTCCGGCTCGGTGGTGAACAGCAGCGGGTAGCCCTTGGCGCGGCCGGCGTCGGTGGCGCGCGTCGCCTTGGTCTCGGCAACGTCCTTGGTGAAGACGGCGACCACGCATACGCCGAGCCGGTGCGCTGTTATCATGACCTTGTGGGCGTGGTCCTCGCTCATGCGGAATTCGGCCTTCAGGACCGTGACGACAAATTCGCGCGGCGTGAAGTCGTCGTTGACGAGGATGACCTTGTGCAGGCGCGGCCGTTCGGTCTTGGTCTTGACTTTGGTTTTCGGTTTGGTAACGGCGTCGATCATTTGCGGAAGCACCTCCTGACGGCGGCGCGATGGCCTGCACCAGAATACAATCTCCCGGCCCGCCGTGGAACCGGCTGTTTTGCGATGGCTTCATTGCAGCGGCGGCACCGTACGGAGACAGGCAATGATATCGGCGAGGTCGGATGGCTTCAGTCCGGCATAGCAGCCCCCGGTTCAGCGCTGTATCGCATGAGAGGCCGTTGCCGGAAAGGGCCGTAGGCTTCGGCGTTCATCTTGACCAAGCAGCGGCGCGCGAAGCGGAAGCCTCGGCGAAATTATGGCAGCCGGCTAACCTGAATGTGTAGGGACAACCGATGTTCCCGCTTTGCGAAGGCCTGTTTGCGTGTCACCATTGCATCATACGACGGGAGGGCCGCTATGCGCTGGTGTGTCTCGATCGGGGCGGTGCTTGTCGCGGGAGCGATGGCTGGAGGCGACGTCGCGGGTATCGCCGCGCCGAACCCCGGAAATCTGTTGGCGGAGAAGGAAGCCGCGCCCTCGGTCGATGTCGAACTGATTCTCGCCGTCGATGTCTCCTACTCGATGGATATGGATGAACTGGCGATACAGCGCGAGGGTTACGCGCAGGCCATCATCTCCAAGGAATTTCTGCAGGCGTTGAAGACCGGCCCGAACGGCAAGATTGCCGTGACCTATTTCGAATGGGCGGCATCGAACGACCAGAAGGTCATCATTCCCTGGCGGGTGATCGACGGTCCGGAAACCGCCGATGCCGTCGCCAACGAGATCATGAAGACCCCGATCCGCCGCGCGTCGCGCACCTCGATCTCCGGCGCGATCAATTTCGCCATGCCGCTGTTCGACGAGAACCCGTATCGGGGCCTACGGCGCGTCATCGATATTTCCGGCGACGGCCCCAATAACAATGGCTCGCCGGTCACCGGCGCCCGCGACATGGCGCTGGAGAAGGGCATCACCATCAACGGCCTGCCGATCATGGTGAAGGAGCCATCCTATTCGACGATGGACATCGATAACCTCGATTTCTACTACGAGGACTGCGTCATCGGCGGCCCCGGTTCCTTCGTGGTGTCGATCAAGGATCGCGACAAGTTCAAGGAGGCGATCCGTACCAAGCTCTTGCTCGAAGTCGCCGGGCGGACCCCGGAGCGCCGGATTGTCCCGGCCGCCGAGAAGGAGCCGCGCGTGCCCTGCCTGATCGGCGAGAAAATCTGGCAGGATCGCTGGGGACGGTGAAGCGGTCCAACCGCCTTATACCCGCGCCTCCAGAATCAGGTTGAACGCCGTTTCGGTGGCGCGCCGGAAACGCGTCAGGCCGCCTTTGTTGGCCACATCGCGCAGCCGCGCTTCGCCGGCCTGCGCGCCGAGCGCCATGCCGACCTCCTGATCGAGCGAAGCGGGCGTGCAGATCACGGTCGACGCGGCGTAGTAGATGCGCCCGACCGGATTGAGATTGTCCTCCAGGCGGTCGTTGGCAAAAGGCTCGACCAGCATGCAGGTGCCGTCGGCCGCCATGGTCTCGCGCACATGTTTCATCGAGCCGACCGGATCGCCCATGTCGTGCAGGCAATCGAAGAAGCAAACGAGGTCGTAACCCTCGGCCGGATAGGTTTTGGCGGAATGGACGTCGAAGCGCAGGCGATCGCCAAGTCCGGCATTTTTTGCCGCCTGCCGCGCGGCCTCGATCGAGCCCGGATGATAGTCGAATCCGAAGAAGCGCGAGTTTGGAAAGGCCTCCGCCATCAGCCGCGTCGACACGCCATGTCCGCAGCCGACGTCGGCGACTTTGGCGCCGCGCTTTAGTTTTTCGACCACGCCATCAAGCGCGGGCAGCCACTCCTGCACCAGATGGTGCTTGTAACCGGTCCGAAAGAAGCGCGCCGTGCCGCAGAACAGGCATTCGCTGCGCCTGTCCCAGCCGACACCCTTGCCGGTTTTGAATGCATCGGAGATTTTCGGTTCGTCGAGGAACGTCGCCGCGACCAGATTGCCGACGGCGCCCATGAAAACCGGACTGTCCTCGTCGGCCAGCGCCAGGGCCTGTTCGGGCAGCATCGAGAATTTACCGGAAGCGGCGTCATATTCGACATAGCCGGACGCGGCCTGTGCCGCGAGCCATTCGCGGACATAGCGTTCGCGGTACCGGTGGCCTGCGCGAGTTCCGAAGATTTCATCGGGCCTTTCTCGGCCAGCGTCTTGTAGAGGCCGAGCTTGTCGCCGATCAGCATCAGTGAGGCGTTCATCGCCGCACCTACATCTCCCAGCATACTTTCCTATAAAAGAATTCAGTTTGTCGGGATTGACGTCCATGATGGCCTCCCTTGAATGCCGGATATCTTCAATGAGGTAGTTTGATCGCGCCGTGCGGACCCCCGGCAGGCGAGCAGCGACAGATCGTCTCCGTCGAGTCCTTTGCCTGGATATGTCACCCGGCCGCGCCAGAGGTTCAACGCCTCAGCCCAACGCGTCGGTTCAACGCTTCAGCA
>CAVXHU010000011.1:0-46042 GCA_963761395.1 uncultured Alphaproteobacteria bacterium
GCTTCTGAGAACTTGCCCAAAACTCCAACCCCGGGATTTGCTGTTTCGCAGGATTGGATGGTGGGCGCGACAGGGATCGAACCTGTGACCCCCTCGATGTCAACGAGGTGCTCTCCCGCTGAGCTACGCGCCCCTCAAAGGGTGGTGACGGGTGGGGTCCGTATATCGGCTCCAAAGCGGGCAGGCAAGGACGCCGGTCGGGATCCGGACAGCCGAATCAGGCCGCCAGCATCTTGTTCACTTCGCTGACCAATTCGCGAAGATGGACCGGCTTGGACAGCACCTTGGCATTCTTCGGCGCTTGCGAATCCGAGTTCAGGGCGACCGCGGCAAAGCCGGTGATGAACATGATCTTGATGTCGGGATCGAGTTCCGAGGCGCGGCGCGCCAGCTCGATGCCGTCCATCTCGGGCATCACGATATCGGTCAGCAGCATCTCGAACGGTTCCTCGCGCAGCCGCTGGTAGGCCGACATACCGTTATCATGGGATGAGACCTGAAAACCGGCGTTTTCCAGCGCCTTGACCAGGAAGCGGCGCATATCGTTGTCGTCTTCGGCGAGGAGGATTTTATGCATGGCGGTCGGTCGTCGAATCCCAATAAGAGGATCAATCCGCTCACTAAGCCTGACAGAGGGTAAATTTCGGGTGAAAGGTTCCAGGGCGGTCGGCAGCTTGCGACGCTATTTCTGTACCGGAATGCGCCCCGAAGCAATGAAGACGGGCGTTTTGCGCTGGCTGGATACGTTCCAGCCGGTATGAGATTTTTTTCACTTGGCAGAACCGCTGTGATTATCGACAATGCGCATTCATAAAGGCTCCGTTTTTCTGACAGGAATGGCGTGTCCGGAAATGGCGGATTGCAAGGACGGCGCCCGGCGATGACCCAAATTGATGGCGAACTGTCGCCTCCGTTCGAGATCCTGGAGCCGGCCGCGTGGCGGGCGCCGATCATCTTCAATTCCCCGCATTCCGGCTCGGTCTATCCGCGCGAATTCCTCAACGCCTCGCGGATCGAATTGACCGCGCTGCGCCGCTCCGAAGATTCGTTCATGGACGAGTTGATCGGGGATTTAAGCGGCCGCGGATTTCCGACTGTCCGGGTCAACTTCCCCCGCTCCTATGTCGACGTCAACAGGGAGCCCTACGAACTCGATCCGCGCATGTTCGCAGGGCGCTTGCCGAGCTTCGCCAATACGCGATCGATGCGGGTGGCCGGCGGGCTCGGCACCATCCCGCGCGTGGTCGGCGACGGACAGGAGATCTATCGCGAGCGGCTTTCCGTCGACGCCGCGCTGGCGAGGATCGAGGCGCTCTACAAGCCGTATCACCGCGCGCTGCGGCGGCTGATCAACAAGGCGCATCAGGCATTCGGTACCGTGGTGGTGGTGGATTGCCATTCGATGCCCTCGATCGGCGTGTCGCGGGACGAGCCGCGGCGGCCGGACGTGGTGATCGGCGACCGCTACGGCACCAGTTGCGCAAGCCTGCTGCCCGACATGGTCGAGCAGACCATGAGCAGGCTGGGTTATTCGGTCGGACGCAACAAGCCCTATGCCGGCGGCTTCATCACCGAGCATTACGGCAATCCGGCCTCCGGGCTGCACACCATCCAGCTCGAGCTCAACCGGGCGATCTATATGGACGAGCGGCGGCGCGAACGAGGGCCAAGGTTCGCGCAGGTGGTTGAGGATTTCGCCGCGCTTGCAGATGCGCTGGCCGCGGTTCCGCTCGGCGACCTCGGACCGTTCCAGGCGGCGGCGGAGTAGCGATCAATTTTTATCTGTCATTCCGGAGCAGCCCTCAGGGCTGAACCCGGAATGACGGAGGCAAGAAAAAAGGGCCGCTTGAGTAAACAAGCGGCCCAAGTCTAGGGAGGAAACGCCCAAGGAGGGCAGCGATAACGCGAAAGCGCTACCGCACCGCAACAATATGCGACCGCGTTGCACAAAGTGCAAGAGCCTTTAAATCATTTTCCGGTGCATAATTCGGCGAGCGCGGCGACCGGCCAAAAAGCTCGAATCAAGCTATTTTTTCTTGTGATTTCAACTCGTTAGATGCATTGCTGCTACCGGGCAAGCCCCGCCCCCCGAACCATTGTCCCGGTACTCTCGTACTCGTGATCACAGATGGCATCCAAAATACATCAATGCACGGGCTGATTCGAAAGCCCAGGAATAGCTGATGCTTGCGCCGGACAGACGTCCGTTGCCCGTGCGCGACCTGCAGGATTGGGCTAGGCAAGAGCCAGGACTTTCTCCGCCCGCTTCGCACCCTCAAGGAACCGTCGTGACGGTCATCGATTTTACAACCTTCATCGGCCGCCTCGCGACCTCCTCCGGGGAAACCATCCTGCCGTTCTTTCGGACTTCGCTGAGCATCGACAATAAAAGCAACAGCCAAGACTTCGATCCGGTAACCGAAGCCGATCGCGCCGCGGAAGCGGTGATGCGGCGGCTGATCAAGGCCCAATTTCCCCAGCACGGCATTGTCGGCGAGGAATTCGGCAGCGAGCGCGAAGACGCCGAATATGTCTGGGTGCTGGATCCGATCGACGGCACCAAATCCTTCATCGCGGGCTTTCCGATCTGGGGCACGCTGATCGCGCTGTTGCACAAGGGCACGCCGGTGTTCGGGATGATGCACCAGCCCTTTATCGGCGAGCGCTTTTCCGGCGACAGCGGCTCGGCGCATTACCATGGGCCGTCGGGGGAACGGAAACTGGCGGTGCGGCGCTGTGCATCGCTGAAGGAGGCAACGGCGTTCACCACCAGTCCGCTTATGATGAACGCCGCCGACCGCGCCGCCTTCGGCCGGATCGAAGACGCGGTGCGGCTGACGCGCTATGGCGGCGACTGCTATTCCTATTGCATGCTGGCCGCCGGACATCTCGATCTCGTGGTCGAGACCGAGTTGAAGGCCTACGACATCGCGGCGCTGATTCCGATCATCACCGGCGCCGGCGGCATCGTCACCACCTGGGAGGGCAAGCCCGCCCAGGGCGGCGGCCGCATCATCGCGGCCGGCGATCCGCGCGTGCATGAAGCGGCGATCAAACTGCTCAATAGCTAATTCATTCTTGTTCATGCATCTTCCGATCCTCAGCCCCGCCTGAGCGCAATTGCGCATATCGCTGCAGCAGCGGCCACGCGGCCGCGTTTCGAAGGATGAAGGGAACACCGTGGGCTCACTATTCGAGACGCGCGAAGATACACTCCTCACCATGAGGCTAGTCAGCCGGGAGGCTTTCATGAGAATTCTTGGTGCACTGGCGACCGGGTTGTCTCTGCTGCTGTGGTCGGCATCAGCCACGGCGCAGGATTTTCCGAGCAAGCCGATCAGGCTGATCGTGCCGTTTCCGGCCGGCGGCCCGAACGACATTATCGCGCGCGTGGTCGGCCAGCGCATGTCGGAACTGATCAGGCAGCCGGTGTTGATCGACAATCGCGGCGGACAGGCCGGCGTGTTCGGAACCGACGCGGTAGCGAAATCAAATCCCGACGGCTACACCATCGGGATTACCAGCGCGAGTTCGCTGGCCATCAGCCCCTCGATGGAAAAGGTCCCCTACGACGCGCGGAAGGATTTCGCGCCGGTCACGCTGGTCGTGACTGTGCCTGAAATGCTGGTGGTTGACGAGCAACGTTCCCGCGAAAAATATGGATGAGCTCGTAGCCCTCGCCAAGGCGCAGCCCGGCACGCTCAATTTTGCCTCCGCCGGCGTTGGCGGCCTGCCGCATCTTGCCGGCGAACTGCTCAAGCTGACCGCCAAAATCGATATCGTTCACGTGCCCTATCGCGGCGCCGCGCCCGCCATCAACGATTTGCTCGGCCAGCAGGTGCAGATGACGTTCCTGGATCTGCCGGTGATCTTGCCGCACATCAAGGCCGGCACGCTGCGGCCGATTGCGCTTGGCGCGCGTGCGCGCGCGCCGACGGCGCCCGACGTGCCGACCACGGCGGAAGTCGGCATGCCCGATCTCTTGATCGAAAACTGGTACGGCATGATCGCGCCGGCGAAAACGCCCGAGCAGATCGTGGCGACCTTGAACCGTATCGCGAACGAGGCGCTGGCCGATCCCGGCGTCAAGCAGAAGCTCGCCGATCAAGGCCTCGCCGTGGCCGGCGATACGCCGGAACATTTCCGTGGATTTATCGAAACTGAGACTGCGAAATGGGCGAAAGTTATAAAAGACGCCGGCGTCGAGACGACGAAGTAGAATGCGTCGTTAAGTGCCGCGCCGCGCAGATGATCCACGCAGGAGCTTCGCCGGGCGCGGCAGCGCCTTGAAGCTGCGCGCGCAGATCACAAGCTTGCGGTTGGCCCAACTATCGCGGATCCGCACCGCCGAAATGGCATGACGCGCGCGCAGCGTTTCGCGGCCGCCTCCGGCACCACGGCGACGCCGACATCGGCCGCGACCATCTGGCAGATCGCATCGAAGTCGCGCAGGCGGGCGCGAAAATGCAGGCGCATGCCGAGCCGCGCGGCGTGCCTGGAAATATGCGCCTGCAGCGCGGTCGCATTCGTCAGCCCGACGAAATTGCAGGCCGCCGTTTCCTGGAAATCGACCACGCGGCGGCCGGCAAACGGCCCTTTGCGGCCCGTGACCAGCGTCAGGTGGTCCTCGTTGAAGGTGAAGCGCTCG
Source organism: uncultured Alphaproteobacteria bacterium (assembly GCA_963761395.1). Classification (GTDB taxonomy): domain Bacteria; phylum Pseudomonadota; class Alphaproteobacteria; order Rhizobiales; family Xanthobacteraceae; genus Bradyrhizobium. Next base: position 4,649 of record CAVXHU010000011.1, read on the forward strand.
AGATGATCGGGCAGCGCGTGCTCTGCCGCAAAACCGAGATCGGCGGCGCCCGCGACGATCGCCGCTGCGATATCGGTGCTCTCGTGCTCCTCGACATCGACATTGATCGCGGGATGCTCGCGCAGGAAGCTCGCCAGCGCCTTCGGCAGATGCTCCGACAGGCCCGAGGTGTTGGCAAGCAACAGCACGCTCGCGGAGACGCCGCTGGCGAAGCGCGCGAGATCGCCGCGCATCGTATCCACATTGTGCATCACCAGCCGTGCGTGATCGAGCAGGCTTTCGCCGGCGGCGGTGAGCTCGACGCCGCGGCGACCGCGCTTGAACAGGGTGACCCCAAGCGCCTCCTCCAGCCCCCTGATCCGGGCGCTGGCAGAAGCGAGCGCGAGACGGCTGCGGTCGGCGCCGCGCGTGATGCTGCGGTTGTCGGCCACCGCGATGAAAAGCTGCAGGTCGACCAGGTCGAAGCGCATGGTAATAGTCCCTAGCCTTCGCCGTGTCCGAAGGCTGGCTCCGTAACCTCCACATTGTGCCAACTCCGCGGATCGGTCAATGTAATCGGATGTCCGAGCTTCTCCTGCTTCTCATCGCCGCGGCGTTCCTGCTTGCGGGTTTCGTCAAGGGCGTGATCGGGATGGGCCTGCCGACGGTGGCGATGGGCCTGCTCGCGGTCACGATGCCGCCTTCGCGTGCGCTCGCCATCGTCATCGTGCCCGCTGTTATCACCAACATCTGGCAGACCTTCGTCGGTCCTTACCTACGCGACATCATCCGGCGGCTGTGGCCGCTGATGGCAGGCACGATCATCGGCATCTGGCTGAACGCCGGCATGCTGACCGGCCCCTATGCGCGCTACGGCACCATCGTTCTCGGCGTGCTGCTGGTGATCTATGCGGTCATTGGGCTGAGCAAATTCAGCTTCAGCGTCGCGCGGTCTGATGAAAAATGGATCGGCGGCATCGTCGGCCTCGTCACCGGCGTGGTTTCCGCCGCGACCGGCGTGCAGGTGATTCCCTCGATGCCGTTCATGCAGGCGATCGGCATGGAGAAGGATGAACTGGTGCAGGCGCTCGGGGTGTTCTTCACGGTCGCAACCCTGGGGCTCGCCTTCAACCTCACCAGCGCGGGATTGCTGACGGCCGCGACCGCGCTGCCGGGCGCGGTCGCGATGGCAGCCGCCTTCGCCGGCATGTTTATCGGCCAGGCGGTGCGCTCGCGGATGCAGCCCGAGGCCTTCCGCCGCTGGTTTCTGAGGGCGATGATTTTGCTCGGGCTCTATCTCGTTGGCAGCGCGATTTATAACCTTACGCGATGATCGTCATGTCCGGACGCTTGCCAAGTCGCTAGTCCACCCTGGCGCCCGAGAACTTCACCACCTTGCCCCATTTGTCGGTTTCATCGGCCAGCAGTTTTCCGAAGTCGGCAGCCGACCCCGGCAGCAGAAGCGCGCCGAGTTCCGCGAACCGTGTCTTCGCCGCGGGATCCGCCAGAACCGCATTGGTCTCTTTGTTCAGCCTGTCGATCAGGTCGGCGGGCGTGTTCTTCGGTGCAACGAAGCCGTACCACGCGCTCGCCTCATAACCGGGCAAGAAATCCGCCACCGTGGGCAGGTCCGGCAACACGGCCGACCGCGTCGTGCTGGTGACCGCCAGGCCGCGCAGCTTGCCCGACTTGACGTGCTCGGCGCAGGTCGGAATGTTATCGAACATGACATGCACCTGTCCGGCGATCAGGTCGGTGAGCGCCGGCGCTCCCCCGCGGTAGGGCACGTGGACCATGTCGGTGCCGGTGAGCATCTTGAACAGTTCGCCTGACATATGGATAGTCGAGCCGTTGCCGGAGGACGCCATGTTGAGCTTGCCGGGATTGGCCTTGGCGTAAGCGATCAATTCGGGGATCGATTTGACGGGAAGTGACGGATTGACCACCACCACGTTCGGAAAGCGGATCAGCCCTGCCACCGGTTCGACATCGCGCAGGAAATTGAAATTGAGTTTGTCGTAGAGCGTGGCGTTGATCGCGTTTGCCGGCGCGGCAAGAAGAAGGGTGTACCCGTCGGGCGGCGCACGCACGACCGCCTCGGTAGCGATATTGGTGCCCCCGCCCGGCCGGTTCTCGACGATGAGTGACTGACCGAGCCGCTCCGAAAGCCATTGCCCCATCAGACGTGAGGTAAGATCTGCCGAGCCGCCGGGGGTATAACCGACGATCAAACGGATAGGCCGCGCCGGATAGGTTTGCGCGTTTGCGTTTCTTGAGACGGCTGGAAGCACGGCGGCCCCGGCGGCACAAGCGGCCAGTTGCAAAAATTGACGACGCGGAAATTTCATGATGCCTCCTTAAAGAGAAGCCTTCGCTGGCGGCTCAGCAATAGATCTGGGGATCAACGACCTGGGCGCTACGGGGTACGGCGCATGATTCCATGCGCTTGCAACAGCAAAACGTACCTTTGGCCGGTCGCATCTGGCAAGGTGGATCAACAAGCCATGCGCAAAGCCGGTTCGGCCTCTATCAAAGCCCTCATTTGAACTGATACGATGCTTTGTCGAGGCGAGGGGCTGACATGCGGCGGCGGGATTTTCTCGGTGTCTTGGGTGGTGCGGCCATTGCGTTTCCGTTTGGCGCACATGCGCAGCAGGCCCAAAAGCAGCACCGCATCGCGTTCGTCCATTCCGGCATCCCCGCTGACCTGCTCACCGAGGCCGCCGGCCCGTTCTGGGTACGGCGGTTCTACCAAACGCTGCGCCAGCTTGGCGACACCGAGGCGGAGCAATCTCGTGGTCGAGCGCTATTCGGCCGAGGGCCGCTCCGACCGCTTCGCCGCGCTCGCTGCCGCGGTCGTAAGCCGCAACCCGGACGTCATCGTTGCTAACTCCAACGGTCTGGTCAAAACATTTATGGTAGCTACGGCCACGATACCAATCGTCGGGATAACGGCAGATCCGATCGCCGCAGGATTGGTGACGAGCCTCGCGCATCCCGGGAGCAACTTTACGGGCGTTAGCATCGACGCAGGATTTGAAATCGTTTCCAAGCGCCTGCAAATCTTGAAGGAAGCCCTGCCTCAGGCCACCAAGGTCGCTTACCTCCTGCCGAACACTGACGACCGAACGGCGTCGACCTATCGCGAAGCAGGGCAATCTTTGGGAATCGCGTTGACCACGATGATTTTTCCCGAGGTAAATGATGCACAACTCCGCCGCGCCTTCGCCGAGATGGCGCAACAGCAATTCGATGCTGCCTTGGTGGACGAGAACGGCAGCTTTCTGGCGCTTCGCGCCTTGATCGTCGAGCTGGCCGAGAAATACCGTCTCCCTGTGATCTATCCCTATCGCGACTATGCTGATTTGGGCGGGCTGATCACCTATGCGCCTGATCTCGGCGAACTCGCCCAACGTATGGCCAATGATGTGCACCAGATTCTCAACGGCGCCAAGGCGGGCGACATCCCGTTCTACCAGCCCACCAAGTTTCAGTTGCTCATCAATCTGAAGGCGACCAGGACGCTCGACCTCAACGTGCCGTCATCGCTGCTGCTGCGCGCCGACGAGGTGATCGAATAGCTGCTGCGGTGTCCCCTCCTGGACGCTTGTTGCCGACTTTCGGCTCGCCGCGTCGTCCTGCCGATGATACACTGTGCCGATCGACACCGCGTGCGGGCGTCGGCGAGAAACCAACAACAGGTCAGGAATCCCCATGAGCTTCAAACAGCATGCCCTGGCGAGCCTGGCGCTTTCGCTCGCGATATGCGCGGGCCCGGCTAGCGCACATGCAGCCGACGACGGCGTGATAACCAAGCCGAGCAAGTATTCGGTGAAAGAGACCGTCGCGCGATTTGAAGCCGCGGTAAATCAGAAGGAGGCGGCGGGCTTCATGGTCTTCACCGAAATCGATCACGCTGCCGCCGCAAGGAAATTCGGCTTCGACATGCGGCCGCGTACGCTCATCTTGTTCGGCAATCCGAAGGTTGGAACACCTGCCGTAATCAAGACGCCATTGTTGGCGATCGATTTGCCGCCTAAGGCGCTGGTCTGGGAGGACGATCAAGGCAAGGTCTGGTTGTCGTATAATTCTGCCGACTATCTCTTCAACACGATCTACAAACGGCACGGTGCGGGGGCCGCTCCAGCGACCGCGCCAATCGCAAAGCTCCTGGATGAAATGAGCGATCAGGCGACGAAGTAGGCCCGCCTGGCCGATCGCAGCGCGGCTCCGTAATGCGCTCCCGAGCGGACATCGGCCAAGTATTGCCTGACGGATTTAGGAGCACACGCCCCATTCACTTGAACAACGGCGTGCCCGGCACGAAGGCGTCGAACGCCGCCCAGAACTGGCCGCGGTAGCGGTCCTGCTCCTGCAGGATTTCGTGTTTTGAGCCGGCAATGACCAGATGCGAGCCGGCGCGCAGGTGATAGGCGAACTCCTCGATCGCCGGCGTCGAGACGATGGTGTCGTTGCTGGCGGCCAGCATCAGGATCGGCTGACGAATTTGCGATGGATAGTTCGAGGCGCGGAAGCCGCGCATCGCCTTGAACGCGGTATCGGCCCAGGCCACCGTCGGCGACCCGATGCCGAGCGTCGGATCTTCCTCGAGGATCGCGGCATTGCGGGCATAGCGCACGGGATCGCTGGTCAAGGGATTGTTGATGAATGAATCGGTGCCGACCAACGCATCGCCGCCGCCGGGAATGTAGCGGCCGCCCTGGCCGGCGAGCCGCAAAATGCGCAGCAGCGCGCGCGCCGGAAACGAGGTGCGGTGGCCGGGAAGATCGATCATCGGCGCCGACAGCACCATGCGGTCGAACCAGCGTTTTCCCGCGTGCGCGAGGCGCAGCATCACCGCGCCGCCCATCGAATGCGCCAGCGCGAAATACGGCGGCGGGCAATCCGGCAGCACCACCTGCTGCACGAAGGTTTCGACGTCCACTTCGAAATCGGAGAAATCGCGGACATAGCCCTTGCGCGGATCGCGCAAGCGCCGCGACGAATGGCCCTGCCCGCGCCAGTCGATCATCGCCACCGCGAAACCGCGGTCGCGCAGGTCGCGCACCGTCTCGAAATATTTTTCGATCTGCTCGGCGCGGCCGGTGAAGACGCAGACGGTGCCCTTGCGGCCCGCCGGCGGGGCCCAGCGCGCAAAACGCAATTCCGCGCCGTCGGGCGTCTTGATGGTGCCGCTGACGACGTCCTCAGGCACCGGATTGGCGGGAATCGAGACCAGCGTCATGGCGGGAACCGGCTAGGTGAAAAGTGCTGGAAATCAAGGGTGGAAGCGTCAAAAAAGGGGCTCGTTCCCAACCTCTTGAACGCGATCTCGCTCCTCCCATATCACCTTCGTGCAGGCCGCTACCAGTGTTTCGGCAAAACCGGACCACCCTGTGTTTCGAATTCGAAACACAAGGCTGCACATCAGACGAAAGCCCGGCCCGATGGCGGGCGGGTTACTTCAACAGTCGCTCAATGGAGGACTACCTATGCGTACCTACGACCTCACCCCGTTTTATCGTTCCACCGTCGGTTTCGACCGCTTCTTTTCCCTGCTCGACCAGGCCGCCGCAGACGGCAGCCCCGGCTATCCGCCCTACAACATCGAGCGCACCGGCGAGAACACCTACCGCATCAGCGTTGCGGTCTCCGGCTTCTCGCAGGGCGAGCTTTCGATCGTCGCGAAGGAAAACACGCTGACGATCAGGGGCGAAAAATCCGCCAATGAAAATGCCAAGGACACGTCCGAGGTGCTGTATCGCGGCATCGCGGCGCGCGCCTTCGAGCGGGCGTTCCAGCTTGCCGATTTCGTGGTGGTGAAAAATGCCTCGCTCGAGAACGGGCTGCTCCACGTCGATCTCGTGCGCGAGATTCCCGAGGCCAAGAAGCCCCGCAGCATTCCGATTTCCACGAGCGCTCAGGCGCCGCAGGTGGTCGACGGCTCGGCCGAGAAAGCCGCCGCGTAACGCGGTTCATTTTCGGCAGATATTTGCCGATGCGAAAACGCCCCGGGAAACCGGGGCGTTTTTTGTCGTCCCCGCGAACGCGGGACGACTCTTCGATATGTGGTGCCCCACTTCAAGGGCGCCTCTCACAGTGGTGTGATCCCGGGTAACGTTGCGGCGCCGTTCGCCGAAAGACACTTATGCAAAGCGCAACGCTTCACTGGAAAAGCTTAGTCACGGAGTTGGCTCGATGAAAATGCCACGCGTCGTTCTCGCACTCGCCGTCGCAGCGCTGACAACAACGCTCGGCGGAATTGAAGCGCACGCGCAGACGGCCGCACCGGTGGAAGCACGCAATGTCGTGCTGGTGCACGGGGCGTGGGCGGACGGCTCGAGCTGGGCCGAGGTCATCCCGCTGCTTCAGGCCGCCGGGCTGAAAGTCACCGCCGTGCAGAATCCGCTGACATCGCTGGCCGATTCCGTCGCCGCGACACGCCGCGCCCTGGCGCTGCAGGATGGCCCGACCGTGCTGGTCGCCCACTCCTGGGGCGGCACGGTGATCAGCGAGACGGGGATCGACCCGAAGGTCACCGCGCTCGTCTACGTTGCCGCGCGGGCTCCCGACGCCGGGGAGGATTTCGTCGCCCTTTCCGGAAAATTTCCTGTTGGCCCGGTGCGCGCGGGCGTCCAGGAGCACGATGGTTTCACCGAATTATCCGAGGAGTCCTTCCTTAAATATTTCGCAAATGGCGTCGCCCACGAGAAAGCGAAAGTGCTTTATGCCGTGCAGGAGCCGACGGCAGCCTCGTTGTTCGGCGAACGTACCACGGCGGCTGCCTGGCACTCCAAACCGTCATGGTATGCGGTGTCGAAACTCGATCAGACGATCAACCCCGACCTGGAACGGTTTCTGGCGAAACGCATGAATGCGACCACCGTGGAGGTGAATGCAGGTCATCTGTCTCTGGTGTCTCATCCCAGAGAGATCGCCGATCTGATTTTGGCTGCTGCCGGCCGGAAGCAATAGGCTCGGCGGTCCTCCACAAAAAACGCCCCGGAAGATCGGGAAGTTTTTTGCTTGCATCGTCATTCCGGGATGGTCCGAAGGACCAGACCTCAGATGTGCAATTGCACATCGGGGAATCTCGAGATTTCGGGTTCGCGCTTTGCGCGCCCCGATGACTGGGAAGTTAAACTCTCTCGCTTCTCACTCCAGCCCCTGCACCTTCGGCATTTCCTGCGTCGGCTGAATTGGCGGCGCGGCGGGTTTTGCTTCGACGGCCGCGGGTGCGGCGGCCTGCGGAGGAGTCGTTTGTGCAGCATCGGCCGGCTTCGGCTGTACCGCCGCCGATTGCTGCACCGGTTCGGCAGCGGGCCTGGCAGCCAGCGGCTTCGGCGGTTCGCCGGCGCGCGGCGGAGATGCCTTCGGCATCGGCACCGATGGCGTGCGGCTGGCGACATGCGGGACGGATGCCGGCGGCCGCGGCGGGCCTCGGACCGCGCTGACCGGCGGCAGCGGGCCCACCGGACCATAGCTCAAATCGTCGTTGAAATTGTCGCCCATCCGGTGCGCCGGCATGAAGCGGATGATCCGCCCGGTGCGGGCATCGATCACCAGCCGCCCGTCCTCGCCGCCGCGGTCGATCACGGAAATGGTGTAGACGAAGCCGCGCTGCTGCGGAATTCCGAGCGGCAAAAACCCGTTCTCGCGCAGGATGGTGTAGACCTCCGTCGCCGGCATCAAGGCCGGTCCGTAGCCGTAGCGCGGCGGCGGGGCTTCCGGCGGCATCCCGGCATAGGGACCGTCGACGTCGGAGGCAGCCGTATAGGGCGATCGCCCGATCTCGTAGGGCGCCAAGACTTGCGCATTTGCCGCCGCAGCCGTGAGAACCAGCCCGGCCGACATGACCCATCCTGTGAACAGCTTCATCGCCCAATCGCTCCTGTAGCACCCCATGCCCCAGAGCGTTTTCGCTCTTCTCCCGGCGGCAACCTCGTCGCTAAATCCGGCGGTCCTTGGGCCGGATCGCGGCGTGTTCGCCCCAATCCGGCGCCAGGCGAGCGCCAAAACAGCCGCCACAAAGGCGCCACGCACCGGGCGACTTTTGCGCGCTTGTGTGATAGAAAAAAATTTGGCATGGTCGGAGTTAGGACAGCATAGCTGTCTCAATTGCAGGGCAAACCCGGCACAGGGATTGCAACGCGAGCGTGGGCGCCGCGGCGCCAAAAGATGGCAGGCAAGGCCGTCCGTCGGGGACGTTGGACGCCCAGGCCTGAATTTATGAAATTGCGGCTCGCGGAGGACGAGCGGTGGCCCGGTGGGTGCCGCGAACGCCCAAGGTGCGCCGACGACGACGGTGAGGCCCTGGCCGGATTGAGAGGACTGACATGAGCGGGTCGGAGTTCGAGCGCGAAAACATCGTGACGGATGCGCTGTCGGCGGGCCCGGCCTCGAAACCGGCCGAACCCGCGCGCGAGCACACCTGGCGCCCGCCGGCCGAAGGCCTCTACGACCTCAGCCTCGAAAAAGATTCCTGCGGCGTCGGCTTCATCGCCAATATCAAGGGCAAGAAGTCGCACCAGATCGTCTCCGACGCGCTCAATATTCTGTGCAACCTCGAGCATCGCGGCGCGGTCGGCGCCGATCCGCGCGCCGGCGACGGCGCCGGCATCCTGGTGCAGATCCCGCACGCCTTCTTCGCGCGCAAGACCAAGGCGCTCGGCTTCACGCTGCCGCAGCCCGGCGGCTATGCGGTCGGCGCGCTGTTCATGCCGAGGGAAAAGGCATGGCGCAAAGTCATCGCCAGCATCATCGCCGACCAGATCAAGGAAGAACAATTGACGCTGCTCGGCTGGCGCGACGTGCCGACCGACAGTTCCTCGCTCGGCGAAACCGTCAAGCCGACCGAGCCCGCGCATATGCAGGTGTTCATCGGCCGCGGCGCGCATATCAAGAACGACGAGGAGTTCGAGCGCCGGCTCTACATCCTTCGCAAGTCGATTTCGCAGGCGATCTATCAGCGCCGCGACCGCGGCCTCGCCGGCTATTATCCGGTGTCGATGTCGTGCCGCACCGTGGTCTACAAGGGCATGTTCCTCGCCGACCAGCTCGCCAAATACTATCCCGACCTGAGCGAGCCCGATTTCGACAGCGCGCTGGCGCTGGTGCATCAGCGGTTTTCGACCAACACCTTCCCGACCTGGTCGCTGGCGCATCCGTACCGGATGATCGCGCATAATGGCGAGATCAATACGCTGCGCGGCAACGTCAACTGGATGGCGGCGCGGCAGGCCTCGGTGCATTCGGAACTGTACGGCAAGGACATCAGCCGGCTGTGGCCGATTTCCTACGAAGGCCAGTCCGACACCGCCTGTTTCGACAACGGCCTCGAATTCCTGGTGCAGGGCGGCTACTCGCTGCCGCACGCCGTCATGATGATGATTCCGGAAGCCTGGGCCGGCAATCCGCTGATGGATGAAGAGCGCCGCGCGTTCTACGAATATCACGCCGCGATCATGGAGCCGTGGGACGGCCCGGCCGCGATCGCCTTCACCGACGGCCGCCAGATCGGCGCCACGCTGGACCGCAACGGCCTGCGCCCGGCGCGCTATCTCGTCACCAGCGACGACCGCATCGTGATGGCGTCCGAAATGGGCGTGCTGAAAATCCCCGAGGAGCACATCGTCACCAAGTGGCGGCTGCAGCCCGGCAAGATGCTGCTGGTCGACCTCGAACAGGGCCGGCTCATTCCCGACGACGAGATCAAGGCGACACTGGCGAAGAGCCATCCCTATCGCAAGTGGCTCGACCGCACCCAGATCGTGCTGGAGGAATTGCGGGATGCCCCGACCAAGGGCATGCGCTCCAACCTGCCGCTATTGGATCGGCAGCAGGCGTTCGGCTACACCCAGGAAGACATCACCATCCTGATGACGCCGATGGCGTCGACCGGCGAAGAGGCCAACGGCTCGATGGGCAACGACACGCCGATCTCGGCGCTGTCGGACAAGGCCAAGCCGCTGTTCACCTACTTCAAGCAGAATTTCGCGCAGGTCACCAATCCGCCGATCGATCCGATCCGCGAAGAACTGGTCATGAGCCTGGTCTCGATCATCGGGCCGCGGCCGAACCTGTTCGACCTGCAGGGCGTGGCCGGCACCAAGCGCCTCGAAGTGCGCCAGCCGATCCTGACCGACGCCGATCTGGAAAAGATCCGCTCGATCTCGGAAATCGCCGACACCCATTTCAAGTCGCGCACGCTCGACACCACCTTCCATGCCGGCTTCGGCGCGGCCGGGCTCGAGCAGGTGCTCGACGAACTCTGCGCGCGCGCCGAAGCCGCCGTCCGCGAGGGCGTCAACATCATCATCCTGTCCGACCGCATGGCGGGCTCGGACCGGATTCCGATACCCTCGCTGCTGGCCTGCGCCGCCGTGCATCATCACCTGATCCGCACCGGCCTGCGCACCTCGGTCGGGCTTGTCGTCGAATCCGGCGAGCCGCGCGAGGTGCATCATTTCGCGTGCCTCGCCGGTTACGGCGCCGAGGCGATCAATCCGTATCTGGCGTTCGAGACCATCATTTCGCTGAAGGACCGCATGCCGTCGGCGCTGGACGATTATGAAATCGTCAAGCGCTACATCAAGTCGATCGGCAAGGGCCTGTTGAAGGTGATGTCGAAGATGGGGATTTCGACCTATCAGTCCTATTGCGGCGCGCAGATTTTCGACGCCGTCGGGTTGAAGGCGGATTTCGTCTCGAAATATTTCGTCGGCACCCACACCCGCATCGAAGGCGTGGGGCTCGCCGAGATCGCCGAGGAAACCGCGCGCCGCCATGCCGACGCGTTCGGCGATGCGCCGGTCTACAAGACCGCGCTCGATGTCGGCGGCGAATATGCCTACCGCACCCGCGGCGAGGATCACGCCTGGACCGCCGAGTCGGTCTCGACGCTGCAGCACGCGGTGCGCGGCAACTCGCTGGAGCGCTACAAGGCGTTCGCGAAAATCCTCAACGAGCAGTCCGAGCGGCTGCTGACCTTGCGCGGCCTGTTCCGGATCAAGACCGCCGAGGACGAGAAGCGCAAGCCCATCCTGCTCGACCAGGTCGAGCCGGCCAAGGATATCGTCAAGCGCTTCGCCACCGGCGCGATGTCGTTCGGCTCGATCTCGCGCGAGGCCCACACCACGCTTGCGATCGCGATGAACCGGATCGGCGGCAAGTCCAACACCGGCGAAGGCGGCGAGGAGAGCGATCGCTTCAAGCCGATGCCGAACGGCGATTCGATGCGCTCGGCGATCAAGCAGGTCGCCTCGGGGCGCTTCGGCGTCACCACCGAATATCTCGTCAACGCCGACATGATGCAGATCAAGATGGCGCAGGGCGCCAAACCCGGCGAAGGCGGACAATTGCCCGGCCACAAGGTCGACGCCATCATCGCGCGTGTGCGGCATTCGACGCCCGGCGTCGGGTTGATCTCGCCGCCGCCGCATCACGACATCTATTCGATCGAGGATCTGGCGCAACTGATCTACGATCTGAAGAATGTGAACCCTGACGGCCAGGTGTCGGTCAAACTGGTCTCCGAAATCGGCGTCGGCACGGTTGCCGCCGGCGTCGCGAAGGCGCGCGCCGACCACGTCACCATCGCGGGCTTCGAGGGCGGCACCGGCGCCTCTCCGCTGACCTCGATCAAGCACGCCGGTTCGCCGTGGGAAATCGGCCTTGCCGAAACCCATCAGACCCTGGTGCGCGAGCAGCTGCGCAGCCGCATCGTGGTGCAGGTCGACGGCGGCTTCCGCACCGGACGCGATGTCGTGATCGGCGCGCTGCTGGGCGCCGACGAATTCGGCTTCGCCACCGCGCCCTTGATCGCGGCCGGCTGCATCATGATGCGCAAGTGCCATCTCAACACCTGCCCGGTCGGCGTTGCCACCCAGGACCCGGTGCTGCGCAAGCGCTTCACCGGCCAGCCCGAGCACGTCATCAATTATTTCTTCTTCGTCGCCGAGGAAGTGCGCGAGATCATGGCCGCGCTCGGCTACCGCACCTTCAACGAGATGGTGGGCCAGACCCAGATGCTCGACCAGTCCACTTTGGTGGCGCACTGGAAGGCCAAGGGGCTCGACTTCTCAAAGCTGTTCGTGCGCCAGAAGGAACTGCCCGGGCAGAAGATCTATCACTCGCGAGGACCAGAACCATCATCTGGAAGCCGTGCTCGACCGCACCTTGATCGAAAAGGCGCAGGCCGCGATCGACCGCGGCGCGCCGGTCAAAATCGAGACCGAGATCAACAACACCGACCGCAGCGCCGGCGCGATGCTGTCCGGCACGGTGGCGAAAATCTACGGCCATGCCGGCCTGCCGCACGACACCATCCAGGTGAGCTTCAAGGGCACCGCGGGTCAGGCGTTCGGCGCCTGGCTGGCGCGTGGCATCACCTTCGATCTCGAAGGCGAAGGCAACGACTATGTCGGCAAGGGCCTGTCCGGCGGCCGCATCATCGTCAAGCCGCCGCGCAATTCCGGCATCGTGCCGGAGGAGTCCATCATCGTCGGCAATACCGTGATGTATGGCGCGATCGAGGGCGAATGCTATTTCCGCGGCATCGCCGGCGAACGTTTCGCGGTGCGCAACTCCGGCGCGGTCGCCGTGGTCGAAGGCGCCGGCGATCACTGCTGCGAATACATGACCGGCGGCATCGTCGTGGTGCTCGGCAAGACCGGGCGCAACTTCGCGGCCGGCATGTCCGGCGGCGTCGCCTATGTGCTGGACGAGGCCGGCGACTTCCCAAAACTGTGCAACATGGCGATGGTCGAGCTCGAGCCGGTACTGTCGGAAGAGATGATCAACGAGCACGCCTATCACGCCATCGGCGATCTCGAATCCCATGGCAGGGTCGACGTGTTCGCCAATCTGCTGGAGTCCGATATCGAGCGGCTGCACATCCTGATCACGCGCCACGCCAAATTGACGGGCTCCAGGCGCGCCGCCGACATTCTCGCCAACTGGAAGGCGTGGCTGCCGAAATTCCGCAAGGTGATGCCGGTGGAATACCGCCGCGCGCTGAAGGAATTGAAGACCAATGCCGACGCCGAGCCGAAGATCGCGATCGGGGCGTGATTTTCATCCTCATGGTGAGGAGGCGCGCTTGCGCCGTCTCGAACCATGAGGGCACGATGAGGCCTCATCCTTCGAGCCGCGGCGAAGACGCCGCTCCTCAGGATGAGGACCAAAGACCAACCGTCATCCAGAGGTGCGAGCCGCATCCGAGCCTCGAAGGATGGCAAGCGAAGGTGTTTGTCGCTCATCCTTCGAGGCGCGCAAGAGCGCGCTCCTCAGGATGAGACAGAGGTTCAGGGGCGTCAGGTTTATTGATGGGCAAGATTACGGGTTTTCTGGAGATCGAGCGGCACGATCGCAAGTATGAGCCGGTCGCCGAGCGCGTGAAGGGCTATCATGAGTTCGTCATCCCGCTGAGCGAGAAGGACACCCGCGACCAGGCCGCGCGCTGCATGAATTGCGGCATTCCCTATTGCCACGGCACCGGCTCGGTTGCGCCGGGCACGCCGGGCTGCCCGGTCAACAACCAGATTCCGGATTTCAACGATCTGGTCTATCAGAACAACTGGGAAGAAGCCTCGCGCAACCTGCACTCGACCAACAACTTTCCGGAATTCACCGGGCGGATTTGCCCGGCGCCGTGCGAAGCCTCCTGCACGCTCAACATCGACGACAATCCCGTCACCATCAAGACCATCGAATGCGCCATCGTCGACCGCGCCTGGGACAATGGCTGGGTCAAGCCGGAAATCCCGAGCACGAAGACCGGCAAGAAGGTCGCGGTGATCGGCTCGGGCCCGGCGGGCATGGCCTGCGCGCAGCAGCTGGCGCGCGCCGGCCACGACGTGCATCTGTTCGAGCGCTGGGCCAAGGCCGGCGGGCTGCTGCGCTACGGCATTCCCGATTTCAAGATGGAGAAGCACGTCATCGACCGCCGCGTCGCGCAGATGGAAGCCGAGGGCGTCACCTTTCACTACGGCGCCCATGTCGGCGGCACGTCGCCCGGCGCGATCGATCCGCGCGAGATGCTCAACCAATATGACGCGCTGGCGCTGACCGGCGGCGCGGAGGCCGCGCGCGACCTGCCGATCCCCGGCCGCGAGCTGTCAGGCATTCACTTCGCGATGGATTTCCTGCCGCAGCAAAACCGCCGCGTCTCCAACGAGCCGCTCGGCAGCGCGCCGGACATTTTGGCCGGCGGCAAGCATGTGGTGGTGATCGGCGGCGGCGACACCGGGTCGGACTGCATCGGCACCTCGTTCCGGCAGGGCGCGCTGTCGGTGACGCAGCTCGAGATCATGCCGGCGCCGCCCGAGCATGAGAACAAGGGGCTGACCTGGCCGAACTGGCCCTTGAAGATGCGGACCTCCTCGAGCCAGGCCGAAGGCGCCAAGCGCGAATACGCGGTGCTGACCGAAAAATTTTCCGGCGAAGACGGCCGGGTGGCAAAACTGCATTGCGTTGATGTCGACGACAAGTTCAAGCCGGTTCCGGGCAGCGAATTCGAGCTCGACGCGCAGCTGGTGCTGCTGGCGATGGGCTTTGTGCATCCGGTGCATGAGGGCCTGCTGAAGACGCTCGGCGTCGACCTCGACCCGCGCGGCAACGTGCGCGCCAACACATCAGACTATCAGACCTCGCGGCCCAACGTGTTCTCCGCCGGCGACATGCGCCGCGGCCAGTCGCTCGTCGTCTGGGCGATCCGCGAGGGGCGGTTGTGCGCCCGCGCCATCGATCAGTTTTTGATGGGGACGACGAATCTGCCGCGGTGACCGCCGTCACTCAGGCCGGGCCGGACGCCCCGGCCGGTAACGGCGAGCTTGTGGCCTGACAAACTTTCTTCTCTTTCAACCCCAGGGCCTGCGAGGAGCCGCGCGATTGCGAAGCGCCGCCCAGGGACCACGTCGAGGATCAGATGGTCCCTGACGCGCCGACGGCGCTGCGGCGCGCGTCCCGAGTTCGGCAGCGAGCCGCTGCAGCTCGGCGACCCGGTTCTCGGTCGACGGATGCGTCGAAAACAGATTGTCGATGCCGTGACCCGACAGCGGATTGATGATGAACATGTGCGCCGTCGCCGGATTGCGTTCGGCCTCCATGTTCGGAATCTCATGCGCGGCGTTGGCGATCTTGACCAGCGCGGACGCCAGCCACATCGGCTGGCCGACGATGCGGGCGCCGAAATTGTCGGCGGCGTATTCACGCGTGCGGCTGATCGCCATCTGCACTAACATGGCGCCCAATGGCGCGAGGATCATCATCGCGATCGAACCGATGATGCCGGGGCCGTTGTTGTTATCGCGATGACCGCCGAAGAACATCCCGAACTGCGCCAGCATTGAGATCGCACCTGCGATCGTCGCGGTGACGGTCATCAGCAGCGTGTCATGATTTTTGACATGCGCGAGTTCATGGGCAATCACCCCGCTGAGTTCCTCGCGGCTGAGCGACTGCACCAGCCCGGTGGTCACGGCAACCGCGGCGTTCTGCGGATTGCGGCCGGTGGCGAACGCATTGGGCTGCGGATTGTCCATCAAAAACACCCGCGGCATGGGCAGCCCGGCCCGTGCGGCGAGTTCGGCCACCAGACTCACGAGTTCGGGCGCAGTGTGCTGATCGACCTCGTGGGCGCCGTACGTCGACAGCACCATGCGATCCGAGTTCCAGTAGGCGAACAGGTTGGTCGCGGCAGCGATCACGAGTGCGATGGTCGCACCGCTGGCGCCGCCGATCAGATAACCGACACCCATGAACAGGGCCGTGAGACCGGCCAGAAGGATCGCTGTTCGGAGGTAATTCATCGCTCTCTCCCTGATACGGGCCACAGGCGCCGAGGCATACTCCGATCAGCTAAGGATCGCCCCTGCGGCGGTTCAAGACCGGCCGGTGCGTCGCCGCGTCGCGCCTCGGCAGGTTCGCGATGCAGCACTCTATGAACCGTCGCCCAACGAGTCGGGAGGGATAAGAAAGAGGCCGCAGCCGTTGGCAGGAAAAGCCATCGCATGTAAAGGTGCTGCTGTCTCGAGCAGGGGCTGCCTTGGCAAACGAAAATACTCGCGCAGTTCGCAAACGTCTTACGCCGCAGAAGTCAAACTGTGGGTGACATGCTGCCGCGAGTTGAAACCCCTCGGCTTTCATTTCCGGCGACAGGCACCTATCGGCCGCTACATCGTCGACTTCGTTTCGCTCGATCAACTCATTGATCGGAACCAGATGGCGAGTCAACACGGAATGCCGGATGAGCCGGGTGCTCGATCGATCAGGCTCGCAACACGCTTTCTGCAGTCGCAGGCGTATCAGAGTTCTTCGATTCTGGAATTCGGCCATCGATGCCAATCTCGCCGGCGTGATGGAACGCATTCTGATGTGCGACTGAAACTCCCCAGGTGGCACTCAGCATTGACAGGCGTGGCCCGGCAGTCGCACTTCTTCGCGATCCACGATCGCTGGACCGGCCTTGGCCTGGGGAGGGACGAGGAACGAGTGATGGGTCCTGCAACCGTCATCACGATTAAAATACCAAACAAATTCATATACTTAATCAACACTTCCAGCCGCGCGAACCGGCGACAAGAAAACGTCGTTAACGGAGTTATAACAATTATGGTTAATGAGCCGTTGAGCCGCGCCCCGCGCGTCGCATCGCAATATGGGCCGTGCTAAGGAGGGGCGAGGGGCGCAAAACGATGCCCCCACCTCCTCCGGAACCAGACATGGCCAATTCGAAACCGCTGATGGCAAAATCATCCGGGACCGGTCACGCGAAGTCAGCCGTTGCGTCTGCCTTGCGCACGCTCGATGCCGAGGGCAGCGGCATCACGGCGATATCAGCGGCGCTGCAATCCGATCTCGGTAACGCCTTTGCCGCCGCGGCCGATCTCATTCGCAACGCCAAGGGGCGATTGATCGTCACCGGGCTCGGCAAATCCGGGCACATCGGCCGCAAGATCGCGGCGACCTTCGCCTCGACAGGGACGCCGGCGTTTTTCGTCCACGCCGCGGAAGCCGGCCATGGCGATCTCGGCATGATCACCGCCGACGACGTCATCATGGCGCTGTCGTGGTCGGGCGAGCAGCCGGAGATGAAGAACCTCATCACCTACGCCAAGCGCTTCCGCATCGCGCTGATCGCCATGACGGCCGAATGCAACTCCACGCTCGCCAAGGCGGCCGATGTCGCGCTGACGCTGCCCAAGGCGCGCGAGGCCTGTCCGCACAATCTGGCGCCGACCACGTCGTCGCTGATGATGCTGGCGTTGGGCGACGCGCTGGCGATCGCGCTCTTGGAGGGCCGCGGCTTTACGTCGGTCGATTTCAGCGTGCTGCATCCCGGCGGCAAGCTCGGCGCCATGCTGAAATTCACCCGCGACCTCATGCACTCCGGCGACGCCGTGCCGCTCAAGCCGCTGGGCACCCGGATGTCCGACGCGCTGGTCGAGATGTCGTCGAAAGGCTTTGGCTGCGTCGGCATCACCGATGCGCGGGGAGCCATCGTCGGCATCGTCACCGACGGCGATTTGCGCCGCCACATGCGCCCCGATCTGATGACCGCGCTGGTCGACGACGTCATGACCAAAAATCCGAAGACGATTTCGCGCGACCTGCTCGCCAGCGAGGCGCTGGAAATTCTCAACTCCTCGAAGATCACCGCCCTGATCGTGACCGATGCCAACAAGCCGGTCGGCATCGTGCATCTCCACGACATCCTGCGCGCCGGCGTGGCGTAGGCCTCTCTCGCTCGTCATTCCGGGCCAACGGGTCGCAGCGAATGCGCGCCCGATGACAGGCTCCGCGAACCAGTCCATCGTGAGCGGTAGGAACGTCTGCGATTGCTCGTCGCTACCGCTCCTCGCAATGACGGCGACCAACGGCTAGCCTCGGAAATCGCGCCGCATTTGCATCCTGTTCACGCCGCCGCCACCGTCGAGACTCGCGCCATCGGCCTGCACGATCCTGACCCGGCTGCCGGCGGGCGCATCGGGACCGGCGACGCGCCAGATCGTATCGTCGATCCGCACCGTGCCTGACCCGTCGATGATCGGCTTTTCCAGCGTGAACACCCTCCCCACCAGCGCATCGGCGCGCTTGTTGAGAAACGGATTGCTCTGGCTGACGGCCTTGCTGCTGCGCGCCATGCGCCGCCACAGCGGCACCGCGGCGGTCGCGAAAACCGCAAACATCAGGATCTGCAGCTGCCAGGACGGATGCAGCGCGAACGACAGCAACCCGACCAATAGCGCCGCGAGCCCGAGCCAGAACAGGAACACGCCGGGCGCGAGCAGTTCCAGCGCCATCAGGACGACGCCGAAGATCAGCCAGTTCCAGGTGCCCAGCGTGGAAAACATCTCGCTCATGGTGTGATCCCCTCTTCCCGGATCATGTTCGCGGCGCCACTGGCGGCGGGGTCGGTCCGGCCTGCGGCACCGAGGAACGGCGCGCGGCCGCCTGCGCGGAAACAGCACTTTCGCCGAAGGTCGCCTTGGCGATCTCGCCGATGCCGGCCAGCGATCCCAGAATGCTCATCGCCTCGATCGGCAGCATGATGATCTTCTGGTTCGGCGAATCCGCCAGTTGCCCGAATGCCTTGATATATTTGTCGGCGATGAAGTAATTCAGCGCCGCGACGTCGCCCTTGGCGATGGCGTCGGAGACCATCTGCGTCGCCTTGGCCTCGGCTTCCGCGGAGCGCTCGCGCGCCTCGGCGTCGCGGAACGCGGCTTCGCGGCGGCCTTCGGCCTGCAGGATCTGGCCCTGCTTGGCGCCTTCGGCGCGCAGGATTTCCGATTGCCGCTGGCCTTCCGCCTGCAGAATATCGGCGCGCTTGACGCGCTCGGCCTTCATCTGGCGTCCCATCGCCTCGACAAGGTCGGCGGGCGGCACGATGTCCTTGATCTCGATGCGGTTGACCTTCAAGCCCCACGGCGAGACCGCGGCATCGACCACGCGCAGCAATCGCTCGTTGATCTCATCGCGATGCGACAGCACCTGGTCGAGATCCATCGCGCCCATCACCGAGCGGATATTGGTCATCGTCAGCACGATGATCGCCTGATTGAGATTGGAGACCTCGTAGCTCGCCTTGGCGGCGTCGAACACCTGGAAGAACGCGACGCCGTCCACCGTCACCGTGGCGTTGTCCTTGGTGATCACCTCCTGCTCGGGAATGCTGATCACCTGCTCCATCATGTTCATCTTGCGGCCGACGCGGTCGAAATAGGGGATGATGATGTTCAGCCCCGGCGCCAGCGTGCGGGTGTATTTGCCGAACCGCTCGATGGTCCAGTCATACCCCTGCGGCACCGTCTTGACGCCGGCAAACAGCGTAAAAATAACCAGCAGCACCAGCGCAATGGCGAAAATGTCGAACCCGGTCATGAAAATCTCCTAAGGCGGCGAAGCCAACCTGAAACGCAAATGCGCCGTCCTGCAAGCATTGTCACGCGTTGCAGTGCGGCGAATCCCCTCCCTTGGTCGCCGAGCGGGAATGTAAGGTTCGAGGCGATGAAAAGCGAGGCAAAGCCGGCGCCTATATCCAGCCCTGAAGCTCGCGCAGCACCAGTTGGCGGATGACGTCCATGCCGGCGCTCGCTATCGTTGAGGCAGGGGATCGCGGCAAACTGCTCGCCGCCATTGTGCCTGAAAATCTCGGCGTTTTCCTGGGCGATTTCTTCCAGCGTTTCCAGGCAATCGGCGGAAAAGCCGGGCATCACCACGGCGATGCGGCGGGTGCCGTCCTTCGCCAGTTGCTCGATGGTCTTGTCGGTGTAGGGTTTTAGCCACTCGTCGAAGCCGAAGCGCGACTGGAAGGTGAGTATCAGCTTCGAGGCCTCGAGGCCGAGCCGCTTGCGTAACGCGTCTGTCGTCGCGACGCATTGCGCCTGATAGGGATCGCCCTTGTCGACATATTTCTGCGGCATGCCGTGGAACGAGGCCACGATCAGCTCCGGCTGGAACGGCAAGGTCTTGAGATGCGCATCGATGGAAAGCGCCAGCGCCTCGATATAGTCAGGATCGTCGTAATAGGGCGGCGTCACCCGCAAGGTCGGTTGTGCGCGCATCCCGGCGAGCACGCGGAACACTTCGTCGCAGACGGTCGCGGATGTCGCGGCCGAATATTGCGGATAGAGCGGCACCACCAGCAGCCGGTCGCAGCCCTGCGCCGTCAGGGCTTCGATACGCGAGGCGATCGACGGATTGCCGTAGCGCATCGCCCAGTCGACCACGACATGGTCATGGTCCGAGATGGCTTCCGCAAGCTTCTCGGATTGCGCGCGGGTAATCGTTTTCAGCGGAGATTCGTTTTTCTCGGTGTTCCAGATCTTGCGGTAATCGCGCGCCTTGCGGCCGGGGCGGATGCGCAGGATGATGCCGTTCAGCACCAGCTTCCAGCGCAGGCCCTGATCTTCGATCACCCGCGGATCGGACAGGAATTCCTTGAGATAGACGCGCACGCCCCGGCGCATCCGCGCTGTCGGGGGTGCCCAGATTGACCAGCAGCACGCCGATGCGCCCCGGCCTGACGCCGGATTTGGCGCTTGCGCTTTCGATGGAGACGACCGCTGTCATGATGGCTGTGGCTTCGCGCGTTGGACTATCCTTGTCAAGATAATGGCTGTTTCGATACTGTCCATGTGTTGCCGTGCGTCGGGGGAAGCCATGACGGTCGCCGAATGGTGCGTTTTCGGAACGCTGATGCTCTATCTGCTGACGATCGCACCGATCAAGTGGATCGGGTTTCGCAGCTTCGACAATTCCAAACCGCGCGACCCCGCATTCTACGACGATCCGCTGCGGGCCCGCGCGCTGGGCGCGCATCTCAACGGCATCGAGGCCTTTCCATTCTTTGCCGTAGCCGTCCTGCTGGCGGAATTCCGGACCGGGCCGCAACGTCTGATCGATGAACTGGCGGTGCTGTTCCTGATCGTGCGGATCGCCTATGTCTTCACCTATCTCGGCGATCGCCCCACGCTTCGCTCGATCCTGTGGAGCATCGGCTTTGCGATCAATCTCGCGATCTTTTTCATGCCGGCGATCCGGGGGTTTTTGCCGGCCTAGGGCGGGATGAGCTCTGTAGGGTGGGCAAAGGCGCGCTTGCGCCGTGCCCACCATTTCTTGATTGACCCAAGATGGTGGGCACGCTGCGCTTTGCCCACCCTACAGCGCACGGGCCGTTACAAGCACGTCACGCGCTCGGCGGCGATGTAGCCGAACAGCAGGCCGACCCCGAACAGCAGCACCAGTCCCGCGGCGCCGAATTCCACGCCGCGCATGATCAGCGCGCCGCCGCCCTCGCTGGCACCGCTCAGGCGCCGCGCCAGGTCCTTTGCCGACACCGCGATCACGGCGATGGTCGCCACCGTGATCGCGGTGCCGAGCCCCATCACGAAGGTCGCGGCGATGCCGGCCCAGAACATGCCCTGCGCCAGCGCGAACACCAGAACCAGGATCGCGCCCGAGCAGGGCCTCACTCCGACGGCGAAAATCGCGCCAAAGCCGCGCCGCCAGCCGCCGGGACCGGCGAGTTCGCTCGGGACAGGGCCATGGGAATGGCCGCAATGCTCGTCATGGACGTGATCATGGTCGTGCCCGTGGTCATCGTGACGATGCTCATGGCCGTGATGCGCGACATGGGCGTGGGAATGGGAATGGCCGTGGTGATCATGGTCGTGGCCATGGCCGCGCATGATCGTGGTGCGCGGCCAGCGCCAGCGCGGGCACCGGCGGCGAGGCCTGCAGCGCGCGCATGAATCCGCCGCCCTTGGTCCAGACCAGCCGGGCGCCGAAGGCTGCGATCAGGCCGTAGCTTGCGATCTCGATCACCTTTTCAGCGCCGCACATGGTTTTGGCGGTGGCGTTGAGCAGCCAGGCGCAAATCCCGACAATCACCACCGCGACCAGCGACTGCATCAGCGCAGAGGCAAACGACAGCACGATGCCGCGCCGCGCGGTCTCCTGATTGGCGACCAGATAGGACGAGATCACCGCCTTGCCGTGGCCGGGGCCGGCGGCGTGAAAGATGCCGTAGGCGAAGGAGATCGCGAGCAGCGTCCAGACCGCTGATCCGTCGGACTTCGCGGCGCGAATGGTGGCGGACATCTCGCGATAAAATTCCGATTGTTTTGACAGCAGCCATCCGACGATGCCGCCGACCTGCGGCTCGGCGCGCGCCCGGGCGCGGGCCGCCGAACGGCGTCTGCGCCATCAGGACGTGCACGACACCGTCGAGCGCCAGCACGACCACCGCCGCCGCGACTGTGATCGTCAGGGCGCGCGCGAAGCCGGGTTTCAACCTCACGGACAATCCACCGTGATCTTGTTGGCGAACATCGCGCCGTAGTTCGAATTGTCGCCGCTCATGAAATTCTGCTCGCCGAGTTTTTGGGCATTGGCGGTGCCGTCATTCGGCCGCTGGAATTTCATCTCGCAGGCGGCGGGCGCCCCGACCAGCCTGATCGGGTCCTTGTCGGCCAACTTGAAGTCGATGAAAAAACTCGGGATCGAACACTTCCAGCGCCAGCTGCTTCGGTTTTACCGGGGTCTTGAGCGGCAGCGTGAAATGCAGCGTCAGCGCGGCATCCTTGTATTCCAGGAAGTAGTCGACCGGCTCCTGGAATTTCTCCTTTTTGCCGTCGGCTTTGGCAAAGGTGAAGTAGGCGAATTCCTTCAGCAATTCGACATTGGTCTGCGCCAGCGGCGCCAATTCTTCGTGGCTGTAGACGCCTTGGTCTTGGTCTCGATGCCCTGCAGCGCGTAGGTCGAGAACATGTCGTCGAAGGTCCAGGCGTGACGCACGCCGGTGACCGAGCCATCGGGCGCATAGATCAGCTCGCTGGTCGCCGTGATCCAGACATGCGGATGCGCCTGCGCCGCGGCGGTGCCAAGGGCAAGAGCTCCGACCAGCAGCAGCAGATCAAGCAACCGGCGCATCACCATGTTCACCTCACGCCGCCTCCGATGTTTCGAGCAGGCCGCGGCGGCGCAGCAGCGCGTCGGGCTCCGGCTCGCGGCCGCGGAAGGCGACATAGGCGTCTTCGGGATCGCGCGAGCCCCCCGAGGAATAGATGTCGTCGTGCAGGCGTTTGGCGACCGCGGGATCGAAAATGTCGCCGGCCTCCTCGAATGCGCCGAACGCGTCGGCGTCCATCACCTCGGACCACATGTAGCTGTAATAGCCCGACGCATAGTGATCGCCGGAGAAAATATGGCCGAATTGCTGCGGCCGGTGCCGCAGCGAGATTTCCGCGGGCATCCCGATTTTTTCCAGCTCCGCGCGCTCGAACGCCCGCACATCCCGGCTGGCGGAAGCCGGCTGGGTGTGGAATTCGAGATCGATCAGCGCCGAGGAGACGAATTCCACGGTGGCAAAGCCCTGGTTGAATTTGCGCGCGGCAAGGAAGCGCTTCAGCAGATCGTCCGGCAGCGGCTCGCCGGTCTGGTAATGCCGCGCAAATTGCTGCAGCACCTGCGGCTGCTCCTGCCAGTGCTCGTAAAGCTGCGAGGGCAGCTCGACGAAATCGGTGAACACGCTGGTGCCGGACAGCGAGGGATAGGTCACGTCCGACAGCATGCCGTGCAGGCCGTGGCCGAATTCGTGGAACAGCGTCCGCGCATCGTCCGGCGACAGCAGCGACGGCTGGCCGTCGGCGCCCCTGGAGAAATTGCAGACATTGACGATCAGGGGAGCGATGTCGCCATCGAGCTTCTGCTGGTCGCGCAGCGACGTCATCCAGGCGCCGGAGCGCTTCGAGGGCCGGGCGAAGTAGTCGCCATAGAACAGCGCCTTGTGCCGCCCGGCGGCATCCTTGACTTCCCAGACCCGCACATCCGGATGCCAGACCGGAATATCCTTGCGCTCGGAGAAGCTCAGCCCGAACAGGCGGTGCGCGCAGTCGAAGGCGGCCTCGATCATGTGGTCGAGCGACGAGATAAGGCTTGATCGCGGCGTCGTCGAAATTGGCGCTGATCTGCCGCAGCTTTTCGGCGTAGTAGCGCCAGTCCCACGGCGCCAGCGCGAAATTGCCGCCCTCCTCCGCAGCCAGCGCCTGCAAGGCGTCGCGATCCGCGAGCGCGCGGGCCCGCGCCGGCTTCCAGACCCGCTCCAGCAGGCCGCGCACGGCTTCCGGCGTCTTGGCCATCGAATCCTCCAGCCGGTAGGCGGCGAAGGTCGGAAAGCCCAGCAGCTTCGCGCTCTCCTCGCGCAGGGCGAGGATCTCGACAATGATCTCGTTATTGTCGTTGGCGTTGTCGTTGTCGCCGCGCGCGGTGAAGGCCTTGAACACCTTTTCGCGCAGGTCGCGCCGGGTGGAGCTCTTCAGGAACGGCTCGACGAATGAGCGCGACAGCGTCACGATCGCCTTGCCGGCCATGCCGCGCTCGCTGGCTGCGGCCTCGGCCGCCGCGATAAAGCTCTCGGAAAGGCCGTCGCGATCGGCCTCGCCGAGTTCCATGAACCAGTCCTGCTCGTCGCCGAGCAGATGATGGCTGAACGCCGTGCCGAGATGCGCCAGCCGCTCGTTGATCTCGGCCATCCGCGCCTTCGCCACCTCGTCGAGCCCGGCGCCGGAGCGATGGAAGCGGGTATAGGTGCGCTCCAGGAGCCGCATCTGCTCCGACGTCAGGGCGAGCGTGGCGCGATTGTCGTGCAGCATCGCGATCCGGCCGAACAGCACCGCGTTCATCATGATCGGGTTCCAGTGCCGTGCCATCCGCAGCGACACCTCCTTGTCGATCTCGAGCAGCGCCGGGTTGGAATGCGCCGACACCAGATCGTAGAACACCGCCGAAACCTTGGAGAGCAGTTTTCCGGAGCGCTCCAGCGCGGTGATGGTGTTGGCGAAGTCCGGCGTCGAGGGATCGTGGGTGATCGCGGCGATCTCGGCCGAGTGGTCGGCGAAGGCCTGCTCGAAGGCGGGGAGGAAATGTTCCGGCGCGATCTCCGCGAACGGCGGCGTCTCGAACGGCGTCTGCCACGCCTTCAGCAGCGGGTTTGCCTGATCTTGCGGGGGGACCACCGCTTCCAAGGTTTCTGCCATGAGGATTCCCGTTTTCGGCCCAAATCTATTGAGCAAGTTATATCACGCGATCGGGCTTTTTTAGGCCCCTTTTGCGCTTGATAGCGGGGGCCTTTTCGGAGAGATTGCGCACCCCAACAGGATAAAGCCCCATGAGTTCGCAGCCCTCTCCGACCAGCGCCCGCCAGATCAATTGGCCCAGCGTCGTCACCGTCGTCAGCGCGGCGATTCTGATCGGCGCCGAAGTGTTCGGCGCGGCGTTTGCCGGCGGCTGGGCGCTCGCGATCCTGTTCGGTCTCGACGACGCCGCCGCGCACATCCTGCAGGCCGTGCTGTTTGCGATCGGCGTCTTCATCATGGTCGCATTCATCCGTGCCGCGCAGCGCGTCGAGCCGTTCACGCGGCGCGCATAAGTCGGCTGAGCAACAAAGCCGCTCGCCGACTATCGTCGAACGCTTGCGCCTCGTTAAAGAAACTTAACGTCTGTTCACTTTCAACGCCGCCCGCGCGCGGCCCGAGAGCGGCGCTGCAAGCTCCCGTTAGGCAAACTTGTCCCCAGCCTAAAAAAATTGTTGCGAAGCAAACTCAAAACCCTTATTTGCAGACTTGCCCAATTTCGCACGTGCCTGTGGTCGTGTGTCAGTCGGTAGGTATCCGGACAAGAGGCCGGACAGCCGCCAAGGGATGAAGAACCGAGGGTCGCTCAAGTCATCTGACTTGAGAGTCCAGCATCTCTCTCAAGAGATGCCGTTGAAGGTCTCTTCGCTCCTTGCAACCGTGACTGGCAGCCGGAGGCGAACCGGCGCACCTCGTTCTCAACGGGGGACGCGACTTAAAGCAACGACGGATCGGGCTTTTTTGGTCTCTGCCGGCTCTCCACCAGCCGGCGCGAATACCGAAGAGGCTTGTCCTTCATTGCCAGGTGTGCGGGCGGGATCATTCCCAACCAATCCACGGCAGCACAGTTCGGTTCGAGTTTTTTGGCTTCGTTGCGCCTCCATCGCGCGATGTGGCCGGAGCGCTCTTATCCGAGATCATTTTTGAACGTGTCCCGTCGCTGGGCCGTTTGGGAGGTGCTACTATGACCGAACGTATTCAGGAATTCCTGCGCAACCGCCGGAACGAGGGCCAGGACGTCGAGCCGTGCCTCGTCGTCGACCTCGAAGTGGTGCGTGACAACTACCAGACCTTCTCCACGGCGCTGCCGGACAGCCGCGTGTTCTACGCGGTGAAGGCAAACCCGGCGCCGGAGGTGCTGTCGCTGCTGGCCTCGATGGGCTCGTGCTTCGACTGCGCCTCGGTCGCCGAAATCCAGATGGCGTTGGCCGCGGGTGCCCCCCCGGAGCGCGTTTCCTATGGCAATACCATCAAGAAGGAGCGCGACATCGCGCGCGCCTTCGCGCTCGGGATTCGCCTGTTCGCGGTCGATTGCGCCGCGGAGGTCGAGAAGCTCGCCCGCGCCGCCCCCGGCTCAAAAGTGTTCTGCCGCATCCTCTATGATTGCGCCGGCGCCGAATGGCCGCTGTCGCGCAAGTTCGGCTGCGATCCGGAAATGGCGGTCGACGTGCTCGACCTCGCCAAGCGGCTCGGCCTGGAGCCCTGCGGCATCTCGTTCCATGTCGGCTCGCAGCAGCCCAAGGTGAAGGCGTGGGACCGCGCGCTGGCGATGGCCTCGACGGTGTTCCGCGACTGTGCCGAGCGCGGCATCAACCTCTCCATGGTCAACATGGGCGGCGGATTTCCGACCAAATACCTCAAGGACGTTCCTCCGGTCGTGCAATACGGGCGGTCGATCTTCCGTGCGCTGCGCAAGCACTTCGGCAACCAGATCCCGGAGACCATCATCGAGCCGGGCCGCGGCATGGTCGGCAATGCCGGCATCATCGAGACCGAAGTCGTTCTGATCTCCAAAAAGAGCGACGAGGACGATGTGCGCTGGGTGTATCTCGACATCGGCAAGTTCGGCGGCCTCGCCGAGACCATGGACGAGTCGATCCGCTATGCCATCCGCACCCGCCATGACGGCGCGGAAATGACGCCGTGCGTGCTCGCAGGCCCGACCTGCGATTCCGCCGACGTGATGTACGAGAAGATCCCGTACCCGCTGCCGGTGACGCTCGAGATCGGCGACAAGGTGCTGATCGAGGGCACCGGCGCGTATACGTCGACCTACTCGTCGGTGGCCTTCAACGGCTTCCCGCCGCTGCGGACGTATCACATCTGAGCGGTGCAACAGTGCGCTGCGTTTCACCTCTCCCCGCAAGCGGGAGAGGGAGCAAAAGAACCGGGAGCCGGTGCGCCGGCTCCTTTTCCCTCACATGCAAATTTGCCGAGAACGCTTCCTTCGGCCTCGCGGCCGCGGGAAGCGAGGACTGACGTGCCATGACTGCTTTGCGGAAGACCCCAATTGCCCCCTTGACCGACGCCGCTCCGTTCGCGATCCGCAGCGAGCGCGCCTCTGATGTCGCTGGGCGCGAAGCGCTGCTCGATGCCTGCTTTGGCGAAGATCGCGATGCCCGCACCTGCCAGCGCCTGCGCGCCGGACGCGCGCCTGCCGAAGGCCTCGCGTTTTCGGCCATGCGCCAGGGCCAAATCATTGGAACCATCAGGTTGTGGCACGTCAGCGCCGGCGGCGTTTCGGCGCTGGTGCTTGGCCCGCTGGCGGTCGATCCGTCGTGCCGCAAGCTCGGCATAGGACGAGCGCTGATGAACCACGCGCTCGCGGCGGCCAGAGCGCGCGGCCACGGCGCGGTGATTCTGCTCGGCGATGCGCCCTATTATGCCCGCTTCGGCTTCTCGGCGCTCAAGACCGGCGAACTGTCGCTGCCCGGCCCGTTCGAACGCGACCGGCTGCTCGGTCTCGAACTGCGCGAGGGCGCGCTGGACGGCGCCTGGGGCATGATCGTGCCGGCCGCAACGGCGGCACGGCAAAGCAAGCCGCGGTCGGCGGCACGGTTGCGGAAATCGGCGCCTCACGCCGCTTGATTTGAAGATCAAGACGCGGCATTGCGTGATCTCAACATGGTC
This sequence comes from uncultured Alphaproteobacteria bacterium, assembly GCA_963761395.1. Lineage (GTDB taxonomy): Bacteria > Pseudomonadota > Alphaproteobacteria > Rhizobiales > Xanthobacteraceae > Bradyrhizobium. Next base: position 32,674 of record CAVXHU010000011.1, read on the forward strand.
ACGCGATGTGTCGCCCCGAGGTGCATATGATGTCCCGCCGCCTGATTTCCACCGGCTCGCCATTCGAAAAAACCGCCGGCTTCAGCCGCGCCGTCATCGACGGCGATTTCGCCTTCGTTGCCGGCACCACCGGCTACGACTACGCCACCATGACCATGCCGGCCGACATCACGAGCCAGACACGAAACTGCTTCAGGACCATCGAAGCCGCGCTCAGGGATGGCGGCTTCGCCATGGCCGATATCGTCCGCGCCACCTATTACATCACCGATGCAGGCGACGCCGATGCCGTGTTCGCGGTCTGCGGCGAAAAGCTCGGCGATATCAGGCCGGCCGCAACGCTCCTCGTCGTCGCCGGGCTCTTGAAGCCCGAGATGAAGGTCGAGATCGAAGTCACCGCGAAGCGGCGCACCGCCTGATCCCTGTTCGCGCCCAGCGCATCCCCTGTCCCCGGAGACCGACCCCATGAGCCCGCCCGCCTCGCCGATCCACGCGAAAATTTCAGGCCCCATTGTCATGATCGGCTTCGGCTCGATCGGCAAAGGCACATTGCCTTTGATCGAGCGGCATTTCGCCTACGACAAGTCGCGCTTCGTCATCATCGACCCGCACGAGGACGGCGAGATCGCCAAACAGCACGGCGTGCGCTTCATCAAACAGGCCATTACCAAAGACAATTATCGCGAGGTGCTGGTGCCGCTATTGACCGCCGGCGGCGGCCAGGGATTTTGCGTCAATCTGTCGGTCGACACCTCCTCGGTCGATATCATGACCATGTGCCGTGAGATCGGCGCGCTCTACATCGACACCGTGGTGGAGCCGTGGCTCGGCTTCTATTTCGACAGGAACATCGGTCCCGAAAAGCGCTCGAATTACGCGTTGCGCGAAACCCTGCTGGCGGCAAAACACAAGAGCCCGGGCGGCCCGACCGCGGTCTCCACCTGCGGCGCCAATCCGGGCATGGTGTCCTGGTTCGTCAAGCAGGCGCTGCTCGACATCGCCCGCGACACCAACACGCCGTTCAACGCGCCCAAGAGCCGCGAAGGCTGGGGCCAGCTCGCCCACAAGCTCGGCGTCAAGGGCATCCATATCGCCGAACGCGACACCCAGCGCTCGAAGAAGCCGAAGTCGATGAACGTGTTCGTCAACACCTGGTCGGTGGAAGGCTTCGTCTCCGAGGGCATGCAGCCGGCCGAACTCGGCTGGGGCACCCACGAAAAGTGGATGCCGGACAATGGCCGCACCCACGACTACGGCTGCGGCGCCGCGATCTATCTGCTGCAGCCCGGCGCCAACACCCGCGTGCGCTCATGGTGTCCGACGCCCGGCGCGCAATACGGCTTTCTCGTCACCCACAATGAATCGATCTCGATCGCCGACTATTTCACGGTGCGCGACGGCCAGAAGGTGATTTATCGCCCGACCTGCCATTACGCCTATCACCCCGCCAACGATGCGGTGCTGTCGTTGCACGAAATGTTCGGCGCCACCGGCAAGATGCAGCCGAAGTGGCACATCCTGGATGAGAACGAGATCGAGGACGGGATCGACGAACTCGGCGTGCTGCTCTATGGCCACGGCAAGAACGCCTACTGGTACGGCTCGCAGCTTTCGATCGAGGAAACCCGCGAAGTCGCGCCCTACCAGAACGCCACCGGCATGCAGGTCACCTCGGCCGTGCTCGCCGGCATGGTGTGGGCACTGGAAAATCCCACCGCGGGGATCGTCGAGGCCGATGAGATGGATTTCCGTCGCTGCCTCGAAATCCAGCTGCCGTATCTCGGCCCGGTGAAAGGCATCTACACCGACTGGACCCCGCTCAGCGACCGGCCCGGACTGTTCCCGGAGGATATCGACACGTCAGATCCCTGGCAGTTCAGGAACGTGCTGGTGCGGTGAGGCGACGTTCAAGCGGGGCGAAACTCAATGCCGTCATTCCCCGATGCGCAATTGCGCATCTGAGGATGCGTGCGAAGCACGCAGACCCGGAATCTCGAGATTATAATCGAAGGAGATTTCCGGGTTCGATGCTGCGCATCGCCCCGGAATGACGGGCTGGAAAAACTATCTTTCCTTGATCGGCGGCGCGGTCTTCTCGGCCGGAGCCGGCGGCAGTGCCGGCGTTGCGCCTTCCCTCTGCGCCTGGGCGTTCGGTCGCGCGGGCTCGGGCGCGGGTGTGGTCGGGCGCTCGCCGCCGGGCTTTGACTCGGCGGGTGCTTTGTTCTGAGCGTCGGGCGCGGCGGGAGAGGATTGCAACGGCTGCGTCGCCTGCGCCATCTGCTGATTACGGGCTTTGATCTCGGCCATGGAAAGGCCGGCTATAGCAAGCCCCGCCGCAACCATGGCGGAGGCGAGCAGCATATCCATCCTGTACGCGCGTTTCCTGTCGTCCGAAGACATCTTGTTCACCGCGAAAATTCTTCGCGATATCAACGGCCGGCGGAACGCATTGTTCCCTCGGGAACCAGCAGTGACGCCTTCGGACACGCCGCTAGAGCGCCAGCAACCCGGCGTCGCCATCCTCCGCGGCGAACGCCAGCAGCGTGCCTTTTGCGTTCCAGGCCAGCGCCGAGACCGGCGCGGTGCCATTCCGGCGCACCAGAATTTCGGCGCCGTCGCTCAGCCGCACCATCAAAATGGTGCCGTCGCTGTAGCCGGCGGCGAGGATATCCTGCTTCGGATGGCAGGCGACCATGGAGACGCGCGCCTGCAGTGGTGCCAGCATCGCGGGCTCCTTGCCCATCGGGCCGTCCTTGCTGGCGAACGGCCACATGATGACCGCATCGGCGCCTGACGTCGCCAGCGCCTTGCCGCCCGCGCTCCACGACATCGACCTGACGCGTCCGGGATAACCGCTCATGCGCATGTGCCTGTTATCGGCCAGCCGCCAGCCATGCAGCGCCGGCTCATGCATCGCGGTGACCAGAAACTTGTTGTCCGGGCTGAAGATGACGCCGAGATGCGAGCCCGCCCATTCCAGAAATTCGGGCTTCGCCGCCATGTTGGGAAACCACAGGGTCACGCCGTTATAATGCGCGACCGCGAGCCGCAGGCCCTTTGGCGCGAACGCCAGCCCGCCGACCGTCGAGGGCACGTCGAAGGATTTCTCCTCACCCTTGCCGCTGCGAACAAAGGCGGTCTTGCCGGCCGACCATGCCACCGCGCCATCGGGATGAAGCGCCGTATTGTCGATCCAGCGCCGTTTTGGGTCGGTCGCGAGCAGTGTCACCTCGCCTTTTGCGCTGAGCGCAACCAGCTTGCCGTCATCGCCGCCCATGACGATACGCGCTCCCATCGGATGCCGCGCACAGAATGCCGCCGCTGTGGACGGCGACCGGCGAGATCTCGCCCTGCCCGCTCACCAGGAAAACGTTTTCCTCGGCGCCGACGAAGGCCGCGCTATCGCCGAGAAAGTGCACCGCTGTGACGGGCATGCCGATCGCCAGCGGGCGCACCCGGTCGGTGACCGAAACGATGGAGGCCGCATTATCGCCCGGCTCGAACTCTTTCATCACGTGGTGATACAGCGCTCGAAACCGTCGCGGATGGTCTGCTCGGGCAATTCGCGGCCGATGAAGATCAGACGGCTCTCGCGCGGTTCGCCGTCCTTCCAGGCCCGCTGGTGATCGCCCTCCAGCATCATGTGCACGCCCTGGAAGACGTAGCGGTCGTCGTCGTCGCTGAAGGCGAGAATTCCCTTCGAGCGCAAAATCTTCTGGCCCTCGCTGGCGACCAGGTTTTGCAGCCACGGCATGAACTTGGTGGCATCGAGCGGCTTATCCGATCGCAGCGACAGCGATTGCATCTCCTCGTCATGATAATGCTTCAGGCCGCCATGGCCGTGGCCGTGATCGTGGTGATGATCGTGATCATGGTCGTGGTGGTGATCGTGATCGTGGCCGTCGCCGGCTTCGAGAAATTCCGGTTCGATCTCGAGGATGCGATCGAGATCGAACGCGCCGCGCTCCAGCACGTCGGACAGCGCGACCTGGCAGCGCTCGGTACGGTGCAGCTTGGCATAGGGATTGATGCCGCGGATCCGCGCCTCGACCTCGGCCAATTCAGCCTTGGTGACGAGGTCGGTCTTGTTGAGCACGATGACGTCGGCGAACGCGATCTGGTTCTTGGCTTCCGGCGCATCCTTGAGCCGGTCGCTCAGCCATTTCGCATCGGCTACCGTCACCACCGCGTCAAGCCGCGCATTCCTCTGCACGTCTTCGTCGACGAAGAAGGTCTGCGCCACCGGCGCCGGATCGGCAAGGCCGGTGGTCTCGACGATAATGGCGTCGAACTTGCCCTTGCGCTTCATCAGGCCGTCGAGGATGCGCACGAGATCGCCGCGCACGGTGCAGCAAATGCAGCCGTTGTTCATTTCAAATATTTCTTCGTCGGCACCGATGATCAGATCGTTGTCGATGCCGATCTCGCCGAATTCGTTGACGATGACGGCGTATTTCTTGCCGTGGTTTTCCGACAGTATGCGGTTGAGAAGGGTGGTCTTGCCGGCGCCGAGATAGCCCGTCAGCACGGTCACGGGAATTTTTTGGGACGTCAATTCTGGCATAAGTACTCCGAAAACGGTATTTGGGCGGCGCGCCGGCAGCAGGGAGGGCCCCTGCCCTAATTCGTCAGCGCGCTCGTCAGGGCCTTTATATTGTGCCTGACCATATCAATGTAAGTGGGGGCATCGCCCTTTTCACCCGTCAGGCTGTCGGAAAACAGCGTTCCGCCGACCCTCGCGCCGGTCTCGGTTGAGATCCGGCGCATCAGCCTGTCATCGCTGATATTTTCAAGGAAAACCGCAGGAATTTTTGCGGCTCTCACCTCGGTGATGATACGGGCGATATCGCGCGCGCTGACCTCGGACTCGGTGGAGACACCCTGCGGGGCGATGAATTCGATGCCATAGGCGGCTGCAAAATAGCCGAAGGCATCATGCGTCGAGATGACCTTGCGGCGCGCTTGCGGAATGTGCGCGACGGCCTCGCGCACCTCGCGGTCGAGCGCATCGAGCTTTGCCAGATAGCGTTCCGCATTGGCCCGATAGGCCTCGGCGCCGGCGGGGTCGGCGGCAACAAGCGCGTCGCGGATATTGGCCACATAGATGCTGGCATTGGCAACCGATTGCCAGGCATGCGGATCGGCGTCGGAACCAATCTTGAGCGGCGTGATGCCTTGGGATGCGGTGACCATGGTGGCTTTGCCGCCGGAGGACTGCACCAGCCGCGGCAGCCAGCCTTCGAGACCGAGGCCGTTGATGACAACGAGTTTCGCATCCGCGATCTTCTTGGCGTCCGCGGGCGCCGGCGTATAGACGTGCACGTCGCCATCGGGACCAACCAGTGTCGTCACGCCGACGCGCTCGCCCCCGACATTTCGCACGAAATCGCCGAGGATTGAAAAGCTGGCGACGACGTTCAAGCGATCCTGCGCGCGCACGGGAGCTGCCGACGTCACGAGCAGCAGAAAAATGAGCCAAAGCTGAAAACGTCGCACGGCCTTCCCCGTCAGGCTTCGAGGTGGCGGCCGGGAAACATCTGCCTGAACAGGCCGCTGACGCTGCCGAACAGCACGGAGCCCACATACAGCACCGCCGCCACCAGAATGATCGCAGGGCCCGACGGCACCTTGGTCTGAAACGACAGCACCAGTCCGGCATAGCCCGAAACAATTGCGCTGATCACCGCGATGCAGATCATGCCGGTAATATCGCGCGACCAGAACCGCGCGATGCCCGCGGGCAGGATCATCAACCCCACCGCCAGCAGGGTGCCGAGCGCCTGAAAGCCGTTGACCAGGTTGATGACGACCAGCGCCAGAAACGCCAGATGCGCCGGCGCGCCGGCGCGGCTCACGGTGCGCAGGAACACCGGATCGACGCTTTCGATCACCAGCGGGCGGTAGATCACCGCCAGCACGATCAATGTAATCGTGGCGTTGAAGGCGATCACCAGCAGGGTCTGGTCGTCCATCGCCAGGATGTTGCCGAACAGCACGTGCAAGAGATCGATATTGGTGCCCTTGATTGAAACAATCGTCACGCCAAGCGCCAGGGACGCCAGATAGAACGTGGCTAGCGAGGCGTCTTCCTTCAGTTCGGTCGTGCGCGCGACCACGCCCGCGAGGATCGCAACCGTAAAGCCTGCGATCAGTCCGCCCGTCGTCATCGCAAACAGATTGAGGCCCGACAGCAGGAAGCCGATCGCGGCCCCCGGCAGGATCGCATGCGCCATCGCATCGCCGACCAGGCTCATACGCCGCAGCATCAGAAACACACCGATCGGCGCGCCGCCCAGCGCCAGCGCGATCACCGCCGCCAGCGCGCGGCGCATGAATTCGAATTCGGTGAAGGGCGCGATCAGCGCATCATAGATCATCACACTATAGACCATGGGGTTCAGGCGGCCCGCGAGGGTACATCGTCCGCGGCGCAGGCGGCGGCGCTGTCGTCGAAGGCTTCGCACATCCGCCGCGCCTCCAGAAGGTTCTCGGCGGTCAGCACCTCCGCGGTGGCGCCCCAGGCCACGGGGCCGCGCGCCAGCAGCAAGGTTTCGGGGAAAGTGGCGCGCACCAGTTCCATGTCGTGCAGCGCCGCCAGCACCGTGCGCTTCTCGGCATGCCAGCGCCGCACCAGCGCCAGCAGATCGGCCGAGGTCCGGGCGTCGATGGCGTTGAATGGCTCGTCCAGCACGATCAGGCGCGCGTCCTGCAACAGCACCCGCGCAAACAGCATGCGCTGCATCTGCCCGCCGGACAGCGTCCCGATGGGACGGTTCTCAAAACCATTGAGGCCGACGGAAGCGAGCGCGCTGCGCAATCTTGTCCCGCGCCGCTTTGCCCATGCCGCCGAAAAACCCGATGCTGCGCCAAAGCCCGGTGCCGACGAAATCGTATACCGAGATCGGAAAGCTGCGGTCGATATCCACCGTCTGCGGCAGATAGGCGATATCGTGGACATCGAGCTCGCCTGTCAGAATCGAGCCGGCCAGCGGCCTGAGGATGCCGACGATGCCGCGAAACAGCGTTGATTTGCCGGCGCCGTTCGGGCCGACGATCGCGAGCAGCGCGCCGGAGGCGACCTCGCCGTCGAGGTGGTGCACCGCCGGATGCCTGTCGTAGCCGAGCGTGACATCGCGGAATTGCAATTGCGCGGCCATGCTCACCTCATCGCCAGCCACACCACGGCCCACAGGACGGCGCTGACCGCGAGCGCCGCACCGATGCGGGACACAACCGTCATGCGCAGGATCGACCACGGTGCTGCCTGCGCCGGATGCGGCGATGCCGGCCCATGGCTGTGAGCGTGAACGTGGGCGTGCCCATGGTCGTGCTGGTGGCTGTGGGAACTGGAGGGAACCATGGCAGAATGTTATATTATAACATTAATCGTGTCCACCGACTTGCCGCCGGGATAAGGTCTCACGGCCTTCCGATCGCCATGGCGATGGCGGCGGCCAGAAACGGGAACGGCAAGGACACCGCGGCGCGGAACCAGACGAACCGCGCCGGCATGAACGGGATTTCCCATAAAAGCAGCCGCTGAAAGGCAAACAGCGCCCAGGCGATCACATAGGCGATCACCTGCGGCGCCCCGCCGCCGGCCTTCAACGCCACCGCGCCGATCGAAAAGCCGACCACCGGTCCTCCCGGGGTTGCTGCGCCCGCGATCACGGCGGTGAGGACGCCAAGCCAGCCGCTATTGGGACCAAGCCAGCCGGTGATGATTTCCGCGGGGATCACGGCGGCGATGTAGCCCGAGCCGATCACGCCGAGCGCGATGCGCGGCACGATATTGATGAAGTCCATGGTGCCTTCGCGGACGGACGTCGTCAGCACCACGCGGCCGCGCCGGAGCGCGATATATCCAACCGCGGCAACCGAACCCCACAGCAGGATGTCGATGAGAAGGGCGGCGCTCATGGCGGCGCGCTCTTCGGATACATCCGGACATACACCAAACGCCCAAGCGCGCCCGCCAGAACCGGCAGCGGCAGCGAGATCACGATGCGCCACAGCGTGAAGTCGGTCCCCATGATCGGCAATTCCCAGGCGACCGCGCGGCCGTACCCGATCAGCGTCCAGCTGACGACCATGGCGATGGTCGCGCCGAAATCGGCGCCGACCGTGAGCAGCGCGCTCGCCACCGGATAGGCGGTAAACGGCCCGCCCGGCAGGATCGCGCCGAACGCCGTTCCGATCAGCAGTCCCTTCAGCCCGGACTCCGGCCCGAGCGATCGCGCCACCTTCTCATGGGGCAATATCTCCGCGATGAACGCGCCGAGCAGGCAGCCCGCCAGCACGCGCGGCAGTATGCCGCCGAACAACGCGAGATCGCGGGTTAGAATTTCCACTACACCGTCGATGCCGTCGCGCCGATAGACCAGCGACGCGCTGACCGCGACCAGCACGCCGATCACGATCATCGACCAGCCGATCGGCTTGCGGATGCGGCCCGGACGCGGCTCGGCGTCCGCGGCGTCGTCGGCGGGCGCCGGATCTTTCTCGGGGAGTTCTGACAAGGGAATCGGTCTGGCGCGTGATGAGGCTAAACTTGCTTAGTCTCGCCGCAACAGCGATGCAAACGGAAGCGTGACAAGACCCATGCGCGCCTCATGGAGGCCCATGCGGGATTGCCACGCGCAGAACGGTTCACGCCAGATGGCGCACCAGCGCGAGCCCGGCAAACAGGCCGAAAATCGAAAATACCACCGACCCCAGCACGTAGAACAGTGCAAGCCAGATCGCGCCGCGCTCGTAGAGCAGCACGGCATCGAGCGAGAACGCCGAAAATGTCGTGTAGCCGCCGAGAATGCCGGTCATCAGGAACAGGCGCCAGGCTTGCGACGCATCGCCCTTGAACGCGAGATAGCCCGCGATCAGGCCCATGACGATCGACCCGGTGATGTTGATGATGAAGGTGTGATACGGAAAGGCTGTTCCGAGGAAGCGCGGGCTGACGACGTTGACGAAGTGACGCAGCGTCGCCCCAAGACCGCCGCCGATAAAAACCAGGACATAATTCATCTTAGCTTTTCCCACACCGGCAGGATCGGACCGGCCTGCTGATCGCCGCTTTTGCCGCAAGCCCGCGATCCCCGCAAGGATCGGGAAACCGCCCGGCAAACGAAAGGGCGGCAGCTCGATGCTACCGCCCCAAGATTCGTTGGCTAATTCGTTGCCCAATCAGGTTCAGGCTTTCGAGAACAACTGGTCGACATACTCCCAGTTCACCAGATGATCGATCCACGCCTTCAGATAATCCGGACGGCGATTGCGATAATCGATGTAGTAGGAGTGCTCCCAGACGTCGACGCCGAGGATCGGGGTGGCGCCATGCACCAGCGGGTTTTCGCCATTGGGCGTCTTGGAGATTTCGAGCTTGCCGTTCTTCACCGATAGCCAGGCCCAGCCCGAACCGAACTGACCGACGCCGGCGGCGGCGAAATCGGTCTTGAATTTCTCGAGCCCGCCAAGGTCCTCGGTGATCTTCTTCTCCAGCCGGCCGGGCAATTTGCTGCCGCCGCCATTGGGCTTCATCCAGTTCCAGAAATGCAGATGATTGTAGTGCTGGCCGGCGTTGTTGAAGAGCGGGGCATTCTTGCCGAACGAGCCTTTGACGATCTCCTCGAGAGATTTGCCCTCGAATTCGGTGCCTTTGAGCAGATTATTGCCGTTGGTCACGTAGGCCTGATGATGCTTGTCGTGATGATATTCCAGCGTTTCCTTCGACATATGGGGCGCAAGCGCGTCATAGGCATAAGGAAGGGGGGGAAGCGTAAAGGTCATGGGGTGATGTCCGAAAATGATGGGAGACGTGGCTTAACGGGAACCCTTATAGAAGGTTCCATCGGTCTGAAACACCCAATTTGGCAACGCCCGGCATCCGAGGGTGCACAGGTTGTCACGCGCGCGGGAGGTCAAGTGTGCAATGAGCATCGAAATCGACGTTTTGAACGGGGACGCCTCGTGGCCATTGGCAGAACCGCTGTTCAACGCGGTGTGGCCGCCCCATGTCGTCGCAAAGCTGCCCTGGGCCGGTATCGTCTTTGCCCATGCCGAGCTGCGGGCGCTGGTTCGCGATGAATCCGACGGTGTCGTCTGCCATGTCGGCATCTATCGCCGCGAGGTCAAATGGAATGGGCGCAAGCTCCGGGCCGGCGGTATCGGCGGCGTTCTGACCCGAGAGGACAGCAGGCGCCGCGGATACGCCAGCATTGCGCTCAATGCCGCGATTCAAACCTTGAAGGATGAAGGCGCTACCGATTTCGCGCTGCTGTTTTGCGAACCGCACAACGCGCCGTTTTACATGGGTCGCGGCTGGAAGCCGTTCGACGGCGAGATCCATGCCGATCAGCCCGGGGGGCGGGTTCGCTTCGACGCCATCGCGCCCTATGTCTACGATATCAGGCGCGCGCCACGGCAGGGTACCATCGACCTATGCGGCCTGCCCTGGTGACCATGCGCGGCCCGGGGGTGGCTGTAGCCCGGCCCGGGCCGTAATATGTTGCTCATAATGTATTGGACGCGATCCGCGCGCTGAAATGACTCCTCATCCTGAGGAGCGGCCACCTGGCCGCGTCTCGAAGGATGGGCCGCGGGCTTCATGGTTCGAGACGGCGCAAGCGCGCCTCCTCACCATGAGGAAAGTGCATTAAGCCGGCGTCGCCTTCAGCGCCGTCGCCGCCGAGGCATAGCCGCCACGCGCGCCGTCGATGAAATGCACGTGATCGCTGCGAAGCGCGGAGGGCGTAAAGCAGGTCATCATTGCGGCATCCTGCCGATGCAGGCCATATCGTGCGATTCCGGCGGAAGCAGCCTGGGCGAGGCGCTGCGTCAGCGCGCGCTCCAGTTCAGGCGTGCAATCGAGGATCATGCGCAATCCATCGTCGTATTTGCGGAAGTCGGAATTCTCCACCACCTGCTGCACATAGGTTTTCGGCACGAAGCCGCCGACGCTGATGCCGAAGCGCATGATGACATAGACAAACAGCGTGTTGGCCAGCACGAAAGCGCGCCGCTTCAACAGCGATCCCCCGCGCGCGGCGCGGGCCTCGAATTCGACGCCGGCCGGCGGCCATGTGAGCGGCGGACCGCCCGGCGGCACCGGCCGTCCCGCATCCGGGCTGCGCTCGACCAGCGCGATGATGTCTTCGATGACTTTACGAAAGGCCAGCGGATCGGCGCCGCGCGCGGGCACCACCAGCACCGAGAGGATCAGGCCGCGCACCGAGGGAATTTCCTCGAACCGGCACGAAAGCCCGGTGAGATCGGGCTGGGTGCCGGATGGCGCCACCGGCACCGCGAATTCGCCGCGCTTCATCGCCGCTTCCGCCCAGCCCAGCCCGCCGCCGGAAAACATCGCATAGGACAAATTCGGCGACGGCCCGAACCGGGCAACGCGGACATCGAGGCCCTGCGCCCGAACGGCTGCGACCGGCACCAGCGCCACCCGCATCACCAGGTTGAGATCGTCCCTGACCCAGAGTTGCGGTCGCCGCCAGCGCATCGCGGGCGCGCGCGAGATCGTCGGGCGACACCGCAAAGCTGGCGCCGTCGCCGCCGAACACGAACGGAAACTCGCGTCCGTCCAGCGCATTGGTGACCGCCGCGATCACAGCGGCGCCGGCCATGTTGACCGCCTTGTAGCGCGCTTCCGCGATCGCCCGGGTCAATTCCACGATATCGGCGACGCCGATCGACCAGTCATCCGGCAACGGCGAATACAGCGCCGGGTCCATCAGGCTGGAAAAGCCGCGAAAGACCGGAATGCTGCCGTAGAAGGTATCGCTGCCGCCTGGCGTGGTCATGGGTGCGGGACCCTCCGGGTGTTGAAGTCGTCGGATGCAGATACGGGCCGATAGGGCATTCGGGTTCGTGACGATGCCGCCCGGATTGGACTCGGGCGCCCGACCGTTGCATCCTAATACCTTATTTGGAAGGCCGATCCGAGAAGCAGCAACTTCTGCGTAACGATCCGGACGCCCGCATGCCCGTAGACTTGAGCAGAGTGGACACGAGCACTGCCATGGGGGCTACCGCGTGGCCCGGTGGAACGGCTTTCCGCACTTGGGCGCCCGACGCACGCAATGTCTCCGTGGTCACCCGCAGCGCACTTTCCGCTGTTGGCGACCCGTCCTGGCGCCCGGCTCCCGAAGACCGGTTGGTACGCCTCGGCGACGGCAGCTGGGGCGGCTTTTTGGCGGGAGCGGGCAGTGGCGACAGCTATATGTTTTTCGTCGAGGGTGCCGGCAGTTCCGGATGGAAGCGGGATCCTTACGCGCGCGAACTGACGATATCGCCTGCCTTTCCAGACAGCTACTGCGTTGTCCGCGGTCCGCACGACTATCCTTGGCACGACCAGGCGTGGCAGTCGCCAAAATTCAACGATCTCATCATCTATCAGCTTCACGTCGGCACCTGGTGGGCGCAGGACGAAACCGGCCGCGACGTCCGCGCGGAGCGTGGAGGTACGTTCCTCGACGTCGCCGAAAAACTGGAGCACCTGCGAGCGCTCGGCGTGAACGCCATTCAATTGCTTCCCGTTCAGGAATTCGAAACAGCCTTCAGCATGGGCTACAATGGAGTCGACTATTTTTCCCCGGAAGGCGCATATTTTGTCCCCGCAGATCAACTCGGCTGGCGGCTCTCGAGCGTCAACCACATGCTTGAGCGTTTCGGCAAACAACCTCTGACCGTCCCTGAATTTTCTCAAGGCGTCAATCAGTTGAAGTGTCTCGTCGACCTTTGCCATTTGCACGGGATCGCCGTGATTTTCGATCTGGTCTACAATCACGCCGGCGGCGGCTTCGACGATCGCAGCATCTGGTTTTACGACCGGCGGCCGACGGACAATTTGAACAACAGTCTTTATTTCACCGACCAGGGATGGGCAGGCGGTCAAATCTTCGCTTACTGGAACGATTGGGTATCCCAGTTCCTGATCGACAACGCGCGCTTCTTCCTGACCGAATTTCGGATAGATGGAATCCGCTACGACGAGGTGCGGGTGATCGAGAACAATGGCGGACGCCTGTTCTGTCAGCACCTGACGGACACTGTGCGTGCAACGAACCCTGCGGCGATCCAGATCGCCGAGTACTGGAATGAGGACCGCGCGAGTGCCTTGCATCCTCCTCCTCGCGGGCTCGGCTTCGACGCAGAACTCGGCGATGGCCTGCGTGACGCGCTGCGCGATCTGCTCAAACAGGCGTCCGCGGGCGCATCGGCGGCGCTGGACTTTTCCGCGGTGGCCAACGCGCTGATCGTACCGGCCGCCATTCCCGAAGGCTGGCGCCTCGTGCAATGCCTTGAAAATCAGGACACGACCTATGCGCCGCATTCGGACGCCGCGCGGGTCGCGATGCTGGCG
>CAVXHU010000012.1:0-68274 GCA_963761395.1 uncultured Alphaproteobacteria bacterium
CAGCTATCAGTAAAGACTGGTCCACCCAAGGACCGGCTCAGCAGGGAGGAGCAGTTCGCAGGGAGGAGGAGTTCCATGACCACACCAACCAAAAACGAGGCCTCGAACTCGTCGCCACTTTTTGAAAGTGGCTGCGGCAGGGTCCGCCGCCACAGTCGCCGCGCCGAGCATCGTCAATGCGCAAGGCCCAGTCAGCATGCGCTTTCAAAGCACGTGGCCGGCGAAGGACATTTTCCACGAATACGCGCTCGATTACGCAAAGAAGGTCAACGACATGACCGGAGGCGACCTCAAGATCGAGGTGCTTCCCGCAGGCGCGGTGGTTCCGGCCTTCGGCCTGCTCGATGCGGTATCAAAAGGTACGCTCGATGGCGGACACGGCGTGCTGGTCTATCACTACGGCAAGCAGACCGCCCTGGCATTGTGGGGTTCGGGGCCGGGCTATGCGATGGACGCCAACATGTTGCTCGCATGGCACAGGTACGGCGGCGGAAAAGAGCTCCTCACCAAGTTGTACGCATCGATCGGTGCGAACGTTGTCTCGTTTCCGTACGGGCCAATGCCGACACAGCCGCTCGGCTGGTTCAAGAATCCGGTCACCAAGACCGACGACCTCAAGGGCGTCAAGTTCCGGACCGTTGGCATTTCCATTGACGTGTTCACCGGCCTTGGCGCTGCAGTCAACGCGCTGCCGGGTGGCGAGATCGTCTCGGCGATGGACCGCGGCCTGCTGGATGCGGCGGAGTTCAACAATGCCACGTCGGACCGCGTCCTGGGCTTCCCGGATGTCTCCAAGATCTGCATGCTGCAGAGCTATCACCAGAATGCCGAGCAGTTCGAGATCATGTTCAACAAGACGAAGTATGACGCGCTGCCGGAAAAGATGAAGGCGATCATCGCCAATGCAGTCGACGCCGCAAGCGCGGACATGACCTGGAAAGCGATCGACCGCTACTCGAAAGACTATATCGAGATGCAGACCAAGGATAAGGTCAGGTTCTACAAAACGCCGGATTCGATACTGCAGAAGCAACTCGATGTCTACGACGACGTCGTGGCGAAGAAGTCTGCGGAAAATCCGCTGTTCAAGGAAATCGTCGAATCTCAGTTGGCCTTCGCCAAGCGGGCGACGCAGTGGGAGCAGGACACGGTCGTCAGCCGCCGCATGGTGTATAATCACTACTTCGGGCCGAACGCGAAGAAGATCTGATAGTACGTTGAGTAAGCAAGGCATCGTCCGGAACAATCCCGGATGATGCTCTGGTTGTCTTGCAAAATATTGTCTCGCAAAGTGACCGGACCGTCCTTGCACCGAGCGGCCACACATGAACGCCCAGCGTTTCCTGTATATGATCGACGGCATCAGCACCTGGACCGGCAAGGCCGCAGCGTGGCTGATTGTCGCGCTGATGAGTTTTGTCTGCGTCGAGGTCTTCAAGCGCTACATCATGAATATGCCGACGGCGTGGATCTTCGATGCCTCGAACATGCTCTATGGCACGTTGTTCATGATCTGCGGGGCTTACACGCTGGCGCAGAACGGCCACGTCCGCGGTGACTTTCTCTACAGTTCGATGCGGCCGCGGATGCAGGCGAGCCTCGATCTCGCGCTCTACGTGATGTTTTTCATCCCCGGAATCGCCGCGCTGGTTTACGCGGGCTATGACTACGCCGCCGATTCCTGGCACATCAGGGAGCATTCGAACGTTACTGCGGAAGGTCCGCCGGTTTACCACTTTAAGGCCATGATCCCGCTGGCCGGCGTGTTGGTGATGCTGCAGGGCGCCGCGGAGATCGCGCGCTGCATCGTCTGTCTCAAGACGGGCGCATGGCCGGCCCGGTTGAAGGACGTCAGCGAGATCGACGTCGTCGAGGAGCAGCTCGCACACAGCGAGTATGTCGATGAAGCAGCGCGCAAGCTGGCAATCGAGCGCGCGCAGGCGATCGACGAGAGCGCGCGTCAACGCGGCATGGGCGGAGATTTGAATCGATGAGCGATCCGGCCCTTGGTCTGTTGATGCTTGGGCTCATCGTAGCCGTCATCGTGATGGGCTTCCCGACCGCCTTCACGCTGATGGGCCTCGGGATGTTTTTCGGGTTCTTTGCCTACCACAGGCCCGGTCAGGCGTGGGCTGACAATCACATCTTCGATCTCATGGTTCAGCGCACCTACGGCGCGATGACCAACGACGTTCTGATCTCAATTCCGCTATTTGTGCTCATGGGATACGTGATGGAGCGCGGCGCGCTGGTGGACAAGATGTTCTACAGCATCCAGCTCGCATTCCGGCGCGTGCCGGCATCGCTGGCGGTCGCGACGCTCATCGTGTGCACCTTCTGGGGCATCGCCAGCGGTCTGGTCGGCGCCGTCGTAGTATTGATGGGCGTGATCGCGTTCAATCCGATGTTGAAGGCAGGCTATGACGTGAAGCTCGCCTCCGGCGTCATTACGGCCGGCGGCACGCTGGGCATTCTGATTCCGCCATCGGTGATGATCATCGTCTACGCGGCGGTCGCCGGGCAGTCGGTCGTCAAGCTCTACGCCGCCGCGATGTTTCCGGGCTTCTTCCTGGCGTTTCTGTATCTCGTCTACATCATTGGCTGGGCGCTTCTCAATCCGAAGATCGCGCCAAAGCTTCCGGAGAGCGAGACCCGTGTGCCGGTGAGGCCGTGGGTGAGGCAGCTGCAGCAGGCTTATTCACGCAAGATGTTGCCTGCGCTTGCGGCGGCTGTCGTCGCCCCGGCAAGGGCGCTGAATATCAGGATCGACGACGTGCGCCCGAGTTATGGGACGTTGCTCAGGAACCTCGGCTTTGCGCTGGTGCCCCTGGTGCTGACACTGGTCACGCTGTGGGGGGCGTGGTGGTACGTCGTGATTTATCAGCAGCCGGACGCGCAATCGGCTGTCACGGTGGAGCGCGTGCAGACCGCCGGCAAGCCGCAGGCGGCCGGCGCCGAACCAGCGGAAGAGAAGCTCCAGGAACTCGGCGGATCAGTCCAGCAATCTGATGCGGCCGCAAAAGCAGGCGAGCCGGAAGCCTTGCAGCAAATGGGCAGTGCCGAATTGCGCAAGCAGATCGTGGCCGCGCCCGCGGAAGCCGGTCCGCCGTCTGAATTCTATACCTACTTTGCGATTACGGCGGCGATCTTTGCGCTGGTGCTTCTCTATTACTACTGGACCATGGAGGCCGAACAGTTCGAGGTGCTGCTGCTCTTGATTTCTTCCGTCATGCCGCTCGGCATCCTGACGGTGGTGGTGCTCGCCGTGATCCTGCTCGGGATTACGACCGCGACGGAATCCGCGGCGGTTGGGGCGGCGGGCGCGTTCCTGCTCGCATTCCAGGCGCGGACGCTCGACTGGAAACGCACCAAGGAGGCCGTGTTCCTCACCGCGAAGACCACGTCCATGGTGTGCTGGCTGTTCGTCGGTTCGGCCTTGTTCTCGGCGGTGTTTGCGATTCTGGGAGGTCAGGCGCTGCTGGAAAGCTGGGTGCTTTCCCTCAACCTGACGCCGGTCCAGTTCATGATCGTGTCGCAGGCGATCATCTTCATCCTGGGCTGGCCGCTCGAGTGGACCGAGATCATCGTGATCTTCGTGCCGATCTTTCTGCCGATGCTGAAGCACTTCAGCATCGATCCGGTGCTGTGGGGCGTGCTCGTCTTTGTCAATCTGCAGGCGGCATTCCTGTCGCCACCAGTGGCAATGTCGGCGTTCTATCTGAAGGGCGTGTCACCGCCCCATGTTACCCTTAACCAGATCTTCTCCGGCATGATGCCCTACATGCTGATCGTCATCGTCTGCATGGTATTCATGTATCTCTGGCCCGGAATGACGCTCTGGCTGCCGAATTATCTCTACGGCAATTGACGCGATTGAAGCCGGCGACAAGGCAAGTGCGTAGCCAAATTCTGATAGATCGCACTACATAACGGTTTTGCGGCGCACCTGGACGCGCTCGCCTGTGCCTAATGCACCGCGGCGTACATGATCTTTTCTTCTGTCGCCTCCAGCGCGGAGAATTCCTCGACCACCTTGCCCTGGCGCGAAACCAGGATGCGGTCGGACAACGCCATGATCTCAGGCAAATAGGACGAGATCACCACCACCGCCTTGCCCTGGTCGGCCAGCCGCTGAATCAGTTCGTGGATTTCGACGATGGCGCCGACGTCGACGCCGCGCGTCGGTTCATCGAAGATGATCAAATCGGGATCCTGCACCAGCGATTTGGCTATCACCACTTTCTGCTGATTACCGCCCGAGAGCTCGACCACCTTCGCGTCGTTGCCGGTGCTGCGAACCTTGAGCCGCTCGCCCCAGCCCTTGCCGACCTTATCGGCCTCGCGGCCGGACAGGATAAAGCGTCCTCCCGGCGTTTTGGCGAGCAGGCCAAGATAGATGTTGCGGGCGACCGACATGGTCTCGAAGAAGCCTTCGACCTTGCGGTCTTCCGTGATGTAGGCGATGCCCGCGCGCACCGCCGGCGCGGGCACGCGGTAGCGCACCGGCTTGTCATGCAGGATCACCTCGCCGCCATGAAAGAAATCCCGCTTCATCACGCCGGCGACGACCTTGAAGGTCTCGGTGCGGCCGGCGCCGACCAGGCCGAACACCCCGGTGATTTGCCCTGCGAACACCGACAGCGAGTTGTTCCGCACCATCGGCGCCATTTTCAGATTCTGCACGGTGAGCACCCGGGCGCCGGCCGGCCGCACCGTGGTTTTGCGCGTGCCATAGAGCGTATTCGACAGGTCGCGCCCGACCATGGCCTGCACGATGCGCGCGCGGTCGAACTTCGCGGCGTCATCGGTGACCACATGCTTGCCGTCGCGCAGGACGGTGATGCGATCGGCCAGCAGCAGCGCTTCCTCCAGCGCGTGCGAGATGAATACGATCGACACACCACGGTGCTTGAGATCACGGACGAGGTCAAAGAAATATTTCTTTTCTTCCGGCGTCAGCGTCGCGGTTGGCTCGTCGAAAATAATGACCTTGGCCTGATGCAGCACCGCGCGTGCGATTTCGACCATCTGCTTCTTGGCGGACCCGAGCAGGCCGACCGTCGCCGTGGGCGTGACATCGAAGTTGAGCGATTGCAGGAACTGCTGCGCCGCAATGTAGATGCCCCGCAGCCGGTTGTAGAATTTCTCCTGCCCCAGGAACAGATTCTGCGCGACCGTCATGGTCGGCACCAGGCTGTTCTCCTGAAACACCATGGCGATGCCGAGATGACGCGCTTCGAGCGGCGTTCGGGGGGCGACGACGACGCCGTCGACCTGCATGGTGCCGGAGGTCAGCGTGACGACGCCGGCCATCACCTTGGTCAGCGTCGACTTGCCCGCGCCGTTCTCGCCGACCAGCGCATGAATCTCGCCGCGCCTCAGCTCGAAATCGACATTCTCGATCGCAGGAACGCCGGCATAGAGTTTTGTCGCATTGCGAAGCGCGAGGATGACATCGCTGCTCATGCGCGCAATTCCTTCTCGATCATGGTCAGCGGCGCGCGCAACAGCCGGCCCGACCCCTTGGCGAGCGCGAACAGCACCCCATCCATTTCGACGGCGGCGACAATGCCGTGGTTGACGCCGTCGACCCTGCTATGGATCGCGTAAAGCGGCACGCCGCTTTCATTCAGCCGGATCACGAGCCCATAGGACCGCGGCGGCGCCCATGGCTTGACCACGCCCATGGTTTTCAGATGCGCGCCCTGCATCGGCTCCAGAAACGACTGACCGGATCTCAGTTTTGGCGCGATCCAGTAGTCGGGATCGATTTCCGCCATCATGCGGCGGCGGTAGGCATTTTCGCGCAGCACGAATTCGACGAGCTGGGTGCGGGCCGTGAACGCCGTGAGCCAAAAGCCGCCGGACGCCGCGGGCGAAAGCCGCGAAGGATAAACCGGCAGATTGTCGAGGACGGCACGCTGACTTCCATCGGATGATATGGCGATAACCCGGTGCCTCCAGCTTTCGCTGACAAAGATCGCGTCACCGGCGGTGCAGGCGCCGAACGCGTAGTGCAGGCCCTCAGCCATCATGCGCACGCGCCCGCTGGCGATGTCGAGCGCCAGGACCCGCCCGGTGCGCCCGCGTTCCATCAGGTCATACACCCATTCTCCTGTCGGGCGCGCCGAGGAGCCATCGGTTGCAATCAGCGTCCCGTCCTTACCTGACGACAGCGCGTTCACCGCGTTCATCGACGGATCGGTGAACATTACGGTGGCATTGGCCGCCGCCGGCGTCGGAAACACCCTCACCTCGCGCCCGTCGAGCGCAACCGCGATGCCGCCATCCGGCAGGCAACAAAGCGCGCTGATGGCGCGGTCGAATCGCCTGACCTCGGTGGTGCCCGACGCAGCAAAGCGCCGGATGACCGAACCGTCGGCGATATA
This sequence comes from uncultured Alphaproteobacteria bacterium, assembly GCA_963761395.1. Taxonomy (GTDB): domain Bacteria; phylum Pseudomonadota; class Alphaproteobacteria; order Rhizobiales; family Xanthobacteraceae; genus Bradyrhizobium. The sequence goes on from CAVXHU010000012.1 coordinate 6,390, forward strand.
GATCGCCTTGCCGTCGGTTGCGATATCCTCGGCGGCGTCGAACTGTACGACCGTCTCGGCCGTTTCCAGGATCTGGTTGGGCTTCAACGCGCCATCGAACGACGGCACCGTGATGGTCGCGTCACCCCGTCCGAGCAAACGGTCGGCGAAAATCTTCAGTGCCGAGATCATTTGCTCTTGCCCCAGCGCCGGTCGTACTGGACGAAATTCGGGTCGGCATCCCCAAGTTTGTATTTTCCGATGCGATTATTCATGATTCCGCCGAGATAGAGGTAGCCGCGATGCTCGCGCATCGAGGTGATCATCGGATGGTTCTCGCCGCGCAGATCCCAGAACGAGTCCAGCACTTCGCCGCGTTCGTTGAATTTGATGACGCATCCGGTGTTGATATTCGGGAACAGCCATTCATCGATCGGAACCCGCTTGCCCATGCGCTTGCGGAAGCCGGGCATTCGCCAGGCAAGATCGAGCGCGGGGCTGCGCATCCCGACCATGGCTAGCCAGTAGTTGCCGTCCGAAGCAAGATTGATGTTGTCGGGATAGCCGGGCAGGTTGTCTATAACCATCTCGATTTTTCCGGCGTTCGGCCCGTCGAACCAGTAGCGTTTGATAGAGCAGCCGAAGGTCTCGGCGAACAGGATCGATTGCCCGTCGCTGGCGATGCAGATGCCGTTGGGAAACTTCAGACCGCGCAACACCGTGCGCGTGGTTCCGTTGTTCGGATCATAGCAGATGATCCGGCCGTTGCCGCGGGCCTCCAGCCCATCGACCGGCCACTCATGCATTTCGTATCGGACGGTCGCCTCGGAGAAGAAGATGCGGCCGTCGTCGGCGATGTCGAGATCGTCGGCCAACCGCAGGCGGCTGTCGTCGTTGACGGAATAAAGGCTCCGGTTGGTCTCGTCGGTGACCTTCTCGACCTTGCGGTCGGGCGTGATGCGGTAGAGACCCATCCCGCCGATGCAGACATAGAGATTATCCTTGCGGTCGAACGCCATGCCGAGCGGCTGGCCGCCGATATGGGCGAACACCTCCATCTCCTGGTAGTCGGGCGCCAGGAAGCGCATGATGTCGCCGTGGCGCGATCCGGCATAGAGATTATCGTTGCGGTCGAGAATGACGTCTTCGGGCGCTTCGATGCGGCCGAGGCCGATCAGCGTCACGTCGCGCAGTCTGTCGTTTTGCGCGAACGCCCCGCTTCCGGGGGCGGTCGATGCCGCCGCCGCCAGGCCATGATAGGTCGGGCTGACATAGACCTTGCTGATGATGCGCGTGCGGTTCTTCAGCCAGCGAATGTCGATGGTGGCGGCGACCAGCAGGACGCCGGCCAGCACCATGCGGTTGACACCACCGCTGACCGACAATGTCGTCATGCCGTTGATCAAGAACAAGACGATGAGGGTGCCGACCAATGCCTTGGCGACCGAGCCCTTGCCGCCGCCGAGGCTGATGCCGCCGAGCACGGTGGCGGTCAACACCGTCACCTCGAGGCCAACGCCGACGTCGCCGCCGACGGTGCCGAGCCTCGCTGCAAAAAACAGCGCGCCGATCGCGGTCAGCGCGCCGCTGGCGACATAGCACAGCGCGATGGTGCGCCGCACCGGAATGCCCGAATTGTAAGCCGAACGGCGCGAGCCGCCGATCGCGGTGATATGCCAGCCCGGTCGCAAGCGTGTGAGGAAGACGTGCCCGAACACGGCGACGACGAGATAGATCAGCACAACGCTGGGCACGCCGGCGACACCGCCGCCACCGAGGAAATTCCAGGACGGAAAATCGGGGAACGCAGCGGCGATCTTGTTGGAATAGTCGAACAGCAGCAGATCGTACGCGGAGCGATAGATGATGAGCGTAATCAGCGTGGTGATGAAGGCCCGTAGCCGCAAATACCCGATCAGCAGGCCGTTGACGGCGCCGAGCAGCGCCCCGCAGACGACCGTCGCAACGATCACCGCCGGCACCGGCCAGTCCAGGACATTGAGGCAGAACAGCGCGCAGAAGTCGCACAGCGCGAACATCGAGCCGACGGAAAGATCGATGCCCCCGACGATGACGACGAGCGCCAGGCCGAGCACGACAAAACCGATCTCGCCGGCCTGCCGCCCGGTATCGGCAAGGCCGCTAGCCGACAGAAAGCCGGGGATCGCGCGGCTCAGCAGAATCGTGATGATCAGCAGAACGATCACCGGGATCGCGGTTTCGGTCCAGCGCTTGGATAGAATTTCGCCGAGCAGATGATCTGGCCAGTAGCGATATCGCAAACGGAGAAGTGCGTCCTGCATCGGCTGTCCGGGGCGAAGGATGGAGATGATGGAATCGGTGAGCGCGCTCACTTGAGACGAGCGGCCACGCCAAGGCGTGGCCGCTCACCGGTTTGTCGTTAGCGTTGGTTACTTCTTGAGGTCGCTGAGATTCCAGCAAGCCGTTTCGCTTCCGGCGTTCTCCTTGGTGATCGGAATCAGCGTCGTATACATCGATCCCTTGACCGATCCGGGCTTGATGCCCGACGACACCAGCCATTTGATCATACCGGCCATTTGCTCGGCCTGGGTCGGCACGTCGTAACTCATGTCAAGGTCGAATGCGCCTGATTTGACCAGGTCGCAAGCGCCCCTTCGTTCGCCGCCGCCGGAAGTCGCGACGAATACCTTGCCGGTCAATCCGGCTTCCTTCACCGCCGCCGCGGTTCCGATATCCATGCCGTCCCAGAAGCCGACGATCCCGCACAGGTCCGGATTCTGTTTCAAGACCGTCTGCGTGATCGCTTTGGCCTTGGCGGCATCCCAATCGGCGGCCTGGCTTGAGACAACCTTGATATCCGGGTTCTTGGCCAGCACGTTTTCAACGCCTTTCAGCGTATAGGCGCTGGCCGCCGCCGACAGCGCACCCTGGATGACCGCGATCTTGTTCGACTTGCCCTTGCAGGCATTGACCACGGCCTCGGTGTCGCGCTCGCCGATCTCGATCCAGTTGGCGCCGACGAAAGCGGAGCTGCGATAATTCGAGCCCATGTTGATCTGGATCACGTAAATGCCTTCGCTTTCCGCGCGCTGCAGCAGCTTGGCATAGGTCTGCACGTCCGGATTATGAATGATCATCACCGCCGGCTTTTCGGAGATCAGCGTCGTCACCGCCTGCGCGCCGGCATTGGTGCTCCAGTTCGGATCGCGAACGACGACCTTGACGCCGTAAGGCTCCAGTTCCTTCTTGACGCCCGCGAACCAGCCTTCGGTGAGATCGAAATTCATCGCGACCGGCACGTAAGCGACGGTCTTGCCGGCGAGCGCTTGCTTGAACGCGCCCTGAAACGGCTCGTCGAGGCCCTTCTGCGCCAGCGCCGGCGTGGTGACTGCGGTGATCAGACCGATCCCGAAAAGCATCGTCTTGAACGTCGTTCGTCCAGATAGTGTCATGTCGTCCTCCCGGTGATTGTTAGCCTTCTAGATATCGCCTTGTTGCGCCGTCTCCTCGTTGCGCGGGTTCAGGAAAGAATCCGCGATCACGGCGACCAGCAGCACCACGCCCTTAACGAGGTTCTGGCCGGAATAGGAGACATCCATGATCGTCATGCCGTTGAGCATTGTGCCGATCAGCAGCGTTCCGATGATGACGTTGACGACGCCGCCCCGGCCGCCTGACAATCCAATGCCGCCAAGCACCACCACCAGAATCACGTCGTAAATCAGCGTCGAATTGAAGATGCGGGTCGGCATGCTGTTGACCGACGCGGCCAGGATGAGGCCGGCGCAGCAGCCGATCAGCGCCGCCAGGACGTATTGCAACACGATGATGGGGCGGGTCGGAATGCCGGTTACGCGGGCGCCGTTGGGGTTGTCGCCGATCGCGTAGATGTAAGCGCCGAGCCGGGTTTGCCGCAGCAGGAAGGCGACCGCGATGCACGACAGCGCAAACATCACGATCGGCATCGGGATGCCCAGCAGATTGCCTTGCCCGAGGTGCTCGAACCCGTCGAGCCCTGGGCTCCATTGCACGACGTCGAGCTTGAACAGCGCGGCCTGGCCGAGACCGGCGAGAAACAATCCGGACGCCAGCGTCGTGAACAGCGATGGCACCTCGGCATAGGCGATCAGCCAGCCGTTGACGAGACCGAACGCCGTGGTCAATGCAAAGGCAGCGGAGAGCGAGACGGGAAGCGAATGACCGTCCTGCACCATCTGCAACACCAGCCCCGGCGGCACCGCGAGGGCCGCGATCAGCGAGATGTCGATGCCGCGCCCGATCACAACGATTGCCATCGCCAGCCCGAGGATGCCGAGTACCGCCACGTTTTGCAGCAGTGTCAGCATATTGGCGGTCGTGAAAAATCCGGGAAGGAAAAGCGCGAAGGTGGCAAACAGCACCGCGAAAACCGCGAATACGATTCCCTGCTGGCCGATATTCTGGATTCCCATCCCCGCTTCTCTTATTGGTTATTTGCCCACGATGTTGGCGCGCTTTGTTTGCAATTGCAAGCGATCCATGCGGTGACGAACCGGCGCCGCGCCACAGAGCTTGCAGGAATCCTTTCTGACCGAGGCTCATGGCGGTTGCCGCTTGTCGGCGCGTACTACGCCAATCCGCGCTTAGACGTCCTCGAACGAGCGCACGATTGATTACAGGATAGGTTGAAAAGTCCAGCCTAGCTCAAAAGCATGGGTCGCTGTCGCAGTTCGCGGTAGCGCCAATTTCACCCCAAGGGAGCGATCTCAGAAGCACTATGTTTAGGTAGGTCGATCGTCATGCGCAGACAGGATCGGAGAACGGAGCAGGGGGCCGGCTGTTGATTAGGCTGCATCCGAGATGCGCATCTCAACATGCAAGCCGGCGGCTCCGATCATATTGACCAAGGTATCGAGGCCAAACAGTTCGATCTTGCCGCGCATGAGATCGGAGATACGCGGCTGGGTAACGCCGAGCAGCTTGGCGGCCTCCGATTGGCTTAGCCCTGTCCGGGCGATATGATCCTTCAAAGCCATCATCAGCGCGGAACGGAGCTTCATGTTCTCAGCTTGCGCAGGTGCATCCTCAATTGCATCCCACACGTTGGCGAAGCGTTTCTTGCTCTTTGACCTAGTTCCTTTAACAAATCTCGGTAACGCTGCGTGGCCAAGCTGATATCCGTTTTGCTTATTTTCTGCGTCTTTTTCTGGAAACAATGCAGCACATAGACGGCGTCGTCGAACTTCGCCACATACAACACCCTGAACGCTCCCGCGGCATCTCGAATCCGAATTTCGCGTACCCTTCGGCCGACTGCATTCATAGGCTTCCAGTCGTCTGGCTCGCGCCCACGCTGGATTTGGTCGAGCCGATATCCCGCCTCGGATCAAGCCTTTGAAAAGAAAAGAAAATGCTTTAGCTCTGGTGCTTCAGATGGTCCGTCGGATCAAAATCGATTGGACGGACAAAGGTGATAAATTTGAATGAAAACAACATGTTAGACTGCCGATTTGCCATCGCCCCGATGATGGATTGGACCGACCGGCATTGCCGCGTCTTCCACCGCCTGATGACGCGGCGTGCCCGGCTTTACACGGAGATGCTGACCACGGGCGCCATCATTCACGGCGATCGCGCCCGGCTGCTTGGTTTCGACGCAAGCGAACATCCGGTCGCGCTGCAACTTGGCGGCTCCGACGCGCGCGATCTCGCCACATCGGCAAAGATCGGCGAGGATTTCGGCTACGATGAAATCAACCTCAATGTCGGCTGCCCGTCGGATCGGGTGAAGGACGGCCGTTTCGGCGCCTGTCTGATGGCGGAGCCGGCGCTGGTCGCCGCTTGCGTCCATGCCATGAAGCACGCGGTGAACATTCCGGTCACGGTCAAATGCCGGATCGGCATCGACGATCAGGATCCGGAGATGGCGCTGGATGAGATGGCGCGTGGCGTCATCGCTGCCGGCGCCGATGCGCTGATCGTCCACGCCCGAAAAGCCTGGCTCAATGGATTGTCGCCGAAGGAAAATCGCGACATCCCGCCGCTCGACTATGACAGGGTATATCGGCTGAAGGCGGCGTTGCCGGACGTACCCATCATCATCAATGGCGGCATCGCGAGTCTTGCTGAAGCGAAGCAGCACCTCGCCTATGTCGATGGCGTCATGCTGGGGCGTGCGGCCTATCAGGAACCGTGGCGATTGCTGGCGGCCGATCCCGATCTATTCGGCGAAGCGGCGCCGCACGCCGTCATGAAGGACGTGTTCGAGGCGATGACGCCCTATATCGAACGCGAACTCGCGCACGGCACGCGGCTGCATTCGATCGTCAGGCATTTCGTCGGCGCGTTTCATGGCGTGCCGGGCGCGCGCGCGTTCCGCCGCCACCTCGCCGAGAACGGGGTCAAGCCGGGGGCCGGCGTCAATGTCTTGCGCGATGCGATTGCGCTGGTCGAGGACCGCGTTCCGGCTCCGATCGCCGCGTGACTCGACCTTAACTAGGGATAGCCGTGCAGCATCAACCTGTCGGCGCGGACTTCCCAGCTTTCCAGCCGATCCAGAAAGCTCATGCCGAGCAAATTGGTTTTCATTTGTCCGCGCGGCACCACCAGCGCCGGCACTGAACGCTCGACGAGCTTGCCGATAGCCAGCCGGTCGAGCGTCAACCGGGCCGCCCTGGTGTGCCCGCCGGCGGTCTCGACATCGACGTCATACTCCAGCAACTCAAGCGGCAGCCCGGCAGCCCTTGCGGTCTCCCAGGTCAGCACCACCGAGGTCGCGCCGGTGTCGATCACCATCGGGGCGTTGACGCCATTGATTTTGGCATGCAGCGCGAATTCGCCGGTCTGCCCGCGTGCGATCTGCACGGCGCGCGCCGGCGACACCGTCCGCTTGCGCAGCAATTCCGAGACGGTGTCGCTGGCGCGCGCGATCTGTTTCGGGTCGCCATAGGCGACCACCGCGCCGGCCGTCGCCGCCAGCATGAGAACGACGAGCAAAAAGCGGCTCACAGCGGGCCTCTCGCGCCAGTGTCATCGGTCGTCAGTCGGGTTTTGGATTGGCAGCGATTTCGGGCCGAGCGAGGCCCGCTTCGGTCATACGCGCCGCGAGCTGCGCCATCACCGCAAGCCGCTCCGCGCTTTCCATCCGGTGCCAGCGCGCGATCTCCGGGAGTGTACGGCCGCAGCCGAAACAGAGGCTGGTTCTGGGATCGATCATACAGACTGCGATGCACGGCGTTTCTCTGCTCATTGAGGGATAGTGAAGCGTATTCGGTGGTTTGCGCAAGCGCTCCAGTTACAGTCCAGTGCCGGCACTCATGATCGGCTTGTTGCGGGCCCGGCGTTTCTCGTCGGTGGTACCGGCGTTGGTGGTTTCCGGTTGCAGCGGTGGGGCCTCCTCGGTCATCGGAGCAAGCGCAGACATCACGCGCTCCGGCGGGAAGGTGACGATGACCTCGGTACCGATGCGAAGCTTCGATTTCAGCGTGAACGTGCCGCCATGCATGTCGATCAGGCTTTTGGCGATCGGCAGTCCGAGGCCCGCGCCCTGTTCGGCGGATTTGATCGAATTGGAACCTTGACCGAACGACGCCAGCACGATGGGGATTTCATCCTCGGCAATGCCGGAGCCGGTATCCTTGACGCTGAGATATTGTCCGCCCGACGCAGTCCATCCGACCTTCAGCCAGATCTCCCCGCCCTGGGGGGTGAACTTGATGGAGTTCGACAGCAGATTGAGCACGATCTGGCGGGTGGCGCGCTCATCGCCCCAGATGCGCGGCATGCCCTGCTCAAACACCTCGTGAATGGTGATGCCGCGGCTGGAGGCGCGCAGTTTCAGCAAATGATGGCAATCGGCGACGACATGCACGAGCGACACGGCTTCTTCGTTCAGCTCGTACCTGCCGGCTTCGATCCGCGACAAATCGAGAATTTCATTGATCAGATTCAGAAGATGCACGCCCGAATTGTGAATATCGGCCGAGTATTCCTTGTAAACCGGCACCGCGTGCGCGCCGAAGATTTCGCTTTTCATCACCTCGGAAAATCCGAGGATCGCATTGAGCGGCGTTCGCAGCTCATGGCTCATTTGCGCCAGAAACCGCGACTTCGCGACGTTCGCCGATTCCGCGCGATGCCGAGCCTCATCGGAGATCGATTTCGCCTGCTCAAGCTCGCCGATCAGCGCGTCTTTTTCGGCGCGCGCCTCCAACGTCGCCAGCGTGGTGGAATGCAGGCGATGGGCAAGCAGCGCAAAATAGCCTTCCGCGGCGAGCGCCAGCACCGCGAGCACGTAATTGTCGAAGCTGCCGCCCAGCGCGAAATTCAGTGCAATCGTCGCCGTGACCGGAGCAGTTGCCGCAAGCGCGGCGATCGGCAGGTTCGCCGCGAGCATGCTCGATACCGCGATCACCAGCAGCATCAGGAACATCGTCAGCGTGTTCGAGACCACATCGAGGCTCGCCGGGTGGATCAGGATCGCCGTCCAGCACAGGCCGTAGAGCAGATCGAGCAGTACAAATCGCGCTCGCCACTTGCGGGTGGCCGTGAGCGAGGGCGGCTCGTCAAGGAATCGGCGGCAATTGCGGATGATGGCGGCATGAATGCAAAGCACGCTGCAGGTCCATGCCGCCGCCGAAATCGGCTCTATCCAGAAGCCGAACAGCAAGCCGGTTGCCACCACCAGCAGCATCACGACATAGGATGCCGACAGGCGCGTCTGGGCATATTGCCGAAGCAGTTCGCGGTCGAAAGCGGGGCGGGTTCCGCTGGTGGACGTTAACCGGTCGCGGGCCTCGCGCACCCGCTGCGCGGCTGCACGGCGGTTACCGGACGGCACTGCAATCGGCGTCTCAGCCGGAAGCTGGACAACTTCGGGCTTATCGGCGGGTTTACTCATCAAACAACACAAATCCTGCCCGCGAACCGCGCGAGCTTTTGCATTGTCTATCTCTGGCGCTAAATCATTAAGAGCTGCCTTAAAGCGCTAAAGAATTACCTTAATGAGAGGTTAAGTTAACCTGTTTCCACGCACGCGAACTCAGCGTTCCAGCCGCGCCAGCAGGCTGCATGTATCCCAGCGCTTGCCGCCTATCTTCTCGACCTCCGAATAGAACGCATCGACCAGCGCGGTGACGGGCAGGCTCGCGCCGTTGCGGCGGGCTTCGGCCAGACAATTCGACAGATCCTTGCGCATCCATTCGACCGCGAAGCCGAAATCGTATTTTCCCTCGTTCATGGCCTTGTAACGGTTGTCCATCTGCCAGGACTGGGCGGCGCCTTTCGAGATGACGTCGACCACCGCGTTGACGTCGAGCCCCGCCTTTTTCGCAAAATGAATTCCTTCCGACAGCGCTTCGACCAGTCCGGCGATGCAAATCTGGTTGACCATTTTTGTCAGTTGGCCCGAACCGGCGGGCCCGAGCCGCTTGCACATTTTGGCATAGGCCGCGATCACGGGCTCGGCGCTCGCATAGGCGTCTTCGCTGCCGCCGCACATCACGGTCAATGCACCGTTTTCCGCGCCGGCCTGTCCGCCGGACACCGGCGCATCGACGAACTTGAAACCGCGCTTGGTCGCCTCCGCGTCAAGCTCGCGCGCGACCTCGGCGGACGCGCTGGTGTGATCGACGAAGGTCGCGCCTTTCTTCATGCCTGCAAACGCGCCATTTTCGCCCAGCGTTACCGCGCGCAGATCGTTATCATTGCCGACGCAACACATCACGAAATCCTGACCCTCGGCCGCGGCTTTCGGGGTCGGAGCGGTGCGTCCGCCGAATTTTTCGGCCCATGCCTTGGCCTTGGCCGCCGTGCGGTTGAATACCGTCACCTGGTGGCCACCTTTTTTCACCAGGTGTCCTGCCATCGGGAAACCCATAACGCCGAGACCGAGAAATGCGACTTTAGCCATGTTTGCAACCTTGGGGTTTTGCCGGCGTTATCGAATAGCCGGTCTGCGCTGGAGGAGGGCGGTGGGCTGGTTCGGTCCTCGAAACAGTTCCGCCGAAGAGGTAGGAGCCACACAATAAACCCTGCGCCATGGAGGGCAACGCCTTCATTGGCGAGCGGGCATGGTATTGTGCTAGGATTAAGTCTTCGACGACTGGGATTTCAAGCCAAAGGGCAAAGTCAAAGGGAGTGACATCGCATGAGTGTAGGCGTGCTCGACCATTTCAACATTCGGACCCGCAAGCTCGCCGACACGGTCCGGTTCTACGAGGATGTCCTGGGCCTGGAAAAGGGCGCCCGGCCGAACTTTGCCTTTCCCGGGGCCTGGATGTACAGCGAGGGCAAGGCGGTGGTCCATCTCGTCGATATTTCCAAGACCGACGAGCAACAGAAGCCCGATTCCGGCGTCGTCCATCATGTCGCTTTCGCGAGCCGCGATTTTGCCGGCATGAAGCAGCGGCTGCAGTCCAGGGGCATGACATTCGACTCGCGACAGGTTCCGGGCGGCGATCTCTGGCAGATCTTTGTCAATGACCCCAATGGAGTCATGATCGAATTGAATTACGAAGCCGCCAAGGAGCAGGGCGGAGGAATAGCGCCCACCGAGCGCCTGGATGACGTTGGGGCGAGGTAGCCTTTCGCGCGGGACCGCTCTGTGGGTCGCATCCGAAAATAGTTAGGAGATGCGCCGTGAGCGTTACGCAGCAGCAGGTTCTCGATGGGCTGGCCAGGGTGATGTCGCCGCGCGGCGTTGCCTTGACCGACGCCAAGGTTTTGTCGGCGATATCGGTCAGCGACGGCAAGGTGTTTTTCTCGATCAATGTCGATGCCGCCGAGGCCCGCGCCTGGGAAAGCGTTCGGGCCGAAGCCGAAGCGGCCGTGCGGGCTATTCCCGGCGTCACCGTCGCCATGATCGCGCTCACCGCCGAACGCAAGCCGGGTTCAGCGGCGCCAGCGCCGCCGCCGTCCCGGCGCGCGCAGGGCGTGCCGCATGTCTCATCGCATCGGCCGGCGCAAGGTCCGGCGTCGCCGATGTCGAAGCAGTCGGAAATTCCCGGCATTGCCGCCGTCATTGCGGTGGCCTCCGGCAAGGGCGGTGTCGGAAAATCGACGACGGCGCTCAATCTGGCGCTGGGCCTGCGCGATCTCGGTTTGCGCGTCGGCTTGCTCGACGCCGACATTTACGGGCCGTCGGTACCGAGGCTGACCGGCATTCGCGAGAAGCCGCAGCTCAACGCCGACAAGAAAATGATTCCGATTGCGCGTTTCGGTCTTGCGATCATGTCGATCGGTTTTCTGGTCGAGGAGGATACCGCGATGATCTGGCGCGGGCCGATGGTGATGTCGGCAATCACCCAGATGCTGCGCGACGTCGCGTGGGGCACACTTGATATTCTCGTGGTCGATATGCCTCCCGGCACCGGCGACGCGCAACTGACGCTGGCGCAGAATGTGCCGCTCAAGGGTGCGATCATTATCTCGACGCCGCAGGACCTTTCCCTGATCGATGCGCGGCGTGGGCTCGCGATGTTCAAGAAGGTCAATGTGCCGGTTCTCGGCATTGTCGAAAACATGAGCTATTTCCAGTGCCCGCATTGCGGCACGCGATCGGACATCTTCGGTCACGGCGGCGCGCGGCAAGAGGCCGAGCGGCTTGGGGTGCCGTTTTTGGGCGAAATTCCGCTGCACATGTCGATTCGCGCCACGTCGGATTCCGGGACCCCCGTCGTGGAAAGCGAGCCGGATGGACCGCATGCGGCGATCTACCGGGCGATCGGGGCAAACGTCCGCGATCAGCTCCAGGGCGTTATCGCCGCGGCTTGAGAAGGCTTCCGGGCCTTATGCGACTTTCGTTTAGACAGTGCTGTCATGCCTTCGTCGCGTTTTCGCAGCCGAACTTCCGTGTTAAAGCCCCCCGCCAGAGCGCCTTCGGATCGACGCGGAAATCGCGTGCCGAAAGAAATGCTCCACGATATCCGGGACACGCCCCCAACAAGGAGATGCCTTAAATGAAGCGTCGTGATTTTTTGAAGGTTTCGGCAACCGGTGCCGCGGTGGCGGCGGTGGCCTCGCCGGCGATCGCGCAGTCCTCGCCCGAGGTCAAATGGCGCATGACGTCGAGTTTCCCGAAGTCGCTCGACACCATTTACGGCGGCTCCGAATATTTCGCGAAACAGGTTGCCGAGATGACGGACAACAAGTTTCAGATTCAGGTTTTCCAGGCGGGCGAACTCGTTCCGGGATTGCAGGCGCTCGACGCGACCTCCAAGAACACGGTCGAGATGTGCCATACCGCTTCCTATTACTACGTCGGCAAGGATCCGACCTTCGCGATCTATGCGTCGGTGCCGTTCGGCCTCAACGCGCGTCAGCAGAATTCCTGGTGGTATCAGGGCGGCGGCATGGAGCTCGGCAACGAGTTCTTCAAGAAATCCGCCAATGTAATCGGATTTCACTGCGGCAATACCGGCACACAGATGGGCGGCTGGTTCCGCAAGGAGATCAAGACGGTCGCCGATCTTTCCGGACTGAAGTTTCGCATCGGAGGAATTGCCGGGCAGGTCCTGCAGAAGGTCGGCGTCGTGCCGCAACAGCTCGCGGGCGGCGACATCTATCCGTCGCTCGAGAAGGGCACCATCGACGCGGCCGAATGGGTCGGACCTTATGACGACGAGAAGCTCGGCTTCCAGAAGGTCGCCAAATATTACTATTATCCCGGCTTCTGGGAGGGCGGTACGGCGGTTCACGCGTTTGCCAATCTCGACAAGTGGAACGAGTTGCCGAAGGGCTATCAGGCCATCGTTACCAACGCGGCTGCGAACGCCAACAGCTGGATGGCGGCGCGCTATGACATGCAGAACCCGGCCGCATTGAAGCGTCTGGTCGCCGGCGGCACGCAACTTCGCCCCTTCACCAACGAAGTGTTGGAAGCCTGCCTGAAGGCGACCAATGAATTGTGGGCTGAAATTTCCGCAAAGAACGCCGACTTCAAGAAATCCATCGATGCGATGCAGGCCTATCGTTCCGACCAGTATCTGTGGTGGCAGGTTGCCGAATATACGTTCGACAGCTTCATGATCCGCTCGCGCACCCGCGGCTAATCCATATCGTTTCGAGCGAAGCCTTGGTCCTGAGAACCAAGGCTAAGCCTTAAGTCGTAGCCTCAAAGCCCGGCCTTCCCTGGAGGCCGGGCTTTTTTCATTGCGGCACCTCAGTTCGGCATGGAAATCCCGAACCGGATGTTCCATGCTGAAGGCAAGCCTCGACAAGAAGGCTACCGGCACCCCACAGGAGGAAGAAATCAAATGAAGCGACGAGACTTTATCAAGGTCACTGGAATAGGCGTGGCAGGCGCTGCCACCCTGGCCGCGCCGGCGATCGCGCAATCGATGCCCGAAATCAAATGGCGCATGGCGGCGAGCTGGCCGAAATCGCTTGATACGCTGTACGGCGGAGCCGAGGTGCTGACCAAGGCGATCGCCGAAGCCACCGACAACAAGTTTCAGGTACAGCTCTTCGCCGCCGGCGAAATAGTGCCCGGGCTGCAGGTTCTCGATGCCGTGCAGAACGGAACGGTCGAGATGGGTCACACGGCGTCGTATTATTATTTTGGCAAGGATCCGACCTTCACCTTTGGCACGTCAGTGCCATTCGGACCCAACCAGCGCCTCAACCAGGCTTGGTATATGCTGGGGGGCGGCAAGGAGCTTTTGAACGAGTTCTACAAAGGCTACAACTGTCACGCATTTCTCGCCGGCAATACGGGCTGTCAGATGGGCGGCTGGTTCCGCAAGGAAATCAACACCGTCGACGATCTCAAGGGTCTCAAATTCCGCATCGGCGGTTTTGCCGGGCGCGTGCTGCAGAAGCTCGGCGCGGTCCCGCAGCAGATCGCCGGTGGCGATATCTATCCGGCGCTGGAGAAAGGCACCATCGACGGCGCGGAATGGGTCGGGCCCTACGACGACGAGAAGCTCGGATTCTACAAGGTTGCTCCTCATTACTACTATCCCGGATGGTGGGAAGGCGGCCCGCTACTCCAGGCTTTCGTCAATCTCGACAAATGGAATGCGCTGCCGAAATACTACCAGGGCGTTATCGAGCAGGCCGGTCACTATGCCAACAACTGGATGATGGCGAAGTACGATCAGGTCAATCCGGCGGCTCTGCGCCGGTTGCTCGCGGGTGGCACCAAGCTGCATGCCTTCTCGCCGCCGATCATGGAAGCCTCCTTCAAGGCGGCGAAGGAACTGCACAGCGAGATCGCTGCGACCAATGCTAATTTCAAGAAGGTCTACGATTCTCTGACCGCCTTCTCGAATAACGGATATCAATGGTTCCAGGTCGCGGAGGTCGGTTTCGACAACTTCATGGCGCGTCACGCACAGGGCTGATTGCGTCAGAGCTTCAGCGAACGAAAAAACCCCGGAGCGCGAGCTCCGGGGTTTTTTGGTTCGCACAAACCGGGGTTGCTATTGTTTGGGCGAAGGACCGAAATCGAGCGGCGGCAGTTCGATCTGCGGAATCTCGATCTTGATGGTGTTGGGATCGATCGTCGACAGCGCGCCTTTGTAATGCATCACCATCGCCGGGAACATGATCACCAGCAGAACCATGATGACCTGGATGACGACGAACGGCACCGCGCCCCAATAGATCTGGCCGGTCGTGACGGGCTCCATGCGCTTGCCGGTGACGCGGTCGATATAGGTTTCCTTCGGCGCCACCGAGCGCAGGTAGAACAGCGCGAAGCCGAACGGCGGATGCATGAACGAGGTCTGGATGTTGACGCCGAGGATCACCCCGAACCAGATCAGATCGATACCGAGGTGTTCCGCGGCCGGCCCGAGCAGCGGGATGACGATAAAGGCCATCTCGAAGAAATCGAGGAAGAAGGCAAGCACAAAGACAAACGCGTTGACGAAAATCAAAAAGCCGACCTGGCCGCCGGGCAGGGAGGTGAGCATGTTTTCGACCCAGACGTGACCGTTGACGCCGTAGAAGGTCAGCGAGAACACGCGCGCTCCGACCAGGATGAAGACCACGAAAGCCGACAGCTTTGCGGTTGACTCGGTGGCCTGCCTGATCAGATCCCAGCTCAGCCTTCGCTTGGCGGCGCCGAGGATGAGCGCGCCAGAGGCGCCCATGGCTCCGCCTTCCGTTGGCGTCGCGACGCCGATGAAGATCGTGCCCAGCACCAGGAAGATCAGGAACAGCGGCGGCACCATCACGAAAGTGGTCTGCTGCGCCATTGCGGACAGGAACCGGAATCCCGTGAGCTTGTCGATGATCCAGTTCAGAACCGCAGCGAAGAATGCAAACAGGATGCCGAAGAACATGGTGAGCACGACGAAATCGGCGCCATGGGCTTCTGGGAAGAAGTAGCCCTCAGCCAGACGGCCGAACACGCCGGCCAAAACCGTGAGCACAGCTAGCGACCAGAGGCCGCGGCCGCCATCCTTCTCGCGAAAGCCGACGGCCTCCGCCGGCAGACCGGGAGCCGCATTGGGAAATATCAAGGTGACGAAGAACGCATACAAGGCATACAAGCCTGCGAGCACCAGCCCCGGAATGAACGCGCCTTCATACATGTCGCCGACCGACTTGCCGAGCTGGTCCGCCATCACGATCAGCACCAATGACGGTGGGATGATCTGCGCCAGCGTGCCGGAAGCGGCGATGATTCCGGATGCCATGCGGCGGTCGTAGCCGTAGCGCAGCATGATCGGCAGCGAGATCAGGCCCATCGAAATCACGGAAGCTGCGACCACGCCGGTGGTGGCGGCGAGCAACGCGCCGACGAACACCACGGCGTAGGCGAGGCCGCCCTTGATGGTGCCGAACAGCTGCCCGATGGTGTCGAGCAGGTCTTCCGCCATGCCGGATCGTTCGAGCACCAGTCCCATGAACGTAAAGAACGGAATCGCCAGCAGCGTGTCGTTGTTCATCACGCCATAGACGCGTTCGGGAAGCGCTTGCAGGAAGTCCGGACGGAATTCGCCGAGCTGGATGCCGACGAAGGCGTAGATCAGTCCCACCGCGCCAAGCGAAAACGCCGCCGGGTAGCCCAGCAGCAGGACCACGACCAATGACGCGAACATGATCGGCGCCATATTGGCGATGAGAAAGGCAGTCATCCAGATTCCCCTTGCGACCCCGTCCGCGATCAGCGTTTTTCCAGCGCCTCGACGAGGTGTTCGACCTCGGCCTCGAGAGCATTCACCTGCGATGCGTGTGGATCCGGGATCAGACCGCGCATCACGGCAATGCGCTTGATCAGTTCGGATATGCCCTGCAGCAGCAGCAGGGAGAATCCGATAATGATCAGTGACTTGGCGGGCCATTGCGGCAAGCCGCCGGCGTTGCCCGATTGCTCGTTGATCTCGACCGAGCGCATAAAGAACGGACCGCCGGTGATAATCATGACGATGGTCAGCGGAATCAGAAAAAACAAATGACCGATAAGATCGATGCTGTTGCGCACCTGCTTCGGCAGCATGTTGTTGACGATATCGATCCGGATATGCTCGTTGTCGAGCAGCGTCCAGGACGAGCACAGCAGAAAGACGATGCTGAACAGCACCCATTGAAGCTCGAGCCAGGAGTTGGAAGATGTGTCGAAACTCTTACGCACGATCGCGTTAAGCGCGGACACCACCACGGCGACCAGAATCAGCCACGCCAGACGCCTGCCCACCCACCTTGTGAACGCGTCGATTGCGCGGCTCAGGTTCAAGAGCGATTGCAACGATGATCCTCCCCAATTGCGCCTCTGCCGTCTTGACCGCACCCGTCAGGCACAGCGGCTTATCCAGCCGAGCTAGCATGAAGCAGCCGCACCATTCCAGCGCGCGGCGCCGCCGTCAATCGGAAGTTTGTTGATAATGAAGGGGAATATCGGCCCCGTGCAGGGGCTAACCGCTCAGCCGCCGGTGACGCTCATATGGCGGCTGACGCTCGGGCGGTTGTGCCTGCGATCGATGATGAAGTCGTGGCCCTTGGGTTTCAGGCCGATGGCGCGGTCGATCGTCGCACCCAGGAGATTATCGTCGGCGGAGGCCCGCAGCGGCTTGCGCAAGTCGGAGGCATCCTCGTGGCCCAGGCAGGTATGCAGCGTGCCGGTACAGGTGATCCGCACCCGGTTGCAGGACTCGCAGAAATTATGGGTCATCGGCGTGATGAAGCCGAGCTTGCCGCCGGTCTCGCTGACGCGGACGTAACGCGCGGGACCGCCGGTGTCATCGTCGAGGTCGGTCAACGTGTACTGCTTGGCGAGGCGCGCGCGAAGCAGGGATAGCGGCACGTATTGGTCGATACGTCCTTCGCCGATGTCGCCCATCGGCATGACCTCGATCAGCGTCAGCGCCATGCCTTTGCCGTGCGCCCATTCCATCAGCGAGGGGATTTCGTCCTCGTTCAGATTCTTCAGCGCAACCGCGTTGATCTTGACGGCGAGACCCGCCGATCGCGCGGCCTCGATGCCGGCCAGGACCTTGTCGATATCGCCCCAGCGGGTGATGGCCCGGAATTTCGCCGGATCGAGCGTGTCCAGCGATACGTTGATGCGGCGTACTCCGCAGTCCCGCAACTCGCCGGCAAAACGCGCCAGTTGCGAGCCGTTGGTGGTCAGCGTCAGTTCATTGAGCGCCCCGGTTTCGAGATGGCGCGAGAGCGAGCGCACCAGCGACATCACGTTGCGCCGGACCAGCGGTTCGCCGCCGGTAAGCCGCAACTTTCGCACGCCCTTGGCGATGAATGCCGAACAGAGCCGGTCGAGCTCCTCAAGCGTGAGCAAATCGGCTTTGGGCAAAAATGTCATGTCTTCGGACATGCAATAAAAGCAGCGCAGATCGCAGCGATCCGTGACCGATACCCGCAAATAGCTGATGGTCCGGCCAAACGGGTCGGTCATCGGACGGGACAGCGATGTGGGAGGAGTCAACGAGGATCCGTTCATTCAATACGCCCTGTGACTGCGGCAGCCGTGATGGTGCGGGGCAGAGTTCCACATTCGCAATGTAGGCATGATGCGATCGGCGCACAATCCGCACCTTGTGTGGTGCGGTGCAAGCAATCAGCGGGTCGGTGCGGGCGGCGGCGGGGGCGGCGGTGGCGGGAATGGCGATCCCCCAGGAGGCGCCGCGGCCACGCCCTTCGGCTTTTTCGGCTTTTTCGGCCTCAGCATTTTGCGCTCGGCCTTCGGCGGCGGGCCGGCCGGCTGAAGTTCCGCGACCACTGGATTGGGATCGACCGTGGCTGAGGCCGGCGTCGAGAAATCGCCGGGGATACGGATGACCTGCACAGGGACGGTTGCCGGCTGGAACTTGTTGAGGGTGTAAGTGACCGAGAAACCGCTGTCGGGAGCGGGTACGGCAACTGAGCAGGGTGTCTTGCAACCCGGCCCCAGGGAGGTAGTGGCCTCAGCTCCTGATGGAACCGACTCGAGCTGGACTTGCACCGTCGGCGGCGCCGACTTGAATGAGTCGAAGGAAAATGAGGAGCAGCCGGCCAGGCTAGCTCCCGCTACGGCAATCGCGATGACACGACGCATGATCCATCCGCCACTCGACTGCGGCAAACTGCCACAATCCCCGGGGCCGACCATAAGAGTGTCAGGACAGCGGCGCAACCGCGCGGGCCTGCATCGTTAAGTAATGGTTAATGGCTGGGCCGGCTTAGTAAATATCTAACGAAGTCAAAGTATTAGGTGATTTCGCTGAAGCATCATGAGGTCTTCTACCGCCGCCGGCAGCTCCCTCATGTGATTGATCAACCGATCCGGTTTGAGGTCCGCAATCGGAACCTCGGTATATCCGAATTCGACGCAGATAACCGGAATGCCGGCGCGGCGGGCGACGCCGATATCCGGACCGGCATCGCCGACCATGATCGAGGAGGACAGCTCGCCGCCAGCACGCGCGATCGTCTGCCGCAATATGGCCGGATCGGGCTTCGAAACGCCGAAGGTGTCTGCGCCGCAAATCGCGGAAAATCGCGAACTCAGTCCCAGCTGGTCGAGCAGCAGCTTCGAGAGCCACTCGAGCTTGTTGGTGCAGACCGCAAAGCGGTATCCGCGCGCCGACAAATCATCGAGCGCCTCTTCCAGGCCTTCGAACGGCCGCGAAACGTCGGCGATGTGGGCCGCATAGTAGTCGATGAAGTCGCCGGTCAACCGGGTGACGTCGTCGAGGCCGAGGGAGCGGCCGTCCAACTCCAGGCCGCGTTCGATCAGCCGGCGGGCGCCCGCGCCGATCATATGGCGCGCGGAATGCAGCGGGACCGGGGGCAGCCCCTCGCGGTCGAGAATAAAGTTGAGCGCGTTGATCAGGTCGGGCGCCGTATCCACGAGGGTGCCGTCGAGATCGAATACAATAGTGCGGGCAGCGGTCATCGAAAATCGCTATCGGTCTGCGCGCAATCATGCAAGTAGGAGACGACAGGCTTCTGTCGTAATCCGGAAGATGGCAGGGACAATCATGCGGGAGCTGGCCGGCAAGACAGCATTCGTGACAGGCGGGGCCGGGGGTATCGGGTTCGCGCTCGGCCGGGCCTTTGCGCAAGCCGGCATGAAAGTGATGCTCGCCGATATCGAGACCGACGCGTTGGCGGCCGCCGTCAAAAGCCTGCACAATGTTGGGCCTGACGTGCGCGGCATCAGCTGTGACGTTGCCGATCCCGTCAGCGTCGAGCGTGCGGCCGAGGCGTCGTACGAGGCCTTCGGAAATGTCCATGTGGTTTGCAACAATGCCGGGGTCGCCGCCGGCGGCGGCATCGACAATATCTCGCTCGATAATTGGCGATGGGTGCTCGACGTCAATCTGATGGGAGTGCTTCACGGCATCCGCAGCTTCCTTCCGCATATCCGCGCCCACGGCGAAGGCGGCCACATCGTCAATACCGCCTCCATGGCCGGGATGATTAATGGCATGGGATTCAGTCCTTACGCGGCGAGCAAGTTTGCGGTGGTCGCCATGTCGGAAGGTCTCGCGGCGCAGCTCAAGCCGCTCGGAATTGGCGTCAGCGTGCTGTGTCCGAGCTTTGTGCGCACCGGCATTGGCGAGAGCGGCCGCAACCGGCCACAGCGCTACGGCCCGACACAACCCCTGGACCCGGCCAGCCCGGCGGCCGCGCTGGTCGCCGAGATCGCCACGCGTCTGCAAGCCGGGTTAGACCCGGCGGCGGTCGCTGCGCGTGTCCTCGACGCTATCGGCAACGACGAACTTTACGTGTTCACGCACCCGGATATGCGTAGCGGGGTAGACGAGCGGTTTGCGGCGATCCAGGCGGCGATGGACAAGGTAGCCGACTAGGCCAAAGTCGCCACATCCGAGTACTGATAGCGCTGTTCCTTACCCTAAAACGACGCTAGATAGGCTCCATCGCCGGTCGCAAGTCGGCAGCGGCTCCGGGGCAGTATTTGCAAGTGAATATGGACGGATTGAAACGGCAGGCGGCGGCGCGCGCGCTCGAACATGTGCGCGACGGCATGAGGCTTGGCCTCGGCACCGGCTCGACCGCGAAGCATTTTGTCGAACTTCTCGGCGAACGGGTTCGCGCCGGGCTTGACGTCATCGGCGTGCCGACATCGGAGGCGACCCGCACCGATGCGGTGCGTTGCGGCATTGCGCTGACCACGCTTGATGATATCGATCGGCTCGATCTGACCGTCGATGGCGCCGACGAAATCGACCCCTCGCTCAATGTCATCAAGGGCGGCGGTGGCGCATTGCTGCGCGAAAAGATCGTCGCCGCGGCGTCTGATCGCATGATCGTGATCGCCGACGACACCAAATCGGTCGATGTTCTCGGCCGCTTTCCGTTGCCGGTCGAGGTCGTTCCGTTCGGCCTGGCGGCGACGCGGCGCGCCATCGGCAGGGCATTTGCGGAAAGTGGCGTTTCCGGGCAAATGGTGGTCCGAAACGGCAAAGACGGTCACGTTTTTGTCACCGATGGCGGCCACTGGATTGTCGATGCCCATCTCGGGCGCATACCCGATGCGCCGCGCCTGGCGGGATTGCTGAATTCGATACCGGGCGTTGTCGAGCATGGGCTGTTCATTGGTCTTGCCAGCACGGCTGTTCTGGCAGGCTCTCAGGGAATTCGCGTTGTTGAACGGCGGTAACGTCGCAATCGAGGAGATTTGGAATGAAGCGCCTTTCAAGAATTTTGTCGGCCGCGGGCCTTGCGTTGGGATTGGCTCTGGCCGGCGTTCCAGCGGGAGCGCAGCAGCAGCCACCTCCGCTCAAGCCGGCTTCTCCGGCGGCGATCGCTGCGGCAAAAGAAATCCTGGCGATGAAAAACGCGAGCGCGATGTATGCCAGCGCGGTGCCCAACATCGTTCAAAAGACCAAGGAAGCGCTGTTGCAGGCAAACCTCAACTATCAAAAGGACCTCAATGAAGTCGCCGTAATCGTCGCCCAGAGCCTTGCCGGTCGCGAGAAGGAAATCGGGGAGGGCATGGCGAAAATTTACGCCAACGAGTTTACCGAGCAGGAGTTGAAGGACCTCGTCGCGTTTTACAAATCGCCGCTCGGCCAGAAGTTGCTCTCGACCGAGCCCAGGGCAATTCAGTCCAGCATGTCCTATATGAATCAGTGGGCGCAGCAGTTTGCCGAAACCGTCAACGCCCAATTCCGCGCCGAGATGCGTAAACGCGGCAAGGAAATCTGATTTCCATAGCGTTTTCGAGCGAAGTGGAGGCCGGTTCGCGTGAAGAAAACGCGTCAAATTGCCAAAGCGTTTTCGAGCGAAGTGGAGGCCGGTTCGCGTGAAGAAAACGCGTCAAAAGATAGAATCCGGGCAGGGTAACCATGGCTGAGTTCGACGTCGATCTGTTCGTCATCGGGGGAGGCTCGGGCGGCGTGCGTGCCGCCCGGATCGCCGCCGGCCATGGCGCGCGGGTCCTGGTCGCCGAAGAATACCGGATGGGCGGCACCTGCGTGATCCGCGGCTGCGTTCCGAAAAAACTCCTGGTCTATGCGTCTCACATCCATCAGGAAATCGAGGACGCCGCCGGCTTCGGCTGGACCATACCTTCGGCGACGTTCGACTGGCCGACCCTGATCGCCAACAAGGACAAGGAGATCGCGCGGCTGGAGGCCGCCTATACATCCAATGTGGAAAAATCCGGCGCCCGTATCGTCAAGACCCGCGCGGTGTTCGAGGACCCGCATACGCTTCGGCTCGGAACCGGCGAGGCTGTCAGATCGAGGCATGTGCTGATCGCGACCGGCGGCGCCCCAAATCATGGGCTTGCGATTCCCGGCATCGAGCACGTGATCTCATCCAACGAAGTGTTTCATCTGACGACGCTGCCGAAGCGCATCCTGATTCAGGGCGGCGGTTATATCGCGCTGGAATTTGCCTGTATCTTTGCGGGGTTTGGCTCCGATGTGACGGTGGTCTATCGCGGCGACAACATCCTGCGCGGCTTTGACGAAGACGTCCGCACCCATGTGCGGAGCGAGATGGAGAAGGAAGGCATCACCATTCTCACCGGCTGTACGGTCAGCAAGATCGACAAGCACGGCAAGGAATTCACGTCGCATTTGTCGAACGGCTCCAGCATTGCCTCCGATCAGGTGATGTTCGCGATCGGCCGGCATCCGAATGTCGTCAATCTCGGGCTGGAGAAGACTGGCGTCACTATCAATCCAAACAATGGCGGGATCGCTGTCGATAGCTTCTCGCGGTCGTCGGTGCCGAATATTTACGCGATCGGGGATGTTACCCATCGCCACAACCTGACGCCGGTCGCGATTCGCGAGGGTCACGCCTTCGCCGATACGGTGTTTGGCAAGCGGCCGGTCGAGGTCGACCATGTCGACATTCCGACCGCGGTGTTTTCCCAGCCGGAGATCGGCACGGTCGGACTGACGGAGGCGCAGGCGCGCGCGCAATTCAGCCACGTCGATATCTACAAGGCCGACTTCAAGCCGATCAAGGCAACGCTGTCGGGCCGCGACACGCGGGTGCTGATGAAGCTGGTTGTCGATGCCACCACCGACCGCGTGGTCGGCTGTCATATCGTCGGCGACGGTGCTGCCGAAATGGTGCAGGTGCTCGGCATCGCCGTCAAAATGAAAGCGACCAAGGCCGATTTCGACGCCACCATGGCGTTGCATCCGACCGCGGCGGAAGAACTCGTGACCATGCGGACGCCGACCGCGCGCCATGTGCGGCAAGCCGCGGAGTAGCGGTTTCGAGCGAAAGCCCCTGACTTGATCCGGGGTATCCGGGGTGGATCCCGCCCTGCGCGAAGAAAACGCGTGTACGCGCTCCGGCAGCTATCACCTGCAAGGAAATCTATTTGGGTGCTGGTGGCACCAACGGACTTGCCGACTGCATTGCGCGATGTCGGCTCCTGGGGACAGAAGCTCTAATGGCGGCGTATTTGGCTGCACGAGCCGCGGTTCGTGCTGGTGGCACCAACGGACATGCCGACTGCATTGCGCGATGTCGGCTCCTGGGAAGAGCTCAATGGCGGCGCTTGCGCGATGTCGAACTCTGCGAGCGGCGCAGGCGATGACCGAACGGGCACGTCGACGCGCAAGCTCCGTTGATGATTGCAAGGTTGCAGAGCCGAAACGCGCCTATCGCTTCTTCATCAGTACGGCATCGAGCGAGAAACGCCCGGCCGCGCAAATAAACAGAAACAAGGCGCCACCGATAATTGCGAGGTTCTTGTAGAATTGCCCCTCCTGTAGACGTCTTGCAGGTTCGGCAAATTCCCATCCTTTCTCAAGGAGAAAAATGTGAGAATTCGTACCTTTCGGCTAATGGTCGTTGGATGCCTGGCACTCTCCGGAGGATTTCTGCTCCTCGTCGCGTCGGCCAACGCAGCAACGGTAGTGGCGCTCGGCGCAAGCAATACTTACGGCAAGGGAGTCGGGCGCGATCAGGCCTTTCCTGCTCAGCTTGAAGCGATATTGCGGGCGCGAGGGTATAGTGTGACGTAGTGAACGCCGGTATTAATGGCGATACCACTGAAGAAATGTTGAACCGTCTGGACAGCGCGGTGCCAAACGGGACCCGTGCCGTTATTTTGCAGCCGGGTGGAAATGACCGCGCAAGGGCCGAACCGATCGCACAGCAGAGATTCAGAGTCATCTGCGCGCTCGTGGTATCCGAGTGATTATGCTCGGAAACAATATGTTGCGCGGCTTGCCGCACCAGCCCGACGGCATGCATCTGACACCAGATGGTTACCGGATGCTTGCTCAGTCACTCGCTTCTCAAGTCGCGGGGGCGATCGGCCGTTAGGTTCAGTTGTCGGCGGTCTATTTTATGATGCACACTTAAAGTCCAGATCAAGAGCCGCCGACTCCCTCATCGATGCTGTGGCGAATGCCGGTTATGGAGTCGGACATGGCGCGCGGGTCACGCGTAGGCCAGCGACCGGCTTCGACCTGGGCGATGAAGTCGCCGACGATGGCGTTGAACAGGTCTGGCGCTTCGAGATTGATGGTGTGCCCGCAATTCGGCATCACCGAGAGGGCCGCCGATGGGATGGTGCGCTTCATCAGCAACGCCGGCGTCAGGCAGGGCCAGTCCTCGTCGCCAGTGAGGATCAGCGTCGGCACCGTGAGGCCGGCCATCTCGTTTTGCAGATGATACAGCGATGGACGCTCCTTTTGGCAGCCGAGCTGGGTGTTGGCGGCACCCAGCGCTGAATGCTCGGCCAGCGCCTGCTTGAAGACCGCAAAACCGCGCGGGTTTTTAGCTTCGAACTGCACGCGGGTTGGGCCGTAGGCATAACGCGAAGCAAATGCGGCCATTCCATCGGCGCGCAGCGACGCCACTACGGCGTCGGCTTCAGCGCGAAATTGCTCGCGCGTATTCAGCTCGGCGCCATAGCCGCAGCCGGCCACGCACAACGACAAGGCCCGCGACGGATGGCGAAGGCCGAAATGCAGCGTAGCGAAGCCACCCATCGAGAGGCCACAGACATGCGCCTTCTGGATACCAAGATGATCAAGCACCGCCAGAATGTCGTCGGCAGCGCGGTTCTGGCTGTAGGACGCCGGATCCTCCGGCACGTCTGATGGCGGATAGCCGCGCGCGGCATAGGTGATGGCCCGGTAGCGCCGGCCAAAATGCTGAAGCTGCTGTTCCCAGCTGCGATGATCGCCGGCGAATTCATGGACGAAGATGATCGGCGTGCCGCTTCCAGTTTCCTCGTAGTATAGCCGTACGCCGTCATCAGTAGTCGCAAAGGCCATGTTCAGCTCCGGTTTCAGCTGGTGAAGAGACGTTCCAGATCGATGGAGACGCCGGTGATGTCTGAGTATCGGCGACGTACGGGCTTTGCGGGTCGCCGAAGTAAGCTTCGATGTTGGTCGCTAACGCAAATCGTCGATGATCCGCAAGTCCCTTGCCGCGGTCCCAGGTCAGGGACTTGTATAACTCATTTGGCAGGGTCTTGGCCTGCTTGATGAGGGCGGAAAGCCGTACGCATCTGACGCGACGCCAGCTGGTTCACTGCATCACGCGAGCGACAAGATGACGACAGTGCTTGAAGCTTGTTGTCGTTTGTCGCTCCATCACTGAGGCTGGACGGAATTCACAAGAGGGCGCAAAACTTGCCCGTAGTTTTGTCACGCAGCTCGGCTACATGCTGACGGAGGCCCGGTGCGGCCGACATATCCGCGTCGTTGTCTTTTCAAGGAATGCAGACGCTGTGTCGCTGTTTGGCGCCAACAGCGGACATTGGCGCACGGAAGTAGACTACGCGCGTCTGTCGGGGGTCGATACCGCAATTGAAAAGCGGGGATCTGCCCGCTTCACAGCAACGGACTCGTGCACGCAGACAATCAGGCCTTTGCCAGGGTGATCGTGATTTACACCGGCCGGTCAAATTGCGGCTTTCTGAATATTTACTGTTTCTGAAGTTTCGTGATCGTCTTGACGCCACCGGTTTCCGTAGTGGAAAAGGTGACCTTGTCGCCGGCATGCCACGCGTCTAACGACAAGCCGCCTTGTGCTTTGAATTCTTCGGCTGCGCCGCCGGTATTCGCTCCGACGGTACCGCTTTGGGTTTGCTGAATAGCGACGGTGCCATTGATCCGGTCAATTTTGGTGATCGTTCCGGTGAGCGCTTGTTGGGCCAAAGCCACCGAGCCGTAGATGGTGAGGGCCGCGGTACCAGCCAACATGATCTTTGCGATTTTCATGGCAGTCTCCCGGTTTTTGGGCATGTACGATAAGCCGCGGTGGCCGGATTGGTTCCCGCAACTGACCCAAAGTGCACCTGGGGACGTGCAAGCGCCGGGATGGATGCGCCGATAACCTGAATGCTGGTATACGCCTATAGCCAGCGGCGGTGGGAACATAGGCCAGCGGCGGTGGGAACATAGGGCCGAGCGCGACGTGCGTGAGACCAGCGCCGGCGAGCGCGACGTGCGGAGACCAGCATGCAAGCCTACTCCACCGCCTCGATCCATTCCGCCGCGCCTCGCCACAGCGTGTCGCGATGCTCGGGGCGGAAAAAACCGAAATGGCCGATCCTGGTTACTTCGGCATCAGTCGGTGTGATGGTGAGGATTTCCGGCTGGGCCGACGTAAATCCCGAACACAGAAGTTCGACCGCCGGCCGCGTCGCCCAGGGATCGTCGGAGAAGCACAGCGCGCGCATCGCGCCCTGAAATTTCGGAAAATTCTCCAGCGCCTTGAGTGTGGGATCGTCGAACAAATAGCGCTTGCTCATGACCCAGCCGGCCCATTCGAGAAACACGCCCTTCGGCAGATCTTCGCCCAGGCCGCTCCAGCCCGGCGCGTAGCCCAGCAGGCGGGTGAGGGGGGTGCCGACGAAATTCAGCATGGCATAGACGCGGTAGCGTTCCGGCGAGGCCATCAGCTTCCAGTATCCGGCCTGGGCTGCGATCAACAGCGCGCGCGACACCTCGCTGTTGTTGGGAAGAAGGCCCAATGCCTGGCCGCCGAAGGAATGGCCGACATAGTTGAGCGGCAGATTTTTGTAGCGCTCACGCATCCAGGATACCGCAGCGGTGACATCGAGCGCGGCCCAATCCGACATCGTGGCCTTGAAGCCGACCAACGATCGCGGCTGGTTATAACCGACCGCCGATTTCTGCCTGCTGTCACCGGTGCCGCGATAGTCGTAGGTCAGCACCGCACAGCCCCGTCGCGCCAGGTAACCTGCAAAACCCCGGTAGAGCTTGCGCGGCACGGCGGTGGCCGAATTGATCAGGACGGCATGGCGCTTTGCCCCGCGGGGCAAAAACAGGGTCGCCCCTAGCAAATATCTGTCCGCTGCGGGGAAGGTGATGTCATCGATGAAGACGTCGTCCAGCGCAGCCTCTGCCACCGCGATTTTCCCCGTGCTTTGGCGACGCTGCCAGCAAATGCGAATTCGGCTTTTGCCGCAAGGGCTTGTCCAAGGGTGCGGAAATCCAACTGGCGGTCCGTGTTCGGCCTGTGTATAACCCGGCCCGCCGCTACCTCCGACCCGGCTACGCCGAGGCTTCGCCGGGCGTTCCAGTGTTGGTCCGCCGAAGCTTTAGCGAAGGCGGGTAAGTAGCGGTTTTTGCTCAGGAGTTAACGTCATGTCCGAGCGGTGGACACCCGACAGCTGGCGCACCAGGCCGGCGTTGCAACTACCCGATTATCCCGACGCCAAGGCGTTGGCCGATGTCGAGGCGCAGCTTGCCACGTTTCCGCCGCTGGTTTTTGCAGGTGAGGCCCGCAACCTGAAAAAGGCGCTTGCGCGTGTAGCCGCAGGCGAGGCCTTCCTGCTGCAAGGCGGCGACTGCGCCGAAAGTTTTGCCGAACACGGCGCCAACAATATTCGCGACTTCTTCCGCGTGCTGCTGCAGATGGCGGTGGTGCTGACCTATGCCGGTGCGGTGCCGGTGGTAAAGGTCGGCCGCATCGCCGGGCAGTTTGCCAAACCGCGCTCGTCCGCGACCGAAAAGATCGACGGCGTCGAGCTGCCGAGCTACCGCGGCGATATCGTCAACGATATCGCGTTCACGGCGCAATCGCGTACCCCCGATCCGCAGCGTCAGCTGATGGCGTACCGCCAGTCGGCGGCGACGCTAAACCTGCTGCGGGCGTTTGCGACCGGCGGCTTCGCCAATCTCGGCAGCGTGCACCAGTGGATGCTTGGTTTCCTCAAGGATTCCCAGCAGTCGCGCCGTTACAAGGAATTGGCGGATCGCATCTCGGACGCGCTGAATTTCATGCGCGCCTGCGGGCTCGACCTCGAAAGCCACCCCGAGCTGCGCGCCACCGATTTCTACACCAGCCACGAAGCGTTGCTGCTCGGCTACGAGCAGGCCTTCACGCGGGTCGATTCCACGACCGGCGACTGGTACGCGACATCGGGTCATATGATCTGGATCGGCGACCGCACCCGCCAGCTCGATCACGGCCATGTCGAGTATTTCCGCGGCATCAAGAATCCGATCGGATTGAAGTGCGGTCCCTCGCTCAAGCCGGACGAGCTGCTGCGGCTGATCGACGTGCTCAATCCGGACAACGAGCCCGGACGGCTGACGCTGATCAACCGCTTCGGTTCGGACAAGGTCGGCGATCATCTGCCGCAGTTGATCCGCGCCGTGCAGCGCGAAGGCCGCGTGGTGGTCTGGTCATGCGATCCGATGCATGGCAACACCATCACCTCGACATCAGGCTACAAGACCCGCCCCTTCGACCGGATATTGTCGGAGGTGAAGTCGTTCTTCACCATCCACGCGGCGGAGGGCACCCATGCCGGCGGCGTCCATCTGGAAATGACCGGGCAGGACGTCACCGAATGCATCGGCGGCGCGCGCGCCATCACCGATGAGGATCTCAACGATCGCTATCACACGGTCTGCGATCCCCGCCTCAACGCCGAGCAGTCGATCGACATGGCTTTCCTGATCGCGGAATTGCTCAAGCAGGAACGCGGCGGCAAGGCCAAGCCGATGCCGGTCGCGGCGGGACTTTGAGTTGCTGCGGTTCTGGCGGGCCACGATCAATACGCGTAACGGCCTGGCCTTTGCTATCCGCTCGGAGCAGGCCGTTCGCGAGGAGGTCGCCGCGCTGGCGCTGTC
Source organism: uncultured Alphaproteobacteria bacterium (assembly GCA_963761395.1). Classification (GTDB taxonomy): domain Bacteria; phylum Pseudomonadota; class Alphaproteobacteria; order Rhizobiales; family Xanthobacteraceae; genus Bradyrhizobium. The sequence goes on from CAVXHU010000012.1 coordinate 35,336, forward strand.
GCTTCCGCTGGCGTGGCTGATCGGCGCGACCACGATGCGTCGCGTCGAGCTGATCGCCGCGGTTGTGCTGGTGCTGGTCGTCGAATTGCTCAACACCGCGATCGAGAAGCTTGCCGACCGGCTGACGACCGATCATGATCCGCAGATCGGGCAGGTCAAGGATATGGGCTCGGCGGCCGTCGGCGTCGCGCTGGTCATGGCCGGCTTGTTCTGGCTGTTTGCCATCGCCGAACGCATAGGCGCGATCTAAAGCTGCAATTGCAGTTTGCCGCCGCGCAAGGCACCATCGCTCCATGACCGAACGTGCCGACCAGTTTACGATCACGCTGGCCCAGTTGAACCCGACGGTCGGCGATGTCGCTGATAACGCCGCCAAGGCGCGCACCGCGCGTGCGCGGGCGCGGGCTGACGGCGCCGATCTCCTGGTCTTGCCCGAATTGTTCATTGCCGGCTATCCGCCGGAGGACCTGGTCCTGAAGCCGGCGTTTCAATCGGCATGCCGCGCCGCCGTCGAGGGTCTTGCGCGCGACACCGCCGACGGCGGCCCGGCTGTCCTGATCGGCAGTCCCTGGGTCGAGGACGGCAAACTCTACAATGCCTGCGCCTTGCTGGACGAAGGGCGCATCGCCGCCATTCGTTTCAAGGCCAACCTGCCGAATTATGGCGTGTTCGATGAAAAGCGCCTGTTCGCGCGCGGGCCTGCCGCCGGCCCGGTGACCATCCGCGGCATCCGGATCGGGGTGCCGATTTGCGAGGACATCTGGCTCGAGGAGTCCGAGGACTACGAAAACGTCGTCGAGTGTCTCGCGGAGACCGGCGCGGAAATTCTGGTGGTGCCGAACGGCTCGCCTTACGCGCGCGACAAGAACGATTTGCGGCTGTCGATCGCGGTGGCGCGCGTCACCGAAAGCGGGCTGCCGCTGGTTTATCTCAATCAGGTCGGCGGACAGGACGAGCTTGTCTTCGACGGCGCGTCGTTTGTATTGAATGCCGATCTTTCGGTAGCGGCGCAATTGCCGGCGTTCCAGGAAAACATCACGACGTTGCGCTGGAGCAAAACTGAAACCGGCTGGCGCTGCAAGGGGCCGATTGCGCCGGTGGTCGAGGGCGACAAGGGCGACTACGCGGCGTGCGTGCTGGGGTTGCGCGATTACGTCAATAAAACCGGATTTCCCGGCGTGCTGCTGGGCATATCCGGCGGCATCGATTCCGCGCTGTGCGCGGCGATCGCGGTCGATGCGCTGGGCGCGGCGCGTGTCCGCGGCGTGATGCTGCCGTTCCGTTTCACCGCGCAGGTCTCGCTCGACGATGCGGCAAAGCTCGCGAGCCGACTCGGCATCCGCTATGAGGTGCTGCCGATCGCGCCGGCGGTGAACGGCTTTGAGGAGATCCTGTCGGGCACGTTTGCGGGCCTGCCGCGCGATATCACCGAAGAGAATTTGCAGGCGCGCGCGCGCGGCACGCTGTTGATGGCGATCTCCAACAAGTCAGGCGCAATGGTGGTCACCACCGGCAACAAGTCGGAAATGTCGGTCGGCTACGCCACGCTCTATGGCGACATGAACGGCGGCTTCAATCCGATCAAGGATATCTACAAGACCGAAGTGTTCCGGCTCTCGAGCTTGCGCAATTCATGGAAGCCGGACGGCGCGCTCGGGCCATCGGGCGAAGTCATTCCGGTAAACATCATCACGCGGCCGCCGACCGCGGAGCTGCGCGAAAACCAGACCGACCAGGATTCATTGCCGCCCTACGAGATGCTCGATGCGATCCTGGAGCGGCTGGTGGAGCGGGAGGAGCCGCTGGCGTCGATCATCGCTGCCGGGTTCGACCGCGAGGTGGTGGCGCGGATCGATCGCCTGCTCAACATCGCCGAATACAAGCGGCGGCAGGCCGCGCCTGGCGTCAAGGTGACGCAGCGGAATTTCGGGCGCGACCGCCGCTACCCCATCACCAACAAGTTTCGCGATCTCGGGCAAACCGCTGACCGGAACCGGACGAGAAGCTGATATCGCGCGCGGCCCGCGGATCGGCGGAAGCATTTGACGAGTAGAATCACAGCTCAGCTGTCGTCGCTGCGAAAGCAGGGGCCCATAACCACTGGCGTCAATTATCGAAAGAAGGCGTCCGCCATCGTGCCCTCAGAGAAGCCGCTGCGTATGGGTCCCTGCTTTGGCAATGCTTTGGCAGGGACAACAGTAAGGGCTAACGCGGCGGAATAAACGTCGGACCCACCGAGCGGATCGGCTTGTTTTCCGATGCGGGGTCGGTTGGAGGCGCCGCGGCTGCCGGAGCGTCCGGCGCCGGCGCGCTGGCCGTCGTGCCCGCGGGCGCAGCACCCTTCTTCGTCGCAGCGGCCGGAGCGGCTTTCGGCGGCGGCCGCGACATCTTCTTTGCGCTCTCTTCGGTGACGATGATGTCGCCCTGCTGTTCGGCGGCGGCTTTGTCGTCGATGCTCTTCAGGGCGTCGGACCATGTCTGTCCGGCCGCCTTGCACGAACAGGATGGATTGAACTCCTGACGGTAGCGAAACGCATTCGGGGACGACGAATAGGGCTGGCCGTTGATCGACACCGCCTGGTTTATGTCTTCGCCGGGGTTGCGATAGGTGAAGAGGGTAGCTTCTGCGGCCGGGCAGAGATTCTTGCAGGTCCTTTCGTCATCGGGGAAGCGGGCGGGCACGGTGGCGAACGAGATCGGAAAATATCCGCCATCGCAGCTGCGGACGCAGACGGTGCGGAAGGTGCCGGATTGCGGGCCCAGATCGGCGCCGGGCGGCGGGCCTGGATTGTTATTGTTGTTGCCGAACAGATTTTCCAGGAAATTGCCCGGGCCGCGCACCGCGTTGGCGTATTGCGGCCCGCAATTATTCTGGGCGAGCGCCAATAGAACCGAGCGGCGCTGATTGTCGCGGTCGGCGCCGAAGCCGCCGCGCAGCCGCTCCAGGCTGGTCGTGATCTGCTCGAGATTGGCCCGCATCTGCTGAATCTGGTTGTTGACCGGGCCGCATTGCGCCGATTGGCCAGAGAACAGCGAGAAAAATCCGGAACTGTCGCAACCCATGCGCTTGGCCTGCGAGGTGACGCGATCGAGTTCGGCCTGCTGCTTGGTGGCGGCGTCCTGGTAGCGGCGGATTTGCTCGTCCTTCGCCGGGTCCCCGCTGCCGCCACCGCGATCGATGGTCGCCAGTTGCGCTTCCAGCCGCGGGCACATCGGATTGACCGGCGCTCCCTGCGGCGGCGGCGCCGCCGGGTTCATTTGTGCAAAGGCGTCAACGCTCAGCGCGCTTACGGCAACGAGCGCGGCGCAGGCCAGGATCCATCGGGAGAAGGGGGTAATCAGCGTTTCAGGCATATCCGGCCATTCGAACGATTCCGCGCAAGGCTGTGAAAGCCGGGAGGCGCGGCCAACGCGGCTTCCCTTAGCCGCTTCTCGGGGCAGCGTCACGTCGTTTCCGGGGCGCCGGTGTGGCGCGAGGGCCTTCGATCTTGCCGCGCCCGATGGCTTTAGCGCTGGCAGGTAATGGCGACGTATTCGTTGCAACCGGCATGATTGCAGGAATTGTCGGTTGTCTTGGGAACCGACCCGGTTATTTCACCGGGGTCGACGCGCCGGTAGGACGAGGCCTGGGCGAAATCCCGTGACTGGCAATAGGAACGGGCGGCGTGCGCGCCGCATCTCTCGCCCTTGGCGAGGCACTGATCGATACCATAACCATCGGCCTGGTTGGCGATGATGAAAACGCGGCTGTCGGCCGATGCGGCCGATGCGGCGAGCAGGAGCGCACAGGCCAAAAACGCCGACATGGATCGCATGATGCACCGATGAATGAGAGGACCGCCCTCATCCGATAAACCCAAAACGTTAATAATGATTAACCATGGCGGCCCGGGCCGTTTCAGGCCCCAAACCGGCTTTTTGAGGGCACTTGACGCCATCCCCCGGGGTGGCCCATGGTATCGGGCATGAACGGGTTCCTCACCATTTGTGGCATTTGCCGCGAGATTATGAGCTAGCGATTCGCTGGCTGAGGCCGTCTTTTCTCACACGAGATCACTGGACGCCCGGCCGCAAGGGACGGGATATCCATGGATTTACGCCTCTACGATACCTTGACCCGGGAAAAGCGGCCCTTCGTGCCGCTCGATCCCGACAACGTGCGCATGTATGTCTGCGGGCCGACGGTCTATGACTTCGCCCATATCGGCAACGCGCGCCCGGTCATCGTGTTCGACGTGCTGTTCCGGCTGCTGCGGCACCTCTACGGCGCCGATCACGTCACCTATGTCCGCAACATCACCGACGTCGACGACAAGATCAACGACCGCGCCGCGCGGGATTTCCCTGGCCTGCCGCTGAACGAGGCGATCCGCAAGGTCACCGAGAAGACAGCCAACCAGTTCCACGCTGATGTCGCGGCGCTGGGCTCTTTGCCGCCAACGTTCGAACCGCGCGCGACCGATTTCGTGCTGCCGCGCGCCGACGGCAAGGCGGACATGGTGACGCTGATCAAGCAATTGATCGCGCGCGGCCATGCCTATGAAGCCGGCGGCGAAGTTTTGTTCGATACCGCGTCGATGCCCGACTATGGCGCGCTGTCAGGCCGCAAGCTCGACGAGCAGCGGCCCGGGGCGCGCGTTGCCGTCGATGCGCACAAGAAAAGTCCGCTCGACTTCGTGCTGTGGAAGCAATCGTCCGGCGACGAGCCGGGATGGGAAAGCCCGTGGGGCAGGGGACGCCCGGGCTGGCACATCGAATGCTCGGCGATGAGCGCCGCTTATCTCGGCGACGTCTTCGATATTCATGGCGGCGGCATCGACCTGATCTTTCCGCATCACGAGAACGAGCTTGCGCAGTCGCGCTGCGCGCATGGCACGCCTGCCATGGCGAATTATTGGATGCACAATGAATTCCTGCAGATCGAAGATACGAAGATGTCGAAGTCCCTCGGCAACTTTGTCACGATCAGGGACTTGCTGGCCGATTGGCCGGGCGAAGTGCTGCGCCTGAATATGTTGAAGGCGCATTATCGCTCGCCGATGGACTGGACGTTGAAGGGATTGGAGGAAAGCGCCAAGACGCTCGACGACTGGTATTGGATCGCTGCGGATCTCAAAGGCGAGCGGCCTTCCGAGGCCGTTATCCAGGCGCTGTCAGACGATCTGAACACGCCGCAGATGATCGCCGCGTTGCACGGGTTGCGGAATAGCGCGGCTTCCGGAAATGAACGGGATCGCAGCGAGTTTGCTGGTTCCTTGCGGTTTCTCGGCTTCCTGTCCGAGAGTGTGGCGGAATGGAAAGGCCGAAAACAGCAAGCGAGTGGCGTCGACCCGAAGCAAATCGATGGTTTGATTTCGGATCGCACCGCTGCGCGCGCTCGAAAAGATTTCAAGGAATCCGATCGCATCCGCGATGAACTCGCGGCGATGGGCGTCGTCATCAAGGATTCCAAAGAAGGCACCACATGGGAGATTGCGCGATGACCAAGCCCGACACGCCTTTTCCAAAACACTGGCGCTATTACATCGCGATCAAATGGTTGTTGATCGCGGGCGCGTTGGTGCTTGCGCTGAAAGTGATCGGAGCCTGGTGGGCGTGATGGGACAGGCGCTGCCCAAACCTGCCTTGCGGCCGTTTCTGGCGGAGGATACGCCCGTGCTGGCGGCGATCTTCGCCGCCAGCATCGAGGAATTGACCGGCGACGACTACAGCGAAGCGCAGCAGCAGGCGTGGGCCAGCGCCGCCGATGACGAAGAGCAATTCGGCAAGCGTCTTGCGGGTGAACTCACGCTGGTCGCGACGCTGCAGAAGTCGCCTGTCGGTTTTGCCGCGCTGAAGGGCGCCGATCAGATCGACATGCTCTATGTGCACCCGGGCGCGGCCGGGCAGGGCGTGGCGTCGATGCTGGTCGAGGCGCTGGAAAAACTCGCCGGCGGCCGCGGCGCCAAGAGCCTCACGGTCGATGCCAGCGACAACGCGCAGGAATTTTTCGCAAAGCGCGGCTACGTCGCCAAGCAGCGCAACACCGTGACGGTCAATGGCGAATGGCTCGCCAACACCACGATGCAGAAGACGCTGGCGGACGGTGCGGCGCCGGGAGTTTCCAAATGAACCGCGAACGCCTCTATCTGTTCGACACCACGCTGCGCGACGGGGCGCAGACCAACGGGGTCGATTTCACGCTGCATGACAAGCAGCTGATCGCCGGGATGCTCGACGAACTCGGCATCGACTATGTCGAGGGCGGCTATCCCGGCGCCAACCCGACCGATACCGAATTCTTTGCAACCAAGCCGAAGCTCGATCACGCCAGCTTCACCGCGTTCGGCATGACGCGGCGTCCCGGCCGTTCGGCCTCGAACGATCCGGGTCTGGCGGCGCTGCTGGAAGCCAAGGCCGACGCGATCTGTTTTGTCGCGAAATCATCGGCCTATCAGGTGCGAGTTGCGCTCGAGACCACCAACGAGGAAAATCTGGCCTCGATCCGCGACAGCGTGAAGGCTGCGAAAGCTGCCGGCCGCGAAGTCATGCTCGACTGCGAGCATTTTTTCGACGGTTACAAGGAAAATCCGGAATTCGCGCTGGCCTGCGCCAGGGCGGCTTTCGATTCCGGCGCGCGCTGGGTGGTGCTGTGCGACACCAATGGCGGCACCATGCCGCATGAGGTCGAGACCATCGTCGGTGAGGTGATAAAACATATTCCCGGCGATCACGTCGGCATCCACGCCCATAACGATACCGATCAGGCGGTCGCCAATTCGCTGGCCGCGGTGCGCGCCGGCGCCCGGCAAATCCAGGGCACGTTGAACGGGCTTGGCGAACGCTGCGGCAATGCCAATCTGTGTTCGCTGATTCCGACGCTGCGGCTCAAGAGCGAATTTTCCGACTGCTTCGATATCGGCGTCTCGCCGGACAAGATGGCGACCTTGATGAAGGTTTCGCGGACGCTCGACGATATGCTCAACCGCGCGCCGAACCGGCATGCGCCTTACGTCGGCGAAAGCGCGTTCGTCACCAAGACCGGGATTCATGCGTCCGCCGTGCTCAAGGATCCGCAGACCTACGAGCATGTGTCGCCGGAGGCGGTCGGAAATCATCGCAAGGTGCTGGTATCCGATCAGGCCGGCCGTTCCAACGTCATCGCCGAACTGGATCGGGCCGGCATTCCCTACGACAAGAACGACCCGAGGCTGGTACGCCTGGTCGAGGAATTGAAGGAGCGCGAGGCCGCCGGCTACGCTTATGAATCCGCCAACGCCTCGTTCGACCTGCTGGCGCGGCGGACGCTTGGCCGGGTGCCGGAATATTTCCGGGTCGAGCAGTTCGATGTCAATGTCGAGCAGCGCTACAATGCCAACGGCCAGCGCGTCACGGTGGCGATGGCGGTGGTGAAGGTCGATGTTGCCGGCGAGCGGCTGATCTCGGCGGCCGAGGGCAACGGCCCCGTCAATGCGCTCGACGTCGCGCTGCGCAAGGATCTCGGCAAATACCAGAAGTACATCGAAGGCCTGAAGCTGATCGATTACCGCGTGCGTATCCTCAATGGCGGCACTGAGGCGGTGACGCGGGTGCTGATCGAGAGCGAGGACGAGGAGGGCGAACGCTGGACCACGATCGGCGTGTCGCCCAATATCATCGACGCCTCGTTCCAGGCGCTGATGGATTCGGTGATCTACAAGCTGGTGAAGTCAGGCGCGCCGGCGTGATGCGTTTAAGGTAGCGGATAGGATTAGCCGTCATTGCGAGCGAAGCGAAGCAATCCATCCAACCGAGGCGGGGTCATGGATCGCTTCTTCGCGGAACCTGTCATCGGGCGCGCGTTCGCGCGACCCGTTGGCTCCTCGCAATGACGGCCAAGACCACGGGCACCATCCATGATCGACCATGTTTCCGTCGGCGTCAGCGATCTCGAACGCGCCGCGCGCTTTTATGACGCAACACTCGCGCCGCTCGGTCTGTCACGCCTGGTCACGCGTCCGGCGACGATCGGTTTCGGCAAGAGCTATCCGGAGTTCTGGATCAACCTGCGCGCTACGATGGCGCCGGTCGCGCCGGAAAGCGGCATCCATATCTGTCTTCGGGCCAAATCAACTGCCGACGTCGACACGTTCCACGCGGCGGCGCTGAATGCCGGAGGCCGCTCCGACGGCGCGCCCGGTCTGCGCCCGCACGACCGCGTGCGTTATTACGCGGCGTTCGTCATCGATCCCGACGGCAATCGGATCGAGGCGGTGACGTTTCCGACTGAGTGAAGTGCAGGACAGCTCCAACCGCTAAAGCCGGCGAGCCACTTCCGTCGCCAGTTCCTCGGTGCCTTCAGGCGTCCGGGCCGCGGCGGCGCGCAGCCGCGGCAGGATATCGTCAACCCGGTCGGCTTTCAGAAGATCGATCGGCAGAGCGGGTCGAATGAACTGCGTCGCGCGCATGTGGGTGAGCAATGCCAGCAGTGGTTCCCAAAAGCCGTCGATGTTTGCGATCAGGATCGGCTTGGAATGGCGACCGAGCTGCTGCCACGTCAGCTGTTCCACCAGTTCCTCCAGGGTGCCGATACCGCCCGGCAGCGCGACGAACGCGTCGGAACGCTCGAACATCAGCCGCTTGCGTTCGTGCATGTCGGGGGTGACGATCATTTCCTGCACGCGCGACAGGGCGTTCTCGCGGGAGGTGAGAAAGTCGGGTATGATGCCCGTCACAGCTCCGCCGTGATCGAGGACAGAGGTGGCGAGGGCGCCCATCAGCCCGATCGAGCCACCGCCATAGACGAGGCGGATAGCGCTATCGGCGAGAGCCTTTCCTAATGCAACGGCAGCTTCGATAAAGCGGGGATTTGTGCCGGGGCCGGAGCCGCAATAGACACAGACGGTTTTGATCTTGTTCATATCGGCCATGTGGCACTGCAACGTAAAATCGTCAAGCCTAGCGGCTTCGCTGATGCCACGGAATCCATCCTCAAACGCAGGTAAATCGCGAAAGAATCGCCTCCCGCGAGGGTGCGTTCGGCGTCGAAACACTCTATATGACGGGCAGAATGCGGATAGACAGAAAAAACACGCGCGGCAGCGAATCGGTCCGCCGTTTTGCTCCAGGCTCTTGATTGATGGCTCACACTGATTCGTCCCGGAGCGCCGGCGAAGCGCTGCCTCCTTCCAACAAATCCATCGAACAGGCGACCCTGATCGGGACGCTGCTGCATCTGTGGCCGTACATCTGGCCCAGCGATCGCGTCGATCTCAAGATGCGCGTGGTCTGGTCGATGGTGCTGCTGCTGGCCGCCAAGCTGGCGACGCTGTGTGTGCCGTTCACGTTCAAATGGGCGATCGACGCCCTGACCGGCGCGGACACCGCTCCCGTGCAGTCATCGAACTGGACGATGTGGCTGATCGCCTCGCCCCTGCTCATGACCTTGAGCTACGGCGCCGTGCGCGTGCTGATGGCGGTGCTGACCCAATGGCGCGACGGAATCTTCGCTCGCGTGGCAATGCACGCGGTGCGCAAGCTCGCCTATCGCACCTTCGTGCACATGCATGAGCTGTCGCTGCGCTTTCATCTGGAGCGCAAGACCGGAGGATTGACGCGCGTGCTGGAGCGCGGCCGGCTCGGCATCGAGGTCATCGTGCGGATGGTGATCCTGCAACTGATCCCGACCATCGTCGAGGTTTCGCTGCTGATGGCCGTGCTGCTGTGGCAGTTCGACTGGCGCTACGTGCTCGTCACCATGATCACGGTCGTGATTTACATGTATTACACCTATATCGCGACCGAATGGCGGATCGAGATTCGCCGCAGGATGAACGACTCCGACACCGAGGCGAACACCAAGGCGATCGATTCGCTGCTGAATTACGAGACGGTCAAGTATTTCAGCGCCGAGGAGCGCGAAGCCACGCGCTACGACCATTCGATGGAGCGCTACGAACGCGCCAGCGTGAAAACCTATACCTCGCTTGCGGTTCTCAATGCCGGGCAGGCGGTCATTTTCACCGCCGGCTTGACCGCGACAATGCTGATGTGCGCGATCGGCGTCCGCAGCGGGAAAAATACGGTCGGCGATTTCGTCATGGTCAACGCCATGATGATCCAGCTCTACCAGCCGCTGAATTTCATGGGCATGGTCTATCGCGAGATCAAACAGGCGGTCATCGACATCGAAAAGATGTTTGGCGTGCTGTCGCGGAATCCGGAGATCAAGGATGTTCCCGGCGCCAGGCCGTTGATCGTGACCTCAGGCAATCTGCGTTTCGACGACGTGCGATTTTCGTACGATCCCGAGCGTGCGATCCTCAAGGGTCTCAGCTTCGAGGTGCCGGCCGGCAAGACGGTCGCGATCGTCGGACCGTCCGGCGCCGGCAAGTCGACCATCTCGCGCCTGCTGTTCCGCCTCTATGACGTCTCGAGCGGCAAGATCCTGATCGATGGCCAGGACATCCGAAACGTCACGCAGTCGTCGCTGCGGGAATCGATCGGCATGGTGCCGCAGGACACGGTGTTGTTCAATGACACCATCCGTTACAACATTCGCTATGGCCGCTGGGACGCCAGCGACGCCGAAGTGGAACAGGCGGCGCAACTGGCGCAAATCGACGGCTTCATCAAGATGTCGCCGAAGGGGTATGAAACCCAGGTCGGCGAGCGCGGCCTGAAATTATCCGGGGGCGAGAAGCAGCGCGTCGCGATCGCGCGCACCGTTCTCAAGGCGCCGCCGATCCTGGTGCTCGACGAGGCGACCTCGGCCCTCGACAGCCATACCGAGCAGGAAATTCAGGATGCGCTGGAGCGGGTGTCGCGCAACCGCACCTCGCTGGTGATCGCGCATCGGCTGTCCACCATCGTCGGCGCCGACGAAATCATCGTGCTGGATCAGGGCCGTATCGCCGAGCGCGGCACCCACTCCCAGCTTTTGGCAAGCGGCGGACTTTATGCCAGTATGTGGAACCGGCAGCGCGAGGCCCAGGAGGCGCGGGAGAAGCTGGCGCTGATTGCCGACGACAACGAAGCGCCAAACCGGGCGCCGCCGCCGGTCGACGATACGCTAGTGACCCCGGCCGCTGCGGAATGACTGAAGTATAATTCCCTCCCCCACAAGGGGGAGGGAACAAATGACAGTGATATCGATGTCCATCGCTAATTCCATCCGCGCGCAAATTCCGCCGGTTCACCCCGAGGGCTATCCGTTTATCGGCGGCTTTGCGCTTGCGAGCCTGATCCTGTTCTGGATCTGGACGCCGCTTGGCTGGATCGGCACATTGCTGACGATCTGGTGCGCGCTTTTCTTCCGCGATCCGGTGCGGGTGACACCGGTGCGCGAGGGCATCGTGGTGGCGCCGGCTGACGGCCGCATCTCGATGGTGACCCAGGTATTGCCGCCGGCCGAACTCGGTCTCGGCGACAAGCCGCTGCCGCGGGTCTCGATCTTCATGAGCGTGTTCAACTGCCACGTGAACCGCAGTCCGGTGACGGGGCGGATCGATCGGATCGCGTATCGGCCGGGCACCTTTATCAATGCCGAGCTTGACAAGGCGAGCGAGGACAATGAGCGCAATTCGCTGGTCATCTCGACCCCGAACGGACGCATCGGCGTGATCCAGATCGCAGGCCTGATAGCGCGGCGGATCGTGTCGTTCGTTCGCGAAGGGCAGTCGATCGGCGCCGGCGAGCGGTTCGGGTTGATCCGTTTCGGATCGCGTCTCGACATATACCTGCCCGAAGGAACCAAACCGCTGGTCGCCGAAGGCCAGACCGCGGTGGCCGGGGAGACCATTCTGGCCGATTTCAGGCTCGGCGATAACGGCCGAACCTACCGCGCCGATTAACCATTGCAGCCACTGGTCCGGCCGGCCGGCCGCCGCAATGGCGGAGCCGGCCCGCGCTTGCTATATATAGACCAGCCATGCAGATACCTGTCGATCCCAAGTCGCCTGAGATGCGCCGCCGCCGGTTTCGCCCGATCCCGGTGCGGATGCTGGTGCCCAACGTCATCACCTTGCTCGCGATCTGCGCGGGATTGACGGCGATCCGCCTGTCCACGGAAGGGCGGATGGAATTGGCGGTGGCGGCGATCGTGTTCGCAGCCGTGCTCGATGGGCTCGACGGCCGTGTCGCGCGCATGATCAAGGGCCAGTCGAAATTCGGCGCGGAACTCGACAGCCTCGCGGATTTCGTCAATTTCGGCGTTGCGCCGGGTCTGATCCTGTACTTCTGGCAGCTGCACGAGCTGCACAATGGCGGCTGGATCGCCGCGATGGTGTTCGCGATCAGCGGCGGCCTGCGGCTCGCACGTTTCAACGCCACCATGGACGACCCGAACAAGCCTGCGTTTGCGGCGAATTACTTCACCGGCGTTCCCGCACCCGCCGGCGCGATCACCGTGCTGCTCCCGATCTACCTTGCATTCCTGGGTCTGCCGCGACCCCCGGCCGTGCTGACCGCACTCTATACGCTCTTGATTGCGTTCCTGATGGTCTCGCGCCTGCCGGTGTTTTCGGGCAAGACCGTGCGCATGCGCGTGCCGCCGGAAATGGTGCTGCCGGTGTTCGTTTCCGTGATTTTCTTCATCGCGCTCCTGATCGGCTATCCCTGGCACATTCTTTCGGCATGCACCGTGCTGTATCTGCTGAGCTTGCCGCTCGGATGGAAGTCTTATCGCGATCAGGAACGCGCCGCCGCCCAGGCCGTAGCGCCGACCGATGTTGCCCCGGCAAATCCAGCGCCGCCGTTTGCACCGCCGGTCTCCGAACCGGGTCAGGGCGATCGGCCGGCTCGGCTGAACTGAGCGGCTTGCCCGACCGGCGGGGGCCATTGCATCTATTTCAATAATTTGGAGCGCGATCTCGGGACAAACGAAGACGTTTGGCCGGCAAAACCGGATTTCCGCTTTTGCTGATCGTGCTCCGGTCAGGTATATGGGCTGACCGATACACGGCTTTCAAAAAATGGCCGGCAAAAAACAGGAGAGAACGCCGTGACGCAATCCGCATCCGCGCCGCTGCCCGCTTCCGTGCTTGAAGCATTGGCGCGCTATGACACCCCGACGATCTGCAATGCGATGGAAATCGTCGCGCCGGCACGCCGCTTGATCGGCTACACCACCAAGCCGCTGGTCTGTCCGTTCCCCAACCTGCCGCCGATCGTCGGCTATGCGCGAACGGTGACGATCCGCTCGGTCGTCGCTTCCAGCCTTCCGGCCGCCGAACAGCAGAAACGGCGGACCGCCTATTATGAATATGTCGGTACCGGCCACGGTCCGCGCATCTCCGTGATTCAGGATCTCGACGGCCCCGACGCGGGATATGGAGCGTTCTGGGGCGAAGTTCAGAGTTCGGTCCATAAGGCGCTGGGCTGTCTCGGGGTTGTCACCGACGGATCGATCCGTGATATCCCGCAATGGGCGCCTGGATTCCAGGCCCTTGCAGGCTCGATTGGACCGTCTCACGCCTGGGTCCATGCCGAAAGTTTTGGCGGCCAGGTTCGCGTCGCCGGAATGACGGTGCGTTCCGATGATCTCATTCACGCCGACTGCCACGGCGCCATCGTGATTCCGATCGATATCGCGGCGAAACTACCCGACGCGGCCGAACTGTGCGGCCGCCGCGAGACGCCAATTCTTGAAATCGCCCGCAGCCCGTCATTCACGCTCGAGAAGCTGAAAGAGGCGCTGGCCCGCTCGGCCGAAATTCACTGATGGCGAGATGGGCGCATCGATACAGGGGGAAGTAATGAGAAGACTTCTGGTTGCGCTGCTGGCAATTTTTGCCGGCACGGGGACGGAAGGTCTTTCGGCATGAAAATGGACGGCAAGACGGTGTTGGTCACGGGTTCGACCGATGGGGTCGGCCGCTATGTCGCCGCCAAACTCGCCTCCGCCGGCGCAAAAGTCCTGATCCATGGCCGCGACAAGGAACGGGCCAAAACGCTTGCCGATGAGATACGCGGCCACGGGCACGGCGAGCCGATCTTCTATCAGGCCGATTTGTCGTCGCTTGCCGGCGCGCGGCAGCTCGCGGAAGCGGTGCTCGCCGAACACAAGCGGCTCGACGTTTTCATCAGCAATGCCGGGATCGGATCGCGGACGCAGGGGTCCGAGCGGCGGACCAGCGCGGACGGGCACGAATTGCGGTTTGCCGTGAATTATCTTTCCGGATTCCTGCTCGCGCACCTGCTGCTTCCCTTGTTAAGGGCAAGCGCGCCGTCGCGGATCGTGAATGTCGCTTCCCTCGGCCAACATCCGCTCGATTTCGACGATGTGATGCTGACCAAAGGCTACAGCGGGACGCGCGCCTACGCGCAGAGCAAGCTCGCGCAGATCATGTTCACGATCGATCTTGCGCGTGAACTCGAGGGCTCAGGCGTGACGGTCAATGCGCTGCATCCGGCGACCTATATGAACACCACGATGGTGCGCGAAGGCGGCATCACACCGATCAGCACGGTAGAGCAGGGCGGCGACGCTATCCTGCATCTTGCGGCCGGCGACGATGTTGCGGCCAAGAGCGGACTATTCTTCAACGGCATGCAGCCATCGCAAGCCAATCCACAGGCCTATGACGAGACCGCCCGCAAACGATTGCGTGCGCTTAGCCTCGAACTCACGGGTCTGCCGGCCTGACCCGCTCCCTCGCACGCGATCAGAGAGACGCATGAATATCCCGATTTCCAATACCCGTACCGGCGGACAATTGCTGGTCGACCAATTACTCATTCATGGCTCGGACATGGCGTTTTGCGTGCCGGGCGAGAGTTATCTGGAAGTGCTCGACGCGTTGTTCGATGCCCGCGACCGCATCAAGCTGGTCAATGCCCGTCACGAGGCGGGAGCCGCCAATATGGCAGAGGCTTACGGTAAGCTCACCGGCAAGCCGGGCATCTGCCTGGTGACGCGAGGTCCCGGCGCCTGCCATGCCGCCGTCGGCGTCCATACCGCGTTCCAGGATTCAACTCCGATGATCCTGCTGATCGGCCAGGTCGGTCGCGACATGATGGACCGCGAGGCATTCCAGGAAATCGACTACCGGCAGATGTTCGGTCCGGTCGCCAAATGGGCGACGCAGATCGATATCACTGCCCGGATTCCCGAATACATCGCGCGCGCCTTCCATATCGCGACCTCGGGTCGCCCCGGTCCGGTGGTGCTGGCACTACCGGAAGACATGCTGACCGAGGTGGCGCAGGCCAGCGACGCCCTTCGCTATCGGCCGGTTCAGCCGGACCTGGCGCCGGAGGTATTGACGCGGATCCGCGAGCTGCTGAGCGACGCGAAAAGGCCGATGATGCTGGTCGGCGGCCCAGGCTGGAGTGACCGCGCCTGCGACCGGTTGCGGACTTTCGCCGAGTCCAACGGCCTTCCGGTGGCGACCTCGTTCCGGCGCCAGGATATTTTCGACAACCGATCCCCGAATTTTGCCGGCGATCTCGGCACTTCCGGCCCGCCCGCCCTGGTACAGCGCTTCAAGGATGCCGATCTGCTGTTTGTGGTCGGAGCGCGGCTCGGCGAAATGACCACCCAGGGCTACACCATTCTCGACGCGCCGGTGACGCGTCAGAAGCTGATACACATCCATGCCGACGCGGATGAACTCGGAAAGGTCTTCACGCCCGAACTTTCAATCCAGGCGTCTTCCGACAATTTTCTGGAAGGTCTCGGCGATTGCCGATGGTTCGCTCGCGAGCAATGGAGCGCGTGGCTTGCGTCGGCGCGCGCCGACTACGTCGAAGCCATCAAGGCCCCCGGCGGCGCGATGGCGCTCGATATTGCCGCGGCGATGATTCATATGCGCGAGCGGCTGCCCGAGGACGCCATCGTTACGCTGGATGCTGGCAATCACACCGGCTGGCCGCAACGCTATTTGAGCTATGCGCGGCCGGGCCGGCAGATCGGACCGACCAATGGCGCCATGGGCTATTCCGTGCCGGCGGCGGTTGCCGCATCCCTGATCCATCCGGACCGCATGGTGATCGGCTGTGTCGGTGACGGCGGCTTCATGATGAGCGGACAGGAAATCTCGACCGCCGTGCAACACGGCGGCAAGCCGGTCATCCTGCTGTTCAACAACAACATGTACGGCACCATCAGGATGCATCAGGAGCGCGAGCATCCCTTGCGCGTAGTCGGCACCGATCTCGTCAATCCCGACTTCGTCGCCATGGCGCAGTCGATGGGCGCGCACGCCGAGCGAGTTGTGCGCAGCGAGGAGTTTGCCCCTGCGTTGGATCGCGCCCTCGCCGCGGGCCGGGCCGCACTGATCGAACTCCGCACAGACCCTGAGCAGATTTCGACGCGGGCGACCATCGCCGACCTGCGTGCCCGCGCTTCGAAGCGGTGATCCGGTAACGGCGCTGCGGGGCTATCCTGTTAATCAACGGGTTCGGAGCAACGCCGCTTTTTCGAGCTTTATCTGCTGTCGTCTCGCTTTCGCGAACTGAAATCAAAAAAATATTTTCCCAATCGGGAATTTCGAGACTTCGAATGTGAGTCTTGCTATCGGAGGTTATCATCCAGGGTTCCGCGATCACGATGGATTCGCGGAGGGTTGAGCCGCATCTTGCAGCGATCCTCGATCGATCCAACCGTCGGCTTGCGCTTCCAGTTCTGAGACCGGATTGATGGATGGAGGGGGCGGTCATCCCGGCCGCCTTTTCCGCGTTCCCGGCGGTTTGATGATTTAATCCGCGAGGTATCATCTCGCGATTGGCTGCGAGAGAATGAATGCAAAAGGAGAGATCGGAAGCGATTATTGTGCGGACGTTACTTCCGCTTGATCGCGGACCCATCAGCGCTGCGAAGCTCGCGATAGCCTTGCTGACGCTGATTGTCTATCAAGGCACAGTCACCGCCAAGGCCGAAAGTTGTCCGACCACCAGGGAGCAGATCAGCACCGATCGGCCTGACGTCACCAATTCCAGTCTTGTTGTGCCTGCGGGCAGCCTGCAGATCGAAAACGGCGTCAATTTCAGCGCGCGAGATGGCAGTCGAGTCGTGGACGGAACAAATACTCGTCTGCGCACAGGCATTGCAAACTGTCTCGAGCTTCTCGTCGACGTGCCAACGTACTTTGCAAATGTTCGCGGTCCCGAAGGGTCCGGATTTTCCGATGTCGCGCCGGCGCTAAAATGGCAGATCAGTCCAATCCCGGGAAAAGTCGATCTCTCCGCGGTGGTTGGTGTGGCATTGCCGACCGGATCAGCCGGCATAGCCGGACGCGGCGCGCAGCCCTATGTGCAATTTCCGTGGTCGCTGGAATTGCACGGCGGATGGGGATTGAGTGGAATGTTCACCGAGTTCATTCGTCCCGCGGAGCCAACCAGCAAGCTAATCACGGAAGCCACCTTTGTGATCGAAAAGAAGGTGACCGAGAGGGCGAGCTTGTTCGTGGAATACGTAGGCGATTATCCGGCGAATGGGAGTCCTGCCCAACTGCTGAATTCGGGCGGCTTGTATCACCTTACTCCGACTCAACAGGTGGACTTTCACGTGGCCGTGGGGCTGAACCACAACGCGCCCAGCTACATTGTGGGCGTCGGATATTCAGTGCGTTTCGATGAGTTGTTTTCCGCCAGGCGAAGCAGCGTCTCCATCGTTCCGCGCAGTTAGAAAGAGAATTCGTGCGGCGGTCCGGCCGCACCAGGCAACGGCCATTTGGCGGAACGGTATGATGACCAGCGAGCGGGAATAAATCGACCGCTGGGCCGGTCCTCCCTGATGGATGCGGACGCTGTTCGGACCCATTGCTGGGGGTCTGGCGAGGCCGGCGGAATTCACAAGTTCACGCCGTGGTGGTGACCAGGCCCAAGATATAGGAGACTCTTGTGAGTGTGCATTCGTTTTCCGAAGCCTCTCTTCATTCGGTGCGGGCAAGATTACGCACGGTCGCTTTGAATCTTCAGACCGCCTTCTGGGGCGGATCGGTCCGGCAATACCGGCCTGAAGCCCACTATATGCGCGGTCCCGGCCCGAAATGGCACGAAAAGCATGGACGGAACAGAGAAGCCGTGAGCTTCGTCCAGAGGCCGATAATCTTGGGTGATAAGTGGGATTCGTAGTGGCCCTGGCAAAAGTGACCAAGCCGTCCGTGTTGCCACGGCGTAATCCGAAAAACCGTCAGCAGACCGAGCTGTACCCTCTTGATCCGACTTCGCGTTGTCCTGCGAAATTTAGCCAGTGACGCCGGTAAATCGTGCAAGGCGTGCCAACGTACCGGCAGCGAGTTGCAACAAGACGCCGAGCGTCCACCAGAAGCCGATCCCAATTATCCAAATGACGGGCGGCATCTCGTCAACCACGATCATAAAGACCGACAGCAGCGCCGCAATGGCGGCGAGAAATGTGCCGGCGGCGCTTACCAGGGCGAGGGGGCTGGTCGTCCGAACCAAAGCACCATCGGAAACAGTGCGGTAGGACCTGCTGGAAGGCGACGGAGGAATGTTGATGCCCAAATAGAAGCCAACAGAACCATAAAGGATCACCGAGAAGAGAACTCCAAGGGAATTGACCTCAACAATATCGGCTTTAGCTACGAACGCTGCAACGTAAAATCCGCATAGCGCGCCCATGATCGCGAGACCGGCTCGCTCCATGACTCGAGCAAATCGATTTACGTGGTAACGGTTGATCGCATCGGTATCCATTCCATGCACCATGACCGGATTCCTTCACCAGTTGGGGGTTCCGTTCAGCAGACTGGATCGGGGACCGCTTTATTCCTGCAGGCTCGCTTGGATCAGGCAATCGTGCGGACGATCTGACCGTTTGCCGATGGAATAGATCGGCATGGACCGGAAATAAACTCGAGTGTCACACGACAGGTATGGCGTCGTCCATGCCAGCGAAGAAAATGTGGGAATAAAACACACCCGCAGGAAGTCTCCATTGTGATGATAGCAATCGTGTTGTCGAACTTGAGTTGGCACGCTTCACAGAGCAGCGTTTCTCTGCTCTTCGATACAGATCCGATTTTCTGCGATGTTTGCTGCGCCTGGCCCCGGCTTTTCTCCCGAAGCTGGGGCCCCTTTTTGCTGGCGTCGCTGGGGCGGCCATCTGTGTCCGGAGCACACGTTCTTTCCAAAGTGGATTCTCACGCTGGGGCCGAGCACGATTGGATCGGCCCTAAAGGAATCAAAAGCTGGCGCGTTTGGGAATATCCGCAAAGACTTGTGAGTCTTTTGCATCAGAAGGAAAGAAGGAGCCCCGCATCAATAGATTCACGAACTTTGAAATCCGCCGGTGACCTTCAACTGGCTTAACCTCCAAGAAGTGTCTCAGTCATGCCCCGGCTGAGACTCTTTTTTGATCGCTGTTGTTGCGTGTCGCAGCCATTTAAAAAATGTTCACCCGCGGGGGAATTTCATTACGCGACTGTGAGTCTGTTGTGAGAGGCGGCGTGCAAGCAAAAAGTTTTTGCCGCCCTCAGAGCAGGGGGTTCAAGTGAAGTTGATAAAGGGGATTCTTCTTGGATCGTTGTGCTGGCAACGAGCCAGCCAACAGCCAGAGCCGATGATGGTACGGCGACCGAGATCCGTCTACTCAAGGCGCAACTGAGAAAGCTCGAGCAGCGCCTCGATGCGCAGAGCCAGAAGGGCGCTGAAGCGCGGGGAAAACTGGCTGCTGCCACGCCGCCCGGCACCTATAAGGCGCCACCATCGGTTTTTGATCCCTGTCCCGCGGGCAAGGTTTGTTACAAGGGCGTTACGCTTACGCCGGGCGGCTGGATCGATCTTGCCGGGATCTACCGGAGCCGCAACCTTGCCTCCGACACGGGCTCGGTTTACGCGTTCATTCCATTCCGCCAGGCCAAGAATTTTAACGCTCAGGAAGCGCGCTTCTCGGCACGTCAGACCAGATTCTCCCTTTTGGCGGAGGCGGACGCCGGCGCCAATACGCATCTTGCCGGTTATGGCGAAATCGATTTCGAGGGCGCCGCGCAGACGGCGAACTCCGTCGCCACCAATTCGTTCAACCCGCGAATGCGCCAGGCCAGCGTCGAAATTTACAGAACCGATCTCGGTCTGCATTTTTTGGCCGGTCAGTCGTGGTCGCTCAATGCTCCGAGCAGGGTCGGTATTGATCCCAGAGCTGTCGATGCGCCTGGCGTGATCGATTTCGAATCCGTTCCTGGCTTCCTTGCGGCCCGACAACCCGGCATTCGCGTCTGGCAGGACTTCGGACCGGACTTCAAGGTCGCGCTTTCAGCCGAAAATCCTCAAACGTCGTTTGTCGGCGGCAACGTCCCGGCAGTCGGTACCCCGGCGGTGGGACCGCAGGGGGTATTGAATCCCAATCTGCTGGTCAATCTGACCGGACCCGGCGGAAGCTTCTTCAACAACGCGAACAACCTCAGCCTGAACCGCTTGCCGGATTTCACCGTAAAAGCCGCCTGGGATCCGATGCTCGGAGCCAACAAGTTTCATATCGAGGGGTGGGCTCTTTATCGTAACTTCTATGATCACTTCAATTTCGAAAATCACGACGTGAGCAATGTCAGTTTCGGCGGTCACCTTGCCATGGAGATCATTCCCAAAACGCTGGATTTCACGGCCTCTGCCGCCTACGGCGCGCTCGGCCGCTTCACGGCCGCTCCCTTCTCGGATGCAACGCTGCGGCAAGACGGCTCAATCCAGCTTCTTCCGATCACGGCGTTTCAGGCCGGCGCGGTCTGGCATACGACGCCTGCGCTGGATCTCTACGCCTATGCAGGGCTGGAAAAAACGCGCGCCACATTCTCCAATGTCGGCACGGTGCCATTCGGTTTCGGTAATCCGCTCTACAACAACACCGGCTGCAATATCGAAAACTCGCCGGCCGCTACCTGCAACGGCAATACCTCGGAGGTTAGACAGTATACCGCCGGGTTTTATGACACGGTTCTCAAGGGATCGTTCGGGGCGATCAAGGTCGGCGCGCAATACTCCTATAACCAGCGCTTCGCTTTCGCAGGCGTCGGCGGAGCACCCAAGACCGACGATCACATCGTGATGACCCAGGTGCGCTACTACCCATTCTGATGGGTACCTCTACCGGGGGCGCGATGACCACGCGCCTCCGGCAGACCGCTCTAACTAGACGAGGAGATTGGCTTTGACAGTCCGTGACTCCCTGCAATTCGCGACAAACCCGGAAGCGTGCCTCGGAGACGTCAGGGGCAAGCCGGCAAGTGTTCTGCGTGCTTTGAGACTGGTCGTCCTGTTCACCGCTCTCACGTCCACCCCTTGCCTGGCGGAAGACCCGAATAATGCCGCCGCCAACCCGGTGGTAACCGTGGGCATCGACCATAACACTTTCATTCCCAGCGAAATCACCGTCGCGCCCGGCACCACGGTGACCTGGGTCAACAATGAAGCCATGCCCCACACCGTGGTCGATCAAAACAAGGAGTTCCGATCGAAGATAATCGCCAAGCAAGCCACATTCTCTTTCACTTTTACAACCGCGGGCGACTATGACTATTTGTGCTCGATCCATCCGAACATGAAAGGCAAGGTCATCGTCAAGCCGGGAGCCAGCTGACGGTCTCGCTCAACGACCTGATGCGCACCGCGATGTTCCCGCCGCCTAGCCCCGAATGCTGGATGCGTAGGGCCGGTCCCTGTTCGGAATGGGAGCTTGCTCTCCATGCGTTTTTCGACGGAGAACTGGACGCGGCGGATTCGTTACGGTGCGAGCAACATCTTGGGCAATGCCAGGGTTGCTCGATCGAAGTGAAAAATTTGAAATCCATGAGACGGAGAATTAAACGCTCCGCCATGGATTGGCCTGCGCCGACTGCGTTGCGAAATCGAATTCGCTAGTCGGGCGGCATTTCGACCGGCCATTCGCCGCCGGCCTCCGCTCCGCGAGCCCCACCCCGCTTCCAGGAACGTCGCGATCGAATGGCCCGCGCGGATAGACGGCTATCTTGGTGAACCGGACAGAAAACCCGGCGCCGGGCAGGCGCAGTCTCCGAAAAGAGCAATGGTAGCGGGGAAATTCGCGGATCGAGAAATTGTATATTGTTTGGGAATAAAGCCCGAAACGCCCGAGTCTCCTGATTAGCGGCGCCATTTGGAGCCGTTTGGCCACAGGGAGATGTGACATGGCTAAAAAGGGCTTTGACGATCGTGGACAGGGATTAGGCCGCCGGGAAGTGCTGGAATGCATGGTCTGGGCGGGTACCGGGGTGCTTTGGGCCGTCAGCGGCGGCGTTCCCCACTCGGTGGGGCTGATCGGCGATGCTGTTGCCGCCGAACCCACCGGATTCACCTTTCTGCAGATGAGCGATAGCCACATCGGCTTTGACAAGGCGGCGAACCCGGATGCGCTGGGCACGCTGCGCGAGGCCGTCGCCAAGGTAAAGGCGATGCCGATCAAGCCGTCCTTCATCATTCACACCGGCGACATCACGCATCTTTCCAAACCTGCCGAGTTCGATAATGCCGACAAGGTGTTCGGCGAGACCGGTGTCCAGATTCACTTGTGCCTGGCGAGCACGATATTATCGATGAAGAACGCGGCAAGGCCTATCTGGAACGTTACGGCAAGGGCTCGAAGGGCGCCGGCTGGTACAGCTACGACGATCACGGCATCCACTTCATCGGCCTCGTCAACGTCGTCGATCTCAAGGGCGGCGGTCTAGGCAATCTCGGCGCCGAGCAGCTGGCATGGCTCGAGGCCGACCTGAAGGACAAGTCGAGCAGCACGCCGATCGTCGTGTTTGCGCATATCCCGCTGCAGGTGATCTACAAGGAGTGGGGCTGGGGTACCGAGGATGGTACGCAGGCGCTTACCCTGCTCAAGCGCTTCGGTTCAGTCACCGTTCTCAACGGACACATTCATCAGCTGGCGCAGAAGGTCGAAGGCAATATGACCTTCCACACCGCCTTGTCGACGGCTTTTCCGCAGCCGGCTCCCGGCAGCGCGCCGTCGCCAGGCCCGATGGTTGTCCCCGCTGACAAACTTCGCACCTTGCTCGGATTGTCCAGCGTCACGGTGGTGCAGGGCAACAAGCCGCTCGCGATCGTCGACAAGACGTTGGCCGGTTGATCGAGGATTTTGCATGCCAGTTTTGATCAGCCAACTCCGCCTCGCAGCGACCCGGTTTGCCAACAACCGCGGCCTGGTCGTTGCGTTACTTCTGGGCCCGGTCGCCGGCGCGATGCTGGCGTTTGGTGCGGTCGCGGCGCAGGATGCCACGGACGTGATCACGATCGACAATTTCACGTTCACGCCCAAGGAATTGACGGTTGCCGTGGGAACGACGGTCAAGTGGGTCAATCACGACGACATCCCGCATACGGTGGTCGAGAAGAAGACGACCTTTCGGTCGAAGGCACTCGACACCGACAACTCGTATTCGTTTACCTTCACTAGCGCCGGCACGTTCGACTATTTCTGCGGTCTACATCCGCATATGGTCGGGCAGGTCATCGTAAAGTAGACGCAAGAGGCTCGAATCCTGGTGTGCCAAACATGATGACACCCTTGTCGGTACGTCGGTCGGACTTCCGGCGTACCGAGATTAACGAAGTCGTGTTAAAAGAACGGTTGAAAGGCCCAGATCGTTTGTCTGGCCAGCAGCAGGCGTCGGTCCCAATTGTGCAGAACAAGGATGAACGCGCAGTGTTCGATGAAGTCTTTCTGCCACACATGGCCGAAGCCTATCGTCTTGCGCAATGGCTCACCGGCAATGCATACGACGCCGAGGACGTCGTGCAGGATGCAGCGTTGCGCGCATTTCGCGGCATCAAGAGCTTCGGTGCCGTCAATGCTCGGGCGTGGTCCCTGACCATTGTGCGCAATACCGCCTACAGCTGGTTGATGAAGAACCGACCAAAGGCTGTTGTTTTCACGGACGACCTGAGTTTTGCGGAGCAACAGGAACTCGAGCATGAAGGCCCGCAAGGAGCGAGGGTCGAGACACCCGAGGAGATCGCTCTTTTCAAGGCCGATGCCGAGGAGGTCCAGCACGCGTTGGCACAGCTGCCGGCGCAGTTTCGCGAAGTGATTGTTCTGCGGGAAATGAATCAGTTGAACTATCGCGATATCGCAGAGATCACCAACGTTCCAATCGGCACAGTGATGTCCCGTTTGTCCCGGGGCAGGCAGCTTCTGATCGCTCTACTCGGAGACCGAAAGTAAAACTATGATTGCATCCATAAAGGATAACGACGAACTGCAGCTGAACGCCTATTGCGACGGCGAGCTCGATCCGGCTTCCGCGATCGAGTTTGAGCGGCGGCTGGCTGACGATGAAGCCTTGAAGGCCCGATATATCCGGTTGCTGTCGTTGCGCCGCGCCGTTCGTTCGCTTCCGCAACTTGAGGTGCCTCCAGGTCTGCGGGCCCGCATCAATTCGAAATTGGATGCGGATCGTGTCGGCCAAACCGGACGTCCAGGCCAGGCGGCGCGTCCGCGTCCGCGAAGCTGGTCGTTTCAGGCGTTGGCTGCGGCAGCGGTGTTTGGCGCGGTGATCTCGAGTTCGGTCATGCTGACGATCGAGCGCTACGATCTGCGCGAGGATGTCGCCCGCCAGGTCGTCGCAGGCCATATCCGGGGTCAATTGGCTTCGCAGCCTTTCGACGTTGCGTCTTCCGACCGGCATACGGTCAAGCCATGGTTCACATCGCGCTTGCCGGAATCGCCTCAGGTGCCTGACCTCGCGGCGCAGGGCTTCACGCTGGTGGGCGGCCGCGTGGATGT
The DNA here is from genome assembly GCA_963761395.1 of uncultured Alphaproteobacteria bacterium. Taxonomy (GTDB): domain Bacteria; phylum Pseudomonadota; class Alphaproteobacteria; order Rhizobiales; family Xanthobacteraceae; genus Bradyrhizobium. Next base: position 59,997 of record CAVXHU010000012.1, read on the forward strand.
CGTTGGCCACGATCCGGTTGCAACGATCGTCTACAAGCATGCCGCGCACACGGTCAGCCTGACGACCTTGCCGCCCGGTCAATCCGTCTCTGATCAGGCGATTGCCGGATACAACGTCCGCAGCTGGAGCGATGCGCAGTTCACCTACGTTGCCGTCTCGGACTTGGCCAGCGCGGACCTCGCAACCTTCGAGCGCGCATTTTCCGCGGGATCGCCGGTGCCGGAAGTCAAATAGCCGAGCGAGGTCGTCTGGTCCTCCGCTGGAACGTCCTGACCGCAAACCCGCATTCAGTGGGCAATAGGATCACCAAGTAAGAAGCCAAGCTGCGCAGCTCTCTATCTTTCCAGAAAATCGGGACAGCACCACGCAGAAGTCCAACGAACACAGGGGGATGACCCGGTGTCTCGTTTTATTAACCAACTGTTATGCCTACCAAATTAGGTAACGCGTCTTTAATGGCCCGGACGTAGGGTTTGTGTTGCGCGACCCAGGATGGGCCGCGCCGCCGTCCAGAATGGCCGGTCGTTCGCGTGCGCGTTGGAGTTTCCCATGGATATCATGACGAGCGTTGGGTTGGTGTTCGGCACCGCCGTCGTTGGTTTGATAATGTTCATGGGCGGCGATCTTCATATGTTCATCAGCGAGCATGCGGTCATCATCGTTATCGGCGGATCGATCGCCGCTACCATGATCAGGTTTCCGCTCAGCGCGATCCTGCACGGCCTGCCGCTCGGCGCAAAGTTTGCCTTCACGATAAGCCGGCTGTCGGCGCGCGATCTGGTCGACGAACTTGCCCGCATCGCCGAAATCGCCCGCAAGCAGGGACCGGTCGGCCTGGAAAAGGTCGAGACCGACGAACCGTTCCTGGCCAAGGGCATTCGTTACGTCGCCGACGGCTACGATCTCGAATTCATCCGCGACAATCTCGAACGGGACCGCGACAATTTCCTGATGCATCTCGACGAGGGTGGGAAAATCTACCGCGCCATCGGCGACTGCACGCCGGCGTTCGGTATGGTCGGCACGTTGATCGGCATGGTGCAGATGTTCGCCAACATGACCGATCCTTCCAAGCTCGGCCCGTTCATGGCGACCGCCTTGCTGGCGACGCTTTACGGCGCGGTGGTCGCGAACCTTTTCTGCCTGCCGATCGCCGACAAGTTGCATGGCAAGCTGCTCGACGAGGAGACCAATCGCACGCTGATCATCGACGGCATTCTGATGATCCGCGATTCCAAGAGTCCGACGCTGGTGCGGGAAATGTTGCTGGCCTACTTGCCGGAAAAACACCGCCAGGAAGAAGGCGAGCCGGTCCCGGCGTAAACGGCTGACCTCGGTCCGGAAAATCAACAATGGCCAAGAAGAAGCGTGGCGGCGCGCATGCAGGAGGACACGGCTGGTACGTGTCCTTCGCCGACCTCATGGGTCTGATGATGAGCTTCTTTGTGATGCTGGTCGCATTCTCCACCATGGATAACAACAAGCTCAAAATCGTCGCCGGCTCGATGCGCGATGCTTTCGGCGTGCAGACCGAGGCGCGCTATACCGGGATCATCGAATCCGATGGCCTGCCGACGCGGCCGAAGCTGAAGAATGCCGCGCACATTCCGCCCGAGGAAGCATCCAATACGCCGACCCCGGATGAACAGGAGCGGAACCTTGTTGCCGGCGCCCGCCTGAAAGTCGATCGTGAATTCGCACTCGCCTCGGCGTCGCTGCGGCAGGCCTTGCAGGACCTGCCGGAACTGACCGAAGTTTCGAAACACATCATGTTCGAGGAGACCAAACAGGGCCTCAATCTGGAAATCGTCGACCAGGATGGCCGGTCGATGTTCGCCGACGGCTCCAAGGTACCCCTCGATCGCACGCGCCGGTTGATCGAAAAACTCGCGGTTCCCCTGAAGTCGACGCCGCTGCGAATCGCCATCGTCGGTCACACCGCGGCGGGCTTCGTGCCGACGCGAAGCGATTACGGCGCGTTCGATCTTTCGGCGGATCGAGCTAACGCGGTGCGTCAGATCCTCGAGAGGGAGGGATTGCCGCCAGCCCACATTTTTGCGGTGTCCGGAAAGGCCGACAGCCAGCCGCTGTTTCCCGACGATCCCTCGCTATCGGCCAACCGCCGCGTGACCATCACGCTGATGCGGGAAGATCCGCCGCTGCCGCCCGGCCTGAAACCGTAATTCGCTCGCACTACCTTTTTACCTTCGCAAAAAGCCGCTTTGCGGGGAAGTCGGGCATGGTCGGCAGTGCTATGGTTGATCGGTTGACAGGCTTTCCAGGAAGGCGTCGATAGCCCGCCCGGATCAAATCAACCAAGAGAGCGTTTTCCACCGTCATGGCTGTCAGCGTCACATCAACCGAAGCCCATGAGGGGCCGGCCACGACCGGGTTTTGGGCTCTGACGCTGGGAAGTATCGGCGTGGTCTTTGGCGATATCGGAACCTCGCCGCTGTACGCGTTTCGCGAGGCCGTCGCCGGTGCCGCGCAGGGCCAACCGGTAACCCCGGTCATTGTGCTCGGCGTTCTGTCGCTGATCCTGTGGGCGCTTTTTATCGTCGTCACCGCAAAATACGTGCTGCTGCTGCTGCGCGCCGACAATAACGGCGAGGGCGGCACGCTTTCGCTGATGGCGCTGGGTCAACGTGCGCTGGGCCGCAGGAGCTGGCCATTGCTGGCGCTAGGGGTCCTCGGCGCTTCGATGTTCATCGGCGATTCCATGATCACGCCGGCGATTTCGGTGCTGTCCGCGGTCGAAGGTCTCAAGCTCGCCACGCCGGCGCTCGAGCACTATGTGGTGCCAGTGACGGTTTGCATCCTGGTCGTGCTGTTCTCGGTTCAGAGCGGCGGCACGGCTCGCGTCGCATCGGCCTTTGGACCGGTCATGATTGTGTGGTTCGCCACGCTTGCGGTGATGGGCCTCGTTCATATCAGCGACGATCCATCGGTGCTGGCCGCGATCAATCCCTGGTACGCCATTCATTTCCTGCTCACCCACGGGACCATCGGAATGGTGACGCTGGGAGCGGTATTCCTCGCGGTCACGGGCGGGGAGGCGCTCTATGCGGATCTGGGCCACTTCGGACGCAAGCCGATTCAGGCCGGATGGCTTTATTTCGTGCTGCCTTCGCTGCTGATCAACTACTTCGGCCAGGGCGCGCTGGTGCTCTCCAATCCTGCCGCGATTGAAAATTCCTTTTATCGGATGGTTCCGGAGATACTGCTGCTGCCGTTGGTGGTGCTGGCGACCGCGGCGACCGTGATCGCGAGCCAGGCGGTGATCACAGGCGCCTATTCGCTGACCCGCCAAGCGGTGCAGCTCGGTCTGCTGCCGCGCTTCGAGGTCCGCTACACCTCGGAGACCCATGCCGGGCAGATTTATCTGCCGCGCGTAAACAGGCTGTTGCTGGTTGGCGTGTTGCTGCTGGTGCTTTTATTCCGAACCTCAAGCGGATTGGCCTCCGCGTATGGCATCGCCGTCTCCACAACCATGGTCGCCGACGGCATCATGGGATTCGTGGTGATCTGGAAGTTGTGGAATTGGCGGGCGGCCACCGCGGCGGCGCTGATCGTGCCGTTCGTCGTGGTCGACATGACGTTCTTCAGCGCAAATCTCTTGAAGCTGCTTGAAGGCGCGTGGGTGCCGCTGCTGTTCGGGTTTGCCATGGCGATCATGATCTGGACCTGGCGCCGGGGGGCGGCGATCCTGACCATGAAGACCCGGCGTATTGAAGTTCCGCTGAAGGATCTGATCAAGAGTCTGGAAAAGCGTCCGCCTCACATCGTCAAGGGCACCGCGGTTTTTTTGACCAGCGATCCAAATTTCGTGCCGACGGCGCTTCTGCATAATCTCAAGCACAACAAGGTGCTGCACGAGCACAATGTGATCCTGACGATCGAAACTGCGCAGACCCCGCGCGTCGACCCGGCCGAGCGCGTCCGGATGGAAACCATCAGCGACAAATTTGCGACCGTCCGGCTGCGCTTCGGTTTCATGGAGTCTCCGAACGTTCCGAAGGCGCTGGTGATCGCGCGAAAGCTCGGCTGGCAGTTCGACATCATGGCGACATCGTTTTTCGTCTCGCGGCGCTCGCTGAAACCATCGGCGCAATCGGGAATGCCGCTGTGGCAGGACCACCTGTTCATCGCGCTGAGCCGGTCGGCGAACGACGCCACCGACTATTTCCAAATTCCCACCGGGCGGGTGGTTGAAGTCGGCACCCAGGTAACCATCTAGCGTTTCATGCATTTTTGCATGGCGTGGGCCCGAAATCGGGCTTGGCTATGCTCCCAGCGCGGGACTATAAGCCGCTTCGCTTTGCTATGGTGCAGTGAAGCATTTTGAGGCCCTAACCCCAATGACCACCGATGTTGTAGCTCCCGCCCCGGAAACGGTGGCGGCTAATGGCCATGGCGATGCGCATTCCACCGCCGGGTTCAAGGCACTCATGCTCGGTAGCATCGGCGTGGTCTACGGCGACATCGGTACCAGTCCGCTGTATGCGCTACGCGAAGCCGTCGTTGCGGCCAGTGGGTCAACCGGGACCGTCACGCCACAGGCCGTGCTCGGCGTTCTCTCCCTGATCCTGTGGGCGCTGATCATTGTGGTGACGCTGAAATACGTGCTGGTTCTGCTGCGCGCGGATAACCACGGCGAGGGCGGAACGCTGGCGTTGATGGCGCTCGCGCAACGCGCGGTCAGCCACGGTGCCGGCGCGATCGTACTGCTGGGGATCGTCAGCGGTGCCTTATTTTATGGCGACGCGGTGATCACGCCGGCGCTGTCGGTGCTTTCCGCGATCGAAGGTATCAAGCTTGTCACCGCCGCGTTCGAACCCTATGTCGTGCCGCTGACGGTGATCATTCTGCTGGTGCTGTTTGCGGTTCAGTCGCGCGGCACGGCGCGCGTCGCGGCTTTCTTCGGGCCGGTGATGTGTGTCTGGTTCGGCATCATCGCGATCGCGGCGATTTCCCCGATCATGCAACATCCCGAAGTCCTTCTCGCGCTGGATCCCCGCTATGCCGTCTCGTTCATGATCCATCATGGCGTCATCGGATTCATTACGCTCGGCGCGGTGTTTCTTGCCGTCACCGGAGCCGAAGCGCTGTACGCCGACCTCGGCCATTTCGGCAAACGGCCGATCCAGACCGCCTGGCTTTTCATCGTGCTGCCGTCGTTGGCATTGAATTATCTGGGGCAGGGCGCTTTGGTGATCGCCGATCCCCGGGCGATCGAGAACCCGTTCTTCCTGATGTTTCCCGACTGGGCCTTGATACCGATGGTCTGCCTCGCCACCGCGGCGACGGTGATTGCGAGCCAGGCCGTGATCACCGGCGCCTATTCCCTAACGCGCCAGGCCATTCAGCTCGGCCTGTTGCCGAGATTTGAAATTCGCCATACGTCGGAGTCCCATTCCGGCCAGATCTACATCCCGCGCATCAACATGCTGCTGCTGATCAGCGTGATGCTGCTGGTATTGATGTTCCGTTCGTCAAGCGCCCTGGCATCGGCCTACGGCATTTCCGTGACCGGAACCATGGTGGTTACGGCGATGATGGGTTTTGTCGTCATCTGGAAAGTCTGGAAATGGTCGCCTTTGGCGGCCGCGGCGCTGATCGTTCCATTTCTGTTTCTCGATCTCACCTTTCTCGCGGCGAACCTCTTGAAAGTATTCGAGGGCGGCTGGGTGCCGCTGGCGCTGGGTGCCGTCGTGATGCTGCTGATGTACACCTGGCGGCGCGGCAGCCGACTGCTATTTGACAAATCGCGCAAGCTGGAGTTTCCGCTGGCCGATCTGGTAGCGATGCTGGAAAAGCGGCCCCCGCAACGGGTTTCCGGCACCGCGGTATTCCTGACCAGCGATCCCGCCAGCGCGCCGACGGCGCTGATGCACAGCCTGAAGCACTATAAGGTGCTGCACGAGAAGAATGTCATTCTCACCATCGAAACCGCGCCAACGCCGCGGATCGACCCGGTCGAGCGGGTGCGGCTGGAGCAGATCAGCGCGACCTTCTCCAAGATAACGCTGCGGTTTGGGTTCATGGAATCGCCCAACGTGCCGAAAGCGCTGGCGATCGCGCGAAAGCTGGGTTGGCAATTCGATATCATGTCGACGTCGTTTTTCCTTTCGCGGCGTGCGCTCAAGCCGGCCGCGCATTCCGGGATGCCGCGCTGGCAGGATCATCTTTTCATCGCGCTCAGCCGCACCGCCAATGATGCCACCGACTATTTCCAGATTCCGAGCGGACGGGTGGTCGAGGTGGGAACGCAGGTGACCATCTAGATTTTCGGGTGTTTTCTCAAACCATCTTCGGCGCTTGATTTTCGCCGCGTGAGGGGCGAGGTTGGCGCCGAAGGGCAAGCAATCGGTATCCGCCGTTGCCAGTTTGCTCGTGCTCATCGTTGGGAGGAATCGCGTGGCGGACCAGGGTCATCAGGTACACGATTTGACGCCGGAAGATGTATCGCGGGGGATGGCGGAGGGACGCTATCTTCTTGTCGACGTCCGCGAGCCGAATGAGGTTGCCGTCGAAGCCTATCCGGGCGCGGTCGTCGTTTCGCTTTCGGGCTTCGACCCGCAGGACATTCCGGATCCCCAGGGCAGGCAGGTGGTGTTTGCCTGCCGCTCGGGAAAAAGGTCGGTGACAGCGTCGCTGGCCGCTCAAGCCGCCGGCCTGGCTTATGACAAGCACCTGGCGGGCGGCATGCTGGCCTGGAAGGCCGCGGGATTACCGACCAAGACCGGCGGCTGACCGTCTGATGACTTCCATGAACAAGGTCTTTGCGGATCTTCCCGTTACTATTTTCGAGGCGATGTCGCAGCTCGCGCGCGACAACAACGCCATCAATCTCGGCCAGGGTTTCCCTGACGATCCAGGCCCGGAAGACATCCGCCGCGCGGCGGCGGACGCGGTCATGGACGGCTACAATCAATACCCCTCGATGATGGGCATCCCGGAATTGCGGCAGGCGATCTCGGCTCATTACGGGCGCTGGCATGGCCTCGTGCTCGATCCCATGACCGAGGTGATGGTGACATCGGGCGGCACCGAGGCGCTGACCAGCGCGATCCTTGCCGTGGTCGAGCCCGGCGACGAGGTCGTCGTTTTCCAGCCGGTGTACGATTCCTATCTCCCGATCATACGCCAGGCCGGAGGCATACCGCGTCCGGTGCGCCTTGAACCGCCGCACTGGCGGCTGACGGAAGAGGCGCTGCGAAGCGTCTTCAACCACAAGACCAAGGCCGTGCTCTTCAACAATCCGCTCAATCCCGCCGCGGTGGTCTATCCGCGCGAGGACCTCGAACTGCTGGCGCGGTTCTGTCAGGAATTCGATACGATCGCGATCTGCGACGAGGTCTGGGAGCATGTGATCTTCGATGGCCGCGAGCATATTCCGCTGATTACCATTCCGGGAATGCGCGAGCGCACCATCAAGGTCGGTTCCGCAGGCAAGATTTTTTCACTGACGGGCTGGAAGATCGGTTTTGTCTGCGCGGCGCCGCCGCTGTTGCGGGTCGCTGCGAAGGTGCACCAGTTTCTCACCTTCACCACCGCGCCAAATCTTCAAGCCGCGGTCGCCTATGGCCTCGGCAAGCCGGCGGATTATTTTTATCAGATGCGCAAGGCATTGGCGCGCAGCCGCGACCGTCTCACCGAGGGACTCCAGAGCATCGGATTCCCGGTGCTTCGCTCGCAAGGCACCTACTTCCTCACGGTTGACCTTTCGCCGCTGGGTCTTAACGAGACCGACGAGGCGTTCTGCAGGCGCATCGTAACCGACTACAAGGTCGCGGCTATCCCGGTGTCGGCCTTTTATGAAAAGGATGCGGTAACCTCCGTCGTGCGTTTTTGCTTTGCCAAGAAAGATGCAACCCTCGACACCGCGCTGGAACGTCTGTCGGACGCGGTGCACCGCCGATAAGAGTGACCATGATGGGTGGCCACATCCGCCATCGAACCCGATGTGTTGTCGCGATTGCCGCGGCGCTCGCATTGCTGTCGTCTTCAGCAAAGGCGGAAGAGCGCATCGTCAATTTCTACAATTGGTCGAACTACATGGCGCCGGGGGTGCTCGAAGACTTCACCAGGGAAACCGGGATCAAGGTCGTCTACGACACATTCGATGCCAACGAGACGCTGGAGACGAGATTGCTCGCGGGCAAGTCCGGCTACGACGTTGTCGTCCCCACGGCTTATTTCCTGCAACGCCAGATCGCGGCGAACGTTTTCCAGAAGCTCGACAAGTCGAAGCTGCCGAACCTTGCCAACGCCTGG
>CAVXHU010000013.1:0-115179 GCA_963761395.1 uncultured Alphaproteobacteria bacterium
GCACTTGCCATTGCCCGGGATGAATTGCGGACCGGCATCAATTTGCTACGAGGTGCGCTGGAGACCTCAATGGCTCTAAAGCTGAATATATTCGTTACTGACTTTATGGGCGCGCTCGCCGAGGGTCTGCGCAAGAGCGGACAGGTGGAGGAGGCGCTCCTTACAATCAATCGAGCCATAGAGCGTGCCGAAGATTGCGGATCGACATTCGACATGGCCGAACTGCTAAGAGTTAAAGCGCAGATTTTGGCGGCCATGCCGCAATATGGCCGGGGCACGGCCATGGATTGCCTGACCGAATCGCTTGCAGTCGCAAAGGCACAATCCGCGCTCGCGCTCGGAGCTGAGGTCGACGATAGACCTAGCGCGTTTGCTTACCGAAATCGGCCGGTGCGATCAGGCTCGCCACGACCTCGCTCTCGTATATGGTCCGCTTCACGGAAGGATTTGAAACGGCGGACCTGAAGATCGCGCGCCAACTCATCGAGGAACTGGCATAGCGTCTTTCGCCAGCTGCAGCGGAGGACGCCTTCTTACCCTGGTCGCCTTTTCACTGTTTTACAAAATACAACGTGCCTACCACACGCCGTCGGTCATTGTCAGCGGCACAAGGTCCTCCGTGAGACGTGACTGCAAGGCAACCATTATGCCAACGTCATCCCACACGCCGGAAGCCTTGGCTGCACTGTCGCCACCGGTGGCCGCGTATGTCGAGGCAACCGACGAGTTTGATCTTGAGGGATTAGTTGAGCTTTTCGCGGACGACGCACTCGTCAACGATCAGCTGCGCGACTACTGGGGGAAGCCAGCGATTAGAGAATGGGCGGAGCGCGACATCGTCCGTCAAAGCCTGACAAGTGGATGTAACGACTGTGATCGAACACTACGGACACTTCATTGTTACCGCAAATGTTCGCGGCAAGTTTGATATGACCGGGCTACCAGATCCGCTTGCATACGCCTTTTACTTTACGCCTCATGGCGAACGGATTGTTCAGCTCATCATTCTTCGCAACCGATATGACGTTTAAGAGCGGCAGATCCGCTGTCGTCCTGTTCGCAATGACAGGCTTCCAGTCATTTACAAAAAACTACAACGCTTAATTTGCCCGCGGATGACGACCGCATAAATCTAAGGCGAATCGTTTCATTTTATTCCGGATCGCTGCGGCGTTCCGAGCAGTTGACGTGCGTATTACGAGTAAAGCGAAGCAATCCAAGGAGTGTGCTATGCAAACCCATCAAGAAGCTGACTACTTCGGCGCCTATCGCACCATGAAGATGACGCGAGATGCCAAGGGCGTGCTGGTTGTCGAATTTCACAGCAATGGCGGGCCGCGTACTTTCTCGGCACAACACCATACGGAGGTCGTGGATGCTTTTCACCGGATTGCGCAAGATCGAGCAAACAAGATCGTCATAATGACGGGTGCAGATGGCGACTTCATTATTGGGGTCGATTGGAGCTCTTTTGGCGATGTTTCCGATCCCGGCGTTTGGAGCCAGATTCACGACGAAGGCAGTCAGGTTTTGGAAAACATAGCCAACATACGCGTGCCTGTCATCGCGGCTATCGAAGGACGTGCGTATATCCATTCAGACTATGCGCTACTTGCGAACGTGATCGTGGCGGCCGAGGGTTCGACCTTCCAGGATGTCGGGCATTTCGCCGTAGGTGTCGTGCCCGGCGACGGAATCTTTACGACGTGGAGTTACCGCGCTGGAGCAGGACGAGCCGAGGCGTTCCTGCTCAACCCGCGGCCGCTGCCAGCCAGTACCGCATATGAATGGGGAGTTGTTGCAGAAGTCGTGCCGAACGGCAAGGCGCTCAGTCGGGCGCGGGAACTGGCCGCGCTGTACTTGAAAGCTCCGGAAGTGACGCGTCGCGACACGCGCATCCACTTCATTCAACCGTTGAAGGAGCGCATTGTGCGGGAAGTTGGATATGGGCTGTCGCTCGAAGGAACATCGTCGGCCGCCCTAATGAGATCAAGGGTCAAGAATGAAGCTGCGTGATCGTCCGGCCTTGGCCGCTCGCCGCCAGCCTGAAGTAAGGAGAAACCGATGGCGCAAATCTCACCCCCTCAAACCACAGGAGAGAGGTCATGGATCCCATTTCACGTCGCCACATGCTGGCAGCGACCGCTGCCGGAGGCCTCCTGACGACAAACATAATTGCGAGCGCGCAAACCGGGCCGTTCCAGTCCAAGCCGGGGGACGGGGGAGTTGCGCGAGCGGCGACGGAGCTGCCTCCGGGCGATAAAGTCGCTTACCACGATCCCAAAGACGTGGCGGACCTACCCGATTTCCGCTTCGCGCTCGATGGCAACCGCCCGAAGGTGACGTCGGGCGGCTGGGCGAAGGAGGCCACCGTCCACCAGTTCCCCATCAGCAAGGGGATCGCGGGCGTCCACATGTTCCTCGATCCGGGCGCTTCTCGCGAGCTGCACTGGCACGCCATCGCAGCCGAATGGGCCTATGTCATCGACGGCCGCTGCCAGACGGTGGTTCTCGTCCCGTCAGGGGCGAGCGAGATCAACAACTACGGGCCGGGCGATCTATGGTTCTTCCCCAAGGGCCACGGTCACGCGATCCAGACCATCGGCGACAAGCCCTGCCACTTCATCCTCTCCTTTGACAACGGCGCCTTTTCCGAGCACGGCACTTTTTCGATCTCGGACTGGATCGACGTGACGCCCAAGGACATGCTGGCGCTCAACTTCGGCGTGCCGAAGGACGCCTTCGACGCCTTCCCGAAGGGCGAGACCTACATTCAGGCGGGCCGGGTGCTGCCCGCGTCGGACGCCCTCGATGCGCCCTGGCCCAAGGAGTCGACGCACAAGTTCAGCCTGCTGCACGACAACCGGGCTGTGCGCGACTTCGATGGCGGCACGTTCCGTCTCGCAACGGTGGATGAGTGGCCCGTCTCCCAGAGCATGTCGGGCGGCGTAATGATCATCAAGCCGGGCGCCATGCGGAAGCTGCACTGGAACGTGAACGCGAACGAGTGGCACTACTATCTGCGCGGCAAGGGCCAGGTGGCGCTGTTCGGCTCGGGCGGGCGCGGCAAGGTGGCCGAGTTCAAGCCGGGCGACGTTGCTTATATTCCGCAGGGCTTCGGGCACGCGATCAAGAACGTCGGCGATGAAGATCTGGAGATCGTGCAGACTTGGGACAACGGCAAGTTCGAAGAGATCGACCTCACCAAGTGGGTGCAGTCCAGCCCGCGTTACCTGTTGTCCAACAACTTTGCCGGGGTACCCGAAACAACGATTACCAGGCTCAAGGCATAAGTGGCGCCGCTGGGAGCTCTTCAGTACCGAGCTCCGAGCGGCGTTCCGACCGCTCCACTAATCGTGCTGCAGACTGGTCTCAAGATTTTCCAGGGCCACGAGCGGCATGCCGAACACGCACCGTAGCCTTATTTCCTGGCGGTGTTGTCAGCGCATGGGCCTACCGTGATGGATTGGGGCCAGTCGGGGCCGCTTCGCTTCGGTCCCTGCTGATTACCACCCACGACTGTTCAACCTTCCTCTAGAAGAGACGAGGGAGCGTCTTGCCGCTTAGGTCGGGTGCGGTCTCGGCTAAATCAGGGGAGAGCATGATCCGGAAAAGTGGATACCGGTTTTCCGAAAAAGATCATGCTCGAGACTTTGCGACCCGCGGGCGTAGTTCAATGGCAGAACGGCAGCTTCCCAAGCTGCATACGAGGGTTCGATTCCCTTCGCCCGCTCCAACATTCGCTCCGGCCCGAACGACCCCGCCGACAGCAGCCTATCTTTCCGCCTCGATCGCGCGTACGGTCGCTCACGTCGCAAGACGATGGCGCTGAAACTTGGAGCGGACTGCGGGCAGACCCGGGGGCAGTACCCGGCGCCTCCACCCTAGCAGCTTGAGCTTAAAGGTCTCATCCTTGGTGAGATCGATTCCGCCGCAAGGCAGAATCCCTGGGCTGCTAAGGCGGGGGCGAAACAGGATCGATGGTCGCGAAGAAGCTCTGAATTGTGCCCGGCATGATACCGCCGTTATCGGGTCAAAAACCTAAATGCAAACGATAACGTTGCATTGAACGAAGTGCGCCTCGCGGCGTAACCTGTTCGGGGTTGGTCCACCTGGCAACAGAACGGCCATCGCCGCGTCAACCCTCGGGTTGGCGCGGCTTTATTTTGCGTCGGGTATCGTTGATGCGCGTTGACTTCAATTCCGGCCCTCACCGTGCTAGACGACGGAACGCCGGCGAATGAGAGGGAGTGAGCGTTGACCGAGGCGATCGCTTCCACTGACACACCGCGCAACGGCTTGCTGATGGCCGCCGCCGGCGGCGTGCTGACCGGCATTCTGACCCCGCTGTTGCCGCCGCTGATCGACAGGATCAACGGCGGACCCGGCGATTTCCGGATCGCGCTGGTGGCGGTCCCGTTCGCTATCCTCGTGCTCATTCTGGTCCGGCGGTGCAGCGCAAACCCATGGTGGGCGGCGCCGACGGCGGCCATCGTCACCATGATCGCATTCGTGTGCGCGGTGAACGCGGCGATCTGGATCGACGGGCAGGCCGGCGACGCGACCAGGGTCGTCAGAAATATTCTGACCGGATTGGCCGGCGGTTTTACCGGCGCCGCGATCATGGCGCTCGGGATATCTCTGCTCCCGGCAGGTCCGCGCGATGCCGTGGCGTGGCTGCCGATGTTGCTCACAGGTACGCTCGCCGGCGCGCTGCTGGCGCTCGACAATGCGCTCGAGCTCGATCTGACCTCGGTGCTCTATCCGGTCTGGCAGGCCGGCGTTGCAGCCGGACTGGCGATGGCGTTGCGGCGGACGAAGCCTTTCTGAGACTGCTGCGCGAAGCAATCCAGAGCTCAGATCACACCATCGCTGGATTGCTTCGTCGCGTTGCTCCTCGCAATGACGAGGACTGCGTCACGGCGCAACCGTAAGCGTCGCCTTCATGTTGGGATGGAAGCGGCAATAATATTCGACGGTGCCGGCCTTCTTCAAAACCAGGGTCACGGTCTTTTTCGGCGGCATCGTCACATCCCAGTCGCCGTTTCGCGCCGTCGCCGTGTGCACAAAGATATCCTTGTTGATCCATTCGATGGTGTCGCCGACCTTGGCCGAAGCCTCGGCCGGCGCGATCACCAGGTTTTCCATCGTGATCTGGATGGTCGCCGCATGTGCCGAGACGGACATCGCGAGCGTCAGCGCTGCAACGATCGGGAGCAATCCATCTCGGCATCATCTGAGGCTCCTTACTTCAGGCCAGCGGCGACGTGTTCGGCATGCTGCTCATGGCCCTGGAAAATCTTCAGGCCGGTCTGCAGCAGGCTCTTCAATTCCGCGTTGTTCGCGTTGGGAATAAGCGTTGTCTCCAGCGCGCTATCGACCGCCTTGTGATAGGCGACTTCGTTGGCGACATAGGCCTTGTCGAATTCCGCGCCCTTCAGCTTCGCAAGTTCGGCGAGCTTGGCGGCGGCGTTCTTCGACAGGGTCTTGCTGGTGTCGTTGTCTTCGGGTGTGACCTTGAGCTTCTTCACCAGATCCAGCGCCTGCTTGTTCACGGCTTCATGGTCGCGCACCATGTCTTCGCGCGAACGCCTTGACGTCCTTGTTGCTGGTTTTCGACAGCGCCTGTTTTGCCGCCGCGATATCGATCACGCCGGCGGTGTAGGCGATATGCGCGATTTGCGGATCGGTCGGCTTGGCGCCTTGTGCCAGGGCCGCACTGCTCAACAGGCTCACCGCGGCGATTGCCGCGCTCAATCGAACGAACATGGTTTGACACTCCTGTGGCGCCGGGGCCTTTGGGCCACCGGCCATTGTTGGTTGCACAGGGGTTGGATGGAGCGCGAACGCAAAGGTTCCCGAAAATTATGCGCTCAGGCCGAGCCGTTTCAAAACCGCCTCGGTCAGGCGCTCGCAGCGCTTGCCGGCAAACGGAAATGCCTCCATGACCACGGGGCCGATTTTCCTCTCGACATTGTCGCGCAGCATGGTGCGGGCGCGGTGCAGCCTGGTTTTCACGGTCTCCGGCTTCAACCCGAGAATTTCGGAGGTCTCCTCGACATTCATCCCCTCGATCACGCGGGTGATGAAAACGATGCGAAAGGCATCGGGGAGTTCGTCGATCGCGTGCTCGACGACATGCTGAATTTCGCGCTGTGCCATGGATTTTTCCGGGTCCTCGGAAGGGGCCGAAAGGGGAAACTGGATGATCTGGGCCTCCAGGACTCCCGGAGCCAAAGTGTTCAAATCGACGCTCGGCCGCTGGCGTCGCAACCGGCCCAGCGCCTCGTTCATGGCGATGCGCGCGAGCCAGGTTGCCAGACTCGAGTCGCCGCGGAAATCCTGCAGATGCGTGAACGCCCGGACATAGGTTTCCTGCACCACGTCCTCGGCCTCGCTGTCGTTGCGCAGGATGCCGCGGGCGATCCGGTAAAGCCGGCGATTGTTCGACTGCATGATCGCGCGAACGGCCGCCTCGTCGCGATTGCGGGCGCGCTGGACCAATTCGGCCTCAGTGGTCCCAATGGGAGCAAGTTGCGGGGTTGGTGCGGGGTGCATGATGACTTGGCTCAATTCTTGGCTCGATCCGATGACACGTGACTGCTGATAGGTTGGATGCGGCAGAGGCGAATAGGTTCCCGGAACGGGATGGATATGCGTCAAAAGCCGGTCGGCAACACAATCTTCGGGGCTAGTGGTCAACCCGGCCCGCTGGGCCGCTATGTGCATGCGTTTCCAGCGCTTCCAGGAAACATCGCACCTTCGCGGGGACGAATTGGCGCGTCGGAAGCAAGGCATGCACGCTGAGCGGCTCGCAGACGTGGTCCGGCAGAACACGTCGCAGTAACCCAGCTTCGACGGCCGCGCGGGTATAGCTGGCGGTCACGCGCAGGACACCGTGTCCGGCGAGCGCCGCCTGCAACCGGATGTGGGCGTTCGAACTGGTCAGCCTGGCTTTCTCGACGGGAAGATGTTCGAGGGTCCCTCCGGGAGTGGTAAGCGCCCAGGGTGCGTCATTGGGGCCGGTAAGCAGGGGGAACCTGGCGAGGTCTTCCAAAGTGCGAGGTTCGCCGAGATTTTCCAGCAGCCCAGGCGCTGCGAAAAGCCCCCGTTCAAGGGAGAAGACCCTCCTGATGACGGTTCCGGCCGAGAGAAGCGGGGCTTCAAGCATTGCGAACACGATGTCATAGTTCTCGACAACCGGGCTGACGATTTCGTGCTCGACATCGATCCTGATGGCCAGATCCGGATAGCGGCTCATCAGGTCGCAAGCGACCGGCCCGGCATGGTGAGCACCGAATTCATAGGGAGACTTGATACGCAGGGTGCCGGCTACGGCGCTGCTCATGGCCTGCGCCTCGTTGCACGTATCATGCAGCGCAAGGAACAGCGGTCTCACCCGCCGATAGATGGTTTCTCCTGCGTCCGTCAGGCGCAGGTGACGTGTTGTGCGCTCGATGAGCCTGAGGCCGAGATTGCTTTCCAGTCGCTGCACTGCAGCACTAAGGCTTGATTTCGGATGACCGATCACGCGGCCGGCGGCGCTAAACCCGCCATGCTGAACAACCTCGCAAAACAGCTCCCAATCGCGCCAATCCATTCGGGCAATTGTCCATGCGCCAGTACAGTGTGTCCAGAGAATTCGGATTCTCCCGCCAACGCCAATAACGTAGAAGATGGGGTAGAAGAAAAGCGTTCCTCGAGGGAGGGTGGTGTCATGACGGACGACGGAATGTTTCTCTGGAATTCCTGGTATGTCGCTGCGTGGAATCACGAACTGATCGACGGCAAGAAGCTGGCCCGGACGATTCTGGAGCGGCCGATCGTGCTCTATCGAGGGACGAGCGGAAAAGTCGTTGCGCTCGACGACCGCTGTTGCCATCGCGCGGCTCCGCTCTCGATGGGCCGGATCGAAGGCGACGATATCCGATGCATGTACCACGGCATGAAGTTCAATCCGGCCGGGAAATGCATCCAGATCCCCGGCCAGGACATGATTCCGCCGAAGCTCGGCGTCAGAAGCTATCCGGTCGTCGAACGTTACAACCTGATCTGGATCTGGACCGGCGATGCCGAAAAGGCCGATCCAAACCTGATCCTCGATTATCCGCCGCTCGCGGACCCCAAATGGCGCGGCCTTCCCGGTTATATGCACTACAAGGCGAACTGGCTGTTGATCGTCGACAATCTGAGCGACTTCGCTCATCTCGCCTTCGTACATACCCACACGCTCGGAGGCTCGGAAGAGTACGCCTACAAGACCAAGCCGGTCGCGGTCGAAAAACTGGATGATGGCTTCCGTGTCGTGCGCTGGCACATGAACGCCGATCCACCGCCCTATCATTGCAAGGTGATCCCGAACAGGACCGACAAGATTGACCGGCGCAATATCGGCCGAATGCTTATTCCCGGAATTTTCCTGCTCGACACCATGTTTGCGCCCGCGGGAAAGGGCGCGGAGCAAGACGTTCAGGTGCCGGGTACGCGTCAATATCGTAACGCGCAGTTCATGACGCCGGAGACGCGCAGTTCAACCCATTTCTTCTGGAACTATCTGCACGACTTCGACATCGACAATCCGAACATCGCCCTGTCGCTGCGAAATAGTCTCGAAGAGGCGTTCATGGAGGACAAGGCGATCATCGAGGCACAGCAGAAGGTGTTCGACGCGGATCCGAACTATCAGCTGCTTGCGATCGGGGCCGACGCGGCACTTACATACTTCCGCTGGGCCCTGGCGCGGCGGATCGAGGCGGAGCGGAACGCCGCTCGCGCCGCGTGACCTGGGGGAAGGAGTTCGGGCGAACCCTCGGACGTCTGCGCGGCGTTACCGCGCCGCGGTCACCATGATCTCGACGCTGTATCGGGGTGCGGCAAGTCTAGCCTCGACGGTGGCGCGCGCCGGCGTATTTCCCGCCGATACCCAGCCGTCCCACACCGCGTTCATCTCGGCGAAGTTCTTCATGTCGGTGAGATAGATCGTCGCCGTCAACAGCTTCGATTTCTCGCTTCCTGCTTTCGCGAGATGGCTATCGATGATCGAGAGTACCTCCTGCGTCTGCTTCGTCACGCTTTCGCCGGCCGCTTTGTTGGCCACGACGCCGGCGAGATAGACGGTGTCGCCATGGATTACGACCTGACTCATGCGCGGGCCGGTATCGAAACGCTGGATGGTCATCCTGTTCTCCGAATGTGTGTCGCCGACTACTTAGCGCGCGGGCGCGTCCTTCGCTACTGTGTTTTCGCAACAGTGCCGAGGTTACCCTTGTAGCTATGGGTCTATGCGAACTGCTGCCACATGACCGTCATCGGAGGAATGGGGTAGCGGACGCGGCGCCGCGATCAAAATCGTTCATCGTACTTGCCGCGCGCCAAGGGATTGGTTCCGATTGTACTACCTCATTTGTTCCAGGAACCAGGATGTCGGAACTGCATTGTTGTTTTGGGCAGTTATTCGAGGAGCAAATGATGAGAACAGCTATTTTATTGGCGGCGGTAGCCGGCATTGGCCTTGCTATGCCGTCTGCGAATGCGGAGGACGCTCGAATTGGCGTTGGCGTAGGACCGGTAGGTGCCGGTGTAACGGTGGGCGAGTCGCATGACCGCGATCGCGACCGGGACCGCACCACGGTTATCAAAAGGGAAAGAGAGCCGCGCGAGCACACGACGATCATCAGGAAAGAGCGCGAAGAGCCCTCAAACAGGGTCATCATCAAAGAGCACGATCACGATTGATGGCTAACGACGGGAGGTCACCATGCCAGTACTCTTGCTGTGGGGTATCCCGACGATGTTGGTCGTCGTAGGTGGCGGCTATTGGTTGATCCATATGCACCACTAGTTTAACGGAAGTCCCGGAAAAGCCTCGCGATCTCCGCGGGGCTTTTTCACATCCGAAATCTCCCGCTTCCTACCCCGTTGCTTTCGCCGCCGCCCTTCCCGCATTCCTCCCGGAAAACAGGCAGCCGCCGAGGAAGGTGCCTTCCAGCGAGCGATAGCCGTGCATGCCGCCACCGCCAAAACCGGCCGCTTCGCCGGCGGCGTAAAGCCCCGGCATGATCTGGCCGTCGCCGCCGAACACGCGGGAGTCGAGGTCGGTTTCGAACCCGCCCAGCGTCTTGCGGGTCAGGATGTTGAGTTTCACCGCGATCAGGGGGCCGTGGGCGGGATCGAGAATCCGGTGCGGTTTTGCGGTGCGGATCAGCCGGTCGCCGATATAGCGGCGGGCGTTGTGGATGTTCATCACCTGCGTGTCCTTGACATAGGGGTTGGCGATCTCGCGGTCGCGCGCCTCGATCTGGGCTTTCAAATATTCGAGCTTCAGCAGATTGTCGCCAACGAGCGTATTCATGGCACTGACGAGATCGGCCAGATTGTCGCGCACGATGAAGTCCACGCCATGCGTCTTGAACGCTTCGACCGGCGCAGGCGCGCCCTTGTTGGTGGCGCGGCGCGCGGTCATCAGCCAGCTCTTGCCGGTGAGATCGGGATTCTGCTCCGAGCCCGACAGCGCGAATTCCTTCTTGATGATGCTTTGGGTGAGCACGAACCACGAATAATCGTAGCCGGTGGACATGATGTAGTGCAGCTGGCCGAGGGTGTCGGAGCCTGGAAACAACGGCGAGGGCAGCCGCGTACCTGACGCGTCGAACCACATCGACGACGGCCCCGGCAGGATGCGAATGCCGTGGCGCGGCCAGATCGGCGACCAGTTCTTGATGCCCTCGACATAGTGCCACATCCGGTCGCGGTTGATCAGCCGCGCGCCGGCGGCCTCGGTGATGCCGATCATCCGGCCGTCGACATGTTCGGGCACGCCGGAGATCATGTTTTTGGGCGCTTCGCCAAGCCGCTTCGGCCAGTTCTGCCGGACCAGATCGTGATTGCCGCCGATGCCGCCGGAGGCGACGATCACGGCCTGGGCGTGCAGCGTGAAGTCGCCGGTGACCTTGCGCGAACTGCTTTTTCCCCGCTCGACATGATCCGCCTCGAGGATCGCGCCGCTGACGCCGTCGACGGTGCCGTTGGTGATCGTCAGCGCATCGACGCGGTGGCGGAACCGGAAGGTCAGGCGGCCGCTGGCCTGCGCTTCGCGCGCCCGCCGCTCGAACGGCTCGACCACCCCGGGACCGGTGCCCCAGGTGACATGAAAGCGCGGCACCGAATTGCCGTGGCCCATCGCATCGTAGCCGCCGCGCTCGGCCCAGCCGACCACGGGGAAGATTCGATGGCCCATCGCGCGGAGCCAGCCGCGTTTCTCGCCGGCCGCGAACGCCACATAGGCTTCCGCCCAGCGCCTCGGCCACAGGTCCTCATCGCGGTCGAAACCCGCCGACCCCAACCAGTCCTGCAGCGCCAGGTCAAAACTGTCCTTGATGCCGAGCCGGCGCTGTTCGGGGCTAGTCGACCAGAAACAGTCCGCCAAACGACCAGAAAGCCTGGCCGCCAAGGCTTTGTTCGCCCTCCTGATCGACCACGATGACGCGCTTGCCGGCGTCGGCGATTTCCGTCGCGGCGACGAGGCCGGCCAGCCCGCCGCCGACCACGATCACGTCTGCATCGCCTGCCATTGCATCATCCCCCGGTGATTTCGGGATTGAACCCCGCGGCCTTGTCGGCGGTCAACGACAAACGGCCGTTTTGAAGCAAAACGGCCGGCGCAGCGCGTATTCCGCAAAAAGTGGGTTCCGGTGTTTGCGCCTAGAATACGCCCAAGTCATAAGGAATTTTAAGCTGTTCCAGTTTGGGACCTTTCGGCCGGCAAGTGCAGCGCGCCGGCAACACTTAATTTGAATTTGTTTTGAGGCGCCTGTCGCATCTGGACAAAATTACGTTCTCGCAACAGGCTGGCCGAAGTCTTGCATCACACAAGTCGCTCGATTCGGGTTCGACCGGTTGGGACTGGGGCTGGGTATGAAATTCGTGACGGGGTTGCTCGCGGCGGTTCTCCTGCTGGCGGGTATGGGAGCGAGCCACGCGGTGGTTCGGATTGCCGAGGACCGCGGTGGCCGGATCGGCACCTACGTCGACAGATATCAGGGCCTGCGCAGCTCCGGCGAGACCGTCATCATCGACGGCCTGTGCGCTTCGGCCTGCACCATCGTCCTCGGCGCGGTCGCTCACGACAAGATCTGCGTGACGTCTCACGCCAGTCTGGGGTTCCACGCGGCATGGGATTTTGGGGCCAACGGCCGGACGATTACCAACCCCGAAGCCACGCAGATGCTGTATTCGATGTATCCTTCGGCGGTGCGGCGCTGGATCGCGCAGCGCGGCGGGCTGACACCGAACATGATTTTCCTGCGCGGCAAGCAATTGATGGCCATGTACCGCCCCTGCTATCTCGACGCCCAGGCGTCCGCACCGCGATCATCATCGTCGCGCCGGGACCGCGCTTCGCGTCAGCGTGACGTGATCGCCCCCGATCCTGCGGCGCTTGCCCGACAGCCCGACTAGCCCTATCTGAACATGACAGGCAGGCGAACGGCGGCAACGCCGTCGCTGCAGTTCATTCAGATGGTCGCGCATGGCTCAGCCGATTTCCACCCAGCAGCAGATGCCCGGCGCATTGCGACCGGCGCGCAGGCTCGCGCCGGCGATCGCCGTGGCCGGCGTCGCTCTCGGCGTCGCCATCCTGCTCGGCACGCTGGTGCTGTGGTTTCATTACGGGACGGCGGTCTTCTTCGAGATGATTGCCTCCGGCATCGCGGCCTGCTTCTGATCCGGATCAAGGGAATTTCATGATGGATCGGACCACCCGCCCGCTGGTGATCGTCGCAGCCTTTGCCGGCAGCCTGCTGGTCGGCCTGGTGCTGATGCTGTGGGCGCTGGGTGGATTGCGCAATGTGGCAGCTCCCGCCGCGATCGGCGGGCCGTTTCAACTGACCGATCAGGCCGGCCAGACCGTGACCGAAAAGAATATGCAGGGCCGCCCGACGCTGATCTTTTTCGGCTTCACCCATTGCCCCGACATCTGCCCGACGTCGCTGTTCGAGATTTCCGAGGTGCTGCACGCGATGGGCAAGGATGCCGATCGCGTCAACGCCTATTTCATCTCGGTCGATCCGGAGCGCGACACCACGGCGGCGATGAAGGATTATCTGTCGAGCTTCGATCCGCATCTGAAGGGCCTGACCGGCAGTCCCGACCAGGTGGCGAAAGTGACGTCCACTTACCGGGTCTATGCCCGGAAAGTCCCGCTCAAGGATGGCGACTACACCATGGACCACACCGCGCTGATCTACCTGATGGATCGCGACGGCAAATTCGTCGCACCCTTCAATCTCAAGCGCACGCCCGAGGAAGCCGCCGCCGATCTGAAGCGTTACCTCTGAGCTGCACGGCGCAAGGTTATTATTACATTACCCAAACGACATTCGCGTTACCGGCCGGATGGTCTATAAGGCCGTCGACTTCCCAAGAAAACCGCCGGCAATGCAATCCAAGACAGCTCCAAACGCAAGATTGTTTCGAAAAGTTCGCGCGCTCCTGGCAATGGTCGGGTTGTCGGTCGGCGTTCTGCTGTCCTGTGCCTTGGCGAGCGGCGGCGCGCAGGCGCAAAATATTGCAAAACCCGCCCCGGAAGCGGCTCCGCAGGCGGTGCCCGGCTTCTGGGACCCCAGGCGGCGCCCGGACCGGCCCGATCTGTCCCGCCTCACGGTGATCCGGTTTCTGACGGAAACCGACTATCCGCCTTTCAACTTTACCGGCCCCGACGGCAACCCGGCCGGATTCAATGTCGATCTGGCGCGGCTGCTTTGCGAAGAGATCAAGGTTAGTTGCACGATCCAGATGCGGCGGTTCGAGACGCTGCTCGATGCGATCACCAGCAACCGCGGCGACGCCATCATCGCGTCGCTGGCGGTGACGCCGCAAATGCGCGCCCGCGTCGATTTCACCGATCCGTATTATCGGGCGCCGGCGCGGTTCGCGTCGCGGCGCGACGCGGTGATGCCGGAGGTTCGCCCGGAATATCTGGAAGGCAAGAAAGTCGGCGCCGTCGCCGGCTCCTCGCACGAGGCCTATCTCAAGGCGATGTTCACCGACGCCGAAATTCACTCTTATCCCAATGACGACGCGCTGCGGCTGGCGCTGCGGCGCGGCGAGGTCGATTTCATCTTCGGCGATGCGATCTCGCTGGCGTTCTGGATCAACGGCACCGATTCCGGCGAATGCTGCGCGTTCTCGGGCGGGCCGTTTGTCGAGAGCCGCTATTTCGGCGAGGGCATCGGCATCGCGGTGCGAAAAGGCAATGACCTGTTGCGGCAGGCACTGAACTGGGCGCTGTTCCGGGTCTGGGAAAAGGGCCGCTACACCGATTTGTGGCTGCGCTATTTTTCCGTGAGTCCGTTCTAGGGGGTTCGACCGTCATTGCGAGGAGCAACGCGACGAAGCAATCCATTCTTCCTTGTTGCCTCCTGGATTGCTTCGCTTCGCTCGCAATGACGATCGTGATAACAAGACGGCCGGTTTTGCCGGAGAAAGCCCCTTTAAATGTCCACCCTCGATCCTCCTTCCAGTCCGAGCGATCTGCGTGCGCTCGCCGAACAATCCAACGCCTGGCCGTTCGAACAGGCGAAGGCGATTGTCGCGCGGCTGAAGAAGCAGCCGAAGGACGAGGTGCTGTTTTCGACCGGCTATGGGCCCTCGGGCCTGCCGCATATCGGCACCTTCGGCGAGGTCGCGCGCACCACCATGGTGCGCCATGCGTTTCGCGTGCTCACCGAGGACAAGATCAAAACGAGACTGATCGCGTTCTCCGACGACATGGACGGCCTGCGCAAGGTGCCGGACAACGTGCCGAACAAGGAGATGCTTTCGGAGCATCTCGGCAAGCCGCTGACCAAAGTGCCCGATCCGTTCGGCACCCATGACAGTTTCGGCGCGCACAACAATGCGCGGCTTACGCGCATTTCTCGATACCTTCGGATTCGACTACGAATTCGCCAGTTCGACCGACTATTACACGTCCGGAAAATTCGACGCGACGCTATTGCGCGTGCTGGAGCGCATCGAGCAAGTGATGGCGGTGATGCTGCCCTCGCTGCGCGAAGAACGCGCGGCGAGCTATTCGCCGTTCCTGCCGATCGATCCGCGCACCGGCGTGGTGCTGTATGTGCCGATCGTGGCGCATGACGTGAAGGCCGGGACGGTCTCCTATGACGATCCCGAGACCAAGGAGCGCGTCACGCTTCCGGTGACCGGCGGGCATTGCAAGCTGCAGTGGAAGCCGGACTGGGCGATGCGCTGGGTTGCGCTCGGCGTCGATTATGAGATGGCCGGCAAGGACCTGATCGACTCCGTCAAGCTGTCGGGCAAGATCTGCAGCGCGCTCGGCGGCACGCCGCCGGAAGGGTTCAATTACGAACTGTTCCTCGACGACAAGGGCCAGAAGATTTCCAAGTCGAAGGGCAACGGGCTCACCATCGACGAGTGGCTGCGCTATGCCTCGCCGGAATCGCTGTCGCTGTTCATGTATCGCGAGCCGAAGGCGGCAAAGCGGCTGTATTTCGACGTCATCCCGCGCAACGTCGACGACTACCAGCAGTTTCTCGAAGGGTTTCCGCGCCAGGATGCGCGGCAGCAGTTGGCCAATCCGGTCTGGCACATCCATGCCGGCCATCCGCCGGCGGCCGACATGCCCGTCACCTTCCAGATGCTGCTGACGCTGGTATCGTCGTCGAACGCGGAGAATGCCGCGACCTTGTGGGGTTTTATCGGTCGCTACCGTCCCGGCGTCACGCCGCAGACCCATCCCAAGCTGGATGCCATGGTCGGCTACGCCATCAACTACTATCGCGACTTCGTGGCGCCGACCAAGAAATTCCGCGAGCCGACGCATACCGAGCGCGCCGCGCTGCTGGATTTGCGCGACGCGCTGTCGCAATTGCCGGCGACTTCAACGGCCGAGGAGATCCAGAACGTGGTCTACGAGATCGGCCGCCGCGAGCCGTTCCTGGACCCGGTGAAGAAGGGCAAGGATGGCCGGCCGGGCGTGTCGCTCGACTGGTTCAACATGCTCTATCAGGTGCTGCTCGGTCAGGAAAAAGGCCCGCGCTTTGGCTCCTTCGTCGCGGTCTATGGCCTCGCCAATGCGGTGACCATGATCGACGGCGCGCTGGCGCGGTCGGGGTAGCCCTCTCCTTCGTCGTCCCTGCGAAAGCAGGGCTGCGATGGTAAAGCGACAAATGGAGATGGCAGGTCCGCTGCAATTTCAGCCGATACCGTTCCAAATCACGCTATAATATTGTCGATAGGACGATCAAAGGCCTCCGTCGAGGGGCAGACAACACAAGGAGGATGCCCATGCAGTTCAGGGTTTCGCCAAAAGCGCTCGGGGACTACAGCGCCGAGGAATGGCAGGCGCGGGTCGATCTGGCGGCGGCGCACCGGCTGGCCTTCATGCACGGTTTCAGCGAGGGAATCTTCAACCATCTGACCCTCGTGGTGCCGGGCCGCAGCGACCGCTACTACCAGATCCCGTTCGGGATGCATTGGGCCGAGGTGACGGCCTCTTGCTTCATGGAGGTCGGCCTCGAAGACGGCAAGACCAGGCGTGGCGCCGGCGAGGTGGAACGTTCCTGCTACTGCATCCATGCGCCTATCCACAAGTCGCCGCATGCCAAGGCCGTGTTTCATACCCACATGCCGTATGCGAGCGCGCTTACGCGTCTCGAGGACCCGCGCATCAAGGAGATCGGCCAGACCGAGGTCGGGATGATGGGCGAGATTGCGTATGACGACGAGTACACCGGCCCGGCCCTCGACCCCGCCGAAGGCGCTCGCCTGGCCAAGGTCATCGGCGACAAGACCGTGTTGTTCATGGCCAACCACGGCATCACCACGGTCGGCAGCACGGTCGCCGATGCCTATGATCGTCTTTACTACATCGAACGCGCGGCCCAGGTTCAGCTCTACGCGATGTGGACGGGACAGCCCCTGAAGCAACTCCCCGCCGCCGTGGTCGAGAAGACCAAGCGGGATATCGGCGGTGCCGGCCTCTACCAGGGTCCAACCCCGGCACAGCGCCACTTCGATGCCTTGAAGCGCATCCTCGACCGCAAGGAGCCGGACTACGCGTCGTAGCTGCGGCAGAGCCTTAGTTCGACTCGTCAATAGCACGACCGGCTCACCTGACTCGGTGCATCTCATCCTGCTTCGTAACGCGCTCTTCAGCGCGACGGCTCGCCAGGCATAGACGAGTGGAGAGCGATTTTTCGCCGTCCCATGGTTCGAGACGCCGCTCCGCGGCTCCTCACCATGACGGCTGTGCCTACTGGCTCACCCATACGATGCGCGCGATCCACTCGACGTCGCCGGCCGCCAAAGTGCGGTCGGCCTGGTTCGGGCTCAGCGATTGCAGCTCCAGCGTCTTCGCGGTCCGGCGCTTCATTTCCTTCACCATCACTTCGCCGCCTCGCGTTTTCACCACCACGCGGTCGCCGCGCCGGATCGGCGTGCCCGGCGACACCACGATGACGTCGCCGTCGCGATAGGCGGGCCTCATCTGGTCTCCGGAAATCTCCAGCGCATAGGCATGCTCGTCGTCGGCCGACGGCAGCGCCACTTCGTCCCAGCCGTTGCCGGAGGGGAAACCGCTCTCGTCGAAATAGCCGCCGGCTGCCGCTTGCGCGAAGCCGAGCAGCGGCACCGACTGCACGGCCCGCGCGCTATCGCCGATCAACTGCACGAAGGTGTCGATGGAACTGTTGGTGGCGGCGAGCGCCTTGGCCACCGATTCGGTGGAAGGCCAGCGCTCGCGGCCGTCGGCGGTGATGCGTTTGGATTTGTTGAAGGTGGTGGGATCGAGGCCGGAGCGTTTGGCGAGCCCCGAGGGCGATAGCCCGGCGCGCTCGGCAAGCCGGTCCAGCGCGGTCCAGATCTGGCCGTGGGTCAGCATGCGCGGCGCTTTGGGCTGTTTGGCCATGGCTCAGCCTGGTCCGGATCTAGGAATTATTACCTCAATCGACCGTTTTTCGCAATGCGGCGCAATGCCTGAATGCGACCTTGAAGTGCGCCGGGTGCGCCGATACGGTCGGCGCCGGCTCCGGAGATTTCCGGGAAATCCCCAAGAGACTCAAAGCGGCAGGCAGGACTCCCCGCACGTGCGCAGGATCTACAAAATCTGTCCCGCTTCGGCCTGGCGCGAGGCCGAGCGGCAAGGCGTATACCGGGGCAGCGCCGATGATATCCGCGACGGCTTCATTCATTTCTCGCTCGCCTCGCAGGTGGCGGAGACGGCGCGGAAGCATTTCTTTGGGCAAACCGGGCTGTTCCTGATCGAGATCGACGCCGACGCGCTGGGGGACGCGCTGCGCTGGGAACCCTCGCGCAACGACGAGCTGTTTCCGCATCTCTACGGCGAACTCGATCTCGGCGCGGTCATTGGCGTGCTCGACCTGCGCGCGCGCTCCGATGGATCTCACGACATCCCGGAGTTGGCGCCGTGATCCGCGCCTTCGATGCCTTTTCGCTGCCGCTGTTGCGCTGGTTCGATCCGGAGGACGCGCACCGTCTGGCGATCCAGGGCTTGCGGCTGCTGCCGCCGATGCGGCCGCGGCCGGACGATGCAAAATTGGCGGTGCGGGCGTTCGGCCTGAATTTTCCCAATCCGATCGGCA
Organism: uncultured Alphaproteobacteria bacterium; assembly: GCA_963761395.1. Lineage (GTDB taxonomy): Bacteria > Pseudomonadota > Alphaproteobacteria > Rhizobiales > Xanthobacteraceae > Bradyrhizobium. The sequence continues at coordinate 18,621 of CAVXHU010000013.1, forward strand.
TGGCCGCGGGCTTCGACAAAAGCGCGGAAGCACCGGACGCGCTGCTGCGGCTCGGTTTCGGTTTTGTCGAAATCGGCACCGTGACGCCGAAACCGCAAAGAGGCAATCCGCGGCCGCGGCTGTTCCGGCTCGAGCGCGACGAGGCCGTGGTCAATCGCATGGGGTTCAACAATGACGGCGCCGAAGCGGTGCTGCGGCGGCTCGCCGGGCGCGCGCATCTTGCCGGCATCGTCGGCGTCAACGTCGGCGCCAACAAGGATTCCGCCGACCGCGTCGCCGATTATGTCAAACTGATCGAGACCTTCGCGCCGGTGGCGAGCTATTTCACCGTCAACGTGTCGTCGCCGAACACGCCGGGGCTGCGCAACCTGCAGCAGGCCGCCGCACTCGACGATCTCCTGGCCAAGGTGATCGATGCCCGCGAGCGCGTGCGGCAGAACGCCGGCGATTGCCCGCTGCTGCTCAAGATCGCGCCCGATCTCAGTCTCGCCGAACTCGACGATGTCGTTCATATCGCCCGCTCGCGCCGCGTCGACGGCATGATCGTGGCCAATACCACCGTGGCGCGGCCCTCGACCTTGCGCGAACAGAGCCGCGCCAAGGAGCAGGGGGGATTGTCGGGACGGCCGCTGTTCCGGCTGTCGACCCGGATGGTGGCGGAGACTTACGTGCGCGCCGAGGGCGCGTTTCCGCTGGTAGGCGTCGGCGGCATCGATAGCGGCGGCGCCGCGCTGACCAAAATCCGCGCCGGCGCCAGCCTGATCCAGCTTTACTCGTCGTTGATCTACAAGGGTCTGGGCCTCGTCGACGACATCAAGAACGATCTGGCTTCGACGCTGTTGCGCACCGGGCGCGACTCGCTGTCCGAAATCGTCGGCGCCGATGCCGCGACCATCACCGCCGAGGACTGGCCGGTTTGATTGGAGCGGGCCGAATCATGACCGCCGCACGGCCTCCTGGTTCGAGACGCGCGGCATTGCCGCGCTCCTCACCATGAGGTGTGGCGTTTGGACACCTCATCCTGAGGAGGCGCGAAGCGCCGTCTCGAAGGATGGGCACCACAAAAAATACTCATAGCTCGACAATCATGCCGTCGCTCGCGGCGGTGTAGGCGAGCGTATCGAGCCGAGCGAGCATGTCGTCGCTCATATGTGTCAGTATTAGCCGCTTCGGCTTGATCTCGGCGAGGTGCGCCTCCAGCGTTTTCAGGCTGAGGTGGTTCTTCACCACCTTGTCGTAGTAATAGGCCTCGGCGATGAACAGGTCGGCATCGCGCGCCGCCGGGATCAGCGTCGCCGTCCATTCGGTGTCGGCGCTGTAGGCGATGACGCGGCCCTCAGCCTCGACCCGGTAGGCCAGAAACGGGCCGCCGGATTCACCGTGCACCACAGGGAACGGCGTGACATCAACCGCGCCGAACGCTCGCGTCTCCTCGGGCTTGAGCGCGACGACCGACAGATCGAAGCGCTGCTTCGTCCTGGATGAGTTCTCGAACAGCGCTTCCATCAGCTGCGTCAGCCGCATCTCGATTCCTTGCGGCCCGGCGATGACCAGCGGACGGGTCCGGCGGGTGAATTGCGCATCAAGCAGCAGGAACGGCAGCCCGCCGAAATGATCGCCGTGGAAATGCGTGATCAGAATGAGATCGATATCGTCGCGCGCGATGCCGAGCCGCTTCAACGCCGGCAGCGATGACGCTCCGCAGTCGATCAGGAAATTGACGCGCTCGCCGGTGATATGAAAGCAGGTGTTATATCGGCCGCCGGAACCGAGAGCATCGCCGCAGCCGACAAATCGCAATTGCATCGGTAGCCGCCAGTTTTCTGGAAAATGCTATCGGCCGCGCGGCGCGCCGAACATCCGCGACAGCAGCCAGATCGGTATCACGATCACGGCGCCAAGCAGGAAGTAGCGCCACAACCAGTTGATGGCGTCAAAGCCGAGATCCCAGAGCCGCTGAAACAACAGCCGGATGCTGTGGACGATATTCCAGGGATCGAAGCCGATCGCGGCGAGCACCACGCCGACCAGAATCGACAACAGGATCAGCCGAAACGCCACCGCCAGCGGCGAGCCGCCGAGAAAACGAGAGAGGCCGTCGTTGGCTGCCGGCAATTCCCGGGTGTCGTTCGGCATCGATGGTCTCCCGCGCGGAAAGCCGCCGCACATTGTAGTCAGTACACAGCAGATGGGGAACCCGCCTGTCGGCGTCAATGGCCGCCTGCCGTTGCAGCCTCAATTGCTTGATCGGCCTTCAGCATCCGCTCCAGCGTTTCCAGCCGGTCGGCCTCGCGCGGCGGCTTGTCCCAGCGCAGCCGGTTGATGCGCGGAAAGCGCATCGCGACGCCGGATTTATGCCGCGGCGAGCGGGCCAAGCCTTCGAAGGCGACTTCCAGCACCAGCCCCTGATCGGGCTCGTGCACCACATGCCGCACCGGTCCGAATTTTTCGGTGGTGTTGCGGCGGACGAAGCGATCGATCTGCAACAGTTCTTCGTCGGTGAAGCCGAAATAGGCCTTGCCGACCGGCACCAGTTGCTCGCCGTCCTCGCCCGTGGTCCAGACCCCGAACGTATAATCCGAATAATACGACGAGCGCTTGCCGTGGCCGCGCTGCGCATACATCAAGACGGCATCGATGATGTGCGGGTCGCGCTTCCATTTCCACCATTGGCCTTTCGGGCGGCCCGGCAAATACAACGCGTCGCGGCGCTTCAGCATCACGCCTTCGACCGCCTCGGCGTCTTCGCCCGCACCGGCGCTCGCGGGATTTTTTCGTGCCGCTGTCAGCGCCTCCCAACTGTCGAAGGCAATCGTCGGCGACAGGTCGACCCTGGGATCGTCGAGTTTTGTGACGAAGGCCTCGAGCAGCTTCCGGCGCTCGGTAAACGGCAGCGCGCGCAGATCGTTGTCGCCCTCGCCGAGCAGATCGTAGGCGCGCAAATGGATCGGATAATCCTTGATCAGTTTCGGCGAGACGACCTTGCGGTTGAGACGTTGCTGCAGCACGTTGAAGGTCTGCACGCGGCCGTCGCGAACCACCAGCAGTTCGCCGTCGATGGCGCCTTGCAGGTGCAACGACGGCAACAGGTCGGGAAAGCTTTTGGTGATGTCCTCGCCGCTGCGCGAATAAAGCCGCACCACGCGGTCGCCGCGCTCGTCACGGCCGCTGACTGCCTGCACGCGAATGCCGTCCCATTTCCATTCGGCGATAAAATCGCCGGCATCGAGACCCGCAAAATCGGTATTCTCGATCGCATGCGCCAGCATCACCGGGCGGAACGGCGCGGGATCGAGATTGACAGGCTTTTCGGCACGGCCCTCCAGCCACGCGAACAGGTCGAGATAGGGTGGCGCAAGCCCCGGCCACATCAATTCGATATCGTGCGGGTCCTTGTCGCCAAGCTCCGCCGCTGCGGTTTTTGCCAGCCGCGCCGAAATGCCGATCCGCATCGCGCCGGTGACGAGTTTCAACAGCGCCCAGCGGCCGGTCTCGTCCAGTTCGTCGAGCCAGCGCGTGAGCTGCCTTGGCAGTTCGGTTTTGCCGAGCGTGCGAAGCGTGGTGACGACCTCGGTCAGCGTGGGAGGCGGCGGGTTGTTGTGGAGTTTTGATACGCTCTCAAACGCCGATGGCGCGGGCTCCTTACCTCCCCCGCAAGCGGGAGAGGGAGCGGACTGTGCGCGGATCGCCGTCTTCGGCCACATCAGCGCCACCGTCTCCGACAGGTCGCCGACGTAATCATACGACAATGCGAACAGCACCGGATCGGTGCGATCGGTGATCAGGTCGCGGATCAGCCCGGGTTTGGCGTGCTTGAACGACAACGCGCCGGTCAGCGCCGCCAGCGCGTAGCCGCGATCGGGATCCTCGACCTCGCGAAAATACCTGGTGATCAGCCGCAGCTTGTTGTTGCGGCCCGGTTCATAAGCGAGGCGATCGAGCAGTTCGGCGAAGCGGTTCATGCCTCGGCATCCTCATTTGCCGGCACCGCATCGGCTTCATCCTCATCGCCGTAACCGACCAGATCGAGCGGACGCGCGGTCAGGCCCTTGGTCGTGCACCAATGCACCAGCGCGTCTTCCTGGCCATGGGTGACCCAGACTTCACCCGCGCCGGTCGCATCGATGGTCGCGGTCAGTCCGTCCCAGTCGGCGTGGTCCGATATCACCAGGGGCAGTTCGACGCCGCGCTGCCGGGCGCGGGCGCGCACCCGCATCCAGCCCGATGCGAACGCCGTGACCGGATCGGGAAACCGCCGCGTCCAGATATCCGAGGTGGCCGACGGCGGCGCCAGCGCGATGGTGCCGGCGAGATCGGCCTTCTTCATGCCCTTGACCGGGCGCAGATCGCCCAGCGCCACGCCGCGGCTCTGGTAATAGCGCGTGATCTTTTCCATCGCGCCGTGCAGATAGATCGGCGCGTCGTAACCGGCCTCGCGAATCAGCGCGATCACGCGCTGCGCCTTGCCGAGCGAATAGGCGCCGACCAGATGGGCCCGCTCCGGGAACAGCGCGACTGAAGCGAGCAGTTTCCTGATCTCATCCGCCGCATGGCCGTGACGGAACACCGGCAGCCCGAAGGTGGCCTCGGTGATGAACACATCGCACGGAACCAGTTCGAACGGCGCGCAGGTGGGGTCGGGCGCGTCCTTGTAGTCGCCGGAAGCGACGATGCAGGTGTCCTTGCAGGAGACCGCGATCTGCGCCGAGCCCAGCACATGGCCCGCGGGGTGAAATTTGATGGTGACGTCGCCGAGTTTTATCGGTTCGCCGTAGCGAATCGCCTGCGTGCGGCCGGCGAAATGATCGCCGTAGCGCAGCCGCATCATGTCGAGGGTTTCCTGCGTGGCCAGCACCGCGCCATGGCCCGGCCGGGCATGGTCGGAATGGCCGTGGGTGATCACGGCGCGCTCGACCGGCCGTACCGGATCGATGTGGAAGCCCCCCGGTTTGCAGCACAGTCCGGCGGCAACGGGCATCAGGATGTCTTGCGGACGCATCTCGGTTATATAATCCGATATGAGATTCATTCGAGTCTTGCCGCCAGTCCACCTTTGAGTCCTGGAATCGGTTCCGACGTGCCCGCGCGATTGTTCCTATCATCAGGCGATCTGGTTGCCGACCGGCGGTTCGATTTTGCGCGCGATCTGCAGTTGAAAGGCGATCTGGTCGCCGCTGCCGATCTGCTCTCGCAGGCCACCGAGCTTGCGCCCGGCTTTGCCTCCGCCTGGTTTACGTTAGGCGAAATTCGCGAACAGCTGGGCGAGCGCGATGCGGCGATCGCGGCGTTTCGAAAAGCCCAGGACGCCGATCCCGACGACCGGCACGGCGCCAGCCTGCGGCTGATGCTGCTGGGCGCCGACAAACTGTCTGACATGCCACCGGCCTATGTGCGGGCGCTGTTCGATCAATACGCGCCAAAATTCGAGGCGGCGCTGGTCGACGGTCTCGGCTATCGCGGTCCCGCGCTTTTATTCAAGGCGGTGCTGTCCGCTCGCCTCGCGGTCCGCAAGCCCGCCTTCTTCAAGCGCGCCATCGATCTCGGCTGCGGCACGGGATTGGCGGCCTCCGCCTTTGCCAGGGAAGTCGATCATTTCATCGGCATCGACCTGTCGCCGCGCATGATCGAGCGGGCGCGCTTAACCGGGCTCTATGCGCAGCTTGAGGTCGCCGAGATGGTGGAAGGCTTGCGCGGCAGGCCTGACAGCAGCGCCGAGCTCGTTCTCGCCGCCGACGCGATGGTCTATCTGTCCGATCTCGCAGCCGTTCTGCGGTGAAGTGAAGCGCGTGCTGGTGACCGGCGGCGTGCTGGCGTTCACCGTGGAAACGCATAGCGGGGATGGCGTCATTCTCGGCGAGGGCCTGCGCTACGCGCATGGCGCCGGTTATGTGCGGGCATCGATCAGCGATGCCGGGCTTACGCTGTCGCGGTGCGAGGATTTGTCGGCCCGCAACGAGGACAACGTGCCGGTCCCCGGCCTCGTCGTGGTCGCGACCAAGACCTGAATACCGTTTCACCAAATTGAAGCATGCCTCAAGAGCGGAGCGGCATTGCGTCGCGAAGCCGCGAGTTCGCTATTGCCGGGCGGGCGGGAATGTAGATCAATAGCCGCTCCCAGGGAGAAACAAAAACAATGAACAACAATCAATCGAGGCGCGACTTCTGCGCCACCGCGATCGCCACGATCCTGGCGTCCGCCACTTCCGTCAAGGCCGCCGAGAAGAAATACGATCCGGGTGCGAGCGATACCGAAATCAAGATCGGGCAGACCGTGCCGCACAGCGGCCCGGGCTCGCTCTACGGCGTGCTCGGCCGGGTCGGCGAGGCCTATTTCCAGATGCTGAACGAAAAGGGCGGCATCAACGGGCGCAAGGTCAAGTTCATTCTCACCATGGACGACGCCTATAGCGCACCGAAGTGCGTAGAAGCGACGCGGCGGCTGGTGGAGCAGGAGGAGGTGCTGGCGCTGTTCGGCTCGCTCGGCACCGCGCCGCAGACCGCCGTGCATAAATATCTCAACTCAAAGGGCGTGCCGCAGCTTCTGCTCAACACCGGCGCATCGAAATGGAACGATCCGAAGAACAACAAATGGACCATGGCGGGATTGCCGCTCTATCCGACCGAAGCACGAATCCTCGCCAAGCATACCGTGAGCGTGAAGCCGAATGCGAAGGTCGGGATCCTCTACCAGAACGACGACTTCGGCCGCGATTTCCTCGGGCCCTTCAAGCAGGTGCTGGCGGATGCCGGCGGCACCGCCAAGGTGATCATGGAGCAGACCTACGATCTCACCGATCCGACCATCGATTCCCAGCTCATCAATCTCTCGAAGTCGGGCGCGGACGTTTTCTATAACATCAGCACCGGCAAGGCGACCTCGCAGTCGATCCGTAAAGTGGCCGAACTCGGCTGGAAGCCCCTGCAGATTGCTTTCGGCGGGGTCCACCGGCCGCTCGATCCGCTCGCATCAGCGCCGCGGGCTTTGAGAATGCGGCCGGCATCGTTGCCATCCGCTACGCCAAGGAAGTCGGGGTGCCGCGCTGGGAAAAGGATCCCGACGTCATGGCCTTCGAGGAGTTGCGCAAGAAATATCTGCCCACCGTCGATCCGGATAATACCATCGCGTTCGCCGGCTATGGCCAGGTGGCGACCATGGCTGAAATCCTGCGCCGCTGCGGCGACGATCTCACCCGCGCCAACGTCTTGAAGCAGACAACGAACCTCAACGGCTTCCACTCGCCGTATTTTCTCGACGGCATCACCTACAGCTATACGCCCGACGATTACACGCCGATGAAGACGCTCTATATTTCGATCTTCAACGGCAAGGACTGGGATATTTCCGACCGGCCGGTTACGGAATAGTCGATGCCTCATCCCCGCAGGCGGCGGCGAGGTCGAAATTTGGCCCTGCCGCCCTCGACGGAACCGCTGTGACGGCTTAGGTCTTGGGCCGTGCCGCCCGACATCCTGCTCGCGTCTCCTGACGAAACAGCCGATCTGCTGCCGGACCGTTTCATGAAATGGTTCGCGGGCCGCGGATGGTCGCCGCGCGAACATCAGCTGGCACTGCTCGCAAAGGCCCGCGACGATCGCTCCGCGCTGCTGATTGCCCCCACCGGCGCCGGCAAGACGCTGGCCGGATTCCTGCCGACGCTGGTGGAGCTGAGCGCAGCTCCGCGCACTTCTCGGTCACCTCCCCCCTTGTGGGGGAGGTCGACGCCCGAAGGGCGGCGGGAGGGGGGTGAGCCGCAAGCACCGAGCGCTGCGGCTTACCCCTCTCCCCAACCCTCCCCCACAAGGGGGGAGGGAGCGCAACCGCGCGGCCTGCAGCGCAGCCGTGGCCTCCACACCCTCTACATCTCGCCGCTGAAGGCGCTCGCGGTCGATATCGCGCGCAATCTGGAAACGCCTGTCAGCGAGATGGGTCTGCCGATCAAGGTCGAGACCCGCACCGGCGACACGCCGGTGTCGCGGCGGCAGCGGCAGCGCCGCTATCCGCCCGACATTCTGCTGACCACGCCCGAGCAACTGGCGCTGCTGTTGTCGTCCGACGACGCGCCGTATCTGTTCTCCTCGCTGAAGCGCATCGTGCTCGACGAGCTGCATGCGCTGGTCACTTCAAAGCGCGGCGATCTGCTGTCGCTCGGGCTGGCGCGGCTGTGGCGGCTGGCGCCGCAGATGCGCTCGATCGGGCTGTCGGCCACCGTCGCGGAGCCGGAATCGCTGGCGCGGTTTCTGGTGCCGCAACGCGACGGTGCCAGCGAAGCCGCCGACGTTGTCGTTGCCGGCGGCGCGGCGGCGCCGATCGTTGAAATGCTCGACACCAAAGAGCGGCTGCCCTGGGCCGGCCACACCGCGCGCCACGCGCTCGGCGAAATCTACGAACTGATCAAACGCAACAAGACCACGCTGGTATTCGTCAACACCCGCAGCCAGGCCGAGATGCTGTTTCAGGATCTGTGGCGCATGAACGACGATGGCCTTGCGATCGCGCTGCATCACGGCTCGCTCGATGTTGCGCAGCGCCGCAAGGTCGAGGATGCGATGGCCAGGGGAAGACTGCGCGGCGTGGTCTGCACCTCCTCGCTCGATCTCGGCGTCGACTGGGGCGATGTCGATCTCGTCATCAATATCGGCGCCCCCAAGGGGGCGTCGCGGCTGATGCAAAGAATCGGCCGCGCCAATCACCGCATCGATGAAGCCTCGCGCGCGGTGCTGGTGCCGGCCAATCGCTTCGAGGTGCTGGAATGCGCCGTCGCGATCGACGCGGTGGCGGAAAATGCGCAGGACACCCCGCCATTGCGTACCGGCGCGCTGGACGTGCTGGCGCAGCACGTGCTCGGCTGCGCCTGCGGCGAACCGTTTCTCTCCGATCAGCTCTATGGCGAAGTGCTGACCGCCGCGCCCTATTCCAGTCTCGCGCGGACCGATTTCGACGACGTGGTCGATTTCGTCGCCACCGGCGGCTACGCGCTGAAAACCTACGAACGTTTCGCGCGCATCAAGCAGGACAAGAACGGCCGCTGGCGCGTCGCCAATCCGCGGGTGCGGCAAAGCTATCGTCTCAACGTCGGCACCATCGTCGAGGAGACCATGCTGAAAGTGCGGCTGGTGCGCTCGCGCGGCAGTGGTTCGGGATCGACCGGGGCGTTGGGCCGCGGCGGCCGGATGCTCGGTGAGATCGAGGAAGCGTTCATCGAGGGTCTCGTGATCGGCGACACTTTTGTCTTTGGCGGGGAGGTCGTGCGCTATGAGGCGTTGGCAGAAGACCAAGTGTACGTCTCCCGCGCCAACGACAAAGACGCAAAAGTGCCGTCCTACATGGGCGGCAAGTTCCCGCTCTCGACCTATCTCGCCGAGCGCGTCCGCAAATTACTTGCCGACAGGCGCGCCTGGAACGGCCTGCCGGACCAGGTGCGCGACTGGCTGTCGCTGCAACGGGATATTTCGCGCGTCCCCGGCGTGCGCGAGCTGCTGGTGGAGACCTTTCCGCGCGGCAACAAGCATTACCTCGTCTGCTATCCGTTCGAGGGCCGGCTGGCGCACCAGACGCTGGGCATGCTGCTGACGCGGCGGATGGAGCGCGCGCGGGTGCGCCCGCTCGGCTTTGTCGCCAATGAATATGCGCTGGCGGTGTGGGGGTTAGGGGACATGTCGTTCATGATCCGGCAGGGTCGGCTCGATCTCGACGCGCTGTTCGATCCGGACATGCTGGGCGACGATCTCGAGGCGTGGCTTGCGGAATCGGCGCTGATGAAGCGCACCTTCCGCACCTGCGCGATCATTTCCGGATTGATCGCGCGCCGCTTCACCGGCGAGGAAAAAACCCGGCGTCAGGTGCTGTTCTCGACCGACCTGATCTACGACGTGCTGCGCAAGCACCAGCCGGATCACGTGCTGTTGCGCGCCGCGCGCGCCGACGCCGCCACCGGGCTGCTCGATCTTCGCCGGCTCGGTGATATGCTGTCGCGAATCAAGGGCCGAATCATCCACAGGGAACTCGACCGGGTTTCGCCGCTGGCGGTGCCGGTGATGCTGGAAATCGGCCGCGAACAGGTTTATGGCGAGGCATCCGACGAGCTGTTGGCGGAAGCCGCCGATGAACTGGTCAAAGAGGCGACTGGATAGACTGTGACGGCACACGCGCAACCCCTGGACGACGAACCACCTGCCGCGCGCGTCGCCACCGTCGATGTCGCGGGCGTGACCCTGCTCGCCGATCTCTCCGGCGCGTTGTTCTGGGAAGAAGAGAGCCTGCTCGTCGTCTCCGATCTGCATCTGGAAAAGGGCTCCAGCTTTGCAACGCGCGGCGTGTTGCTGCCGCCCTACGATACGGTGGCGACGCTCGGCCGCCTCGGCGCCGTGATCGCGCGGCACGACCCGCGCATCGTGATTGCGCTCGGCGACAGTTTTCATGACCGCGACGCCCATGAGCGGCTGTCCGCGCCGGACCGCGACGCGATCGCGGCGCTGCAGGCGCGGCGCGACTGGATCTGGATCTCGGGCAATCACGATCCCGTTCTGCCGTCCGATCTCGGCGGCGTGGTCGCCAGCGAAGTTGCGGTTGGCCCGATCGCGTTTCGTCACGAGCCGACCGGTGCGGCCGGTGAAATCGCCGGCCATCTGCATCCGAAAGCGCGCGTGAGCACACGCGGACGTTCGATGGAGCGGCGGTGCTTTGCCTGCGACGGCGAGCGCGCGGTGATGCCGGCGTTCGGCGCCTACACCGGGGGCCTAAGCATTCGCGACGCGGCGTTTGCGAAAATATTCCAGACCCTGGACTTCATGGCGCATGTGCTCGGCGATGTCAGGCTGCACAGCATCGCCGCGTCGCGCTGCTACTGAGCGATTTGATCCACTTCTGCCGATCTGCTCCGATTGAGGCTCGCTTGCATTCTTCATTACGGCCGAAGCTTTGCCGCAACAGACGCGTTCACGACTATTTCTCGTCGTTGGGCGTAGCATTTATGAAATCCTCGTATAGCCAATAGGCACCGAGGGTTCCTGGAGATATCCGGTATCATCCGCAAACGAATCCGATCCATCCCAGCTCCAGGCGTGGCGCGAGGAGCAAGAGGTAAGCAAGGAAGCCGAATCGCGGCGATCATCAATGCCAGCGCGAAGCACCAAGCTCACTATTCTCCGGACTGCACCGAGTACCTGTCCGGCCACAACGATCTTGCTCCGGACTGCCCCATACCCGCTCCCTGAACTTCCCCTGTTAGACTAAGCCGCGCGTATGAGGCGTCTAATCCTTGCGGAACACGATCGACGCCATCCAGCCGGTCATCAGCGCCATGAAAGCGGTCACCAGTCCATAGACAAAACCGTTCTGGCGGGCTGTGGTGGCGACGAACTGCTCGAATCCGACCTTGACGATTTCGAACGCGGTTTCGGTCCGCGTCACCAGCGCGCCATTGGAAAACAGCTTGATCTCGACGTCATAGGTCCCGATCGGCACTTCGGCCGGAAGCGGAATGCCGGTGCGAAACAGCGTCGGCGTCAGGAACGTCACCGCGGAAGTTTCCTCGCGATAGAGGCCATGTTCGGAGCGCAGCCGCACGAAGGCGCTGCGGAACGCATCGTTCGGCACCACGTCGGCGTAGTCGGGCCCGACGCGCTGGGTGAGCAGCACATTGTTGAGACCGAGCTGCTGCCGCCGCTGTACTTCGGGCGACGCGATGGCGTCGAACGGCCGGTTGGCAAACAGCGCCAGATAAGTCGGCACCTTCAAGAACTGCCGGTAGTCGGTGTTGACCCAGATGCCGAATTTGCGTTCCTTGCGCCGCGTCACCATGTCGGCGCGCGGGCCGGCGACGGTGACGACGAGATCGTAACCGGTGCGGGTCGCCGGCGTGTTCGCATCCTTTTCCACCGAGCCGAACAGCACGAGTTCTTCGCCGGAATAGTTCGGCGTCACCGTGACCCGGTGGTTCGAGACCGACACGATCAGCCGCTCCGCGCGCGCGGGCAGGACAGCGAAAGCCATGCTCAGCAGCATAACGCCCACGGCTGCGATGGAGGTGCGCGCGGTCATCCGGCGCCTCCGGTTTCCCGGATGGTGAAGAGATCGTCGGGACGAAGCCCCAGTTCGATCGCGAAGCGGATTCCGACCGCAAGAATCAGGAGCCCGAGCAGCAGCCGCAGATGTTCGCCGCGAATCTTCTGGCCGGCGCGGGCGCCGAACTGGGCGCCGGTCACGCCGCCGACCATCAGGATCAGCGCCAGCACGGCATCGACGAGATGGTTGGTGAGCGCGTGCAGCATGGTGGCGAACACCATGGTGACCAGCGTCAGCACCATCGAGGTGCCGATCACGGTGGAGGTCGGCACCCGCAACAGGTAGATCATGATCGGGATCAGGATGAAGCCGCCGCCGATACCCATCACCGCGCCGATAAAGCCGATGATCACGCCGACGATCACGATCGGAATCACCGACAAATAGATCTTGGAGCGCTTGAAGCGCATCTTCAGCGGCAGGCCGTGGATCCAGCCGTGGCTGCCCGAGCGGCGCATCGGAATGGCTACCCCGCGCCGTACCCGCAGAATCGCGCGCAGCCCTTCCCAGAACATCAGTCCGCCGACGGCAGAGAGCAGCACGACATAGGACAGCGCAATCATGAGGTCGAGCTGGCCGAGCGCGCGCAGCATCGTGAAGGTCCAGACGCCGAGCGCGGTGCCGACGGTGCCGCCGCTCAATAGCACCAGCGCCAAAGCCGGATCGATGGCGCGGCGGCGCCAGTAGGATATGGCGCCGGAAAACGACGAGGCCGCGATGTGGCTGGCAACGGAGGCGACCGCGACCGCGGGCGCGATGCCGACGAAGATCAAGAGCGGCGTCATCAAAAACCCGCCGCCGATGCCGAACATGCCGGACACGAAACCCACGGCCGCGCCCATCGCGAGGATGAGGAAAACATTGACCGGAATATCGGCGATCGGAAGGTAAAGCTGCACGCGCGTTTACTTCGGAGTTTAGCCTTGAGGCTGGCCGAAACCGCTCAGGGCATGGTTTCTTGATCGAGTGCGGAATACGCGCGAACGCGGATCGATTGCCGCGTCCCTGCATAACCGAAATCGACCATGGGAGGGACTAAAGAATCCACCACAGCCGGCTTTTTTGCCGCTGCCCGCCGGCTGACCTTCGAGCTTGGTGAATAATTCAGATTAACGGGCGGCGCGCTTGGTCGAAACCCAGCTCAAGGCCTCGGAACAGGATCGGTGATGAGGCTCATCGCGGCGGCTTCGCTTGCGCCGAGCCAGCGGACATCGCTGGTCGCCGACATCGCTTCCACGACAGCGGAGGAGACGCCCATCCTCGTCATGTAGCTTAAGACCATGCCCGCGGTCCGCTGGGTTTCAGCGACGGGGTCACGCCCGGACGTGAGGGTCACAAATCGATGTACGCCCAGCATCGAGCCTTCGACGCCGACGCGGCTCTTGCCACCGGCATAGACAAGCACACAGGCGCTGGCGCAATAAGCGGGCCGGATATGGCCCGAAGGATCGACGCCGCCCACAGCTGTCACCAACCCGCGCGATCGAATGACTTCGCCCATGATGATGGCCTGATTCAGGTCTCCGCCCGGGGAGGACATCAATACGGTGTCGCCGGCTGCGAGATGGGCTTCGTCGAGCCTGTCCCGGAACCAGCTCGCAGTGGCGGCGCCTATCGTGCCGCTGATGACCAATGCGGAGCGGCGACGGCCTGAGCCATCGGGGCCGGCATTGGTCATCAGCGACGAAGTCATGCTTGACGAAAAATACAAGTCTTTCCAGTAGGCCCAGGCCTCCGGTCGCGAGAGGTCCTTGTAGGCGCCGGCGCCCACGACGGAGACCATGAGGACAAAGAAGGCGATCGAAGAAAAACGCGTCCCCTTGCTGCGGGCGGCATGACCGGCCCGCTGCGGCGGTTGGTCAGGTGGCTCGGGCGCGGGCGCTCCCCAAGGTCCAGCCGGCGGCCGTTGTAAAGCAGCCCGCCGGGCATGACTATCTTCGAGAGACAATCGGATCTCCTCGCGGCTGCAGCCCCGCCCCAAAGCATTGAACCTTTGGGGCGGTATCTGCCACGCCATGTCGTGGCGCGCTTATTTATACAGCTTTATCGAGGAGGTACATGCCGGGACGCTGACGAGCCAATCTCATCCGCGCGCGGCGGCGCGCTTGATCGAGATCGGCTTCGCCGCGGGCTTTGCCGTACTCGCCTGCGCCGGCGCTGAGTCCCATCCGCCGGCCGGGCTCGCCACGTTGATGGCGTCGTCGGGCTGTGGCTCCGGCGTGAAGGTCTGGATCGCAAGCCTTGCCGCCGCCAGCGATTGGGGGTCGAGCCGCTTGGCGATGTCGTCGCGTTTGCGCGCCGAGTCCGCATCACCCTGTGCCGCCGCCAGGCTGAACCATTTGAAGGATTCGGCGAGGTTCTGTTCGACGCCCATACCGCGGGCATAGAGAACGGCGAGGTTGAACTGGCTATCCGCCACGCCGCGCTCGGCCGCCTTGCGGAACCATTGCGACGCGCTCTTGTAGTTGGCGCCCTTGCCGCCGCCGTCGGCGTCGAGCACGGCCAGGTTATGCATCGCCTTGGCGTTTCCGCGCTCGGCCGCCTGCACGTAATAGCGCCGCGCGATCTCGACGTCCTTGGTCACGCTGAGACCCTTTTCGTAGAAGGTCCCTAACCTGAAGATCGCCGGCACCAGGCCGGCCTGGGCGGCGCGGTCATACCATTTCGCGGCCTCGTCGAAATTCGTAGCCACGCCTTTGCCTTCGGCGAAACGCACGCCGATCTCATAGGCAGCGGTTGGATCGCCCCACAGCGCGGCCGCACGCAATGCCGGTCCGCCGATCGCATCCGGCAGTCTTTCGGTCGGCGGGATCTGCACGATCGTGGGTTTGCGACTGGCCGGCGCCGGCTGCGCAGGCGAAACCGTTCCGGTGATATCGCCGGCGGATACCGGCGCGGCGGAGGGCAAATCGACGGTCTGCGGGATTGGCACCGACGCCGTGTCATCGGAAGCGTTCGGGGTGGCGCTATTGAGCGATTGCCGGCCGGTCGGTGCCGGCGAGGTCATCGAAGGCGGTGCCGGATCCGGAGTGGCCGGCTTGGCGCCGACATCCGCGGGCGATGGAGCCGAAGGCTGTGGCTCGCTCGAATTCAGCATGAAAGGCAGCGATAGCACGTTGCCGCCCTCGAGCAGCGTCATCGTCATCTTGAAAGTGCTGAGCACGATGACGACCACGCTGGCGCCCACCAGCAGCGAGCGAATCTTGGAGGTGATCGTCGAGGGTTCCTTGGCCTTGTTGCCGGCAGAGCCCTTGAGCGGGCCGCGGCCGGCCTTGTCGCCAGGCGGCGCGGCAGCGGCGGCCTGGGCGGCACGGCGCGCGGCGGCAATGAAACTCGAAGCGCTGGGTGGCTCGCGCATGCCGGCCGGAATTTCGCTGATCGCGCTTTCGGAAGCCGCGATGCGCTCCGCTGGCGAAGCCATTCGCGCGGCCGGCCGTGTCCCCGGTTCGAGCGGGTGATCGGGCGGCAGTTCCGGCGCGATCGCGGTGCGCGGCGGCGCGGTATGGGGCTCCAGAATTTCACTGATGGCCCGCGGCGCCACCGCGGCGTCAGCCGGCATCGGCGGCTGCGCGGCATGGAATTCCCGCGGCGCTGTGGCGAACTGGGCCTGCGCCGCAGCCGGATTCGGCAATTCGGGTTTTGGTGGCGGCGCCATGTCGAGGCGCGGCGCCGCGGTTTGCGGCGGGGCGGCCTGCTCGGCTTGTGGCGCGGCGGGCTGAGGTACCGGCGGCGGCGCAACCGGCTGGCTGCGGACCGCGCGCAGGTCGCCTTCGATCATCGCCAGCCGATCGACCACATGGCCGAGCGTGTTGTGAACGGCTTCGAGGGAATCCTGGGTGTGGCGGTCGGTTTCCGACTGGTTGAAATGGATGTCGGACAATTCGCGCTTGACGAGGTCGATCAGGCCCTTGTCCGGCTCGGCCGCGCTGCGGCCGGTCTCGGCCAGGGCGGCAAAGCTCGCATGCTGGGTTTCGAGATGGCGCAGAATGTCCTGCAGCCCGTCCTCAACCCGTCCGAGATCGCCGGGGCGGTGATCGGCGGACGCCTCCAGGCGTTCGAGCAGATAGGATACGCGCTGTTCGAGATGGGCGAATGCGGATGCGCTGTCGTTGCCGACCGGCATCCGGTCGAGGCGGTCGGACAGCGCCCGCACCGCGCTTTCGAGTTGCTCGGAGCTTTCGCCGGCCGCCGGCCGCTCGCGGCCCTCCAGCGTCGAGGTCAGCGCGGCGATGCGCTGTTCGAGGACCGCGAACGAATCGCTGTTGTCTCCCGAACGGGTGAGTTGATCGACCTTGGACGACAGCGTGTGGACGTCGTCGCTGAGCCGCGCCAGTGCGTCGTTGGAGGCGACATTGGAGACGATGGCGCGCAGTGCTGCGATGGCGCCTTCGAGTTGCTGGACCGTCGAGGGGTCGTCGTTGGCGCGCAAGATCAGATCGAGCTTGGCACCGAGATTGCGGATCGCCTCGTCGTAGCCGGCCAGTTGCTCCGCCGGTGTCAGCGAGCGCAATACTTCGCGAATTTCGCCGAGCGCGCGTTCGATGCCGGCCAGCGCCTGGCCGTCGATGCCGCTCTGTCTGTTATCGTCGATGCGGCGCGACAGCGAGCGGATTTCGTTCTCGATCAATTCGATCGCCCGGCGCGGCATCGCTTCGGTGATGGCGTGACGAATCTCCGCCAGTTCGCCGCGAAACGCAGCGATCGATTGCTCGATGCCGTCGGGACGCTGCAACGCCTCGATCTGGCTGGTGATCTTGAAGAGATGGCGCTCCAGCGTGGAAAAATCCGGGCCGGCCGGCATGGCGGGCGCCGTCGGCGGCGCGGCGCGGCGGCATCGGCCGTGGCGCCGCATTTTCAAGTTCGCTCTGGCGCGCAGCGATTTCCGCCACCGCGAAGTCGAGCGACGCCGGGCTGAGCGGCGGCGAGGGACGATAGACCTGGGCGGACGCGCGCTCGACCATCTCGGCCTGGCGCTGCTTGTCCTGAAGCTGGGCTTGTTTCGCTGGCGCCGGGTTTGTGATCTGCGACAGCCGCGCGTCGAGCCGCGAGATGGCATCGTTCAATTGCCGGGCGACCCCCGGCTCGCTGCGAACAGCGTCGATGCGCGGCGTTGGGCGCGAAATCTGCTCGATCTGGCGGGTAATCGCATCCAGCCGCTGGTGAATATCCGCGACCTCCCGTGTTTCCTGGCTCGGCAGGTCAAGCCGTTGCTCCGGGCCCGCATGAAAGTTCGGGGGAATGGAATCGCCGATGGTGGAATTGAGCCAGTCGTTCAACGACATGCCGGCGCGGCGCGCGGCGGCTTCGGCCCTCTCGCGCACGGATGGATCGATGCCGTCAACACTCCACGATACGCGCGAATTCATGCTTTCGTCCGGTTTCGACTCCGGCGCCCCACCTGCGCCTTCAGCCTCCCCGCGCGTCCCAGAGAAGAGACAATCGAATTGCGCGCAGGTCGTCTGCCTCTGGCATCGACTTTTTCGTGTTACGGTAAACAACGGGTTAAGGAATCGGGCAGCCGAGTCCGAAAGTTGCGGTCGGAGCGAAATTGACCGGTCTGGTCGGGTGGTCGCCGTCCGCCCTTGGTCAAGATGTCGCAATGGCTGGCTTGAGAGCTGCCTCGGGCTTTCGGAACCGTCTAAGGTCAATTCGGGAACTGAGCGATTGCTGCGCTGCAAAATCTCCCCTAAACGATGCCCGCCCAGCCAGCCGAGAGGAAACCATGCCGATCTACAAAGCCCCCCTGGAAGACGTCAGCTTCCTGCTCAACGACGTGTTTCAGATCGACCGCTACGACAATCTTCCCGGCTTCAGCGACGCCTCCGCCGATGTGCGGGAGGCCGTCCTGGGCGAAGCCGCCAAGCTCAGCGAGGAAGTGCTGCAGCCGCTTAACCGCGTCGGCGATCTCGAGGGCTGCACCCGCCATGACGACGGCAGCGTGACGACCCCGAAAGGCTTCAAGGAAGCCTTCAGGCAGGTGGCCGAGGGCGGCTGGCTCGGGCTCTCGGCGCCGACGGAATATGGCGGTCAGGGACTGCCGGTCACGCTGAGCCAGGCCGTCAGCGAATTCCAGTGCTCGGCGAATATGGCGTTTTCGATGTATGGCGGCCTGACCATGGGGGCGACCGCGGCGCTGATCGTGCACGGCAAGCCCGAACAGAAGTCGATGTTCGTGCCGAAGATGGTGGCGGGACAATGGACCGGCACCATGAATCTCACCGAGCCGCAATGCGGCACCGATCTCGGCCTGCTGCGCACCAAGGCCGTCAAGCAGGCCGACGGCAGCTACAGGATATCAGGCACCAAGATTTTCATCTCCGCCGGCGAGCACGATCTCGCCGACAATATCATTCATCTGGTGCTGGCCAGGATCGAGGGCGCGCCGGCCGGCATCAAGGGCGTTTCGCTGTTCGTGGTGCCGAAGATCCTGGTCAATGCCGATGGATCGCTGGGTGCGCGCAACGGGGTGTCCTGCGGTTCGATCGAACACAAGATGGGCATCCACGGCAATTCCACCTGCGTGATGAATTACGACGGCGCTACCGGCTGGCTGATCGGCGAGGAAAACAAGGGCATGCAGGGCATGTTCGTGATGATGAACGAGGCGCGGCTTGGCGTCGCGGTGCAGGGGCTGGCGCAATCGGAGGTCGCCTATCAGAACGCCGCCGCCTATGCGCGCGATCGTCTGCAGGGCCGCTCGCTGTCGGGGCCGAAGGCGCCGGACAAGCCGGCCGATCCGATCATCGTGCATCCCGATGTGCGCCGCACGCTGCTCACCATTCGCGCCTTCAACGAGGCGGCACGCGCGATGGTGGTGTGGACCGCGCTGAAGAGCGACGTTGCCCATCGCTCCAGCGATCCCAAGGACCGCCAGGAGGCGGACGATCACATGGGCCTGATGACGCCGGTCATGAAAGGCGTGCTGACCGACGTTGGATTTTCCAACGCGGTGCTGGCGCAGCAGATGTTCGGCGGCCACGGCTATATCGCCGAACACGGCATGGAGCAGTTCGTGCGCGATGCGCGCATCGCCATGATCTATGAGGGCGCCAACGGCATTCAGGCGCTCGACCTCGTCGGGCGCAAATTGCCGCGCGACGGCGGCCGCGCCGTGATGTCCTTCTTCAACGAGGTTGCCAGCTTCGCCAAGGAGCACGGCGCCGACGAGGCCATGAAGCCCTATGTCGCTCCCTTAAGCACGGCGCTCGGGCATCTGCAGCAGGCCACCACCTGGCTGATGCAGAATGCGATGGCAAAACCCGACAATGCCGGCGCCGCCGCCACCGATTACATGCAATTGTTCGGCCTCGTCACCTTCGCCTATATGTGGGCGAAGATGGCGAAAGTCGCGTTGGACAAGATTGCGGGCGGCAGCGCGACGCCTTATCTGACAACCAAGCTGGTGACCGGCCGCTTCTTCATGGAGAGGATGCTGCCGGAAACATCGGTGCATCTTGCGCGCATCCAGAGCGGAAGCGCGACCACCATGGAATTGGCGGCGGAAGCGTTCTGATCGGAGAAATTCTTCCCAAAGCCCGCGAAACGATCCGCGACATCTTCCAATTCGCCTATATATTATGATCCTCATACCAGGAGGGCGTCATGCCTGAGGCATACATCTACGATCACGTTCGCACGCCGCGCGGCCGCGGCAAGCCCGATGGCGCGCTGCACGAGGTGACCGCGCTGGCGCTGGCCACCGCGCCCTTGAAAGCGCTGAAGGAGCGCAACAATCTCAGGGAAGACGTCGTCGACGACGTCATCCTCGGCGTGGTCGATCCCGTGGGCGAGGCCGGCTCCGACATCGCGCGCTTCGCGGCGCTGAAGGCGGGGCTCGGTGAGTCCGTCCCCGGCGTCCAGATCAGCCGCTTCTGCGCGTCGGGCCTCGATGCCGTGAATTTCGCCGCAGCCCAGATCATGAGCGGTCAGCACGAACTGACCATCGGCGGCGGCGCCGAATCCATGAGCCGGGTCGGCATCGGCGCCTCCGGCGGCGCCTGGCCGATGGACCCCTCGATCGCGGTGCCGGCCTATTTCATGCCGCAGGGCGTGTCGGCGGATCTGATCGCGACCAAATACGGCTTTTCGCGCGATGACGTCGACGCCTATGCGGTGCAGAGCCAGCAGCGCGCCGCGAAGGCGTGGGACGAGGGCCGTTTCAAGAATTCGGTGATCCCGGTGAAGGACGTCAATGGCCTTACCATTCTCGCCAGGGACGAACACATGCGGCCGACCACGACGATGCAGTCGCTCGGCCAGCTGCAGCCGTCGTTCGTGACGGTGGGACAGATGGGCGGCTTCGACGCGGTGGCGATCCAGTCGCATCCCGAGATCGAACGCATCAACTATGTGCATCACGCCGGCAATTCGTCCGGCATCGTCGACGGCGCCGGCGCGGTCTTGCTCGGCAGCAAGGAGGCAGGTAGCAAGCACGGCTTGAAGCCGCGTGCAAAAATCCGCGCCTTCACCAATATCGGCTCGGAGCCCGCGATGATGCTGACCGGCCCGGTCGACGTCACCGAAAAACTGTTCGAACGCTCGGGCATGAAGAAATCGGACATCGATCTGTTCGAATTGAACGAAGCGTTCGCTTCGGTGGTGCTGCGGTATATGCAGGCCTTCGACATCGACAACGCCAAGATCAACGTCAATGGCGGGGCGATCGCGCTCGGCCATCCGCTCGGCGCCACCGGCGCGATGATTCTGGGCACCGTGCTCGACGAACTCGAGCGCACCAACAAATCGACCGCGCTGATCACGCTGTGCATCGGCGGCGGCATGGGCACCGCGACCATTATCGAGCGGGTTTAAGCCGCTTGCTAGGGATGGGCAAAGCGAAGCGTGCCCACCAAAACGCTATCGGACTAAAAATGGTGGGCACGGCGCGAAGTGCGCCTCTGCCCACCCTTCGAGCAGCGACAACCGCCGCGCCTGCAGGCTGTCGGCATCGAGGGAGCGACAACATGGCCTTCAAGAATTTCAAAATTGAAACCGACGCCGACGGCATTGCACTGGTGACATGGGATATTCCCGGCCGTTCGATGAACGTGCTCGATGAGACCACGATTACCGAACTCGATGAGATCGTGAAGCAGACCTCCGCCGATGCTGCGGTCAAGGGCGTCGTCGTCACCTCGGGCAAGGAGGCGTTCTCCGGCGGCGCCGACCTGTCGATGTTGGAGGCCATGAACCGCAGATACAGCGAACTGCTCAAGGCCAAGGGCGAGGTCGCGGCCAACCAGATGCTGTTCGACGAGAGCCGCAAATCCTCGCTGGTATTCCGCGCCATCGAAACCTGCGGCAAGCCGTGGGCTGCCGCGATCAACGGGCTCGCGCTCGGCGGCGCTTTCGAACTGACGCTGTCGTGCCACTACCGCGTCGCCGCGGAAAATCCGAAGACCCGTCTCGGGCTCCCCGAGGTCAAGGTCGGGCTTTTTCCCGGTGCCGGCGGGACCCAGCGCGTGCCGCGCATCGTGCCGCCGCAGGATGCGATGCAATTGCTGCTGAAGGGCGAGGCGATCAATCTGGACAAGGCCAAGGCCCTGAAACTGATCGACGCGGTCGTCCCCGCCGGCGATCTCATCAAATCAGCCAAGGACTGGATCAAGGGCGGCGGCAAGGCGGTCGCGCCCTGGGATGAAAAGGGTTTCAAGCTGCCCGGCGGCCCGGTCTATTCCAAGGCCGGCATGATGATGTTCCCGGCCGGCAACGCGATCTTCCGCCGCGAGACCTACGACAACTATCCGGCGGCGCGCGCCATCATGAGTTGCGTCTACGAAGGCCTGCAGTTGCCGATCGACGCCGCCTTGCGGGTCGAATCGCGCTACTTCACGCAGATCCTGCGCAGCAAGGAAGCCGCGGCCATGATCCGCAGCCTGTTCCTGTCGATGCAGGAGTTGAACAAGGGCGCGCGGCGTCCGCCAAATGTGCCGCCGACCAAGGTCAAGAAGCTGGCCATCATCGGCGCAGGCTTCATGGGCGCCAGCGTCGGCTACGTCTCGGCGCGCGCCGGCATCGATGTGGTGCTGATCGACCGCGATCAGGAGAGCGCCGACAAGGGCAAGGGCCACGCCAAAGCCGTGATCGACGACCTGATCGCCAAGGGCCGCGCCAAGGAAAGCGATCGCGACGCCATCCTGTCGCGCATCAGCGCGACCGCCGACTACAATGTGCTGAAGGATTGCGATCTGATCATCGAAGCGGTGTTCGAGGACCGCAAGGTGAAGGCGGAAACCTACGCCAAGGCGCAGCCGCTTCTGAAATCCGATGCGATCTTTGCCTCCAACACCTCGACATTGCCGATCAATTCGCTGGCGGAAGAGTTCAAGGACCAGAGCAAGTTCATCGGCATTCATTTCTTCTCGCCGGTCGAGAAGATGATGCTGGTGGAGATCATCGTCGGCAAGAACACCGGCGACGTCGCGCTCGCCACCGCGCTGGATTACGTCCGCGTGATCGGCAAGACGCCGATCGTGGTCAATGACAGCAGCGGCTTCTTCGCCAATCGCTGCGTGCTGCGCTTCACCGCCGAAGGCCTGGAAATGCTGATGGAAGGCGTGCCGCCGGCGATGATCGAGAACACCGCGAAGATGGCGGGCATGCCGGTGGGGCCGCTGTCGCTGTCCGACGAGGTCGCGCTCGATCTGGTGCTCAAGATCATGAAGGCGACCGAAGCCGATCTCGGCGCCAATGCCATCGACCAGACCCAGAAGAAGCTCTTGGTCGAGATGGTCGAAAAGCAGGGCCGCTTCGGCCGCAAGAACGGCAAGGGCTTTTACGATTATCCCGAGAAGGGCAAGGGCCAGAAGAGCCTGTGGTCGGAGTTGAGCGGCTTGCAGCCGAAGCACCTCGACCCGGACACGCTCGACGTCGAGGAGTTGAAGCAGCGTTTTCTGGTGGTGCAGGCGGTGGAAGCCGCGCGCACCGTGGAGGATCACGTCATTACCGATCCCCGCGAAGCCGACGTCGGCTCGATCCTGGGCTTCGGCTTTGCGCCGTTCACCGGCGGCACGCTGTCCTATATCGACTTCATGGGCACCAAGAAATTCGTCGAGCTGTGCCACAAGCTGGAGGCCAAATACGGCTCGCGCTTCACGCCGCCGAAACTCCTGATCGAGATGGCGGCCAAGGGCGAGACGTTCTACGGCCGCTTCCCGCCGAAGAAGCTGGCGGCGGCGTAACTCGTCGTTGCGAGAAGCCAAGCGACGACGCAATCCACAGCTACAAAGCATAGACATGGCTTGCTTCGCGGAGCCATGTCATCAGGTGCGGCGCATTGCGCGGACCCGCTTGGCTCGCAAGGACGAATTCAGAGCATTCCACCACACAAAAAAGGCCGGATCATCGATCCGGCCCTTTGCTTCATCGCCATCCGCAGCAAACTCACGCCGCCTTCTGCTGGCTTTCCATCTTCAGCGCAGCCTGCACGTTGGGCGCGCGCGCGACGCGGTCCTTGAAGGCCATCAGGTTCTTGAACGCGGACAGATCCATGCCCGTGCGCTCCGCCCATTTCAGCATCACGAACAGATAACCGTCGGCAACCGTGAACTGCTTGCCCATCAGATAGTCCTGGCCAGCGAGCTTGCTGTCGGCATATTTGAACTTGCCCATGATGCGGTCCTTGAAGAACGTCTTCACGTCATCCGGAATCACCGGCTGGAACAGCGGGCTGAAATTCTTGTGCAGCTCGGTGGTAATGAAATTCAGCCATTCCTGCAGGCGGTAGCGTTCAGGGCTGCCCGCGGCGGGTGCGAGGTTCTTGCCGGCGGCCTTGTCGGCGATCGCCTGGACGATCACCGGGCCCTCGGTCAGCAATTCGCCATTGTCCAGCATCAGCGCCGGTACCTGGCCCTTCGGATTGATGCGGGTGAAGTCATCGCCGTTTTCGGTCTTTTTCGCCTTGAGGTCGACCTTGACCAGTTCGTGGGCGAGACCGGCTTCATGCAGCGCGATGTGGGGCGACAGCGAGCAGGCGCCGGGCGAATAATACAGTTTCATCGGAATTTCCCTTCCCTTGAATTATTGGTTATGTCGGGCCGAGCCCAGTCGCTTCTGATTGGATCAGAACCGACCAGGCTCTAAATCTCTATTTTGACGCGTTTTCTTCACGCGAACCGGTAACCACTTCGCTTGAAAACGCTATTAGATGACTAAATGCATCTGCATGAAATAGTCAAGATTGATGCAGCTGCATTTAGTGCGGTACACTGATCCGCCACATCCGTCACATCTATGGGCCGGGCCATGAAACGCAAACCATCGACCGAGGCGACCGCCGCCTGGATTCGCCTGATGCGGGTCCAGAGCCGGGTGCTCGATGCCGTCGAGCAGGATCTGAAGAAGGCCGGTTTCCCGCCGCTGGCCTGGTATGACGCGCTGCTCGAACTGTCGCGCGCGCCGTCGGGCGAAATGCGCCCGGTGGAACTCGAAAAACAGATGCTGATCCCGCAATATTCGACCTCGCGGCTGATCGACCGGCTGGTGGACGAGGGGCTGGCGGCGCGCCGCGAGTGCAAGATCGACAAGCGCGGCCAGTTCGTCGAGATTACCGAGGCCGGGCGCGAGCTGCAGAAGAAAATGTGGAGCGCCTATTCCGCCGCGATCGAAAAGCATGTGGGCTCGAAACTGTCCGATGCGGACGCGTTGAGGCTCTGCGGTCTGCTCGACCGGTTGGGCTGCTCCTGCGATGAGGCGCAGGCGCCCGCCGCAAGAGACGCCGCGCCGGCACGATGATATTGTTTTCACTTCCAGCATCCCCGGACCGGCCGGTTCGCGGATGCCCCCGACACCGCGCGCGTTCGGTCGAAGCGCCTTTTATCCGGAATTTGTATGGCGCGTGACCAGATCGATATGACGCCGCTGCAATCGCGCGACGAGTTGGTCGCGTGGCTGGAAGCGGGCGCAAAGCCACCTTCCGAATTCCGGATCGGCACCGAACACGAAAAAACGCCGTTCACGATCGAGGGCCATCGTCCCGTTGCTTACGAAGGCGCCCGCGGCATCGGCGCGCTGCTGGAAGGCATGAAGCTCTTGCTCGGCTGGGAGCCGATCGTGGAGCGCGGCAACATCATCGGACTGTATGACGTCACCGGCGGCGGCGCGATTTCGCTGGAGCCCGGCGGACAATTCGAACTGTCGGGCGCGCCGGTCGAGACCGTGCATCAAACCCAGTCCGAACTGATGGCGCACCTGGCGCAGGTGCGCGAGATCGCAAGCCCCCTCGGCATCGGCTTTCTCGGGCTCGGCATGACGCCGTCATGGTCGCGGGCGCAGATTCCCGTCATGCCCAAGGGCCGCTACAAGATCATGACCGACTACATGCCGAAAGTCGGCAAATACGGCCTCGACATGATGTACCGGACCTGCACGGTGCAGACCAATCTCGATTTTTCGTCGGAAGCCGACATGGTCAAGAAATTGCGGGTATCGGTTGCGCTGCAGCCGGTGGCCACCGCGCTGTTCGCCAATTCGCCGTTCACCGAAGGCAAGCCCAACGGCTTCCTGTCGTTCCGCTCCGAAATCTGGCGCGATACCGACAATGCACGCGCCGGCATGATTCCGTGGGCATTCGAGGACGGCATGGGGTTCGAGCGCTGGGTCGATTATGCACTCGACGTGCCGATGTATTTCGTCAAGCGCGGCGACCAATATATCGATGTCGCCGGCTCGTCGTTTCGAGCCTTCTTCGAGGGCAGGAACAATTCCCTTCCCGGCGAGCGTCCGACGCTGTCGGACTGGGCCAATCACCTTTCGACGATTTTCCCGGAGGTGCGGTTGAAGCGCTATCTGGAAATGCGCGGCGCCGACGGCGTGCCGTGGGGACGGCTGCCGGCGCTGCCGGCGTTCTGGGTCGGATTGCTCTACGACGACACCAGCCTGAACGCGGCATGGGACCTCGTCAGACACTGGAATGCCCACGAGCGTCAGGCGTTGCGCGACGACGTGCCGCGCCTCGGCTTCAAGGCCAGGATCCGGGACCGCTATCTGTTCGAAATCGCCAGGGAATGCGTGATGCTGTCGCATTCGGGGTTGCGGCGGCGCGGCCGCGTCGATCACCTTGGCCGTGACGAGAGCCGTCATCTCGAGCCGTTGGAGCGGATTATCGATTCCGGACGCACGCCGGCCGAGGAGATGCTGGAGAAATTCCATGGCCCGTGGCGCGGTTCGGTGGAACCGGCCTATGAGGAATACGCGTTCTAGATCAGACCGTTGATCGGCTTTAGCTGAGGGCCATCTGTGCCGTTCATCCACCGTACAGGTTGATGGCGATCAAATGGCTTGTCGCGCATCGATGCGGTCCAACCAGTTGAAAGCACTCGCGTATGTGGAGAGGCCGCCTGCTCAGGGCGTGTTTGGTGGCGCTCGCTGTTTCAGCGGCCGCCACGGCCACGCGACCGGCCCAAGCCCAGGCCAATTTCGATCGTCCCGGGGGCGATTATTCGAGTTCGCTGGTCGCCTCCCGCGATCCGGCGGATTGCGCGTTGGTGTGCGAGCGCGACCGGCGCTGCCGGGCATGGAGCTTCAACTACCCGACCGACGTCGCCGGCGGCGCGGTGTGCTGGTTGAAGAGCAACGTGCCTGCGCGCACCCAGGACAATTGCTGCGTCTCGGGCGTGCGCGGCGCCGGCGTGGTGGAGCCGCGCAACAGCGCTGAGGAAATTTCGATCGACCGCGTCGGCGGCGACTACCGCAATTTCGATCTGAAGAGCAGCGACGGCGACGAGGCCTGCAAGGCGGCCTGCATGGGCGACAACAAATGCCGGGCCTGGACCTATGCGCGGCCGGGATATGTCGGACGCGACGCGCACTGTTTCCTGAAAAAAGACATCAAGCCGCCGCGGCGCAAGGCCGGGTTTATCTCGGGCGTGGTGAGGTAGAGATTTATTCGTAGGGTAGGCACAGAGACGCTCTTCGCGCCGTGCCCACCATTAAAAATCAGCAGGCGCTCGGTTTTTCACTCGTCATGCCCGGGCTTGTCCCGGGCATCCACGTCTTCCTTCCCGAGAAACCTGTAAAGACGTGGATGGCCGGGACACGCCCGGCCATGACGAAGCAAAACGGCGCCGTCGCTTAATGCACCGCGGTGAAAAACCGCGCGACGCGGAAACCGGACAGCCAGGTCCATACCGGCTGGCTGCGGATGCCGAGGTCCCATGATCCGACCACGGCGTCGGCGCGGCCGACCAGATTATCGATCGGCAACAGCCCGACGCCGCCGTCGCGCACCGTCACGCGGCTGTCGGCGGAGTTGTCGCGGTTGTCGCCCATCACGAACAAATGGTCCGGCGGCACCGTCACCTCAGGCGTGTTGTCGAGCCGGCCATTGTCGCGAACCTTGAAAATCGCGTGCGCTACCCCGTTGGGCAAAGTCTCGATGTAGCGATAGGCCGGCTCCACTCCGCCGTTGCCGTCCTCCGCTTCGCCTCTGCCATCGGGCTTCAGCGACGCCGCATGGTCGTTGATGAAGAGCTGGCCCTGCCGCATCTGGATGCGATCGCCGGGCAGCCCGACGACGCGCTTGACCCAGGCCTGCGAGCGGTCGCCCGGCCAGCGGAAAACCACGACATCGCCAAGCTTCGGCGTTTCGCCGAACACGCGTCCGGTCTCGGGCAGGTTGAGCTGGATCGGCAGCGAGGCGGTGCCGTAGCCGTAAGGGTATTTCGACGCCAGTAGCGCGTCCCCGATCAGCAGCGTCGGCTCCATCGAGCCCGACGGCACATAGAACGGCTCGGCGAGCGCGCCCTTGGCGACGAAAACCGCGAGCACGATCGCCGCCAGCTGGACGAATTGGCCGCGCCAGCCCTGCTTCTTCGCGGCTACAGTTTGATTGTTGGCGCTCATCAGCCGGTTCCTCCGACGGTTATACGCTCCATCCGCAGCGTCGGCTGGCCGACGCCGACCGGCACGCCCTGGCCGTTCTTGCCGCAGGTGCCGATGCCGGTATCCAGCGCCAGATCGTTGCCGATCATGGTGATGCGGTGCAGGTCGGTCGGCCCGTTGCCGATCAGCATCGCGCCCTTCAGCGGCGCACCGAGCTTGCCGTTCTCGATCTTGTAGGCCTCGGTGCACTGGAACACGTATTTGCCCGAGGTGATGTCGACCTGGCCGCCGCCGAAATTGGCGGCATAGATGCCGTTTTTGACGGAAGCGAGAATTTCGGCCGGATCGCGCTGGCCTGCCAGCATATAGGTGTTGGTCATGCGCGGCATCGGCACATGCGCATAGCCCTGCCTGCGCCCGTTGCCGGTCGGCTTCATGTTCATCAGCCGGGCATTCTGGCGGTCCTGCATGTAGCCGACCAGGACGCCGTCCTCGATCAAAACGGTGCGGTTGGTCGGCGTACCTTCGTCGTCGATCGACAGCGAGCCGCGCCGCGACGCCATGGTGCCGTCATCGACCACGGTGACGCCCTTGGCCGCGACCTGTTGGCCCATCAGGCCGGCGAAGGCGGAAGTTTGTTTGCGGTTGAAATCGCCCTCTAACCCATGGCCGACGGCCTCGTGCAGCATCACGCCGGGCCAACCGGCCCCCAGCACCACATCCATTTCGCCGGCGGGCGCCGGCACCGATTCAAGGTTGACCAGCGCCTCGCGGATCGCGCCGTCGGCGGCCTCGCGCCAGGCCTTGGTGTCGATGAAGCGCGCATAGCCTTCGCGGCCGCCATAGCCCTTGCTGCCGCTTTCCTGGCGATCGCCTTGTCCTGCGACCACCGAAATATTGACGCGCACCAGCGGGCGGATGTCGCGATAGGTCTCGCCGTCGGGGCGGAGGATTTCCACCACCTGCCAGGTTGCGCCGAGGCTGACCGTGACCTGCCGCACCCGCGGATCCTTGTCGCGCACGTAAGCGTCGATTTCGGCGAGCAGTTTTACTTTTGACTCGAAGCCCGGCGCGTCCAGCGGATTGTCGTCGCCATAAAGACGCACATTGGTATGCGCGGGCGCCGCGGCAAAATTCCCGCTATAGCCGCCGCGCACTGCTGCGACAGCATCCGCGGCGCGGATCAGCGCCGGCAGCGAGACGTCGGAGGAATGCGCATAGCCGACCGCGTCGTCTTTCACCGCGCGAAGTCCAAAACCCTGCGAGGTGTCGTAAGTCGCCTGTTTCAGCCGGCCGTTATCGAACATCAGCGCTTCGGTCTGGGCGTATTCCAGGAACAACTCACCGTCGTCGGCGCCCTGTAAGCCCCGCGCGACCTGATGGCGCACGGAATCGCGGTCGAGATTGGCGCGGTCGAGCAGGGAGGTTGTGGGGGTCATGAGGGCTCCAAATTTTTCTAGTCGTCCCTGCGAACGCAGGGACCCATAACCACAGGCTTTAGTGTGTTAGGCGAGAACCTGCGGAACGGTCGCCTTACAACTTGGTAACCTCGGGTTATGGGTCCCTGCTTTCGCGGGAACGACGAGAACAAGATAGGCATGATCGGGAGAAAAAGGGAGGGCCTGCCCAAGGTTCGCGCAGCGAGGCCCATTGCCTCACGGCAACTTGTCATACCCCTCGCCAAGCCCGTTCAAACTGAGCGGGAAGCCGATGCCCTCTTCCGGGGTCTCGAAGATGATAAAAGTCGCGGTCTTGGCGGTACGGAGCTGACCGAGAAGCTTGTCGTCCATCACCACTTCGGCGACGCAGCCATTGGGCAGGCATCTGACAAAACCCGCCCGGCCGACGTCGACATTGTCGAGTTTCAAGCCAAGCCCCGACGGCAGCAGCACGCCGAGCGGCGCCACCACCCGCATCAGCTTGCTCTTCTGATCGGCGGTCTTGAGCACGATCACGGTAAGGCCGGCATTGGAGCGGTCTTCCGCTACCACGCTCTGGATCAGGGCGCACTGCTCGCCTTGCGCGCCCGGCGGGGTGTCGCAGCGGATCTGCCAGTCGCCATGCACCGACCGCACCGCGCCTTGGGCGCTGGCAGCCGCGGTCAGGCCGAGAAAGAACGCGAGGATGAGACCAGCAGCGGTCAGGCTTGCGCCCAGCCGGCGGCCGAAACCGGCCGCAAATGGATTGCCGCGGCTGGCAGTGCTTCTCGCCCTGTGTTTCGAAGGCCCCATCGGGGTCGATCCCTTGATATTCCTTTGGCAGTCGGTCCGGCACTCGACTGATATGGCAATGACGGCGCCTTGAAGGCGGCCTTCGGGCCAGCCTTGCGCCGGGATGGGCCGCTCCAGAGGTCGCGAATCAGGTTCCTGTGGAACAGCCCGTCCGTGCCTACATCGGGCAATCCCCCTGTCAAGCGGCGGCAAGGTGCAAAAGTTGCGCTTTTGCCTGATTTCACGGGAAAATGTGATGGCGGCAGATTAGCCAGTGACGCCTCGCTCCGCGTCGTACTACTGCATTGCGAGAGGCTAAGAATTATGGTTTGAGAGGCTGGATTTCGGCGTCTAGCGATCTGGCCAAGGTACTCCTACAAGTACATCCCAAGGCCGTTTGTCAGGGGGGCGGATCGTGCAGCATTTCCCGCCGTCCGGCGGAGTGCTTTGAGGTTCTATCAAGGGAGCGCGAGCGGCATGAAGATGTCGAAGGGCCAAATGGGCCGGCGGTTGCTGGGGTTGGCGGTGGCCGGCGTTGCGCTGGCCACCTCCGGGACGGCATTCGCCGAATTGGGGCAGCCCGCGCCGTGGGAATACAAGCTGCAGGAATTGGCCACGCAGGTGATGGACGACATCACCTGGTTTCATAACTGGCTACTCGTCACGATCACGATCATCACACTGTTCGTCCTGGGGCTGCTGGTGACCGTGGTGGTGAAGTTCAACGCCAAGGCCAATCCGGTCCCGTCCAGGACCACGCACAACACCCTGATCGAGGTCGCCTGGACCCTGATCCCGGTGCTGATCCTTGTGGCCATCGCGATACCATCGTTCAAACTGCTGTTTCTGCAGCTCGATATTCCGAAAGCCGACCTGACGATCAAGGCGACCGGCAAGCAGTGGTACTGGAGCTACGCCTATCCCGACAACGGCAAGTTCGAGTTCGATTCGCTGCTGGCCCAGGACAAGAAGCCCCGGCTGCTCGGCGTCGATAACGAGATGGTGGTGCCTGTGAACAAGGTGGTCCGGATTCAGACCACCGGCGCCGATGTCATCCATTCCTTCACGGTGCCGGCGTTCGGCATCAAGATCGACGCGATTCCCGGCCGCCTCAACGAAACCTGGTTCAAGGCCACCAAGCTCGGCATGTTCTACGGCCAGTGCTCGGAATTGTGCGGCAAGGATCACGCCTTCATGCCGATCGCCGTGCGGGTGGTCAACGATCAGGAATTCGCGGCCTGGGTTGAGACCGCGAAGAAGAAATTTGCGGCCGCGGCGGCGAACTCGTTCGCTTCAGTGGGCGCGGCGGCGCAGTAAGCCACACGCTTCACGCGCAGCGACGAGACAAGGGCGACGGGACCGCAGGGTCCGAAGGACTGCAAGGCAGGATTTGAAAATGGCAACAGCGACACCGGCTCATACCGATCACGCCCACGCGCATGACGATCACGCGCACGACCACCCGACCGGCTGGCGGCGTTACGTCTATTCGACCAACCACAAGGACATCGGCACGATGTACCTGGTGTTCGCCATCATCGCCGGGATCATCGGCGCGGCGATGTCGATCGCGATCCGCGTCGAGCTGATGTATCCCGGCATACAGATTTTCCACGAAACCCACACCTATGACGTGTTCGTGACCTCGCACGGCCTGATCATGATCTTCTTCATGGTGATGCCGGCGATGATCGGCGGCTTCGGCAACTGGTTCGTGCCGCTGATGATCGGCGCGCCCGATATGGCGTTCCCGCGCATGAACAACATCTCGTTCTGGCTGCTGCCGGCTTCGTTCGCGCTGCTTTTGATCTCGACCTTCGTCGAGGGTGAGCCTGGCGCCAACGGCGTTGGCACCGGCTGGACGATGTACGCGCCGCTATCGACCTCGGGCCATCCGGGACCGGCGGTCGATTTCGCCATTTTGTCGATCCATCTGGCCGGCGCCTCCTCGATCCTCGGCGCCATCAACTTCATCACCACGATCTTCAACATGCGCGCCCCCGGCATGACACTGCACAAGATGCCGCTGTTCGTGTGGTCGATCCTGGTGACGGTGTTTCTGCTGTTGCTGGCGCTGCCGGTGCTGGCCGGCGCCATCACCATGCTTTTGACCGACCGCAATTTCGGCACCACGTTCTTCTCCGCCGAGGGCGGCGGCGACCCCGTGCTGTTCCAGCATCTGTTCTGGTTCTTCGGCCATCCTGAAGTCTACATCCTGATCATTCCCGGCTTCGGCATGATCAGCCAGATCGTCTCGACCTTTTCGAAGAAGCCGGTGTTCGGCTATCTCGGCATGGCCTATGCGATGGTCGCGATCGGCGGCATCGGCTTCGTGGTGTGGGCGCATCACATGTACACGGTCGGCATGTCCAGTGCGACCCAGGCCTATTTCGTCGCCGCGACCATGGTGATCGCGGTGCCGACCGGCGTGAAGATCTTCTCCTGGATCGCCACCATGTGGGGCGGCTCGATCGAGTTCAAGACGCCGATGCTGTGGGCGATTGGCTTCATCTTCCTGTTTACCCTTGGCGGCGTCACCGGCGTCGTGCTTGCGAACGCCGGCGTCGACCGCGTGTTGCAGGACACCTATTACGTGGTTGCGCATTTCCACTATGTGCTGTCGCTCGGTGCGGTGTTCGCGATCTTTGCCGGCTGGTACTACTGGTTCCCGAAAATGTCCGGCTACATGTATTCGGAGACCATCGGCAAGCTGCACTTCTGGTTCACCTTCGTCGGCGTCAATCTGGTGTTCTTCCCGCAGCACTTTCTCGGCCTCTCCGGCATGCCGCGCCGCTATGTCGATTATCCTGACGCGTTCGCCGGCTGGAATCTGGTGTCCTCGCTCGGCTCCTACATCTCAGGGTTCGGCGTGCTGATCTTCATCTGGGGTCTGGTCGATGCCTTCGTGCGCAAGGAACAGGCCGCCGACAATCCGTGGGGAGCGGGCGCCACCACGCTGGAATGGACGCTGCCGTCGCCGCCGCCGTTCCATCAGTTCGAAGTGCTGCCGCGCGTGCAGTAGGAGCATGATCCGGAAAAGTGGGAACCGGTTTTCCGAAGAGATCATGCTCAAACAAAGAACCTGGATCGTAATCCGATCAATCTGATCGGATCACGATCTTAGGAAGCGAGACCAAACTTGTCGGTTGTCGATCACAACGCCATCGAGCTGTCGCCCCGGATTTCCGAGGCCGATGTTGCCGACTACATCGCGCTGTTGAAGCCGCGGGTGATGTCGCTGGTGATCTTTACCGCGCTGGTCGGCCTCGTGCTAGCGCCGGGCCACTTCCATCCGGTGCTGGCATTCACCTCGATCCTTTGCATCGCGGTCGGCGCCGGTGCCTCGGGCGCGCTGAACATGTGGTACGAGAGCGATATCGACGCCAAGATGACGCGCACCGCCAACCGGCCGATCCCGCGAGGGCGCGTCACCCGGCCGGAAGCGCTGACGTTCGGCATGACGCTGGCGTTCTTTTCGGTGATGACGCTCGGCATCCTCGTCAACTGGTTCGCCGGCGGGCTGCTGGCGTTCACGATCTTCTTCTACGTCGTGATCTACACCATGGCGCTGAAGCGCTGGACCGCGCAGAACATCGTGATCGGCGGCGCCGCCGGCGCGCTGCCGCCGGTGGTGGCGTGGGCGGCGGCGACCGGCTCGCTGTCGATCGAGCCGCTGCTGCTGTTTCTGATCATCTTCTTCTGGACCCCGCCGCATTTCTGGGCGCTGGCGCTGTTTCGCAGCGACGACTACGCGCGCGCAGGCGTCCCGATGCTGCCGGTCGTCGCCGGTCCCGACGCGACGCGGCTGCAGATCCTGCTTTATACATTGGTGCTGGTCGCGGTCGCCTTCGCGCCGTGGCCGCTTGGCTATTTCGACGCCGTCTATGGCGTGACTTCGCTGGTTCTCGGCGGCGTCATGCTGGCGCTCGCGATCAACGTCTACCGCCGTCGCGAAGGGACTGAAGCGCTGCGCGCAACGCGAAAACTGTTCGCGTTCTCCATCCTTTATCTGTTTGGGCTGTTCGCGACCTTGCTGCTCGAGGTCGTCGCCCATGCCGTCGCACCATCGATCTGGTAGGGAGCGCATGGCAAGGCAATGGCAGACAAGCAGGAGCCAAATGGAATCGTCCTCACCGAGGCGCAGAAGAAAAGCCGCCGCCAGCGTTCGATCGCCATCGCGCTGGCGCTCGGCGTCCTGGTCGTGCTGTTTTTCGCGGTCACCATCGTCAAGGGGCCGGCTGTCCTAGTGCGGCCGATGTGAGAGATATGGAGAACGAGCCGACGATGCCGCAAGTGCCGACCAGAAGCCAGAAAGCGGCCGCGCGCCGCGAGCCAGTTACGCGTCGCGGTCTGGGTCGCGACGCAACGGTGGCTGCGATCTGCGGATTTGTGGTGGTGCTGATGGTCGGCGCGTCCTACGCGGCGGTGCCGTTCTACAACTGGTTCTGCCGCGCCACCGGCTTCAACGGCACCACCCAGGTCGCGACCTCCGCGCCATCATCGGCCCCGCTGGCGCGAAAGATCGCGGTGCGCTTCGATGCCAATGTCGCGCCCGGGCTGCCGTGGAAATTCGAGCCCGAGCAGACCGAAATCAATGTCAAGATCGGCGAAGTCGTCACCATATTCTACACCGTGACCAACCAGTCGGCGCGGACCACGACCGGGCAGGCGGCCTACAATGTGGCGCCGCTGACGGTCGGTGCGTATTTCCAGAAGATCAACTGCTTCTGTTTCACCGAACAGACCATGGCGGCGGGCGAAAAGCGCGAAATGCCGGTGGTGTTCTACGTCGACCCCAAGCTTGCCGCGGATAGCGAAAACGACGGGCTGAACACCATCACGCTGTCCTATACGTTCTACCCCGTGCGCGAGCCGGCAGCGAAGCCGCTGGCCGCGAGCGAGCCGGATAAGCCGAAGGGAAACCTTTGATATCGAAAATCCTGGATATCCCGGGATTTGATTTTTGAGACGAATACGTGCCTGTTATGTCAGGCGCCGCTAACGGAGAGACCGCAATGGCTACGGCCCAAGTCAAGCATCACGACTACCACCTCGTCGATCCGAGCCCGTGGCCGATTGTCGGCGCCGTCTCGGCCTTCATCATGGCGGTCGGCGCGATCACCTGGATGCATCATCTGTTCGTGGCGGCGCCGATCATTTTCGGCATCGGCACCATCGGCGTGCTCTACACCATGGCGAGCTGGTGGACGGATGTGATCCGCGAGGCGCAGTTCAAGGGCGATCACACCCGCGTGGTGCAGATCAGCCACCGCTACGGCATGATCCTGTTCATCGCCTCCGAGGTGATGTTCTTCGTCGCCTGGTTCTGGGCCTTCTTCAACTCGGCGCTGTTTCCGGCCGATCCGGTTCACGCCACCCGCGAGGCGCTGTTCGGCGGCGTGTGGCCGCCCAAGGGCATCGAGACCTTCGACCCCTGGCATCTGCCGCTGTTGAATACGCTGTTGCTGCTCACTTCCGGCACCACGGTGACCTGGGCGCATCACGCGCTGCTGGAGAACGATCGTCAGGGCCTGAAATACGGCTTGATCCTGACGATCCTGCTCGGCGCCGCCTTCACCTGCGTGCAGGCCTACGAATACAGCCACGCCGCGTTCTCTTTCGCCGGCAATATCTACGGCGCGACCTTCTTCATGGCGACCGGCTTCCACGGTTTCCATGTGCTGATCGGCACCATCTTCCTGACCGTGTGCCTGTTGCGCGCCTATGCCGGGCATTTCAGCCCGACCCAGCATCTCGGCTTCGAATTCGCCGCCTGGTACTGGCATTTCGTCGACGTGGTGTGGTTATTCCTGTTCATCTGCATCTATGTCTGGGGCCACGGCGCCGAAACCATGGCCCACGGCGCGCATTGATCCGCATAGCGTTTCCGGGCGAAGTGGGTACCGGTTTGCGCAAAGGAAACGCGTCAAAACAAAAGACCACTGTGCTACAAGGGGGCGGCCGCGGGGCCGCCCTTTTTGTTGCACGAGAACGCGGAAGACCGACGCATGCAGGATGAGACCGTTACCCACGGTGACCGAGAGCGCGATGCGCGGCCTCGCCTGCAAATGCCCGCGCTGCGGCAGGGGCAAATTGTATGGCGGGTTCCTTAACCTGCGGCCGAACTGTGAAGCCTGCGGGCTCGATTATGCCTTCATCGATGCCGGCGACGGCCCCGCCGTGTTCATCATCATGATCGCCGGCGCCATCGTCGTCGGCTGCGCCCTGATCGTGGAGGTTAAATATCAACCGCCGTTCTGGCTGCACGCGGTGCTGTGGCTGCCGCTGATTCTCGCGACCACGCTGTTGCCGCTGCGCGCGATGAAGTCGCTTCTGATCGCGCTGCAGTTCCATCACAAGGCCGCGGAAGGCCGGCTGATCGATCGCGAACCGAAATGATCGCGACCGCAGGACGACAGCGCAACGCCGCTCGGCTTTCGGCGTGTTCACGCTGGTGATGGTGGCGCTGTTCGTTGGCCTCGGCGTATGGCAGTTGCAGCGCCGGGTCGAGAAGCACGCTTTGATCGCGCACCTGACCGAACGGCTCGCGGCAGCGCCCGGGCCACTGCCTTCGCCCTCGCAGTGGAGCGCGCTGACACCGGCCGGGGACGAATTCCGCCGGGTCAGTTTTGCAGCAACTTATGAATCCCGTCCGGATGCGATGGTCTACAGTTCCGGCTCGGCCGTGCGCGACGACATTTCCGGTCCCGGCACATGGGCTTTCTTGCCCGCGGTGCTGCCGAGCGGAGAGACCGTCGTCGTCAATGCCGGCTTCGTGCAAAACACGATGCAGGATCGCGCCCAAGAGGATCGCGCGGTGACGCCGCTCATCACCCATGCGCCGGTGATGTTGTCGGGCTATATCCGTTTCCCCGAAGCGGCGGGTGCGCTGACGCCTTCGGAAAATCTTGCAAAACGGCTGTGGTTCACGCGGGATCATCTGGCGATGGCGCGGGCGCTCGGCTGGGGCGAGGGCGGCCGGCCCGTCGCGCCGTTCTACATCGACCTGGAGCAGCCGGTGCCGGCAAGCGGAATTCCAAAACCCGGTCCGCTCGAGGTTCATCTCAAGGACGATCACCTGCAATACGCCATCACCTGGTTTGCCCTGGCGGGCGCGGTGGTGATTGCATTCGGGGTGTGGTTGTTCGGGCAGCGGCGGCGAGGTTGATTCTACGCTCTTGCGATGCTTGCTTTCTTGCGTTGAGCGCCTCCCGCGTGAAAACTGTCACCAGAGATTGGATGACGATGAGTGAGACGTCAAAAACTTCGCTTGCGCGCCTGCCGGTCACCCTCCGCGACATCGAGGCGGCGGCGGGTGTGCTTGCCGGCTCTGTGAAGCGCACGAGCTTCGATCGCAGCCGGACACTGTCCGAGATCGCCGGCGCAAGCGTATGGCTCAAGTTCGAAAACCTGCAGTTCACGGCGACTTTCAAGGAGCGCGGGGCGCTCAACCGGCTGTCAGCCCTGTCCGCCGATGAACGGCGGCGGGGTGTGATCGCCGCCTCGGCAGGCAACCACGCGCAAGGTGTGGCCTATCACGCGGCCTGCCTCTCGATACCTGCAACCATTGTTGTACCCTTGGGAACTCCGACCGTGAAGATCGAGAACACGCGCCGGCATGGCGCGAACGTGATCGAAGGCGGAGCAACGCTTGAGGAAGCCGCCACCCTGGCCACGGACCATGGCCGCAAACAGCGGTTGACATTCATCCATCCCTACGATGATCCCACGATCATCGCCGGTCAGGGCACCATCGCGCTCGAGATGCTCGCATCGGTGCCTGACCTTGACGTCCTGGTCGTGCCAATCGGGGGAGGCGGCCTGATATCCGGCATGGCTGTCGCCGCCAAGACGCTCAAGCCCGGTATTGAGATCATCGGCGTGCAGGCCGCCCTCTATCCTTCAATGTACAACCTTACCAAGGGACAACAGCTTCCGATGCGCGGCGACACTCTCGCGGAGGGTATCGCGGTCAAGGCACCTGGCCGTATCACATCCGAAATTGTGCGCGCTCTTGTTGACGATATTGTACTCGTGACCGAACAGCAGATCGAGCAGGCGCTGAGCCTTCTCATCACGATCGAGAAGACCGTGACGGAAGGCGCCGGTGCCGCCGGTCTGGCGGCGGTCCTCGCCAATCAGGAGCGCTTCAAGGGCCGTGCGCTCGGCCTCGTGCTGAGCGGCGGCAATATTGATACGCGGCTACTGTCCGGCGTGCTTACCCGGCAACTCGCGCGGGAGGGCCGCCTGTCGCAACTAAGGTTCGACATCGTGGATCGGCCCGGTCAGCTCGCCACGGTGGTCGCTGTCCTCAGCAAGTCAGGCGCCAACATCGTCGAGGTATCCCACCAGCGCATCTTCACTGATCTGCCGGCCAAGGCGGTACTCCTCGAGGTCGTTATCGAGACCAGAGACCGATCCCATCTTGCTTCAACCATTGCCGCACTGAGGGCGGCCGACCTCGATGTAGATGTTGGTGGCAATTAGTCATCCCGGGAGTAAGACATCTAGCACCGCATAGCGGTCGGGTTGCTGCGCGCGTGCCATAAGCGGCCACACGACCGCCGTGCCGCCGACCGGCGTGATGAATTCGCGCCGCCTTACTCGATTACCTCATCGGCGCGGCCAAGCAGCGACTGCGGAGGAGACCGAGCGTCTTGGCAGTCTGGGAAGTCGACCGTAGAGCCCGGGTAGAGAATAATACATCGGGCATGATCACGAGCGCGTCTGCTCGCAGTTGGGCCAACTTTGCAAAGACCATATCGAAATCATGATCGGTCCTGGCATTTAGAACATGGAGTTGCAGCCCGAGGGCGCGCGCCGCCGGCTGCAGCGCTCGCAAAAAGGGATCGGCAATACCGGGACTGTTCGGACGTCCGCTTCGGTGAGTAGCTTCGGACTACGTTCAAGGGTTATGCCCGTCAATTGCCAGCCTGGGCCGGTTCAGGCTGGTAACAAACCCAGCCTTGACCGGGTCGATAGCTACCGCGAAGACGATCGGAATGGTTGTAGTTGCCGCCTTTGCCGCCAGTGCCGAAGGAGTGCCGCCCGCCGCGGAAATCACGGCCACCTGACGGCGAACCAGTTCGGCCGCCAACGCCGCCAGCCGGTCGTTTTGGCCCTCCGCCCAGCGATATTCGATCGCTACATCAGCATTCGATACTCCCTTTGCCGGGAACGGCGCATGCTCGCAGTCTTTGAGCAGATCAATACGGCTGCTCGCGAATTGCGTGCACGCGCCGCCAGCGGCCATGCAGCCGCCGCGGCGCCGAGAACTGTAATGAACTCGCGCCGCTTCACTCGATCACCTCGTCGGCGCGGGCAAGCAGGGTCGGTGGGACAGCGAGGCCGAGAGCCTTGGCGGTCTTGAGGTTGATCGCCAGCTCATACTTGGTCGGCGCCTGCACCGGAAGGTCGCCGGGCTTCTCGCCCTTGAGGATGCGATCGACATAACCGGCTGCGCGCCGATACTGATCGATCGGATCAGGTCCGTACGAGATCAGGCCGCCGCCGGTGGCGAAGTAGCGGTAGGTATAGACCGCGGGCAGCCGGTAGCGGGCAGCCAGTGCGATGATCAATTCGCGATGAACCGCCGCCGATCCGCTCGACGTCACGATCAATCCGCTATTCGATCCGCGCGCGAATGCCGTGACGGCACGCTCGATCTCGCTGGCGTCGCGCACGTCGACCGGGCTCAATTCTATTCCGAACGACGGCGCCACGGACTGGATTGAGGCGAACTGGCCAATCCCGGCGGGTATGCTGGGATCGCGAAGCACCGCCGCTCGAGTCACGCCCGGCGCGATCTCTTTCAGCAGTTCCAGCCATTTCCCGCTGATGCCGTATTCGGCGGTGGTAAACCCGGTGGCATTGCCGCCCGGCCGCGCCAGGCTCGAGACGAAGCCGGCGGCGACCGGATCAGCGGTCTGCGTGAACACGATTGGCACGGTGCGGGTCGCCTGCAGCAACGCCCCAACGACCGTGCCACCGGAGGCAAGGATGACGTCCGGCGCGAGCGCGACCAATTCAGCCGCGTATTTCCGGGTGGGATCGGTTTCTCCCGCGCCTCGGCGATAATCGATTTGCAGGTTGCCGCCGTCAGTCCAGCCCAATTGCTGCAGACCCTGCTCGAACGCGGCGAT
The DNA here is from genome assembly GCA_963761395.1 of uncultured Alphaproteobacteria bacterium. Taxonomy (GTDB): domain Bacteria; phylum Pseudomonadota; class Alphaproteobacteria; order Rhizobiales; family Xanthobacteraceae; genus Bradyrhizobium. The sequence goes on from CAVXHU010000013.1 coordinate 58,856, forward strand.
TCGATCTTGCGCTTCCGGATCATCCGCCGCCAGCCCCATCAGGACCCCGAACTCGCCGCTTCCGCTCGCTCTGCTGCGCGCGCACCGCGAGTGGCCACGCCGCTGCTGAGCCGGCAACCAGCTTTGATGAAATCGCGCCGCCTCATGTGCCTCCTTGAGAACACGCCCTGTGGAATGCCTAAAGCCTAGCACTTTGCGACCGGGCGGCGAGCGAGAAATGGCAGACAGTTAGCCTTCGGAAGCTGGTCAGGCCGATGGGTCATGAATTGACCAGAGGCAACATCCGCGCCTGGTCCGTCTAACCCGCCAGCAAGAGACTTCGCGTCCACCACTAGCTGGTACAGACGTTAGTAATGTACCCTGATGTGATAGCTGCCAGCGGAACGTGCCGAGGCCTGTTTGCCAGTCCTCATTCCGTCGGTAGGCACCTCATCATTTAAGGCGTCCACGCGGCGTGTTCCGCGTCGCGCCGGAAGGGCATCATGAAACTTCCCCGCCGCACATTCTTGCATCTTGCCGCGGGCGCTGTCGCGCTCCCGGCCGCATCGCAGTTCTCTTGGGCGCAAGTCTCTGCGGCAACTCCTCAGCGTGTTCGAGTCGCAACCGGATTGCTGGCGACATGGCAAAGCACCGCCTGGCTCGGAGCGGAAGCCGGTGTCTTCAAAAAGAGGGGGATCGACATGACCCTGCCGGCCATTGCGGTCGGCGGTCCAGAGGCAGCGGCCGGACTCAGCCGCGGCGATTGGGAGTTCGCTCATACCGGAACCGTGCCGGTCGCGGAAGAAGTGCTCAAAGGCCGGGATATCGTGATCCTGGCGACGCCGACATCGGTCTTTTCGATGTCCTTTGTCATGACCAGGAAGGAGATCACACAACTGGCGCAACTCGACGGAAAGAAAGTGGGGGTGCTGACCGAGACCGGGCAGACCAGCGTGGCGGCCCGGCTCACCGTCGAGAAAGCGGGCGCCACCGCCATCTACCTGCCATTGATTACGTTCGACCGGATCTATGCCGCGCTCGCCTCTGGAGAGATCGACGCGGGCGCGTTGCCGATCGATCTGCGCTTTACGGGGCAAGGTCGGTACGGCTGGAATGCCTTTCCGATATCTTCCTTCGACACGCCGTCCATATTCGCGACCACGCGCCAGCTCATCGCTTCCAACCGCGAACTTGTGATGAACGTCATGCAGGGCTTCGTCGAGACGATCCACCTTTTCAAAACGCGACCGGACATCGTGGTGCCTTTGCTGCAACGTTACTTGAAGATCGAAGATCGAAAAGCAGCAGAAGAACTGCACGCATTTCATGTGCCGGTATTTCAAAAGGTTCCGCGGCCATCCTTTCCAGGAATGCAGGCGTTGCGGGATTTTCTTGTCGCCAAATACCCGGCCGCGGTTTCGCTAAAGGAGTCCGACATCGCTGATTCATCGTTCATCGATGAACTTGAGCGAAGCGGATTCATAGACCGGCTTTATGCAGCAGATGGGAAATAAGCCGCGATTAGAGAAACGAAAGGTTCATTCTGGCCGCTTACCGGCTATCCAGGTCGTAACGACATCAAGGTTTGTTGTTAATGCGACGATGTCCGCTCGAGCCCCGGCACTCAGCGTACCGCGATGGTGCTCGATTCCCAAAAACCGTGCCGGAACCAGCGATGCGGCGCGAAGCGCATCATCCAGCGAAATCCCCACCAGCGTTACTGCATTTTTGACGGCAGATGCCAGGTCGAGATGAGCGCCGGCGAGCGTTCCGTCTTCAGAGACCAGCCGCCCGTGCCGCAGCCGGATCCGCCTCCCCATCAGTTCGAAATGGTCCAGCTCAGTGCCAACAGTGGGCATCGCATCGCTGACAAGGGCAATATTGCCAGCGTCTTTTGCCGAAAAGGCGGCCCGTACAACGAGCGGATCGACATGGATACCGTCGAGAATGATGCCCGCCGTGAGACGTTCGTCGGTGAGGGCGACGCCAACAATACCAGGCTCCCGGGCGCTCATGGCGGGCATCGCATTGAAGAGGTGTGTAACGCCGCTCAACCCCTCGTCGATGGCCCTTATCAAAGTGTCGGCAGTCGCCTCGCTGTGACCAACCGACACCCGAATTCCGCAGGTTGCGAGGGTCTTCACAAATCCCGCAGGTACGCATTCCGGCGCCAGTGTCACCATCGACGATCCGAGTGCGGATAGCTCCCCGAGCCAATCCAGATCGTCCCTGGTCGCGGACACAATACAGTCGCCCCGATGAATCCCCGGGCGCGAGCGACTGATAAACGGACCTTCGAGATGAAGACCGAGGATTCCGTCGATGCCGTCCAGTGATTTTGCCGCAGCAATTGCGGCGATCGCCTTGGCGCGGGTATCGCTTATCAAGGTAGGTAAGCAGCTTGTGGTGCCGAACCGGCGATGTGCTCGCGCAATGGCGCGCATCGCGTCCGGCGTTGGCCCATCATTGAGAAGAATGCCGCCGCCACCGTTGACTTGCAGGTCGATGAAGCCGGGCGCAAGCACCGTCCCGGGCGGCATGACTTCGGTTGGCCAGTCGGCCACACTCTGATCGCGCGGCGCGATGCCCTGAACCACCCCGCGATCGATCAAGACGACCGCGTCATGGTGCCATCGATATCCATCGAAAATACGGTCAGCCGAAATTGCCGACCGGGGTTTTGCGGGCGTGTTCGGCTGGTTCCAGACCCATCGCCTCACTTCCTCACTGGCCGGTTGGGTAGGCCGGATCGATCCGTTGGCCGAACGGCTGGATGCACCGGCGCGCAGCCCCGGACACCATCATGACAGTGGAACTCAGGGAGCCAACAAGCGTTCCGGAAGGTGTAGCCAGCACGTTGGGCACTGGGCATCGCCATTTTTTGCGAGTACGTGAACGAACAAATACCATTCTTCGGATCACGCTCAGTTATATATTGGTGTCGATGGCGGTGGGACTGGTTGCCGAGCCCTTTCCCGCCTGGAGGTGATGCGGTAGCCGGGACTCTTGGCTTTTGGCCCGTCACGAAGGACCCGCACCACCAGAGCCGAGGCAGCAGAGGAAGCTGCGCAGATATGCTTACTGAGCACATAAGCCCGCGGTTCGTCGACCTCAATTCATGGTCCACCAGCGACATGATCGAAGCCATGTATGACGGACAGCTCGTCGCTTGCGCAGCCGTAAGACCAGCCCTGCCGGCGATAAATGCCGCCGTAGATGACGCGGTGTCGGCCCTCAAGCGCGGCGGTCGCCTGGTTTACGTAGGTGCCGGCACCTCCGGTCGCATCGCCATTCAGGACGGCGCAGAGCTTCGTCCGACATACGATTGGCCAAGCGATCGTATCGTTTTCGTGATGGCCGGAGGAATGCAGGCGGTACTGGAGAGCGTTGAGGGTGCCGAAGACAACGAAGCCAAAGGGGCAGAAGCTATCGCCGACGCCGAAGTTCATCAACACGACGTTGTTATTGCTGTCGCAGCGAGCGGTACGACGCCGTTCACTGTCGGAGCCCTGCGTGCCGCAGGAGCGAGGGGGGCGCTCTGCATTGCGGTTGCGAACAACCGGGGCGCGCCGCTTTTTGAACTGGCGCGCCATCGTATTTTGATTGAGACCGGCACCGAGGTGCTGGCCGGCTCAACGCGCATGCAAGCGGGAACAGCACAAAAGATTGTGCTCAATCTCTTTTCTACAGCCGTCATGGTCAAGCTCGGCCGCGTCTATCGGGGTCTGATGATAAGCATGCGCGCAAGCAACGCGAAGCTGCTTCGCCGTGCAGAAATCATCGTTAGCCAGATCGTGGGATGCGACGAGAAGGATGCTGCCAAATTCGTTCAACGCGCGGAGGGCGACGTCAAGATTGCCGTACTGCTTGGCCTGGGATGGGAGCAAAGCGAAGCCGTTGAGGCATTGCTCAAACACGAGGGCAATCTGAGATCGGTGATCGACGAGTTGGCTCATGATCCAACATGAGCAAGCCCAGTCGGCCATGGCGCGAGAGATCCGGGAGATCCCGCTTACGACCGAGCGCCTTCTGGCAGAACACGATTTGGTCGCAACGGTCGCAGATCGCATCCGCCACGCCAACCCGCGCGTGATTGTGATTTCAGGTCGTGGCAGTTCGGCAAATGCAGGAACTTTTCTTCGTTATTTGTTTGAAACCCGGGCGGGCTTGCTGGTTTCGACGTCCGCTCCCTCGGTCGTGACGACCTACCGGCGATCGATCGATATGCGGGACGCCGTTTTCATCGTCATATCGCAATCCGGTCGCAGTCCCGATCTTGTGACAGGCGCGCGATCGGCCAGGAAAAGCGGGGCCCTGACGATTGCAATTGTAAACGATGTGACATCGCCGGTTGCCCTGGCCTGCGAATTGACGCTGCCGGTTGGTGCCGGCCCGGAGCGCGCAGTCGCGGCTACAAAATCTGTCGTCCTGTCGATGGTCATAAGCGGGCAGCTTGTTGCATCGCTGACCTCCGATGATGCTTTGAGCGAAAAGATCAAACAGCTCCCGCAAAGGTTCGCTCAGGCGCTGACCTGCGATTGGTCGGCCTGGAGCGGCAGCTTCGCGGCGGCCCGCGCGGCGTTCGTCATCGGGCGGGGATTTGGATTGGGACCGGCGCGCGAGATCGCGCTCAAGATCGCGGAGACGATGCGGCTACCGGCATTAAGCTATAGCGCCGCAGAGGTAAGGCACGGTCCGCTTGCTTCCGCCAGCGCGGAAACTCCGCTTCTGGTGTTGCGGCAGAACGACGGATCGTCCGCGATGGTCGATGCCTTGATCGCCGATCTCCGTGTCAGAAAGCTGAATGTGTTTTCCGTAGGCGATCCAGCCGGAACACTTCCGTGGATCGGAAATGATGATCCGATTTGCGATGCGATTACGATGTTGTTGCCAGCCTATGCTGCCATCGAGCAGGCTGCGCGGGATCGCGGTTTTGATCCGGACAATCCGCCAAATCTCACCAAGATAACGGAAACGCTGTGATCGCCGAGGTCTCAAACGGGGTCATTCGCGGCCCTCTGACGGCGCGCCGACCGCTTCCGGTCCACCCCGATAAACAGACATTCTCAGAGTTGGTCGGCATGCCGGCATCCGAAAACCTGCACACAAGGAGACATAGGCACTCTTGGTGATCAGGCTGCACATCCGAAACGTTCATTCACTCACCCCGTCGGCGAGGAAGGGCGCACCCGGAGAGTAGAGGCGTTGTCATAGTTCCCATCGAAGGCGCGGTCTCTTTCGCGGCGTCGCCCCGATTTCAGATGAACTGGACGCGCATCCCGCACATACCGAGCATGATCACTGTCGCAACGATCCCGGCGACGACCGCGCCGCCGATCATAAACCGGTCGGCGAACGCTTTGCTGACACCATGGGCCATAATGACCACACGCGTCCCAGCCGCGAGATGCGTAAGGACGAAGAATACGCCGAGCCAATAATGCGGCACGAGGCGGATGTTCCAGGGGTCCTTGACGAGGCCGGTGGGCGCGCCGGTTGCGAAGCTCCACCCGGTGTCGATGCCGAGATACGTCCGTGCGAAAATGAAGACCGAGTTCATGTGGCCCAGCACGTAAAAGGCGAGGTAGACTCCCGAGGCGATCTGGAAGGTGCGGAAGCGGTCGCTGGGCGCCGCCGTCAGACGCGAGACGAAGAAGAGCCCCGTGCCAATCTGGAAGAGGAAGAGCGCCACTACCAGCGGCTGCAGGATGTCGGTGCGGTAGACGTGGCGGAACACTTTCATCACCGCGTCGTACGTCCCTGCGCCTGCGGGGAACATCAAGTGGTTGGCGATGTGGAGCGCCAGGAAGATCATCACGAGGGCGAGCGCCGACACGCCGTGGGCGACGCGCAGCGGCACTGGAACAACGCGCGCCACGACGCTCGCTGGCGCGTTGTTGTCGGACCGCAGCAGCAGCGCGAGCACAGTCGCCCAGCACGCGACCCAGAGCCACGTGTCGGGCACCGGATCGCGTAGCATGTAGAGAACGACGCCGACGAAGGTGAACAAGGTTGGCGCCGCGACGGCCAGCAGGGCCGCGTGCTTTGCGCGCAATTGCGCCGCAGTCGGCTGGCCGATCCGGAGAGGGACATCGCGGCGAGGATAGCGATCAGCGGCACCGCGAAGGCCAGCGCAAGATACACCGCTGCGCTCAGCCACGACAAGGCAACGGCGCCCGCACCGACATCCGGGATGCGCGTAACGCTGGCGTTGAAGCCCTTGAGGGCGAAGGGGTAGAGCAGCGCTGCGAGCGGCGGCGCCAGCATCGGGAGTCGCGCCTTGACGCCGGTGTCGCCCGCGGTCCTGCTGTGAGCTGTGATCGACATCATTCCTCCCTGCGCGAGACTTTGCCGCCGCGCGGCGGATCAGCTTCGCGCTGTCAGCGGCCACGTCGCCGTCGCGCCGCCTAGAAGCGTGATGACCGCCGTTGCATGTCTCCCCTGAGAACACGTCCCGTCCAGTGCGTAAAGCCTGGAACTTCGAGACTGGTCCGCGAGTGAGAAATGGCACCCAACCGGCCTCCAGACACGCTCGATGTCTCTATCGGGTCAAAAGCGCCTTTTGACTGCTGTCTGGTGACTTCTGGTCCTCCCCGCTTAGCAGACATTCTCAGAGTCCGCCAGCAGGTCTCAAAGGTGCCATAAACGGAAGTGGTGCTGCTGACCACAATTGCTCGCGGATTCACGACCAAGGCGATCAAGCGAGCTGGACGCGACCAGATTGGCACCAGCTGATTGCATCGTTTAACCGGTCGTCGCCCCAGAACAGCTCGCGGTCGACGGCGAACGTCGGGGAACCAAAAATCCTCCGTTCTCTGGCGGCATCCGTTTCCAGAGCGAGCGCTTCCTTGGCTTCCTCCGAGCTGGCCAGAACAAGCACACGCGCCGGATCTTGCCCAACATCGCGCAAACTCTCCGATACGTTGGGTTCGCTCCCGGTCTCCTGTCCAAGCTGAAACCAGCGCCGATAGGCCGCGCGTACAAAGTCTGCGCCCCATCCTTCACGCATCCCGACTGTCGCAACGAGATTGGCCACCACTGACTGCTTGGCCGGATATGGCGCTGGCAACTGCGCAGGAATGCCGTACATGGCAGCTCGGCGCTCGACGTCGCGCCACATATAGGCCGATTTGGCCGGCTTATCGGCGAATGGGACGTGCTTCATCTCCTGAAGAATGACGAGCAGATGAAATGGTCGCCAACGAAATGTAATGCCTGTGGATCGCTCTACTTCTGCAAGCCGCATCACGCTTAAGAACGAGTAAGTGCTCCCCATTGTAAACCAAAAATCGATTTGAGCAGGACCCATGAAAACCTCCCAAGAAACTCATTTCGGCCAGCAGAGTAGGCCTAATCCAATCCTTGCACATCAGCATTTTGCGATCGGGCGGCGAACGCAAAAACAAATGCTTCGCCCACGGCCACATGGCACGCGTGTCCGCAGTCCGAGGGGCTGGGATCGGCCGCGAACGTGTCGGATGCGGCTTCGTAGTTGAACAGCGCGTATCCCCATCCGCCGCTTTTTGGAAATCTCTTGCTGTCCTTTTCGATGACGAAAGCCTGCGTGAAGACGTCCGGCACATCAACGACGAATGGGGCCTCGGTGCTCTTCGGCGGCTTCCACTGGAGCTTCACGATCCTGGAGCCATCCGGGAAAGGCTGGCCGTTGTCCGGAACGCCGGCCTTGTACGCCTCGATCATGGTCGGATTGGCGACGATCACCTTGAGCACTTCGTCGGTCCGGGCGGAAGAGACCACCGCCCAGTCTTCGTATCCCTTGAAGTCGGAGAACGCGATTCCGCTCGGCGATTTCAGCGAGTACTTGTCCTGCGCGTAAACGGCCATGCCGCCCAGGACGGCGAACACTGCCGTTGCAATCGCAATCGTGAGCTTACTTTTGCGCTTCATGGCTGATCCCTTTCAATGGTCATGGACGAGCTACTCGCTCAACAAGATGCGCACGCGAGGGTGCAGGGTCAAACCGATCGGCGAAATATTGCGTTTCGTTGGCCACCAGTCCTTCGCGGAATTCCATGATGCTCACCGCGTAAGATGGTATGCCGTCATAGGTAAGTACGAATTCAGTGACCCAGAGATCGCCGCTGCCGATAATTCGCCGGACCGTAAAACGCTTCTTGTTTGGCTGGACGAATCGGCTCTCTTGAATGTTGTGCCGGCCGCGGATCCGCTCGCCCGATTGCGGATAATCAAGCACAGCATCCTCGCGGTAGATTTCATGTTCGACCTTGAAATCGCTCGCGTCCGAAGCATCCCAATGGCGCTCCAGCGCCACCCGCACAGTTCGATCATCCATCTCACTCTCCCACCTACACTTCCGGCTATCATTCCGGGACCACCGAATTCATTGTGCTGTACGCTATTCTGAAACGTGGGGCGCTATTGCCGATCGCGCCAGTCGTGTATCGCCTCACGATGCGGGCGATTACGGTTTGGTTTAAGGATACGCCTGGAGCCCCCGACCATGTACGGATTTCGTCGGCCAGTGGCGCGAAGAACTTGTCGCCTCGATTTGGACAAGTGGCCTAACCGAATGCACCGCCGCAAAAGCGCGGCTAATCGATCACCTCGTCGGCGGCGGCGAGCAGCGACGGCGGCACATCAAGCCCGAGTGCCTTGGCGGTCTTGAGGTTAACCACCAGCTCGAACTTGACTGGCGCCTGGACGGGAAGCTCGCTCGGTTTCGAGCCCTTGAGAATGCGGTCGGCGTACAACGCCGCACGTCGGTACTCATCGACGATATAAGGGCCGTAAGAGATCAGGCCGCCGACTTCAGCAAATGAGCGGGACCAATAAACGGCAGGAACATGGTGACGCGCAGCCAGCGCAATGATCTCTGCGCGATGCTGGATGGTGAAGGCGTCCGGTATCACGACGAGGCCACTGTTGGGCTCGAGTGCCTCTGTGGCAACGAGGGACTCGAGGCCCGGTATGTCGTTGACCGGTGCGAGAATCGCCTCCGCGCCGATGGCGGCGGCGGCGGCTTTGAACGGGCTCACATAACCATCGATGAACGTCGCCGTCGGCGGATTGAACAATAACGAGACCCGGGCGACCCGCGGCGCAATCTCCTTGAGCAGTTCCACCCACTTGCCTCCCAGCGACCTCACGATGGGGGTGAAACCGGTCGCGTTGCCGCCTGGCCGCGGCAGGCTCTCGACGAAACCGCTACCGACGGGATCGGCAACGATCACGAAAACAATGGGGATGGTACGCGTCTCCCGGAGCATGGCCGCGGTAGCCGGGGTGCTGCTCGTAAGAATGAGGTCAGGTTGAAGTGCGACGAATTCCTTCGCAAATCGTTTCATCAACCCGATATCAGCCGCCGCCCAACGGATGTCGATCTCGCTGTTGCGGCCCTCCACCCACCCGAATTTGCGAATTTCCTCCCGGAACGCCGCGACCGAGGACTGCCCTTCCTGGTCGCTCTCGGCGGTGAAGGTCAGCACACCGATCCGGCGCACCCGTTCGGTTTGTTGCGCGTGAGCCGCAACCGACCACGCCACGGTCGCACCGCCGAGCAGCCTGGTGAACTCGCGCCGCCTCATGTGGCTTTTCCTCCTGCCGAGACCCTGAGCGCGCTGATCTTATCACATTGGGGGCGACGCGTGTTGTGCATCACAGCAAATCTGGCCGACTAATGTCTCGGTTGGGTCAAAAGCACCTTTCGACTTCCGGCCTGCCCGCTTAGCAGACATTTTCAGAGGCCTGTGGCGCACCTTTGCGCCCAGCACTGATTTTGCCTCGTCGGGCAAATCAGTCATTTGGCTGTCCAGCCCCGCTTGCAAAAATATTTCCCTTCGTGTCTGACCCAAATCACTTCTACATCCCCCGCCGTCTCGTTCCACAGAGGGGCGGATCGCGCGTCGTCACGAACGCGGGACGGGATGCGGTGGACGCGAGAGCGCAAGGCGTGCAATGGCAATCGCAGGGCGAGATGAACCTCGTGAGCGATCTTGCGGCGCGCGAGACGATCGGCGCTTTAGCGGACGGTAAAGCCGTGTGGTCCTGGCACCCGTTGCTGGTGTCAAGTTGGCGGAGGCGAAATCAAATTCAACCGGGTTTGATGAGCCTTTAATCTGCCAATGACGGTGACAAGACGAATTCGCTCACCGGGGAGAGCACGAAATAAGCCGTAAAACCATTGCGCAGGGAAGGCCGGGTTACTCCGGTGAACCCTCGGTGACTACGCTCGTGTGCTTCACTTAAATTTCGCACGCGAGGCTGCGGGTGCAGCGGGCACCCGGCTTTCCCTGCGCCCTCATTTCCTTCGGGCGTGAAACCTTCACACATAACCCGGGCGCATTGCGCCGCGGGATCGCGGAGCCACACCCTTAATTGGCGCGTGTGGAAGAGTGAAGGCGTTCCAAACGTCCAGATCTTTTCGCCATTGTGGCATTTCCCATTGTCCCGAAAACGCTTTATGGTGCCCAGCGACTTCGCCGACGGGCGGCGTAAATCCATTATCAATATCAAAGGCTTGGCTGCAAGCTGAGGCCTTTGGAGGGCGGTTTGACGCGGTACATTTCGACGCGGGGGGAGGCCCCCGCCTTAGGTTTCTGCGATGTGATGCTGACCGGGCTCGCCCGCGACGGCGGCCTCTACGTGCCTGAAACCTGGCCGCAGCTTTCGGCGGAAACCATCGCCGGGTTTTTCGGCCGGCCGTATTGGGAAGTTGCCGTCGACGTGATCCGGCCGTTTGTCGGCGGCGAAATCTCCGACGCCGATCTCGGCCGCATGGCCAACGAGGCCTATGCCACGTTCCGCCATCCCGCCGTGGTTCCGCTCCGCCAGATCGGACCCAATCAATTCGTGCTGGAGCTGTTTCACGGCCCGACCCTGGCGTTCAAGGACGTGGCGATGCAGCTGATCTCGCGGCTGATGGATCACGTGCTGGCGAAGCGCGCGCAGCGCACCACCATCGTGGTCGCAACCTCGGGCGACACCGGCGGCGCCGCGGTCGATGCGTTCGCGGGCCTCGATAATGTCGATCTGATCGTGCTGTTTCCGCACGGCCGCATCTCCGACGTGCAGCGGCGGATGATGACGACGACGGGCGCGAGCAACGTTCACGCGCTTGCCGTCGAAGGCACCTTCGACGATTGCCAGGCGATCGTGAAGGGGCTGTTCAACCATCACCATTTTCGCGATGCGGTTTCGCTGTCGGGCGTCAATTCGATCAACTGGGCGCGGATCGTGGCCCAGGTGGTGTATTATTTCACCTCCGCGGTCGCGCTCGGCGCCCCGGCGCGGACGGTGGATTTCACCGTGCCGACCGGGAATTTCGGCGACATCTTTGCCGGCTACGTCGCCAAGCGGATGGGCCTGCCGATCCGGTGGCTGCGGATTGCGGCCAACGTCAACGATATCCTGCCGCGGACGCTGAAGACCGGCATCTACGACGTGCGCGAGGTTCACGCCACGGCATCCCCCTCGATGGATATCCAGGTCTCCTCGAATTTCGAGCGGCTGTTGTTCGAGGCGAGCCGCCGCGATGCCGGCACCGTTCGCCGGCTGATGGCGTCGCTGCAACAATCCGGACGATTCGTGCTGCCCGACGCGACCCTGGCCGCGATCCGCGAGGAATTCGACGCCGGGCGGGCGGATGAGACCGAAACCAGCGCCGCGATCCGCGCCGCCTGGCGCGAGGCCGGCGATCTCGTCGATCCGCATACCGCGGTCGCGCTGGCGGTGGCCGATCGCGACACCTCGGATTCGAAGATTCCCAACATCGTGCTGTCGACCGCGCATGCCGCGAAATTCCCCGAGGCGGTGGAAGCCGCCTGCGGCGTGCGTCCGCAATTGCCGGCCTGGCTCGAGGGTCTGATGAGCAAGCCGGAGCACATCAAAGTCATGAAGAACGATCAGGTTGAAGTCGAACGGTTCGTGCGCTCGGTCAGCCGCGCCGCGAAACAGGGAGTTGCCGGATGAGCGTCGATGTCACCAAGCTGCCCTCCGGCCTCACCGTCATCACCGATACCATGCCGCATCTCGAAACCGCGGCGCTCGGGGTGTGGGCCGGCGTCGGCGGCCGCGACGAAAAGCCGAACGAGCACGGCATCTCGCATCTGCTCGAGCACATGGCCTTCAAGGGCACCACGCGGCGCTCGTCGCGTGAAATCGTCGAGGAAATCGAGGCGGTCGGCGGCGATCTCAACGCCGGCACCTCCACCGAGACCACGGCCTATTACGCGCGGGTGATGAAGGCCGACGTGCCGCTGGCGCTCGACGTGCTCTCCGACATTCTGGCCAATCCCTCGTTCGTGCCGGACGAGCTGGAGCGCGAAAAGAGCGTCATCGTGCAGGAGATTGGTGCTGCGCAGGATACGCCCGACGACGTGGTGTTCGAGCATCTCAACGAGCTGTGTTACCCGGACCAGCCGATGGGGCGCTCCCTGCTGGGGACGGCAAAGACCTTGAAGGGTTTTAACCGCGATACGCTGCGCGGCTATCTTTCGACGCATTATCGCGGCCCGGACATGGTGGTGGCGGCGGCCGGCGCGGTCGATCACAAGCGGGTCGTCGAGGAAGTGACGCGGCGGTTCTCAAGCTTCGACGCTACGCCCGCGCCCAAGCCGCAAGCAGCGATGTTCGGCAAGGGCGGCTCCCGCGTGGTGCATCGCGAACTCGAACAGGCGCATCTGACGCTGGCGCTCGAGGGGGTGCCGCAAACCGATTTGTCGCTGTTCTCGTTGCAGGTTTTCACCAATACGCTCGGCGGCGGGATGTCGTCGCGGCTGTTCCAGGAAGTGCGCGAAAAACGCGGGCTGTGCTACTCGATCTACACTTTCCATGCACCCTACACCGACACCGGGTTTTTCGGGCTCTATACCGGTACCGACCCGGGCGACGCGCCTGAGATGATGGAGGTGATCGTCGATGTCATCAACGATGCCGTCGAGACATTGACCGAAGCCGAGATCGCGCGCGCCAAGGCGCAGATGAAGGCGGGGCTCCTGATGGCGCTGGAAAGCTGCAGTTCGCGCGCCGAACAGCTGGCGCGTCATGTGCTGGCCTATGGGCGCCCTCTGACGGTGGAAGAGCTGGTCGCCAGGATCGATGCCGTGAGCGTGGAATCGACGCGGAGCGCCGCGCGGGGTCTATTGTCGCGCAGCCGCCCGGCGGTCGTGGCCCTTGGCAGCGGAAGGGGTCTGGACACGGCGGTGGCTTTTGCGGAAGGATTGACCCGGTCCAAGGTCAAGGCCCGCCTGCATTGAAGGCGGTGGCGTGCTAAATCGGGTTGGGGTACCGGGGAGTATCAGATATGGCCCTGTTTCGGCTTCCATCCAGCGGACCGGCTGCGCTTGCCCCGCGCGGCCATGGCCTGCTGCTGCGCACGCCGCAGATGTCCGATTTTCTGCAATGGGCGCATTTGCGCGAGCATAGCCGGGAATACCTGACGCCGTGGGAGCCGATCTGGCCGTCCGACGATCTGACCCGCTCCGGCTTCCGGCGGCGGTTACGCCGCTATGCCGAAGACATCGCCGCCGACAGATCCTATCCGTTCATCGTGTTTCGCGAATCGGACGGTGCCATGATCGGCGGCGTCACGCTGGCCAACGTCCGCCGCGGCATCGTGCAGGCCGGCACGATCGGCTACTGGGTCGGGGAACCGCATGCGCAGCGCGGCTACATGACGGCGGCGCTGCGCGTGCTGCTGCCGTCCCTGTTCGGCGAACTCAATCTTCACCGCATCGAGGCCGCCTGCATTCCCTCCAATACGCCCTCGATCCGGGTGCTGGAGAAATGCGGCTTTGCCCGCGAGGGCCTGGCGCGGCGCTACCTCTGCATCAATGGCGTCTGGCAGGACCACCTGCTGTTCGGCCTGCTGCATGAGGATTTTCGCGGCTAATCCCGATTTCAAGATTGCGACAGCGCCTTGGGTTCGCCGCCATTGCGCTGCTATAACGCGGCCGGGGGCAAGATGGTCAGAACAAGCAGGGTGCCAGGGACGTCGTAATGGGTGACAAACGTGGAATCAGGACAACTGCCCGGTCGCGCAGGTGTCACCGGATCGCGATCCTGGCCGCGGTCTTGCTCGGACTAAGTTGCAGCATGCTCGTCTCGCCGGCGTCGTCGCAGTCGCTCACTGACCGCTTCAAGAGTCTTTTCGGCGGAAAGTCGGAAGAACCCGCCCCGGGGGCTCCGCCGTCGGCTCCCCAAAGCGAGAGTGACCTGAGCTGTCCTCCCGTGAGCATTCGCGCCGGAGCGTCCACCTATGCGGTGGCGGCACCCGGCAAGCAGGCGGTCGGCAACGATCTGCGTTATCAGGCGACGATCACGCGCACCGCGCGCGACTGTACACGAAACGGCGACCAGATCACGGCGCGAATCGGCATTCAGGGCCGCGTCATTGCCGGCCCGGCCGGAAATCCGCCCACGGTCGAGATTCCGCTTCGCGTCGCCGTGGTGCAGGGCGGCGTGCAGGAGAAGACGATCGCCACCAAGGTCTACCGGACCACCGTGTCGATGTCGGAAGCCGGCAGCGATCCGTTCAGTCTGGTGGCGGAGGACGTGGTGTATCCGGTGCCGCCCGGGGCGACCGGCGACTCCTACATCTTCTATATCGGCTTCGATCCGCAGGCGCTGAAGCCGGAGCCGAAGCCGGTTACGCGCAAGAAGAAGTAATTCTGCCGTCGTCGCCCGGCTTGACCGCGCGATCCAGTACGCCGCGGCCTCTCGACCCTCTGGAATACTGGATCATCCGCTTTCGCGGATGATGACATCAGCAAAAAGCCGACACGATTATTCCGCGCCGGCTTTCGTTTCTACGAATTGAAAATCGTCAGTTCAGCTTTTCGCGAACTTCCGCAATGCCCTTGGCCAGGAGATCGTCGGCGATCGGGCCTTTCACCGATTGCGACAGGATGGTGGAAGCCGCCGTGACCGCGGCATCGGCCGCCGCCGCACGGACATCGGCCAGCGCCTGGGCTTCGGCCAGCGCGATCTTGCTCTCGGCGGTCTTGGTACGCCGCACGACAAAATCTTCCATCTTGGCCTTGGCTTCGGACGCGATCCGCTCGGCTTCGGCTTTCGCTGATTCGATGATGTCTTGCGCCTCGCGTTCCGCGCTGGCGTGACGCGCCCTGTATTCCGCGAGCACCTTGGCGGCTTCTTCCTTGAGGCGGCGCGCGTCGTCGAGTTCGGCCTTGATGCGGTCGCGGCGATGATCCAGCGTTTTGAGCACCGTGCGGTGGATGCCGAAATAGGCGAATACGCCCATCAGGATGACGAAGGCAACGGCGACCCAGAATTCCGGTTCGGCGAACATCAAGTTATCCCTTCAAGGACGCGTCAACGGCGCTGCGCACGGACTTGTCGTCGGGCGGCACCCCGATCAGCCGCTGCACGATCGCGGCCGCCGCCTCCGCGGCAATGCCGCGGACGTTCTTCATCGCCGCCTCGCGCGTCGCCGCGATGGTTTTTTCGGCCTCGGCGAGTTTGTGCGACAGCCGCTCTTCCAGCCTCTTGCGCTCGATCTCGGATGCCGCGCTCAGCTTTTCGCGGGTCTCGGCGCTGATCGCATGCGCGCGGGCGCGCGCTGCCGCGAGCTCGCTTTCATAGGCTTTCAGCGCGGCGTCGGACTCGTCCCTCAGCTTCTGGGCCTCGGCGAGATCGCCTTCGATCGCGTTCTCACGGTCGTCGATCGTCTTGCCGACGCGCGGCAGGGCGATACGCGAGACGATCAGATACAGCGCGACAAACGCGATCAGCAGCGACACCAGTTGCGAAGCAAAGGTGTCCTTCTGAAACGGCGGGAAGGGGGCCTTGTGGCCGCCATCTGCCTCAGTATGGGCTGCCGCGCCCTTGGCGTCGCCATGACTTTCAGCCACGGGCTTCTCCTGTTCGGCTAAATGAGTTTCGAATCGGGAATCTCATTAGCCAGATCGGTGATGGATCAGAGCGCGAACAGCAGCAGCAGCGCGATCAGCAGCGAGAAGATGCCGAGCGCTTCGGTCACGGCGAAGCCGAAGATCAGGTTGCCGAACTGGCCCTGGGCTGCCGAAGGATTGCGCACCGCAGCGGCGAGATAGTTGCCGAAGATGATGCCCACGCCTGCGCCGGCACCACCCATGCCAATGCAGGCAATACCAGCGCCAATGTACTTCGCGGCAATCGGATCCATGAAACGAACTCCTTCTTGAGGTTTGGTAGTGAGGCCGGATCAGTGGCCCGGATGGATAGCATCGTTGAGGTAGATGCAGGTGAGGATGGTGAAGACGTAGGCCTGCAGG
The DNA here is from genome assembly GCA_963761395.1 of uncultured Alphaproteobacteria bacterium. GTDB lineage: Bacteria > Pseudomonadota > Alphaproteobacteria > Rhizobiales > Xanthobacteraceae > Bradyrhizobium. Next base: position 75,088 of record CAVXHU010000013.1, read on the forward strand.
AACGCGACCAGCAGTTCGAGCGCGGTCAGCGCAACCGTCAGCGCCAGCGGCAATACGGCGCCAGCCCAGCCGGCGACGCCAAACGCCCCCAGCATAGTGACGAAGCTGGCGAACACTTTCAGCGTAATGTGGCCGGCCAGCATGTTGGCGAACAGACGCACGCTGTGCGAGACCGGGCGCGACAGGAACGAGATGATCTCGATCATCACCACCAGCGGCAGAATCACGATCGGAACGCCCGCAGGCACGAACAGCTTGAAGAACTTCAGTCCGTTCTTGTAGAAGCCGTAGACCAGCACGGTGAAGAATACCAACAGCGCCAGCGCCACCGTGACGATGATGTGGCTTGAAACCGTGAACGTGTAGGGAATGATCCCGATCATGTTCGAGACCATGATGAACATGAACAGCGAGAACACCAGCGGGAAGAACTTCATGCCTTCCGAGCCGGCGCTGCTTCTGACGGTATTGGCCACGAATTCGTAGCTGATTTCGGCCATCGACTGAAAGCGGCCGGGGACCAACTGCCGGCCGGCGCCGATCATCAGCAGCGAAATCAGCGCCACCGAGATGAACATGTAGGCCGACGAATTGGTGAAGGCGATCTCCTGATTGCCGATATGGCCGATCGTGAAGAGGGGCTCGATGTTGAACTGATGAATCGGGTCAATTTTCATCCGCGCGGGCCCTTGGTCCGCCGGCCTCGGTTGCCGGCAATCGAATTTCAAATGTCTTGACTTCCCGTCAGCGCTCAGTGCCTGCCTGGAGCCACGCCCGCGGATCTCACCACGTTGACCACGCCGGCGACAAAGCCGAGCAGAAAAAACACGATGAGACCGAACGGCGATGTCGACAGCAAACGGTCGAAACCCCAGCCAATCACCGCTCCGACGACAACGCCGGCGATCAACTCCGAAGAAAGCCGGAAACCGCGCGCCATCGCCGAGGCTCTGGCAGCTCCGTCTCCGCTTCCAGCTTCGGGTTGGTCAGTCCCGATTTTGCGGCTGTCCCGAATTTCGGACAACCGGTGATCCAGACTTCCGAGCCTTGCGGAAAGCGCGGCTTCGTCGGAGGACGATTTATCGCGATTTCCATTTCCGCCGTCGTCCGTGCCTTCAGCCATGCTGTGGGACCCGAAACAATGCCGCGGTTGATGGAAATGGCGCCCCGTCACCCTCAAAAGCCGCGCGGACCATACTGACCACATCTAACCAAGTCAAGATTGCGTCATAACCATCTAGCTCATTGATTTAGCTCATTTTCTTCCCAGTGTCGCTAACCCGCTGTGGACCAATCGCCGCAGTGCAATAGCTCGGCCTTGGGCAACGATCGATCTTGCACGGTACCGGCGGGTCTGTTGGGATGGCCGCGAGCGCCTAATTTCCCGCCCGGAGCCCGCATGCCGCGTCAGGTCGACTACTATTTTTCGCTGCAATCCCCGTGGGCCTATATCGGACACAAATTGTTCCGGGAAGTCGCGGATACCTACGATCTCAAGGTGAATTACAAGCCGGTGCTGCTGGTCGATCTGTTTTCCGAAACCGGTGGCCTGCCGCTGATGAAGCGCCATCCGGTGCGGCAGCGTTATCGGATGGCGGAGCTGCAGCGCTGGCGCGACAAGCGTGGCCTGAATTTTCATCTTCAGCCGGCGAATTGGCCGTTCAACGCGCGGCTCGCCGATGGCGTGGTGATCGCGGCGATCGAGGCTGGCCGCGATCCCGATCCATTTTTGCGGCGGGCCTTTGCGGCGGTCTGGGAAGACCAGCTAAATCTGGCCGATGCCGCGACACTGGTTAAAATGGCTGACGATTCCGGGCTTCCCGGCAAGCAGCTGGTCGAGCGTTCGGAGTCCGGGGAGATCGGCGCGGCCTACGAGCAAAACCGCCAGGATGCGCTGGCGGCCGATGTGTTCGGATCCCCGGTCTATGTGCTCGACGGCGAGGTATTCTGGGGACAGGATCGGATCGAATTGCTCGCCGACGCGTTGAAGTCAGGCCGCGCGCCCTATCGTTCGCAGGTGTAGGATCAGGCGTTAAGACAAGGAAGGTTTTATCGGTTTTGAGGCGGAGCAATCCCATGATGACAGCAACATCATCCTCGAAATTCTCCACCTGTATCGCAGCCATCGCGTTGATGTTCTGCCTTGGCGGAAATGGCGCCGCCGCGGCGCAATCGATGCCGGACAGCGAGAACGGCCGCTATGCGCTGTCGCCGGTTGGGGACGGCGTGATCAGGCTCGATACCCGTACCGGCGCCGTCTCGACCTGCAGCAACACCGGCACGGGCTGGGCCTGCTATGCCGTGCCCGACGAGCGCGCGGCACTCGATGCGGAAATTGGCCGGCTGCAGGCCGACAATGAAAAGCTCAAAGCGGAGCTGGCGGCGCGCGAGCCGACCGTCACCGGCAAGATCGACGAACCGCTGCCGAAGACGGACTCGTTGAAAAAGCCCGAGCCGAAAGTGGCCGACGGCGAGCGCAAGATCGAAATTCCGCTGCCGAGCGACCGCGACATGGATCGCATGATGGCGTTTCTCGAGCAGGCATGGCGGCGGCTGGTCGAGATGGCCAACCGGGTGCAGAGGGACGTCACCGGAAAGATTTGATTTATGTCGTCCCTGCGAAAGCAGGGACTCATAACCACCGGCGTCGATTGCTTACATAAGCCGTCTACCCGATCGCTTAATCGAGCGGCCGCGGCGTATGGGTCCCTGCTTTCGCAGGGACGACCATGTTGAGAGATCATTCATGATTTCATCAAAATCGCTCTCGCGCACCGGAGCCGGGATGGTGACAATCAGAGCTGCAAATACGACGCGGGACATAGAAGAATGTTTTCGGATTAGAGCGGAGGTCTTTATCGTCGAACAGGGCGTTCCGGCCGATTTGGAGCGCGATGAGCATGACAGCAAAGCCCTTCATTTTATTGCACTGGCCGACGGCCAATCTGTAGGGACAGCCCGTGTTGTGCTGGGGGATAGCGGCACGTCGGCCAAAATCGGGCGCGTGGCCGTCTACCGGTCGAACAGAGGCCTTGGTATTGGCAAGTTGTTGATCGCCGCTATTGAAGGACACCCTGATCTGAAACGCGTCCAGACTTTCTTCCTGGACGCTCAGACGCATGCACTGCAATTCTACGAGGGCTTGGGATATGAGGCTTACGGAAAGGAATTTATGGACGCCGGAATGCCTCACCGCCGCATGAAAAAGAGAAACCAACACTCTGTTGCCCGTGACTAGGAGAGTCTTCCCTGCGAAAGCAAGCCACCACGGCGGCTTCACGTCGTCGTTCCGTGCGAAAGCGGGAACCCATACGCCGCGGCCCCTCGATTTTAGGCGGTCGGGGCTGAATAACGTTCTGTAACAATCAGCGTTAGTGGTTATGGGTCCCTGCTTTCGCAGCAACGACGGAGAGACAGAGTTATGGCCGCGTCAAAATCGTTCTCCCGTACCGCCCCATCCACCGTCGGCGCCGCCAGCATCGTCTCCTCGCTGCTGAGCGTTCAGACGTCCGGGCCCGGCTTCGTCGATCTCACCGCCGAAGTTGCAAAATTCGTGGAGGACGCCGGCGCAAGAGAGGGCACGGTGACGCTGTTCGTCCGCCATACCTCGGCGTCGCTCTCGATTCAGGAGAACGCCGATCCGACGGTGCTCGACGATTTGATGACGGCGCTCGGCCGGCTGGCGCCCGAGCACGCCGGATGGCGTCACGACACCGAGGGCCCCGACGACATGCCCGCGCATATCAAGACCATGCTGACGGCGACCTCGCTGCAGATCCCGGTCCTGAGAGGCCAACTTGCGTTGGGAACGTGGCAGGCCATTTATCTGATCGAGCATCGGACGCGCCCGCATCGGCGTGAGATCGTGCTGCAGTTTATCGGCGAGAGCGCATGATCCGCCAAAGTGTGAGCGGTTTGGCGACAAGATCATGCGCTATTTCAATATTTTGGAGCGCGATCGGACGCAAAACCGGTGTCCACTTTGGCTGATCGCGCTCCTCTGAAAACAAAACCGGCCGCGGAGCGATCCGCGGCCGGTTCGTCGAGGGAGCCTTGTCCGGCGGCAGTTCGCCGCCGAACGAGAGAACCTCTAGGTCCTGGTAATGTCCACGTCCTTGGTTTCCGGCAGGAACAGGAAGCCGATGATAAGACTCATGACCGCGACGCCAACCGGATACCACAGGCCGGAGTAGATATTTCCGGTCGCGGCCACGATCGCGAACACGGTCGCCGGCAGGAAGCCGCCAAACCAGCCGTTGCCGATATGGTAGGGCAGCGACAATCCGCTGTAGCGGATACGGCTCGGGAACAGTTCAACCAGCCATGCCGCGATCGGTGCGTAAACCAGCGTGACGTAGATCACCAATATCCAGAGCAGCACCGTCGTCATGACGTAGTTGATGTCGGCCGGGGCGGCGGATGGCGGATAGCCGTGGGCGACGATCGCGGCAGGCAGGGCCTTGGCGAAGTCGGGCGAGGTCGATGTCAGCGTCTGTTCGCCGATCTTGACCTGAGCAGGCGTGCCCTTCGGCGCGTCCTGGTTGTTGTAGTTCACCGACAGGTTGACCAGCGCCGATTTCGCGATGTCGCAACCGGTGGTGTATTTCTCGGTTCCTGTTGCCTTGAACTGGAACGAGCATTCGCTGGGGTCGGAAATCACCGTGACCGGAGATGCCGTGAGTGCCGTTTCTAGTTTCGGATTGGCGAAATGGGTAATGCCCTTGAAGATCGGGAAATACGTCAGCGCGGCCAGCAGGAAGCCGGCAAGAATGATCGGCTTGCGGCCGATCTTGTCCGACAGCCAGCCGAAGATGACGAAGCCGGGCGTGCCGAGCGCCAGTGCAATCACGATCATGATCTGCGAATCGACCGCCGGCACCTTGATCGTTTGAGTCAGGAAGAACAGTGCGTAGAACTGCCCGCCGTACCACACCACGGCTTCGCCCGCGGTCGCGCCTAGCAAGGCCAGGATCGCGATCTTGGCGTTCGGCCATTCGCCGAACGCCTCGCCCAACGGCCGCTTCGAGGTGGTGCCCTCTTCCTTCATCTTCGTGAAGACGGGCAATTCGTTGAGGCTCAATCGAATCCAGATCGAGACGCCGAGCAGGATGCCCGACAGCAGGAACGGAATGCGCCAACCCCAATCGCCGAACGCTGCTTCGCCCATCCAGGTGCGGATCCCCAGTATCAGCAGCAGCGCCATGAACAGGCCAAGCGTCGCCGTGGTCTGAATCCATGAGGTATAGTAGCCGCGCTTGTTCGCGGGAGCATGTTCAGCCACGTAGATCGCGGCTCCGCCATATTCACCGCCAAGCGCGAGGCCCTGGACCAACCGCAGCGCGATCAATACGACCGGGGCTGCGATGCCCCAGGTTGCATAACCGGGCAGCAGACCGATAAAGAACGTGCCGATGCCCATCAGGGTCATGGTGATCAGGAAGGTATATTTGCGCCCGATCATATCGCCGAGGCGACCGAAGATCAGCGCGCCGAATGGGCGGACGGCGAAGCCTGCGGCGAACGCCAGCAGCGCGAAGATGAAGCCGACATTCGGCGGCACATTCGAGAAGAAGTATTTGGCAAGAAACGCACCGAGCGTTCCGTAAATGTAAAAGTCGTACCACTCGAAAACGGTACCGAGCGAGGAGGCGAAAATGACCTTGCGTTCTTCTGCTGTCATTCCTCCGGTTGTGCGGATTTCGCGGCCCGCGGTTGCAGCCATTGTCATTGTTCGCTCCCCGAAATGGTTGATCAAAGCTCGCCCCACGCGCCGAACTAAGCCGGATTAAGCAATGGGCTTCGCTTAACGGTAACATCGCCGCGAAACCTCTCCCAATAAGACTTTTGGCCCTCGGCGCGGCTATGTCCGGGAGCCTACGAACATTCCAAAGACCGGATTGTGCTCCGGCGCGGGGCGTATTGCGGTGCACAAACGGCGTGGGTTAACCGCTTGACCACGTGGCAATATTGTGCGCTTGCATGCGACCACCCCTCAGGGGACAATTGCAGCCTCTTCAAAGCCGGCACCGCTTTCCCCGCAACGCTCTCGCAAGAAATAAATGACTGCCGCTGTCAGCACGCACCTCGTCATTGCCGATGACCATCCGCTGTTTCGCGACGCGCTGCGACAGGCGGTTGCAAGCGTCGTGAGTTCAGGCGAAAATCGACGAGGCGGGATCGTTCGACGAGTTGACCGCGCTGCTTGGGCAGGATTCCGATGTCGATCTGATCCTGCTCGATCTGACAATGCCGGGGATCTCGGGCTTCTCCGGCCTGATTTACCTGCGCGCGCAGTATCCGGCGATCCCCGTCGTGATCGTGTCCGCCAGCGACGATGCCGGCACCATCCGCAGGTCGCTGGATTTCGGCGCCTCGGGTTTCATTCCCAAGCGTTTCGGGGTCGAGACGTTGCGCGATGCGATCCTAAAGGTGATGGATGGCGACGTCTGGATACCGCCGGATACCGATCTCACAGCCGCCGTCGATCCGGATATGACGCGTCTGCGCGACCGGTTGGTGACGCTGACCCCGCAGCAGGTGAGGGTGCTGATGATGTTGTCGGAGGGTCTGCTTAACAAGCAGATCGCCTATGAGCTTGGCGTGTCGGAAGCGACGATCAAGGCGCATGTATCGGCGATTCTGCAAAAGCTCGGGGTCGAGAGCCGCACCCAGGCCGTGATCGCGGCGGCGAAAATTGCCGGCGGCCAGTGGCGGCAAGGTACGCCGTCACCGCAATAGCGTTCCGGCTATCGCATATAGGTAAACTGAGCCGCGCAGTCGATGCGGTTGTGGCTTCACACAAACTCTCAACGGGTCGTCCCTGCGTTCGCAGGGACGACCCGTTGAAACGCCACGAAAACCGCAAAAAGTCGCGGGCGGACGGCTCAGGAATTTCCATCTGGGATTCCCCGCAAGCGGGCGCGGGAGAAGGACGCCTATTCCGCTGCCACCATCTGTTGGGTGCGCCACTGACCCAGCAGAGCCCGCAGCGATGCCGGCTTGACCGGCTTGTTGAGCACCGCAATTTTTTCCTCCCGCGCCGCGGCCCGCACATGCGGACTGCGATCGGCGGTGATCAGGATCGCCGGGATGCCCTCGCCGAACCGCCGGCGAATGTCCCGGATCGCGGCGACGCCGTTGCCGCGGTCGAGATGATAATCGACCAGAAGACCGGTGACCCGTCTGCCCGCGGCCTCGATCGCCTCGATGGCGGCATCGGGGTCGGCGACCGCGATGACCTCGGCGTCCCAGGCAGTCAGCAGCGTCCGCATGCCGTCCAGGATCGCCGGATCGTTCTCGATGCAAACGATCAGCGAGCCGCTCATCGGGGTTTTGGAAAGCGGGGTGGCGCTGGTGACCGCCGCGGTGTGGTTGATCGCTTTGGCGATCGGCACCGTCACCGAAAAGAACGAGCCGCCGCTGGCATTGGCGTCGAGCGCGATGCCGTGGTTGAGGACCCGCGCAAGGCGTTCGACGATCGACAGCCCCAGTCCAAGACCGCGCGCAATTCGCGCGCCCTGCTCCAGCCGGTGGAACTCCTTGAAGATCTCGCCGCGCTTGAGAATGGGAACGCCGACGCCGGTGTCATAGACGCCGATCTGCAGCGATTGACCGTGGCGCCGGCATCCGACCATCACGCGTCCGCGCGGGGTATATTTGATGGCGTTGGAGATCAGGTTCTGCAACAGCCGCCGCAGCATCAGGCGATCGGATTGCACCGGCAGCGAACAAGGCACGAATGTCAGCTTCAGCCCCTTGGCGCGGGCGATCGGCGCAAATTCGATTTCCAGCGAACGCATCATGTCGCCGATCTTGAAACTTGTGATCGACGGCGTCATGGCGCCGGCGTCGAGCCGCGAGATATCCAGGAGCGCACCGAGGATTTCCTCGATCGCCTCCAGCGAATCGTCGATGTTTTCGACCAGCCGCGCATCCTCGCCGCCGTTTTGGCGCTCAACGAGGCTCGTCACATAAAGCCGCGCCGCATTCAGCGGCTGCAGGATGTCGTGGCTCGCCGCCGCCAGAAAACGTGTCTTCGAGATGCTGGCGTCCTCGGCGGTGCTCTTGGCCAGCGCCAGTTCCGAATTCAGGCGGGTGAGTTCCTCGGTCCGGTCCCGCACCCGCTTTTCCAGGGTGGCGTTGGCGCGCTCCAGCGCTTCGGCCGCCTCAAACGAGGGGGTGACGTCGGAAAAGGTGATGACCAGTGCGCCGCCGGGCATCCGGTTGGTGCGCACCTCGATCACCATGTGACGATCCGGGAGACGTTCCAGATATGGCTTGCCCTCGGTGGTATAGGCGGCCAGGCGCATTTCCATCAAGGAGTCGCTGTCGCCGAAGCCCGGGGGGTTCATGTCCCCCATGAATTCGACGATTTCGCTGAGCGGAATCCCGAGCTGGACCAGGTGCGGCGGTAACCCTAGAATTTCGCCGAACTGCCGGTTTGAACAGATCAGCTGCAACTCTGCGTCGAACACGGCGATCCCCTGCCGCACGTGGTTCAGCGCGGTCTGCAATATCTCACGGTTGAAATGAAGGGCGGCGTGGGAATCGTCGAGCAGCTTCAGCGCGGCCTTGGCTGAAACGGTACGCTTGCGCAGCAATAGCGACATCACCAGACGCGAGGAGGCCGCCCCGATCGAGGAAGCGATCAGGTGCTCCGCATGCTGCAGTAATTCAAAGTCGGCCGGCGCTGCCGGCTCGAGACGGGCGTGGTGGGTGGCCGCAAAGGCTTCGAACGAATGACGGGCGCGATCGGGGCCCAGATACTGCGCCACCGTGCTCTGAATGTCCTGCACCGTCACCGTGGTACGCCAGCGCCGGAATGTCGGCGCCATCGGCGCCAGCGCATTGGGAACAAACAGGTCGGCTTGCAATCGTTCGATCGAAGACGGCTGGCGCGCCAGCGACAGCACGACATAGGTCAGGAGGTTGAGCGAGAGCGACCAGAGAACGCCGTGCAGAAGCTGCGGCAAGTCGGCGCCGAACAGGGCTTGCGGACGCAACGACGCGATGCCGAACGGGCCGTCCTGCAGCAGCATCAGGCCGGCGGTGTTGCCGTCCAGGAAGCTCGGAAGAAACAGCGTATAGCTCCAGACGGCAATACCGACCAGCATGCCTCCCATGGCGCCTCGTGCGGTCGCGCGCCGCCAGAACAGGCCGCCGAAAAACGCCGGCGCAAGCTGTGCGATGGCGGCGAAGGACAACAGGCCGATCGCCGCCAGTTGGGTGTTGCCCAGCGCGCGGTAGTAGACAATAGGCCATCGCCATGATGGCGAAAATCGCAAAGCGGCGAACCCTGAGCAGGAAGTCGCCAAAGTCCTTCTGGCCCGCGCGCGATTCCACTCCTCGCTGCAGCACCAGCGGCACGATGATATCGTTCGAGACCATGATGGAGAGCGCGACGCATTCCACGATCACCATCGCGGTTGCCGCCGACAGGCCTCCGACAAAGACGCCGACGCTGAGCAAGCCGGCATTTCCCTCCATCGGCAACGCCAGTACGTACATGTCGCTGTCAACCGCGCCGAATGGAAAGGTCACCAGACCCGCGAGCGCGATTGGAATCACGAACAGGTTGATGGCGACCAGATACAGCGGAAACAGCCAGCGCGCCCGGCCCACCTCGGCGTCGCTGGAATTCTCGACCACGCTGACGTGAAACTGGCGCGGCAGCAGCATGATCGCGCAAAACGACAGCAGCACCATGGTGAGAAAATTGCCGATCGAGGGCGTGTAGTTGATGGCGCGCACCGCTTCCGGAGTCTTCATCGCGCGCTCGATCAGCTCAACAGGTGTGAACATCCAGAACGTCACGAAGGCGCCGGCTGCGAGAAAAGCCACCAGTTTGACGATGGATTCGGTGGCGACCGCCAGCATCAGGCCATGCTGATGTTCCGTCGCGTCGGTCTGGCGGGTCCCGAACAGCACCGCGAATGTCGCCATCGCCAGCGTGACGATCAACGCGATGTCGCCGATGATCGGAATCGAGGAGAAGGCCTGGTCCTCGCTCAGGATCGTTTCAAGCGATGACGCCACCGCCTTGAGCTGCAGCGCGATATAGGGAACCGATCCGATGATCGCGATCAGCGCGACTGAGGCGGCGACCGCCTGGCTCTTGCCGTAGCGCGCGGCGATGAAATCGGCGATCGAGGTGATGTTCTGCGATTTCGCCAACTGGATCACTCGGCGCAGCAGCGGCGTGCATACCGCGATCATCAGGATCGGGCCGATATAGATCGCGAGAAAATCAACGCTGGTGCGGGTGGCGAATCCGACCGAGCCGAAGAAGGTCCAGGATGTGCAATAGATCGCCAGCGACAGCGGATAGATCAGCGCGCTGGCGCGACCGCGCTGGGTCGGCGAGAGGCGGTCGCCATGGCTCGCAACCAGAAACAGGAACCCGATGTAGCCGAATGCGGCTGCGATCACGCCCCAGTCGTGCAGCATTGCTGCTTACTCCCTTAACGTTCGACGCGCGCTTTGACCTGCGTTAGCGCAAACGACTGCCGTCGCATCAGGGGAGTATAGCCGGATTGGACCGGCAAAGCATCGGATGTCGCCGGTCCGGATCCGCGATTTCGCCACGGCAACAGGCTGGCCGGCGCTATTCGGCCGCCAGGGATTTCTCCTGAAGCGGCAGGCCGAGCCGCTCCCAGACCTGCAACAGCGCCTCGGCAAGCTGATCGATCAACCCGTCATCGTGGTACGGCGAAGGCGTGATCCGCAGCCGCTCGGTGCCCTTGGCGACGGTCGGATAGTTGATCGGCTGGATATAGATATTGTGCTCTTCCAGCAGGATGTCGCAGGCCCGCTTGCAGCGTTCGGGATCGCCGACGAACAGCGGCACGATATGGGTTTCGCTCGACATCACCGGCAGCCCCGCGGCGGTCAGGATCGCCTTGACGCGGGCGGCGCGATCCTGATGGCGCTCGCGCTCCCAGCTCGAGGTCTTGAGGTGCCGGATCGCGGCGGTCGCGGCCGAACAGATCGCGGGCGGCAGCGAGGTCGTGAAGATAAAGCCGGGGGCGTAGGAACGAACGGCATCGACAATATCGGAGCTTCCGGCGATATAGCCGCCGAGGCAACCGAACGCCTTGGCGAGCGTGCCTTCCAGGATATCGATGCGGTGCATGACCCCGTCGCGCTCGGCGATGCCGCCGCCGCGCGGACCGTACATGCCGACCGCGTGAACCTCGTCGACATAGGTCATCGCACCATGGCGCTCGGCGAGATCGCAGATCTTCGCAAGCGGTGCGATATCGCCGTCCATCGAATACAGGCTCTCGCAGGCGATCAGTTTTGGGCGGTCGGGTCCTGCGGCACGCAGCAATTCTTCGAGATGCGCCATATCGCTGTGGCGGAACACCTGGCGCTCGCAGCCGGACTGGCGAATGCCTTCGATCATCGAGTTGTGATTGAGCGCATCCGACAGGATCAGGCAATTCGGAATGAGCTTGCCGATAGTCGCAATGCCGGTCTGGTTCGAGACGTAGCCCGAGGTGAACAACAGTGCCGCCTGCTTGCCGTGCAGATCGGCCAGTTCTTGCTCGAGCTGGACCAGGGGATGATGGGTGCCCGCGATGTTGCGGGTGCCCCCGGCGCCGGTGCCGACCCGGGTCGCGGTCTCGATCATGGCGCCGACCACTTTGGGATGCTGCCCCATTCCGAGATAGTCGTTGGAGCACCAGATCACGACGTTGCGAGGCCCGTTCGGGGAATGCCACACCGCGTGGGGAAACCGGCCCGCGATTCGCTCCAGATCGGCGAAAACCCGGTAGCGCCGCTCGTCATGCAGGCGGCTGAGGGCGTGAGTGAAGAACTTGCTGTAATCCATCGCAAAACCTGAAAACGGAACCTGAGACCGGAGCGGCTTAAGCCTTTTTAGAGCGTTTCAAGGATTGATGTCGAGCCGGAATCGGGTCTCCGCAAGCCCCATCAGCAGGGGGCCGGGTTGCTTGACAGTCAGGTTGTGGTGAAGCGGAGCACGCCGTCGGCTTCCGCAGCCGTCAGACGCCCTTCGACCAGCATGTAGTTGACATGGGCGATCAGCTCGCCGGCGGCAAACCCCATCTGATGCACGTCCAGCACATGCTTGTGGAACACGACCGGCACCAGTTCCTTGGAGGTTTTTGAGGTTTCCCGGCAGGCGTCGGCAATCAGCCGGCAACGTTCCTCGTGATGATCGGCCAATTGCTTGATGCGTGTCTTCAATCCGTAGAACGGCACGCCATGGCCCGGCAGCACCAGCACGTCATAGGGCAGCGTGGTGGTGAGGCTCGCCAGTGAGGCCAGATACTCCCCGAGCGAGTTCTGATCGGGCTCCACCGCCCATACGCTGACGTTGGGCGATATCTTGCTCAGCACCTGATCGGCTGCCAGGAACAGTTTGTCGGCGGCGCAATACAGCATCACCTGGTCGAGCGCGTGGCCGCCGCCGGTAATGACCTTGAAGCGCCGCGTGCCGATGGAGATTTCGTCGCCATGCGAGATGCGGCGATAGGACGGCGGCAGGATCGAAACCCGCTTCAAATAGTCCTGGCCACGGCCGAGCAATTTGTCGGTCAGGTTTTCATCCATGCCGTGACGCCGGAAGAACAGCCGCTGCGCGTTCCGGCGCTCTTCGGTGCCGCGGTTCTGATGATAGACCGACTGCAGATACTCGACCTGCGACATCTGCAGCGGACAGTTGAAGCGCTCGACGATCCACCCGGCGAGACCGACGTGATCGGGATGCGAATGGGTCACGATCAGCCGCGTGATCTTGACGTGAGCCAGCGGGCCCTCGAACAGCGCGGTCCAGGCCGCGATCGACTCCTCGTTGCCGAAACCGGAATCGACCATCGCCCAGCCGTCGCCGTCGGCGAGCAGATAGATGTTCACATGGTTGAGGCGGAACGGCAGCTTGAGCCGGACCCACAATACGCCAGGCAGCACCTCGACGACCTGATCGGGGCCGGGATGATTTTCCCAAGGGTAGCGCAGCGCCTCGGCCGAGGACTGAATTGTGTCTGTCTTTATATCCATCGTTCCGGATCGCGATTGCGGCGCATGATCCGCCAAAGTGCGAGCGGATTGGCGAAAAGATCATGCGCCCATTTAATAATGGGAGCGCGATCGGACGCAAAACCGGATCCCACTTTCGCTGATCGCGCTCCTATCGGCTTAGCGGCACAATCGGCGCGGCGCCAGCCGAAAAACAAATGCGATTTGACAAAACGCCCAGTGAAAACAAAAAGGCCGGCGTGAAGCCGGCCTTTTCCGAGTTTCGATGGATGCAGGATCAGTACTTCGCGACCACCGGGCCACCCCAGTTGAAGCGATAGTTCAGGCCGGCCTTCACGGTATGCTCGTCGTCGCGGAACCGGGTGCCGACGAGGACAGCGGGTCCGGTCGTGAACGTGGTGCTGCCGAAGTTGTAATACTGGTATTCGACCTTGGCGGACCAGTTCGGCGCGAACATGTATTCGAGGCCGGCACCGACGGTGTAGCCGTCGCGATGGTTGCCGTCGGTCGTGAAAGCCACCGGCACGCCGCCGACGCTTACGCCGAGGTTGTTGCGGTCTTTCAAGGCGTAACCGCCCTTGGCGTAAAGCAGCGCCGGGCCCCAGGTGTAGCCAAGCCGGCCGGTGACCGATCCGAGCTGGTTGCTGTTGGAGGTCACGAGAACGCCGCCGGGGAAGATCACGCCGTTGTTGTTGTTGCCGAGCCAGCTGTACTGGGCTTCGACACCGATGACCCAGCTCGGAGCGAACTGATAATCGGCGCCGCCCTGCACGCCGCCGAGGAAGCGGCCATCGTTGCCCGTCAGGCTGTTGTCGCCCGCGAACGCGCCACCGAGATGGCCGCCGATGTAGAAACCGGTCCAGTTGTAGATCGGCGCCATATAGGCCGGCGCCTTGGTGTAGGCGGGGCGAGCCGCCAGATCGGCTGCGAGTGCTGGCACGGTCGCGCCGAGAGCGACGAGGGCCACAGTACCGAGTAGAAACTTCTTCATTTGGTTTTGTTCTCCAACAGATCATTTTTGAGAGGCGCCGCGTGTCGGCTCCATCCATGGCGCGCACTTAGACAGCTTTTGTCTAAAAAGCTGTCACTCATCGGCCACACTCGGTGAGTTCCTAACCTGTTGGGAAGACAACAATTTTCTGTGATTAATGGGGCCTTAATCAGACCTGAAAGAAGCCTTAATTTTACGTGCCGGGGATCAAGATGCTGGAGACAGGGGGATTTGAGCATGGCGACGTTCAAGAGCCGAGGTGTTCGGCATGGGGAAGCTCCACGATGATCATTAGAACGCCGAATGCGTGAAGCCGATGTAGGTTCGCGATCCGCCGCCACCATTAAATTGAAATTTAGAATCGGTGCGGGCGTTCGGGCGCCATCGAAGCAAGCCCCCGACTTTCTGCCAGGCCGCTCTCCGCTATGTCGCCAGCACGCGGGTCTGCACCACGAGCGGCATCAGCGGCGTCCCCGTCGGCACGCAAACCGATTGTCCGGCCATCGTCACGACCGGCGCGCCCCCCGCCATCACACGGACAGCGCCGACCACCCAATGCGCTGTCGCGCAAGGTGGACTTCCCGAGCCGGTGAGCGCGCAACCTGCGATCACGAATGGAGAAGTCAGCGTGACCGCAGGCTGGCCAGACAGCAGCACGCGCGGGAATGGCGCAAGCGGTGTTGCCAGCCCGCCATGGCTGCACAGCACCGTCGCACCGAGTTGGAGAATGGGAGCGGGCATCTTGCCTAGACTACCGTCAGCGCGCCGAGATTAATATCGACGGTGGGGCCGGTCATGTTGATGATCGCGCCTTTGCCATTGGCGATGATGATTCCGACATCACTCACCGAGATCGTCGCACCGGTCGTTGTCTGGATCAGGATGCCGCCGGTCGGGCCGGGCGCGTCGCTGACGACGATGCCGTTCTTCAAGGGGGTCTGGATGGTGATGCCGGGCACGCCGGGCGGCACCGCCTGGGCCAGTTCCGGGACTTCCGCAGCGCTGCCCCAATAGCCGCCGACCCAGATCGGGCGGTCTGGATCGCCGCGTTCGAACTCGATCCACACGCCGGAGCCGATGATCGGCACGGTGAATATACCGCTGTTGCTGCCCGCGACGGGAACGCAGGGCATGGCCCAGGTGCCCGGCACCAAACCGGCGACATCCGGCACCATCGCCTGAATGCGGCCGATCTGAAGCGGATCGATGTTGTCGATCACCGTGCCGCGGTATTTGCCGTAAAATGTCTTGCTCATGTCGGCACCGACGGAAATGTAAAAACCAGGGCAATACGGGCCGGCGTGAACCCGCGCCCGATCGGATTGCCAGCCTCTTCCTGCCACAACTAACGATAGCGCGCAGCAAGTAAGGTGGAAATGCTGCCCCTGCGATCGCCGAGCGTATGAACATCGACGACATTCGGGTCGCCCATCGGCACGGTTTCGAAGGGTCTTTCAAGCGCAAGCGCCGTCTTGACACCGAGCCTTACAGTGATCGTCTGATTGCGGGGGTGCCCTAATCCCCGCGCTGGTTTCAGCGGCTGGCATCTCAGGTCCGCTTGCGCGCGATGCCGATTAGGGAGCTGAACCTTCGACCGCAAAGATGCGTAATTTTGCGTACTTTTCACCGATTTTCTGGGCTTCTAAATAGTCCGGAGAAGTATACGCCGCTTGCGCCTTCTCCATATTTTCAAAAATAGACAGAACGATACGCGATTTTGGCGGCTCACCAGCTATCGCCAGTGTATTGCCGCTCGATGCGAGCCGTTTCTGGCCGCTCGCGGCAAGCGCCTTATTGGCGAGCGGGATGTATTCATTGGCGTAACCATTCTCGTCGACCACATCGATCTCCGAGATGACGTAAGCGGGCGGCGTAGCTTCCGCATGAAGTTCATGGACCGCGCCGGCGCCAAGTCCGAAGCCAGCGAGCATTGCCAAACCTAATTTGACGTGGGTCTTCATTGTTTTCCTCCCTGAATATCGACGGACAAAGATATACGTCGGCGATTGTTCGTCGCAACTGGCGGCAGCGGCAGCAAATTTAGTCGGTTTATCGACCAACGTGAAAATCTGCCCGCAGGCGGTTCTTCAGGCATCCCAAAACCCACAGCATTGGCCACGATAAAAGCCGACTCACAATGTCTGCAATGAGTCCGTTATGCGCTTCACGCCGTCGCCGCCCGCCGCACTAACCGTGCGACGGCGCCGTCTGCGGCGGGTTTCCGATACTAGACGCCGGACTGGCTTGTCGACTATCTTTTTTCTCAATGAATACGAATGCCGCTACAGCGCCGGCAACCGCAACTACCAGCGCGGCAGTGATAAGTGGACCGCTCCCATTGTTCCTGCGTCGTGGAACTTTTCGAGGTCGATCAATATCTCGCAACTGAGCTACTCCACTGGTTTGCATCAATGGCCCTCGCGCGTCCCAATGTGGTTCATCCGAGCAATATCAGATCTGCTCTCGATGAAAACAGGAGAGCGTTGCTGCAAGTAAAGCGGACGCGAGGCGAGCCTTCGCAGTTTGCATTTAAGCGCGAGCGCTGACGCTCCGGTAGTCTACTTTATGCGAACTTAAGAAGGGTACAGCACAAGTCATTTCCGTTAATGGCTCTGTCGCAATTTATGACCAACCCTATGGTGGGGTTGTCGACAACTTGCGAATGTCTGTTGTTGGCGCGAACCGGACCTCCAGCGATGTCCGCTATCCGGTCGCTGATGGGGTAAACCGGACATGCCGCGGGCTTCTCATTTCGGTAGCGAGTGTTGATAAAAGGAAAAAAAAAAAATTCTCAAGGGCGAGAAGCGCTCCGATCTTCCGATCGAGCAACCGACTACATCCAGTTCGTGGTCAATCTCAAAGCCGCAAAGATGCGAGCGAATGCACGATACTAGTAGAAGGTAGAAACCGATCGAGCAACCGACTACATTCCAGTTCGTGGTCAATCTCAAAGCCGCAAAGACGCTGAGCCTGAACCTGCCGCCGACGATACTCGCGTTTGCCGACGAGGTGATCGAGTGAGCGCGGCGACTTCCGTTTCTGGCACAAATTAGCGGTTCGAAGTCGGGATCCGCTCTGCATGGAGATGGGTTTCACGGCGGCGGGTTCGGGGCGCTATCTCCGAAACCGCGGTCCGTGAAGCAGGGAAGCCTTCGAAAAACTGGTGCTGCCAGACAGGATTGAACTGTCGACCTCTCCATTACCAATGGAGTGCTCTACCACTGAGCTACGGCAGCGTGCCCGGATACGAGAATTGGCCAAAAAGGCCCCTACAAGGCGGCCGATCCTTGCCACAAGGCCCGTTCACGCGCAAGCGCGAGGGACCGGTCCGCGACGCCGGCGAACCCCGCCGAAATCAGTGCTGGATAGCCGCGGCCTGCTTCAATTGGCTCAATTGCGGGCCGATCCGGTTCCCCATCTCCTCCCCCAGCGCCGCCAGCGCCTTGATGGGGCGGATCATGACCTCGAATTCGATCATTTCGCCGGCCTCGTTGAACTTGATGAGATCGATGCCCTTGAGCTGCCATTTGCCGATATTGGCGGCAAATTCCAGCGCGGCGTCGTGGGGGCCTGCGATAAAGCTGCGGTGGTAGCGAAAATTCTCGAAAATCTGCACCACCGTCGTCAGCACCAGCAGGGTCGCGGTTCGCCCCGGAATCGGCGCTTGTACGAAAGGTGAGCGGAACACAATATATTCGGACAGCAGGGAGGCCAGCAGGTCGCGATCGCCGGAGGCGACAAAGCGATGCCAGCCGTCCAGGGTCCGTTGCGGCAGGGGCGCCAGTGCGTGGTTTTCGCCCATCGGTTTTCCTCCGGTCATACCAGCAGGTTCACGATGAAGGATGAGAAGGATAAATACGAGGGCCAAACCAGAGCGCTTCCGAAAAATCCACGGCAGGATCGGCTGAAACTGGCGTTGCGCGAAAATCTCAAGCGGCGAAAATCGCAGGCCAGGGCGCGAAGCGATGTCACGATGGCACCTTCCAATGCTGATGATGCCTCCCCACATGACGGCAGCGGAAAAAAGCCCGGCGAATAGCCGGGTTTGGCCGCCGCGGCAGGTTTTCTTTTTCCTTCTGATTTCCTTCTGATGATGTGAGGCGCGATGGGCGTAGACGCCAGCACAGAAAACAAGACGGATGGCAGCGCTCCGCTGGCCGCCGCGTTTCCGCGTCATGAGCAGACATTCCCGGCGCTGACGCCGCAAGAAATCGCGCGCATGCGCCGGTTCGGCGATATCAGAACCTACAAGCACGGCGACATGCTGTTTGAGACCGGCAAGCCCGGACCGGGCATGTTCGTCATTCTGTCCGGCCATGTCGCGATTACCCAGCGCGATGGCCTCGGTCACGTCACGCCGGTCATCGACCAGGGACCGGGTCAGTTTCTCGCCGAAATCGGTCAGCTCTCGGGCCGCCCCGCGCTGGTCGATGGCCACGCCGAGGGCGACGTCGAAACGCTTTTGATTCCGCCGGAGCGATTGCGCGCGCTCTTGGTTGCCGAAGCCGATCTCGGCGAGCGCATCATGCGCGCGCTCATCCTTCGCCGGGTGAGCCTGATCCAGGGCGGCGTCGGCGGTCCGGTGCTGATCGGACCGTCGAATTCGCGCGGCGTCATCGTCCTGCAGGGGTTTCTTACCCGCAACGGCTTTCCGCACCATCTGCTCGATCCGGAACGGGATCACGATGCCGCCGAACTGATCGCGCGGTATTCGCCGTCGCCGACGGATTGGCCGCTGGTGGTCGCCGCCGATGGCACCGTGTTGCGCAATCCTAGCGAATCCGAACTCGCCCGCGTGCTTGGTATGATCGGCGGTGCAGCCGGGGACAAACTCTACGACGTCGCGATCGTGGGCTGCGGTCCGGCCGGCCTCGCGACCGCCGTCTATGCAGCGTCGGAAGGTCTTTCGGTCGCGGTATTGGATGCGCGCTCCTTCGGTGGACAGGCCGGCGCCAGCGCGCGGATCGAAAACTATCTCGGCTTCCCCACGGGAATCTCGGGCCAGGCGCTGGCCGGCCGCGCCTTCACCCAGGCGCAGAAATTCGGCGCCGAGATCATGATTCCGATCGGGGCGAAGGCGCTCGATTGCGCGCGCACCGACGGCGCCTTCGGCCTGACGCTGGATGGCGGCGAGACCTTGCGCTCGCGCTCCGTGGTGGTGGCGAGCGGCGCGCGCTACCGGCGGCCCGAGATCGAAAATCTCGAAACATTCGAAGGCCGCGGCGTCTGGTACTGGGCCTCGCCGATCGAGGCGCGGCTCTGCAGCGAGCAGGAGATCGTCCTTGTCGGCGGCGGCAACTCCGCAGGCCAGGCCGCGGTGTTTCTATCGGGCCACGCCCGCAAGGTTTACATGGTGATCCGCGGCGGCGGCCTCGGCGCCAGCATGTCGCGCTATCTGATCGAGCGTATCGAGGCCACGCCGAATATCGAACTGGTGTTCAACACCGAAGTGGTAGGGCTGGAGGGCATCGCAGACGCATCGCTCGAGCGCGTGCGCTGGCGCAGCCGGTTGTCCGGCGAAGACAGCACCATTGAGATCCGCAACCTGTTCCTGTTCGTCGGCGCCGATCCCGCCACCGGCTGGCTCGATGGTTGCGGCGTCATGGTCGATCGTGGCGGTTTCGTTGTGACTGGCGCGCAGTGCAAAAAGAGCGAAGGACAATTGGCGTCAGTGCTGGAAACCTCGGTGCCCGGCGTGTTCGCGGTCGGCGATGTGCGCTCGGGATCGGTCAAGCGGGTCGGCGGCGCGATCGGCGAGGGCGCGCAGGTGGTGGCGGCGCTGCACGGATTTCTGGGCAATACAGCGAAACCGGCGCTTTAACGACGGGGGTTAAGGATGACAAACGGCTGCAGCCACATCGCCGGCATCCGCAGCGTCACGCCGAGCGCGCTCGGTTGCGAGGAATGCCTGAAGAGCGGCAGCGTGTGGCTGCATTTGCGCATCTGCCGCAGCTGCGGTCACGTCGGCTGCTGTGACGATTCCCCCAACAAGCACGCGACAAAACATTTCCACGCTACGGGACATCCGGTCATCGAGGGCTATGATCCGCCGGAGGGTTGGGGCTGGTGTTATGTCGATGAAGTCCTGTTCGATCTGTCGAACCGAAAGACCCCGCATAACGGTCCGATCCCGCGCTATTATTGACGGCGGTTGTCACGACAAAGAGGGGGTACCGGATGCAATCCTGATCCCGAAATTGGTCGAATTTCTCCACCGCTAGGACGGCAGCAGCCCTGCCGGCGCCGTTTGTGACAGCCATGCAAAAAGCTTGGGCAACGCGTCCGCTTTTTTGATTCTGCCGCATGCCTGAATTGCCGCCGAGACCAGTGGGCGCCTGTGGCAATTTTCGATCCGGAGTCGTAGCATTCGCCCCGTCTTTAAAGGGGAGCGCGTCATGATCCTGGGTATGAGCTTATCTACTTTCACCATGGTGCACGTGATCATCAGCCTGATCGCGATCGTTTCGGGAATTATCGTGATGTTCGGGCTGCTCGGCTCCAACCGGATGCCGGGATTGACCGCGATATTCCTGCTCTTCACCATTCTGACCAGCGCCACCGGCTTTTTGTTTCCGTTCGAGAAGTTGCTGCCGTCGCACATGATCGGCATCCTCTCGCTGGTGCTGCTGGCGATCGCGTGTTTCGCGCTTTACGGCGCCAAGCTTTCCGGCGCGTGGCGCTGGGTCTATGTGGTGACCGCGATGATCTCGCTTTACCTCAACGTATTCGTCCTGATCATCCAGGCCTTCCTGAAGGTTCCGGCGTTGCATGCGCTGGCGCCGAGCGTGCCGCCAAGCGAGCCGCCGTTCGCGATCATCCAGGGTATCGTGCTGGTGTTCTTCGTGATTGTGATCATCGGCGCCGTCAGGCGGTTTCGCCCGATGCCGACGTTCGCCTGATCGACGCACAATCAAGCGATGAATCGCGTTCACCAAGGGATGAAAGTCATCCTGTTCGGCGCCACCGGCATGGTCGGGCAGGGCGTGCTGCGCGAGTGCCTGCTCGATCCCGGCATTGAAAGCGTGCTTGCGGTCGGGCGCGGCCCGACCGGACAACGGCACGCCAAGCTGCGCGAAATCGTGCACGACAACTTCTTCGATTTTTCGGCGATCGAATCCAAATTGGCAGGATACGACGCCTGCTTCTTCTGCCTCGGCGTCTCTTCGGTCGGCATGGACGAGGAGCGCTACCGTCATCTGACTTACGACATCACCATGGCGGCGGCGACGACGCTGGTAAAACTCAATCCGGATATGGTGTTCACCTATGTCACCGGCCGCAGCACCGACTCGAGCGAACGCGGCAGCCAGATGTGGGCGCGAGTCAAGGGCAAGACCGAAAACGATCTGCTCAAGCTGCCGTTCAAGGCGGCCTATATGTTTCGCCCCGCCGGCATTCAGCCGCTGCACGGCGTCAGGTCGAAGACCCCATGGGTTCAGGCGATCTATGTCGTGGCCGCGCCGCTATTGTCTTACCTCAATCGCGTCGCGCCGAAATACATGACCACGTCGGAGCAACTCGGCCGCGCCATGATCAAGGTGGCGCGCGATGGCTATCCGAGGCCGGTGCTGGAAAGCGAAGATATCAACGCCATTTAGACCCACATCATTCCGGGGCAGCCCCATCGGGCCGCGCTTGCGCGACCCGGTGCCTCGCCCCGGAACGATAACCCATCAAATAGCCGCAAATTTCAAGCTTTTGCCATAAGGGCCCCGTTTGCCCTATACTTTGTGCATAGCAAAAAGCGGGGTTGGCATGGATCGCATTCGCATCGTCGGCGGCAGCAAGCTCAACGGCACCATTCCGATCTCGGGCGCGAAGAATGCCGCGCTACCCCTGATGATCGCGGGCCTGTTGTCCGAGGAAACGCTTGTTCTCGACAACGTGCCGCGGCTTGCCGACGTCGCCCAACTGCAGCGCATTCTCGGCAATCACGGCGTCGATATCACCTCAGTGGGAAAACGCCCCGGCGACCGTGAATATCAGGGCCAGACCCTGCACATTTCGGCGGCTGACATCATCGATACCACCGCGCCCTATGAGCTGGTGTCGCGGATGCGCGCCAGTTTCTGGGTGATCGCGCCGCTGCTGGCGCGGATGCATGAGGCCAAGGTTTCGCTGCCCGGCGGCTGCGCCATCGGGACCCGGCCGGTCGATTTGCTGATCATGGCGCTGGAGAAACTCGGCGCCGAACTCACCATCGACGGCGGCTATGTGATCGCCAAGGCGCCCGGCGGCCTGAAGGGCGCTGCAATCGACTTTCCCAAGGTGACGGTCAGCGGTACCCATGTCGCCGTGATGGCGGCGACCCTGGCCAAGGGCACCACCGTCATCAGCAATGCCGCCTGCGAGCCGGAAATCCTGGATGTCGCCGACTGCCTGAACAAGATGGGCGCGCGCGTCTCCGGCGCCGGTACGCCCCGCATCGTCGTCGAAGGCGTCAGCAAGCTTCACGGCGCGCGGCACACCGTGCTGCCCGATCGAATCGAGACCGGCACCTATGCGATGGCGGTGGCGATGACCGGCGGCGATGTGCAACTGGCCGGCGCGCGCCCCGAGCTGTTGCAATCGGCGCTCGACGTGCTGACCCAGGCCGGCGCGGTGATCTCGGTCAACAACGAAGGCATCCGCGTCGCCCGCAATGGCGCCGGCATCAGTCCGGTGACGGTGTCGACGGCGCCGTTTCCGGGCTTTCCGACCGATCTGCAGGCGCAGCTGATGGCGCTGATGGCCTGCGCCAAGGGCTCCTCGCATATCACCGAGACGATTTTCGAAAATCGCTTCATGCATGTGCAGGAACTGGCGCGGTTCGGCGCGCGGATCAGTCTCGACGGCGAGACCGCCACCATCGACGGCATCGCCAAACTGCGCGGCGCGCCTGTCATGGCGACCGACCTGCGGGCGTCGGTGTCGCTGGTGATCGCAGGGTTGGCCGCCGAAGGCGAGACCATGGTCAATCGCGTCTATCATCTCGACCGCGGCTTCGAGCGGCTCGAGGACAAATTGTCGGCCTGCGGCGCTACCATCGAGCGCATCAGCGGATAGGTTTTAGCGCGTATTGCGCAAAAGCATGCCCTCGGACTTGGTCCGAGGGTGATGCCGGTTTTGCGAATAGAATACGCGCAAACTTCGCGTATTCCGCAAAAGTGGATACCGGTTTTGCGAATAGAATACGCGCAAACTTGGAGTGTTAGCGGTGACGGCCCAGCTCAAACTGATTGCGCTCGATGCCGATGACCTCGCCGTCATTTCCGCGCATGTCCAGGATGCCCGCGTGCAGACCGCCGACATCATCTGGCGGCAGGGCGAAAAGCGGCTGGTGATCGGCATGAACCGGCTGGACTGGGAGCAGACGCTGGCCGGGGAAACCGCGCCGCGCCGCCTGATCGCGGCGCTGCGCTTTGACCGGGTGTTGGCCTGCAAGTCGCGCAACATCGATCTGGGGGCGCCGGAAACCGCGCTGGACCTGCTCGGGATCGAGTTTCATCCAGGCGAGGCCCCCAGCGGCAGCGCGGTGCTGATGTTCAGCCATGGCGGGGCGCTGCGGCTGGACGTCGAATGCCTGGAATGCGAGCTGACCGATCTGGGCACGGACGATCTCGGAACCAGCGATCTCGGCGAAGGCGCCGAGCCGTCGGGGCAGGACGCGCTGACGCGGAGCGGAACCGTCAGGCTCCGTCGGGCTGCGGACATCCGGAAGACGGAAATCCGCGTTCGTTCGCGCCGTGCCCACCAATCGGTGTTGCCGCGCAGAAGCGTTTTGGTGGGCTCGCTTCGCTTAGCCCACCCTACGGACTGCGACCATAGGGTTGACGGCGATTTGTCGCCGCGCCATTGAGCAGTGGGCCTTCGATGAGAGCCCCGCCGGAAAGCCACCATGCCTGTTCGTCTCGACAGCAGCAGCGCCGATTTCACCGAACGATTCGCCGGCTTTCTGGCGACGAAGCGCGAGGTGTCCGCCGATATCGAGAGCGCGGCCCGCGCCATTGTCGATGACGTCGCCGCGCGCGGCGATGCGGCGCTGATCGAGGCGACGCGCAAGTTCGACCGGCTCGATCTCGATGCCGGCCGCCTGCGCGTTACCGGGGCCGAAATCGACGCCGCGGTGAAAGCCTGCGACGCCAAAACGCTCGATGCGCTCGAATTCGCCCGCGGCCGGATCGAAAGTTTCCATCGCCAGCAATTGCCGAAGGACGCGCGCTTCACCGATGCGCTCGGCGTCGAACTCGGCTGGCGCTGGAGCGCGATCGAATCGGTCGGCCTCTACGTTCCCGGCGGCACCGCCGCCTATCCGTCCTCGGTGCTGATGAATGCGGTGCCGGCTGCAGTCGCCGGCGTCGCGCGCGTGGTGATGGTGGTGCCGTCGCCGGACGGCAAGCTCAATCCGCTGGTGCTGGCGGCAGCCCATCTCGGCGGCGTGTCCGAGATCTACCGCGTCGGCGGCGCGCAGGCGGTGGCGGCGCTGGCCTGGGGCACCGCGACCATCGCGCCGGTGGCGAAAATCGTCGGCCCCGGCAATGCCTATGTCGCCGCCGCCAAGCGGCTGGTGTTCGGCAAGGTCGGCATCGACATGATCGCCGGTCCCTCGGAAGTGCTTGTGATCGCCGACCGCACCGGCAATGCCGGCTGGATCGCCGCCGACCTGCTGGCGCAGGCCGAGCACGACGTCAACGCGCAGTCGATCCTGATCACCGACGATGCCGCGCTTGCCGATGACGTCGAGCGCGCGGTGGAGGCCCAGCTTGAGCACATTGCCGCGCGGAGAAATCGCGCGGGCCTCGTGGAACGAGTTCGGCGCCATCATCCTGGTGAAGCAGCTCGATGATGCGATAGCGCTGGCGAATGCGATCGCGGCCGAGCATCTGGAAATCATGACGTCGGATCCGGAAAAGCTCGCGGCGCAAATCCGCAATGCCGGCGCGATCTTCCTTGGACCCCACACGCCGGAAGCGATCGGCGACTATGTCGGCGGCTCCAACCACGTGCTGCCGACCGCGCGTTCGGCGCGGTTTTCGTCCGGACTTGGCGTGCTCGACTTCATGAAGCGAACCTCGATCCTGAAATGCGGGCCGGACCAGCTGCGCGCGCTGGGGCCGGCGGCGATGACGCTGGGCAAGGCCGAAGGGCTCGACGCCCACGCGCGTTCGGTTGGGCTGCGTCTTAACCTGCCATGACCAGACCGCCCGCAGAGGAGGATCCGCAAAACCGCATCGTCGCGGTGACGCTCGACGAGGAATCGATCGGGCGTTCCGGCCCCGACATCGAGCATGAGCGCGCGATCGCGATCTACGACCTCGTCGAAAAGAATCTGTTCGCGCCGGAAGGCGCAAGCGAGGGGCCGTTCACGCTGCATATCGGGATTACCGGCAACCGGCTGATGTTCGACATCCGCCGCGAGGATGGCACGCCCGTGGTGGCGCATCTGTTGTCGCTGACGCCGTTCCGGCGAATCGTGAAGGACTATTTCATGATTTGCGACAGCTATTATGAGGCGATCCGCACCGCGACGCCGGACAAGATCGAGGCCATCGACATGGGCCGCCGCGGCATCCACGACGAAGGCTCGCGCACGCTGCAGGAGCGGTTGAAGGGCAAGGTGCGGGTCGATTTCGAAACCGCGCGCCGGCTGTTCACGCTGATCTGCGTGCTGCACTGGAAGGGTTAGCGCATGATCCCGAAAAGTGGGCACCGGTTTTCGGATCAGATCATGCGCAAAAGAAGCAACATGATCCCGAAAAGTGTAGCGCGGTTTTCGGACCAAATCATGCGCACACTAAAAGAAGTTTAAGGCGTGGACGCGCCTCCGCGCGTGCGCGCTCCGCAGGCGGTGCTGTTCGCATGCGGCCTGAACAGCGTGCGTTCGCCGATGGCGGCGAGCCTGCTGCAGCATATGTTTCCGCACGCGCTTTACGTCAAATCCGCCGGCGTCCGGAAGGGCGAGCTCGATCCGTTCGCGGTCGCGGTGATGGCGGAACTGGGCCAGGATATTTCCGGCCACAAGCCGATGACCTTCGAGGAACTGGACGATTGGGAAGGGCTCAATTTCGACCTGATCATCACGCTGTCGCCCGAGGCGCATCACAGGGCGCTGGAACTGACGCGCACCCACGCCGCCGAGGTGGAATACTGGCCGACCCACGATCCGACCGGCGCCGAGGGCAATCGCGAGCAGAAGCTGCAGGCCTATCGCGAGGTCTGCGACACCCTGTTGCTGCGCATCCGCAAGCGGTTTTCGAAGGTGGGCGCGGCGAGTGGGTAGAGAAATTCACCGGGTCGTCCCTGCGAAAGCAGGGACCCATACTCCGTGACGGCGCGATTTGGGGCAGTGGCTGTGGCAACCTTCTCTTGCAATCACGAAATCCTGCGATTATGGGTCCCTGCGTTCGCAGGGACGACGATATTAGAACCGCCGGTGACTATGGGTCTCCGCGTGCGCGAGGACGACAATGTTACGTTGCGGGGACGACGACGGTAGTTGTCTCAGAGAATGCGTTCCGATAGGTTCCGCGCGCATTCATCCTCCGGTTCCCTCCCAGCAAAAGCCCGCATGCTAGGCCGCCCCAAATTCGTTCTTGCCTCCGGCTCGCCGCGACGTCTCGCTCTGCTCAATCAGGCCGGCATCGAGCCCGATGCGTTGCGTCCCGCCGACGTCGACGAGACCCCGAAGCGGGGCGAGTTGCCGCGCGCCTGCGCCAACCGGCTGGCGCGCGCCAAGGCCGACGCCGCGCTCAAATCGGTGCGGCTCGACGACGAATTGCGCGGCGCCTTCATTCTCGCCGCCGACACCGTGGTCGCGGTCGGCCGCCGCATCCTGCCGAAGGCGAACCTGGTCGACGAAGCCTCGCAATGCCTGCGGCTGTTGTCGGGGCGCAACCACAGGGTCTACACCGCGATCTGCCTGGTGACGCCGAAGGAGGCCTATCGCCAGCGCCTGATCGAGACCCGGGTACGCTTCAAGCGCTTGAGCGAGGACGACATCCAGACCTATATCGGCTCCGGCGAATGGCGCGGCAAGGCCGGCGGCTACGCCGTGCAGGGCATCGCCGGATCGTTCGTGGTCAAGATGGTCGGCTCCTACAGCAATATCGTGGGCCTGCCGCTGTATGAATCGATGGCGCTGCTCGGCGGCGAAGGTTTTCCGATTCGCTTTGGCTGGTTGAATGCCAGCTAAGCCGCCAAAAGACGCCGGCCGCGGCAAGGGCGCGGCCAGGAAGTGCCCGATCTGCGGCAAGCCCGCCACCGAGGCCTCAAAACCGTTTTGTTCCGAGCGCTGCCGGGATGTCGATTTGAACCGCTGGCTGTCGGATTCCTATCGTATTCCCGCCGCCAAGGACGACGACGAAGACGCGGAATAGGCGTGGTTTCGGCTAATTTGGCCGTCCGTCGTCGCCCTTCGGGCTATGCCGGACACGCTACGCCTTCGCCTGTCGCATGGCTGCGCCACGCGAAGCCGAAGGCGTAGCGTGGTGGACAGGGCAGGCGAGCCTGACTATAAACCGGCGCTCCCGGCTGCCTCGCGGCCTGGAAGTGCCCAGGTAGCTCAGTTGGTAGAGCATGCGACTGAAAATCGCAGTGTCGGTGGTTCGATCCCGCCCCTGGGCACCATTTGAATTTAATTCCTACAAGCGGCTGTGGTTCGAGATCGAGGAAGCACCGCCGGAGCGCAACGTTCACGGCTTCAAAGAGTACAGGCTGAAGCAAGAACAGTTAGCGATGCTGCAAAAGAAAAAGCCCGCATCGCTGCGGGCTTTTTTGCGTTACCAACCGCGGTATCCGCCTCCGCCGAAGCTAAAGCTTATGCCCGGCCCTCCGTAACCATAACCCCTGCCATAATACGGCCCACCGTAACCGCCGTCATACCCGCCGTAGTACGGCCGCGGAGCGTAGCCGTAGCTTCTATAATACGGGCGGTAGTGACGATAGCTATAGTGGTGATAACGACGGCGCGAGCTGATGTCGGTTGATGATATCGATGATTGAGTTACGTCGGTTGCGGCTTTCGCCTTCACCGTGTTGTCCGCGGCGTTTGCTGCGGAGCCACCGAGCAGTGCAGCTGCACCGACGGCAAATACGATAGCTAGCTTTTTCATTCCCTCACTCCAGTAATAGAGGTGTGGAGTGGTAATCAACCCAGAGGTCTTACGTTC
Source organism: uncultured Alphaproteobacteria bacterium (assembly GCA_963761395.1). GTDB lineage: Bacteria > Pseudomonadota > Alphaproteobacteria > Rhizobiales > Xanthobacteraceae > Bradyrhizobium. Next base: position 103,228 of record CAVXHU010000013.1, read on the forward strand.
CGAAGTGCGACATATTAAAATCTCCCATGGGTTGTGAATAAACGTTCATATTGATCAACGGGAAATTTCAAAACGTTTGGTCGCTGAATTTGCGCGCGGCGCGCCTCGATGCGGTCGCGAAGGCGCATGAATTGCAGCGTACGCCGGGCCTTGGCTCGTCAGCGCTGTCGAACACGCGGCCCGGTACTGTCGTACCGGAAGCGATCCGCCTCAGCCAACGACCATCATCCGCCTGCTTCGGTCCCTGACGATCATCGCCGCAGGTTCGTGCCGGCAAGCTCAACCACCCTGGTCCGTTTGGCCGCTGAGCACGGCCTACCCGTGTTGGCCATTTCGGACGCGTTAACCAATAATTAACTATGTATTTGCGGGCACGAAAGGCCCGGCTTAGCGTTCGTTGGGGGGCTGCTAGTAACCAACGAATTGGTGCGTGCCATGACGTATAGAATGTATGCGGCGTTTATCGCGTCTCTCGGCGCAGTAGCGCTGATGCTTGCCGCGAACGAGACCTTCGCGAGGTCGGCAGCAGCGGCTCGTGGAGGGTCTGTCTCGAAGCATTCGATTTCCCGTCCGTCAATCGCCCATTCGCTCCGGCATCACCGGAGAAACAATGTAGGGTTCTTCTGGCCGGGGGACTTCTACGGGCCATCGTACGACGAACCCATGGTCGATGTTCCGCAACCAGGATCAAGCGACGTCCATTACACGACTACAGAGGATGTTCCCTGGGATTGGGCGCATCGATATCCGCCGGCTGTCGCACCTTCTGACCGACCCTATGTGCCGAGCTGCCCCGCGGAGAACGTAACGGTTCCTGGGCGTGACGGCGGAGAGCAAACCGTAAGTATCATGCGGTGCTACTGATAAGGGTTTATGACGAGATTAGACGTCATTTCAAACTGTGTGCGAGATGTCCGCTTCTGGAACCATTACCGGAAGTAGCCAGACCTATTCGATCACCTCGTCGGCGCGGCCGAGCAATGACTGCGGAAACGTAATGCCAAGTGTCTTCGCAGTCTTGAGATTGATCACCAACTCAGTATTCGAGGATTGCTGCACCGGCAGGGTGGCCGCTTTTTCTCCCTTGAGAATGCGGCCGGTATAGGCGCCAGCAAGCCGATATGCCTCCGTAACGCTGGCTCCGTAGCTCACCAGCCCGCCACCAACTACAGCTTCACGCCATGGATAGACCGTGGGTATGGAGTAGCGTGCCGCCAGCTCAACAAACTGGTTACGGCGACTGAAGAAGAACGCATTGGCACCGATCACAAGTCCGGCTATCCGCGCTTTGGCCAAGGATGCGAAAACCGTATCGATCTCGTGTTCGGCGCTCGCATGAGAGACGTCGACTTGCAGTCCCAGCGCGCGTGCCGCCTCCTGGATGTCGTTTGACTGTGAGGTAACAGTTGCAAGGTCTGGATTGAGCAGCACGGCAATGGCGCCTTTGGGCTGCAATTCATGCAGCATCTCCAGCTCCTTATGCCCCAGAGTGTTAATAAGGAAGGTTATGCCCGTGATGTTTCCGCCCGGCCGGTTAAGGCTTGCGACAAGGCCGACCTCGACTGGATCGACACCGTTCGCAAAGACTATCGGAATTTCCGACGTGACCGCCTTGGCCGCAAGAGCCGGTTCCGAACCGCCGCCCGCGAAGATTACGGACACCTGACGACGCACCAGATCGGCCGCCAGTTCGGGTAGCCGTTCAAGTCGACCTTCAGCCCAGCGGTATTCAATTCCTACATTCTGAGTTTCGAAATAACCGCTTTGGTTCAGGCTTTTGCGAAATGCGGTCGCCATTGGCGCATATGCGTCCGGGTTTGCGCCGTGAAGCCAACCGATTATTGGAAGCGTTGGCTGCTGCGCCCGCGCCACGAACGGCCAAGTCGCCGCAGTGCCTCCGAAGAGCGTGATGAAATCGCGGCGTCTCATGTGCGCCCTCTGAGAACTCATCTTGACGAATGGCCAAACCTAGCACGCTGCGACTGGGCGGTGAGCGAGAAATGGCGCACATCCGGCCTCAAATACCGATCAGTCCGGATGTCCCCTTCTGGCGCACAAAGCGGAAATACAAGAGTGCCCAATCAATTTCCGCTTTCGGCGGTACGAGCGGATATGAGACCTGGATAGTGTTGTTACCGTATTCAGCCTGGCACATCGGTGCGATAGGTCGGCAAGCAGAGCCAAATTCGGTATGGGTACGTGTGAGGGTCGGGCCGCTTGATTCGACCTGAACGTTAGACCGACAGTCCGTTCCGGCCCCCGGACACCATCACCCTCTCACTTCCGCGCCTCCCGAAAATCGATCGCGCGCAGGATCACGCCGGGAGGATTGCCCTCCAGTTCGACGTCGCTGAATTTGCGCGCGGCGCGTTCCTCGATGCGGTCGCGCAGGCGCATGAATTGCTGCTCGCGCTGCTCCGGCTGAGTTCTGGACGTTCCTTCAAGCTGGTCCATCGCGTCGGTCGAGATGGCGCAGGCCACGGTGGCCTGGTCGTTCTTCATCGTGAACACGACGACCATCCGGTTGAAGTCGTATTCCCCGTAGTCACCTTGGGTGAGCGGCATAGCGGAGCCTCCTCGATTGAACGGGGCCATTGGCCCCGAACTTTAGAATCTCTTCCTGGCCGGCGGCGGATTGAGTTCGGCGATCTTCGAAAGGCAATCTTCCTGCGTGGTGTGAGGGCCGGTGACGAAGGTGCCGCTCACCTTGGTAGAGTACCAGCCCGATACGACGCCGAGACGGAGCGACTCTTCGGTTTTGACGTGGCGCGCGGAAAGAATTTGCATGTGACTTCCTTAGGCTGTGAGCGTTGGCGTTATTGCCGAACGCGGAGCGTGGTTTCGATTATGGTGTGGCGTCTGTTCATTGCGATGCGACCGCATCGGCCTGCTGCGCATCGGCGAGGTCGATCGAACTGATCGAAATCATCTCGGTTGATGCATGATGCGGCGGCGCGCCGGGAACCATGATCATGGTGGCGACGCGGCGGAAGCACGGAAACGACAGGCCTTCGATCATCTCTTCGTCGGTCACGACCTCGTAGGCTCCCGCCTGCAGCTGGCGGTCGATGCCCTTGATCCGGAACGGATGCCTGAATGTCACCGTTTCGCGTCGCGATCTCGTCAAGATCAGCTTCCTCGGGTTGGCGTGGGCGTCGGCCGATTCAATGAGAATTGAATCGCTTTCGCGCATCTTCGCCAGCTTTTGTTGCAAATCGTCTGTTCGCAGCTTGGGAACACGGCCCTGCACCGGGCGCTTGCGGCGAACGCCTGAGGTGTGCGCCTTTTAAGCCCGAAAAGCCACGACTTTCTTCTCAAACCGCCGTGTGCGCCCGCCGCCCTTCGATCGGATAGGCCGGATCATTAAAACCCGGCGTCGAGGGATGGCCTGACGCGACGAGGCGGTCGATCAGCGCTTCGTCCTCGGCGGTGAAGCGATAGTCGAGCGCGCGAAGGTAATCGTCCCAGTGCGCCTCGGTGCGGGGGCCGGCGATCACGGCTGACACGAACGAGGAGTTTAATACCCACGACACCGCGAACTGGCCGGCGGTGATGCCTTTGGTCTCGGCGTGCTGCCGGATCTCCTGCGCGAGTTTTAACGATTCCGGCCGCCACTCGGTCTGCATCATCCTGACGTCGTTGCGACCGGCGCGGGTATCCTTGTCGGGCGCAGCATCGGGGCGGTATTTGCCGGTCAGCACGCCGCGCGCCAGCGGGCTGTAGGGCACGATGCCGAGGCCATAGAAATGGCAGGCCGGAAAATGCTCGACCTCGGGCATGCGGTTCATCGCATTGTAATAGGGCTGGCTCGCGACCGGACGGGCGATGCCCAGGCGGTCGCAGATGTTGCAGATCTCGGCGACCCGCCAGGCCCGATAATTCGAGACCCCGAAATAGCGCACCTTGCCCTGCTGGATCAGTTCGCCCATCGCGCGCACGGTTTCGGCGAGCGGCGTCGAATGATCCTCCTTGTGCAGGTAATAAATGTCGATGTAATCGGTGCCGAGCCGCTTCAGGCTTTCGTCCGCGGCCTGCAGTACCCAGCGCCGCGACAGCCCGCCGCGGTTGGGATCGTCGCCCATGGGGTTGGCGAGTTTGGTCGCGAGTATCCAATTGTGCCGGTTGTTGGAGATGGCGCGGCCGACCACCTGCTCGGAATTGCCGCCGTTATAGGCGTCGGCGGTATCGATGAAGTTGATACCGGCCTCGCGCGCCTTCGCCACGATCCGCGTCGAGGTCGCCTCGTCGGTCGGCCCGCCGAACATCATGGTGCCGAGGCAAATCGGCGAGATTTTCAGGCCGCTGCGGCCGAGGTTGCGGTATTGCATCGGGTTAGGTTCCTCATGAAAAAAGACTTCACTTCGTCGAGTTTGCTCGAAGTCTCAAGGCAACGGCAGTGCGCTCCCTCTCCCGTTGGGAGAGGGTTGGGGTGAGGGGTTACGGTCTATCGTTAGGCCGTAACCCCTCACCCGGATCGCAAGGGCGATCCGACCTCTCCCGAAGGGAGAGGTGACCGAGTTCGCAGCGCTTTCCGATTCCAAATTCATGAGTCAGACTCGAGTGTCCTCACTCATTCTTCAGCACCTTAAACACGCCGCTGGCCATGGCGATACAGCGGTCGCTCGCCGTCACCTCGGTGGTCGTGAAAATCAGGCTGCGGGTCGAGCGGACCACGCGCGGCTTCGACACCAAAATCTCGCCGATCTTGGCGCTATCGACAAAGTGGGTGTCCATCTGGACCGTCGCCAGCGTCGGCCGGCCCGACACGTATCGCGCGGTCATGCCGCAGGTGCGGTCGGCGAACGTCATCAATAGCCCGCCCTGCACCAGGCCGCGACGGTTATGATGCTTGTCCTGGGTGACCAGCGCATATTCGTGCTCGCCGTTGACGACCCGTTGCCACAGCGGTCCGACAAGGCTGATGAAGCCGGAGGTTTCAACGATGGTCCAGCCGGAGGCCTTGAGTTTCTCCGCGGCCTTGTCGGTCATATCGTTTTCTTTCGGTTGCGCAGAACAATAATCTCCGGCGTCGTGGTCTTTTCATCAAGTGCCGACGTGTTGTAGTCAAGCGGGATGGTCCAGCCATTTGATGATACCACCCGGCGGAATATCGCAGAGCGTTGCACGGCATTCGCGCGCCTGCCGGCCAGCGAGCCGGCGCCGGCGCTGAAGCGGGCCGCTGTCGCGATCGCGCTCGTCGAAGCCGGCGATGGCTCTGACGGAACGGCTTTGCTGTTGACCTTGCGCGCGGCGGGCCTGCGCGCCCACCGCGGTCAATGGGCGCTGCCCGGCGGCCGCTGCGACGAGGGCGAGACGCCTGTGATGGCGGCGTTGCGCGAGCTCCACGAAGAACTCGGCCTTGAGCTGGGAGCGGGCGATGCCCTGGGTCTGCTTGACGATTATCCGACCCGCTCCGGCTATCTCATCACGCCGGTCGTGGTATGGGCGGCGACCAGCGTTGCCATGTCACCCAATCCCCAAGAGGTCGCCTCGGTGCATCGCATCGCGCTGGATGATATCGAGCGGGAAGATGCCTTCAGCTTCACCACTATTCCCGAAAGCACGCGGCGCGTGATCCGGTTTCGTCACGCCGGCCAGTTCATCCACGCGCCGACGGCAGCCCTGATCTACCAGTTCCGCGAGGTGCTGGGTGGCCGCGATACCCGCGTTGCCGATCTGGAGCAGCCGGTATTTGCCTGGAAGTAACCCCTGCGCCGGCGCGGTTTCGGGGGCTGACTTGCATGTTTCCCTTGCTACAACGAACCGATGCGCTCTCAACCGATTCGCACTCCCGGATGTCTCGCGCTCGCGCTGCTGCTGATGGCGCCGCAGCAGGCGCTGGCCATGGATGCCGCCGCTTTGCCTGCGGCGACGGCCGGCGCGATGGCGCAAGGAGCGTCGCCCCAGGCGATTGCCGAATATCGCCGCAAGCTCAGGGAATATCAGGAAGCCCGCGCGGCGTTCGAGCAGGAGGCGAGCGCCTATTGGAACTCGATTGCCGAGAAGCGGCGCGGCCGCAACGCCAAGCGGCGCGAACGCCAGGCCATCGCGCTCGATGATTATGTGCTGACGCAGCCGCCGGTTTATACCGGGCCGAAGCGGCCGGTGAATCCGTCGCCGACGCCGTCGGAACCGGCTGAGCCGCGCGTCCGCAAACATATTCCGGTGGTCGCCGATCTCTTGAAAGCGGCCGCGGAGCATTTCCAGTTTAGCCCGCAGCGGCCCACGAGCGAGGTCGAATTCAAGCGCGCCTACGCCCGTGTCGCAGCGGCGGCGGGGCTGACGCGCGAGCAGGCGGTGCGGGTCTACTCGTTCGAGACCGGCGGCAACGGCAATCACGACATGCAATCGGGGTTGAGCGCCTCGCGGCCGGGTTCGCGCGCGATCTCGACCGCGATCGGCTACAATCAGCTGCTCACCACCAACAGCGTCGAATTGGTCGCCGAGCAGGGCCCCGAGATCGTCAAGGCGCTGACGGAAAAGGCCGCGCGATTGTCCGGGGCGCCGCGCACGGCGATGGACCACAAGATCGCGGTGCTGAAGCGGATGGTGACGCTGGCGCGCTCGGTGCCGGACGAGTGGGCGCAGCACGAGAAGCTCGGGGATACGCCGCAGGGCTGGGCCATCCACGCCATGGTGCTGGATATCGACGTCGGCCCGCTGCTGCAGACCCACAAGCTGCTGACCTCGGTGATCTTCGCCCGCGCCAAGGGTTTTATGCGCCCGCTGACCGCCGCCGAACTTGAGATGATGAATTTAACCGGCGACAGCACCGGGCTCGACATGGTGACGATGCCGCAGGCGATGCGCGAGCAGGTGCCGACCTCGAATTTCTTCCAGCGCTCAGGCTACGAGCGCAATCCGGTGGCGATCCGCAACAACACGGTGGCGAAACTGCTTGATGTCACCGACAGCAGGATGGACAGCAACAGCAATCTGCCGGGCGCCAAGGAGCTGGCGGCGGCGTTTTAGCGGGACCTCAGCCTTAACCGTCATGCCCCGCGAAGGCGGGGCATCCAGTAATCCGCGGCGTCGGAATAAAACCTCGGGCGGCACGGCGTACTGGATCATCCGCTTTCGCGGATGATGACGCCTTACGCGTAAATCATCTCAACCCGGCCCGAACATGAACTTGCCGTCGCCTTCAAGGTACGGGCCGGTCCGCATGTAGAGCTGTCCGTTGTGGCCGATGAAAAACAACGTGCCCTTGGGCACCTTCTTGGCGCCCTTCAGCAGCAGGCCGGCATTGTTGGTGCCCATCTTGTAGGAAAACGTCTTGCCTTCCTTGTCGTAGCCATAGCCCATGTCCGGCGTCAGCACCCAGGGCGTCGGCGCAGCACTTTGCGCAAACGCGGATGTCGTCAGCGCGGTCAGCGCGGCTGCCATCAAAAGGGCCTTGGTCGAAAGTCTCGTCATCATCCTGCATGCTCCAGCAACCATCAGAAAAAGTTTGGCAACCCGCCAGCCTTTTGAACAAATCACGAACGCCATTGTCCCGTCAATACGACGCGTCTATTCGACGCGAGCCGCGTCATTTAAGACTTTGTGATTACCCGCTGCCGACTTCGCGACTATCTTCCGGCTTCGGTCTAGAACCGGTATTTGCAAAATACGTCATGGGGATGATTCGGATGAACCAGGTCACGAAAATTTGGTTGGGCGTCGCGTTGTTGTTGGTGACGCTGGTTCCTGTTGCCCATGCCGATGAATTCAAGCTCAGCAATAACCAGAGAATTTCCTGCAGCCGGGGCTTGGCTCCCGGAAAGCTCAATACCGCGACCTGCAGATCCTACGCCTATATCTTCAACGTCAAGACCTCGGAATATTTCAGGTGCCAGGTCAGCCTGGCGCTGACGCGCGACAACAAGGAAGTGATCAACGTCCAGACCGACGGCGGCTGCACCAAGAAGCCCCGCATCTTCGAAACCGATTCCAATTACGCCTTCGACGCCACCGAAACCGAGCCGCCCAACACCAATTCGTTTTTCGGACCCGGCGGCTACGCGGTGTGGGCCAGCGACACCACCACGCGAAAAGTCCGCGGCTGCATCATCATCTCATCCGGCCTCGGCTCCGACATCTCGAAATGCCTCGACATGACGTTTCAGTGAGGGGTGCGACAGCAAAACGCTGACCGCGCGCCTCTATAGCGCCGGCCAGCGTCTTCGCGCGATATTCGCTCGGCACCCGCTGTTGCAATCCGGGTGCGCGAAAGCTTCAGTGGCTCATGCGCGCCGAAGCCGGATGCCCCGGCACCTTGAAGCGCTTGCCGGTATCGGTGACCTTGGTGCCGTTGACTTTCAGGATCGAGAAATCCTGGGTCATGTAGTTTCCGGCCAGAATGTACTTTCCGTCCGGCGTGAACATGACGGCCTCCGGCAATCCGCCGACCTCGATATCCTGGGTCTTGGTCACCTTCTTGCCGTCGATCTTCAAGATCGAGAGGCTGCCGTTCTTGTTGTAGAAGAAGGCCTTCTTCATGTTGGAGCCGCGCAGGATGGCGGCGACCGCGAGATCGCCCTTCGGCGACATTGCGAGCCCCTCGGGGCCGTCGCCGACCACCACCCGATCGATGATGCGCGGCGGGTTGGCTTCGAGATCGATCACGCTTGTGGTGTCGACGCTGCCGTCGGACGAGCCGGCGCCGCCGTTGTCGGAGGTCAGCGCGAGTTTGCTGTTGGGCGTCACCACGACATTGTAGGGCCACTGGCCGGTCGGCAGATCGACCTTGTTGTAGGTCACCTTGTCGCCGGCGATATCGAGCACCGAGACCTTGTGCGCGGGGAATCGCACCGCCAGCGCGCGCTTGCCGTCCGGCGTGAACACCACATGCGCGACGCTGTCGGGGAATGTGATGGTATCGGTGACCTTGACGTCGGTGCCGTTGAGCGAGAGCACGCTGATCGAGTTGTCGCCGCGATTGGCAACCAGCGCCATCTTGCCGGATGGGCTGATGCTCAAGCCCGACGGCTGCTTGCCGCCGGTGATGGTCGCTGCCAGCTTCGGCGGGTTGGCCTTGAGATCGATGACGTAGATCTTGTTGTCCGGCACCTGTTTCAGCGTGTCGCCTTCCTTGGTGACATCGACCGAATCCGCCACCAGCGCGATCGAGCCGGTCGGGTCGATGTCGAGATTGACCGGCGGGCCGACGATCGAATTCTTCAGCGGCAGGGTGGCGACGATCTTGGGGTTTTCAGGATTGGCGAGATCGACGATCAGGACCGAATCCTTGCCGCTTGGGGACAGGACCGTCTTTCCATCGTCGTCCCATGAGACCTTCTCGTCGTTGCCGACGATCATGAACGGTTTTGCATAAGCGAGATTGAGGCTGGAGCTGCAGAGCAGAATGGCCGCTCCCAAGCATAATCCAACGGTGCGATTGACAGGCATTGTGGCGTTCTCCCGGATAGAACCGGCCTCTGATGGGCCGGTTTCGCAACCAGAGTACGCGGGGAACCGGCTTGTTGCCAGTGCGAAGCGGGGCGCCGCCGCCGATCGAAGCCTATTTGCCGCAACCTCGAGCTTGGCCGACGGAATGGGTTGACCCGGGGCGCTCGTCCGTCCAATTTCCCGGCCCAAATCAGGAGAGAAATTTGCTCATGGATTCGAAGGTGATTGCCGCTGCCGTGGCGGTGGTGGCGGTTCTGTCGGCCCCGGCCGCGCGGGCGCAAGCATTCATCAACGTGCTGACCGGCGGCACATCCGGCGTGTATTATCCGCTCGGCGTCGCCATCGGAAAAATCTACAGCGACAAGATTCCTGGTGTGAAGACCCAGGTGCAGGCCACCAAGGCGTCGGTCGAGAATCTGATCCTGCTGCAGCAGGGCCGCGGCGAGCTTGCGTTTACGCTGGGCGATTCGCTGAAAGCGGCCTGGGAGGGCGACGAGGAAGCGGGCTTCAAGTCCAAGCTGGACAAGCTGCGCACCATCGGCGCGATCTATCCGAACTATATCCAGATCGTCGCCACCGCCGACAGCGGCATCAAGACGCTGGCCGATCTCAGGGGCAAGAGCCTCTCGGTCGGCGCGCCGAAATCCGGCACCGAACTCAACTCGCGCGCCATCCTTGCCGCGGCGGGATTGAGCTACAAGGATATCGGCAAGGTCGAATATCTGCCGTTCGCCGAATCCGTCGATCTGATGAAGAACCGGCAGTTGAACGCGACACTGCAATCGGCCGGTCTCGGGGTGGCCTCGCTGAAGGATCTGAGCACGTCGACCGAGATCACCGTGGTGTCGGTCCCCAAGGAGGTGGTCGACAAGATCGGCCCGCCATTCGTATCGGTCATGATCCCCGCCAATACCTATACCGGCCAGGACAAGGATGTCCCGACCGCCGCGGTGATCAATTATCTGGTGACCAGTTCGGCGGTGTCGGACGATCTGGCCTATCAAATGACCAAACTGATTTTCGAATCGCTGCCGGAACTGGCGAATTCGCACGCGGCCGGCAAGGAGATCAAACTGGAGTCCGCGGCAATGGGCAGTCCGGTGCCGCTGCACCCCGGCGCGATCCGCTATTACAAGGAAAAGGGTTTGCTCAAGTAGGGCGCTCCATATCCGCCGTCATGCCCGCGCTAAAGCGCGAAGCGCGTCTTCGCGCCAGATGTCGCGGGCATCCACGTCTTCAGGCGAGCACCGCATTTAAGACGTGGATGGCCGGGACAAGCCCGGCCATGACGTATGCTGGAAGGGCGCCGGTGATATAAGCGTCGCTCGATTGCGGGCGGGGGAAACGAAAAAAATGCTGCAGGCGGAGGGCACTGAAGTGCCCGTCAAGGTCGAATTCGATAATTTCGAGCACGGGTTCCCGGAGGGCTTCGGCCCCGGCGGCTGGGGGCATCTCGCCTATGCCATCGGCATCGCATTCGCGGCCTTTCAGCTTGTGGTCGCGGCATGGAACGTGCTGCCGAGCCAGGTGGTGCGCGGCGTTCATGTCGGCTTCCTGATCCTGATGACCTTCGGCCTGATCGGCAACTTCACCGCCAAAAACAACATAGGTCGCGCCGCCGGCTGGCTGATCGGCAGCGCCGGGTTTCTGTGCGGGCTCTATCAGTGGATATTTTACGCCGACCTGATCGCGCGCGACGGCGATCCGACGCGGCTCGATCTGGCGGTCGGCACCTTGCTCGCCGTGCTGATCTTCGAAGGCACGCGGCGGCTGATGGGTCTGGCGCTGCCGCTGATGTGCGGCGCCTGCATTCTCTACTGGTTCTTCGGCCAGTATCTGCCCGCGCCGCTCAATCATCGCGGCTATGACTTCGATCAGGTCATCACCCATTTGTCCTACGGCACCGAAGGGTTTTACGGCGTGCCGATCTATGTCTCGGCGACCTACATCTTCCTGTTCATCCTGTTCGGCTCGTTCCTCGAGCGCGCCGGCATGATCCAGCTGTTCACCGATGTCTCGCTCGGCCTGTTCGGCGGCACCCGCGGCGGACCGGCCAAGGTCGCGGTGTTCGCGTCGGGCATGATGGGAACGATCTCGGGCTCCGGCGTTGCCAATGTCGTCACCGTCGGCCAGTTCACGATTCCGCTGATGATCAAGTTCGGCTATCGCCGCGCGTTCGCCGCCGGCGTCGAGGCCACCGCGTCGATGGGCGGACAGATCATGCCGCCGGTGATGGGCGCGGTCGCCTTCATCATGGCGGAGACGCTGGGGGTCGATTATTCGGTGATCGTCAAGGCCGCGGTGATCCCCGCGGTGCTGTATTTCGCCTCCGCGTTCTGGATGGTGCATCTCGAAGCCGGCAAGCACGGTCTGGTCGGCATGAAGCGCTCGGAAATCCCGAGCGCCTGGAAGGCGCTGGTGACGCGCTGGTATCTGGTGTTGCCGCTGGCGGCGCTGGTCTACATGCTGTTCGAGGGCTTTACGCCGCTTTATGCCGGCAGCATGGGGCTGGCGCTGACGGTGGCGCTGATCCTCGGCGCCAGCATCACGCTCGGCTTTTCC
>CAVXHU010000014.1:0-145952 GCA_963761395.1 uncultured Alphaproteobacteria bacterium
AGGTCGAGTTCGCCGTGACCACGGGCGATCCCCGTGATGAGCCGGTCCCGGACCACTCCGCCAAGCCGATCGGAGCAGGCGGTGCACGTGATGCCGTGGCGACGCTCACCGTCTCAGTTGCCGGCCCCGCCGCGATTTCCCTCCAGGGCAGCCGCGAGGCAGTGGATCAAGGTAGGCGCGGCGAAGGGCTTGGCCAGGAAGCCAATTGCTCCGGCCTTCAGCACCCGGGCGCGGACGCTCTCATCGGGGAAGGCCGTGATGAAAATGAACGGCACGCGCGAACCCCGGGCACGCATGAGCATCAGCAGCTCCACGCCGCTCATCGCCGGCATCTGCACATCCGCAATCACACACGACGTGTCATTCAGGTGGCCCGACCGCAAGAATTCCTCGGCCGACGCAAATGTATGCACCGTGTAGCCATGCGACCTCAGAAGATTGTTAGTCGCGGCGCGCACAGATGCATCGTCATCAATGACGGAAATAACCGAAAGTGTCGACAAGGCGGTCCTTCCTGAAGCGGGTGCAAAGCGCTGCCTTGGCACCGCCGCCCAGTCTAAAAATGGACCGCAAATCAAGGTTGTAAAACTATACTTAGGTTTGTTCGCACTGGGGTTTGATGCGATTAATTCCCGGCGTTTCGGCCTTTCCGCAGGGCAGCGATCCGGACGGCCTCAGTTTCGGCCTTCTGCTTTCCTCAAATTGGCAGCGCCAAGCATCAGAGCTTGCGCTTCCTCGCGCGACATTTCCGGCTCGAAACTCCTGATGACGCCGCCTCGTCCGACGATACTGGGAAGCGACAGCGTGACGGCGAACCTGGCATGGTAACTGCCGATCGGCACCACCGCCCGCTCGTCACGAAGCACCATTTCCGCGATCCGTGCCGAAACGATGCCGATGCCGAACTGGCTGGCGTCGTTACCCTCGATGATGGTGATATTGGCGTAACGGACGTTGTCTTCGACTTGCTTGCGCACCGCATCAAGCGTTTCGCCGCGTTCCTCGACGAGTTTGCCAACCGGTACGCCGGCGATACGGGCGGCTGACCAAAGAAATACCTGCGACGTTCCATGTTCTCCGATCACCTGAGCCTCGACTTGATTGGCGTCGACATCAAAATGCTCCGCCAGATGAACACGGAAACGCAAGCTATCGAGGAAGGTGCCGGTGCTCAGCACGCGATCGTGCCCTGCGCTGGTGCGGGCAATATCGGCGAGCGGATCGGGAGGATCGGTTACAACCAATATGACGGCGCGGGGTGCGGCCTGCACAATTTTTGGAACGATGTCGCGATAGATTTCAGCGTTCTTCTCCAACAGCCGCAATCTGCCCCTGGGATCGCTGCGGTCGGTGGCGCCGCCGTCTTTTTCATTGATGCCGGCGGTAATCATGACTAACTCAGCTTCCGCCAGGTCGACGTAATCTCCATCGACAACGCTTGTCTTGGGACAAAGCGGCGAACCGTAACGAAGGTCGGCCGCAACCGCCTTGGCGCGTTTACGCGTTCGGTCCACGATCACGATCGAGCGGGCACTCCCGCGTGTAACGGCGGCGAGAGCACAAGCGCACCCGACCCTTCCCGCACCAACGATTCCGATTTTCATGATATAACCCGCATTTGCCAGACCGTTCGTCGAGCATCGTCGACCCCGGTTTGCCGGACGTCGTTCCTACGACTGACGTCCGCTTTGCGCCAAAGGCAGGCATTCGAGATCCGATAAGCTTTTGCGAGAAAGCTATATAGTTTCGCTGCTCTGGCACCGGATGCCGAATGAAAATCAATATGCATCCAACATCGACCTGACGCGCATGGCCAAATCCTGTTCCGAGATCGGCTTTTGAACCAACGATACTCCCGGGTCCAGACGACCTTGATGGACGATTGCGTTGCGCGAATAACCAGTCATGTACAACACCTTCAAATGGGGTCGCTTGGCCAATGCGATTTCGGCAACTTGCCTTCCGTTCATTCCAGGCATAACCACATCAGTTAGAAGCAGGTCAATTTTTTGATCAGGATCATCAAGCAACCCTATAGCAGCTTCACCGCCGTCCGCTGCTATTGCTGCATATTTCAACTCAATCAACAACTCCAACAGGTAGTTGCGGACAGCGGCATCATCCTCGACGATCAAGATGGACTCACCGTTGCCTGGCAAGAGGTCTTTTGATTTTGGCCGCATACCTTCAACAGGACCTTCATAGGAACGCGGGAGATACATTTTGACAGTCGTTCCAATCCCAACCTCGCTATAGATTTTGATATGGCCGCCAGACTGTCTCACGAAGCCATAGACTTGGCTCAATCCCAGTCCGGTACCCAGACCCGGCTCTTTGGTGGTAAAGAACGGATCGAACGCCTTTTCGATCACATCGGCTTCCATGCCGACGCCTTCGTCCGTTACTGAAATGAGGATGTACTGGCCGGGCGTGACACCTTCATATTCGCGACAATAAGCGTCATCAAGGAAGGCGTTGCTGGTCTCGATCGTGACCTTGCCTCCGGTAGGCATTGAATCGCGGGCGTTGATGGCGAGATTTATGATGGCGGCTTCTAGTTCAGCTAGGTCGACTTCCGTTAGCCAAAGGCCTGCGCTGCGCACGGTTTCAACTTCTACCCGTTCACCGAGGGAGCGAACGAGCAAATCCGATGCCCGAGAAATTAGTTGATTTGCATCGACAGGCTTTGGATCGAGCGGCTGCCGCCGAGAGAAGGCTAACAGTCTGTGAGTGAGTTGTGCGGCGCGTTGAGCACCGTCGAGGGCATTCTGTATTTTCCGGTGGAGTTTGCTTGTATCGGAAAACTGTCGAGCCAGCGATTCAAGATTGCCTATGATGATCATAAGCAGATTATTGAAGTCATGGGCGATACCGCCGGTTAACTGGCCGACAGCTTCCATTTTTTGAGAGTGGCGCAGTGCGGATTCAGCATGCTCGCGTCGAGCCGCTTCAGCATAAAAATCATCCGTCCTGCGAAGAGCCAGATACTCCAAAAACAGCAAAAGACATGTTACCGGAATTCCAAATATAAGTTGCGTAGTGATCCAGCCGAACCACTCCGCCTTTATGGAGGAAACTTCGAGGCTCGAGGTTACGTAAAGCGGCAATTCACCCAGCCGCTGTACATTGATCCGGCGCTCCAGCCCATCCACGCCGGAGACTGCTGTGTATTGTCCCCCTCCGGGATGTTGCGCAATAGTTTGGCGAAAACTGCCGTTTTCCGGCAGCACGATGCCCGGTCTCACTGCAATAGGGTATCGCGCGAGAACTTCGCCATCCGAGCGAATCATCGCGTAACTGGCCGTTGTGTTTCGGGCAAGCCGTTCGTAAAAGTGTTCGAACGCCGATGGAGATACTACAACAACGGTTACTCCACTAAATTCGCCGCTACTGTCGTATCGTTTTCTGCTGACTGAGAAAAATATCTCGTTGCCGATTTTGGGCTTCGACACTCGACCAATATAGGTGCCTACATTTTTATCGAGTTGAGCGACAAAATAGTCGCGGTCAGAATTGTCCAACTCGGCAGGAGCCGGGTAAACGAGAGACGTAGCGATGGGCTTTCCCGTTAGGTCTAACAGCCATATCGAGTAGACATCTGGTATGGCCGAAACCATTGCCTTCAGCCGCTCACTCAATGCAGCTTCGTAGAGCCGCAAACTTTGATCAGTGCGACCGTGGGTTATTTCGCCGACGCTTGAAAATACAACGTCAATCGATTGGAAAATTTTTTGTGCCTGTTCGACAGCAATGTCGAGAGTTCTGGCAATGCGTTCATCAGCCAGCCTTGAAATAGAATTATAGTGCTCCCAAGCCGCAAAGCAGAAAATCGCCAAGGGTACGACGACGGTTCCCACCATCATCATTTTTAAACTGCGGATCGCCAATTCCCGTCTCTCTTTCATTCCGAAAAGATATCCGGCAAATCATGAAAAAACACGCGGGATGAAGAATATTTCGGTTCCCGCACCCTCGTTAGGGCTCCCTTATCTCGGCTCGATGCAAGCCTCAGAGTGAAGAGCGATGAACTCAGCCTGCAATCGCGCATCCGCCGGGTCAGGCTAAAATCGATTGCAGACCGTTTCGTTGAGTTCAACGGCAAGCCGGTTGCGTCGGTCAAAAAGGGCTTCAAAAAGCGCGGTAGGGCTCGCGCGCCTGAGTGGCAAGGTGACGCCCCACACCTTGCGTCATACGGCGGCGACCTGGCTCATGCGCCGTGGTGTGCCCATGTGGGAGGCGGCGGGCTTTCTCCGCATGCCGGCCGAAGTGCTATTGGGGACCCATGGCCACCATCATCCCGACTTCCTGCACGGTGCCGCAAATGCCATTGCTTCCAAGCACCGGGTTTCGGTGGTTGAAACGGGGGCTGACCTTGAAAGCGCTCGGGAAAGAAGGCAAAAAGCCTAATGATTACTTGGTCGGAGTGGCAGGATTTGAACCTGCGACCCCTGCGTCCCGAACGCAGTGCTCTACCGGGCTGAGCCACACTCCGACAAGAACGCGGCTTATAGCCTTGGCTTTCACGCACCGCAAGAAGCCGAATTGAGGACGCCACCCCTGTGAATGTGGGCCTGAAAACGCAGATTCTGCCCGCCGGCGAGGCCGCCGTGGCCGCGGCAGCCCGCTGCCTCGTGGAAGGCGGGCTGGTCGCATTCCCGACCGAGACCGTCTATGGCCTCGGCGCCGATGCCACCAACTCGGGCGCGATTGCGCGGCTCTATCAGGCCAAGGGCCGGCCCTCGTTCAATCCGCTGATTGCCCATGTCAGCGATCTCAGGGCCGGGATGCGGATTGGCCGCTTCGACACGACAGCGGTCGCGCTGGCCGAGGCGTTCTGGCCGGGGCCGCTGACGCTGGTGCTGCCGAAAACAAAAGACTGCGCTGTGGCCGATCTCGCCACCGCCGGGCTCGATACCGTCGCGATCCGGGTTCCCGCCCACCCGGTGGCGTGGGCTATCCTGCGCGCGTTCGGCGGGCCGGTGGTGGCGCCATCGGCCAATCTGTCGGGCCACGTCTCGCCCACGACCGCGGCTCATGTGCAAAGCGACCTGATGGGGCGAATCGACCTGATCGTCGATGGCGGCGCGGTCGCGGTTGGCGTCGAATCCACCATCGTCGGATGCTTCGACGCACCGATGCTGCTGCGTCCCGGCGGCGTGCCGCGCGGCGAGATCGAGCGCGTACTCGGCCGCACGCTGGCGCAGCCGCCCGACGATGCCGACAACGATACAAGCCAGCCGCTGGCGCCGGGCATGCTGGCCTCGCATTACGCGCCGCGCACGCGGGTGCGGCTCAATGCCGATGACATTGAGGCCGGCGAGGCGCTGCTGGCGTTCGGTCCAGCTACGGTGCCGGGAACAGACCGCGCGACCGCGGTGATGAATTTGTCCGCGCATGGCGATGTCAATGAGGCCGCCGCCAATCTTTTCGGCTATCTTCGCGCGCTCGATGCGAAGGGCGCGCGCGCCATCGCGGTCATGCCGGTGCCGCATCACGGGCTCGGCGAAGCCATCAACGATCGGCTGCGCCGCGCCGCGATGGGCCGGGCATAGTTAAGTGCAAGAGACAAAGATGAAAATCGCCCAGCCATCAGCGCCCTCGCTCTCGCCCGAACTGATCGCGCGTTTTCGTGCGATCGTCGGCGATAAATATGCGGTCACCGATGCGGCCGACATCGCGCCTTACGTCACCGAAGAGCGCGACCTGTTTCACGGACACTCCCCGCTTGTTCTGCGGCCGGGCTCGACCGCGGAAGTCTCCGCCATCTGCAAGCTCGCCACCGAACACCGGATCGCGCTGGTGCCGCAGGGCGGCAACACCGGCCTTGTCGGCGGCCAGACGCCGCACCATGGCGAGGTTGTTGTCTCAATGCGGCGGATGGACAAAATCCGCGACGTCGATACCGCCTCCAACACCATGACCTGCGAGGCCGGCGTGGTGCTGCAGATCGCGCAGCAGCGCGCCAGCGAGGTCGACCGGCTGTTCCCGCTGTCGCTCGGCGCCGAGGGAAGCTGCACCATCGGCGGCAATCTTTCCACCAATGCCGGCGGCACCACGGCGCTGGCCTATGGGGTGGCGCGCGAGATGGCGCTTGGGCTGGAAGTGGTGCTGGCCGACGGCCGCATTCTCAACGGGCTATCGAAGCTGAAGAAGGACAATACCGGCTACGATTTGCGCAACCTGTTCATCGGCGCCGAGGGCACGCTCGGCATCATCACCGCGGCGACCTTGAGGTTGTTTCCAAAACCGCGCGCGGTGGAAACCGCCTTCGTCGGCCTCAAATCGCCCGCGCAAGCGCTGAAGCTGCTCTCGATTTCGCAAAATGAAGCCGCGGGCAGCCTCACCAGCTTTGAGCTGCTTTCCGACCTCGCGGTGGATTTCAGCGTGCGTCACGGCATCGACATCCGCGATCCCCTAGGCAGCAAGCACCCATGGTACGTGCTGATGGAGCTGTCGTCCCCGCGCGACGACGCCCGCGCCACGCTGGAATCGATCCTGGCGCAGGGTCTCGACCAGGGCATCGTCGACGACGCCGTGATCGCGGCGAATTTGAGCCAGCGCTCGGCATTCTGGAAGCTGCGCGACGAAATGTCCGCGGCGCAGAAGCCCGAAGGCGGCTCGATCAAGCACGACATTTCGGTGCCGGTGGTCGCGGTACCCGATTTCATCGAACAGGCCAATGCGGCGGTCGTGAAATTGATACCGGGCGCGCGGCCGGTGCCGTTCGGCCATCTCGGCGACGGCAATATCCATTACAATGTCAGCCAGCCCGTTGGCGCCGACAGCGCCGATTTCCTCGCGCGATGGCATGAGGTCAACGAGGTGGTGTTCGCCATCGTGCTGCGGTTGGGCGGGTCGATCTCCGCCGAGCACGGCATCGGCGTGCTCAAGCGCGACGAACTGCCCGAGGTGAAGGACAAGGTCGCCATCGAGCTGATGCGCTCCATCAAGGCGATGCTCGATCCGCTCGGCATCATGAATCCCGGCAAGGTGCTGTAGGCGTGGCTGAGCCAGCCCCTGCCCCGGCGCTGTCGATCGCGGCGATCGAGGACGCCGATATCGCTACGGTCATTGCGCTGTGGCGGCGCTGCGGCCTGACGCGGCCCTGGAACGATCCCGCGGCCGACATCGCGCTCGCACGCAAGGGACCCGATGCGGCGGTGCTGGCCGGGCGCGACGGCAGCGGTATCGTCGCCTCGGTTCTGGTTGGACATGACGGCCATCGCGGCTGGGTCTATTACGTCGCCGTCGATCCCGACGCTCGCCAAAAGGGATATGGCCGCGCCATCATGGACGCCGCGGAAGACTGGCTGCGTGGGCGCGGCATCGAAAAACTGCAGCTCATGGTGCGCCCCGACAACGCGCAGGTTCAGGCCTTCTATCAGAAGCTCGGCTATCTCGAGCAGCAACGCATCGTCTACGCCAAGTGGCTCGACGGGCGCGAGCCAACCCCCTAATCCAAATCATAGGGCATGACATGACCGTCTCCGACCGCATCCGCATCAAGAATGTCCGCGTGCTCTCCGACAATCATTACACGCTGAAAACCACCACTTTCGAGTGGCGGCGCGCCAACGGCGAATGGCAGACCCAGCACCGCGAGACCTACGACCGCGGCGACGCGGTGACGCTGTTGCCGTATAATCTGGCGCAGGGCACCGTGGTGCTGGTGCGGCAGTTTCGCTTTGCGGCCTATGTCAACGGCTACGACGATCTCCTGATCGAGGCCGCGGCTGGTCTTCTGGATAACGAATCTCCGGAAGTGAGGATTCGCGCCGAGGCCGAAGAGGAAACCGGCTATCGGCTCGGCGAAATCCGCAAAATCTTTGAAGCCTTCATGAGCCCCGGCTCGGTGACCGAGAAACTGCACTTCTTTGTCGCGGAATATGAACCCTCGATGCGGGTCGGAAGCGGCGGCGGCGTCCCCGACGAGGGCGAAGACATCGAGGTGATGGAATTGCCGATCGATCAGGCGCTCGCCATGATCGCCGACGGCCGCATCGTCGACGCCAAGACCATCATGCTGCTGCAATATGCGGCGTTGAATATTTTTCGGTAGTTCAGGGCTTCGAACGGACATCCCCTATGTTCGTCATGCCCGGGCTCGTCCAGGCTTGTCCCGGCCATGACGAATTCCGGCCCTTCGACCGCGAGTTCTAAAACAACGACCCCTGCCCGTCATCGGATGCCGCCGGCACCGCCTTGCGCGGCGCGGCCTTCTTCGCCGGCTTCGGCTGCTCAGCCGCCATCTGCTCCGCCGTGATCGGCAGGATCAATTGCGCGTCGTCATTGGCGACGGGTTGACCCGGGCGGAAACCTCGTGCCAGGCAAACTCGCCTTCGTCGGGCGCCTTGAGCAGCGCCAGCGCAGTCTCCGTATCGTGCGCGCCGCAATCGAGCCAGCGATCGAAATCATCCGGCGCGATGGTCACGGGGACGCGGTGATGCAGCACCGCGAGATCGGCGCTCGCAGGCGCGGTGACGATCGCCACCGTATCGAGTTCCTCGCCGTTCGGGCCGATCCAGGTTTCCGCCAGCCCCGCAAGTCCGATCGGATCTCCATCGCGGCGATGGATGAAGTGCGGCCGTTTGCGTTTTCCGGATGCCTGCCATTCATAATAGCCGTCCGCCGGAATCAGGCAGCGCCGCCGCTTCATCGCGTTCTTGAAGGCCGGCTTTTCCTTGACCGTTTCGGCGCGCGCATTGAACAGCAGCGTGAATTTCCTGACGTCCTGGACCCAGGCCGGCAGCAGGCCCCAGCGCATCAGCCGGAAATGCCTGATACCGTTTTCGAGGATGACCACCGGTATCGGTTGGGTCGGCGCAATATTATGCCGTGGCGGGAAATTGGGCTGCTCGATATAGCCAAAAATCTGCCGCAAGGCCGCCGGCGGCGAGGTAATTACAAAGCGTCCGCACATTCTCTGGTCCAGATAGGCATCCGTTCAGCACCTTTTAACCCCAAACGTTAACACTGCGGCAGATGACTTCAACGGCTTCCAAATCCGCGCGATCCGATCGCCAGACGGGCCCTACTGAGGAGGCGCGGGCTGCCCAGTTGCGGGCCGCCAACATCAATCCGCGCACCGGGCTTGCCACCGACTATCTGAATCATTTCAACGAAGCCATCATGATGCTCGAGATGATCCCGGACATCCCGGAATGCGCGGAAGATTTCCTGCTATGGTACCCGCTGTCCTATCGCGAGCATTTCATGGCGTCTCATTTCAAGGCACGCGACCTCGCGATCGAGGCCTATGAATCCGCCGACGCCGGCATCCGCGCTGAATTCGACAATATCACCGGCGCCATGACCTCTATACTCACGGCGGTGGGCGCGGCCATGCGCAAAGTCCGCCAGGACAAGACCCGCGCCACGTTGGCCGAGCAGGCCACCGGCTGGGTCAAGCCGCTGGTGACGCTGGCCGGCGGCATCATCAATGGCCGCGGCACCGAGGCCGACGTCGACTACATCATGACGCACTGACCGCCGTGGCGCCGCCGGTCCAGCCGTCGCATCCCCAGCTTGCCGTCAGCGCGGCGATCTTTCGCGACGACAAAATCCTGCTGGTGCGGCGCGCAAGGTCGCCGGCCAAGGGTTTCTATTCGCTGCCGGGCGGCCGGGTCGAATTCGGCGAATCGCTGCACGCCGCCCTGCACCGCGAAGTCGATGAGGAAACCGCGCTGAAAATCGAGATCATTGGCCTCGCCGGATGGCGCGAGGTGGTGCCGGGAACCAGCGGCGGCGGGCATTACCTGATCATGTCATTCGCCGCGCGCTGGACCTCCGGCGAGCCGGTGCTGAACGACGAACTCGACGATTTCAGGTGGCTCGCGCCGGATGCGCTCGGGGACCTCAAGCTCACCGGCGGCCTGCAGGAGGTCATCCAGTCGGCCAGGGGGCTGCTCGGGGCCTAGAGCCGTCGGCCGGTGCCTTGCTTCCAGCGCATTGAAAAGGCATATCGGGCGGGTCCTGGACCCCACATGCTCAAAGCTTTTCTGGCCGCTCTCATCCTGATCTCGGCGTGCATTTCTGGCCCCGCGCGGGCCGAGGACGCGGCCGCGCCGTTCGATGGCGACCTGCAGCGGCTGGCCGAGATCCTCGGTACCCTGCATTACCTGCGGGGCATTTGCGGTAGCAATGAAGGCCCGAAATGGCGCAACGAAATGCAGGCGCTGATCGATGCCGAAACCCCCTCGGGCGATCGCCGCACCCGCATGATCGCGGGCTTCAACCGCGGCTATAACGGCTTCCAGCAGACCTACCGGACCTGCACGCCGGCAGCCACCGTCGCCATCCGCCGATACATCGAGGAAGGCTCGAAGATTTCGCGGGATCTGACGGCCCGCTACGCCAACTAAACGCGGCCGGAACTTGGCGATTCGGGACGATAGGTTCATCTTATTCCGCGCCGTTAACCTTTCCTAAAGAAGTGGTCTAGGCGGCCCCGCACCGCATGCTAAACCTTGCGCATTCGACGCGCTCCGCCGTGGAGCGCGCCTAGCCTGTTGAGTATTATGAGCCATCCAGCGTCCTTCACAACCGCCCGCGACCCGCTGCCCGACCAGGAGCAGAAACAGGCCGCGCTCAGCTATCTCAACGAGGCCTGGGCGGAAGCGCGGCACGACGGCGTCGATGGCGACTGCCTGGCGCAGGCGAGCCTGTTCGCGGCGTTCGCCGAACTGGTCGGAACCTACGGCGAAGACGCGGTGGCGAAATTCGTCGAAGGCCTTCCCGTCCGCGTCCGCAATGGCGAGTTTTCGACCATGATGGCCAAGCAGTAACGAGCAAAACCGTCTGCCCGGCTTGACCGGGCAAACCAGTATTACAGAGCTGTCGTCGTTTGAACGATCAGCGCCGCGGCGAACTGGATCCATGCTCCGGTCTTACCGCGGGTGACGACGTCTGAGGTTGGCTCGGCGCCTCGTCGCTCGCTATGAGCGGAAAAACGTCACGGCCTTCAGCGTTTCCAGAAACCGCACCGGCTCGCCGGTCGATGGCGCGATCACCTCGCCCTGCCACATCACGCGGCGGCCGCGCACGAAGGTGCCGACCGGCCAGCCGGTGACACGCACGCCGTCATATGGCGTCCAGCCGGCGCGCGAGGCCACCCATTTGTTGGTGATGGTCTCGCTGCGCTTGAGATCGACGATCGTAAAGTCGGCATCGTAGCCCGCCGCGATCCGGCCCTTGCATGCGATGTTGAACAGCCGCGCGGGACCTGCGCTGGTGAGATCGGCGAAGCGCGTAAGCGACAAGCGCCCGGCGTTGACGTGGTCGAGCATCAGCGGCACCAGTGTCTGCACCCCGGTCATGCCCGATGGCGAGGCCGGATAGGTTTTGGCCTTTTCGTCCAAAGTATGCGGCGCGTGGTCGGAGCCGAGCACGTCGATAATGCCCTGCTCGATGCCGCGCCAGATGCCGTCGCGATGATCGGCCGATCGCACCGGCGGATTCATTTGCGCGCGGGTGCCGAGCCGCTCGTAGCATTCCGGCGCCACCAGCGTGAGGTGATGCGGGGTTGCTTCGCAGGAAGCGACATCCTTGTGATCGCGCAGGAACTCGATCTCCTGCCTGGTCGAGATGTGCAGCACGTGAATGCGTTTTCCGGTTTCATGGGCGAGTTTGACGAGGCGTTGCGTCGCCATCAGCGCGGCGGTCTCGTCGCGCCATACCGGATGCGAACGCGGATCGCCTTCGATGCGCAGGTGCTTGCGCTCGTTGAGGCGATACTCGTCCTCGGCATGAAAGGCGGCGCGGCGACGGATCACCGCAAAAATCCGTCGCAGGCTTTCGTCGTCCTCGACCAGCAGCGCGCCGGTGGAGGAGCCGATGAATATCTTGACGCCGGCGCAGCCGGGCGCGCGTTCCAGTTCCGGCAAATCCTGCACGTTGTCGCGGGTGCCGCCGATGAAAAACGCGAAATCGCAATGCATGCGGTGACGGCCGCGCTTCACCTTGTCGGCAAAAGTCTGCGCGGTGACGGTCAAGGGATCGGTGTTCGGCATTTCGAATACGGCTGTCACCCCGCCCATGACGGCGCTGCGCGAACCGGTTTCCAGGTCTTCCTTGTGGGTCTGGCCCGGCTCGCGAAAATGCACCTGGGTGTCGATCACGCCCGGCAGGATATGCAGGCCCTTGCAGTCGATCACCTCGGCGGCCGAGGCCTGTCCAAGCCCGCCGATTTCAGCGATGCGGCCGTTCGTAAGGCCGATGTCGCGCACGCCCTCACCGTCCTGATTGACCACGGTGCCGGATTTTAGAATGGTATCAAAACGCTGATTTATCGGTCCTCGTATTTCAGTCACTCCCCTCATGCTGAGGAGGCCCGCAGGGCCGTCTCGAAGCATGAGACACATTCGGCGCCGGTTGTTCATCCTTCGAGACGCGGGCTGCGCCCGCTCCTCAGGATGAGGTCAGCGCGCACCCCGCGCAGGCCTTGTCGTTTCTGCCTTGGCGGCTTACGTTCCGCTGCAACATGTCACAAGAGATTTTTGCATGAAAGCAGCGTTTCTCCCCGACCGGGGCGTGGTCAAGGTCAGCGGCGGCGACGCGCGCGACTTTCTCAACGGCCTCGTCACCACTGACGTTACGCTGCTTCGCCCAAACCTCGGCCGGTTCGGGGCGTTGCTGACGCCGCAGGGCAAGATAATAGCGGATTTCCTGATCACCGAAGCCCCTGGCGGCCATGGCGGCGGTTTCCTGATCGACTGCCCGCGCGCGCTGGCGCAAGCCCTCGCCGACAAGCTCGGCTTCTACAAGCTGCGCGCCAAGGTCGCGGTCGAAAATCTCTCGGAGAGTCTCGGCGTGCTCGCGGCCTGGGACGGCGATCCCGCCATGACGCCCGATCTCGCGTTCGCCGATCCGCGCGACCCCGCGCTTGGCTGGCGAATTCTGGTGCCCGAAGAGCTTAAGCAAAAAGTAGCCGATCTGATCGGCGCGGATCTGGTCGATAGCTCAGCCTATGATGCCCATCGCATCGCCTCCGGCGTTCCGCGCGGCGGCCTCGACTTCATGTATGGCGATGCGTTTCCGCACGAAACCAACATGGACCGCCTGCACGGCGTCGATTTCGACAAGGGCTGTTACGTCGGACAGGAGGTGGTGTCGCGGATGCAGCATCGCGGCACCGCGCGCACGCGAACTGTGCGCATCGTTCTCGAGGATTTTTCACCGGAGCCGGGCACGGGGATTCTCGCCGGCGACAAACCGGTGGGCACGATCGGCTCGACGGCCGGTCACAACGGTCTCGCGCTGATCCGGATCGACCGTGTCGCCGATGCGCTCCAGGCGGGAACGCCGCTGACGGCGGGCGGTCTTGCCATCCGCCTTGCCGATCCGGATGATTTGCTGGCAGCACCGAAGCAGACGGTCGCATGAGCCGCTCGGCGCGCCTGCATGCCGATGGCCTGACGCGCTGCCCGTGGCCCGGCGAAGACCCGTTTTATATGGCCTACCACGACACCGAATGGGGCGTGCCGGAATACGACGACCGCGCGCTGTACGAAAAACTCATGCTCGACGGTTTCCAGGCCGGGCTGTCGTGGATCACGATTTTGCGCAAGCGCGACAATTTCCGCCGCGCCTTCGACGATTTCCGCCCGGAAAAAATCGCGCGCTACAACGCGAAGAAGGTCCATGCGCTGATGAACGATGCCGGCATCGTCCGCAATCGCGCCAAGATCGAGGGCGCGGTCGCAAGCGCGAAGTCCTATCTGAAAATCATGGAAGACGGCCCCGGTTTCTCGAAATTCCTCTGGGACTTCGTCGACGGCAGGCCGAAAATCAACCAATTCAAGACCACCGCCAGCGTACCGGCATCGACGCCGCTCTCGATCAAGATTTCAAAGGAACTGGCCGCGCGCGGATTCAAATTCGTCGGCCCGACCATCGTCTACGCCTTCATGCAGGCCACCGGCATGGTCAACGACCATCTGGTGAGCTGCTTTTGTCATGAAACCTGCGCCGGAAAGCATCGCGCGCCGCGCCTCAAAATCAAATGACGGCCAGGAAAAAAGCCGTCCACGCCTGCAACCTCCACCCGCGTCTGGCAACGGATGTTGTCGGGGCGGCGGCTCGATCTCCTGGAGCCCTCGCCGCTGGATATCGAGATCGCCGATATCGCCCACGGCCTGGCGCGCGTCGCGCGCTGGAACGGCCAGACCCGCGGCGCGCATATTTTCTCGGTGGCGCAGCATACGCTGTTGGTCGAAGCGGTAATGCGCGAGCAGACGCCGCGCGTCGATGTCAGCTTCCGGCTCGCGGCGCTGCTGCACGATGCGCCGGAATATGTCATTGGCGACATGATTTCGCCGTTCAAGACGGTGCTTGGCGGCGACTACAAGGCGGTGGAAAAGCGGCTGCTTGCGGCGATTCATATTCGCTTTGGACTGCCGCCGGTGCTTGCGCCCGAGATTGTGCGGCAGATCAAGGAAGCCGACAGGGGCGCGGCATACCTCGAGGCGACGGAGCTCGCAGGCTTCGCGCAAGCCGAGGCGAAACGCCTGTTCGGCCGCGATCCCGGCCTGCCCGCGGCCGCCCGGCAGGATTATCTGACGCCCTGGACCGCGGCCAGGGCCGAGAAGCGGTTCCTGGCGCGGTTCATGGCGTTGCACACGTGAATGCGACGCTTTCACCACCCCGCGACCGGGCCTATAACTAACGCGACAAAAGGAACACGATGATTCACGTCTGCTCGCTCGCCGCCCTTCCCGATACCGTCAAGGCCACCGGCGCCAGCCACGTCCTGACGGTCATGGCCAATGTCGATCAGGTGCAGCGGCCGGCATCGGTGCTCCCGGCCAATCATCTGAAAGTGGCGATGGACGACATCACCGAACAGATCGAGGGCTTTGTCGCGCCGTCGGATTCCCATATCGAGCAGGTGCTGAATTTCGTGCGCGGCTGGGACCGCAGCGCGCCGCTCGTCGTGCACTGCTATGCCGGCATCAGCCGCTCCACCGCGAGCGCGTTTGCGGCCGCCTGTCTGCTCAATCCGCATCGCGATGAAATTTCGATCGCACGGCAAATTCGTGCCGCCTCCCCGATCGCGTCGCCGAACCGCTTGATCGTAAGTCTGGCGGACCGGGCGTTAGGGCGAGAGGGGCGGATGCTGCGCGCGCTCGACGAAATGGGTCCGGGCAGCATGATGGTCGAAGGCCGGCCGTTCCGCATCGATCTCGACTGAGCTTGCCGAAAAAGCTTTCGGACGCTTGAACTTTTATCTGCCGGGTTCACACTTACTGGATTGCAACGGCCTGGAAGCGATTTCGGGGCGGCCAGCGCGTGCGCGGGCGACGTTAAGGATTTTGACGCGATAAGCCCTGACGCGGGCCGATCGCCTGGAGGCTTGATGTTCGATTTGCCGTTCGACTTTTTTGCGCTGGTGATTGCCGTCGTCGCGCTTCATTTTCGCGCGCAAGGCCTTCAATCAAGCCGCGATGCTGCGCGCGCGGCTGGACGCGATCGAAGCGACGGGATTGCAGGCGAGGCCCGGCCCGCCGCCGCTCACGCCGCGCGAGGCGTTTGAGCAGACCCAGGCAACTTCATCGCCGGGCGTTGCGCCCGAACAACCGGCAGCCGCTGCCGATGCCGAGTCGGTCGCGCCTGTCGCGGAGGACCAAACCGCCGCGCCAACGGGCACCGTCGGCGGCGCGACCGCGGCGCCCCCGCCGCTTCCGCAACCGGGCCCCGGCTTCGAGGAGCGCATCGGCACCCGCTGGGTGGTCTGGGTCGGCGGATTGACGCTGGCGCTGGGCGGCTTCTTCATGGTCCGCTATTCGATCGACGCGGGGCTGCTCGGGCCCGGCGTACGTACCTTGCTCGGCGGCGCGTTCGCGCTGGCGCTGCTGGCATCGGGCGAATGGACGCGCCGCCAGGAGAGCATTTCCGCGATCGAAGCGCTGCCGATCGCCAATATCCCGGCGATTCTCACCGCCGCCGGGACCGCCGTGGCGTTCGCCACCGTCTATGCCGCCTACGCGCTATACGATTTTCTCGCGCCCGCAACCGCGTTCATTCTCTTGGGAATGGTGGCGCTGGGCACGCTCGCCGCGGCGCTGTTGCACGGGCCGGCGCTGGCGGGCCTCGGCATCGCCGCCGCCTTCGTCACCCCTGTGCTGGTCTCTTCGGACAAGCCGGACTACTGGGCGCTGTACATCTATCTCGCCATCGTCACCGCGGCGGCCTTCGGGCTTGCGCGTATCCGGCTGTGGCGCTGGCTCGCGGTCACGACCATCGCGTTCGCGCTGCTCTGGACCTTGCCCTGCCTGCCATGCGGCCCGTCGATGGTCGGACCGCACGCGTTCCACGTCGTGTCAGGGTTTGTCCTCGCGGCATTGCTGGTGGTGTGCGGATTCATGTTTGGCCCGCCCGCGGACGAAGGCCAGATCGAGCCGATCTCGTCAGGCTCGCTCGCGGCCTATCTGTTGGGCGCAACGATGATCGTGCTCGCGAGTTCTCATGCCGATGCCGCCATCATCGTGTTCGCGGCTCTGGTGGCCGGCACATTGTTGGTGGCATGGCGCGCGCAGGCCGCCACCGGCGCAATCGCCGCCGCGGCCGTGTTCGTCTTCGTGGTGTTTGCCGAATGGGCCGTCCGCGGCAATCCGGACATGCTGGTGCTGCCGGGCGGGCCGCTGCCGGGCATCGGCCCCGCCGCCACCGACAGCTCCGTCGCATTGCATCTGATCACGGCCGCGATCTTCGCGGCAGGCTTCGGCGCCGCCGGATTTTTGGCGCAGGGCCGCTCGGTCAGCGCCATCATCCCGGTGGTATGGTCGGCCGCCGGCGTGTTCACGCCGCTGGCGCTGTTGATCGCGCTCTACGCCCGCATCGCGCATCTCGATCGCTCGATCCCGTTTGCAATACTGGCGGTGATTCTTGCGGCGGCGTATGGCGCCGCGACCGAAATTCTCACAAAGCGCGACAATCGGCCGGGACTGCCGATTTCGATCGCGCTGTTTGCCACCGGCACGCTGGCCGCGCTGGCGCTGGCGCTGACCTTTGCGCTCGAAAAAGGCTGGCTCACGATCGCGCTGGCGCTGATGTCGATGGGCACGGCATGGATTTCGATGCAGCGGCCGATCCCGTTCCTGCGCTCGCTGGCCGCCATTCTTGCCGGCATCGTGGTGCTGCGGATCGGCTACGAGCCGCGCATCGTCGGCAATGCGGTCGGCACCACGCCGATTTTCAACTGGCTGTTGTGGGGCTACGGCATTCCGGCGCTGTCGTTCTGGGCCGCCAGCGTCTTCCTGCGCCGCCGCGGCGACGACGCGCCGCTGCGTACGGTGGAATCGGCGGCGATCCTGTTCACGGTGCTGCTGGCGTTCACGGAAATCCGCCATGCCGTGAACGGCGGCGACATGTACCGCGTCAATACCTCGCTCACGGAGTTCGCGCTGCAAGTGTGCGTCGCGCTCGCGATGGCGATCGGCCTGGAGCGGCTGCGCATCCGCACCGGCAGCATCGTCCACAATATCGGCGCGGTATTGCTTACGCTCTACGCCGGACTTGCCACGGTGTTCGGTCTGATGTTGCTGGAGACGCCGATCGTGTGGCCGACCAATGTCGGCGGCGTCTTTATCAACCTCCTCCTGCTGGCTTATGCGCTACCCGCCGTGCTGGCGTTGCTACTGTCCTATGCGGTTGCGGGCCGGCGCCACCCCGCCTACGTCAACACGATCGCGGCGGGTGCGCTGATTCTCGCGCTGACCTATGTGACATTTGAAATCCGCAGGCTCTATCACGGCCCGATCCTGACCAGAGGCGCTACCAGCGGCGCCGAGCAATACACCTATTCGATTGCGTGGCTGGCGTTCGGCGTGATCCTGCTCGGCATCGGCATCGTCTTCAATTCGCAGCGCGCCCGGCTCGCGTCGGCCGCCGTGATCGCGCTTACGATCCTGAAGGCATTCCTGATCGACATGTCGACGCTGACAGGCGTCTACCGCGCGCTGTCGTTCATGTGCCTGGGCCTGGTGCTGGTGGCGATCGGCTGGCTGTACCAGCGGATCCTGTTCCGCAGGCAGGCGCCGCCAGCCGTGCCTGTTGTGCAGCCAGGCACATAGGCTTTCGACATCCCGCTGTGGCGAAGATAATGAAGGCCGGCTTCGCAACAGCCAGCCTTCGCTTCGATTGAGCGTGGTGGGATGCGCGGCGCAGGTGAATGCCGACGTCCGATCAGTCGGTCGAGCGGCGCAGTTCCGGAGCGCTGTCCGATTTCACAGGCTCGATCCTGGCGCTTTCGACGTGGGGAGTCTCGACGCGCGCGGCTACGTCTGCATGCGATGCATCGGCCGAGCGGGTCTGCTGCGGCGGATGCAGCGAACGCGGCCGGGCCACCGCCCGCGCCATCAGCATCTGTGCCGCGCCCTGATGACGGAAATCGCAATAGGCGAAGCCCATGCCCGAAACCGAACCGCGGAAGTTGCGCTCGTCTTTCTTGTCGAGATTGAAACAGGGCTCGAACGGAATGCCCTTGATCGACGCGCAGACGGCCTGGCCGCGGACCTGAAGCGTATTGCCGGGCAACCGCATGTGGCGCACCGGACCGGAGCCCGAAAATTGCACCGCGCCTGTCGCGCCGCCGTCATCGAGCACCCGGCCTGCGCCCCTTGTGCCGTCGAAACAGGTAAATGCGAACACCTTGCCGGCTACAAATTTGCGGGCCTCTTCCGCGTTCATCATCTGTCCGGCCAAAGCGGGCGCAATCACCGCACTGGCCGTAACGGCCCCCAACACGAAACGCGCAAGCATGCTGTAACTCCGACTTACTGAGCGCGGGCAACGCCTGATCTCTCTTTACCCGCTGCTTACCATACCAACCATGGCAACATTGGAGCAGCTTGGTTGGTAAAGTCTGAACAAGATTAGAGAATTTTTACCACGATTCGGCCGCGGACCTGCCCGGCGAGGATCTTGGCGCCGGCGTCGATGACCTGGTCCAGACCAATTTCATGAGTAATTTCAGCAAGTTTTCCCCGATCCAGGTCGCCTGCGAGCCGGCTCCAGGCGGCCTTTCGCAATTCGATGGGGCACATCACGGAATCGATGCCGAGGAGACACACCCCGCGCAAAATAAACGGCGCCACCGAGGACGGCAGGTCCATGCCGGCGGCAAGCCCGCAGGCGGCGACGGCGCCGGCGTATTTCGTCATCGAGAGCACGTTGGCGAGCGTGGTCGAGCCGACGCTGTCGACCCCGCCCGCCCAGCGCTCCTTCGCCAGCGGCTTGGCCGGGCCTGACAGCTCGCTGCGATCGATCACCTCGGCCGCACCGAGATCCCTGAGATAGCCGGCCTCGGACATCCGGCCGGTCGATGCAATGACGTGATAGCCGAGCTTCGAGAGCACCGCTGATGCGACCGAGCCGACGCCACCCGCGGCGCCGGTGACGACGACAGGACCGTCCTTCGGGGTGAGGCCGTGCTTCTCCAGCGCCAGCACCGCCAGCATTGCGGTAAAGCCGGCGGTGCCGATCGCCATCGCTTCGCGCGTCGACATTGCCTCGGGGACGCGCACCAGCCAATCGCCCTTGACGCGCGCCTTCTCGGCGTAAGCGCCGAGATGGGTCTCGCCCATGCCCCAACCGGTGCAGATCACCTTGTCGCCGGCCTGCCACTGCGGATGCGACGACTGCTCGACGGTGCCCGCCAGGTCGATACCCGCGATCATCGGAAAGCGCCGCACCACCGGCGCCTTGCCGGTGACGGCGAGGCCATCCTTGTAGTTCAGCGTCGACCATTCGACCCGCACGGTGACGTCGCCCTCCATCAATTCGGCTTCGTCGAACTGCGTGAGCGCGACCGTGGTGCCCTTGTCCGCCTTGTCGATCCTGATCGCCTTGAATGTTCCCACCACGCACTCCCGGATGCTCGTTTCCTCGATTTCCGGAGCTTGAACGGTCTATGCCGGCTGCGCAACCGGGCGCGCCACCGGCGCTTCGACGATCGGCAGGTTGATCAGCGCCGACAACACGCCGAACAGCACCGACAGCCACCAGATCGGCGCGTACGACCCGAATTTCTCGAATACGATGCCCCCGAGCAGGACGCCGAGGAAGCCGCCGACCTGATGGCTGACGAAGGCAAATCCATACAACGTCGAAAACCAGCGCGTACCGAACATCAGCGCCACCAGCGCCGAGGTCGGCGGCACGGTCGAGAGCCAGGTCAGGCCGGTGGCGGCGCCGAACATGATCGCCGAAAAGGTGGTGATCGGGAACGAGATGAAAGCGACGATCGACATCGCCCGCAGGAAATAGATCGCCGACAGGATGTAGCGCTTTGGAAACCTGTTTTGCAGCACACCGACGCTCAACGAACCAATGATGTTGAACAGGCCGATCGCGGCGATCACCCAGCCGCCGGTTTGCGCTGACATGCCGCGATCGACCAGATAGGCGGGCAGATGCACGGTGATGAAAGCCAGCTGAAAGCCGCAGGTAAAGAAGCCGAGCACCAGCAACACATAAGAGCGATGGCCGAACGCTTCCGCCAGCGCCGTCTTGAACGACTGCTGGTCGGCGGCAGGCACATCGGTCGATGTCGCCGGCGGGGTGGCGAGCGCAAGCGACAGCGGGATGATCAGCAGCATCAGCCCTGCGAATACGATCAAGGCCGTCTGCCAGCCGAAATTGTCGATCATCGCCACGCCGAACGGCGCGAACAGGAATTGCCCGAACGATCCGGCGGCGGTTCCGGCGCCCAGCGCTACTCCGCGCCGTTCGGGCGGCAGCAACTTGCTGAACGCCGACAGCACCAGATTGAACGAACAGCCGGACAGTCCGAAGCCGATCAAAACGCCGGCGCCGACATCAAGCGACAAGGGCGTCGCGGCGTAGCGCATCATGAACAGACCGCCGGCGTAAAGCACGGCGCCGACACACATCACGCGCAGGACGCCGAACCGGTCGGCGATCGCGCCGGCGATCGGCTGACCCAGTCCCCACAACAGATTTTGAACCGCAAGCGCGAGGCCGAAGACGTCGCGGCCCCATGAAAACTCCCGGCTCATCGGCTGAACGAAAAAGCCGAGGCTCGATCGGGGCCCGAAGCTCAACAGGCCGATCACGCAACCGCAGACGATGATCACCAGCGGCGTACGCCAATTGCCGGTTCCGGAGGCCGGCCGAAACTCGTCTGCAGTGGCTGTCATGCGAATTCCCCGATGCTGGGTACCGGAGTCGGCAAGGCCGATCGGGTACGTTGCAGGGAGTTAATGCATTCGCATGCAAATCCCAATCGGCAGCTTCGCGAAAAGTCGGCGCGCAATGCAGCGATGCAAATTGGCGGGGGCAGCCTTGGTCCGGATCATTCAACCGCGCGGGGAATGACGCGACATTGGGTCAGGAGGTCGTTAGCGCCGCACCGTCGAGTCCGACAATTCGGCCGAGCTATGCGCGGCTTCCGCGAGTTTTGCCGAGATTGCCGCGGTCTGCGCCGGCGTTCCCCAGCTCGGCGCCTCGCTGCCGTCGCCCCAGGCCCGCGGCCGGTAGAAGGTATGCACCCCGAACTTGTACATCTTCTTCATTTCATTGACCCAGGACGGGCGCACCCAATAGGCGTGGTAGTGCGTCGACTTGGCGACTTCCGGCAGCCAAAGCTGGCCGTCGAGCATCGCCTTGGCGATTTTTTTGGCGCGGTCCCACATGTCGGGTTCGCGCACGACGTCGGCGACGTTGTCGCAGGCGAAGGTGAACTGGCACGCGAGATGGCGATGCTTGTTCTGGTAGACCACGCCGCACACCGTGTTCGGATAGAAGCCGGAGAATGCGCGGTTCATCACCACCTGCGCCACCGCGATCTGACCGCGCACGGCCTCGCCGCGGGCTTCGAAATAGACGGCTTCGGCGAGGCATTTCTCGGATTTGGCGCGCGCCTTCTCATCGAACAGGCCGAGCCGCTCGGCCGGCGTCTTCACGCGCTGATTGTCGGAGTTGACTTCACCCTTGGCGGCGATGCTCTCGCCGCTTTCGGCGGCCTTCGACGGCTCATCCGCGGCTGGCGGCAGCGATGCCATCACCTTCATGTCCGGATCGGGCAGCGCGCCCGGCATCACGATCAGCGGCTCTTCGCCGGGCTGCCAGCGTTCCATGTTCTCCACGGGGCCGCCGAGCGAGCTGCTTCCGAAAAACAGGCTTGCGGTCTTCACCGAGAAGCCGTCATGCGACGGGGCGGGCTCGAGCGGAATCGCCGTGGCATCGGGCGCGACTTTCAAATCGTCGAGCGGCTGGGCCTCGAGCGACATCGATACATCGTATTGGGCAAGCGGCGGCGCGCTCAGCGCTTCCGCAAGTTCCGGATCGAGGGATGCGCGCTCGGCCGCACGGCGCGACCGCGGCGGTTTTTGCGCCCGCCACGGAGGCATTGGACGTCGATGGGTCTTCGGTCGAAGGCGCGGCCTGGGCGGGCGCCGGCGCTGGCGTCTCGGGCGGGACAGTGACGAGGCGATCGCCCTTCAGCGTGCGATCGACCTTGGGGAAATCGGACGCCTGATACCGCGGCGGCGGCTGCGCCAGCGGATTGCGCGTCACCGAACCGGTGATGCCGATGCCCTGGTTGTCGAGGCTGGCCAGCCGATAGCTCACGGTCTGCGGCGTCGAGGTCCCGATCGGGCGGCCGAAGCTGTAGGTGGCGACCTGGATGGTGCTGGCGGCGGAGAACACCCGTTTCTGCCAGCGTTCGGCGACGCCCGGCTGCCGGGCCAGCAGCGAAGCGATATCCTGATATCCAATCTCGTTCGGGATCAATGCGAAGACGCAGAGACCAAGACCGAAGGACGCGAAACGCGCGTCCCTCGGCCGGTGACGCAACTGTAACATCGATACGCTCACGCAACGCAACTCACACGACCGAACTCAGTACATCCGTGCAATTCGATCTTTTTTGGTGGTATCGAATTTAGGTTGCGAGGGAGTTAATCGGCGTTGCACGCCGGATACAGGCAAGGATTAGCAACAGGTTGCGCGGTCACAACGAAAACGTTGGTAAACAGGCGCTCGAATAAAATGGTAAATATAGCGTCAACGAAAATGATGAAGAAAATTTTTTCGCCGAGGGCCGCCTATTCTTACCAGCGAAGCCCTGATGGCCAGCAACGCTTTTTTGAGTGCCGGCAAGATCGTCTCTCACGGCGTTCCATATAATCTGGCCGTCAACCCGCTGATACTCGTGGCGTAGGATGTTGCCGATGCCGGCGATGTCCTTCCAGCGGACATCCTTATGCTGCGACTTGAGTTCACGGCCAAGGTGGCGGCTGGCTTCGGAAATCACCTCAACACCTCGCTCCAGCGCTGACCGTAAGACCCAAGAGCGCTCGTAGTCGCGGAAAGTTTTGCCGGCGATGGCTTTTCTCGATTCCCCGGATGCTCTCAAGCATGTCATGGATGCGGAGCAGAGGAGACCGGGTCGCCATTAAAAAACTCGCTTGGCCTCAGCTTCGACCCGCTTACGAATAAGGGGGTGCAGCCCCTTGCGCGTGGTCAAGTCCACGTCAACGCCCAAACCTTCCTGCAACAAACGCTTGCTCGCGACCAGATCGAACGCGTTAAACTTACCGCGGGGGTCATAGTCGATGAACAGGTCCAGGTCGCTTTTAACGCCAGCCTTGTTTTTGGCTGTGGATCCAAACAGATAAAGTGAGGTCGCGCCTCGCGCCCTAAGGGCGCCAGCGAAGGTACGCAGCTTTCTGAGGGCTTCTGCTCGGTTCATGGGCTTCTCCTATCACAATGATATAGGAAGCAGCAAAAGCGAATCCTAACGACCACCGGTGGACTGGCCCGCCTCCCGGAGGGATTTGACGTCAGTCTCAAAACAGGTTGTTGGGCCTCACGCCTGACTGGCGACGGCCTTGCCGAGCGCGGCCTGCGCCGCGGCCAGCCGCGCGATCGGCACGCGGTAGGGCGAGCACGAGACATAATCCAGTCCGATCTCGTGGCAGAACGCGACCGAGGCGGGATCGCCGCCGTGCTCGCCGCAAATGCCGACCTTGAGATCGGGGCGGGTCTTGCGCCCGCGCGCGACGCCGATCTTCACCAGTTCGCCGACGCCGTCGCGATCGACCGAAATGAACGGGTCGATCTCCAGGATTCCCTTGGCGATGTAGGTGCCGAGGAATCCGGCGGCGTCGTCGCGGCTGATGCCGTAGGTGGTCTGCGTCAGGTCGTTGGTGCCGAACGAAAAGAACTCCGCCGTCTTGGCGATATCGCCGGCCATCAGGCAGGCGCGCGGCAGTTCGATCATGGTGCCGACCTGATAGCTCAGCTTGGTTCCGGTCTGCTTCATCACCGACTGCGCCGTGGCGTCGATGCGCGCCTTGACCAGATCGAACTCCATCTTGGTCGCGATCAGCGGCACCATCACTTCGAGGCCGACGGCCTTGCCGGTGCGTTTTTCCGCTTCGACCGCGGCTTCGAAGATGGCGCGCGACTGCATCTCGGCGATCTCGGGATAGGCAATGGCGAGGCGGCAGCCGCGGAAGCCGAGCATCGGATTGAATTCGGCGAGATCGCGGGCGCGATCGGCCAGCCGCCGCGGATCGGTATTCATCGCGCGCGCGACTTCCTCGATCTCGGCCTGGGTGTGCGGCAGGAATTCATGCAGCGGCGGATCGAGCAGCCGGATCGTCACCGGCAGGCCCTTCATGATCTCGAACAGCTCGACGAAATCCGCGCGCTGCATCGGCAGCAGTTTCGACAGCGCGGCGCGGCGGGCCTGTTCGTCCTCGGCGAGAATCATCTCGCGCACGGTGCGGATCCGGGTTTCCTCGAAGAACATGTGTTCGGTGCGGCAAAGCCCGATGCCCTCGCCGCCGAACTTGATGGCGGTGCGCGCGTCGTCCGGCGTATCGGCATTGACGCGAACCCCGAGCTTGCGGACCTGATCGGCCCACCCCATCAGCGTGCCGAATTCGCCCGACAATTTCGGCTCGATCATCGGCATCCGCCCGGCCAGCACCTGGCCCAGCGATCCGTCGATGGTGATGACGTCGCCGGTCTTGAAGGTGCGCGGGCCGATGCTCATGGTGCCGCGGCCGTAATCGACGCGGATGGTGCCGCAGCCGGAGACGCAGGGCTTGCCCATGCCGCGCGCGACCACCGCGGCGTGCGAGGTCATGCCGCCGCGCGTGGTCAGGATGCCTTCCGCCGCGTGCATGCCGTGAATGTCTTCCGGGCTGGTCTCGATCCGCACCAGAATGACCTTGCGGCCATCGGCCTGCAGTTTCGCGGCCTCATCGGATGAGAACACGATTTCGCCGGCGGCGGCGCCCGGCGACGCCGGCAGGCCGGTCGCAATGACATCGCGCTTGGCCGAGGGATCGATGGCCGGATGCAGCAATTGATCGAGCGAGGCGGGATCGATCCGCGACACCGCGTCCTTCTTGCTGATCAGGCCTTCATTGGCGAGTTCGACGGCGATGCGCAGAGCCGCCTTCGCGGTGCGCTTGCCGCCGCGGGTCTGCAGCATCCACAGCTTGCCCTGCTCGACCGTGAACTCCATGTCCTGCATGTCGCGGTAATGCTTTTCGAGCAGCGTGTAGATCCGCGTCAGTTCCTTGAACGCCTCGGGCATCGCGGTTTCCATCGATGCCTTGTCGGAGCCGGATTCCTTGCGCGCGTATTCGGTGATGTCCTGCGGCGTGCGAATGCCCGCCACCACGTCTTCGCCCTGCGCGTTGATCAGGAATTCGCCGTACAGCTTGCTCTCGCCGGTCGAGGGATTGCGCGTGAACGCAACCCCGGTCGCCGAGGTCTCGCCCATATTGCCGAACACCATCGCCTGCACGTTGACCGCGGTGCCCCAGGACTCCGGAATGTCATGCAGCCGCCGGTAGGTCACCGCGCGCGCGTTCATCCAGGATGAAAACACCGCCCCGATCGCGCCCCACAATTGCGCGTGCGGGTCCTGCGGGAAATCCTTGCCGGTTTCGCGCGCCACCGCATCCTTGTAGCGGCCGACCAGGTCGACCCAGTCGTCGCCGGTCAAGTCGGTGTCGAGCGAATAGCCCTGGCTGTCCTTGAAGGTATCGAGAATGTCCTCGAAGTGAGAATGCTCGAAGCCGAGCACCACGTCCGAATACATCGTGATGAAGCGGCGGTAGCTGTCATAGGCAAAGCGGCGATCGCCCGACATTTCGGCCAGCGCTTCCACCGTCTTGTCGTTGAGGCCGAGGTTGAGCACGGTATCCATCATGCCCGGCATCGAGGCGCGGCCGCCGGAACGCACCGAAACCAAGCAGCGGATTCTTCGGATCGCCAAACGCCTTGCCGGTCAGTCTGCCGACATGGTCCAGCGCCTTTTCGACCTGCGCCTTCAATGCGCCAGGATAGGATTTGTCGTGCGCGTAAAAGTAAGTGCATACCGAGGTCGGAATCGTGAAGCCGGGAGGCACCGGCAGGCCGAGATTGGCCATCTCGGCGAGATTGGCGCCCTTGCCGCCAAGCAAATCGCGCAACCCTGCTTTGCCTTCGGCCTTGCCGTCGCCGAACGTGAACACCCATTTGCCGGATTTCGCCGCGTCCGCGGCTGGCTTGCTTGCGACAACCTTGCTGGCCGGCTTCGGCGCCGGTTTGGCCGGGCTTTTCGCCAGGGCCTTGCGGGCGGGCGGCGGGGCTTTCGCCCGGGCCGGCATGGATGGCTTTGATTTCGCTGCGATTTTCTTTGTCTTCGCTACGGCTTTGGCCATGACTTGCAAACAATCCGCGAGAGGAAAGGAGATGCGCGCCTTACACCACTTTGGACGGTTCCGCGCAAGGTGCGAAGGCCGGTTTCACCGCTACATATGAACGCTACATATGAAGCCACTTGAGCACGCCGAGACCGATCAGCCCGATGCAAATCAGATAGATCGCGACCACGAGATTGAGCAGCCGCGGCATGATCAAAATGAGGATACCGGCGATCAGGGCCACTATGGCAGGAATGTGCGCAGTGGTGATGGTCATTGAAATCTCTCCGGAATGAGGTCTGCGGGAATTCGAATCGAGACCTGCATTTTATCCTCATGCACAGTTCCACGATAGCAGACGCTTGTCGCTGCAATGGGTTCCGGCGCACGCGAAGGATGCCGAAAATTGCAGCGGATGAAACCCGTTGTTCCCCGGAACAATGCCGCGCGCGATGAATTGGGTGGGATTGCGTGCCGGTGCAAACCGGCGTGCATCATCGCAAAGGGAGTTGATCATGCGGAACAGGATACTTGCCATTGCGGCGATCGCGGGCGCCATCAGTGCACCGATCGCGGCACAGGCGCAGACCGAGATCACCACGGGCGTCGTGCGCGGCGGCAGCGTGATCGTCAACGACGATATCGACGGCATCGCCGTCGACCAGCGGCCGGCGTTCCGTGAATACATCGTGCGCGAGCGCGTGCCGAGCTACGCCATTCCGGATCGCGTGATCGTGGGCGGCGTGCTGCCGGAAACCGGCGTCACTTATTACGACGTGCCGCAGACCTTCGGCGTCACGCCCTATCGCTACACCGTGGTGAACGGCCGGACCGTGCTGGTCGAACCGCGTACCCGCCGCATCGTTCAGGTGGTCGAGTAAAGTACAATCCCGCCTGAACGAATTGTCCGGACAGCCGCAGCGGCGCCCGGACGTCAAGGCCTCGCCCGGTTCCCCCCACCGGGCGGGGCTTTTTTGATCTCGTGTCCCGGACGCGGCGCATTCGCCATCCCGGCGATGCGTCCGCAGGAGCCGGGACCCACGAATCTCGCAGATCGGGCTCGCTCGCATCAGCGCGCGCACCACGCCGCAAGGTCGGCGCAGACTGCGCGAGCACCCGGAGCACGATTACTAATCCTGTATCCTGGAAAAATCCGCCACCGCGCGGGTGGCGGCGCGGATTTCATTCAAGAGCTTCAGGCGATTCTCGCGCACCTGCGGATCGTCGTCGTTGACCTTGACCTTGTCGAAGAACGCATCGACCGCCGGGCGCAATTTCGCCATCGCGCTCATGGCGCCGGCGAAATCTTCTTTCGCGACGGCCGCACTTGCTTCCGCCTTCACCTGATCGATCGCTTTTGCCAGCGTCTTCTCTTCAGCAAGGCTGTAGAGCGCAGGGTCCGGCGCGCCGTCGTACGCCTTGCCGTCCCTCTTCTCCTCGATGCGCAAAATGTTCGCGGCGCGCTTGGTGCCCGCGAGCAGATTCTTGCCGTCGTCGGTATCGAGAAATTTCCCGAGCGCCTCGACGCGGCGGACCACCATCAAGAGATCGTCCTGGCCTTCCAGCGCGAACACGGCATCGACGAGATCGTGGCGCGCGCCCTGCTCGCGGAGTTGGACCTTGTCGCAAGACGGATCGGCGTCAACGATAGCCTGAAATCGCAGATCTGCAAGCCACGAAGCAGGCGAGGAGGTCGATGCATTTTTGGTCGACATTCTTGCCGCCCCAAACCCTCAGACCTTGACCAATACCGAATGTACCCACACCGGACCTACGCAAAGTGCTCGCGATCAAATTCGAGTACTCTAGGAATGTGTTGGTTGAATATCGTCACGAGGTTCGAACGGATATTATTTTCAACGATTAGCCTGATCACCCCCAGCGCCGCTCTCCGCAACGCATACGGATCCTTGCTTCCCGTCGGCTTTTCGTCGATCGCCCAGAAGCCGACCAGCGTATCGATCTTGTCGGCCAGCGCGACCGCAACACTCACCGGATCGGTCGGCACGCGATCGTTCGGCCCTTGCGGCTTGTAATGCTCCTCGCTCGCCGCGGCGACGGAAGCGTCCTCGCCCTGCGCCAGCGCGTAGTATTTCCCCATCAGGCCCTGCAACTCCGGGAATTCGCCGACCACTTCGGTCAGCAAATCGGCCTTCGCCAACCGCGCGGCGCGTTTTGTCTTTTCGACATCGGCGCCAACCAGCGGCGCGATCTCCGCCGCCAGCCGTTCGATCCGCGCGATGCGCTCGCCCTGCGTGCCCAGCTTCTCGTGAAACACGATGTTCTCGAATTTCGGCAGGCGGTCTTCCAGCTTGGTCTTCAGATCGGTTTCGTAGAAAAACTTTGCATCACTCAAGCGCGCGCGGATCACGCGCTCGTTGCCGGCGACAATGGCCTTGCCGCCGTCGGAGGCTTCGATGTTGGCGGTGAGGATGAATTTGTTGGTGAGCCCGCCCGTCTTGGGATCGCTGACGACAAAGCATTTCATGTTATTTCGTATCGTGGCGCGGATCACTTCGCCGCGGGATCGACAGGAATTCCCTGTCGAACGATCCCATCACCACCACCGGCCATTCGACAAGTCCGGCCACTTCGTCGAGCAGCGCCTGGTCCTCGATCAACTCAAACCCTTGCGCGAAGGCAAGCTGCCTGGCGTCAGCCAGAATGATGTCCTTGCGCGCTTGCGGATCGAGCACGACCTTGGCCGCGTGCAGCTTCGCCTGATAATCCTCGAAGCGGCGCACGGAAATCGGCGCCGGCGCCATGAACCTGTGGCCGTACGTGGTCTGCCCGGCTTCGATGCCGTCGACGGCGAATTTCACGACCTCCGGCTCCTCGGTCTCCATGCCGAAGGTGGCGACGATGGAATGCAGCGGCCGCACCCATTGCAGCGCGCCCGGTTTTGCCGAGCGCTCGCCCCAGCGCATCGATTTCGGCCACGGGAACGTCCTGATGATGACCGGCAGCATGTCGGCGAGCACGTCCAGCGTGGCGCGGCCGGGTTTTTCGATCAGCGCGACATAGAAATCGCCCTTCTTCGGATCGCGCTGGATCTTTGCCTCATCGAGCGAGGCAAGGCCGGTGGCCTTGAGAAAACCCGCAATCGCGGCCTCCGGCCCGCCGACCCGCGGTCCCCTGCGCTCTTCCTTCAAATCCGACTGACGCGCGGGAATGCCGTGCACCGTCAGCGTCAGCCGCCGCGGCGTCGCGAACGCCTTCGCGCCTTCATAGACCAGCCCTTCGGCAACCAGCCTGTCGGTGACCATGCGGCGCAGATCGTCGGCCGCCTTCGCCTGCATCCGCGCGGGAATTTCCTCGGAGAAAAGTTCGAACAGAAGTTCGGGCATCAACCCGCCCCGCCCGCTTCGGTGTGCATCCAGGCGTCGCCGCAGGCCTTGGCCAGGTCGCGCACGCGCAAGATGTAGCTCTGCCGCTCCGTCACCGAGATCACGCCGCGGGCGTCGAGCAGGTTGAAGGCGTGGCTTGCCTTGATGCACTGGTCGTAGGCCGGCAGCGCCATCAGATGCGCCTCGCGCTCGCCGTCCTTCCAGCCGGCATCGAGATATCGCTTGCAGGCCTCCTCGGCCATCGCGAATTGCTTGAACAGCATGTCGGCGTCGGCGAATTCGAAATTGTGCCGCGAATATTCCTGCTCGGCCTGCAGGAACACCTCGCCGTAAGTCACGCGTTCGGCGCCGTCGCGGCCGTTGAAGTTGAGATCGTAGACGCGGTCGACGCCCTGCACATACATCGCAAGGCGCTCGAGCCCGTAGGTGAGTTCGCCCGCGACCGGCGCGCATTCGACGCCCGCGACCTGCTGGAAGTAGGTGAACTGCGACACTTCCATGCCGTCGCACCAGCATTCCCAGCCCAGCCCCCAGGCGCCGAGCGTCGGGCTTTCCCAGTCGTCCTCGACAAAACGAATGTCGTGCAGGCTTGAATTGATGCCGATGGCGGCGAGCGACTTCAGGTACAACTCCTGAAGGTCTGGCGGCGATGGCTTGATGATCACCTGAAACTGATAATAGTGCTGCAACCGGTTGGGGTTTTCGCCATAGCGGCCATCCTTGGGCCGGCGCGAGGGCTGCACATAGGCGGCCTTCCACGGTTTTGGCCCAAGCGCGCGCAACGTCGTAGCTGGATGAAAAGTGCCTGCTCCCATCTCCATATCGTAAGGCTGCAGGATCACGCAGCCTTGATCGGCCCAGAACCGCTGCAGAGCCAGGATAAAGCCCTGGAACGAGCGTTCCGGGCGCATGTGCGGAGGCAGGAGGTCCATCGTTCGGTCAGGTCTTCGCTGGGGGCTGGCAAGCGCGCGGGACCGTATCGGCGGGGGGATCGAGAATCAAGGCAATGTCCGGCGGGATTTGTCCTCGAAAATGCCGGAAGATCGCCGCGCCGGAGTTCGTGATCTTTCTCGATCAGATTGTGACCAGCCAAAGGCCGCGGCATTCCGATAAGACCAACCATCCTCCAGGCTTGCTCGCCGGTTCTCAGGGGTGATGCCCTACCCCGAGGCCGGCGCAAGTGTTTTCGCAAGCAAATTCGCAAGCAATTAGCCCGGCCGATAGGCGCCGGTGGTGGGGTCCCGCCGCAGCGTCGGAATCTCGTTCGATTTGGCGGCTTCGGCGAGCCGGGCGCGGCGCGCCTCTTCCAATTCCCTGTTCACCCTCACGGCTGTCCGGTAGGCCCAGCGGACCACGGCCAGCCCACCCAGGGCGCCCGCAAATGCGATCAGCGGCGGCATCGGTCGATCCTTGTCGTTCATTGGTCACGCCCCCGTCCGCTATTGTCGCGCAACCCGCTCCGGCCTGCAATCGCCTAACCAGATGGCGCGGGTTAATTCGCGTTTAAAATCCGAATTTGGCCCAAATTGCCCGGCTCTCCAGCGCCGAAATCACTTCGTCCGGCAACCCTGCGAACCCGTCCAGCTGACCAAGCGTCCCCGCGCCTGCCGATTTGCGGCCCAAAAGGCCCGATAACAGCCCCGTCGGCGGCGCAACCACCGGCGTCAGCACCTTGTCCCCGTAGCGCGCGCGCAGTGTCGAGCGCAGATCGCCGATCGCATCCGCAAGACCAAGCGAAACCGACCGTTCCCCCGCCCAATATTCGCCGGTGAAGAGAACGTCGTCGGCGCCCTTGAGGCGCGTGCCCCGGCTCTGCTTCACCAGCGCGATGAAGATGGCGTGGATCTCGCGCTGAAGCGCCTTCAGGCGCGCGACATCATCGGGGTTTTCCGGCAGGAACGGATCGAGCATCGCCTTGTGCTCACCGGCCGTATACAGCCGCCGCTCGACGCCGATCTTCTTGATCAACTCCTGCAATCCGAAGGAGCCGCCGACCACGCCGATCGAGCCCATGATCGAGGACGGATCGCAAAAAATCTCGTCGCCGGCGCAGGCGATCATGTAGCCGCCGGATGCCGCGACGTCCTCGACGAATACCAGCACCGGCAGTTTCTTTTCCGCGGCGAGTTGCCTGATCCGCAGGTAGATCTGGCGCGACTGCACCGGCGAGCCGCCGGGCGAATTGATCACCAGCGCCACGGCTTTGGCATTCTTCATCGCGAAGGCGCGCTCGAGCACCCTGGCGACGCCGGCCAGCGACATGCCCGGCCGCAGCGGCGTCACCGCACCAATCAAGCCTGACAGCCGGACCACCGGCACCACGGCGGTTCCACGCCGCAGACGCGCCGGCAGGAATTCCATCAGCCTGTCGACCAAGTCCGGCAATCTCCAGCGATTATCCGTTTGCTCCGTCATGTGGGTACCTCGAAATTAACCATTTTTTATCACGCGGCTGTCATTGAATCGATTGGAACGCCTTTTGCATTGCAAGTGTTGGGGCTGCAACGGTGCGGCGGAGAAAGACATGAAAATCTATCTACTGATGTTGCTGATCGGTACA
Source organism: uncultured Alphaproteobacteria bacterium (assembly GCA_963761395.1). Taxonomy (GTDB): domain Bacteria; phylum Pseudomonadota; class Alphaproteobacteria; order Rhizobiales; family Xanthobacteraceae; genus Bradyrhizobium. Next base: position 32,574 of record CAVXHU010000014.1, read on the forward strand.
CTTTTGACCGCGATTCATTTCACTTCAGCGCCTAAACCGTCGAAAACGCTTCCGCAATAGCCCGTCTGCTCAATGCTTAAGCGCCCGCGTTCAGCGTATCGCTAACGGCAATACTCCCTTCCCGGCCAGAATGTCCTGCACCTGTTTATTGGGCACGGCTGACTCATCATTGAGCACCAGCGCGCCATGGATTTGAGCAGGTGCCTTTCCACCTTTGACGGCGCGAATCAATATGCGAATCGCGGGGCTCTTCGCGTCACCATGAACCGGCAGAATGGCCAGGCTGCCAAAACCGCGATCGAGCGCTGCCAGCAGCTCGACGAGGCCGTCGGCGCGCCAGATCAGCGTGAGGACCCCGCCGGATTTCAGGATTCGTCGGCCCGCGTGAATCCAGCTCTCGAGCGTCGCCGCCGTCGCCACGTGAGCGATCTCGCGCGCCTTGTCCGGCGAGGCACGGTGCCGGGCGGCATCGTTGAACGGCGGATTCATCAGCACGACATCGGCACTGTCGGGAGCAAGGCCGGCGGCGGCAAACGCGCCGGCGGCGGATGTAAGGTCGAGCACGATGACATCGGCTGCGATTGCATTCGAGGCGGCGTTAGCGCGCGCGAGGCCTGCGAGCGCCTGATCGATCTCGACCAGAACGAGTTCGATACCGGCCACGCGTTTGGCGACCGCGAGGCCGGCGGCGCCAACCCCGGCGCCGAAATCAACCACCCGATCGCCTGAACGTGCCGGTGTCGCCGCGGCCAGCAGCATGGCGTCGTGGCCGGCGCGGTGACCTGACTTCGGCTGCCGCAGGCGCAATTGCCCGCCGAGAAACGCATCCTCGGTGATTTCACCGGGATCAGTCATCAGCCCGCAGTTCGTGGGCGAGGCCGGCATCGCTGAGAATCTGACGCGCTTCGCGGTTATCGTCCTCATGGACCAGGATCCGGCGCGGCAGGACCCCGAGCGAGCCCTCGATAATGCTCATGTTCTGATCCAGCACCAGATGATGGATATTGGCGCCGTCGAGCAGCGCGCCGACAGCCGAAACCAGCACTATATCGTTGGTACGAACCAGTTCCCGCAACTTCCGGCTCTCCTTTGTCGGACCGACGTGACGGCTGAACGATGCGTTTCAATCGCTTCGTGCCCTTGCCGCGTTACCCGGCTCTTTCTATTGTTATCTTAGGATAGTCCGAATTGGGCAAATGTGGAGACCGGCGTGGCGGTTATTGTACCTTTCGAGAGCCCCTCGGGCGCTTCGATAGATGAGCTGGTCGCGCTTGTCGCCGCCGACATGGAGCGCGTCAACGCCACGATACTGTCGCGGACCGGGTCGGAAGTCACCATGATCCCCGAGGTCGCCAACCACCTGATTTCCTCAGGGGGGAAAAGGCTGCGCCCGATGCTGACGCTGGCGATGGCAAATCTTACCGGCTATTCCGGCGATGGCCATATCAAGCTCGCAGCCTCGGTCGAGTTCATGCATACCGCCACATTGCTGCACGACGACGTGGTCGACGAAAGCGAATTGCGGCGCGGCAAGCTGTCGGCGCGCATGTTGTGGGGCAATGAAGCCAGCGTCCTGGTCGGCGACTTCCTGCTCGGCCAGGCGTTTCGCATGATGGTCGAGGTCGGCTCGCTGCGCGCGCTCGACATTCTCTCGTCCGCCGCGGCAACGATCGCCGAAGGCGAAGTGATGCAGCTCGCGGCGGCGAAAAACACCGCCACCACGGAAGACGAATATCTCGCGGTCATCCGCGGCAAGACCGCCGAGTTGTTCGCGGCGGCCTGCGAGGTCGGGCCTGTCATCGCCAATCGACCGAAGGCCGAACAGACCGCGTGCCGCTCGGTCGGCATGAATCTGGGCATCGCGTTCCAGCTGGTGGATGATGTGCTGGACTACGGCGGCAAGGCCGCCAAGCTCGGCAAGAACATCGGCGACGATTTCCGCGAGGGCAAGATCACGCTGCCGGTGGTGCTGGCGTTCCGCCGCGGCAACGGCAGCGAGCGCGCGTTCTGGATCAACGCGCTGGAGCGCGGCGAGATCCGCGACGACGATCTCGACCACGCCATCGGCCTGATGACCAAACACCGCGCGCTCGAGGACACCATCAACCGCGCCCAGCATTACGGGGCGATGGCGGTCGATGCGCTGGCGCTGTTTCCGGCTTCCCAAATGAAGCGCGCGCTCGAGCAGGTGGTGGCGTTTTGTCTGGCAAGGTCGCACTGAATCGCTTGCTAACTTCCCCGTTCTTCAGGGAGCGTCGATCGTCGGCGATCCGCGCAAGAGGCGGGCAGCGCATCGCCTTCGTTCGCGAGCTACGTCCGCAAGACGGCTTGACTGTGCTGCGGTCATGCCCTAGCTCAGCACCCCCGCATGCACCCACCACTGCGGGTGATCGAGCTGGATTTTTTGCGCCGCGCGATGCGCTTCGGCGGTGTTCTCGAAGATCGCAAAGCAGGTAGCGCCCGACCCCGACATCCGCGCCAACCAGGCGCCATTGGTGGCGTTGAGCGCCGAGATCACCTCAGCGATCACGGGCTGAATGCGCGTTGCCGGCGCTTCGAGGTCGTTGGAACTTTCAGCGAGCACTTCGACCCAGTCTTCGAGCGATGCGCCTGCTTCCGGCCAGGCGGTTGCTTGAAGCACATCGGTGGCGCCCACCAGCAATTCGCCATTGCGCAGACCCAGCGCTTCGAACACATCCCTGGTCGCCACCGGAACGCGCGGATTGACCATCACGCATGGCATCTTCGGCAGGCTCAACGGCAGCAGCGTTTCACCGACGCCGGTCATCACGCAGGCGCGCGAGGCCAGGCAAACCGGCACGTCGGCGCCGGTCAATTGCGCGACCTCGATCAGCCGCGCGTCGTCGAGGGCCAGGCCATTCGCCTGCGCCAGCAACCGCAGCGCCGCGGCGGCGTCGGCCGAACCGCCGCCAATGCCGGCTGCGACCGGCAGCACCTTGTCGAGGGTGAACTCGCCGAGCCGCAGGTCCGGCACGCGTTCGCCGAGCAATTGCGCGGCCTTGAACACGAGGTTGTCGGCAGTCTCGCCGCAATCCTGCGCAAGCGGCCCGGTGGTCTTGAGATGAAGTTTCGATCCGGGCGTCAGGCTGAGGCGATCGGCGCAATCGGCGAACGCCACCACGCTTTCGAGGTCGTGATGGCCGTCAGTACGCCGCCCGACCACCCGAAGGGTCAGGTTGACTTTGGCACGCCCGTCCTCAATTAGCCCCGGCATCGCCGATCCAGCCCTTCGATCAGCCGCCCTTGCCGTCTTCTTTTTTCTTGTCCGCGGAGGCCGCCGAGGAAGTGTTGTCATCGGGCAGGCCGTTTTCGAGCTTGGCTTCGATCTTGGGCAACTCTTCCGGCTCGGGTTTCAGGTCGCGGGCATGGGCCCACTGGAATTTGGCTTCCAGGGTGCGGCCGATACGCCAATAGGCGTCGCCGAGATGGTCGTTGATGGTCGGGTCTTCAGGCTTGAGATCGATGGCGCGCTCGAGATTCTTGACCGCGTCCTCGTAATTGCCGATGCGGTAATAGGCCCAGCCCAGCGAGTCCACGATATAGCCGTCGTCCGGGCGCTGCTCGACGGCGCGCTTGATCATCTTCATGCCTTCGTCGAGATTGATGCCCTGATCGATCCATGAATAGCCGAGATAGTTCAGCACATGGGGCTGTTCGGGCTGCAGATCGAGCGCCTTGCGCATATCGGCTTCCGCCTTGCCCCACTGCTTGGAACGCTCCTCGCAGATGCCGCGGTAATAGTAATAGACCCAGTTGTTCTTTTCGCTCGCCGCCGGCAATGCAGCAATGCCCTGCGAGTAGGTCTGGACGCAGTCGGCGAACTTCTTGCGGCCTCGCTCGATATTGCCGAGCGCCATAACGGCTTCGATGTCCTTGGGATCCTCCGTCGTGACGCCTTTTAGAATCTTGATCGCCTCCTCGCTGCGTTCGGCCGCGTCAAGATTGGTCGCAAGCTGAATCTGCGCATTGCGCTTTAGCGGCGAACTCGCGGGCATCCGCTCGTAGACCTTGATCGCCATCGCCGGCTTCTTCACCGATTCGTAGAGATCGGCCAGCGACAATAGCGCCAACGGATGATTGGGCGCGAGGTACAGCGAGAGCTGCAAATAGACCAGCGCCAGATCCTCGCCGCCGCGGCGCGTCAGCGTTGCGCCGATGCCGTAAAGCGCCTCGGCGGCGCCGGTCTGCGGCGAATCGACCAGCGGCGACAGCTTCTTGCCGGCTTTGGTTTCGCGCAGCTCTTCCAGCACCAGCGGGTGCCGCGGCAGCTTCTTGTCGAAGGCCTCGTAGATCGCCCTCGCCGCCGCCGCATCCTTGTTGCGCGACAGCCAGCGCCCATAGTCGTCGGCCACGCGCAGCATCGAATCGTCGAGCTTGTAGGCCCGCTCGAGCCGCGCGCCGGCGTCCTTTTCCTTGCCCGCGAGCTCGAGGATCATGCCGGAGTGCAGGTCCTTGAAGATCGGATACCATTCCGGACCCGTCAGCTTGTCGATGTTGGCGACGGCCGTCTTGGTGTCGCCGGCGCCGTAACTGGCCCAACCCGACAGCAGCGTCGCGACCAGATCCGTGATCGGTCCGCGAATCGACTGATTGATGTTCAACTGCGCGGCGGCATATTTCTTCAGCTTCAGATCGCGCACGCCCACCACAAGCCGGGCGACGCGGTTGGATTTGTCGATCGTCAAGATCCGGTCGGCGAGCTTCACGGCCTCGTCGATATCGCCGTCCGCCAGCGATGAAATGAACGCGCGATCCAGCAATTCGTTGTTCTTCGGATCGGAGCGAAGCGCCGAGCGATAGAACGTCGCCGCCGAGTTGGAGTCTCGCTCCACGCTGGCATGGCGGGCGGCCAGATAGCTGCCCGACGTCGTCAGCGATTTCAGATCGCGGCTTGAGGGAAATTGCGCCGAATTGTCCGACGGATGATCGGGCGTCTGGGCCGAAAGCGAGCCCGGCACTGCCAACGCGGTGACGGCGAATGCGGCAATCGTCCAGCGATTGAAACGAATGGAAAACATCACGGTTCGCCTTAAGCTCAAGGAATTTACGGATCGTCTCGAATGCGAACCCAACCGGCGGCATCAAGGCTTGGGACAATGCCGCGTTTGGCGTTCAACCGCAAGGATACGGGGTGGCGAATCGAATGGCAGGAAACGCCAGGGTGGTTGCCGATCTGGCCAGCTTCACCCGAAAACTTTGCCCGCTTCGCCTGAAAACGCTTTCAGTGTGGCCGTATCGTGGCCGCCGCCCGCCTCCGCAGGCATCGGCTCACGCAATCGTGGTTACATCGCCTCATAATTGGGTCCGCCGCCGCCCTCCGGCGGAACCCAGGTGATATTGCCGTTCGGATCCTTCACATCGCAGGTTTTGCAATGGACGCAATTCTGGGCGTTGATGACGAAGCGCGGCCCGGTCGCCTCCTCGACCCATTCATAGACGCCGGCCGGGCAATAACGGTTTGACGGACCCGCATAGACATCATGCTCGGATGTCTTCTGCAGGTTCATGTCGGCGACCTTCAGATGAACCGGCTGGTCCTCTTCGTGATTGGTGTTGGAAAGGAACACCGACGACAGCCTGTCGAAGGTGAGCTTGCCGTCCGGCTTCGGCGGCGCGATCGGGGCATGCGCTTTCGCCGGATCGAGCGTCTTGCGGTCGGGCTTGGCATGCGACTGCGTTCCGAACAGCGAGAAACCGAGCGTGTTGCACCACATATCGATGCCGCCGAGCGCAACGCCGATGATGGTGCCGAATTTCGACCACAGCGGTTTGACGTTGCGGACCCGGTACAAATCCTTGCCGACCGCCGAATCGCGCCACGCATTCTCATACTCGACCAGTTCATCGTTGGCGCGGCCGGCGCCGAGCGCGGCAATGACGTGTTCGGCCGCGAGCATGCCGCTGCCAACCGCATTATGGACGCCCTTGATGCGCGGCACGTTGACGAAACCCGCCGCGCAGCCGATCAGCGCGCCGCCCGGGAAGCTCAGGCGCGGCACCGATTGATACCCGCCCTCGGTGATGGCGCGCGCGCCGTAGGCGAGCCGCTTGCCGCCTTCGAACAGGTCGCGGACCGCGGGATGCGTCTTGTAGCGCTGGAATTCGTCGAACGGCGACAGATAGGGGTCGTCGTAATTGAGATGCACGACGAAGCCGACCGCGACCAGATTGTCGTCGTAGTGGTAGAGGAACGAGCCGCCGCCGGTCGAATTGTTCAACGGCCAGCCGAACGAATGCTGGATCAGGCCCTTCTGGTGCTTGGCGGGATCGATCTGCCAGACTTCCTTGAGGCCGATGCCGAATTTCGGCGGTTGGCTGTTGGCGTCGAGGGCAAATTTCGCGATCAGCTGCTTGGTCAGGCTGCCGCGCGCGCCTTCGGCGAACAGCGTGTATTTGCCGAGCAGTTCCATGCCGCGGGTATAGGACGATTTGTGCGAGCCATCCTTGGCGATGCCCATGTCGCCGGTCGCGATGCCGCGCACCGCGCCTTTTTCATCGTAAAGCACCTCGGTCGCGGCGAAGCCCGGGTAAATCTCGATACCGAGCGCCTCGGCCTTGCGCGCGAGCCAGCGGCACACATTGCCGAGCGAGCCGATATAACAATGATGGTTGTTCATCAGCGGCGGCATCATGATGTTCGGCAGCGGGATCGCGCTGCCCTGGGTCATCCAGTAGAACTTGTCGGTCTTGACCTGCGTCTTCAGCGGGCAGTCGGTGTCCTCGCGCCAATCCGGAACGAGCTTGTCGAGCGCCACCGGATCGATCACCGCGCCGGACAAAATATGCGCGCCGACCTCGGAGCCCTTCTCCACCACGACAATTGCAAGATCGGCATTGAGCTGCTTCAGCCGGATCGCGGCGGCCAGGCCCGACGGCCCGGCGCCGACGATCACGACGTCGAATTCCATGGATTCGCGCGGCGGCAGCTCTTCAGTGCTCATGATCTGGTCTCAGGCCGGTTGAGAACGTCTCCAAAGGTCGTTTGTTTCCGATTTTTGCATGAAGAACAACCATGGAAATCGGCGTTGGGGCGTTTCGCTGCGGCCCGATCCGACCTAGATTGAAAGCATGCCTCTGACATCCCGCCATGACGCCTGATCCCGCCCCTACCGTCCAGCAATTGCTCGCCTTTTATCTCGAGGCCGGGGTCGACTGTGCGCTGACGGAGGAGCCGGTCAACCGGCTGTCCGATCCCGATATCATCCCCGCCGCGCCCCGCGAAACCGCGCCGCCCAACCCCGTCAGGACCACTGCCGCCGTAATCCCGGCCGCACGCGGCGAGGCCGCGCTGGCGCCGGAGGCGGCGATCCTGTCGGCGCGCGAAGCGGCGCGGACCGCGCCGACGCTCGAGGCGCTGCGCGCGCTACTGGAGAAATTCGACGGCTGCGCGCTGAAATCGACCGCCACGCGCCTGGTATTCGCCGACGGCAACCCGCAGGCGCGTATCATGTTCGTCGGCGAGGCCCCCGGGCGGGAGGAAGACATCGAGGGGCTGCCCTTCGTCGGACGTTCGGGCAAGCTCCTGGACCGGATGATCGCGGCGATCGGGCTCGACCGCTCCAGCGCCTACATCGCCAATGTCATTCCGTGGCGGCCGCCGGGCAACCGCACGCCGACGCCGCAGGAGACGCAAATCTGCCTGCCGTTCATCCAGCGGCAAATCGAACTGGTCAATCCGGACGTGCTGGTGACGCTCGGCAATCCCTCGACCCAGACCTTGCTGTCGACGCGCGAGGGCATCATGAAAACCCGTGGGCGTTGGTTCGACTACGACACCGGTACGCGGGTGATCCGCGCGCTCGCCACCTTCCATCCGGCCTATCTGCTGCGTTCGCCGTCCTACAAGCGCATGGCGTGGCAGGATTTGCGCGCGATCGCAAAAGCGCTGGAGCAGGCGCAGACTTCCTCATCCTGAGGGCGGCCGCTTGGCCGCGTCTCGAAGGATGGAGACCGCGTGACCTCGTGGTTCGAGACGCGCGAAGACGCGCTCCTCACCATGAGGAGCCGCCATCGTTACGGCGTCTTCGGCCGCACGATGGCCCAGCCGATCCGCAACAGCGGCTGGCGGCCGGTGACCAGCCACTCGAACGCCCGCGGCACTTCCGGCACCAGGCCCGGGAAATCGCTGCGCGATGTCGGCCGGCGGCGTGCCCACCGTGTCGGATGCGCGCCAGACCACGACGCCGCCGGTTTCGTTGAACTTTGTCAGTCGTCAGCCACGGCGTGCGCTCCGGCGTCGCATCGAGCAACAGATGCGGACGCCCGGCGTCCAGTGCGATCAGGCTCGCAAGCTGCGCGTCGCCGGCCACCGCCCGCAGCGGCTGATTGGTACGCCGCTCAAAACTGTCGCCAAAAAAACGCGCGATCGCGGTCGCGGGCAGCGACGTCGCCACCTCGCCGCTGCCGGTCCAGGGCAGAAAAAGCGTCGTCGCGATGGCCGCGAGTGCGGGCGCGATGATGACCGCCGCCCAGACCGAGCGCAGCATACGCTGACGCCGCAGCTGAACCAGATCGCCGGTCGCGACGATCGCCGCCAGCCCCGACATCAAAAGCGCAATGCCCGGTCCCGCCCGCGACGCGATCGAGATCGAACAGGCCGGAGATCAGGCTTCCCGCGAGCGCGGGGGCGATGGCGAAGAAATAGACGAAATCGCGCGCCAGCGGATCGACCGGCGGCCGATAGATGATCGGCGCCTCTTCGGGATTGCGGCCGAACCAGCCGGAGTTGAGCAGCCACCAGCAGCACGATGCCGGATATCGCCACCAGCAGGCCGCCGAGCAATGCAGCCCAGTGCAGCGCCCTCCCGCGCAAATCCGCGATCGCCGGCCAGTGCGGCAGCGCCAGGGTATCGGCGCGGATCAGCCAGACCAGATACGGCAGCGCCAGCACGACAATCACCAATAGCGCGAACAGCGGATCGAACGACATCAGCGTGCGCCGTCCGCGCGCGGTCGCAAGCGCAAATCCGGCCAGCAGCAGCAACAGGCCGATTGCGGTGGAGGTCGTCAGCAGCAACAGCCCGGCTTCGATCGACCAGGCGAACCACGCGTTGCGCCGGCCCTGGCCGATCAGTTGCCAGCAATGCAGCAGCAGCAGCGCCCAGAGCGGGCGCGCCAGCACCAGCGGGCCGAACTCGACGCCGGGCGAACTGAATGCCGTAACCGTCAACGTCAGCAAGACCGCGAGCACCGCCTGTTGTCCGCCGACGACCGCGCGTGCCAGCTGGTACAGCGCCCCGAACGTCGCGATCGAACAAAGCTGCGCCAGCAGATAGACGCCGAACATGTGATTGCCGGCGGCGCGAAACGCGATGTCGGCGAGCCAGAACGCCAGCGGCGGGCCGAGATCGGTTCCCACCTGGTATTCGCGGCCATAGGCCAGCACCGTCGCCAGATCGCCCGGAGGGCTTCGATACAGCAGTAACGGCAGGATCAGCCACAGCGCCGCCTGAAACAACACCGCAAGCCAGACCACCAGCCGCGGCCGGGCGCGGATCAGTTCGATAATCAGGGAGGTGAAACGCATGAAACGGCTGGATCGCTTTTGCTTCGAGTTGACCGGCAGGAACCCGCCTCATCGCTGAGCAGCGACGTCTTCGTCGCGTCTCGAAGGATGAGCTCCTCATGGTTCGAGACGCGCAAGATGCGCTCCTCACCATGAGGGCCAACGCTTCGTACTCGTCAATGTGATGGTAATAAAGCCCGGAGCCAGCTGAGGCAACTACATCAGCCCGCAGTCGCGATCTCAACGGAAATCTGCGTTTCCATCGCGACGACTTCGCCTTCGATCGCCATCGCCTGATGCCTTTCCCGTGCCGCCACGACCGGTGCAAACAACCGGCGATGATGCACGGTGGGTCCGAGCCGATCGAGCGCCTCGAGATGCTCGGGAACGCTGTAACCCTTGTGGGACTCGAAACCGTAACCCGGGCAATCCTGCGCGAGCGCGCACATCAGCCGGTCGCGCGTCACCTTGGCGATGATCGATGCCGCCGCGATCGAGACGACCAGCCCGTCGCCGCCGATCACGGCTTCGCAGTCGCAGGGCGTATCGAGCCGGTCGCGGCCATCGACGAACACATGTTTCGGCATTTCCGGCAGCGCGTGCACTGCGCGCGCCAGCGCCCACAGCGACGCGCGCAGGATATTGTCGCGATCGATCCGCGCCGGCGAGCCGAAGGCCACCGCAAACGACGCGGTGGCGCAAATTTCCTCGAACAGTTCCTCGCGGCGCTCCGGCGTCAGCCGCTTGGAATCGTCGATGCCCTTCGGGATCCGCTTGGGATCGAGCACGACCGCCGCGGCCACCACCGGACCCGCCAGCGGACCGCGCCCGGCCTCGTCGCAGCCGGCCACCGGCCAGACGCCGCGCTTGATCAGCGCGCGCTCGCGGCGAAAGCTCGGCGGCGCGACCGCGATCACGCCCTTTGGCAGCTTGGCTGGCTCTTTGTCGGATTTATCGCGAATCATGCCGGGGATCGTGCTGCAAGCGAACCCGGCGGCGCAACCGGGAACTCAGCTCAATTCCCGCTATTCATTTTTCTTCCCCTCCCCGAACGGCAAGGGTTGACTAAAACAAACTGAGCTGCTGCCCGCTGCGTTTCGGCCGGGCGAAATGATCGGTGGTCAATTTCGACCGCCGCTTGTTGAGCCCGAGCTTCTCGCAGGCGATCTCGAACCGGCGCCCGATCATCCAGGCCATCGGTCCGGTACCCTTCATCCGCGTTCCCCACTGCGAATCGTAGTCGCGCCCGCCGCGCATGTCGCGGATCAGCGTAAAGATGTGGCGGTAGCGGTCGGGATAATTGGCCATCAGCCATTCGCGGAACAGGTCGCGCACCTCCAGCGGCAGCCGCAGCAGCACATAGCTCGCTTCCTTGACGCCGGCATGCGCCGCCGCATCGAGAATCCGCTCGATCTCGGAATCGTTCAGTGCCGGGATTACCGGCGCAACCATCACCGTGGTCGGAATTCCCGCATCGGACAGTTGCCGCAGCGCCTCGAGCCGCCTGCGTCGGCGTCGAGGCCCGCGGCTCCATGGTGCGCGCCAGCCTGGCATCGAGCGTGGTCACCGACAGCGCCACCTTGGCGAGACTGCGTTTTGCCATCCGCGCGAGAATGTCGATGTCGCGCGTCACCAGCGCCGATTTGGTGACGATGCCGACGGGATGCGATGCGCGCTCCAGCACTTCGAGAATGCCGCGCATGATCTTCCGCTCGCGCTCGATCGGCTGATAGGGATCGGTGTTGGTGCCGATCGCGATCATGCGCGGTTCGTAATCCTGCGCCGCCAGTTCCTTTTCCAGCAGTGCCGGCGCGTCGGGCTTGGCGAACAGTTTTGATTCGAAGTCGAGCCCCGGCGACAGCCCGAGAAAGGCGTGGGTCGGCCGCGCGAAGCAGTAGACGCAGCCATGCTCGCAGCCCCGGTAAGGATTGATCGAGCGGTCGAAGCCGATATCGGGAGAATCGTTGCGGGTGATGACTTTGCGCGCGGTATCGACGCGCGACCGTGGTCTTGAACGGCGGCAATTCATCGAGGCTCTGCCAGCCGTCATCGAAGGCGACGCGCGCTTCAGCCTCGAAGCGGCCGCTTTCGTTGGATTGGGCGCCGCGGCCACGCCGCCGCTCGCGCTCGATCGCGACCGCGAGTTCCGGAAAAGGAGAAAGCGCACCCGCCGGCTCGGAGGGCGCCGTGACCGGCGGGTGCTTGAGGGCATGAGAGGATGCTCGGCTCATGGTCAGAACATAACACGCCGTGAGAACAAATCAAGAACATAGAACCAACCTTCCACAGCCGAAGGAAACGGCATTGGCTGATCCCAGCGGCTCGGGATTGCCGCAAAAAGCTGCAACCGGCGGGCTGATTTGATTGTGACAAGGTGATAACAGTGCGGCGTTTTCTTATTCCTCCAGGGGTCGAAGCGCGGTCAATGCTGAGCGTCATTATCCCCACCGAAGGTGTCGAACAGCCCGCCGTCGCCACGCTTGCGGCGCTGGTGCCGGGCGCTGCGGCCGGCGTGGTGCGCGAGGTGCTGCTGGTCGACCGGGCCGGCACCGGCGTGATCGAGCGGGTCGCCGATGTCGCGGGCTGCCGCTTCCTGCGCTTCGAGGGATCGCATGCGGCGGCACTGGCGGCCGGCGCCCGCCAGGCCCGCTCGCCCTGGCTGATGTTCCTGCATGCCGGCGCCGTGCTGGACAGTGGCTGGATCGATGAGACCGCGCAATTCATCCAGCGCGTCTCCAGCAGCGGCCGTCCCCGCGCCGGCATCTTCCGCTACGCCCGCTCGCCCTATGCCGAACCGCGGCTGCGCGACGGTTTCAAATTCATCGCGCGGATGATTGCGGGACCGTCGGCGGACCAGGGACTGTTGATCGCGCGGGACCATTACGACCGGCTCGGCGGCTACGCGCCGGACGCCCGCCGCTCCGAGGCCCGGCTGCTGCGGCAGCTCGGCCGCTCGTCGCGCACGCTGCTGCGCAGCCGGATCATGGTGGCGTGAGGCGACATCGAGATACTTGCCAAAGTCAAATAATTATTTGACAATGGCAAGTATCGAGGTGCGCCATGTCTCAGCCCGACGACCAGATCGCCGCGGTGCGGGCCTTCAACCGCTTCTACACCCGCAAGCTCGGCGTGCTCGACCAGCAGCTGCTGAAAAGTCCGTTCTCGCTGAGCGAGGCGCGGGTGTTGTACGAACTGGCGAACCGGGAAAATGCAGCCGCGAAGGAGATCGGGATCGAACTCGGTCTTGATCCGGGTTACCTCAGCCGGATTATCCAGAATTTCGATGAAACCGGCTTGATCACCCGCAAGCCGCTGCCCTCGGACCGGCGGCAATACCGGCTCAGCCTGACCGCGAAGGGGCGTCAGGCGTTCGCGAAGCTCGATCGCAGTTCACACGACGATGTCGCAGACATGCTCGCCACGCTGCCGCGCGGCGACAGCGGGCGGCTGATCGAGGCGATGGCCGTGATCGAACGGCTGCTCGGCACATCCCCGCGCTTCACCTGCGCCCGCGATCCTGCGCGGCCACCGCCCCGGCGACATGGGATGGGTGGTGCAGAGCCATGGCTCGCTCTATGCCAGCGAATACGGCTTCGACTCCTCGTTCGAAGCCCTGGTCGCGGAGATCGCGGCAAAATTCCTTGCCTCGTTCGACGCCTCGCGGGAACGCTGCTGGATCGCCGAAATCGACGGTGCGCAGGTCGGCTCGGTATTTCTGGTCAGGCACACCGACGACGTCGCCAAATTGCGGTTGCTGCTGGTCGATCCGGCCGGGCGCGGACAGGGTCTTGGCCGGCGGCTGGTCGCCGAATGCCTCTCCTTCGCGCAGGCCTGCGGCTATCGCAAAATCACGCTATGGACCCAGAGCATTCTGGTTGCCGCGCGCAAGATCTATCAGGACGCCGGATTCGTGCTGATGGCCAGCGAGCCGCACCGCAGTTTCGGCCAAAGCCTGATCGGCGAGACCTGGGAGTTGAAGCTTTAGGACGACGACTATGCCGAGGCGCCCTTTGCCTTCGGGCGCCGCAGATGTTCGTCCAGCCTCGGCATGATCTCGACGAAATTGCAGGGCCGCGTGCGATAATCGAGCTGGGCGGCAAGGATGCCATCCCACCCGTCGCGGCAGGCGCCGGGCGATCCCGGCAGGCAAAAGATAAACGTGGCGCCCGCGACACCCGCGGTGGCGCGGCTCTGGATCGTCGACGTGCCGATCTTGGCGTAGCTCAGCATGTGAAAGGCGGTCGAGAAGCCATCCATCCGCTTTTCGAACAGCGGCTCGATCGCCTCCGGCGTCACGTCGCGGCCGGTGAAGCCGGTGCCGCCGGTGGTGATGATCACATCGATATCAGCGTCGGCGATCCATCTCTTGATGATGATGCGGATCGCGTCGACGTCGTCGACGATGATCTCGCGCGCCGCGAGCGTATGACCGGCGGCGATCAGCCGCTCCGACAGCGTGGTTCCGGATTTGTCATCCGCAAGCGAGCGCGTGTCGGAAATCGTCAGCACCGCGATGTTGAGCGGCACGAATTGTTTGGATTCATCGATGGAAGACATTGCGAACCCTCGTCCGTCATTCCGGACAGGCCGCGAAGCGGGCTGATCCGGAATCTCATGAGTTCGGCGCCGGGATTCCCCGATGTGCAATCGCACATCTGAGGTTCGCGCTTTCAGCGCGCCCCGGAATGACGCCGGTCTGTTACAACGAACCCGCCCCGAACGTATTGCAGGCCTGCACCGTGCCCTGCTGATATCCGGTCATGAACCATTGCTTTCTTTGCGCCGCGGAGCCGTGGGTGAACGAATCCGGCACCACCCGCCCGGTGGTTTGCCGCTGCAGCGTATCGTCGCCGATCGCGGTTGCCGTCGTCAGCGCCGCGTCGATATCACCCGCTTCAAGGAATCCCGGACGCTTCTTCTGCTCGCGGTTGACCCAGACGCCCGACAGGCAATCCGCCTGCAACTCCACCTTCACCTGCAGCGCGTTGGCTTCCGTCTTGCTGCCGGCCTGCTGCTGCAGCCGCGTCACCCGCGGCAGGATGCCGAGCAGGTTCTGGACGTGATGCCCGGCTTCATGGGCGATGATATAGGCCGCGGTGAACTTGCAGGCATTGCCTGAACAGCCGCGAAACCGGGTCTCGACCTGACGGAAAAATCCGGTATCGAGAAAGATCGTCTTGTCCGGCGGGCAGTAGAACGGTCCCATCGCCGCCTGCGCCATGCCGCAGCGCCCGCCATTGGTGGCGTTGCGAAACAGCACGATGCGCGGACCCGTAAAGGATTGCCCGCTGGCCTGGAAGATTTCACTCCAGCGGTCGTCGATCTCGCCGAGGACGCCGGAGATCATGCTGCCCATCTCATCGGTCGGCGCGCCGGTCTTGGCGGGTCCGGACCTGCGATCGGTTTGATAGCTCGGCGCCTGGCCGCCGCCGGTGAGAATTTCCGCGCCGCCGATCAGGATGCGCGGATCGATGCCGAACGCGTAGCCGACCAGGCCGAGCACGATGATGGTGCCGATGCCGAGCCCGCCGCCGCCCATCGGAAGGCCGAAACCACCTCCACCGCCACCCATTCCGCCGCCATCATCGCCGCGACGATCATCGATGTCGTCGCTGCGGCGGAAATCATCGTAACGCATGGCGGTTTTTCCCCATTCCGGCCTGATTGCAGCTCACTCGCTGATACCCAACGCGCCAATGACGTAAAATTTCCATTCCATTAATCAATATCCTGCCCGGCAAAAATTGCCTAGTGCGAGAACCGCCCAATCGCGTTCGACGACATCATCGATTAAGTCGATTTTTACTTTGCCCGGTCAATGTATCGCCAGTCGGTTGTTTAGTCCCGCGTCGCCGACAGCGTCGCCTGAGTCAGAGTATTTGAGTCATGGTTGTGTCGCGTCGCGGGGCGTCTGCAAAGGCGCCCCGCACTAAATTTGAGTCCTATCAGAGTAGTCGTATCGTCGTAGGCGATTGCGTCGCCGAGATGTCGAAATTGCCGGCCGGTTCGGTCGACCTGGTATTCGCAGATCCGCCGTACAACCTGCAGCTCAAGGGCGATCTCAAGCGCCCCGACGAATCCCACGTCGATGCCGTCAACAATGACTGGGACAAGTTTTCATCCTTCGCCGCCTATGACGATTTCACCCGCGCCTGGCTGCTCGCCTGCCGCCGCGTCATGAAACCGTCGGCGACGCTGTGGGTGATCGGCTCCTACCACAACATTTTCCGCGTCGGCGCGATCATGCAGGACCTCGGCTTCTGGGTTCTCAACGATATCGTCTGGCGCAAGACCAATCCGATGCCGAATTTCCGCGGCCGCCGCTTCACCAATGCCCACGAGACCATGATCTGGGCCGCGCGCGACGAGAAAGCCAAGGGCTATACCTTCAACTACGAAGCCTTGAAGGCCGCCAACGAGGACGTGCAGGCGCGTTCCGACTGGCTGATCCCGCTCTGCACCGGCGACGAACGCCTTAAAGGTGCGGATGGCAAGAAGGTCCACCCGACGCAGAAGCCCGAAGGCCTGCTGGCGCGGGTGCTATTGTCATCGTCGAGGCCCGGCGATCTCGTGATCGATCCGTTCAACGGCACCGGCACCACCGGCGCGGTGGCAAAGCGCCTCGGCCGCCGCTACATCGGCTTCGAACGCGACCACACCTATGCAAGCGCTGCGGAAGCGCGCATCGCCGCCATCGAACCGCTGCCGGAGGCGACGCTGGCGCCGTTCATGACCGCGCGCGACGCGCCGCGGGTGGCGTTTTCCGAGCTGATCGAGCGCGGCATGATTTCGCCCGGCGCCAGGCTGGTCGACTCGAAAAAGCGCCACGGCGCCCTGGTCCGCGCCGACGGCGCCATCATGCTCGGCGACAAGGTCGGCTCGATCCACCGCATCGGCGCGGTGGCGCAAGGCTCCGGCGCCTGCAACGGCTGGACCTTCTGGCACATCGAGACCAAGAAGGGCCTGCGGCTGATCGACGAGCTGCGCGCCGAAATCCGCTCCGGGATGGCGGCGGGCTGACATCGATCGGCTGGCACAGCACTTTCACCTTGATTCGAGCCGAAAACGGGGACTAGGATCAGTTATTGCTTGCTGTCCCGGTTGATCGTCCGATGCGAAGACAATCTGAGGCATTGCTGCTACTGCCGCTGTTGCCGATCTTTTTTCTCGGCCTGTTTTGGATGTTGCCATTGGCTTTCCTGGGGTTCGCCGGTCTCGGCATCCTCGGAATTCTCATGATTTGCGTTGGCTTGTCCGACGGGTTGCACGCTAATAATGATTTCAATCGGCAGGTCATCGTCCACGGCTACGCGCGCGGATCGGAACGGGCCGTCCATGCATCGAATTTGCATTCGGCAAATCGCTTCGCGAGCATCATACGAGTGACGGGTGCCGGATTGATAATGGTCGGGTTATTCGGCTTTTTCTACTTCGGCTGATCGGCGCAATGGGCCTGCGGCGCCCCTTTCACGAACTCGTCGCTTGCGCTTTTCGCAAAAATTTGAGCATGGACATGCCCGCCAGCGGCATCGTCGCTGCGCCCCGGTTTTTCTCGGCCAACAAACAAGCAAGGGAGGATTTTGATGCTCAAATTCTATTTCAACGGCGCGCCGAACCCCAACAAGGTCGCACTGTTTCTGGAAGAGTCCGGCCTGCCTTACGAGCTGGTGCCGGTCGATACCCGCAAGGGAGACCAGTTCAAGCCGGAATTCCTCAAAGTGAATCCGAACGGCAAGGTGCCGGCGATCGACGATGACGGCGTGTTCGTGTTCGACAGCAATGCGATCCTGCTGTACCTCGCCGAGAAGACCGGCAAGTTCCTGCCGCCCAACACGCCCAAGAACCGCGCGCAATTGCTGTCATGGCTGCTGTTCGTCGCCACCGGGGTCGGCCCCTATTCGGGCCAGGCGGTGCATTTCAAGCACTTCGCGCCGAAAGACCTGGAATATGCCCACAACCGCTATCAGTTCGAGGCGCATCGCCATTACAAGATCCTCGACGATCATCTCGCCAACAGCCGCTACATGATTGGCGACACCTACACCATCGTGGATATGGCGCTCTGGGGCTGGGCACGCCTGGCGCCATTCGTGCTCGGCGATGACGTCTTCACGAAATATCCCAACGTGAAACGGCTGGTTGACGAAGTTTCGGCAAGGCCGGCCGCACCGCGGGCGATCGCGCTGAAGGACAAGTTTGTCTTCAAGGCCGAAATGGACGACGAGGCCCGCAACATCATGTTCCGCCATCTCAAGACCAAGGCGGCGTGATCGCGTCCGACGTCAAAACGGCGCCCTTCGCGGGCGCCGTTTTCGTTTCGATCGTCACTTCCGCCAGAACGGTTTACTGATCTCGACGGATATCTCCGACCAGCAAGTGGACATCGAGCGCGACAGCCGGCGCGCCGCCTGAGATCAGGCGGGCGTCAGCTGTTCGGCCATGACTTTTTGCACCGCAGGCCGCTCCGACATGCGCTTACGGTGCTCAATCACCCTCGGCAGCGTCGAAACATCGACGCTGTCACCCTCCAGCCACTGCGCCAGCGTAAACAGATAGGGATCGCAGATCGTGTAGCTGTCGCCCATCACCCACGGCCCCTTCAGCATGCCGCGTTCGATCAGCGCGAAGCTGGCGCCGACGGATTTCGGCACCAGGCGCTTCATGTCGGCGAAGGAAGTTTCGTCGGTCGCCCAGCGATAGCTGCGCGTTTTGTGGGCGTGCGCGACATGCACCGTGGAACAAAGATAGCTGTTGAAGGCCTGCACCTGCGCGAACGTATAGGGATCGTCGAGCGGCGCCAGTTTCGTCTGCGGAAAGCTCTGCGCGATGAAGACAAGCATCGCCGGCGTCTCGGTCAGAATGCCGCGATCCGTTACCAGCGCCGGCACGCGCCCCTTCGGATTGATCGCGAGATATTCCGGGCTGTTCTGCTGGTTGCTTTTGAAATCGAGACGCTCGGTCGTGTACGCGGCACCTGCCTCCTGCAGGGCGATATGCGAAGCGAGCGCGCAGGTACCCGGGGCATAGTAGAGCTTGAACATTTTGGTCCTCATTGGAAAAGCTGAAGGTTAGCGGCACGCCCTTCCGCCGTCCATCCCAAGTACGCCGGCCATGGCCGGCTTTCGCGGTTGCCCGGCGCTCCCTCTCATGCCATGACGCCTCCGGCAACAGGGGCGTTTCATGACCGTACTCATCGCCGGCGGCGGCATCGGCGGGCTGACGCTGGCGCTCAGCCTGCATCAGATCGGCGTTCCCGCCAAGGTGTTCGAGAGCGTCTCTGAACTGAAGCCGCTCGGCGTCGGCATCAACGTGCTGCCGCACGCGGTGCGCGAGCTGATCGAGCTCGGCCTGCTCGAGGAGCTCGATGCCTCGGGCGTGCGCACCAGGGAACTCGCGTATTTTTCCAAGCACGGCAAGCCGATCTGGAGCGAACCGCGCGGCATCGAGGCCGGTTACAAGTGGCCGCAATTCTCGATCCATCGTGGCACGCTGCAGCAGATTCTGCTCGACGCCGCGACCGAACGGTTGGGCCCGGAGAACATTCTCACCAGCCATCATCTCTCTGGCTGGACCGAGACGTCTGATGGCGTCCGCGCCAATTTTATCGACAGGGCCAGCGGCAAGTCCGCAGGCAGCCATGACGGCGCGCTGCTGATCGCAGCCGACGGCATCCACTCCGCGATCCGCGAGAAACTTTATCCGCAGGAAGGCCCGCCGATCTGGAACGGGCGCATCCTCTGGCGCGGCATCACCGCGTCAGATGCCTTTCTCTCCGGCCGCACCATGATCATGGCCGGCCACGAGATCCTGAAATTCGTCTGCTATCCGATTTCAAAGGAAGCCGATGCGAACGGCAAATTCCAAATCAACTGGGTCGCCGAGCGCCATATGCCGCCGACCTACCAGTGGCGGCGGGAAGACTACAACCGCAGCCGCAAAACTGGAAGAGTTCCTGCCGTGGTTCAAGGACTGGAAATTCGACTGGCTCGACGTCCCCGGCCTGATCCGCAATTGCCCGCACGCTTACGAATATCCGCTGGTCGACCGCGATCCGATTCCGCGATGGACGTTCGGCCGGACCACCCTGATGGGCGATGCCGCGCATCCGATGTATCCGATCGGCTCCAACGGCGCGTCGCAGGCGATCCTCGACGCCCGCGTCATCACCCGCGAGATGCTGGCGCACGGCCCGACCCATGCCGCGCTGGCCGCCTACGAGGCGGAGCGCCGGCCCGCCACCACTGATCTGGTGATGCTCAACCGCCGCAACGGGCCCGAGCAGGTCATGCAACTGGTCGAGGAACGCGCGCCCGACGGCTACAACGTCGTGACCGACGTGCTGTCGCTCAAGGAGCTCGAAGACATCGCCGCCAACTACAAGCGCGTCGCCGGCTTTCAGGTCGAAGGCCTCAACGCCAAGCCGCCGATCGTGACCATGCCCACGCCAGGGAAATTTTCCAGCGCGGGGTGATGAAGAGGCCGTCATCATCCGCGAAAGCGGATGATCCAGTATTCCGAAACCTTTCGACTTACATTGGCATCGCGGCATACTGGATGCCCCGCCTGCGCGGGGCATGACGGCTACATATTCAGCCCATGCGCGATCACCTTGCGCATGACATTCGGCAGCGCTTCATCCCCAAGCGTCGAGATCGGCACCCAGCGCATTCCCTCCGGCGCGCGGGCGCGCGCGGCAACGTTTGCGGTGTAGACCACGAGCTCGAGCGGAAAATGCGTGAAGACATGGGTGACGACGCCTGCCTTGCGGTGCCAGCGCGCAACGCCCCTCAAGGCGGGCGCCTGCGTCCGCGCCGCCTTGTCGTCCTGCGCGGCGATCCAGTGTGAGGTCGGCACTTCGGTCATGCCGCCGAGCAGGCCTTTTTCCGGGCGGGTGCGGACCAGGAGCTGATCGCCGCGCGTGACCACGAACGCTGCGCCTCGGCGCAACGCGCCGGTCTTCTTCGGCGCCTTGCGCGGAAACGTCTCCTGGTCGCCGCGCGCACGCGCCACACAGTCGTCGTTCAGCGGGCACAGCGCGCAGGCCGGTTTCTTCGGGGTGCAGATCGAGGAGCCGAGGTCCATCAGCGCCTGCGCGCTATCCCCGGCGCGCGACTTCGCGTCGTCGGCGCGCGAGCTCTCGCCGAGCAAGCGTCGCCGCCAGCTGCTGAATCAGCGGCTTGGCTTGCGGCAGCGGTTCCTCGACCGCGAACAGCCGCGACACCACGCGCTCGATATTGCCGTCGACCGGCATGGTCCGGCGGCCGAATGCAATCGCGGCAATGGCCGCCGCGGTGTAAGGCCCAATCCCCGGCAGCGATCGCAGACCTTGCTCGGTGTCGGGAAACGCGCCGCCGTGATCGCGCCGCACCGTCACCGCGCAGGCGTGCAAATTGCGCGCGCGCGAATAATAACCGAGCCCGGCCCACATCCGCAGCACATCATCGAGCGAGGCGCGGCCCAGCGCCTCGACATCGGGCCAGCGCGCCAGAAATTTCTCGAAATACGGCCCCACCGTCTTGACGCCGGTCTGCTGCAGCATGATTTCCGACAGCCAGACCCGATAGGGATCGGCGCGCTCGCCCGCTAGCGGCCGCCACGGCAACGCCCGCCGATGCCGGTCGTACCAGTCGAGCAGCAGCGCGGGGCGGCCGGCGCTTGACTGTTCTGGGTCGCGCGGTTTGCGCTTGTGGCCGGTGGCGGTTGAGACCATTCCGATACTCTATTACGTCTAATGCTAATCTCTCCACGTCATGCCCGCGCTTGTCGCGGGCATCCACGTCTCTTCTCTCGTTAGCTAAGACGTGGATGGCCGGGACAAAGCCCGGCCATGACGGTTGAGTGGTTCCTACCGCAATCCGCAAAGTGATATAACAACCCATGTCCAAGCCCGGTCCGATCAGCGCCAAGCCGCTTTCCGTCCTGCTCAGCGACGTATTTTCCGACGCCTACGCCAAGCAGGGTTTCGCCGCGCGCGAGCTGGTCACGCGATGGTCGGAAATCGCCGGTCCCGAAATAGCAGCCCATTCCGAGCCCTTGAAAATCCAGTGGCCGCGGCCGGTGGAGGGCCAGCCGCAGGAACCGGCCACGCTGGTGTTGCGGGTGGAGGGCCCGATGGCGCTCGAAATCCAGCACGCCTCCGACGTCATTTTGCAGCGGGTCAACCGCTTCTTCGGCTGGAGCGCGGTGGGGCGGCTGGCGCTGCGGCAGGCGCCGCTGTCGCGCCGGGATCGGTCGCCGGCCTCGCGCGCACCGGACCCGAAATCGGTGGCGAAAGTCGCGGAAACCCTGTCCTCGGTCGAGGACGAGGAATTGCGGGCCGCGCTGGCGCGGCTCGGCGCGTCGATCAAGCGAAATTGAGCCTGCCGCCTCCTGCAATCGCGGCCCGCCATTGCCACAATTGTCGTTTCAAGCTAGCGAACATACTTCTTTCATAGGTCCTTTAGGCGTGAACGCGCCAATCCCGGGAGCAAACCGTTGATCATCACGCGCCGCGCCTTCACCTTTGCCCTGTCGCTGACCGGGCTAGCCGCTCTCGCCGGGTTCTCGCCGCTGCGCCTGATCGCGGACGCGATGGCGCAAAGCGCGTCCGATGTGGCCAAGCCCGTATCGCTGCCGGACATGGCGCTCGGCCCCGCCAACGCCTCGGTGACGATCACCGAATACGCATCGATGACCTGCCCGCATTGCGCGGCCTTCAACGAAACCGTGTTTCCGAAGATCAAGTCGGAATATATCGACACCGGCAAGGTGCGTTACGTGTTCCGCGAATTCCCGCTCGACATCAAGGCGGCGGCGGGCTCGATGCTGTCGCGCTGCATCGCCAAGGACGATGCCGGCAAATATTTCGCGGTCACCGACATGCTGTTCAGGCAGCAGAACGACTGGGTGATGAAGAACACCACGGAAACGCTGACCCGGATCGGCAAGCAGGCCGGGCTCAGCCAGCAGGCGGTCGAGGATTGCCTCAAGGATCAGGCGCTGCTCGACAAGATCGCCGCCGACCAGAAGTACGCCAGCGAGGTGCTGAAGGTGAACTCGACGCCGACCTTTTTCCTCAATGGCGAGATGATTCGGGGCGAGACCTCGTTCGCGGAATTCGACAAGCGGATCAAGGCGCTGCTGAAGACCTGATTCCGGCGTCGCGGCAGGCCGGAACTCATATCGCCCTGTAACCCCCGCAAAAGCCTTGGGAAAAGCCCCCGGCGGCGGTTGCCCTCCGGCCCCGGCCTCGCCATTGTCGGGCCATGAGAGTCGCAACACGCGACTCGCCCACACACCGACATTGCCTTCTATGGTATTGTCCCGGCAGGGAGATTCGCGCCCTGCCAACAGAGAATCGTGTCCATGAAACTAACCCGCCTTCGCCTCCACGGGTTCAAGTCGTTCGTTGAACCCACCGACTTCATGATCGAACCCGGCCTCACCGGCGTGGTCGGGCCGAACGGCTGCGGCAAATCGAATCTGGTCGAGGCGTTGCGCTGGGCGATGGGCGAGACCTCGCACAAATCGCTGCGCGCCGCCGACATGGACGCGGTGATCTTTGCCGGCTCCGGCAACCGTCCGTCGCGCAACCACGCCGAAGTGGTGATGACGATCGACAATTCCGATCGCACCGCGCCCTCGGCCGTGAACGACCGGGAGACCCTGGAAATCTCGCGCCGGATCGAGCGCGATGCGGGCTCGGTCTATCGCATCAACGGCCGCGACGTCCGCGCCCGCGACGTGCAGATCCTGTTCGCCGATGCCGCCACCGGCGCGCGTTCGCCGGCCTTGGTGCACCAGGGCAAGATCGGCGAGATCATCCAGGCCAAACCGGATCAGCGCCGCCGCGTGCTGGAAGACGCTGCCGGTGTCGCAGGCCTTCACGCCCGCCGCCACGAGGCCGAATTGCGCCTCAAGGCCGCGGAAACCAACCTCACCCGCGTCGAGGACGTGATCGGGCAACTGGCCGGACAGATCGACGGCTTGAAGAAGCAGGCGCGGCAGGCGATCCGCTACCGCGAAGTCGCGAGCCGGGTGCGCAAGGCCGAGGCCATGCTGTTCCATCTGCGCTGGCTGGAAGCCAATTCCGGCGTGGCGGAAGCCGCTCATACCCACGACCTCAGCGTTCGCGACATGGCGGAGCGCACCCGCGAACAGGCCGAGGCGGCCCGTATCCAGGCCGTGCGCGCCTCCGAACTGCCGGCGCTGCGCGAGGCGGAGGCCCGCGCCGCGGCCGGGCTGCAGCGGCTCACCAATGCGCGCGAAACGCTCGACCGCGAGGAAGAGCGCGCCAGGGAGCGCGTCGCCGAGCTCGACCGCCGGCTGACGCAGTTCTCGGCTGACATCGCGCGCGAACAGCAGCAGACCTCCGACGCCGAGGTGGCGCTGCAGCGGCTCGATGCCGAAGACTCGGAATTGAAAGACGAGATCAAGTCGCGCGTCGAAAAACGCAGCGGCGTCGATGAACGCGTGTCCGAGGCGGAAACGACGCTGGCCGCCGCCGAGCGCCTGTTCGCTGAGCTGACCACGGTTCTCGCCGACCTCACCGCCAAGCGCCATCAGCTGGAGGCGAGCGTGCGTAGCCACCGCGATCGGCTGGCGCGGCTCGATCAGGATATCGCTAACGTCGCGACCGAAGAGCAAAAACTGGCGCAGGAAACCAGCGGCCTCGGCGACCTCGCGGCACTTGCCGGGGCCATGGAAACCGCGCAGCACAGCCTCGCGCAATCTGAGGCCGCCGCGCAAGCCAGCGAAGCCAGCCACGTCGCCGCGCGCTCGAGGCTGGAAGCCTCCCGCGGCCCGCTCAACGAGGCCGACAAGCGGGTGCAGCGGCTCGAGACCGAAGCACGCACGATCTCGAAACTCGTCAACGGCGAGACCAAGAACCTGTGGCCGCCAATCATCGACGGCGTCACCGTCGCCAAGGGGTTTGAGAAAGCGCTCGGCGCAGCGCTCGGCGACGATCTCGATGCCCCGGTCGACCCGTCGGCGCCGATGCGCTGGACCAATGCCGGCGTCACCGAGGGCGACCCTGCTCTGCCCGAAGGGGTCGAGGCCCTCGCGGCGCATGTCGAAGCGCCATCCGAACTGGCGCGTCGCCTCGCCCAGATTGGCGTCGTCGCCAAGGAGCGGGGCGCGGAGCTGGTGTCGCAATTGAAGACCGGCCAGCGGCTGGTGTCGCTGGAAGGCGACGTGTGGCGCTGGGACGGCTTCGTCGCCGCCGCCCACGCGCCAACCGGCGCCGCGCGGCGTCTCGCCGAACGCGCGCGCCTCGTTGATATTGAAAACGAACTCGAGCAGGCCCGCATCGATGCCGCCGCCAAGCGTCAGGCGCTGGAAACCGCCGAAACCGAGCTGAAGGCCGCATCGTCAGCGGAAGCTGCCGCGCGCGATGCCTGGCGCGCCGCGCAGCGCGAGGCCGATGCCGCGCGCGAACGCCATGCCAACACCGAGCGCGAGATCAATCGCCACGCCGCGCGGAAGTCGGCGCTGACCGAAGCCCACAGCCGCCTCAATGCCGACCGCCTTGAGGCCCAAGGCGCGCATGAGGGCGCGATTGCGGCGCTGGCCGAATTGCCGCCGAGCCTCGATACTGAAACCAGACTCGCGGCCGTGCGCACCGACATTGACGGTCATCGCCGCCTCGCCGCACAGGTGCGGGCCGAAGCGCAGGCGCTGGCGCGCGAGGCCGAACTGGCGGACCGCCGGCTGCAGGCGATCCTCGCCGAGCGGAGCGAATGGCAAAACCGCAAACAGAGCGCGGCCTCGCAAATCGCCACCATCGAAGCCCGCGTCACCGAGGTCAAAGCCGAGCGCGCCGAACTGGACAATGCGCCGGCACTATTCGCGGAAAAGCGCCGCGCGCTGATCGGCGAAATCGAAGCGGCCGAAAACGCCCGCCGCGTTGCCGCCGATGCGCTGGCATCAGCCGAAAACGTGATGGCGGAAACCGACCGCGCCGCGAAAATTTCGCTGGAGGCACTGTCGAGCGCGCGCGAGGCTACCGCCCGCGCCGAAGAACGCATGGACGGCGCCAAGCGCCGCCTCATCGACATCGAGCGCGAAATCCACGACATGCTGGAAGTCGAGCCGCACGCCGTGGCCGGTCTCGCCGAAATCAAGCCGGGCGTGGAATTGCCGCCGCTCAACGAGATCGAGGAAAACCTCGAAAAGCTGCGCCGCGACCGCGAGCGGCTCGGCGCGGTCAATCTGCGCGCCGAGGAAGAGCTGCGCGAGGTCGAAGCCCAGCACACTTCCCTCACCACGGAACGCGACGATCTGGTGGAAGCCATCAAGCGGTTGCGCCAGGGCATCCAAAGCCTCAACCGCGAGGCGCGCGAGCGCCTGCTGACCTCCTTCGAGACCGTCAACGGCCATTTCAAGCGGTTGTTCGTGGAATTGTTCGGCGGCGGCGAGGCAGCCCTTCATCTGATCGAGAGCGACGATCCGCTCGAGGCCGGGCTAGAGATCATCGCCAAGCCGCCCGGCAAGAAGCCGCAGACGCTGTCGCTGTTGTCCGGCGGCGAGCAGGCGCTGACCGCGCTGGCGCTGATCTTCGCGGTGTTCCTCACCAACCCCTCGCCGATCTGCGTGCTGGACGAAGTCGACGCGCCGCTCGACGACCACAATGTGGAGCGGTTCTGTACCCTGCTGCACGAGATGACGGCGGCCACCGACACGCGCTTCATCATCATCACCCACAATCCGATCACGATGGCGCGGATGAACCGGCTGTTCGGCGTCACCATGGCCGAGCGCGGCGTGTCGCAGCTGGTCTCGGTCGATCTCGAAGACGCGGTGAAGATTCTCGATCAGAACGTGGCGTGAGCACCGTCATCCCCGCGTGAGCGCAATGCGCTCATCGCTGGAGGAACCGCGCAATTGCGCGGCGTCTCGAAGGATGGGCCGCACGCAATGCCGTCACCCTTCGAGGCTCGCAACAGCTTGCACCTCAGGCTGACGGCATGCGATGACCGCTCCCGACCTCCCCGCCGAACTGAAAGCCGCGCTCGACGCCAGGCTGCAGGGCCTCTCGCGCAACGACGCCGCCGGACGCGCCGCGCTGATCTCGCAGACCTACCGGGATGGCGGTGGTTCGAGCGCGATCCGCACCGAGGCCGATGCGCTCGCCTACGCGCTGGCGCGGATGCCCGCGACCTACGCCGCGGTGACCGCAAGCCTCAACGCGCTCCGCGAGATTGTTCCGGACTTCGCGCCCAAAAACCTGCTCGATATCGGCGCCGGCCCGGGGACGGCGACATGGGCCGCGGCGGAAGCATTTTCATCGCTGCAGAGATTTACGCTGGTGGATGCCAACAGCGCCTTGCGCGCGCTGGCGCTCGATCTTGTCGGCGGCAGCCTGCGCCTGCGCGACATGACATACCAGCGCGGCGAAGCCCGCGCCGCGCTGGCTGATGCCGAGGCGGCCGACCTTGTGGTGGCGAGCTACATGATCGGCGAGATAAATGACGCCGAACAAAGGGCTCTCACCGAGCTGATGTGGGCGAAAACCCGCGACACACTGCTGATCGTCGAACCCGGCACTCCTGCGGGCTATGGCCGGATCATCGCGCTACGCGAGCAACTGATCGCGTCGGGCGCGCATGTCGCGGCCCCCTGCCCGCACGACGGCAAGTGTCCTCTCACGGCGCCGGACTGGTGCCATTTCACGCAGCGCCTGCCCCGCTCGCGCGCGCACAAACAACTCAAATCCGCAGAACTTCCCTATGAGGACGAAAAGTTCAGCTATGTCGCGCTGACGCGCGCGCCGGTCGCGCAGCACCCTGCCCGCGTGCTGGCGCAGCCCGTCGTCACCAAGGTCGAAGTGACCGCGAAGCTCTGCACGCCCGATGGTCTCGTCATCGCCAAGGTGCCCCGCCGCGCCAGGGCGGACTATGCCCGCGCCAGGCGCTGGCGCTGGGGCGACGCGGTGATGGAGGGGAACACCTCCACCGCAGGTCGTCCCGGCGAACGCCGGGACCCATAGCCACCGGCGGGGTTGTTGTGGAAGGCGTCTGCCACAGCGGGCAAACGACAGGATACGGCGTATGGGTCCCCGCTTTCGCGGGGACGACGTTACGGTGTACCTTGAACTCACCCCGCCTTGCGCCCGACCAAGGGGATACCCAATTCGTGGCGGGCCTGCCGCGTCACCCTGTTTTCGTCTACGCTGCCCGCATTCGTTGTCCCATCAGGAGCTGTTTGCCATGTCGACCGGCTGGATCGTTATCGGCGTCATCGTCATTCTCGTTCTCTTCGCTTTCGCGGCCTACAACCGTCTGGTCGCGCTCAGTCAGCGCGTCGGCCAGGCCTTTGCCGACATCGACGTGCAGCTCAAGCAGCGCCACGATCTGATCCCCAATCTGCTCGAGACCGTGAAGGGCTACGCCGCGCACGAGCGCGGCACGCTCGACGACGTGGTCAAGGCCCGCAACGCCGCGATGTCGGCGCAGGGACCGGGACAGGTCGCGGCCGCCGAAACCCAGTTGAGCGGCGCGCTCGGCAGGCTGATCGCGCTGTCCGAGGCCTATCCGGACCTCAAGGCCAACGCCAATTTCCAGCAGCTGGCGAGCGAGTTGTCCGACCTCGAGAACAAGATCGCCGCCAGCCGCCGCTTCTTCAACAACGCGGTTCAGGAATACAACACCGGCATCCAGCAGATGCCGGCTGCGCTGTTCGCCGGCATGTTCGGCTTCACCCGCAGGGATTTCTTCGACCTCGGCGCCAGCAGGACCGAAGTCGAGGCGGTGCCGACCGTCAAATTCTGACCTTCAGAACATCCGGCAGAGCAGCGCATCATGGCCGCCTACGGTCTATACACGCACATCGCATCGAACAAATTTCGTTCGATGCTGCTGCTCGCCGGGCTGTTCGTCCTGATCTACATCGTGGTCTATGCCGGGGCGCTGATCGCGGAAGTGGTGATCGATAGCGACAGATCGGTCGACTACTATTTGGTGGCGGCAGCGCGCGACCTGGTCACGGCTTTTCCCTATGCGACGGGAGCCGCCGCGCTGTGGATCGTGATCGCCTATTTCTTCCATCAATCGATCGTCGACGCCGTCACCGGCGGCGAGGACGTGACCCGGCAGCAGCAGCCCCGGCTCTATAATATCCTGGAAAACCTCTGCATCTCGCGCGGCATCCCGATGCCGAAATTGAAGGTCATGGACAGCGAGGCGCTCAACGCGTTCGCGACCGGGCTCAACCAGCGGCAATATGCCGTCACCGTCACCACCGGCCTGTTGAAGGCGCTCAACGATCAGGAGATCGAGGCCGTGCTCGGCCACGAGCTCACCCACATCCGCAACGGCGACGTGCAGATGATGGTGATCGCGGTGATCATCGCCGGCGTGGTCGGCTTCTTCGCCGAGCTGTTGTTCCGGACCTTCACCAACGTCGGCTGGAGTTCCGGCGGCGGATCGTCGTGGTCATCTTCGTCGTCGTCCTCCTCATCATCTTCTTCAGACAGCGACAGGAAGGGCTCCGGCGGCGGCGCTGCCATCGTCGTCATCATTGTCGCGGTGGTGCTGATCGCGCTGGCCTGGCTATTGTCGCAGCTGGTGCGGCTGGCGCTGTCGCGGTCGCGCGAACTGCTCGCCGACGCCGGATCGGTCGAGTTGACGAAGAACCCGGACGCCATGATCTCGGCGCTGCGCAAGATCGAGAACCGCGGCGAGCTTCCCGGCGCGACCTCGGCGGTAATGGAGTTATGCGTCGACAACCCGCGCGAGGGTTTTGCCGACCTGTTTGCGACCCATCCTTCGGTGGATTCCCGGGTCCAGGCGCTGGTGAAATTCGCCGGCGGACACGATCCCGGACGGCTGGCTCTGCCGTCGGATACCAGCCGAAGAGCCTGACGACCAGCCGCGAGAGCCGGCAGACGGCCAAGCCCCGCCGCCGCTGCCCCACGGTCCATGGAGCGATGCCAAAGAGCCGGCCGAGGCTTCGCGGAGCGGTCCTTGGGGCAATTCCGCCGGTCCGTGGGGCAAATACCCTTGAGGCGTCGGTCCGGTTCGTCCGGGCCCCTCGGCCTCCGTTAACGACATCGGCAGGATTAACCCTAACGGCAATCCTAATGAATTGAATTCTCCCTTGTTTCTGCCATGTTCGCGCCCAAAGCAGGGATCGGGACATTCCGGTCGCGCGAATATGGTCTGGCGATCGGGGATTCGAGGAAGCCGGAACCGGCTTTCTGAAAGAAGGCGGCTTCGTTTGTCTTGGGATTATGCTTCAATCGAAAATGGCGCGTAAGGGAAGTTCATGGCGAAGCCAGTAGTGATTGTGGTAGGTGCTGATAAGGGCGGGGTCGGCAAGACCACCGTCGCGCGCACCTTGCTTGATTATTTCAGTGCCAACAACGTACCCACCCGCGCCTTCGATACCGAATCCCCGCGCGGCACGCTGAAGCGCTTCCATCCCGATGCGACCGAGATCGTCGATATGACGACGACTTCGGACCAGATGAAGATCTTCGATACGCTGAATTCATCAAGCCCCTCCGTTACCGTGATCGACGTCCGCGCCGGCCTGTTGTCGCCATCGCTGATCTCGTTGCGCGACATCGGCTTTCTCGACGCCGCGAAGTCCGGCCAGATCACCTTCGCCGTGTTCCACATTCTCGGCCCCTCGATCGCCTCGCTGGACGAAATCGCGGAAACCGCGAATTTCATGCAGGGCGCGAAATATTTCCTGGTGAAGAACTTTATCAACAACACCAGCTTCTTCGAATGGGACCAGGCGACCTACAATTCCTATTTCCACCGCATCAAGGACGCAACCGAACTCACTATCCCCAAGCTCAACGAAATGGCCTACGAGCAGGTCGAGGTCGCTTCCGTGCCGTTCCTCAAATTCGTCGCCAACAAGGGTATGCAGGACGAGGCCGCGAACTATTCGTTCGTGCTGCGCGGCTATGTCCGCCACTGGCTGGCCAATATCTGGAGCGAATTCGACCGCATCAAGCTGACCGATCTGGTTGGCTCCGGCAAATCGGGCGCGCGCGGCGGCGAAAAATAATTTGCCAGCCGAATATGTTTTGGCTGGATTAGGCGCCAAATTCGCCTGATATAGCGCGTGATGCGCCATACGCCCGTCTACATCATCTGCTCGCCCCGCCCGCTGGTCGGCAAGACGCTGATCGCGCGGCTGCTCAGCGAATTCCTGCTGCTGAAGAACGGCGAGGTCGCGGCCTTCGACATCAATCTGAAAGAGCCGTCGCTGCTCGAATACCTGCCGCGCGATCACCGAGACCGCCGAGGTCGACGATACCTTCGGGAAGATGACGCTGATGGACCGCCTGATCGTCGATGACGGGATCGCCAAGGTGATCGATCTCGGCTTTCACGCGTTCGACGAGTTCTTCAAGATGTCCGAGGAGATCGGATTCATGAAGGAAGCGGCGCGGCGGGGCGTCGCGCCGGTCATCCTGTTCGTCGCCGATACCGACCGGGCCTCGGCGCGCGGCTATCCGATGCTGCAGCAGCAGATTCCGGCAACCGCACTTGTCACCATCGACAACGAATTTGTGGTGCGCGGTGAACTGCCCCCGGCTTTCGCCCATGGCCGGACCCTTCACATCGCAGCATTGCCGGTGTTCCTGAAGACCTATATCGACCGGCTGACGTTCTCGTTCACCGCGTACTTGCGTAACGAAAAGGATACATCGACCGAACTGCATCAATGGATCCGCAAGAACTACCTCAGCTTTCGCGAGCTTGAGCTGAGTTTGCTTCTGCAGAGGTCGTGAGTTCTTCTCCCCGTCCCGCGACGCGGTGCGGCGCTCTTCACGCCGCTCCGCAGAGCCGGGACCCAAAGCACGAAAGCACGTGGGCCCCGGATCAGCAGCGCACCGCTTCCGCGCTGCGCAGCATCCGGGGACCGCACCCTTACGGGCCGCGGCTAAAGCCTCAATGCCCGTCGAACGCCATCAGGGTTCGCACCGGCACGTCCATCGCCCGCAATTTTGCAGCACCCCCGAGGTCCGGCAGGTCGATGATGAAGCAGGCCGCGACCACATTGGCGCCGATCTGGCGCATCAGCTTGACCGCGCCCTCCGCGGTGCCGCCGGTCGCGATCAGGTCGTCGACCAGAATCACGCGCTCGCCGGGATGAATGGCGTCGGCATGCATTTCCATCTCATCGAGGCCGTATTCCAGCGAGTAGGCGATCCGCACCGTGGTATGCGGCAGCTTGCCCCGTTTGCGGATCGGCACGAAGCCGGCGGAGACCTGATGCGCCACCGCGCCGCCGAGAATGAAGCCGCGCGCCTCGATGCCGGCGACCTTGTCGATCTTGTTGCCCGCCCATGGATGCACCAGTTCGTCGACCGCGCGGCGGAAGGCGCGCGCGTCGCCGAGCAGCGTGGTGATGTCGCGAAACAGGATTCCCGGCTTCGGATAGTCCGGAATGGTGCGGACGCTGGCCTTCAAATCATAATCAAAAGTCATCGCTGTCTCTTTTCCATCTCTTCGTCATTGCGAGGAGCACTTGCGACGAAGCAATCCAGCCGTGCCTGCCGCTTGTGGATTGCTTCGCTGCGCTCGCAATGACGTATCCCCTTCAATTGACCGGCACGCCCAGCCGGAACGCGTTCTCCACGATGCGCAGGCCGACCTCGCCGCCGAGCGACATCAGCAATTCCGGGTGAAACTGCACGCCGCCAACCGGCAAGGTCTTGTGCTCGATCGCCATGGCAACGCCGTCCTCGGTACTCGCCGTCACCGATAGCACGTCGGGCATGCTGTCGCGCTCGACATAGAGCGAATGATAGCGGCCGATCACGATTTCATTGGGCAGGTTCCCCATCAGCCGCCCGCCGCGCACCAGAACCCGGGACGGCCGGCCATGCGCCGGCTGGCCGAGCTGGCCGAGCTGGCCGCCGAAATATTCGCCGATCGCCTGCACGCCGAGGCAGACGCCGAAGATCGGCAGCTTGTTGTCGAGCGCAGCCCCTATCGTCCTGGACATCCCGAAATCTTCCGGCCGGCCCGGACCCGGCGACAGCACCAGGAGATCCCAGTTTCTCTGCTTCAGCATTTCCAGCGCGTGAACGTGCCTGACCACGGTGACGTTGGCGCCGACCTGCCGGAAGTAATCCGCCAGCATATGGACAAAACTGTCGTCATGATCGATCAGCAGCACCTGCTTGCCCGAGCCGGTGGCGTCGGGCGCGAACGCCGACAGCGGTTTTGGCGGATCGCCGCGCAGCGCCTGAAACAGCGCCGCCGCCTTGACCTGGCATTCGCGGTCCTCGGCGGCGGGATCGGAATCGAACAGGCAGGTGGCGCCGACCCGCACTTCGGCAAGGCCGTCCTTCATCCGGATGGTGCGGATCGTCAGCCCGGTGTTGATGCTGCCGTCGAAATTCACCGCTCCGATCGCGCCGGCATACCAGCGCCGCGACGACCGCTCATTGTCCTCGACGAACTGCATCGCCCACAATTTCGGCGCGCCGGTCACCGTCACCGCCCAGGCGTGGGTGAGGAACGCATCGAGCGAGTCGAAGCCCGGCCGCAGCATGCCTTCGACATGATCGACGGTGTGGAACAGCTTCGAGTAAGTCTCGATCTGCCGGCGCGCCAAAACCTTGATCGTGCCGGGCACGCAGACCCGCGCCTTGTCGTTGCGGTCGACGTCGGTGCACATGTTGAGTTCGAATTCGTCTTTCTCGGAATTCAACAATTGCCGGATCTGCTCGGCATCGCCGATCGCATCGACGCCGCGCGCGATGGTGCCGGAGATCGGGCAGGTCTCGACCCGCCTTCCGTCGGAGCGCACGAACATCTCCGGCGACGCCGACACCAGGAATTCGCCGTCCCCGAGATTTATCAGCGCGCCGTAGGGCGACGGATTGATCCGGCACAGCCGCTGGAACACTTCGGCCGGCGAACGCTCGCAGGGTTCGGCGAACAGTTGCCCCGGCACCGCCTCGAACAGGTCGCCGCGCGCAAACGCGGCGCGCGCCGTCTCAACCGTGGCCTGGTATTCGCCGGGCGCGTGATCGGAAAATCCCTGCCGCGGCGTCCTGGCGTAGACGCTTTCGGCTGATACACGCGGCAGGCCCTCGGTCGACTTGCCCTTCCAGGCGAAGTCATAGCTCAGCACCACGCCGCGTCCGGTGGCGCGGTCATAGGCCAACAGGCGATCCGGCACGTAGAGCACGATGTCGCGCTGATCGGCCTCGCGCGCGCGCTTTTGCACGAGGTCCTCGATCTGGAACACCAGATCGTAGGCGAACGCGCCGAACAGGCCGAGCAACGGATCGTCATTGGCGCCGAGCGCCGCCACGAGATCGCGCACCAGCGACATCACGCTGGCGCGGCGGGTGCGCTGGTCTTCGTCGACCGGCGCCGCGCCGCGCACGATATGACCGGCAAGACGGGTCGCGCTTTTGTCGGTGACGACGACGCAGGGCTCGCGCAGCACCTCGCCGAGGAAGGCGATCAGCACTTCCCCGCGCGCGTTCAGCGCTTGCAGCGAAAAGTCCGATCCAGCGGTTTCGAGCTGCAGCGGCGGATCGGAAAAGCCGAGGTCGAAACTCTCGTAGCGGCCCGGCACCGTGGTGCCCGACGACAGCACCACGCCGCGGCGGCGATCGAGCAGGTCGATCAGGTCATCGAGCCGGCTGGCGCCGCCGGTGAACTGCTCCACCGACCGCGAGATCTCGAGGCCGCCACGGGTGCGATACTGGCTGCGGGCCGGCAGTGAGAAGGCTGTCCTGTTCATGTGATCCTCTTACGAAACTTGCCGAGGGAACGCCACACAGGACAAACGAAAAGGCCGTCGCACTGCGATGACGGCCTCGAACGATCTTGGAAAATGAAATCGCACCGGCCACCTCTTAGGAGGTGCGCCACCAGAGACGGGTTTTGCGGACGGCAGTGCTCATGGGTGGTTAAACATCATGTCGGGCCGGCTTCGTCAAGGATGGTATTGCCGTGGACCCCTCTGCCGGTTGCCGGATTCGGAGACATCTTTTGGGTTTGAAAGGCGCAAAATACGCGTAGGATTCAGGTAAGCACCACTAAAATCGGTGTTAGGAATTGCGCGAAGCGGGAGGCGAACGATGCCATTGCAGGCTCTGGGATATGCCGGGTTCGGTTCTTCATCGCTCGACGACTGGCGGCAGTTCGGCACCGGACTGGTCGGCCTGCAGGCGGTGGAGCGCAGCCCTTCGCTGCTGGCCTTCCGGATGGACGACCGCAAGCAGCGTATCGTGATCGACCGTTCGATGCCGGAGGGCGCGCGCTTCTTCGGCTGGGAGGTCACCGATGCGGCGGCGCTGGACGCGCTCGCGGCCCGGCTCGAACAAGCCGAAGTCGATGTAACAGCCGAGCCGCAGGCGCTCGCAGACAGCAGACGCGTTCGCGGCCTGATTTCGTTTCACGATCCGGCAGGCAATCGCCTCGAGGCATTTTACGGCGCCGAGATCGACGATACCCCGTTCAGTCCCGGCCGTTCGATTTCCGGTTTCCGCACCGGTCCGCTCGGCCTTGGACACGCCGTGCTGACGGTTGAAAACATCGACGCGGTGATGCCGTTCTACTCAGACCTGCTCGGCTTCGGGCTCAGCGACTACATGCAAAAGCCGTTTCGCGCCTACTTCTTTCACATCAACGCGCGGCATCACAGCCTCGCTCTGATCGAGACCGGCAAGAACGGCATGCATCATTTGATGGTGGAGCTGTTTTCGCTCGACGATGTCGGCCAGTCCTACGACGTCGCCTTGAGCGAGCCCGAGCGTGTCAGCGTCACGCTGGGCCGTCACACCAACGACCTCATGACTTCGTTTTATGCCAAGACGCCGTCATCGTTCATGATCGAGTGCGGCTGGGGCGGCCGCGAGATCGATCCCTCGACCTGGCGAGCCTTCGAACTGCAGGACGGCCCGAGCCTGTGGGGGCATGAACGCGTCTGGCTGCCGCCGGCCGACCGCGAAGTGGCGCGCGAGATGCGAATGCGCGCGGCGGCCGCCGGCCTGCGCGCGCCGGTTCAGGTCATGGACGGCAATTACAAGCTGATGCCGGGCACCTGTCCGTGGTGGGATGGGGTCGGCAAGGCTGGCGCCTAACAAGCCATGTCGTCCCGGCGAAAGCGGGGACCCATAACCACCGATGTTGGTAGTTACATCGAATAGCTACTCCAGCTCTTTCTAGAATCGATACGCCGGTGGTTATGGGTCCCGGCTCGCGCTTCGCTTGGCCGGGACGACGGCATAGAGTTTTGCTAACTCACCCCAGATGCTTCTTGAAAAACCCGGTGGCGCGGTCCCAGGCCAGTTCGGCGGCCTTGCGATCGTGCACCGATTGCCGCTGCTCGTTGACGAAGGCGTGTTCGGCGTCATAGCGAAAAAGCTCGAGCGATTTGCCGGCCGTCTTCATGGCCTTCTCGAAGCCATCGACCAGCTGCGGCGTGCACCAGTCGTCCTTGTTGGCGAAATGGGCCTGCAGCGGGATTTTGACGTCCGCCGGCTTTGCTGCCTGCTCCGGCGGAATGCCGTAGAATACGACGCCCGCGGTCAGCTCGGGAATTTTGGCGGCGCCGATGATGGTCACCGCGCCGCCGAGGCAGAAGCCGGTCAGGCCGACCTTGGCGCCGTTCTTGCCAAGATATTGCACGGCGCCGCGCACGGTCTGCGTGGTGGCGTCGATGAAATCCAGCGAGTTCATTTCTTTGGCGGCGGCGTCCATGTCGTGATACGGCACCACCTTGCCGTTGTAGAGATCGGGCGCCAGCGCGTCGAAGCCGGCCAGCGCGAAGCGCTCGCACAATCCCTTGATCTGTTCCGAAAGCCCCCACCATTCCTGGATCACGACCACGCCCGGCGCGTTGCCGCGGTCGGCGTTGACGAGATAGCCGCTGGCGTCCTTGCCGTCCGGGCGCTTGAACGAGATGCTGGTACCCATGGTTCCTCCGACGGTTTCTTGAGCGTGATCGACTGACGGCTATTTTGTCCGCTGTGCGGTCAGGATGCAATCGGACTCGCGCCGTCGTTGCGAGGATGCTATGCACCTCGCCTCCGCCTGCGGGGCGCGGTCGGATCACATCGCAGATGTCGATCTCGGGTGCGCGGATTCGACGCGCCCGTTGGCATCGCATATGCACGTGCATTTCCGCAACCAACAAGAGCAGCCTCACCCGAAGCGGCTCCTCGCAAGCGCGGGGCGAGGGAGACTAGTCAGTGCGCGTCGGCCCAGACCTTCTTCTTGGTGAAGTACATCAATCCCGTGAACAGGATCAGGAACACTAACACCTGCAGCCCCAGCCGCTTGCGGGCCTCCATGTGCGGCTCCGCGGTCCACATCAGGAACGTGGTGACGTCCTTGGCGTATTGCGCCACCGTTGCCGGCGAGCCATCGTCAAACGTGACCTGGCCGTCGCTGAGCGGCTTCGGCATCTTGATGGCATGGCCCGGAAAATATTTGTTGTAGTAGGAGCCCTCGGGGATGGTGACGCCGGCCGGCGGCTTTTCCTCGAAGCCCTGCAATATGGCATCGACGTAGTTCGGGCCCTGTTCCTGAAACTGCGTGAAAAAGTCGAACACGAATCTCGGGAAGCCGCGCTCGTAGGAGCGCGCCTTGGTGATCAGGGACAGGTCGGGTGGCAATGCGCCGCCATTGGCGACGCGCGCAGCCTGCTCGTTCGGGAATGGCGAGGGAAAGTAATCGGCGGGCCGGCCGGGCCGCTCGAACATTTCGCCCTGGTCGTTCGGGCCGTCCTTGATCTTGTAGTCGGATGCGAACGCTGTCGCCTGCGCTTCGGAATACCCGGGACCGCCGGGATCGGCGATATTGCGAAACGCGATATACGAAAGCGAGTGGCAGGCCGAGCAGACTTCCTTGTAGACCTTTAAGCCGCGCTGCAACGCCCCGCGATCGTACTTTCCGAAGGGACCGGAGAACGACCATTTCTGCGATGGCGGCACTTCCTGGTCCTCGGCGCGGGCGTTTTGCGCGCTTCCGGCGAACAGCGCGCCGGCGACTGCCAGCATGATCACCGTGGACACCATCGGCGCCGACCTGCTTCCGGTTTTCGCCAGCACGTCGTCGGCGATCGAATTCGGAACAGGCCTCGGCTTTTCGATCCGGCTCAACAGCGGCAATACGATCAGGAAATAGGCGAAGTAGCAGAAGGTCAGGATACGCGAAGCGATCACATAGATGCCTTCCGGCGGTTTGCCACCGAGCCAGCCAAGCAGCACCCCGACGACGACGAACATCCAGAAGAACTGCTTGGCAAGCGGACGATACTTGCATGATTTGGTCTTCGCGGTGTCGAGCCACGGCAGGAACGCCAGTATCAGGATCGAGGAGAACATCACGACCACGCCGGCGAGCTTGTTCGGAATACTGCGAAGCATCGCGTAGAACGGCAGATAGTACCACTCCGGCACGATATGCGCGGGCGTCACGCCGGGATTGGCCGGGATATAATTGTCCGCCTCCATGAGATAATTCGGCATGTAGAAGATGAACCACGCGAACAAGATCAAGAAGCAACAGCTGCCGAACAGATCCTTGATGGTTGCGTAAGGCGTGAACGCCACGGTGTCTTTTTCGGTCTTTGCCTCGACGCCGGCCGGATTGTTCTGACCCGCAACGTGCAGCGCCCAGACGTGCAGCACCACCACGCCGACGATCACGAACGGCAAAAGATAATGCAGCGAGAAGAAACGGTTCAGCGTCGGATTGCCGACCGAGTAGCCGCCCCACAGCAGGGTTACGATGCTCTCGCCGAAATAGGGAATGGCGGAGAACAGGTTGGTGATGACGGTAGCGCCCCAGAAACTCATCTGCCCCCAGGGCAGCGTGTAGCCCAAGAATCCCGTCGCCATCATCAAGAGGTAGATGATGACGCCGAGAATCCACAGGATTTCGCGCGGCTCCTTGTACGAGCCGTAATACAGCCCGCGGAACATGTGGATGTAAACGGCCAGAAAGAACATCGAGGCGCCGCTGGCGTGCATGTTGCGCAACAGCCAGCCGTAGTTCACGTCGCGCACGATGCTTTCGACCGATCGAAAGGCCATGGTGGCCTCCGGCGTGTAGTGCATCGCCAGGATCACGCCGCTGAGGATCATCACCCCGAGCATCATCGAAAGGATGGCGCCGAAGGTCCACCAGTAGTTCAGGTTGCGCGGCGTCGGATAGGCCACGAACGAGGAGTGCATAAGACCCATAATCGGCAGACGCCGTTCAATCCAGCGCAGGGTGGGATTGGTCGGCTGGTAGTCGGATGGTCCGCTCATGATGCGATCCCTGGGGAGTAAGACGACGCGACGGGCTCAAGCTCTCGGATATCGATCCAAGGCTCAGCCGATCTGGATTTTGCTAGCGGAAACGAATTGGTAGGGCGGCACCGCCAGGTTGGCCGGCGCTGGTCCCTGGCGAATGCGACCGGAGGAGTCGTATTGCGAACCATGGCAGGGGCAGAAGAAGCCGTCGTAATTGCCCTCATGGGCGATCGGGATGCAGCCGAGATGGGTGCAGATGCCGATCACGACCAGCCACTGGTCGTGGCCCTCCTTGACCCGGGCCTGGTCGCTCTGCGGATCGGGAAGGCTCGAGACGGGCACGCTGCGGGCCTCGTCGATCTGCTTCTTGGTGCGGTTCATGATGTAGATCGGCTTGCCCCGCCAGAACACCTTGATGTCCTGCCCTTCGGCAATCGGCGCAAGATCGACTTCGATCGGGGCGCCGGCCGCAATCGTCGAGGCGTCCGGATTCATCTGGGAAATGAACGGCCAGAGCGTGGCCACTCCACCAACCGCAGCAGCGGATCCCGTTGCAACAAAGAGGAAATCACGGCGTGTCGGATGATCCGCCGAAGACGCTGTCGTCACGATTCCAAACCCTTTCTCAGCTGCAGCCGGTGGAACCACCCCAGGCAACGCATGGACGGACCGGGGAGGCTGCCGGCGCCCGCGACCCCCGCGGCGGCAGAAAGACCACTTTTTCCAGCCAATCGGGCGGAACAAGCAGTCCAGAATCGTTCTATTGGCACCCTTGCCGGACGAGCGCAAGCCCGCTATCGGCTCATCTGCGTGCAATGCACTAAATCCGCGCGGAGCGATGATTTATTCAAACATTTCATGGGGGACCCGAGGGGCCGTCACAAATGCAGATTGCGCTTTTTCAGCCCGACATCCCCCAGAACACCGGAACGATTCTTCGTCTCTGCGCGTGCCTCAACGTGGCAGCCCATATCATCGAACCCGCCGGTTTTCCGGTGTCCGACCGGCACTTCCGCCGCGCCGGCATGGATTATCTCGACCAGGTCAGCATCATGCGTCACGACTCGTGGTCAAAATTCGAGCAATGGCGTAACGACAAGGGTTACCGGCTGATCCTGTTCACGACCAAGGGCGTGAGCTCCTATCTTGAGTATCGTTATGGCGCGGCCGACATCTTGCTGTTCGGGCGCGAATCCGCTGGCGTTCCCGACGACGTCGTTGCCGCAGCCGACGCGCGGCTGGTGATCCCGATTGAGCCGGGTCTGCGCTCGCTCAACGTTGCGATGGCGGCGGCGATGGCATTGGGTGAGGCGCTGCGGCAAACCAGTTCCGCAATCGGCAGGCAGGGTTAGGCACCGCGAGATGGACATGTCCGTGATCGAAGATCGCAAAACGCGGGCGCGGGCCTGGTTCGAAAGCCTGCGCGATGACATTTGCTCAGCCTTCGAGAAGCTGGAAGACGACGCGCCGGTATCGCTCTATCCCGGGAGCGCGGGGCGCTTCGTGCGCACTCCCTGGGATCGCACCGACCATACCGGCCAGCCCGGCGGCGGCGGCGTGATGTCTGTCATGCGCGGACGGATGTTCGAGAAGGTCGGCGTGCATTGCTCGACGGTGTATGGCGAATTCGCGCCGGAATTCCGCGCGCAGATTCCGGGCGCCGCCGACGATCCCGCCTTCTGGGCGTCGGGCATTTCGCTGATCGCGCATCCACGCAATCCCAACGTAGCGGCGGTGCACATGAACACCCGCTTCGTCGTCACCACCAAAGCGTGGTTTGGCGGCGGCGCGGATCTAACGCCGGTGCTCGACCGGCGGCGGACCCAGGATGACCCCGACGCGGTTGCTTTTCATCAAGCGATGCAGGCCGCCTGCGATGCTCACGCCGCCATCGCGCCTTACGAAAAGTACAAGAAATGGTGCGACGAATATTTCTATCTTCCGCATCGCCGGGAAGCGCGCGGCATCGGCGGCATTTTTTACGACTGGCACGACAGCGGCGACTGGGACGCCGACCTCGCCTTCACCCAGGACGTCGGCCGCGCATTCCTTAAAATTTATCCCAAACTTGTCAGGCGCAATTTTGGCGCATCATGGAGCGCCGATGACCGCGAGGAGCAACTGATCCGGCGCGGTCGTTACGTCGAATTCAATCTGCTCTACGACCGCGGCACCATCTTCGGGCTGAAAACCGGTGGCAATGTGGAGTCGATCCTGTCGTCGATGCCGCCGGAAGTGAAATGGCCGTGACTACAATCTCAGATAGTGATAGGTTCGTCCGCTCCATTGAACGGAAGGATCGTCGATGCCACCGGATGGCGCGGGCACCTCGCCGCAAGGGCCGGACGGACATCTAAAAGGTCCGATAAAAGCTCCGAGCTTGTGGGAGCGGATCAAGTCCTGGGACAGCCAGTTCTCTGTCGCCAAAGGGTTGGCGATCGTGACGTTGCTGACCAGTTTCTTCGGCGGTTATTTCCAATACCTCAATGCCTATCAGGAAAAGGTGAGCACCCAGGCCAAGGAAGACATGGCCGGAGCGACGGCCACTTTCACGGATGTTTCAAATGCATTTGCCGAAATGCAGGCGCTCCAGCAAATTCTCTACGCCGATTTCACGCGTGCCGTCAGAGACAAATCCGACGCGAGCGACAAGGCCCTCAGCACCATAAACGCGCAACATGTTTCCGAAATCTACGAAAAGGCGTGGACCACGCTTCGCGAAAATGTCGACCTGCTCGCCCGAAAAGCCGAAATCTACATCGACTGGGCCAGCGACACCTACCGCGATCCGGCGGGGAAGCGGAACGTAGACGACGATCCGCTGACTCGATCATTGCTGCGCGACTATGATTTCAACTGCTCCGATAAATCCAATTTTCCGCGGTTCGGAGATGTAAATGCCAAAAACAAACCCGTCGAAGAGACGTCGGATGAAGACTTTTGCGCCGCGGGTGGAAAACAATATGACGACGCGGAAATAACCCCGGATAGAGCGTTTACCAGGATCTGCGCCAGCAAGAACGTCAAACGTGCGACAAGGATATATTGGTATAGCGCCAAGCATCATGTGCTGACGATGCACTATTGCTTCGAAGCCGCACATGATCGACTTGAGGCGGTGCGGGATT
Organism: uncultured Alphaproteobacteria bacterium; assembly: GCA_963761395.1. Lineage (GTDB taxonomy): Bacteria > Pseudomonadota > Alphaproteobacteria > Rhizobiales > Xanthobacteraceae > Bradyrhizobium. The sequence goes on from CAVXHU010000014.1 coordinate 74,443, forward strand.
GGGCGGCGAAGAGCGACCGTGACAAGACCAAAGAAAATCAAATCTTGACCGAGGCAAGCCAGGTCAGCACTGAACTTGATAATTTGGCCCGGCGGCTCAACGCATTCACAAGCCTGGCGCTGTTTCAAATGGAGAGAATCCGGGTGAAGTACCGGCCGGTCGGCTTTGTTTGTAACGTGCCGATTCTGCGCGACATATTCAGCACAAGGTGCTTGCCGATCAGGACGGCGACGAACCAGAACCACTGATTTTCGTCAGTGACCCAGCGCCGCTGAAATCATGACCACACCGCCTGCGATCACGGCGACGTCGAGGATCGCGGTGTGAATATGTACCGGCATGCGCTCGACGAAGGCCCTGGCAAAAAATGCCCCGGGCAGCGCTACGGCGCCGATCAGAAGGGCAAAGGCCAGCACCTGCGCGGTGACGACGCCCGCCAGGCCGAACACGGAAATCTTGATAATGCTGATGACGACCGAGATCATGGCGTCGGTGGCGATCACGGCCGCGCCCTCGAGGCCCGCCGCCATCAACAGCGACAGCAGGATCACGCCCGCACCCACGGTGCCGCCAACCACGACGCCGTAGCCGACCGCGCCGGCGGCGAGCCCGGTGTCGCCGATTTTGATGTCGCGGCGCTTAAGCAAACGGCGCAGCGGCACGCTCGATATCAGCATGGCGCCGATCACCAGCGCCGCGCCGGCATTTGTGAGCCGGGTATAGCCATAAGCGCCGAGCCCGGTGGTGAACGCAGCCGCCGAAATCACGATCAGCGCGCGGCGGCGGTCGGCATAACGAAGATAGGCGGTGAAGCGGCTGAGATTGGTGAAGATCGAGGAGATGGCGATGATCGGCACCACCGGTTCGGCGCCGATCAGGGGCACCAGAACCAGCGGCATCAACGCGCCGGTGCCGTAGCCGGCCAGGCCGCCGACAACGGCGGCAAACAGCGCGACGCATGCAACCAGCAACAGTTGCAACAGCGAGATATCGGCGAAGCCGGAAATAATACTCACAGTCGATGATCGCGGGTGAAACGGGCCACGGTCTGGTCGGCAATGGCTTTAAGCGCGACCTCATCCAGAGGGAAATCCGCCGCCAGCCACGCGTCTTCCGCCAACGCCAGCACACGGCCGAGCACCGGGCCTTCGGCAACTCCGCGCGCGATGAAATCGGCCGCCTTCAACGGGAATTTCGGCGCGCTCCAGCGCTCCGGCAAGGTGGCAAGCTCGCGCCAATGCGCGGAATCGGTATCCCCTCCCGCCCGCGCCCAGGCCAGCATCAGCCGGTCGCGGTAGCGGTCGGCGCCGAGCCGATAGAGCCGCCGCCGCGCGGTCGCCTCGTCCATGCCGGCGAGCCGCCACCAGCGATGGCCCATGGAATCCAGCGCTTTGGTTTCGGCATTGGTCAGCCGCAAGCGCATCGCAACCCGCTTGGCGTCCTCGGTGACGGCGACCGCGAGCGCGCCGAGGCGGCGCACCGGGTCCGGCTTCAGCCCAAGCAAGTGCTCCGCCGATATCATCGCCCCAAATGGTCCGAGTATAGGCGACGCCGCCGAAAATCGGCAGCAGCAAGCCGCCATCCGCCATCGCCGTGATCGCGCCGACCGCACCCTGCGCGACCATCAGCTTGAGCATTTCCATGCGCACGCGTTCGGCGGAGAGGCTCGCAAGGCCCGCGCGCGCGGCAATGCAGGCGAGATATCCGGCGCGATCGGGTTCACCTGCGCCATAGGCGGCGTGAATGCGGAAGAACCTGAGGATGCGCAGATAGTCCTCAGCGATGCGCTGGTTCGGATCGCCGATGAAGCGCACGCGTTTGGCAAAGATATCGTCGAGGCCGCCGACATGATCGTGCACGACGCCATCGGCGTCGACCGACAGGCCGTTGATGGTGAAGTCGCGCCGCTCCGCATCGCGAACCCAGTCGCGGCCGAATGCGACCCTGGCCTTGCGGCCGAACGTCTCGGTATCCTCGCGCAAGGTGGTGACCTCGAACGGCTGGCCATCGACCACCAGCGTCACGGTGCCGTGCTCAATGCCGGTCGGGACGCTCTTGATGCCGGCCGCCTTGGCGCGGCGGATCACCTCGGCGGGCAAGGCAGTGGTCGCGATATCGATATCGCCGGTCGGAATCTTCAAGAGCGCGTTGCGGACCGCGCCGCCGACCACGCGCGCTTGCTCGCCGTTGCCATCAAGCAATTGCAGCACGCGGGCGGTCGGACCGGATTTGAGCCAGGGCGCGTCGTCGAGCACGCGCGCATCAGTCATTTTTCAACTCCGGGAACGAACTTGCCGTTCTCGATATGGGCGGGAATATAGGTCGAATCCGGCGGCGCCCCGGAAAAATGCGCGAGCAAAATGAAACTGACGATCACAAGCAGCAGCGAGCCAAGCGCCAGTTTGGCGATGATATGCACCGGCCATGACGACTGCACCAACAGTCCGGAGCGTGTCGCGATCAAAAACAGCGCGTAGACCGCGAACGGGATCAGGAAAATTCCGATCTCCGTGAAGGCCGGTCTGATCATGGCAGACAGATCCGCTCATACAGCACGCGCAGGATTCCCGCGGTCGCACCCCAGATATAACGTTCCGCGAACGGCATGGCGTAATACGAGCGCTCCATGCCGCGGAATTCCTTGCTGTGCACCTGATGATTGGCCGGATCCATCAGGAATGCCAGCGGGACCTCGAACGTATCGTCTACTTCGGCGTGATTGATGCGCAGTTTAAAGCCCGGTTTTACCCGCGCCACCGTCGGCAGGATGCGAAATCCGAAACTGGTTGCGTACAGATCGAGATAGCCGATCGGATCGATGAATTGCCGCCGCAGACCGATTTCTTCCTCGGCCTCGCGTAACGCGGCTGCCAGCGGTGAGGCGTCGGTCGCATCGATCTTGCCGCCGGGGAAGGAAATCTGGCCGGCGTGATCGTTGAGATGCACGGCGCGCTGCGTCAACAGCACGGTCGGCTGCGGATGGTCCACCACCGGGATCAACACCGCCGCGGGCCGAACCGGCTGTTCGCGGGCGATGATCTCCAGCATGCGATCGGTGCCCTGATCGCCACTCCGTGGAATGATGTCAGGGTCGACCAGGCCCGGCGGAACGTCGAAACGCAATCGCGCGCGAGCCCGATCGAAAAACTCCGCTGAGCTGATCGCAGCCGGGTCCGTTTTCAGCATCGGCTCGTTCAAAGCGCGCCCCTCACCTGCTCCGCATCCGCCATCGCAAAAAATTCGCCTGACGATGTGATTCCAAACATTGGGCGACCATCGACCACCCGCTCCTCTCCCATGTCAACCAGATCGTAGTAAAGCGCCCGGGTCACCTTGGCCCACAGGTCGGCGCGAACGTGAAGATAGGGCGTGAGGCCCCCGTCGGCGGCCGCCTCGAAGCGCAACCGGTGGGAGGAATCGCAAGCCACCCAGTCGTCGACATTGGTTCGGAAGCGCAGCACCCGGCCTCGACTATCCTTCTCCTTGAGCATCTCGACCGCAAGAAACGGCGCATCGTCGACGCGGATGCCGACCTTCTCGACCGGAGTAACGAGAAAGTGCTTGCCGCCCTCGCGCTTGAGGATGGTCGAAAACAGCCGGACCAAAGCGGGCCGCCCGATTGGCGTCCCCATGTAGAACCACGTACCATCGCTGGCGATTCGCATGTCGAGATCGCCGCAGAACGGCGGATTCCACAAATGCACCGGGGGCAACCCCTTGGCGGCGGGGCTGGCGTTCGCAGCGTCCCTGACGGCAGCGGTCAGCCCTTCGAGGCCCTGATTGGTGGTCCGCCCTTGCTTCGCCATTGTTTGTCCTGAGTTTGATCGCCTCGGTTTGGCACAATTGGTGCACGTCTTTAGACCAGTTCCCCGGGTGAAATCCTCGGGTCAAGTCGCCACATCGTGATGCCGTTCATACCCCGAAATACCGATAATGTGGGGATAGTTTAACTCAACGAATACATGCCCTTCGCATAAGTTTAGCATGGGGTTTCATGGCATGACGACGCAATCGGCGGCGTTTTCAGCCAAGGAGCCGGACTAAGGAGAACGAAATGGCTGGCGCAGACAGTGTCGAAAAACTCGAGGACGTGATCGTCCGTTCGGCCGAACAGGTCGCCGGTCAAATCCGCGCGGCGAAAGATGCGATCTCCACCGTCATCTTCGGTCAGGACCGGGTGATTGAAAATACCCTGGTGACGATCCTGTCCGGCGGTCACGCGCTTCTGATCGGCGTGCCTGGCCTCGCCAAGACCAAGCTGGTCGAAACCCTGGGTATTACGCTGGGGCTAGATGCCAAGCGCATCCAGTTCACGCCGGACCTGATGCCGTCGGACATTCTGGGCGCCGAGGTCCTGGACGAGAGCAGTTCCGGGAAGCGGTCGTTCCGCTTCATCTCCGGTCCGGTGTTCGCCCAGCTCCTGATGGCCGACGAAATCAATCGCGCCAGTCCGCGCACCCAGTCCGCGTTGCTGCAGGCCATGCAGGAACAGCACATCACGGTGGCGGGCGCGCGCCACGATCTGCCGAAGCCGTTTCATGTGCTGGCGACGCAAAATCCGCTGGAGCAGGAAGGCACCTACCCGCTGCCGGAGGCGCAGCTCGATCGCTTTCTGATGGAGATCGACGTCGACTATCCGGATCGCGACGCCGAGCGCCGCATCCTGTTCGAAACCACCGGCGCGGAAGCCACCCTTGCCAAGGCCGCCATGAACGCCGAAATCCTTATCACCGCGCAACGGTTGGTGCGGCGCCTGCCCGTCGGCGATTCCGTGGTGGAGGCGATCCTCTCGCTGGTACGCTCCGCGCGTCCGGGTCCGGAAGGCGGCGAGGCCGGCAAGCTGATTGCCTGGGGACCGGGCCCCCGCGCCAGCCAGTCGCTGATGCTGGCGGTTCGCGCGCGCGCGTTACTCGACGGCCGCCTGGCGCCCTCGATCGACGATGTGCTCGACCTGGCCGAGCCCATCCTCAAGCACCGCATGGCGCTGACGTTCTCCGCGCGCGCCGAGGGCCGCACCATTCCCGACGTGATCAGGCAATTGAAGACGCGGATTGGTTGATGGCCGCAGAGACCAAGCACGCAGGTAGGGAGATCACAGCAATCCGACGTGCCGATGGCGAAAGCCGAACGCTCGCCGCATCGCTGCCCCGTCTCGTGCTTGAAGCTCGCCGCATCGCCGCCAATGTCATTCATGGCCTGCACGGACGGCGGCGCGCCGGCGCGGGAGAAAGTTTCTGGCAATACCGCCGCTTCGTCTCGGGCGAGCCGTCACAGAGCGTCGACTGGCGGCGCTCGGCGCGCGACGATCATCTTTATGTCCGCGAGCAGGAATGGGAAGCCGCGCACACGGTGTGGCTGTGGCCGGACCGTTCGCCGTCGATGGCGTTTGCATCGAAGCAGTCGCGCGACAGCAAGCTGGAACGCGCTTTGATCGTGACGTTCGCGCTCGCCGAACTCCTGGTCGCGGGCGGCGAGCGCGTCGGCATACCCGGCCTGTTGAACCCGACCGCGAGCGGCAACGTGATCGACAAGATGGCGCAGGCGATGCTGCACGACGACGACGCCCGTTTGAGCCTGCCGCCGTCGTTTGTGCCGTCGGCGCTGGCCGAGATCGTGGTGCTGTCGGATTTCTGGTCGCCTATCACTGAGATCAGGACCATGCTTGCCGGATTGTCGGCATCCGGCGCGCACGGCACGCTGGTCCAGATCGTCGATCCGGCTGAAGAAAGTTTCCCCTATTCCGGCCGTATCGAGTTCGTCGAACCGGAAGACGGCAGCGTTATCACCGCGGGCCGCGCGGAAAGATGGGTCGGCGACTATGTCGCGCGGGTGGCGCTTCATCGCGACCAGATCCGTGGCGAGACCAGCAAGCTCGACTGGCTGTTTTCGACCCACACCACCAGCCGCTCGGCCGCCGAGCTGCTGCTGTTCCTGCACAACGGCATGATGGTGAGCAAGGGAAGCGCACGCACCGCGACCGTCAAAGCGGGGCGAAGCGCATGATCGCTGGCCTGCCTCTCTCTTTCGCCGAACCGCTCTTGCTGCTGGGCCTGTTGAGCCTGCCCGTGCTGTGGTGGCTGTTGCGGGTGATGCCGCCGCGGCCGCGGCGCGTCGAGTTCCCGCCGACGCGGCTATTGTTCGACATCACGCCCAAGGAAGAAACCCCCTCGCGCACGCCATGGTGGCTGACGGCATTGCGCCTGCTGGCCGCCGCGCTGGTGATTTTAGCGGCCGCGGGACCGATCTGGAATCCGCCAACCGGCCTTGCCGGCTCCCGCGCGCCGCTGGTGATCCTTCTCGACGACGGCTGGAGCGCAGCTTCCAGCTGGGAGGCCCGGATCAAGGCCGCGGACGAATTGATTGCGACTGCCGACAACGACCGGCGCGGCGTTGCCCTCGTTCCGCTGTCCGAGCCCGCGCGTGACATCACCTTGATGCCGGGCGGCACCGCGCGGGTGGCGTTGCGCCAGCTTTCGCCAAAACCTTATTCGATCGAGCGGGTTGAAACCCTCCCCGCGATCGAGCGTTTCCTCAAGGCGACCGGCGACTGCGAGATCGCCTGGCTGTCGGATGGCGTCGATACCGGGCGCGGACCGGAATTTCTCCAAGGCTTGAGCAAAACGATCGGGGATCGTGCATTGACGATTTTTGAGGGCGGCACCCCGCCGCCGCTCGCTCTGGCCGCAGCGGAAAACGCGGCGGCAAAGATGACCGTGAAGGTGCTGCGCGCCGATGGCGGCGTTGCCGCAGGCGTTGTCCGCGCCATCGACGCCAAGGGTTCACCGATCGGCGAAGCCCGCTACACCTTTGCGCCGCAGGCGCGCGAGACCGAAGCCGCCTTCGATCTTCCGGTTGAACTGCGCAATGACATCGCGCGGCTTGAAATATCGGGCGAGCGATCCGCCGGCGCGGTACAACTGCTCGACAAGCGATGGCGGCGGCGCGCGATCGGCATCGTCAGCGGATCGACCAACGATACCGCGCAGCCTCTGCTGGCCTCGACGTTCTATCTCACCCGCGCACTGGCGCCGTTCGCCGATGTGCGGCTGGGCGATCGTGGCGCACCGCAACAGGCCATTACCCAGTTTCTCGACCAGAAGCTGCCGATGATGGTGCTGGCGGATGTCGGCACGCTGTCGCCCGAAATTCGCGAGCGTATAGCCGCGTGGATCGAGCAAGGCGGGGTGCTGGTGCGTTTTGCCGGCCCGCGCCTGGCGCAGGCCGACGACGACCTGGTGCCGGTAAAACTGCGCCGCGGCGGGCGCAGCCTCGGCGGCAGTCTGACCTGGGAAAAGCCGCAGCACATGGCATCGTTCGCGGCCGATGGACCGTTCGCCGGTCTTGCCGTGCCAAAGGACATCACCGTCAACCGGCAGGTGCTCGCCGAACCGGATGCGGTGCTGGCGACCAAAAGCTGGGCTTCGCTGGAGGATGGAACACCGCTGGTGACGGGCGAACATCGCGGCAAGGGCGTGGTAAGCCTGTTTCATGTCAGCGCCGACATGCGCTGGTCCGATCTGCCGATGTCCGGCAGCTTCGTCGAGATGCTGAGGCGGATCGTCGATATGTCCGGCTACACGTCCAATCCGGGCGCGGGCGTTGCAAGCGAAGCGAAGGTCGAAACGGTAGCGCCGCTGCGCACGCTCGATGGCTTCGGCGCGTTCGGACCGCCGCCCTCGACCGCAAAGCCAATGCCCGCAGACTTCCGGGATCGCGCGACACCAGATCATCCGCCCGGATTCTATGGCCCGGCCGATGGTCCGCTCGCGGTGAACACGCTGGCGGCGGCGGACCGCATCGCGCCGCTGGATACTTCGGCCTTGCGCGCGCGTCATGCCAGCTACACCAACGCCGAACCGCGCGATCTGCGCGGCATGCTGCTGTCGTCGTCATTGGCATTGTTCCTGGTCGACGCAATCATCGTCGCTCTGCTCGGCGCCGGGATCGCGGGGTTGCTGAGGCGGCGCGCGGCTACGGTTGCATTGGCGTTCGCGCTTCTGATGTCCACGATGTTGGCCGCCCCATCGCCGTCCCGCGCCGACAGCAACGACGAATTCGCCATCAAGGCGGTCTCGCAAACCCGGCTGGCTTATGTCGTCACCGGCAACGCCGACGTGGATTCCATCGTCAAGGCGGGGATGTCCGGACTGACCTTGTTCCTGGCGCAACGCACGGCGTTGGAGGCCGGCGACCCCGTCGGCGTCGATCCGGCGCATGATGAGCTGGCATTCTTCCCGCTGATCTACTGGCCGGTCATGCCGGGAGCACCGAAGCCGCCGCAAGACGCCATCAACCGTATCGACGCCTACATGAAACAGGGCGGCACCGTGCTGTTCGATACCCGCGATGCCATCGAGGCGCCGCCGGGAGAAGCCGGCGCATCGCAGACGCCGGGCATGCTGGCGTTGCGCAACATTCTCTCCTCGCTTGACGTTCCCGAGCTGGAACCGGTGCCACGCGAACACGTACTGACCAAGACGTTCTATCTGCTGCGCGATTTTCCCGGCCGGTTTAACACGGGCCAGACCTGGGTTGAGACCTTGCCGCGCGATGACGATGACGAGGCGGCAGCATCGCGGCCGGCCCGCGGCGGCGACGGCGTCTCGCCGATTATCATCACCTCCAACGATCTTGCCGGCGCATGGGCGCTGCGTCCCGACGGCCAGCCCATGCTGCCGCTTACGCCGGGCGAGCCCCGGCAGCGCGAATTCGCCTTCCGCGCCGGCGTCAACATCGTGATGTATACGCTGACCGGAAACTACAAGGCCGACCAGGTGCACGCGCCGGCTCTGATCGAACGGCTCGGACAGTAGGAGCGGCGGCATGCAGTATGGCATCGCGTTTACACCACTGGTCCCCTCGCTGGTGCTTTGGCTCGCGGCTGCCGCCATCGTTGTGATCGCGGTATTGCTGCTGCTGGGGCGGGCACGCGGCGCGGCGGTGCGCGTGACGGCGCTGGCGCTCATCCTGCTGGCATTGGCCAATCCATCGTTTACCCGCGAGGACCGCGAGCCGTTGTCCTCGGTAGCCGCGGTCGTGATCGACAGGAGCCCGAGCCAGAATTTCGGCTCGCGCACCCGCGAAACCGCGCAAGCGCAGGAGGCGCTGGTCGACAGCCTCAAAAAGATCAAGGGATTGGAGGTGCGGGTCGTCGAAGCCGGCCAGGCCGACGGCGAAACCGATGGCACCAGATTGTTCGGCGCGCTTCAGTCGGCGCTGTCTGACGTTCCGATCGATCGCGTCGCCGGCGCCTTCCTGATCACCGACGGGCGGGTACATGACATTCCCGCCAACGCCGCCGCGCTTGGATTTCAGGCCCCGGTGCATGCCCTGATCACCGGGCGCAAGGACGAACGCGACCGGCGCATTGCGATTTCCGCAGCGCCCCGTTTCGGCATCGTCGGACAGGTCCAGACCATCACCTACCGGCTGGACGATCAGGGCGTCAGCGGTGAGCGCGCCAAAGTCGTGGTGCGCCGCGACGGCGAAGTGATCAACGAACGCACCGTCCTCAGCGGTCAGACCGTCAACATCGATGTCGATATCAAACACGCCGGGCCGAACATCGTCGAGATCGAGGCGTCTCCGCTCGATAACGAACTGACGCAGGTCAACAACCGCGCTGTGGTTGCGATCGACGGGGTGCGCGACAAATTGCGGGTGCTGCTGGTCTCCGGCGAGCCGCATTCCGGAGAGCGCACCTGGCGCAACCTGCTGAAATCCGACGCCAGCGTCGATCTCGTGCATTTCACGATTTTGCGCCCGCCGGAAAAGCAGGATGGCACGCCGATCAACGAATTGTCGCTGATCGCGTTTCCGACCCGCGAATTGTTTCAGCAGCACATCAACGAATTCCAGTTGATCATCTTCGACCGCTACGCCCGCCAGGGCGTGCTGCCGATCGCGTATTTCGACAACATCGCGCGCTACGTGCGCGGCGGCGGCGCGGTGCTGGTATCGGCGGGTCCCGATTACGCTTCGACCACCAGCATCTGGCGCACGCCGCTGGATTCGGTGCTGCCGGCAGAACCCGTAGGCGTCACCGAGAAACCGTACTACGCGCACCTCAGCGACGCCGGCAAACGTCATCCGGTGACGCGCGGGCTGGAAGGCTCGGGCACCGAGCCGCCGCACTGGAGCCGGTTCTTTCGCACCGTCGAGACGCGCAATGCAACTGGCGCTCCCGTCATGACCGGCGCCGACGGCAAACCGCTGCTGCTGCTGTCGCGATTTGGCGAGGGCCGCGTCGCGTTGCTCTTGACGGACCACATCTGGTTGTGGGCGCGCGGCTATGAGGGCGGCGGGCCGCATCTCGACCTGCTGCGGCGAACGTCGCATTGGCTGATGAAGCAGCCCGACCTCGACGAAGAGGCGTTGCGTCTGCAAGTCCAGGGAAAAGACCTCGTGGTGCTGCGCCAGACCATGGCGGACAGCGTGACGCCGGTGACGGTGACGTCACCCGCCGGCGCCACGCGCGAGCTGACCTTGAGCCAAAGCGAGCCCGGAACATGGCGCTCGACGATCCCCGCCAACGAACTCGGCCTGTGGCAGGCAACCGATGGCACGCTGAAAGCGCTGATCAATGTCGGCCCGACCAACCCGAAGGAGTTTTCGGAAGTTACCTCCACAACCGACATGCTGAAACCGCTGACGCAGGCTACCGGCGGTGACGCACGGCGCGTCGTGGATGGCTCCAGCATCGAGCTTCCACGCATCGTGCCGGTGCGCGCTGCCAGCGTGTTCCGTGGCGACGGCTGGATGGGCGTGAAGATGCGCGATGCCAGCGTCGTCAGGGGCGTCGGCGTGCTGCCACTGTTCGCCGGCCTGATCGGTTTGCTGCTGCTGCTCGGCGCGTTCGCAGCCACCTGGCTGCGCGAGGGGCGCTGATCGCCACGCGCGTCGCTTGGCGTTGCCTGAATCACACAGACATTCCGAATTCTGCCGGCACGCGGATGGACCGCGGTTGACACCCCCACAGCGATCCCTGATGTTATATTGTAACGTCGGGGCAGCCGAGATGACTTGGCATCCGACGCAGGGCGCGTATCGGCATGAAGTGGGTTCGATCGAACATCAAACACGGGTCTCGGTTGGCTCTGTTCGCGCTGGCCGTCCAGTTTGTGTTGTCGTTCGGGCATTTCCACGGGGGCGCCGCGCAGGCCGCGCCCGCCATTCAATCCGGTCTGGCTGCCAGCGGCCTCCCCGCAGCCGATGCGATCGGCCTGTCCGCGCCGCAGCAGTCTCCGGCTCATCACGATTCGGACCAGCAACCGAGCGACGCTTGCGCGATCTGCGCCGTTATCGCGCTGGCGAACGCGGCGCTGTTTGCGACACCACCGCTGTTGTTGCTTCCGCAAGCGGTCGAATTTTTGTACCTGATCACCGACGCCGCGTTCGTCCGTCTGAACTCCGCCCGCGTCGCCTTTCAGCCTCGCGCTCCCCCCATCTCCTGACATCGATTGATTGATCACCCCTCGAGGGGATCGCCATGCGTGGCCGATTCCCGCGTGATCGATCGAAATCGGTGCGTCGCATATCGACGGCAGCCAGTTTCCGAATTCGTTGACGGTGACGAATCCGGCCAAGGCTTTTCAGGAACGGGACCATGACATCCATTGCAAGACGTGTTCTCAAAACCGGCAGCGCAAGCTGGCTATTGCTGTGTGGATTAGGCAGCAACGCGATGTCGCAGGACGCGGCTGCGCCGCCGTCCACGCAGCTTCCCGAAATCACGGTGACCGCGCCCAGTCCGATCGTGAGGCGAAACGTTGTCCCGTCACGAACGCCCGCGCGCATCGCACGCGCGGTTCCCGGCCGCAATCGTGCGCCGACGCCGCAGGCGCAGCCGACGCCTGTCGCAGCCGCGCCTCAACCAGGCGTACTCCCGGTGGTGACCGATCAGTTTGCAACGGTCACGGTGGTGCCGAACGAGGAACTCCGCCGCGAGGGCGGCGCCACGCTCGGCGATCTCCTGTTTTCCAAGCCGGGCATTACCGGCTCCAGCTTCGCGCCGGGCGCATCGAGCCGGCCGATCATCCGGGGTCTCGACGTCAACCGCGTCGGCATCGTTGAGAACGGCGTAGGCGGCGGGGGCGCCTCCGATCTCGGCGAAGACCATTTCGTGCCGATCGATCCTCTGGCGACCAACCAGGTCGAGGTGATACGGGGACCCGCTGCGTTGCGTTACGGATCGACATCGATCGGCGGCATCGTCAGCGCGACCAACAATCGCATCCCGGACGCCCTGCCCTCCTGTCCGGCCGCGCCGTTCCAGAGCTATGGATTACCGGCCAAGGCGCCACTCGCAGGCGTGGAGTCGCCGTCCTGCGTCGACGGTTGAGACGCGAACCGCAGTCAGCTCCGTCGATCGCGGTGCCGAAGGCGGCATCCTGCTCGATGCCGGCGGCGGCAATTTCGCGATTCACGCCGACGCTTCCGGCCGCAAAGCCGGCGACTACAATATCCCCAGCTATCCCTACCTGTTCGACCAGACCCGACCGGTCAACGGCCGCCAGCCGAATTCGGCCGCGCAGACCGACGGCGCCTCGATCGGCGGCTCGTATATTTTCCACGGCGGCTTCATTGGCGCCGCGATCACCCAGAACGATGCGCTCTATCATATCCCTGGCATTGATGGCGCCGATCACCTGACCCGCATCGACGCGCATCAGACCAAATTCACCGCCAAGGGCGAGTACCGGCCCGACGCGGCGGCGATCGACGCCATCCGCTTCTGGGCCGGCGCCACCGACTACAAGCACAACGAGCTCGGCCTGGCGGATCCCAACGATTTGACGTCGGATGGCGTGCGGCAGATCTTCACCAACAAGGAGCAGGAAGGCCGGGTCGAAGTGCAGTTGATGCCGTTCAACGCGCGCTTTGCCGCAGTGACGACGGCGCTTGGCCTGCAGGCCGGGCACCAGGAGCTGACCGCGCCGAGCCCGGACGATCCCGGCTCACTGTTCAATGGGCTCTACAGCCCCAACAACAATAACCGTGTTGCAGGTTACATCTTCAACGAATTGCAATTTACGCAGTCGACCAAGGGCCAGATCGCCGGCCGCATCGAACACGTCGAGTTGCACGGCTCGACGCCTGATTTTCCGTCGGACTTCCTGCCCGACGGAAATCCGCAAACGAGCATCGCGCGAAATCCGGCTTTTACGCCGAAGAGCGGCAGCGTCGGCCTGCTCCAGAACCTTCCCGGCGATCTCGTTGCCAGCATCACGGCCCAATATGTCGAGCGCGCGCCGAAACCGGCGGAATTGTTCTCCCGCGGCGCCCATGACGCCACCGGAACGTTCGACATCGGCGATCCGAACCTGACGATCGAGACCGCCAAATCGGTGGAAATCGGATTGCGCAAGGCCACCGGGCCGCTGCGCTTCGAGGCGACCGCCTACTACACCCGCTTCAACAATTTTATTTTTCGGCGGCTGACCGGCGTGCTGTGCGGCAGCGATTTCAATTCCTGCGGCAATGGCGATCCCGACAACGAGGGCAAGCAGGCGGTCTACTCGCAACGCGATGCCACCTTCCGCGGCGGCGAATTCCAGAGCCAGCTCGACATTGCGAAATTATATGGCGGCACCTGGGGCATCGAGAATCAATTCGATATCGTTCGTGCCACCTTCACCGATGGCACCAACGTTCCGCGGATTCCGCCGGTGCGCGTCGGCGGCGGCGTGTTCTGGCGCGACGCCAATTGGCTGGTACGCGTCAACCTGCTGCATGCATTCGCACACACCGACGTCGCGGTGATCGCAGAGACGCCAACCGCTGGCTACAACCTGCTGAAGGCGGAATTCAGCTACAACACCAAGCTCGATCCCGCGCGTTTCGGAGCCCGCGAGATGACGGTCGGTGTCGTCGGCAACAATCTGCTGAACGAGAACATCCGAAATTCCGTCTCCTACACCAAGGACGAGGTTCTGATGCCGGGCATCGGCGTGCGGGCTTTTGCGAATTTGAAATACTAGCAAGCTCGACCGGAGCTGGCGTGGCTACCGCGCCATGCTCCAGTCCGGGCGAATAGCTCCGGAAACACCGGTGAACGCGCCATCGGCGAGCTCCGCCACCAGCAGGCGGCTGTAGTCGACCGGTCCCGGCATGCTTGCCCGTCCCTTCGGGACAATTTTGAAGCCGACGCGGCTGTAATAGGCTTCGTCGCCGACCAGCAGCACCAGGCGATGGCCTTTTGCCTTGGCGTCCTTCAGCGCGCGATCCAGCAGCGCGCGGCCGACACCGCGGCTGCGAAACGGCGGCTCGACCGTCAACGGCCCGAGCAGCAAAGCCTTGGTGTCGCCGATACAGATCGGCAGCTGGCGCACCGATCCTACCAGCAGCGTACCGATCCGGGCCGTGAACGACAGATCGAGCAGATGATCGACGTGCTCACGAAGCCGATAAGCGCTTAGCACGAAGCGGCCGGGCCCGAACGTGCGCTCATGCAGGCGATCGATCGCCTGGGCGTCGTTGGCGGTCTCGGCCAATATTGTCAGAGAGAGGTCGCTCATGGTCAGGCGGGGGATAGCATCTGGCGGACGCGCGGTCCATCGTCCCGGCCGCGCCGGATATCGAGCCGCATCAGGTCTTGTTGATCGGGGCTTGAGACAAATAGGCCAGCAGCTTCATCTCGCGGCGTCCGCGCGTCACGGTGTCGAGCACCAGCCCCGATGACACCGACAGCACCGCCAAAATCATCAGGCCCATCGACAGAACCGCGGTCGGCAGACGGGGAACCACGCCTTGCTCGAGATAGGTGATGACGATGGGTATGGCGAGACCGATCGACACCAGCGTCAGAAAAATTCCGATGGCCGTGAAAAAGCGCAGCGGCTTTTCCGAGCGGTAGAGTTTCAGGATGGTGCCGAGAATCCGAAACCCGTCGCTCCAGGTGTTGAGCTTGCTGAACGATCCCTCCGGCCGGGCGTAATAGGGCGTTTCGATCTCGGCGACCGGCAGCGCCAGCTCAAGCGCGTGCACGCTCAGCTCGGTTTCGATCTCAAAACCATCGGACAGTACCGGAAAGGATTTGACGAAGCGCCGCGAGAACACGCGATAGCCGGAAAGAATATCCTTGAAGGCCTGACCGAACACCGAGGCAAGAAAGCTGGTCAGCATCCAGTTGCCGGTGCGATGACCGGGCCGGTAGGCGGCCGCGGCCTGATCGACGCGAAGGCCCACCACCATATCGAGATGATCCGACACCAGCGCATCGATCATGCGCGGCGCGCTGGCGGCATCGTAGGTCGCGTCGCCGTCGACCAGCACATAGATGTCGGCGTCGATATCGGCGAACATGCGCCGGACCACATGACCCTTGCCCTGGCGGCGCTCGCTGCGCACCTCGGCGCCCGCTTCGCGCGCGACCGCGACAGTGCGATCCGACGAGTTGTTGTCGTAGACGAAGATTTCGGCCGATGGCAGCGCCTTGCGAAAGTCGGCGACGACTTTTGCAACCGCCGCCTCCTCGTTGAAGCACGGCACCAGAACGGCCACACGCGGCTTCACTGGCTCGGCTTGCGGGAATTCCCGCCGCGCAAATTGCGCGAGCGCTTCCGCCATACCGGCTAGATCGCCGCGAAGCTTCGGGGGGCGCTTTGGGTCGGGCGTGGCGATCAAAACAAGTCCTTAAAGGTCGTTAACATTTGACCCGTGATCATAGGGACCGATCGCTAACGATCTCTAACGCCAGGTGGAGATTGGCTCCTTGTTTTCGAGCACTTCAGAGATCCGCAGGCGCGTGCCTTCCGTCGTCTCCACCGGCAGAGCATTTGCCGCGAAGAAGCCACAGGCGACGATCTCGCGGTTTGGCTCCGGCAGGCGATCCTGCCGGAACTGCCTGACCAGGTAGACCGCAACGTGGTCCCTGCGGGAAACGTGGCTGTTGAAGAACAGACCATGCAGGACCGGCTCGCCGAGCAGTTCTATCCGCCCCTCCTCCGCCAATTCGCGCCGCAGCGCGTCGCGGAATGTCTCGCCCGACTTCGACGCCGCCGCCCGGCAGGTGCCAGCCGCTGACATAGCTGTGCTTGACCAGAAACACGCGGTTGCCGCCGTCCAGCACCACGGCGCGGACCCCAAGGGTCATGCCACGGGCGAACCGCCAATACAGATGCAAAACCCGCCGCAGCGCCGGCTCAAAGCTCTTTCTCAGGTCCTGCAGGCTCATCGCCACCGAAATCCCTGATATCCGGACATCCCGTTTGATCCTTGCGCCGCGGCGGCCAGCTTGCCATTACATTCGGAAGGTTCACAGGGTATCACGAGATGATCGTGCAGTGGTTCACGCTCGCAGGCCACGGAAGCGGATGCATGTGATGGCGGCATTCACACTGGCGCACCTGTCCGATCCGCATTTGCCGCCCCTGCCCACACCGAGGCTTCGCGATCTCGCCGGCAAACGTGCGCTCGGCTATCTCAACTGGACGCGCAACCGCCAAAGATTCCATCGGCGCGACGTGCTCGATGCGCTGGTGTCGGACATGCAGACGCAAGCACCGGATCACATCGCGATCACAGGCGATCTGGTCAATCTCGCGCTCGAAGCAGAATTTGGGTCCTCGCTGAAATGGCTGGAGAGCGTCGGTGCACGTGATCGTGTCACCGTGATCCCCGGCAATCACGACGCCTATGTTCGCGTCACCCGGCATCGCTTTGCGGAAGCTTGGGAAGATTATCTCGGCAGCGACGATAAGCCCGATGGCGGCGCCGCATTTCCTTCGCTGCGCCGGCGCGGCCCGCTGGCGCTGGTCAGCGTGTCGTCGGCGGTCCCGACGCCACCCTTGATGGCGACGGGACGGCTTGGGCGCAGCCAGCTCGATGCACTCGAGCGTCATGCTGGCGGGGCTATCTTCCGAGCAGGCGTTTCGCGTCCTGCTGATCCATCACCCGCTGCGCTCGGATTCGCGCGCCAAGCGGCTGACCAATTCATCGCAACTGCTTGCGCTGTTAAAGCAACACGGCGTGGAGCTGATCCTGCACGGGCATGATCACGTTCATTCCACGATCTGGGTCGACGGTCCGAACGGCCCGATACCTGCGGTCGGCGTGCCCTCGGCATCCGCGCTTGCCCATGGCCGCTATCCCGCGGCGGCCTATAATCTGTTTTCAATCGAGCGCGACGGCGCGGCGTGGCGGTGCGAGCAGACTATTCGGGGTTTGACCGACGGGATGCACATTCAGGAATTGCGGCAGGCGCAGTTATCGTAGCCCGCAATGACGGGTTTACAAATTCCGCAAGGTCGCGAACAACGCCAGGCCGAACAGCGCGACCACGCCAACCACGAACCCCAACGCGAAGGTCCAGAACCGGCTGCGACGGGGCTTCTCGATCACGACCGGCTCGGGCATAGGGGTTGCGACCAGGGCGTGCTCACGCTCGATCATGCGGCGGGCGACATAATCGGTGACGGCATCGACGATGGCAGCGACGTCGTGGGATTCCGCGATCACGATGCGGCCGAAACGGGTATCCTGCACGAAGCGGTAGATGCGCTTGTCGCGTCCCATCAGAACGTGGGCCACCACGTCGATCCACAGCCGCGGCGTATCGCCCTGGCTGATGCCGCGATCGAACAGATCGACCTGTTCCGGAATTTGCGCAAACAGCGGGTCGAGCGCGTCGTTTAGAATTTCGAGCCGGGCCACTTCGGCATCGCGCAGGTCGACGACGACGCCGATGCGATCGGCAGCCTCGATCCGCGCCTGCCGCAACGCATCGCGCAACCGAATCGGGCGGGTATCGCCGACGGCATTGCTCCCGGTATTTTGCGCGTCTGACATTGCCTGGCGGCCTTTGTCCTGAGGGATCCGAAGGCCCTTAACCTATCAGTAACCGTGCCGTCCGCAAAGGCCGTTTGTTCCCAAGGGGTTAACACCTTGGCATGCTCAAAACACAAGCGGCCCCACCGGGGGTACCGGATGGAGCCGCTGTTGTCCTTGGACGTTTTTAGCCGTTGAAAAGCCGGTCAGGCTGGCACGCGAGAGGGCTCCTCCACGATGGAAAAACGCACGCCGGCTTTGTGCCGGTTCTCTTCCGAGACCGCGCGCCAGGCATCCTCGGCTTCCTTGCGGGTCTTGAACGGACCCTGGACCTGGGCCGAGCCTTCCACGAGCTTGTGGAAGTTCATCGAACCGAACTCGCCGCCAATCACCCAGAAATTGCTGCCTGCGGTCATGATAAGCCTCCTGTTATTCAGCTGCCTGAACGTGGATGTCCGAACCGTGCGCCTTGAACTGCGCGGCTTCGGTGGAGTCGTGAAGCGCTGTGGTCGATGAGGTACCGCCGGTGATGGTGGTCGACACCAGGTCGAAGTAGCCGGTGCCGACCTCGCGCTGATGGCGCGTCGCCGAATAGCCGTGCTTCTCCGATGCGAACTCGGCCTGCTGCAGGCGGGAGTAAGCCGCCATGCCTTCGGCCTTGTAGCCGCGCGCCAGTTCGAACATGCCGTGGTTGAGCGAGTGGAAACCCGCCAGCGTGACAAACTGGAACTTGTAACCCATCGCGCCGATTTCGCGCTGGAATTTGGCGATCGTCGCCTTGTCGATGTTGGCTTCCCAGTTGAACGAGGGCGAACAATTGTAAGCCAGCATCTTGCCGGGATAGACCTTGTGCACGGCCTCGGCGAACTCTTTTGCCTCGTCGAGGTTCGGGGTCGAGGTCTCCCACCACAATAGATCGGCATATTTCGCGAACGCGATGCCGCGCTTGATGCAGTGCGCGAGCCCGGTGCCGGGCTTGAGTCTGAAAAAACCTTCCGCGGTGCGCTCGCCGGTGATGAACTCGCGATCGCGCTCATCGACGTCGGCGGTGATCAGTTTTGCACTTTCCGCGTCGGTGCGCGCCAGCACAAAAGTCGGCGTGCCGCAGACGTCGGCGGCCAGACGCGCCGCGACCAGGTTGCGCTCATGCGCCGCGGTCGGGATCAAGACCTTGCCGCCCATGTGGCCGCACTTCTTCTCCGACGCAAGCTGGTCCTCGAAGTGAACGCCGGCAGCGCCCGCCTCGATATAGGCCTTCATGATCTCGAACGAGTTCAGGGGACCACCGAAGCCAGCTTCGGCGTCGGCCACGATCGGCACGAACCAGTCGATCTTGGCGCCGCCTTCGGAGTGCTCGATCTGGTCGGCACGCTGGAAGGTGCGGTTGATGCGGCGGCACAGTTCCGGGCCGGCATTGGCCGGGTAAAGGCTCTGGTCGGGATACATCGCGCCCGCGGTGTTGGCGTCGGCGGCGACCTGCCAGCCCGACAGATAGATCGCGGGCAGACCGGCGCGCGCCTGCTGCATCGCCTGGTTGCCGGTGACGGCGCCCAGCGAATTGACGAAGGGCTCTTTCTTCAGCGATTCCCAAAGCCGATTGGCGCCGCGCTCGGCCAAGGTGTAGGCGATCGGCACGGAGCCGCGCAGCTTCTCGACCTCGGCCGGGCTGTAGGGACGGCTGATGCCATCGAAACGCCCTGCGGGCGCGGGAACCAGCTGTTCAAAGGTCTTCGCCATCGTTTTCTCCAATCGACATTCGTGACAGTGCATTGCGAAATGCGTGATGGGAGCTAAACGCTAAACTTCTTTATTCGTATAGACAGCTTGCATCCTAATGATGATGTCATGTAACATATGAACTTGTCATAGATGTCATGTTGTAATTTTTGTCACAAAATATGACGTCATTCCGGGGCGTGCGAAGCACAGAATCCGGGGGAATTTCGAGATTCCGGATCGCCGCTCCGCGTCGTCCGGAATGACTACAAGGGTCAGTGAGGCTGCCATGGCCGGTGATTCCGGAAAGAAGCTGTTTGTCGGCCCGCGCTTTCGGCGGATCCGCCAGCAATTGGGCTTGTCGCAGACCCAGATCGCCGAGGGCCTCGGTATTTCTCCAAGCTATATCAACCTGATCGAGCGCAATCAGCGCCCGGTGACGGCGCAGATCCTGCTGCGGCTGGCGGAAACCTATGACCTCGATCTGCGCGATCTCGCCACCGCCGACGAGGACCGGTTTTTCGCCGAGTTGAACGAGATCTTTTCCGATCCGCTGTTCCGGCAGATCGACCTGCCGAAACAGGAATTGCGCGACCTGGCGGAATTGTGCCCCGGTGTGACTCATTCATTACAACGGCTCTACGCCGCCTACACCGAAGCCCGCCGCGGCGAGACCCTGGTCGCGGCGCAAATGGCCGACCGCGACGAGGGCAGCGGCACCCGCTTCGAGGCCAATCCGATCGAACGCATCCGCGACCTGATCGAAGCCAACCGCAATTATTTCCCCGAACTGGAGCAGGCCGCGGAAACTCTGCGCGACGAATTGAATGTGGCCTCCGAGGAATTGTTCGCGGCCCTCGCTGCGCGCTTGCGCGAAAAACATTCTGTTGTCACCCGCATCATGCCGGTCGATGTGATGCGCGAGACGTTGCGGCGGTTCGATCGTCATCGCCGGCAACTCCTGATTTCGGAACTGGTGGATGGGCCCGGCCGCGCGTTCCAGCTCGCCTTCCAGATCGGCCTTTCCGAATGCAGCGGCAGTTTTGACACGATCGTCAATCGCGCGGGGCCGCTCGATGACACCGCCCGCCGGCTCTACCGGATTACGCTGGCGAATTATTTCGCGGCAGCGACCATGATGCCCTATCAGGCCTTCCACAATGCCGCGGAAGCGCTGAGTTACGATGTCCATGTGCTGGCGCAACGCTTCAATGCCGGTTTCGAGCAGGTCTGCCATCGGCTGACCACGCTGCAGCGGCCCAATGCGCGCGGCGTTCCCTTCTTCATGCTGCGCGTCGACAACGCCGGCAATGTTTCCAAGCGGTTTTCTTCCGGCACCTTCCCGTTCTCGAAATTCGGCGGCACCTGCCCGCTGTGGAACGTGCACTCCACTTTCGACACCCCGGACCGCCTGCTCAAGCAGGTGATCGAGCTGCCCGACGGCAACCGCTATTTCTCGATCGCGCAGATGGTGCGCCGGCCGGTGGCGCCGCATCCGCAGCCGCAGCCGCGTTTTGCCATTGGGTTGGGGTGTGAAATTCGCCATGCGTCGCGCCTGGTCTACGCCAGCGGAATGGATCTGGAAAAAGCCGAGGGCACGCCGATCGGCGTCAACTGCCGGCTCTGCGAACGCGAAAACTGCAGCCAGCGCGCCGAGCCGCCGATCACCCGCACCCTGATCCTTGATGAAAACACCCGCCGCGTCTCCTCGTTCGCCTTCAGCAATGCGCGGGAGTTGTGAGATTGTAGGCTGCGCGAGTAATTCATGGCCGTTGTTCCGGGGCGATGCGAAGCATCGAACCCGGAGACCCAATGCGGTCATCAGCCCTAGCCCGACAGCACGCTCGTAACAGCCATCGTTTTTGCCCTGTTAATCATCTGGTCGAGCCGTTACGGTGGTCCTATTCGGATCGGGGGGCCGGAGCAGGACGGCAATGCGTTTCTGGCTGGCGCCATGGCGATCTTTTTGCTCGCGGACCTTCACAGCTGCGCTGGCTAGATCGGAAGTTATCGGCCGAGGGTTAAGGGTTGCGATTGACCCAACTGAGACATCAACCCACACTTCGTGTTGCAGTAGCGAAGCTCGTTTCCGGCCCTATCAAAGCGCTCGTCTGAGGCGCATGATCCTGCCTGCTTGAGCGAGGGCTAACATGCGGCGGCGGGAATTTCTCGGAGTGCTCGGAAGCGCGGCTGCGGCGTGGCCGGTGATTGCGCGGGCGCAGCAGCCTGGAAAGGTCTTGCGCATCGGCTATCTCGGACCTGCGACTGGTCGTAGCCCTGTAGACGACGCCTTTGAAGAAGGTCTGCAACAACATGGCTGGACGAAAGATCAGAACATCAGAACAAACCTGCTCGCGACCGCCGACGAGGTGATCGAATAAGGATGATTTTTCGCGCGTGGCTTGTTGCGCTGTATGAGTCCGTTCATGGCACAAAGCGAACATTGCGCGATGTCCGCTCTGAGTCCGCTTTCAGGGATATAACGGAAGTCGCATTTCGGGGCCGTGAGGTCCGGTTTTGACCCGAAGCGGACACTCGGTGTCGAATCCTAGTGTTGATCGACGAGCGCTGCGGCCTAATCGCGCCCGTGGGCAGCCTTCACTAATGTGGCTTCATTGGACCGCACGAACAGAAAGCGGGACACCACGGGTATTTCTGCGTCGGTGCTACCATCTTGGCCGATGAGGATTAGTCCAGCTCCGCCATTAGCCACGGTCAAAATGACGGGCTCGCCGTTCCACGTCTTGATTGGCTCCATTCCGATGATGAGAAATTCACCGATCGGCTGGTCAAAATATTGAAGCCTCAGTTGCGGAGCGACCTCTGCTGCCGCAAGTCCAAAACCCAGATGTTGAGCGCGCGCATAAATGTCCGCCAGCGATGCTGTTTCGGTCTGAAAGCCGAGTTCGGCCGCCGACACCGCAAAAAGCTCAACCTCTGTTTGCGTAGCGCTAAGGGTAAAGGCCGGTCGAGCGAGAACTTCCCCAGCCGAGTTTCCGTTGCAACCTGCTGCATCCAACGCGTTACGGAGGGCAAACGAGTTTGCAAACGTCCCTACTGCAATCGTCTTCCACACCGGAACAGCGACGGCGGAACTGACTAGAATTGGCGCCATCTTAGCTGAGGGAGTTTTCTTGAGCGTCAAGCGGTTCTGCAGGACATCTCGCGCCGTGCATTGAGCGCTGGCTTCGCTCGCGAATAGGAGGATGCACGCGGTGCAGAGCATCGCAAGAAAGAGAGTACCGCCACGGTGCCATCCTGGCCAACGACACGGCACGGTGTGGCAACCGGCTTCCTTGCCAGCAGTTCGGTCCACGGCAACCTTTCTTGCACGCTATGGCGCGTGCTCAATACAATCCGACAAATTACTTCAGTATGGTCGGCCCCCGGTTCGCAACAGGGCCAGGCTGTTATTCGAATATAGCGTTTGGGTCTCAAAGTTCGCGAACGAGCAGATCGAGAACGCAGCGCGCTGCGTTCAAACGGCTGCGGAACTGACCGATACGAGATCAAGGGATACTGCGGTCAAGGCTTTGCTGTATGTGAACTAGTTCACATCCGCAGAAACTTTTTTCTTGCCGGTGTGTCGCCTTATGGCACAAAACGGACACGGCGACGGTCTTCAGGGATGTCCGCTCATAGGGTGCAAAACAGACATCGAGCCAACAGGCCGAGAAGTCTCCTTTTGACCCATACCGGAAGTCGCTGCTACGGACAGTGAGATAAAACCCGTGTAGCCTGTTTCCGACCGTCCTCGCGCTGTTTGTCGCAAAAACGAAGATCAGCCGGAGTCGCCGCTCAACCAGCGGCATTATCGCGGGAGAATCTGACTTGAAGGGGGAATTTATGAGTTTGAGAAGTTCTGTTTGTCGATTGGGTCTCGCAACGTCGATCATCGTGCTCTTATTCGCTTGTTTTCATGTGGACGACGTGCGGGCCGAGCCGGTGACAATCGTAGCCTTGGGATCGAGCAATACCGTTGGACTGGGCGTTGGTTCGTCGAATGCTTATCCGATGCAGATAGAGGCAATGTTGCGCGCCAAGGGGATTGACGCCAAGGTTACAATCCGCGCTGTTCCCGGCCAAAGCACCGCAGCCATGTTGCGCGACGCAGAGTCCGTCCCGGCCGGAACCACGCTTGTTACGTTCGAACCAAACTATCCTAATGACGTCAAGGCAGGTATCGCCTCACAAAATAAAGCCAATCTCGCACGAATAGCCGCAAGCTTGCACGCGCGGAGGATTAAATCGGTCTTGATAAAGATCAAAGGCATGCCAGCCGGTGAATTCCAACCGGACGGCGAACATTTAACGGCTCATGGCCATCAAGTCCTAGCAGCGCGCTATTTGCCGCAGATCATTGCTGCAATTCGCGAGTGAGCTGAAACAACGGTGCCGTTTGGGCTGAGAGAACGGCCACTTCACAACCTGACAAATCGTTTCACGAAGGATAGACTTCCGGTTTTGGCACTTTTCGGACATCCCGCGATGTCTGACTTGAGTCTGCTTTGGGGGGTAAAGCGGAAGTCCGACATTGGAGCCGTCAGGGCCGAGTCTGACCCGAAGCGGACATTAAACCGGAGGCTCGGGTCTCTACTTCAACTGTTATATTGCGGGTTCAATCGGCAAGACCACTTCAAATGTCGCCCCGTAGGGAATGTTCGCGGACGCTTGAATGTCTCCACCGTGGGACTCGATGATCGACTGGCAAATCGTAAGCCCAATTCCGGTCCCGGCGGACTTTGTACTAAAGAACGGCTCGAAGATATGGTCCTTATCCTTCTCACCTATTCCGATGCCCGAATCCGCGATGGAAACCACAATCTGGTTTGAGTCTCGAATGAAGTCTGACTTTGTCCGCAGCATGCGCGAACGGTCGGGAGAAGCTTGCATAGCTTCAATCGCATTCATGATCAAATTCTGAAGTACTTGTTGTAATTGGCCTCGATCAGCGAACACTTGCGGGAGCTGGTCGAGCAGGTCCATCGAGACCGATACGCGATGGCTTCGCAACTCTATATCAGCGGTTGTCAGCGCTTCTCTAATGAGGCCATTTACGTCAAGCCACGCCCTCCCGTGAATATCCTTTCGGTACATGGAACGGATAGCGTTAATTACATTGCTCGCCCGGTGACTATCGTCGATCACGCTACGCAACGCGTCGCGCGCCTCGTCAAGGTCGGGCGTGGCACCAGTGAGACAAAGCAAAGCCGTTTCGCCATTGAGGGCAATTGCTCCCAGAGGCTGTTTGATCTCGTGTGCGATCGAAGCAGCCATCGCGTCCATGGCGACCTGCCGGGCCTCTCCGGCTGCACGCCGTCTCATGGTCGATCGGGCAAGATTTGCATAAAGTGTTGTCGTCTCCGAAAGCAGAACAATTAACAGGACGATTGCGGCAATGAGTGAGTAAATCCGGATTCCATACCAGCCGAGGGTGAAGCGGGCTTTAACGAGCAGAGTACCGGTGATAACTTCGGCCAGCCACGCAACACACATGACCTTGAGCCACAGATCGAGCACCGACCTCTCGCGCCTCCACAGCAGCGCAAGTGCGATGAGGGTCGGCAAGATCAGACAGCCGCTACAAAAAAAGCTGAAGCGAGACGTTGGCCTTAAGGGCGTCGGACTGGATCTTCGGCAGGAACGGTTCGCCCACAATCGCCAACAAAGCCAATCCGCATACTAACGCAATTACGATCCCGACGCTCAAGCCCACAGCAGCCGACGCGGGGCCCTGAGCTGCGCCTATTTTTCGATCCGCATCTTTCAGCATCGCGTACGCAATGACGGCGAGCGGCAATCCCATATGCCAGCACCAATAAAGCCATGACGTTGTCTGCAACCCCGCGCCGAGCAGACCCGTGGGTGCATACACCCCCGGAAATGTGAGAGCATAGGGAATGACAATGAGGGCGCTATAAAGATAGCCGCTTGCGAGTATCAAAAGCCCCCGCTGAGGCACAATGGAAAATTGCGCATACAACAGTACCGCCGTGATGAGGTCGTTGATCGTGATTGCTGTTTGAAGGATAGCAACGGAAGGGGCGAAAGGCGGTAGCAAAATGTTCCTAAAGGGCACCGTTGTGACGAACGCAATGAGGAGAACGGCAACAACAGCGAGCGCAAAACGAACATGCGTCTGCGTTGGCGGAAGGTTCGCCAAGAGCATGGAATATTCGTCGGTCCTCTCCCTCATAATCAGAGTGGATCCTGGCTGCAAGTTCCTAAAAAGGAACACTACTCGATTTTGGCAACGTCTGGATAGGGCCACCAACAATACCGGGCTGCTAGTGATGTCAGCTCCTGGCACAAAGCGGACATTCAGATGCTGCGGCGCAGAGTCCGCTTCTGAGGGCAAAGCAGACATCAAGCCGAAACGAGGGAATGTCCGTTTCTGTCCTCTAAAGCGCACATGGCTGGCTGAAGGGATTTCGACGCACGGGCATACCCCTTGCAGGGTCGAGCTCCTACAGAGTGGGGCCTTGCAGTAAGTTCGTCATTAACACCGCGCTCGACGTTAGCGGAGCCAAGGGGGAGCAGCGCATTGCGTCTTGGCAATCGCCACCAGACCAGGTTTCTGGCCTTTCCGCCTGCTTCAACTCGCCTCTTTCTTGCCCGTTCACGGCCTTCCGCAGCGCGAGGGAACACGTCGGCGCTTGCTCGAGCCCGACCTTGAGCGGTTACGCCTTCGAAGCGAAGTCGAACGACGATGGTTTCCGTTCAGCCGACCGCCGCACGAAAGATGCGCATATAATTGCCGCCCGCGATCTTGCCGGCCTCTTCGGGCGAGAAGCCGCCGCGCAGCATCGCCGCGACCAGTTGCACCCACTGCGAATAGTCCTGCAGGGTGCCGGGGGCGACCTGCTGGTCCGTGCCGATGCAAACATGATCTGTGCCGACGACGTCAACCATCTCCTTCAGGCCGTCGACATATTTTTCGAGGCTCGGGAAGAAGTGCCAGATGCCGATTGCGCCGCCGGTTTCCGCAATCGCCCGCGCGTGGTCGCGGCTGATCTGCCGGCCAGCGAGCGGCGTTGGACCCATCGCCGGGGATCCAGAAAGCGCGCTGTGCGACAACAGCAGGGGTTTGGTCGCGACTTTGACCGCCTGCTTCACCATGTCCTCGGTCGCATGGGCGACGTCGCAGACAAATCCGAGCCGGTGACAGGCGCGGATCACCTCGGCGCCGAACGAGGTCAGTCCCTGATGCGTGACGATGCCAGTCTGGAAGTCGCCGATGTCGTTGGGCGTGTAGTGCACGAGCTGAACGTGCCTGACGCCGCGCTGATGCGCCTGCTCGAGCCGCTCGAGCTTTCCCTCCAGGAAATCGAGTCCTTCCACGTCACCCACGATCGCGGGCTGCCCCGCTGCATGCGCGGCCTCCAGATCGGCGGCCGAAAGCGCGCGGCGCAGGCCATGGTGGGCGACCATCTCATCCGCCCAGTCGAGGCGCCCAAGATGATAATTGTAGAGCTGGCCCGGCTCCGGCGTACGCAGCGCGCCAAGCACCCCGGCCGTATTCCTGCCGAGAATGGGACCGTCCGGCACGTCTGCGAGGCACGCGACCGCCAGCGATCCCGCCCGCATGCCGTTTGCGAGGCTGTCATTGGGCGGCGCCTGAGACGTTATTCCGGTTGTTCCGCCATGGGTATGGACATCGACCGAGATGGATTTGCGCAGCACGTCGAGCGCGGCGGAGGCGGTTTCGGCCGTCTGGGCGGCGGCTGTCGAACCGCGCGGTCCCACGCCGCCGCCGAGCATCGCGCCAACCGACGATAGCACCGTACTCCACATCCATTGCCGGCGCGTGAGCGCGTGGCCATGACAGTGACCGTGACCGCAGCAATCCATAGCGTCCTCCCGAGGATAGGCCGGCGCCTTAGCCGCCACGCTTCAGTAGTCGATTGAACCTCAGGGTGTCCCCCGGTTCAAGCCTGTGAACCAGCTCGCTCGGGCCGCAACTGACGATGGCGAGGCGCGGAAGAACCTCGCGGCGTTCGGGCGCCGCGCTTGTTCAAGCGAAATAGCCCGAAGGGCGGTTAGCCCAACGCGTCCGCCAGGGCGCGGCCCGATGACAGGCGCCGGCGTAACCCGCCGCTTCCGGCGGATAACAGGCCGCTCACTTTTCGCGGCCAGGCGGGGCCATTTCTCAGACGCCGATGGCCGCAAAGTGTTAGCCTTCGGCCTTGTACAGGCATGTTCTGGGGGGGACCCATGCGGCGGCGCGAATTCATCACGCTTCTTGGCGGCGCGGCGGTTACGTGGCCGGTTGCCGCGCATGCCCAGCAAGCAGCGCGCATGCCCCGCGTCGTGTACCTCTCGCCCGTTGACATCCCCTCGCAGGTCAGTTCCTACCGCAACCAGCTGCGCGAACTTGGCTATGTCGAGGGGCGCAATATCCGTCTCGAATTTGTAAATGCCGCCGGCGACGTCGATCGGCTCCCGGCGCTTGCAGAGGACTTGGTGCGGGCGGGTGACGTCGACGTCATTCTTGCGATCAGTACCCCTGCCGCGCTGGCGGCCCACAAGGCAACGCAAACCATCCCGATCGTCGCCTTTACCGCCGTTGACCCGGTCGGCTCAGGTCTGGCCAGGAGCCTGGCGAGCCCCGGCGGCAACGTGACCGGCATCGCGGTTTTCTCCGAGGAAACTACCGTCAAGCGCGTGGAATTAATGCGCGAGATTGCACCGCGCGCAGTTCGGCTGGCGACGGTGACGACGAAAGTAAGCAAGGGTGCGCAAAGTTTCGGACCGGTTCTGGAAGCTGGCGGCAAGCTCGGCTTTGTTGTTGAAAACCTCAGTGTTGACGACCCGGCCGATCTCGCAAAGGCACTAAGCCCGGAAGTTCTCGCCGGTTTCGACGCATTCGTTTTCATCCCGGATGTGGTGCTGAACGCTCACATGGCCGAAATCATCAGGCTCGTTGCCACCAGCAACAAGCCTGCCATCTTTCCTTCGCCTGATTGGGTGAGCCATGGCGGTTTTATGTCTTTCGGGCCCGATTATGCCGACGCGTCCCGGCATCTGGTCGCCCAGCTCGACCGCGTGCTCAAAGGCGCAAAGCCAGGCGACCTGCCGTTCGAGCGTCCCACCAAGTTCGATCTGCGGATAAATCTCCGTACCGCCCGAGCCATGGGCATCGAGCTGTCACCGATGGTGCTCGCCCGCGCCGACGAGGTGATCGAATAGAGATGTTGTTTGCTGCGTTGCCGATCATGTACAGGCGCAATCCCCACACCTTTGGAATCGTCTCATGAGCAGAAAGATCGCCTGGATCATCCTGGTCGCGGCAGTTGCTTTTTTCGCCACCATGCGCGGCGGCTCGGCACAAATTGTGGCGCTTGGCGCGAGCGCTACCGCCGGATACGGATTGGCGCCATCGGAATCGTTTCCGTCGCAGCTCCAGGCCATGCTGCAGGCCAAGGGCTCATCGACGCGCGTGATCAACGCCGGCGTAAGCGGAGAAACGACCAGTCAGATCCTCGCGCGCGTCAACAGCTCGGTGCCTGAAGGCACGAGAATCGTCATTTTGAGTATCTTCATGTTGAATGACCGCAATCGCGGCGTTTCGCCCGCGGTGCACCAGTCCAATGTCGCCAGCATTCGTCAGCAGCTTGGCGCCCGTCACATCCGGATCATCGACGCGACCGGCCTGATCATTTCGGCAGCAAGGGCCGGAATGTTGCAGCGCGACCGCATTCACCTGACGGCCGAGGGGAATCGACGCGTCGCCGCCGGATTGATGGCGTCGCTGCGCTAGGCTTGTGAAGTTATGCGTGGCGAGTTGACTTCCGATTGAGCCCGCTATTGGCACGTTTGAGACATGCCAACCGGCTCCGAATATGTCCGCCTTTCGCGGAAAAGCGGAAGTGACCGGCGCGAGGTCAAAATGACGCGAATGACCCATTTCGGAAGTTTGCTCTAGCGGAAGACGAGCCCGCCATGCTTTTATTTTGGGGTGCAACAGACCCCGGCTGCTGTTCGGAGCGTCACCGTGCTCTTCGATTCGGCTAGCCTGAACGTATTGTCCTAATACTCAGGACGACGCCGATGAAATTCGCGGAAGTTCATCAAGCGGACTTTGGAACGGCCCGGTTGCCGGAGGCCGAAGCCGAGGACTCTGTTCAAACAGTGGGACAAGATTTCCCATTAGTCATCGCGACCATGCCAGCAACTAAGCGGCAACGGGCGATAGCGGTCGGGATCGTCATCCTTTTGATCGTCGCGGCGGCTGTTATCGCACCGTTCGCGAGCATACAGGTGGCCCGAGTTGATGCCTTCATTCCGGTTTTGCAGACCGTCGTGAGTGTTGCCGATCTTATCACGGCGGTCCTCCTGTTTGCTCAATTTTCAATCCAGCCTCGGCTGGCCCTTCTCGCGCTCGCGAGCGGTTACATATTCAGCGGCTCGTTTGCGTTCTTGCAGACCCTGGCCTTTCCGGGGGCGTACGCCCCGGCTGGTCTGATCGGTGACGGACCTAACACTCCCGCTTGGATATACGTGCTTTGGCACACTACGTTTCCTGCAGCGATCCTCGCCTATGCGCTCTCCAAAGACACGATTGGACCCGGCAAGCCGCCGGGCAGATCGACAATGGCCCCCATTGCTAATCACTGTTGCCTGCGTCCTTATGGTGATAGCTGGACTGACTTGGACCGTGACGGCGAAAACGGAATATCTCCCGGTCCTCTTCACCACCGACGTCAGTTTTCACACGCGGCTTCCCAATCAGATCAACCTTGCGCTCTGGCTATGGGGTGCTACCGCGCTAACGGCGCTACTATTTCGCAGACGCACAATCCTCGATTTATGGTTGATGGTGACTTTGCTTGCCTACATGCCAAACTTCTTGGTGGCGATCATCGGCAGCTCGATACGATTTACCATCGGCTGGTACGCGGCTCGTTGCTTCATTCTGGTCGGAAGTTGCATGTTGCTGACGGTGTTGCTCGTCGAAACAATTTTTCTCTATTCACGCCTTGCCAGCGCCATCATTTTGCAACGACGCGAACGCACCAACCGACTCTTGAGCGTGGACGCTATCACGGCCGCTATCGCCCATGAGCTGAGGACGCCATTAGGCGCTATCGCACTTAATGCCCATACAGCCCTTAGTCAGCTGCGTTCGGACCCTCCCGAACTGGAAGAAATGGACGAGGTCCTTAATGACATAGAAGCCGAAAGCCACCGCGCAGCTGCAATCATTTCCAGCATTCGCCAACTGTCGAAGACGACGCCCGATCGAAGGGCACCGACACGCGTTGAGGATGTTGTCCGGCTGGTACTAAGATTGCTGCAACACGATCTTCAGATCAACGAAGTGTCCGTCGCTACGGAGTTTCAAGACAACCTTCCCGAGGTGCATCTGGATGGCACGCAACTCCAGCAAGTACTCTTGAACCTCGTTAAAAACGCCATCGACGCGATGAGCTCGGTGGCTCCTGACGCACGACACGTGCGGCTCACAACGAGCTTTGACGGTCACTCGACCGTATTGCTCTCGGTCCAAGACTCCGGACGCGGAATTCCTGTCGAGGATCGAGAGCGCATGTTCGATCCGTTCTTTACGACGAAATCCAGCGGTATGGGAATGGGGCTCGCTATCTGTTTTACTGTAGTCGAGAACCACGGAGGCAAATTGCGGCTCGTCAAGTCGGACTCCGACGGCTCGATTTTTGAGCTCGCAATACCGGTCGGCGGGCAGCGCTCGGCTGAGTAGGCCCATGCGGATGTCCGAGTTTGGCGCAAAGCAGACATTGTGCGATGTCCGGCTTGAGTCCGCAATGCGCCCCAAAGCGGACGTCAGCCAACGCCTCCTGAGCCTTGACTTGGCCAACCTGAATCACGCGAAGGTAGCAAGCTTCGGATGCCCGGCATCGCAGACAGGTTCACGCCGTCTGCGCAAGGCAGACTGCTTTGGCGGGGCATGACGACGGGTTCGGAATGATGCTACGACAGGTCCACCTTCCCCGGAAATTTGACCCCAACCGGTAGCGGCATGCGAAAGTTTTCAATGACTCGATTTTTTCCTGGCGCAGTCTTGCTGGCGATCCTGTGCGGACCGCAGCCAGCATCGGCTCAACCAGCTGCAGATTCACCCAGACCGATTGCCGCTCCAGCCAAACCGGCCGCCGCACGCGGCGGCGCGTCCTGTCACGGCGGCATGAGCTTCGACCGCTTCCTCGCCGATTTGAAGCAGCAGGCGGTCGCGGCCGGCGTGTCGCAGAGCGCCCTCGCCGAAGCATCGCCCTATCTCATCTACGACCAACGCATCGTCAACCGCGATCGCGGCCAGCGCGTGTTCGGCCAGGTGTTCACCGAGTTCGCCGGCCGCATGGCCGCGGTTTACCGGATGCAGCAGGGCCAGGCCAAGATCAAAACCTATGCCGCGGCTTTTGCGCGCGCCGAAAAGGAATACGGCGTGCCGCCGGCGGTGATAGCAGCGTTCTGGGGCCTCGAAAGCGATTTCGGCGCCAACATGGGGAGCCTGCCGACGCTGCGCTCGCTGGTGTCGCTTGCCTATGACTGCCGCCGCTCGCAGATGTTTGCGAACGAAACCATCGCCGCGCTGAAGATCATCGACCGCGGCGACCTCACGCCGACGGAGATGGTGGGGTCGTGGGCCGGCGAACTCGGCCAGACGCAATTTTTGCCGACGCATTATTTCAATTACGCCGTCGACTATGACGGTGACGGGCGGCGCGATCTGCTGCGCAGCCCGGCCGACGTGATCGGCTCGACCGCGAACTATATCGCCAATGGTCTCAAATGGCGGCGCGGCGAGCCCTGGCTGCAGGAGGTCCGCGTGCCGCAAACTCTTCCATGGGATCAGGCCGACCTCACAATCCAGCTGCCGCGCTCGAAATGGGCGCAATTCGGCGTCACCTACGCGGACGGCCGGGCGTTGCCGAACGACAATCTTCAGGCGTCGCTGCTGCTGCCAATGGGCCGCATGGGACCGGCATTTCTGGCCTATGCCAATTTCGCCGCCTATACCGAGTGGAATAACTCGCTGATCTATTCCACCACCGCCGGCTATCTCGCCAACCGCATCGCCGGCGCGCCGCCGATGCTTCGTCCGACCGCGCCCGTCGTGCAATTGCCGTTCAACGAAATTCGCGAGTTGCAGCAGCTATTGGTGCGCGCGGGCTTCAATGTCGGCAAGGTCGATGGCGTGCTCGGCCAGCAAAGCCGCAGCGCGGTCAAGGCGATGCAGATCAAATACGGCCTGTCCGCCGACTCCTGGCCCACCGCCGAATTGCTGGCGCGGATGCGCGGCGTGCCGCGCGCACAAACTCTTGCACCCGAATCTTCGGCTATCCGCTAGGCAACGCACTTCCAACCACCACAAACCCGAACTCTCCCAACCGAAAGAGCCTCCCATGTCCTTCTACGACGCTACTGTGCCGGCATTCCTGCAGATTCTCGGCAGCCTCACCGGCATCCTCACCAAGGCCGAGGCGCACTGCAAGGCGAAGAATATCCAGCCCGAGGTGCTGCTCGGCGCGCGGCTTTATCCGGACATGCTGCCGCTCACTAAACAGATTCAGTTTGTCTGCGATTTTGCGGGAAAGAGCTGCGCGCGCCTCACAGGCAGCGAGGTGCCGACCACCCCCGACACCGAAAAGACCTTCGATGAGCTCAAGGCGCGGCTCGCCAGGACCATCGACTATGTCAAGGCGTTCCAGCCTGAACAATTCGCGGGCGCCGAGGCCAGGGATGTCAGTTTCCCGATCGGCCCCACCAACACCATGACGCTGAAGGGACAGCAGTTCCTCAATCATTTCGCGTTCCCGAATTTCTACTTCCACGCCGCCACCGCCCACGGCATCCTGCGCCACAACGGCGTCGAAATCGGGAAGCGGGATTTTCTGGGAGTGAATTAGGATTAAGCAAGCCGTCATGCCCGCGCTTGTCGCGGGCATCCACGTCTTTGGCGCCATTCAGAACGCAAGACGTGGATGGCCGGGACGAAGCCCGGCCATGACGAAAAACAAGAAGTCGATGCCACACGACAAGGAGAGGAACGCCCATGTCCACCACCACCTACGCACCGAAACGTCTCGATCCCTCCGCGTCGCTGCATGCCGAAGCGCTGGGACAGGCCAAGAGCCATGGCCGGCTGGCGGGCCGCCGCATCATCGTGGTCGGCGCCGGCCAGCGCCAGATCATCGACGAGGATCCGCCGGTTGGTAACGGCCGCGCGATGTCGGTGCTGTTCGCGCGCGAGGGCGCGTCAGTGGCTTGCATCGACGTCGACAAGGAAGCGGCCGACAGCACGGTGGCGCAAATCACCTCCGAAGGCGGCAAGGCATTTGCCGACATCGTCGACGTCTCGGACGTGTCAGCGATTGCCCCTGGCGTGGAGCGCTGCGCCAGGCGGCTCGGCGGGCTCGACGGGCTGGCGCTCAATGTCGGGATTTCGTCGGGATTGTCGCTGCCCAACATGACCGCGGAAGCCTGGGACAGGGATTACGCCGTCAATGTCCGCAGCCACATGCTGTTCGCGCAGAAGGCGCTGGAAGTGATGGCGCCGGGCGGCGCGATCATCCTGATGTCCTCGATGGCCAGCCAGCGCGCCAACGGCCGCAACCCGGCCTATAAATCGTCAAAGGCCGCCCAGATCGCGCTCGGCCGCGCCATCGCGCGGGCCGGCGAGGAAAAGGGCATTCGCTGCAATGTGATCGCGCCGGGATTCATGGACACCCCGATGGGACGCGATGCCAGCCGCCGCCGTGCCGATCGGGCGCTCACAGTGCCGTTCGGCCGTCAGGGCACCGGCTGGGAGGTCGCCTATACCGCGCTGTTTCTGATTTCGAATGAATCATCCTACGTCAACGCCCATACGCTGTTCCTCGATGGCGGCCACCTCGGCGGCATCGTGCGCAGCTAGAATGCGATATCCGAATAGCTCACGGCATTGCCGGGGGTGATAAAAATACCCACTTGCTTCCTACCCGCAATTTTTCCGGAACCCGATAGAAATGAGCAAGCCGACCAAACTGTTCGAGCCCTACAAGCTTGGCCCCCTGACGCTGCCCAATCGACTGGTGATGGCGCCGCTTACCCGCAACCGGGCGGTTGCAGGCCTGGTGCCCAATCCATTGGCGACAGAGTATTACGGGCAGCGCGCCTCCGCCGGCCTGCTCATCACCGAGGCCAGCCAGGTCTCGCAACAGGGTCAGGGTTATCAGGACACGCCCGGCATCTACTCCAGGGAACAGGTGGCGGGCTGGCGCAAGGTGACGGACCGCGTGCACGCGCGAGAGGGGCGCATCTTCATCCAGATCTGGCATGTCGGGCGGGTTTCGCACACCTCGCTGCAGCCCAATAACGGCGCGCCGGTCGCGCCTTCTGCGATCCGCGCCAAGGGCAAGACTTTTGTCGGCGGAATCTTCACCGAGATCTCCGAGCCGCGCGCGCTGGCGCTGGAGGAAATCCCTGACATCATCGAGAGTTTTAAGCGCGGCACGGCGAACGCGCTTGCAGCAGGTTTTGACGGCGTCGAGATTCATGGCGCCAACGGTTATCTGCTGGATCAGTTCGCCAAGGACGGCACCAACAAGCGCACCGATGCCTATGGCGGATCGATCGAGAACCGCGCCAGGCTGATGCTCGAAGTCGCCAAGGTGGTGGCCGCGGAAGCGGGACCCGAGCGGACCGGCATTCGCATTTCGCCGGTGACGCCGGCCAACGACGTCTCCGACTCTCATCCGCAACCGCTGTTCGATTATATCGTCGATCATCTCAATGCGCTGAGGCTTACCTATATCCACGTCATCGAAGGCGCGACCGGCGGCCCGCGCGACATTGCGCCGTTCGACTACGGCTCCCTGCGCAAGCGCTTCAAAGGGGCCTACATCGCCAACAACGGTTATGACTTCGATCTCGCCAACCAGGTGCTCGCGGCCAACGCGGCCGATCTGATCGCGTTCGGAAAACCGTTCATCTCGAACCCTGATTTGGTCGAACGTCTGACGCAAGGCGCCCCGCTCAATGAGTGGGACAAGGCGACGTTCTACGGCGGCGGCGCCAAGGGCTACACCGATTATCCCGCGCTCGGCGAAACGCTGGACGCGGCGCAGTAGGGCGACGCGCCCTTAGCCGTCATTGCGAGGAGCGAAGCGACGAAGCCATCCAGTAATCGCAGTCATCAGCGATAAATCGAGAAGCCGCGGCGTACTGGATCGTTCGCCTTCGCGGACAATGACGATGCGTAGAGCAAAAAGGCCGGGATCGCACTCTTCCCGTCATGCCCGCGAAGGCGGGCATCCAGTAATCGCAGACATCAGCGATTAAATCGAGAAGCCGCGGCATACTGGATCGTCCGCCTTCGCGGACGATGACGACGCGTAAATCAAAAAGGCCGGGATCGCTCCCGGCCTTTTGCTCTTCTTCTCGTCATGCCCGGCCTTGATCCGGGCATCCACGTCTTGCTTGGTGACTCGCGAAAGTCGTGGATGGCCGGGTCAAGCCCGGCCATGACGATGTTGCTCTCTCAGTTCGAAGCGCGCTTCGGCGGCGAGGCCGGCCACGACTTGATCAGCGCGTCGTAGTCGACGGTTTCGCCCTTCGGCTTCTCGTTCGCCAGCTTGCGCTGGGGCGCGATGGTGCCGTCCTTCTCGGCCTTGGCGAACCAGTACTCAGGCTTCTCCTTTTTGTTCAGCTTCGGTCCGCAAGCACCCTGGACGCCGGATTT
The DNA here is from genome assembly GCA_963761395.1 of uncultured Alphaproteobacteria bacterium. Lineage (GTDB taxonomy): Bacteria > Pseudomonadota > Alphaproteobacteria > Rhizobiales > Xanthobacteraceae > Bradyrhizobium. The sequence goes on from CAVXHU010000014.1 coordinate 110,624, forward strand.
CTCCAGACGTTCCATCACCGAGTCCTGCGCTGCTGCCAGCGAGTCCATCGCCGCCTGCGGCGTCTTCGCACCGGACGACGCATCGCCGATGTTCTGCCACCACAATTGCGCAAGCTTCGGATAATCCGGCACGTTGTTGCCGGTCGGGGTCCACTGCACGCGCGCCGGCGAGCGGTAGAACTCGATCAGCCCGCCGAGCTTCGGCGCGCGCTCGGTGAACGACTTGTCCCAGATGTCGGACTCACGGATGAAGGTGAGACCGACATGGCTCTTCTTCAGGCTCACCGTCTTGGACACGATGAACTGCAGATAGAGCCAGGCCGCCTTGCGGCGGTCGGCCGGGGTGGATTTCAGCAGCGTCAGCGAACCCACGTCCTGATAGCCGAGCTTCATGCCGTCCTTCCAGTACGAGCCGTGCGGCGACGGCGCCATGCGCCACTTCGGCGTACCGTCCGCATTCATCACCGGCAAACCGGGCTTCACCATGTCGGCGGTGAAGGCGGTGTACCAGAAGATCTGCTGGGCGATCGCACCTTGCGACGGCACCGGTCCCGATTCGGAGAAGGTCATGCCTTGCGCCTGCGGCGGGGCATATTTCTTCATCCAGTCGAGATATTTGACGATCGAATAGACCGCCGCCGGGCCGTTGATGTCGCCGCCACGCTCGACCGACGAGCCGACCGGACGACAGCCTTCCATGCGGATGCCCCATTCGTCGACCGGCAGACCGTTCGGAATGCCCTTGTCGCCGTTGCCGGCCATCGACAACCACGCGTCGGTAAAGCGCCATCCCAGCGACGGATCCTTCTTGCCGTAGTCCATGTGGCCATAGACCTTGATGCCGTTGATTTCCTTGACGTCGTTGGTGAAGAATTCGGCGATATCTTCATAGGCCGACCAGTTCACGGGAACGCCGAGGTCGTAGCCATACTTGGCCTTGAACTTGGCCTTGTACTCGGGATTGCTGAACCAGTCGTAGCGGAACCAGTAGAGGTTCGCGAACTGCTGGTCGGGCAAGCTGGTAGAGTTGCCCGTTCGGCGCCGTGGTGAAGGACTTGCCGATGAAGTCGTTGACGTCAAGCTGCGGATCGGTGACGTCCTTGCCCTCGCCGGCCATGTAGTCCGTCAGAATCGATGGTCTGACCATACCGGAAATGAGTTCCGATAGAGTCGGAGTCGTTGATCCAGCCGTCATACACGTTCTTGCCGGACTGCATCTGGGTCTGGATCTTTTCCACGACATCGCCTTCCTGAATGATGTCGTGCTTGACCTTGATGCCTGTGATTTCCTCGAAGGCCTTTGCCAGGGTCTTCGATTCATACTCGTGCATCGTCAACGTTTCGGAGACGACGTTGATCTCCATCCCCTTGAACGGCGCAGCCGCCTTGATGAACCACTGCATTTCCTTCATCTGGTCGTCCTTGGACAACGTCGAAGGTTGAAATTCGGTGTCGATCCATTTTTTCGCAGCAGCTTCATCCGCAAATGCAGGCGCAGTGATCGCAGCCGATGCTGCCATCAGCGCGACAGCGCTTGTCATCATCAAAACACGGGTCCCGATCAAAGGCCCTTTGCTTCTCTCCAAGTGTCGCATGTTGGTTCCTCCGTTGCAGCGACAAACATACCCAGGCCCGGGTTGATCCCGGATCTGCTCTTTTTCGCTTCACTCAGACGGTGCGGAAAATCGCAACGGCCGAAACAAGCGAAATCACGGTGGCGAGCCACAGGCTCGACAATTCAATTCCTTCTCCGATCGGAAGCGTCGCGATCGTGTCGGTACCTACAAGTCCGATCCACAACAGATGGATCACGGCGGTCATGATCAGTGAAATGAACAGCCGGTCGCCGCGCGTCGTTGGAATGCGCAGGATCCCGACGCGCTCGGCTTCCGGATAGGCAACCGCGAGCCAGGTCATGACCGCGAGCGTCGCGGAAAGCAGCACGAAGAAGATCGCGGTCGGCAGCGTCCAGGCCATCCATGCGATGCTTTCCATGGTGCCCTCCTAAACCCTGCCGAGCGCGAAGCCGCGCGCGATGTAGTTGCGGACAAACCAGATCACCAGCGCGCCGGGGATGATGGTCAGGACGCCGGCCGCGGCCAGCAATCCCCAGTCCATTCCGGCGGCGGACACGGTGCGGGTCATGACGGCGGAAATCGGCTTGGCGGCCACCGACGTCAGCGTGCGCGCCAGCAGCAATTCGACCCAGGAAAACATGAAGCAGAAGAACGCGGCGACGCCGATTCCGCTGGCGATCAACGGCACCAGAATCTTGATGAAGAACCGCGGGAACGAATAGCCGTCGAGAAACGCGGTTTCGTCGATCTCGCGCGGCACGCCGGACACGAACCCTTCCAGGATCCACACCGCCAATGGCACGTTGAAGATGCAGTGCGCCAGCGCAACCGCCCACGGCGTATCGAACAGATTGATCGCCGAATAAAGATTGAAGAACGGCAGCGCATAGACCGCCGCCGGCGCCATCCGGTTCGACAACAGCCAGAAGAACAGATGCTTGTCGCCGAGGAAGCGATAACGCGAAAACGCGTAGGCCGCCGGCAACGCCACCGAAATCGAGATGATGGTATTGATGACAACATATTTCAGCGAATTGATGTAACCGGAATACCAGCTCTCGTCGGTGAAGATTCGCATGTAGTTGGCGATGGTCGGCTGATGCGGCCACAGCGTCATGGTCGAGACGATCTCGCTAGTTGGTCTTGAAGCTCATATTGACCAGCCAATAGATCGGCAGCAGCAGGAAGATCAGGAACGCCGAGAGAATGACGCGACGGCCGGGAATCGAATGCATCATGCGACTCCCTTGCTGGGCCGCCGCTCGGCGCCGGCGTTGGTCATGACGGTGTAGAACACCCAGCACACGATGATGATGATCAGGTTGTAGACCAGCGACAACGCGGCGGCCTTGCCGAGGTCGAATTGCCCGAGCGCGATCTTGACCAGTTCGATGGAAACGAACGTGGTCGAATTACCCGGCCCGCCGCCGGTCACCACGAACGGCTCGGTGTAGATCATGAAGCTGTCCATGAACCGCAGCAGCACCGCGATCAGCAGCACGCGATTCATTTTCGGAAGCTGGATCGCGGTAAACACCGCCCAGCGCGACGCGCCGTCGATCTGCGCCGCCTGGTAGTAAGCATCGGGGATCGACTTCAGTCCGGCGTAGCACAACAGCGCCACCAGGCTGGTCCAGTGCCAGACATCCATCACGATGACGGTGGCCCAGGCGTCAAGATCGTTGGAGACGTAGTTGTAATGCAGCCCGATGCTGTTGAGCGCATAACCCAACAGGCCGATGTCGGGCCGTCCGAAAATCTGCCAGATGGTTCCGACCACGTTCCAGGGAATCAGCAGCGGCAATGCGAGGATCACGAGGCAAGCGGCAACCGTCCAGCCTTCGCGCGGCATCGAAAGCGCCACCACGATGCCAAGCGGGACCTCGATCGCGAGGATCACCGCCGAGAAAAACAGGTTGCGCCACAGCGACGCCAGAAACCGCCCGCCCAGATCGGTGGTCGGATCGAGCAATTCCTTGAACCAGCCGACGCCATTCCAGAAGAACTGGTTGTTGCCGAAGGTATCCTGCATCGAATAGTTCACCACCGTCATCAGCGGCAGGATGGCCGAGAACGCCACCACCAGAAACACCGGCAGCACCAGGAACCAGGCCTTCTGATTGACGGTCTTGTCCATTACGCTGATCCCTCGATCAGACGGCTGTCGGCGTAGACATGAACGTGCGACGGGTCGAAGATCAGACCGGCGAGCTCGCCCGAAATCGAAAATCCCGGCGGTATCCGCGCTGCGAATTTTGCATCGCCAATGCGAACGCGCGCGAAACGGACGCGGCCGAGGTCGTCGATCCGCTCGATATTTGCCGATAGCAGGCCCGGCGCGGGCGGCGCGACATCGACGAATTCCGGGCGCACACCCACTTCAATCTTCGCACCGGCCGGCAAGCGGTCGTAGCTCCGGTTCAGTGCGATGGTGTGACCGCTGATCCGGGCCTCGCGGCCCCTGACCTCGGCCGGCACGATGTTCATGCCGGGCGAGCCGATGAAATAGCCGACGAAGGTGTGTGCCGGCTTGTCGAACAATTCCGCCGGCGTCCCGCTCTGCACCACCCGGCCGTCATGCATCACGACCACGGTATCGGCGAATGTCAGCGCCTCGGTCTGGTCATGGGTGACATAGATCATGGTCAGGTCGAGCGCGCGATGCAGCGCCTTGAGCTTCGAGCGCAACTGCCATTTCAACTCGGGATCGATCACCGTTAAGGGCTCATCGAACAATATCGCGGCGACATTGGATCGGACCAGGCCGCGGCCGAGCGAGATTTTCTGCTTGGCGTCGGCCGTCAGCCGCGTCGCCTTGCGCGAAAGATAGGGCGTGAGGTCGAGCAGACGCGCGATCTCCGCGACCCGCGCATCGATCTCGCTTTTGGGCACGCCGCGGTTCTTGAGCGGAAACGCCAGATTTTGTCCGACCGTCATGGTATCGTAGATCACCGGAAACTGGAACACCTGCGCGATATTGCGCTTCTGGGTTGACAGCGGTGTGATATCGACGCCGTCGAACAGTATCTTGCCGCGCGAAGGCGTAACGATGCCAGAGATCAGGTTGAGCAGCGTGGTTTTGCCGCAGCCTGACGGCCCGAGCAGCGCATAGGCCCCGCCCTGCCGCCAGGTCATTGAGATCGGCTTTAATGCAAACGATTCAGGGTCCGCGGCATTGCCGCTGTAGGAGTGCGCGAGATCGGCGAGGTCAATGCGGGCCATGCGGCATCTCCCCTCACATCGCGCCGGGTGCGGCGACCAGACGGCCGGCCGCGTCGAACACAAAAACATTACTCGGATCGAGCACCGCATCCAGCACGTGGCCGGGCGGATATTCGTGCACGCCCTGCAGCACCGCGACCCAGTTGGACGCATCGCGATTGAGATGCACAAAGCTTTCCGAACCGGTGATTTCCGTCACCGTCACGGTGGCCTGAAACGCATGGCGGCCGGCCATTCCGTTGGCGACCTCGAGCTGGTGGGCGCGGAAGCCGACCCGGTAGGTGCCGTCGCCAAGACCGGCATAAAGTCCCGACGCGGGCGCCTTGACGCCGCCGGCGTATTGCACCGAGCCTTTGTTCTTTTCGATCCCGACGATGTTGAGCGGCGGATCGGAAAACACCTGGGCGACGCGCATGGTGTCGGGATGGCGATAGACTTTCGATGTCTCGCCGGCCTGCAGGATCTCGCCCTCCCACATGCAGACGGTACGGCCGCCAAGCAACAGCGCTTCGGAGGGCTCCGTGGTCGCATAGACGAAGATCGCGCCGGAGGCCTCGAAGATGCGCGGCAATTCGGTGCGCAGTTCCTCGCGCAGCTTGTAGTCTAGGTTGGCGAGAGGCTCGTCGAGCAACACCAGATCGGCGCCCTTGACCAGCGCGCGCGCAATCGCGGTGCGCTGCTGCTGGCCGCCGGACAATTGCAGCGGCGTGCGGTTCAGATACGGCTCGAGCTTCAGGAGCTTTGCCGCCTCCTGCACGCGTTTCTCGATTTCCGCGCGCGGCTTGCCCTGCACCCGCAGCGGCGAGGCAATGTTTTCATAAACGGTCAGCGAGGGATAATTGATGAACTGCTGATAGACCATCGCCACCGAACGCTGCCGCACGTCGACGCCGGTGACATCCTTGCCGTCGACAAGAACGCGGCCGGTGGTCGGCTTGTCGAGACCGGCGAGCAGCCGCATGATCGATGTCTTGCCCGACAGCGTCGGGCCCAGCAGCACGCTCAAGGTGCCGCGCTCGAGCGTCAGCGAGACATCGCGAATGGCCGGAATACCGTCGACGGCGCGCATGACATTTTCGAGCGTAACGCTCATGTCCGCCCTCCCGCTTCAAGCAAGGGAGTTTTAAACGGGACCCGGTGCGCGGTGATCCAGTCGTCGATGGCGGCAATCTCGGCAGGCGACAATCGCAATCCAAGCTTGGATCTCCGCCATACGATGTCTTCGGCGGTGCAGGCCCACTCCGAGGACATCAGGTACCTGACTTCGCTCTCCGTCAAGGTGGCGCCGAACGAACGGCCAAGGTCGGCCATCGATTTCGCATGGCCGAGCAGCTTGCTGGCGCGGGTGCCGTAGGCGTGCGCCAGCCGGTTTGCATGGGCCGGCTCAAGGAACGGATAGCTGCGCACCAACTCCGCCGATAGCGCTGCGATCGCCGAGACATCGAGATCGCCGCCGGGCAGCGGCGATTTTGCGGTCCAGCCTTCGCGGGCCTTGGCGCTCCGAAGATAAGGCGACAGCCGTTCGAGCGCCTCCTCGGCGAGGCGGCGATAGGTCGTGATCTTGCCGCCGTAAATCGACAGCAGCGGCGCGCCGCCGGGGGTGTCGAGTTCGAACACGTAATCGCGGGTGGCGGCCTTGGCTTCGCTGGCGCCGTCGTCATAGAGCGGGCGAACGCCGGCATAGGTCCAGACCACGTCCTCAGGTCTGACCGGTTTCGCCAGATATTCGCTGACGGAATCGCAGAGGTATTTTATCTCTTCGCTCGACGCCTTCACCTTCGCCGGGTCGCCGTCGAAATCGCGATCGGTGGTGCCGATCAGGGTGAAATCGTCCTGGTAGGGAATGACGAAGACGATCCGGCCGTCGCTGTTCTGAAACATGTAGGCGCGGTCGTGCGCATAGAGTTTTCGCACCACGATGTGGGAGCCCTGCACCAGCCGCACCTTGGCCCTGGCGTTGACGCCCGCGCCGGACGCCAGCACATCCTCGACCCACGGTCCGCCGGCGTTGACCAGCACACGGGCTTGAATCGTGCTGCGCTCACGCGTAGCCGTGTTCTCGACCGTGACTTTCCAGATTCCGTCAGCCTGCCGGAGTTCGACCGCGCGTGAGCGGGTGTGGATTTCGGCGCCGCGATCCGCCGCGTCGCGCGCGGTGAGAACCACGAGGCGAGCGTCATCGACGAAACAGTCCGAATACTCAAAGCCTTTGGTGTAGCGGTTGGGGATCAGGGGTTTTCCGACCTCGTCGCGGGTCAGGTCGACCGTGCGGGTCGGCGGCAGCAGGTTGCGGCCGCCGATGTGGTCGTAGAGGAACAACCCCAGCCGTAACAACCAGGCCGGACGCAACCCGGAATGGTGCGGCAAAACGAAGCGAAGCGGCCGGATGATGTGGGGCGCGATCTGCCAGAGGATTTCGCGCTCGATCAGCGCCTCGCGAACCAGCCGAAACTCGTAATATTCCAGATAACGCAGGCCGCCATGCACGAGCTTGGTCGACCACGACGACGTCCCGCTCGCCAAGTCATTCATTTCACAAAGGAAAACAGAGTTGCCCCGGCCCGCCGCATCGCGCGCGATGCCGCAGCCATTGATGCCGCCACCAATGATAGCGAGGTCGAAAATCCGATCCAAAGGCCGCTTCCCCGGCGTTCGCCTGTTCGCTTTGGCGATTTCGCTTTCGGTTTGGAGTAAATCACAACCAAATACGAAAGCAACCGAAAAGGGAAACGGAGTATTTTGTAGTGGCTTCATCCTTCGAGACGCGCGCAAGAGCGCGCTCCTCTGGATCAGGATCAGACCCTCATGGAGGTCTTAGACCCTCATGGTGAGGAGCGCGGCAACGCGCGTCTCGAACCATGAGGCCGCGGGACACGCGATCATGATTCGACCCAGCCGGATTCAGCGCAGGCGCGTGACGGTCGAAGGTGGCTCGGGGCCGGTTTCGTCAATGTCAGCGACGGGCTTGGGCATCGCCTCGATCACCTCGATGCCTCTGCTATGGCAGATGTGCGCCAGGCCCGCGGGCAGCGCGGCGTCGGTAACGAAAGTCTGGATCTGGCTGATATGGGCGATGCGAACCGGGGCGCTGCGCCGCAGTTTTGTGCTATCGGCGACCAGCATCACGCTGCGCGCGTTGGCGATGATGGCTTGGGCTGCCTGCACTTCGCGATAATCGAAATCCAGCAGCGCGCCCTCCTCGTCGATCGCGGAAGCGCCGATGATGGCGTAATCGACCTTGAACTGGCCGATCAGGCTGATCGCGGTCGAGCCGATCACGGCGCCGTCGGCACGGCGCACCGCGCCGCCGGCCACGATCACCTCGATGCGCGGGTGTCTATAAAGCAGCATCGCGACATTGAGGTTGTTGGTGATGACCAGCAGGTCCTCGTGCGAGGTCAGCGCGCTTGCGACCTCTTCCGTGGTGGTGCCGATGTTGATGAACAGCGAGCAGCCGTTGGGGATCAGCGCCGCCGCGGCGGCACCAATGGCCTTCTTCTCCTCGGCGGCGACGAACCGGCGCGCTTCATAGGCCAGGTTCTCGACGCCGGAGGCAATGATGGCGCCGCCATGGATCCGGGTCAGCGACCTGTGATCGCACAGGTCGTTCAAATCCTTGCGGATGGTCTGCGCCGACACCTCGAAGCGCCGGGCAAGATCTTCCACCATCACCCGGCCAAAGGCCCGGGCGATATTGAGGATCTCGGATTGGCGGTGAGTAAGGCCGGTCACGATGGCACCTCAGACAAGAATGCGCCCCATGGTGCGGCCGTTCCGGCATCCGGTCAACGCGGCAGATCGGCCCCAAAGCCGGTCCGCCGGCCGAAACGCAAATCCTGGTTAAAGCGGCTTGCGCTGGAAACCAACCCCAGCCAAGGTCCGAAAAGTGCCATAAACAGGCTCGCGCAAGGCCGCAAACGGTTACCCTATCATCGCGTGATCTGTCACCGGAGGAAACCATGTCCAGACGCCTATTGATCATCGCCAGCATGCTTGTGTTTTCAATTTGCGCTGCACCGGCGCAAACGCCATCACCCGATGCCATGACGGCGGCGCGCAGCCTGGTGACGACCATGAAATTGTCCGACCAGTACAGGGCGCTGCTGCCGGGCATCCTGCTGGGCCTCAGGCCCGCGCTGACACAAGACAGGCCGGAGATCGAACGCGATTTCAATGCGATGATACCGACCATCGTGGATGCGTTCACTCCATACTATAATGCGATGGTCGACAATATCGCCACCGTCTATGCCAACAATTTTACGGCCGGCGAGCTGCGCGAAATAGAGGCGTTCTATCGCCAGCCAGTCGGGCAAAAGCTTCTCCAAAAATCGGCGGCGCTTGCGCAGCAGAGCAACCAGGTGGGACAGGATTCGAGCCGCAAGGCGGCCGACGAACTGCGTGCGCGCCTGACCGAAGCGCTGCGCCAGAAAGGGCACAAGCTGTGACGGCACCTCGCGCGGGCACGGCGGCACTGCGCCAGCGTGTTCGCCGACCACCCATCTAAAGCGAATTAACCCTCGCGACTACCGAGCACAGGGGCCCGAAGCCTCCGCGAACGCCGGCACGCGATCAGGCTTTCCCGGGTTCGGCCGCCGCCTTCGCTGCGTCGTATTCGCTGGTATCGACGAACAGGGTGGGGACCTTCGCGCTCCGGTCCAGCAGCCATGCAAGCGCGATCATGATCAGGATGCCGCCGACGCTGACGAACAGTTGCGCGAAGACGCCATGGGAGTACTGGACCAGCATCCAATGCGATCCAAACGACAGGAATACGCCGAAGCAAAAAAGCGGAAGCGAATGCTGACCGCACAGGACCATCGGACGCAGCCATTTGGAGGTGAGTATCTCCGATTTGCGCGGAAAATATCGGGCGACCACCAGCGCCAAAGCGAGGAAGTGCGTGAAACGCAGCATATCGAGGTCGGTCTTGTCGATCGGATAGATCGCCTTGATCATCCATTTTGGAACCATGGCATCGAGGAGCGGGATGTGCCAGGTCATCACGATCAGGAATGCGAAGGCAATCCACGCAAAGGCCAATATCAGCGCCAGGCGCGACCGGATCAGGAACTGCAGCTGGGCGACGCCTCCAACGCCACACCATGCCGCGAATACAAACATCAATTGCCAGGCGAACGGATTGAAGTACCAGTGTGTCCCAGGCGGATACGACGCGAAATTCCAGTCGAACACGCGCGCCCCAACGTACAGAAGGATCGAGCCAAGCAAGGTCCAGTTTGGGCGGCGCAACAGGCACCACAGGATCAGCGGTGAAGCGGCCACCAGCGATATATAGAGCGGCAGCACGTCGAGATCGACCGGCTTGTAGCGCAGCGTGAGCGCCTGCCCGATCAGCACGTCCGGGTGCTGGAGAAAATTGTGAACATTGAATTCATCCTCATACATCGGGTTGTCGAATTTCCTGACCGTGCGCGCGATCTGCGCGGTGAAGAGCAGGAACAGCATGATGTGGGCAACGTACATCTGCCAGACGCGGGTCAACAGCCGCTTGGTGGCAGCGAGAAAATTCCCGGCGCGTATAATCGGACCGTAGATGTAGCCGGCCAGATAACCGGAAATGAACACGAAGAACTCGGCAGCATCGCTGAAGCCGTAATTGCGCAGGGTCAGCCAGGCAACGAAGTCGTCCGGAATGTGATCGAGGAAGATCATCCACAGCCCTATGCCGCGGAACAGATCAAGCCGGAGGTCACGCTCGACGGCGTGCGCGTGAGATGCCCTGTCCTGATTGGCCATCATGCCTTATCCATTTTGTCCTGTTGGGTATTGCGCGGGGGTAGAGTGGCGACGTCGGAAGGCGTGCGGGTGGCCCCGATCGGCACGGAAATACAGCCGGCCGTGATGCCAGCGGCTACGCTAGCCACGTCTGCGGGATTCGCAATGAATGTGCGTCGTGCCATATGCCCCCCGCGGCAAAGATGCACCGTATCGACTCAAAAGCATAGCCGTTTGCGGCCGCGTAGCCAACCAAACCGGGGTACAATCAGCTCGGGGTGGCGACCGGGTAGAATCTCCGAAACGGATGATTCCGGGCGATTTTAGCATCCCGCGGCACGTCCGGTTAAGGGGTCATCCCGGAAATGCCGGGTCGTCGGCGACCACCGGCCACGCGAATGCGCGCCCGATGACGGGCTGTCACTCGATTACCTCGTCGGCGAGCGCCACCAAATTTGGCGGCAGCTCGATGCCGGTGGCCTTTGCGGTTTTCAGATTGATCACGAACGGATAGCGCGTCGGCTGCTCGAACGGCAGCTCACCCGGCTGCGCGCCCTTGAAGATACGGGCGACCAGGTCGCCGGCGCGCTCGAACGACTCCTTCAAATCCGCGCCATACGACATCAGGCCGCCGTCGCGAACCAGGAAGTCGTACTCGTAGATCGCCGGCAGTTTCCGGCTGGCGGCGTATTCGAACACGCGCTTCCTGTTGAGCGAGGTGAGCGCGTCGGACACCATCAGAATGGCATCCGGCGGCTCGCGGTTCATCGCCGCGAAAGCTTCGTTGAAATCGTCGGGCTCACGCACGCCGAGCGGCATCACGGTGACGCCAACCGATTGAGCTACGTTCGCCGAAGCCTCATAGCGCCTCGACATGCCCAAGTCGTTCTTGTTCCACAGCATCGCGACCCGGCGCAGGTTCGGATTCACCTGCTTGAGCAGCGACAGCCGTTTGGTGGACAATTCGGTAGCGTTGTCCGATATGCCGGTGATGTTGCCGCCCGGCCGGGACAAGCTTTGCACCAGGCCCGTGGCCACCGGATCGCCGGCGCCGAAGGCGACGACGGTGGGAATACCCACCGTCTTGGCAGCGAGCGCCAACGGAAAGCCGATGACGACGAGCGCTTCAACCTTGTCCGCCTTCATCTCCTGAAGCAGCTGAGGCACGCGATGCATGTCTCCCATCGCGCCGCGGGCGTCGAGAGCCAGATTTTGCCCGAGCGTGTAGCCGCGCTGCGCCAGCACACGGATAAGGATCGAGCCGAACGGGCTCTTGTCGTCGAAAGGATCCCTGGCGCCCAGTGTGCCGAGGCGAAAGATGGACGTTGTCTGTGCCGAAGCCGCGAGCGGCCAACAAACCGAGGACGCCGCCGCGCTGCCGAGAAGCGTGATGAATTCTCGCCGTTGCATGTGATGCCTTCGAAAAAAGCGCATGGCGCAAGGCGCGGAGCGTACCATTTCGCGACCCGGCGGCAAGCGGGAAATGGCGCATCAGCAACGCAAAAAAAGACGGAACTGTGGACACGTGAATGTGCTACGCGGCTGGCGTCAGCTCACCATTGGCAAGCGCGACGCGCCGCCTGCTCGGCCTCGCGCGCGTTGCGAAACAGTTGGCCTTCCAGCGGATTGAAGCGAAGGGAGGCCGCGAAGAAACGATAACCGCCGGCATCGCGCACGACAATTCCCGCCGCCTGCGAGCCGACTTCGATGATGTAGGTGTCCGACATTGCCCAGCCTCTGATTCAGTGCGGGCCAATAACGGGGCGGGCGGAAAAAAGTTCCGGGCTGGGTCAGGCAGAAATCGGCGGCTCGTCCCGCTTGATTTCCTGCGGATGTCCCTGATCGTCGATCGAGACGTAGGTGAAGTTGCCGTCGGTCACCAAAATCGAACGGGTTTCTTTCCGGCGTATCACCCAGGCCTCGAGGTGAACGGTGATAGAGGTCCTGCCGATCCGGACCAGATTGGCGTGAACGGAGACCACATCGCCGACGAACACCGGTTTGCGGAAATTCATGGCATCGATCGCCACCGTGACCGTGCGCGACTTCGCGATCTTGGAGGCAAAGATGCCGCCGCCGATATCCATCTGGCCGAGCAGCCAGCCGCCGAAGATGTCGCCGTTCTGGTTGGTATCGGCGGGCATCGCCAGCGTGCGGATCGACAGATCGCCGCAAGGCTCGATTTCCGCATTCGGCGGAGCGTGAACGGCTTGCGTGTCGGTCATGTCTTTTGCCCCGTCAATCGAATCTGAAAATCGTTTATCTGAAACTATCCCAGCCGGCATCCGGCGCGAACCGGCCGCCGAATTTTTGCGCCAGCGCGCGCAACGCCGACACCACGTTCTCCGGCCCCCGGGTTCGCGCGTAATTCAGCGGACCGCCGCGGAACGGCGCGTAGCCGGTGCCAAAGATCATGGCGCCGTCGACGGTGTCGGCGTTGTCGACGATGCCCTCGCGCAGGCAGGCGACGCAGACATTCGACATCGGCAGGATCAGCCGGTCGATCATTTCCGGCGTCGGCTGTGCGGTGGCGGGCGAAGCGGACGCCTTGGCGGCCTTGCCGTCCTTCCAGACATAAAAACCCTTGCCGGTCTTGCGGCCGAGCTCGCCGCTGGCGACCTTCTCGCGCAGCCACGCCGGCGTCGGCGGCAGAGAATCGCCGAATTTCGAGCGCAGCATGTCGCCGACCGCGAGACAGATATCGAGGCCGACCTGATCGGCAAGCTCGATCGGACCCATCGGCATGCCGAATTTTTCCGCAGCCGCATCGATGGTGACCTTGTCGATTTTCTCATCCAGCATCACCATCGCCTCGAGCATGTAAGGCGTCAGCGCGCGGTTGACGAGAAAGCCCGGCGAACTCTTGACCGGCAGCGGCAGCCGGTCGATGGCGCCGACAAAGGCCAGCGCCGCTTGCAGTATTTGCGGATCTGACCCGTCGTGGCTGACGACCTCGACCAGTTGCAGCCGGGATACCGGGTTGAAGAAGTGCAATCCGACCAGCCGCTCCGGCGCCTTCAGCGTCGACCGCAAATCCTGCAGCGGAATACTCGAGGTATTGGTGGCGAGGATCGCGCCCGGCTTCATTCTCGGCTCCAGCCCGGCATAGACCTTCTGCTTCAGCTCCAGCTTTTCCGGCACCGCTTCGATGATCAGGTCGGCATTGCGGACACCTTCGCCGTCGAGGTCGGGAACGAGCCGGTCCAGCGCATCGCGTATATCGGTGCGCTTGCGCATGATCTTGCCGAACAGATCGGCCGCACGCTTGATCGCGCCGGCGATCGGCTCCGGCTTCATGTCTGATAACGTGACCCGCATGCCCTGATGGGCGCACCATGCCGCGATGTCGCCGCCCATCGCGCCGGCGCCGATGACGTGAACCTGACTTATCTTGTTGCCGAAGCCTGCAAGCTTCTTCATCTGCTCGCGCAGGAAAAATACCCGGATCAGATTTTGCGCCGTCGGCGTCACCATCAGATTGGCGAACGAGGTCTTTTCGGCGGCCAGCATCGCAGCCCTGTCGCCGCCGTGCTTCTCCCAGAGATCGATCAGCGCGTAAGGCGCGGGATAATGCTCATGCGGCGCGGCTTTCTCGGCCTCGCTGCGCATCCGCGAAGCGAGAAAGCCACGTACCGGGGTAAAGTTCAGGATCGCGTTGAGCGGGCCCGGCCTGGCGCGCTTCAGGCGGCCGAACACCGCGTCCTTGACGGCATTGCGGACATGCCGCTCCTGCGTCACGGCATCGACCAGCCCAAGCGACTTTGCCCTGCGCGCGTCGATGGTCTTGCCGGTCAGCATCAGCGTCATCGCCTGCATCGGATTGACCAGGCGCGTGAAGCGCACGGTGCCGCCGAGACCGGGATGCAGGCCGAGCATGACTTCCGGAAAACCAAAGCGGGCGCCGTCGATCGCAATACGCGACTGACAGGCCAGCGCTACTTCGAGGCCGCCGCCGAGGCAGAAGCCGTTGATCACCGCGACACGTCGGAATCTTCAAGGCTTCGAGACGATCGATCACCGCATGCGCCCGGCCGATTGCCGTCTCGACCGGGCGGGGATCGCTCGCGCCGCGAAATTCGTTGACATCGGCACCGGCGATAAAGCCGGATTTTTTGGCGGAACGAATGACAATTCCGGTTGGCCGCTGGCTTTCCAGCGCCGCCAGCACCACATCGAGTTCCTCGATGACATCGGCCGACAGCGTGTTGGCGCTGGCGCCTTCCCGGTCGAACAACAGCCAGGCAATGCCATCGTCGTCCCGCGTCAGCTTGAAATTGCGATAGGGGCTATCAGCATCAGGCTTCGGCCCGAGTTCGAGCACGCGATCGGCGAGAGTGTTCATGATGCGGCTGTCCATGATCACACCATCTCGATCAACATGGCGCCGCCCTGCCCGCCGCCGATACATTCGGTGGCGATGCCGCGCCTTGTGCCCAATCGCTTCATCGCGTTGACAAGATGCAGCACGATGCGATTGCCGCTGCAGCCGACGGGATGACCGAGGCTGATCGCGCCGCCATCGACGTTGAGCCTGGCGTGATCGATCTGCCCGGCGGGGCCGTCGAGGCCCAAAATCTCGCGGCAGAATTTTTCGTCGTTCCAGGCCGCCAGGCACCCCAGCACCTGCGTCGCGAACGCCTCGTTCAATTCCCAGGTCTCGACGTCCCCGAGCGATAATTTGTTGCGCTTTAAAAGTTCGGTCGCCGACAGCACCGGGCCGAGGCCCATGATAGAGGGATCGAGCGCGGACCATTGGCTGTCGACGATCACGGCCTTTGGCGTCAGGCCATGCTTTCTGACCGCTTCTTCCGAAGCAAGAATGGTCCACGATGCGCCGTCGGTGATCTGCGAGGAGTTGCCGGCGGTGACCTGGCCCCAGGGCCGCTCGAATACCGGCTTGAGCTTTGCGAGGCTCTCGGGCGAGGAATCCGGCCGCACGCCGTCATCGTGATCGTAGAATTTGCCGTCGCGCGCAAACGCGGTCTCGACCTCGCCCTTGAGAAAACCCTGGGCCTGCGCGTTGGCCAGCCGCTTGTGGCTTTCGACCGCGTAGGCGTCCGATTGCGCGCGCGTGATGCCGAAGAGATGGCCGACCACTTCCGCCGTCTGTCCCATGTTGAGTTCGGTGATCGGATCGGTCAGCCCGCGCTCCAGGCCGATGATCGGCTTGAAATAAGCCGGGCGCGCCTTGGCGATCGCAGCGATCTTGCCCAAAATTCCCTTGGCGCCGGCGAGGCCTGCGAACCAGCGCACGCCCTGCTGCGGCCAGACCAGCGGCGCGTAGCTCAGGGCTTCCGAACCGCCGGCCAGGATCAAGTCCGAGACGCCTTCGCGGATGTAGCGATAACCGGTGTCGATCGATTGCATGCCGGAGCCGCAATTGATCTGCACCGTGAACGCCACCATCGATTCCCCCATGCCGAGCCGCAGCGCGGCGACGCGGGCCGGGTTCATTTCGTCGGCGATGACGTTGACGCAGCCGAGGATCACCTGATCGAAGGCGCTGGCTGCGAACGGCTGCCGGGCCAGCAGCGGCCGCCCGCACTGCACGGCGAGATCGACCGGGGTGAACGGGCCCGGCCCGCTGCGCGCCTTCAGGAACGGCGTCCGGCTGCCGTCGATGATGAAAACCGGCCGCGCCATCAGCTCGCCGCCCTCGTTTCACCCAGCTCCTGAAAAAACTGATGCACTTCGGCAGGTTTCTTGTAGATCGGCGACAGCGTCTCCGGCGCGAAGTCGTCGACCTCGATCACCTTTGCGACCGCCTCATGCGCCGCCGCAAGCTGATCGCCCTCGGCTTGCGTGATCACGCCCTTCTTCACCGCCTCTTGCCAATCATGAATGTGGGCGGCGCGCATTCTCCTGGCGATATCCTCAGCGCCGGTAACCAAAAGGAAGGCCTTCTCCAGCCGCGCCACGCCACGGTCGTCATCGATATGCGAGAGGTCGGGCGTCAGGCGATCGCGCGCCGCTGACGGCTCCAGCACCAGCTGCGCGCATTGATGGATCACAAGGTCCGAAGGCCCGAGCACACGGGCGCCGAACGGCTGGACCAGGAATTTCAGCACGATGGCGACAAAACGATTCGGCAGGTTTGCCAGAATTTCCGCGAAGCGGTTTTCGATCGTCTTGAAGCCGCTCGCCATGCACCATTCAAGCGCGGCAAAGTCCGCGCTTTGGCGGCCCTCGTCCTGCCAACGTTTCAGGGCGGCAGACAGCAAATACAATTCCGACAGGATATCGCCGAACCGCGCCGACAGCATTTCCTTGCGTTTCAGCGCACCTCCCAGCGTCAGCAGCGCCATGTCGGCGCACAGCGCAAAGCCTGCGGAATAGCGCGACAGCTGGCGATAAAATCGGGTCGCATCGCCGGCGTCGGGCGCCGGTGCAAACACCCCGCCGCTCCAGCTCCGGCCCCACGCCCGGAACAGCGCGACCATGCTGTGACCGACATGTTTCCAGAACGCCTTGTCGAAGGCGTCCAGCCCCTTGGCGCGGTCCTGTTCGCCCAGCGCGTTCATTTCCTCAAGCAGATAAGGATGCGCACGAATCGCGCCCTGCCCGAACACGATCAGGTTGCGGGTGAGAATGTTGGCGCCTTCGACCGTGATGCCGACCGGCACCGACCGATAGAGATTACCCAGGTAATTCTGCGGGCCATCGATCACGGCCTTGCCGCCATGGATGTCCATCGCGTCGTCGATCGCGACCCGCATCCGCTCGGTGGCGTGCAGCTTCATGATGCCGGAAATGACCGCGGGATGATGGCCCTGATTGAGCGCGGCGCAGGTCAGCCGCCGCGCCGCATCGAGCAGATAGGCGGTGCCGGCGATGCGGGCGAGCGGCTCCTCGATGCCTTCGAATTTTCCGATCGGCACGTTGAACTGTTCGCGTATCCGCGCGTACGCCCCGGTGGTGCGCGCCGCGTAGGCAGCGCCCGCGGCCGATAGCGACGGCAGCGAGATGCCGCGCCCGGCGGCCAGCGCCGTCATCAGCATTTTCCAGCCCTGGCCGAGACGCTGCTGACCGCCGATGATGTAATCCATCGGAATGAACACGTCGCGGCCCCGGTTCGGGCCGTTCTGAAACACCTGCATCGCCGGCAGATGACGATGGCCGATTTCGACGCCGGGCAGATGGGTCGGGATCAGCGCCACGGTGATGCCGAGCTCTTCCGTTGGGCCAACCAGATGGTCCGGGTCATAGGCCTTGAAGGCGAGCCCGAGCAGCGTCGCGACCGGGCCGAGCGTGATGTAACGCTTGTGCCAGTTGAGGCGCAGCCCAAGCACTTCGCGTCCCTCGAAATGGCCCTTGCAGATGATGCCGCTGTCGATCATCGACGCGGCGTCGGAGCCGGCCTCCGGACTGGTCAATCCAAAGCAGGGGATCTCGCGTCCGTCGGCAAGCCGCGGCAGCCATTGCTGCTGCTGCTCCGGGGTGCCAAAGCGCATCAGCAGTTCGCCGGGGCCCAGCGAGTTCGGCACCATCACGGTGACGGCGGCCGTCACCGAGCGCGTCGAAAGCTTGCGCACCACTTCGGAATGCGCATAGGGCGAGAAGCCAAGCCCGCCAAATTCTTTCGGAATGATCATGCCGAAGAATTTTTCGCGCCTGATGAAGTCCCAGACCTCAGGCGGCAGATCGCGCCATTCCCAATTGATCTTCCAGTCGTCGAGCATCGCGCAGAGCTGATCGACCGGGCCGTTGAGAAAGGCCGCTTCCTCCGCTGTCAGGGTCGCCGGCGCGTTCGCAAGCAGCTTCGACCAGTCGGGATTGCCGCTAAACAGGTCTGCGTCCCACCAGACATCGCCGGCCTCCAGCGCCTCGCGCTCGGTGTCGGACATGGCTGGCAACACGCCACGCGCCCAGGAGAAGATCGGCTTGGTGATGAAATCGCGGCGAAAGGCATGCATGCTCATGGCGATGTCCTCCTGGTCGGGGTAACTGCGCGATCCGGCGGTCACGCAAATGCCGAAAGACGACTCATTGTAGCGGAAAGCATCGGAGTGCGGTGAACACTTCGCATTGAAAATAAAGCGAAATTGATCCGGGCGGGGATACCCGATAACCACGATACGCGCATCAGTTCCGAAAACAGTGTTGTTTGCAGTGCTTAGAGCAGGATGACTCTTAAGTGAACCTAAGTGAACCGGCGAATCCCAAACTCAGCTCACCTCTCCCCGCTTGCGGGCCCTTAACCTCGCCCCGCTCTTTGCGGGGAGAGGTCGAAATTCGCGATAGCGAATTTCGGGTGAGGGGCAAGGCACGGCGCTTGCTACAACTCTCGGCCTTGACGGAGCGACGGCCCCTCACCCCGACCCTCTAAGAGCGAGCTTCGCTCGTCTCGACCCCGCAAGAGCGGGGAGAGGGAGAAGACCAACATGATCAATCCGGCCGGATCATTTCGAACATGGCCTCGGGGCGAACCTCAAAATAGTCGCCCTTGCGCCCCGCGCGCGCAATCGGGCGCGCCATCGCGGTCTGGTAGACGCCGTCCTTGATGAAGGCCTTGTCGATGTGGACGGCGACGACTTCGCCGAGGGTGAGCCAGGCCTGCGCCTTCTTGCCGTCGGCGCCCTGCAACTGAATGATCTGCGACAGCTTGCATTCGAACGCGACCGGGCTTTCGGCGACCCGGGGCACGTTGACGCGCTTGCTCGGGGCCGCCGTCAGCCCGGAGATATTGAATTCACTGACGTCGCGGGCGACATGCGCCGCGGTGGCGTTCATCTGCTGCGCCAAATCCATGGTCGCGAGATTCCAGACGAATTCTCCGGTCTCCTGGATATTGGCGACGCTGTCCTTCCAGGAGGTGGAGGAAAAACCGATGATGGGAGGATGGTAGCAGAAGCCGTTGAAAAAGCTGTAGGGCGCGAGATTGACGTTGCCCTTGGCATCCCGCGACGAAATCCAGCCGATCGGGCGCGGGGCGATGATGGCATTGAAGGGATCGTGCTTGAGGCCGTGGCCGTTCGCCGGCTCGTAATAGTGCAGGTCTTTCGGGCTTGATGAGTCCACGTTGGTAGGTTCCTTCCAGATTCGGCTAGATCGTCATTGCGAGGAGCGACGCGACGAAGCAATCCATGCTGCGCTATTTGATGCCAATGGATTGCTTCGCGGAGTTTATCATCGGGCGCGCATTCGCGCGACCCGTTGGCTCGCAATGACGGAACGAACCTCAGGAGCCAGCGCGCGGCGCAAGGCCCGCGAGGACAAAGTCGATCATCTGGTCGAGCGACGGTCCCGGCTTGTTGGCGCATTGCGCGATCATCTGCGGATGGAAAAACCGCATCATCGCGGTGCAGGCGCACATCGCCGCCAGCGGTACGTCCGGGGTCTCGAATTCACCTGATGCTGCGCCCTCGGCAATGACGGCCCCAATCGTCTCGGTGATCCGCTGCATGTGGGCCACACAAACTTCCCAGCTTTCCTCCATCGCGATCTCGACCATCTCGTGCAGCTTGGAATCGCCGGTATAGCGTTCGCTATTCATGCGATGGATCGTGGTCATGAGCTCGCGCAGACGGGAAGCCGCCGATCCGCGCCTGGTTGCGATGGCCTGCGCCGCATCCTCGACCCCGCCCATCAGAGTGCGCGCGACGCCCTCGTGGATCTCCTTCTTCGAATCGAAAAAGCGATAGACGTTCGCCGGGCTCATTCGCAGCACCTTGGCGATGTCGGCCACGGTGGTCTTTTGATAGCCGATTTCGCGAAACAAACGCTCCGCCACCACGAGAATCCGTTCTCGGGTGTCGGGTTCGATATGGTCGGAAACCAGCGTCATGGCAGTCTCAACTCGGTGTACTCAATGTTCAATTATTCCGCGGCCGCAGCAAGCGGAAATGCGGGCTGTGGATGGCCGTGATGTTGCGGCGCAAGATCAATCTCTTTGCTCGGGCCGCTTTCTTCAAGGCTCTTGCGGAACCAGAGGGCATAGAGGCCCGGCAGGTACAGCAAGGTCAGGAAGGTTGCAACAAACAAGCCGCCCATGATGGTGATCGCCATCGGACCCCAGAACGCGGAACGCGACAGCGGGATCATCGCCAGGATCGCGGCCAGCGCCGTCAGCACCACCGGGCGGGCGCGCCGGACGGTGGCCTCGACGATGGCTTCCTTGCGGGTCAGGCCGTGGGTCACGTCGGTTTCGATCTGGTCGACCAGGATCACCGCATTGCGCATGATCATGCCGGCCAGCGCGATCAATCCGAGCAGCGCCACGAAGCCGAACGGCTGGTTCGCGACATTCAGCCCCAGCGACGCGCCGATAATGCCGAGCGGCGCGGTGAGGAACACCAGCAGCAGGCGCGAAAAGCTCTGCAACTGGATCATCAGAAGCGTCAGCATGACGATGACCATCAGCGGAAACAGCACGAAGATCGACGCGTTGCCCTTGGCGGACTCCTCGAACGCGCCGCCCTTCTCGATCCGGTAGGCCGGCTGCAGGCCGTCGCGGATTTCCTGCAGTTTGGGCCAGATCTGGTTGGTCACGTCGGGCGCCTGCACGCCATCGACGACGTCGCCGCGCACCGTGATCGCCATGTCGCGGTTGCGCCGCCACAGGATCGGCTCCTCATGGGAGTACTCGATTTTGGCGATCTGCAGCAACGGCACCGCGACCCCGTTGCGCGAGGTGACGGTGAGGTCGCCGACACGGCCGAGATCGAGCCGTTCGGACGGCACCGCACGCGCGACCACGCCGACCTTCTCGATGCCGTCGCGTATCGTCGTCACCGGCGCGCCCGAGATCAGCATGCTCAGCGCCGTTGAGACGTCCTGCGGGGTGAGGCCGAGCGCGCGGGCACGGTCCTGATCGACCACGAGCTTCAGGTACGGCGACTGCTCGTTCCAGTCGAGTTGCGGATCCTTGACCTTGTCGTTCTGCCTGACCACGTCGCGCACCTTGTAGGCGATGTCGCGCACCACATTGGCGTCGGGGCCGATCACCCGGAACTGCACGGGAAAGCCGACCGGCGGGCCGAAGTTGAAGCGGTCGACGCGGACGCGCGCTTCGGTCAGCGCACCATCATAGACCGCCTTCTCCAGGCGCGCCTTGATCCGCTCGCGCGCCTCGACGTTTTTGGCCACGATCACGATCTCGGCGAAGGCCTCGTTCGGCAGCTGCGGATTGAGCCCGAGCCAGAACCGCGGCGAGCCCTGGCCGACATAGGCGGTATAGGTCGAGATGTCCTGGTCGTCCTTCAACAGCGCTTCCGCCTTTTTCACGGATTTTTCGGTGACGTTGAACGCCGTGCCTTCGGGCAGCCGCAGCTGCAGGAACAGTTCGGGCCGCTCGGACAGCGGGAAGAACTGCTGCTGCACGTGAGCGAAGGCCAGAATCGAGAGCGCGAACACGCCAACGGTCGCCAGCACCACCTTGACCCGGTGATCGACGCACCATTGAATCATGGAGCGGAGAATCCGGTAGACGCGGGTTTCGTAGACCGCGTGCGGATCGTGGTTGTGGCTGACCGTGATGTTCGGCAACAGCTTGACGCCGATATAGGGCGTGAAGATCACCGCCACGAACCAGGACGCGACCAGCGCGATCGCCACGATCCAGAAAATGCCGCCGGCATATTCGCCGACCGCGGAGTTGGCGAAACCGATGGGCAGGAAGCCGGCGGCGGTGACCAGCGTTCCCGTCAGCATCGGAAACGCCGTGGATTCCCAGGCAAACGACGCCGCGCGGACGCGGTCCCAGCCCTGCTCCATCTTCACCACCATCATCTCGACCGCGATGATGGCGTCGTCGACCAGAAGCCCGAGCGCGATGATCAGCGCGCCGAGCGTGATCCGGTGCAAATCGAGCGACATCGCATTCATGACGATAAAGACGATCGCCAGCACCAGCGGCACCGACATCGCCACCACGATGCCGGTGCGCCAGCCCAATGCGACGAAGCTTACGAACAGCACGATCGCCAAGGCCTCGATGAAGGAGTGCACGAATTCGCCGACCGCATGCTCGACCACTTTTGGCTGATCGGCGATCAACTCGACATTGATGCCCTGCGGCACCGCCTTCATGAACTCCGCGGTCGCGTCGGCCACATCCTTGCCAAGCTCCAGGATGTTGGCGCCCTTGGCCGTGACCACGCCGATACCGAGCGCGGGCTTGCCTTCCTGACGCACCACAAAGCTAGGCGGGTCGACGAAACCGTGGGTAATGGTGGCGATATCGCCCAGCCGGAATACCCGGCCATTGCTTTCGACCGGCGTCTCCGCCACCGCCTTGACGCCATCGAGCGCGCCGGTGACGCGCAGCGGCACGCGCTGCGAGGAGGTCTCGACCGTGCCGGCCGGCACGACGTTGTTCTGCTTGGCGAGCGAATCAAACAGCGCTTGCGGCGTGATCCCCAGCGTCGCCAGCTTGGCATGCGAGAACTCGACATAGATCCTCTCGTCCTGGGTGCCGTAGAGGTCGACTTTTGTCACTCCCGGTACCTTTAACAACCGCTGCCGCATGCCTTCGGCGGCCTTTTTCAATTGCGCATAGTCGGCGCCGTCGCTGGTCATCGTATAGAGGATCGAGTTGACGTCGCTGAATTCATCGTTGACGACGGGGCCGAGCAGATTGGCCGGAAGCTGGCCTTGCACGTCCACCAGCTTCTTGCGCAGCAGGTAAAACAGATACGGCACGTCCTTTGGCGGCGTCGAATCCTTGAACGTGACCTGCATCGCCGTGAACGCCGGCTTCGAATAGGTCTGCACCTTTTCGAAATAGGGCAGTTCCTGCAGCTTCTTCTCGATGGGGTCGGCGACCTGGGTCTGCATCTCCGCAGCCGTCGCGCCGGGCCAGATCGCCGAGACGTTCACCACCTTGACGGTGAAGAACGGATCCTCGGCGCGGCCGAGCCGCTCGTAAGAGAAGAAGCCGGCGGCGCCGAGCGCAACGACCAGGAACAGAATAAGCGCGGGATGGCTGACCGCCCAGCCTGAAAGGTTGAAGTGCTTCATCACATTCTCCAGTCATCTTTGGGCATGATCTTTTCCGAAAACCGGTGCCCACTTTTCGGGATCATGCCGTTTAGAATGACAACGACGAGACGACCCTGACCTTCTGGGCCGGATCGAGTTTTTGCACGCCGAGCACGACAACGCTCGCGCCTTCATCGACGCCGCCTGATATGACGACATCATTGGTCTCGTAGGATTTGACGGTGACCGGCTTCAGCGCCACGTCGCCCTTGTCATCGACGATGTAGAGCGAGGGATCGCCGCCCTGGCTGTACAGCGCCGACAACGGCAGCCGCGCGACGCGCGTCGTGGCGGCATCGGCCAGCGTCAGCGTCGCGGTCATGCCGAGCGAAACGCTCTCGCCGGCGTCGGGCAGCGAAAATTTTGCCAGATAAGTTCGCGTCGCGGGATCGGCCGCGGGCGCGATCTCGCGCAGTTTTGCTGAATACTTCTTGTTCGGCTCGGACCACAGGGTCACGGTCGCCACGCCATCCTTGGCGCGACCGACCAGCGTCTCCGGGATTGCGACCACGGCTTCCTTTTCCGCAAAGCGCGCGACACGGATCGCGGTCTGCCCGGACGCCACGACCTGTCCGGCGTCGATCAACGTCGCGGTGACGACGCCGCGGGTGTCAGCGACCAGCGTTGCGTAAGACAGCGAGTTGTTGGTGAGCTCGACCGAGCGCTGGGCGCGATTGAGGCGCGCACGCGCCTCGTCCGCAGTGGCCTTGGCCTGATCCAGTTGCGCATCGGTGGTCCAGCCCTTTACGCGCAGATCCTTGGCGCGCTGCTCGGCGGCGGCGGCCTGCGCCAGCACGCCGGTCGCGGCATGGAATTCGGCATCGGCCTGCTCGGCCTGCAGTTTCAGATCGACTTCATCGAGGGTTGCCAGCGGTTGGCCGACATCGACGGTCTGGCCGACTTCGACCAGGCGTTTTGCAACCTTGCCGGGCACCCGAAAGCCCATGTCGGTCTCGATCCGGGGCTTGATGGTGCCGACAAAACTGCGCTCCGGCGATTCCGCCTCATAATGCACGGTGGAGACCAACACGGGGCGCGACGGCGCCACCTTTTCGGCGGCCAGCTCGTTGCAGCCGGTCAAGGCAATCGCCATCAGCGCCAGCGACACACCCGCTAAAAGCTTGTAATAACTCGAGAAAATGGAACGGACGAACATGATGGCTTCCCTCGATTAAGCGTGGAGGAAAGTGTGGATTGTTTACTGACGATTGTCAATATTCGTCAGTGATCATGATTTCGTGAAGAAAGTCATCGACAATGGCGAAGGCGTCTCGCCCAACAACAGGGCGCAAATCTTCGACAGCTTCTTCACCGCATGCCCCGACAGAGGGCGCCATAGCCAGCGGGTCGGCGCGAGGTCCTGCCCGATGGCTAACCCTTCTTGCGCGCTTTCCTTCTGGTTTTCTTCGCGGGCTTCTTGGCGGACTTCTTTGACCTGCCGGTGGCGGATTTTTTCGCTGCCTTGACAGATTTTTTAACGCCCCTCTTCTTTTTTGCAGCCTTGCTCGCCTTCCTGGCCGCCTGTTTCGGTGCGGCGCGCTTCTTCTTGCGCTTCTTCCGCGCGGGAGCAATGGCTACCGGCGGCACCATCATGGGATCGGAAACCAGACCGTCGGCGGCCAGCGGGATGTAGGCAGCCAAGCGCCGATCCGCTTTCAGAGGCGGCTCGTCGGCCTTCAAGGCATGATCGGCAGCGGTCGCGGCGATGTTGGCAATGTCTTTCACCGTGTCGGTGATTTTTTCAAGTATCGATTTGTCCTTGTCCATGACGCCTCCCAAAGGACCTGACATCCAGGGCTAACAGGTGCGCGGGCTGCCGGTTCCCGAAAACGCTTCACTCCGCCAGCTGAAACCGCTCGAACCGGTCCAGCTCCTCCTCGATGCGGCGTTTTAAATCCTTGCGCGCGCCGCGCCGCGCGCCGTTGCCGACCCAGCTCCATTTCTGCACCAGCAATTTGCGGCTCTTGCGATCGGTCTTGAGATCGAGCGCGGCGACGATGTCATCGCCCGCCAGCACCGGCAGCGCGAAATAGCCGAACACCCGCTTCTCCCGGGGCACATAGGCCTCGAAGCGATGCTCGTAATCGAAGAAAAGATGGGTCCGCTTGCGCTGGATGATCAGGGGATCGAACGGCGACAGGATATGCACCAGCTCCGCAGCGGCCCTGCCGGCGCTCTCGAGTGTCGCGGGTTCAGCCCAATGCTCCTGCTTGCCGGCGCCTTCCAGCGCGACCGGCACAGCGGCCTCGCCGGCGCTCTCGAGCGTCGCGGGTTCAGCCCAATGCTCCTGCTTGCCGGCGCCTTCCAGCGCGACCGGCACAGTTCGTTGCGGCGCACCCTCGCTTCGATCAGGTGCCGGATCTGTGGCTTGCTTGGCGCATCCAGATGGCAGATCGAATCCAGGCTCACGACCCCTTGCGCGCGCAAGGCACGGTCGAGCAGATAGGCGGTGGCTTGTTTTGGCGAAGCGCCTTTCGGCGGCTTGTCCCACCCAAAATGCCGCGCCATCAGCTCATAGGTCTTGAGCATGCCGTTGCGCTCGGAGATCGTGAGCACGCCGGTGTAGAACAAAAGCTGCAGCGCCCGCTTCGACGGCTTGCGGCTCGCCCACAGGTGCTCCTTGTCGACCAGCACGTCGTCGTCGATGTCGCGGATGGTGAGCGCGCCATCGCGCCGGATCAGCCGGAGCACCTTGCGCAGATCCGCTGGTTTGACCGAAGCGAGCCATTTGTGGCCCTCGCGCTGGTGGCGCCTCATGGCGGGAATGAAGAAGCGCAGATCTTTTGCCGGCACATAGGACAGCGCATGGGTCCAGTATTCGAACACGCTTCTGTCGACGCTCTGGGCCTGGCGCAGATCCGCGCGCCGATAGGCCGGAATCCGGTTCCACAGAATATGGTGGTGGCTGCGCTCGATGACGTTGATGGTGTCGATCTGCACATAGCCGAGATGCTCAACCGCGGCCGCCGTCGCCTGCGGCCCTTCGCCGAACGGCGCCTGGCTGTCGAGCCGCTGGGCCCGCAGCCAGATGCGGCGGGCCTCAGCTTTGGTCAGGGGATGGGATTTGGCGGCGCGGGACATCGCGCGGCAATGTAGCCGGATTCGCCGACATCAGGAGACGGAAATATCTCAGCGCTTACCGCTTGCCCCGCTCGCCGATACTCCCGGTCGCGATCTCGGCCTCGCAGGCCGCCCTGCCGCGTTCCGGGGCCAGGCACTTGTAGACGTTGCCGGTGAGCCGGTCGATCAGCCAGAGGGTCTCCTCGTTGGGAGTTTCGATCCCGGCGTACCTCGTGCCGACAGCCGTGATCAGCGTGGACAGCAAAATCGCCGCCGCGATCATGGCTGCGCCGATCAGAATGGGCATCGCGGTTCCCATGCGGTCCGAGGTGACCGCGCGATACCCTTGATAGTCGCTTGGTCTTTTCGGTGACTGAGACAAGATTAGGTTGTTTCGCTTTCGTTGGCTTTTTCGAGCGATTTTCCTATACGCGCATCTGGCCGATTTATTGTCAGCAGATCGGCGCTGCGGCGACCGCATTGCGGCCGGGATCATCACCGAACGGGCCGCGGCAGCTGCGGACCGAGGCTTCACGCCAACTCGATCCGCGCATGATGACCGGGCGAAGCGGCCAGACGTTTATCGCGGGTAAGTAGCGGAGCATCGAGATTATTGGCGATCGCGTTCAGCTCGGACCGCTTGTGCCGGTTCCACCGGCGTCCCGGCCTTCTTGTTCAAGCCGCCGATTTGCCTTCATAGGCGCGCTTCAGCCCGGCGATGTCGAGCTTGACCATCTGCAGCATTGCCTGCATCGCCCGCTGCGCGCCGGCGGGATCGGGACCGCCGAGATATTGCACCAGCGCGGTCGGCACGATCTGCCAGGACACGCCGTAGCGATCCTTCAGCCAACCGCACCGTTCGACCGATCCGCCATTGGACGACAGCGCATCCCACAAACGATCGACCTCGGCCTGGTCGGCGCAATCGATCTTGAACGAAATCGCGTGGGTGTATTCGAACCGGGTGCCGCCGTTCAGCGCCATGAAGCGCTGGCCGGCCAGCGTGAACTCCACCACCAGCACCGAGCCGGCCTTTCCGGCGGGGCTATCGACGCTGTTCTTCTGCACCTTTTCGATTCTGGAATCCGGCAGCAGCGACACATAGAATTTCGCGGCCTCCTCGGCCTCGCCGTCGAACCACAGGCAGGGTGAAACTTTTGACATCGGCGGGTTCCTTTTGTCGGTGCGAATGGTCATAGGTCATAGAACGAACGGGCGGGTGCGGTCCCGACATCTGTTTCAGATTTTTCTGAGTGGCTAAATTCTGCCGTCATTGCGAGGAGCGGAGCGACGAAGCAATCCATACGAGCTTGCTTCGATGCCTCTGGATTGCTTCGCTTCGCTCGCAATGACGGAAGAGCGACTTTCCGCCGGTCGGCATATCACGTCGCGATTGGCGTCGGCATGGTGAGGAACGCCCGCGTCACGTGCCAGAACAATTGCCGGTTGGTGGCAAGCGCGACCGAGTGGGCGGTGCCGGGAAGGATGATGAACTGGCGGTCGCCGTTGGGCAGCAGATTAAAAAACTCCTCGAGATCGGCGACGGTGGCGATCCCATCATATTCGCCGCGCACCAAGAGCACCGGCGAAAGCACCTTCTCAGGGCGCACCACCGGCAGATTGGCGGTCATGTCGAGATAGGTGCCGGTCGGAACCTGATCGCCGAATTGCATCTCCACATCCGCCAGCACCTCGACCGCGGCGGGGTCGCTGGTGCCAGGCTTGTCGCGGGTGGCGATCGAACGGATCATGTCGCGGTCGCGCTTGCGCATGTTGTGGGAGCGGAAATAATCGAGCTGCTCGGCGCGCTTCGTCAGCGTCGGCGATCCCTCCCCCTTGTAGGTGAACGCGGCAAACACCAGCCGGTCGGCGCGCTCGGGCGCCACCATCGCATAGGCGCCGGCGCGCAGCGCGCCGGAGGACTCACCGAGGAAATGGAATTTCTGCCGGCCGGTTTCCTTGGCGACGATTTCGACCGCCGCCTTCAGATCCTCGACGCCGCTGGCGATGTCGGAATTGCCGGAAGTGCGCCCCGACTTGCCGTAATTTTCATGATCCATGGTCCAGCAGTCGAAGCCATGACGGGCGAATTCATTCATCACGGAATATTCACCGTGGCCGGGCACGTCGAGGTCGAACACCCTGGATGTGACCGACGAGCCATGCACGAAGAACAGCACCGGCCGCGATGGCTCGCCGGACTTCGGCGCGCCGAGCCGCTTGCGATACATCCACAGCGGGATATCGCCCTTCTTCGCCCAGTATTCGCTGCTCCAGATTTCACCCTCGCCCGTGGCCGCATTCGCGCCTGGCGCGGGCAGCGTGCTGGCGATTCCTCCGGCAACGAGGCCAAGCCCCGCGCCCTTGATGACGGCGCGCCGCGCCAGTGGATGATCGAGATGCGCCATCGTTCGCTCCCTGTTGGCCCGAGGATTTTGCCCGGTGCTCCTGGCAACAATTGTACCAGACGAGTTGCGTCATTGCGAGCGGGAGCGAAGCAATCCATGGACAACAAACCAGAAGTCTGGATTGCTTCGTCGCTGCGCTCCTCGCAATGACGGTTACTTCCTCTCCGCGGGGTCGCGATGCACGGGGTCGACCCACAGCACCGTCTCCGGCTTTTCCACCGGCTCGATGTCGAGATTGATCGCGACCGCCTGGCCGTCGCTGCGCACCAGCACGCATTCCAGCACCTCGTCACGGCTGGCGTTGATCTCCTGGTGCGGCACATAGGGCGGGATGAAGATGAAATCGCCGGGATTGGCTTCCGCCACGAATTGCAGATGCTCGCCCCAGCGCATCCGCGCCTTGCCTTTCACCACATAGATGATGCTCTCGAGGTGGCCGTGATGATGCGCGCCGGTCTTTGCGTCGGGTTTGATGGTCACGGTGCCGGCCCACAATTTCTGCGCGCCGACCCGGGCGAAATTGATCGCGGCCTTGCGATCCATCCCGGGGGTCGAGGGTACGTTGGGATCGAGCTGGTTGCCGGGAATAACGCGGACACCATCGTGCTTCCAGCGCTGCGCGTCGCCGTGATCGTGTGAATGATCGGAATCGGTATGATCGTGAGTGCCTGTCATCGTGCTGCTTTCCGAAAAAATCTTCGCCGCGAACGCTACCGAAAACCGCGACCGCAAACCAGACGGGATCAGGAACTTTTTGCTCGACGACGCCTCCGCCGCGTCTACTTCACGCCGAGCAATTCGACGTCGAACATCAACGTGGCGTTCGGAGGAATTACGCCGCCGGCGCCGCGGGCGCCGTATCCCAGAGCGGGCGGAATGATCAGGGTGCGCTTGCCGCCGACTTTCATGGTGGCGACGCCCTCGTCCCACCCGGCGATCACCTTGCGCTGCCCGATCGGAAACTCGAACGGCTCATTGCGATCGACCGAAGAGTCGAATTTCTTGCCCTTCTTGCCGTCCTCATAAAGCCAGCCGGTGTAGTGCATGACGCAGATCTGACCGGGCTTTGGTGTCGCGCCTGATCCGACGGTAGAGTCGATAATCTGCAAGCCTGAAGCTGTGGTCATGGTTTTTCCTGCGGTCTGGGCCGCTGCGCCGGACGGTGCAGCAGAGAGAACGACGCCAACCGTGGCTATCGCAACGGCAAAGGCGATGGGGAGACTTCGAAACGGGAAACGTCGCATCCTTTCAGCTTCCTTCTTAACAGTGAGAGAACTCGCATGCGCGGTCGGTATTCTCAATACCCCAGCGCGCAGCCGTCCTTGCGCGGATCGGAACCGCCGGTCAGCGTGCCCTTGTCCCAGTCGATCCAGATCGCCTGACCGCCGCCGAGCGGCCCAACCACACTGGTGGTCTGATGCCCGAGCTTCTTCAGGCCGTCGACGATCGCGGCGGGCACGCCGTCCTCGAGCTGATAGACATTTTCATAATGCAGGCCGCGCGGCATATCGATCGCCTCCTGCACGTCGCAACCGTAGTCGAGCATGTTGGTCAGCACATGCGTCTGCCCGACCGGCTGATACTGCCCGCCCATCACGCCGAACGGCATCAGCGCCCGCCCGGCCTTGGTGACAAGGCTCGGAATAATTGTGTGCAGTGGCCGCTTGCCCGGCGCGATGCAATTGGGATGGCCGGGTTGAATGCGGAAGCCGCCGCCGCGATTTTGTAACAGAATGCCGGTGTTGTTGGAGACGATCGCCGAACCGAACGAATGCGCGATCGAATTGATGAACGAACAGACATTGCGGTCCTTGTCCACCACGGTGATGTAGACGGTCGAGGGATTCATCGGCGGCGACACCTTCGGCAAATCGAGCAGCCGGTCCATCCTGATCTTGCTGCCGTACTCCTCGGCGAATTCCTCCGTCAAAATCCTGGCCACATCGACGTTGACCTGGGCGGGATCGCCGATGTGCTGCTCGCGCATCATGTAGGCGATCCGCGCGGCTTCCGCTTCGAGATGAAACCGCTCGACGCTCATCGCCGGGAATTTCGTGAGATCGAAGCGCGAGAGGATGTTCAGCATCACCAGCATGGTGATGCCCGGGCCGTTCGGAGGACACTGCCAGACGTCGAGCCCTTTATACACGGTGCCGATCGGCGCCGTGGTCTCGGTGGTGTGCGCGGCGAAATCGTCTGTGGTGTGCAGGCCACCGATCCCGCGCAATGTCTCCACCATGTCTTCGGCGATGGCGCCCTTGTAGAACGCGTCGCGGCCGTCTTTTGCGATCGCCCGCAGCGTCCGGCCGAGTTCGGGCTGATGGATCACGTCGCCCGCGACCGGCGCCTTGCCGTGCGGCAGCAGATAGCGCGGGGTATTGGTACCCTTTTTCAATTTTTCGAACTGGTTCTTCCAGTCGAACGCGATGCGGGGCCCGACGATATAACCTTCCTCCGCGGCCTTGATCGCGGGTTGCAGCAGGGTATCGAGCCCGAGCTTGCCCTGATCGTGCAGGATGGTGGTCCAGGCATCGACCGCACCGGGAATGGTGACGGCATGCGCCGACGTCAGCGGAATCGCCTTGATGTTGTGCTCGAGATACCACGAGGACTCGGCGGCCTTCGGGGCGCGGCCCGAGCCGTTATAGGCAACGATCTTGCCTTCGCCCCTGGGCTGAACCAGTGCGAAACAATCGCCGCCGATCCCGGTGGATTGCGGCTCGATCACACCGAGCAGCGCACAGGCCGCCACCGCAGCATCCGCGGCGGTGCCGCCGGAACGCATGACCTCGATCGCCGTCAGCGCGGCAAGAGGATGCGACGTCGCCACCATCGCGTTTTGCGCATGGACCGTGGATCGGCCGGCGAGATGGAAATTCCTCATGCCAGGTTGCTCACTTTATCGCTGTTATTTCCGCATTTTCCCGCCGAACTCAGGCGTGGGCCTACTTGGCATATTCACGAGGCAATGGGCAATGGTTGGGAATGCAAAGCACCCCCTCGATGTCGTCCCGGCCAAGCGAAGCGCGCGCCGCGACCCAAAACCACCGGCGTTTATTGTTGAAGGCAATTGGCCCCATCCTTTAAATTGATAGGACACGGCGTATGGGTCCCTGCGTTCGCAGGGACGACGCTCCCTCTGTTGATCTTGGGACAGCCTTTCCCCTGCCCTGCCCTCCTGATAAACCACTGATATGCCCTACGAGGTCGTCGCCTTCTATCAATTCGCCGCGCTGCCGAATTTCCGCCAACTGCGCGAGCCGCTGCGGGCGCTCTGCGCCGATCTCGGGCTGAAAGGCAGCGTGCTCTTGGCCCATGAAGGCATCAACGGCACGCTCGCGGGCAGCGCGGACGCGATTGGCGCCCTGGTCGAAGAATTGCGGCACGGCGCCGTGTTCGCCGGCCGGCTCGACAACCTCGAACTCAAATTCTCAGCGGCCTCGGCAATGCCGTTTCAACGCCTGAAAATCCGGTTGAAAAAGGAGATCGTCACCCTCGGCGATGCGGATAGCCGACCCGACGCGGCAGGTCGGTATCTATGTCGACCCCGCCGACTGGAACGCCTTGATCGCTGCGCCGGACACGCTGGTGATCGACACCCGCAACGCATTCGAGGTCGCGATGGGCACGTTCGCCGGCGCGCTCGATCCCGGCATCAAGAGCTTTGGACAATTCAAGGATTTTGCCGCGCGCAGTCTCGATCCGGCGAAGCACCGCAGGGTCGCGATGTTCTGCACCGGCGGCATTCGCTGCGAAAAGGCCAGCGCCTATCTGCTGGCGCGCGGTTTTGCCGAGGTCTATCATCTCAAGGGCGGAATCCTGAAATATCTGGAAGGGGTGCCGGAAGCGGAGAGCCGCTGGCGCGGCGAATGCTTTGTCTTCGACGACCGCGTCGCACTCGGCCACGGGCTGCGGCAGCGCCCGATGGAACACAATTCCGATGAGTGACGTGAAGACGCTCAGCGACCGTATCGATGTGCTTGAAACCCGGCTGACGTTTCAGGACGTGACCATCGAGACGCTGAACAAGACCATCACCGCGCAGTGGCAGAAGATCGACGCGCTGACGCGCCAGGTCGCCGCCTTGAGCGAACGGCTGCAGGAGGCCGAGGCCCACGCGCCCGGCGCCACCGACGAACCGCCGCCGCATTACTAGAGATGGTGGCCTGAAGATCGATCGCAGCAGGGCTATGGCTTCATCGCAAACCAGATCGCTATGGCGACGACTGCCATGACGATTGCGCACCACATCACCGGGGTGACTTGCTTCGAACTCCCGCTTCGCGGGGAGTCATTGGCGGGGTGGTCGAATTCCTGATTCATGGAGCCGCCTTCAGGACAAAGCCCTTGATGTTTCAAAAATTACGCCATCGCCAATTTATCGAAACACCGCCCTCACCTTGTCCCACAGCGAAGCGCTTTCCCGATCGCCATCATGTTTCGACGGCGCCGGTTGCGCGGCGCTCACCGGATCGGATGCCGGGAAACTATCCATCAGACCGGCCTCGAGTTTCGCATGGATGTCCCGGTCGGCCAAAGCGGCTTGGCGGGGATCGGCGGCATGCTTGTCGTGTGGCGCAGGATTGAATTTCTCAGCCATGTTGGGCCTCCATCGTTAGTCTAACGTTTTGGCAATCCAAGCGTTCCCCAACAAATGAATCGGCACCTCACCAAAGCTGTCTCATGAAAGCACGCCGGATAAACGCAAATCTGCCGCCGCTAATGCCCGGACCCGGGCACAGCCGTGCTGCCCCGGGGGGAATTTTTATGCGGGATGATCGATATTGCACAGACAGGCGCCTCAACTTCGGCTCGACTATGTTGGTCGATGAGATTGCACCCTCATCGCCAGCCTGAATTTGCGGTGCTTCCCAGGATAAATTCCGACTCCAGCCCGTTTGGAATTTATCATTTGGGGGCACGCTGGGCCTTATCGCCAGACCGGAGGACTGTGCGGGCAAGGTTCTAACCAACCGGCTTGATCATCGGCGATTTGCCGCCAGCTATGGCCGCATCATTCCGGTCACGCAACAAGGATAGAACTGCCGGGACGGCATTCCGCCTCCCGGCTTCTTTTTGTCGGGTTTCCCGCGCTTTGGCGCTTGATCGCGATCTTGCCGGTATCGGCGGCGATCGGATCGTGGCCAAGTCCGTATCCGCAGTGTATCAGGAGCAGCAATCCTGCCTCCCGATCACCCTTCCGGAAAACCGCGCTTGACCGAGATCGACGCCACAAAACCCTTCCTTGAAGTGCTTTCCGGCCGCAGGCAAAAGGTGCCGCCGATCTGGATGATGCGCCAGGCCGGCCGCTATCTGCCGGAATATCACGAGGTGCGCGCCAAAGCCGGTGGCTTTCTCGATCTGTGCTTCACGCCGGAATTCGCCGCCGAAGTCACACTGCAGCCGATCCGCCGCTTCAATTTCGATGCCGCGATCATCTTCTCGGATATTCTGGTCATTCCCTACGCGCTCGGCCGCGCGGTTCGGTTTGAGGTCGGTGAAGGCCCGCGGCTCGATCCGCTGGATACGCCGGAGAAAGTCGAAACGCTGGCGCAGCACGCTGACTTCGCCAAGCTCGAGCCGGTGTATGAAGCGCTGCGCCGGGTGCGCCGCGAGCTCGATCCGAAGATTGCGCTGATCGGTTTTTGCGGCGCGCCGTGGACGGTCGCGACCTACATGGTGGCCGGACAAGGCACGCCTGATCAGGCGCCGGCGCGGATGATGGCTTATCGCCACCCGGACGCGTTCGCAAAAATCATCGACGTGCTGGTGGAGAACTCGATCCGGTATCTGTTGGGGCAGCTCAAGGCCGGCGCCGAGGTGCTGCAGATTTTCGACACCTTGGCCGGCGTGCTGCCGCCGCGCGAATTCGAGCGCTGGTCGATTCTGCCGACCCGGCGGATCGTCGAAGGCGTGCGCAAAAAAGTGCCGGAGGCAAAAATCATCGGCTTTCCCAGAGGCGCCGGCGCGCTGCTGCCGGCCTATGTCGGCGCAACCGGCGTCGATGCCGTCAGCATCGACTGGGCGGCCGAGCCGTCATTGATCCGCGAGCGGGTGCAGAACCTTGTCGCCATCCAGGGCAATCTCGATCCGCTGGCGCTGATCGCCGGCGGCGCGGCGCTGGATCGGGCGATCGACGACGTGCTTGCGAATTTCGCCGGCGGCCGGCTGATCTTCAACCTCGGCCATGGCATCCAGCCGGAAACCCCGATCGCGCATGTCGAGCAGATGACCAAACGGGTGCGGGCGTATAAGGGGTAGGATTCTTCAACTAGCGACCCTCGTCATACCCGCGAAAGCGGATGATGACGCTCATATTTGCGGAAGCTACGGTGGGTCAATTAT
>CAVXHU010000015.1:0-29467 GCA_963761395.1 uncultured Alphaproteobacteria bacterium
GCCGTGAAATCTCCACGGCTGCGACCGCACCTTGTGTCACGACGCCGTAGCTAGGCGGGTGGTTCGGTGGGAAACCGCGCGGCGGAAGCATCTTCATCGATTCGACAGCGTGGTTCAGCGTGACTTGGCGTTGATCGTTCATCGCATATTCGAGATCACCGTATAGACGAGCCCGGCCAAACCGGTCCCGTGGCCGCCGTTAGGTTCATGATCATCTGTCAACCACGCGTCGTCATATGCCCAAGCGTTTGTCAGTGTTAGTGCGATCAACGGGTGTGCTGCGGATACGCCGGTGTCGAGCACGGCAAACGACCGGAACTTCCCCGACTGGCGGCGTGATCCTTGCCGCCAAGTCGGTTACAAATTCGTGTTGACCCACGCCGAGAGTTCCGCGCTCAAGAAAAGGCTCGATCGTGCCTGTGGCTCTGCGAATTTCGGAAATCGCGCCAGGTGTGCGCCGCGCGAATAGTAAGATTTGGTCAGCGCGAGCGTGAATAAAGAAAAATGACTACTGTGTCAGGGAATATAAGACGTTCGGTTCGAACGTCGAAGCCCGCTGTTCGAGCGGCAAGCTCCACTGCGTTGGCGCGCCCCTCCGACTCGCGGACCCATACCTCCCACCATCCGGCACGACCATCCGCAAAATCGACCATGCCGACGAAAAGCGACTTCTGCGGCTGCCGCTTGGATCGTCTCAATAATCTCGAAGCGATCGACGTCAGGACGTTTTTGGTTGCCCAAATTGTCACTACCATAGCCAGCAATACGCGCCTGTAAGAAAGCTCGCGCGTCATCAGGAATGAACAGTACGGCGCTCTCCGTGCGGTCTTCGTTACGCGTTGATCGTAGGACGACGATATCTTGCGAAGGAAATTCGAGCGCGGCGGGACCTTTGCGTCCATAGCCGCTGATCTTTCCGCCGGTATTAATGTCGCAACCTCGACAAGGACGCCGGCGCCAAGTCCGCCGATTGCCAATCGTGGGTCTACGCCCGGCTGTGGTATCGAGCCGATGGCGTCAGAAAGTTGGTTCAGCAAATCCTGCGCGTGAGCGACATAATCATCACGCAGGGGCTTTCGCGTCTGATTGCGCGAAGGATATTCATAATTTGCAGCTTCGCGCCAAGCGTCTATTGAAACGTGCGGAAGCTGACGCGCGTCAAAGTTGATCTCGGCCATTGGGTATTCTTCCACCCCCGCCACGCCGCAAATCTTTCGGTGGAGGTGTGCCGCTATCATGAGTGGTGAAGGCTGAACGCTCAAGTGGCCGGCTAAATTTCCTTCTGAAGGCTTGTCTGTCCCGAAGAGCGGATTTTGCAGTGATTCCGGGGACGCTTTAAGCGTCCCGGACAAAATCGCGTCCTTGACGACAACATCAGCCGCGCGAACAAGTTCAGCTTGGCTGAGGTCAATCAGCGAGCTTGCGACTTTGGCCCAAAATTCGGGGGCGATCTTGAACTTACCAAGCCGGCGTTCGACCAAAGTTCGTGCCGCGCTCGGGTCAGGTAGTGTGTACTCGATAACCTCGTCGAACCGACGTGCAAGTGCATTGTCAAGAATTTCAACATGATTAGTTGCGGCAACCACGAGGCTGTCGGTCGAATTGGGCTCTTCCATGAAAGCGAGGACCGAATTTAGCACACGACGGATTTCACCGACGTCATTAGGCTCGCCACGTCTAGCTCCGACGGCATCAAATTCGTCGAGAAGATATACGGCCCGCACTTTCGCAACCTGATCGAAAAGTAACCGCAACTTTCCCGCTGTCTCACCGAAGAACCTACTGAAGAGGCCTTCCAGTCGCACAGTAAACAATGGTAGCCGCAATTCTCCTGCCAAGGCGGCAGCGGTCATTGTCTTGCCAGTTCCAGGCGGCCCGACGAGCAAAAGATGCGTTGTGGGCACCTGAGCATGTTCGCGCAGTGTTGCGCGCTCTCTCTGCTGAAGAACGACGCGATCGAGACGGTCCCGAAGGGTATCGGAGAGAACCATGCTCGACAGGCTAGTCTTTGGGTACGCGCTCTCCACCAAGCCTTGCAATTCGCCGGGTGGGCGGGCAAGCGGAATGGGAGCTTGCCCGCCGTGCGACCGCTGTCGCGCCCGATCACGAGCTTTTTGCACCAAGCGCTTCAACTTTTCCGCCTCGTCCTTCCGGCCCTCACGCGCCTCGTGAGCGGCAACCTGAAGCGCAACAGACAGAAATTGCTCTTCGTCACCCTCGATATGCGAATTTAGGAGCGCGACGAGTTGTTTAGCGAACATGCGTGCTCCTCTAATGTTTCGAGATTTCGAACGATGGCTTAGTTAAACAAGCAGCGCTTAACAGTCGGTTCCCGGCCAGGTAAAAAATCTTAACTTACGACTTCCGTCAGAGCCATCCGTTTCGAGCACCAAAGCGGTGCATATCTGAGATTGTACCACTATTTGGGGATTCAGTCGGTATTTGCCGTCGCCCGGGCTTTGCCACTCGTCGCACAACCCACTCAGATCGTCTGGCACGTCACCGAATTTCCTGATCACCTTGGCGTCGCTGAATTCCCCGGTGGCAGGGTCGCCAGTGCGGCTAAACGCGACCGCGCCGACGTGGCCCTCCTTTCGCGATAGCGCCTCGGCGCGCATCACAGCGGCGTTGGGATTGAAGCATTCCGTGGGCTCGCCGGCCGCCACGCCGTTGTCACTGGCGATGAATGGCAAGGCAACGTAGTACGTCACTTCGCCCATGTTCCTCGTTACTGCTCAATCGAGCTTCAGCCCGTGTAGGTTTTGAACCTTCCGCGCACGTAGGCCTGCGAAACAGCCTGCATCAATTCGCAGACTTCCGATTCCAGAAACTCATTCGCCACGATCAGCGCCTTGACCGCTTCGCGCACGTTGCCACCGCACGCCGCAATCGCTTCGTCCGCTGCCGCTTCAAGTCGGTCGGCGTCGGCCTGTGGATTTGGCGCAGCGCTCTGCAACATGACCGGTTCCGAGTTGACCGGGCGCCCGGAATGTTCTCATTTTGTTCTCATGAAGTCAAGCGCCAGAAACGCCGGCTTCCGCCGCCGCAGTGGTGCGTCGCACCGCCGCCAAGGGGTTAGTCTCCTAGGTTCTGATACCATTCCGTCAACATCGGATCGGGCTTCAGCAATGGTTGCAGTTTAAGGCCTCGGACCAAGTCAACGAAGCAACGCGATGCAGTCGTTATTAGAGCATCGAGCATCACGACGTTTTCTGCGTCCTTCGGTGTCCCCTTCATTCCATGGACGTGAAAACGTCCTGGTGTACCGCCGTAGAGGTCCATAGTCTCGGGATACCTTCCGTGCACATAGTTTGAAAAGACAAACGACACATGCCTGTGCATGTCCGCAGCCGATTTCCAATCTGCGGCCGTTCGATCGCGACCACTGTTTTCGTCCAGCCGAGCGCCAATCAATTCGTTTACATATTTTTGGTGAAGGATCTTCCGTTTGGCTGGCAGGCCACCACGCAGCGCGTCCTCAAAATAGTCGGCGATGAACTCGGCGAGTTCACCACTTGTCGAGCCGTCGCGTTCGAGTTGGGCAATCACAAGTTCAATGTGGGTGCAAAATTCGTGGACAGTTCGGTGAAGAACACCAACCTGTTGCGGAAAACCGGCGCCGGTCAATTCCAAGGCACCATTTAGGTCACTGACAATGCGCGCCGCCCGCAGCAAACAAAAGTGCCTAAAATCGGGGTTGGCATAGCGAAACCCGATAGCGGGCCGCACCATAGTAGGCGCGTCTAGACTACCCGCGAACGCATGCACGAAGCGCCCGAGCGGATAAATTCTCAATCTGAGCCTTTCGATCGCTTGTTGCAGCAGCGTCACGATGCTCTCTTACGCCTTGGCAAGGCCCCTCAACTGACCCAGTGCAGCAGCCCTTGATTGTGGCTGCAATGCCGCTACCGATAGAGACCCGCAACGGCCCCACAGCCCTATAGGTTTGGTCAATGTGTAATCTCTACAGCATCACCACGAATTAGGCGGCCATCATCGCACTTTTTCGAGTGTTGAACCGCTAAAGCGCGGCGAGGCCGCGGGAGTTATCGCTGATGCCCGGCGCCAGGATGACGCCGTCTTTCTCCTTCACCGTGACATCGGTGCCTTCGGGGAACACGGTGTCGAGATGCTTAGTGCCACCTCTCCCATCGGGAGAGGTCGGATCGCCTCGGCGATCCGGGTGAGGGGTTACGGCCTATCGATAGACCTGAACCCCCTTGTATCTGCCCATTGAGGAAAATGTGCGATGGAAGCGACTGAGCGCTTTGGCCGGTGGCCACCGGCCAAAGCGCACAGCGATGTCGCCCGATACCCCTTCCGGCAACAACCGTGGGTGAGCCTGGGATCTTCGCCGTTGTCACGCACGACCGAACAGTCGTGATTCCGATCGCACGAACAAGGCAGGTTACCGTGATGAAGATCATTTGTGGAGTAGATGTTTCGAAGGCCAGGCTCGATGCGTGCATTGAGCCCGGGGCCATCTTCGCGAGTTTCGACAATGACACGGCCGGGATCGCGGCGCTGGCGGCGTTCTGTCGCCAGCATCAGGCAAGCCTGGTGGTGATGGAGGCGACCAGGGGGCTAATGATCGCCGGGCGTTTTTGTTGTTGTGGGAGGCAGGCATGCCCTGCGCCCTGACCAATCCGCGCAGCGTCCGCCGTTACGCCGAGTTCGATGGGAATTCTCGGAGAAGACCGACCGGATCGACGCCAGCGTCATCGCCCGCTTCGCCCATGCCAAAAATCTGCAACCGACGCCGGCGCCAACTCCGGCCCAGCACGTCTCAAGGCCCTTGTTGCAAGGCTCAGACAGGTTACCGACGATCTCACCGTGCAGAAGCAGCGGCGCGCCAGCCTCGCCGACAATGCCGAGATGCTGGCCAGCGTCGACGAGGTGATCGCGCTGCTCAAGCGGCAATCCCGCGGCTCGAGGGCGAGATTGCCTCGATGATCGACGACGATCCCCTGTGGGCGCAGCTCGCCGAAGCGTGGCGTTCGGTGAAGGGCGTCGCCGGCCGCACAATCGCTCGCCTGATGGCGGACCTGCCCGAGATCGGCACCTACTCCAACAAGGCCATTGCCAAGCTCGCCGGCCTCGCTCCGATCGCCGATGACAGCGGTAAGCGGAACGGCAAGCGATCCATCCGCGGCGGCCGCGCCAGCGTCCGTTCGATCCTGTTCCTGGTCGCCAGCCGCCGCCAAGTACGACAAGTCCCTTGCGGCTTTCCGAGAAAGATTGCTCGCGGCAGGAAAACACAAAATGGCCGTGCCAGATGCTCTGGCCCACAAACTGCTCGTCCGTCTCAACGCAAAAGCACGCGATGCGCGTGCCCAATACGCCAATGCAACTTAGACTCTCAGATAGTCGCTCACCCCAACCCTCTCCCTATCGAAGTCGGATATATCCGACTTCGACAGATTTGAAACGCCCAACTCGGGTAAACCCGAGTTGGGTGGGAGAGGGAGCCCGCTCCCGTTGACGCGATGACGAGACTCCAATTCATCAAACTCAACCAATTCCCAAGCCCGCATCCTTCAGCCGCTGGGAAAACCAGCGGGACATCGGCTGGTCGATGACGCCGCCGGTGTAAACATCCGATACGACGCTGTCCTTGCCCAGCACAAGATAGACCCCGATCCAGTAGGCGAACCACAGATGCGGATCGGTCAGCGCCTGCAGCTTGTGCTGGTCATGCTCCGGCGGCTGATGATTGGCGGCCTTCCGGACTTCGATCGCGAGCAGGTTATTGGGAATCTCGCGCTGATGCACGACGATATCTGGATAAACCGATTTTCCGAGATGATCGTCGGTGGAGACGATGGTTCCCTTCGGCAGCCGCAGCGTGCGCTCGCCCAGCCGGTTGTAATCGCAATCGACGTCCCATCCCGGAAATTGCTTTTCGAGGTGCACCGCCAGGCGGTGGGTGAGCGTGCGCTCGCCGAGATCCTTTTCCAGCAAATGGGTCTCGCGCGCGTAGAAGTCATGAAGCGCGCTTACAACCTTGTTCAACTCGGACTGCATGTTGCCTCCGACCTTGCCGTCATGGCCGGGCTTGTCCCGGCCATCCACGACTTTCTTATTTGATTACAGCCAAAGAAAGGAAGGCGTGGATGCCCGGGACATCTAGCGCGAAGGCGCGCGGAGCCTGTCATCGGGCCGCGCTTTGCGCGGACCCGTTGGCGCTTTTGCCCGGGCACGACGAGTGTCGCAAGACCACGCGCGATAGTTCGACGCCCGCCCCTACATCTGCACTTCGATCAGCCGCGGTCCCTGCTCGGCGATGGCTTCCGCCAGCGCCTTGTTGAAATCGTCGGCAGTGGCGACCGCGCGGCCCGGCACGCCCATGCCCTTGGCGAGCGAGACCCAGTCGATCGCCGGGCGGTCGATTTTCAGCATGTCGAGCGCGCGCTGTCCCGGCTCGCCGGCGCCGACGCCGTCGAATTCGCCGCGCAGGATCTGATAGATGCGATTGGCGAACACGATCGTGGTGACGTTGAGGCCTTCGCGCGCCTGCGTCCACAGCGATTGCAGGGTGTACATCGCGCTGCCGTCGCCGACCATGCAGATCACCTTGCGATCGGGACAGGCCACCGCGGCCCCGGTCGCCACCGGCGTCGAAAACCCGATCGAGCCGCCCATGTTCTGCAGCCAGTCGTGCGGAGCGGCCGCCGCGGTCGGCGGAAAGAAGCCGCGCCCGGTGGTGACGGATTCATCGACCACAATGGCATTTTCCGGGATCGCCATCGCGATCGCCTGCGCGATCGAGGCGTGGGTCAGCGCGCCCGTCGGTTTTGCGATCTCGACCAGGCTTTGCGGCCTGGCATCTTGCGGCCTGGCGCCCAGCACGGAGGCCAGCGCCTCCAGCGCCGCGACCGAGTTCTCGCCGCCCGAGGTCATGCGATGGACCTCGCAGCCCTCGGGCTTCAACAGGCTCGGCTTGTTCGGATAGGCGAAGAACGCCACGGGATCGTTGGTTTCCACCAGGATGATGTGCCGGAAACCTTGAAGGATCGGCAGCGCCTGCTCGATCACATAAGGAATCCGGTCGATCGAGAACCGCCCGCGCCCGCGCGCCATCCGCGGATTATAGGTCTGGCCCATCACCTTGCAGCCGGTCTTCCCCGAAATTTGCGCCGCCAGCGCCAGCCCGCGCTCGGTCAGCGCGCTGCCGGTGAGCAGCAGCAGCGTCGGCTCGCCGCCGCGCAGCACCTTCGCCGCCTTGTCCACGGCTTGCGACGAGTAATTGGCGCGCTGCGATTCCACCGGGACCTGCGCGATGCCGTCGGCCTCGTTCCATGCGGTATCGGCGGGCAGGATCAGGGTGGCGATCTGCGGCGGCGTGCTTTTGGCCGCGGCGATGGCGGCGGCACCATCGGCGGCGACGGATTTCGCGTCCGGCGAGGTCCGCACCCACGCCGACATCGGCCGCGCCAGCCCCTCGATGTCGGAGGTCAGCGGCGCGTTATACTCGATGTGATAGGTCGCATGCTGGCCGACGATGTTGACGATGCCGGAATTGGCCTTCTTGGCGTTGTGCAGATTGGCAAGGCCGTTGGCGAGGCCGGGTCCGAGATGCAGCAGCGTCGATGCCGGCGTGCCCTTCATGCGGAAATAGCCGTCCGCCGCACCCGTCACCACGCCCTCGAACAGGCCGAGCACGCAGCGCATGCCCTCGACCCGATCAAGGGCTGCGACAAAATGCATCTCCGAGGTGCCGGGATTGGCGAAGCAGACGTCAACGCCACCCGCGACCAGGGTCCGCACCAGACTTTCCGCACCGTTCATCGTTCCACTCCCGCCTCGTCTTCTCAAAACTGACGGAAGATCAATCATTCCTGACGGGTTTCGTCAAAGGCTACACGGGCATTGCTGCCATCGCCGCGGCAGTACCTTTTTAACCGCAGCATCTGAAAATCGCCGCGCTCACGGGCTCGTTGCTTGCGAAATCGTGCCAATTATGGCCTGTCTCGCGCTCAATTTGATTTTTTGCGGGGACGAAGATGATCCGGGTTTTTGCTTTGCTGTTGGCGGCGGTGACATTGCTGGCCGGCGCCGGCCAGGCGCACGCCCAGAGCTTCGGCTTCGACAGGCCCGATCTGATCGGCGGCGGCCCCAATTTCAGCATCGGCGGATCGAGCCCGATTCCGCGGCAGACCGTGAGCTTTGCCGGCAATTATGCGCCCGGCACCATTTTGATCAACACCGCCGAGCGGCGGCTTTATCTCGTGCTCGCCAACGGCCAGGCGCTTCGCTACGGCATCGGTGTCGGCCGCGACGGTTTTCGCTGGGGCGGCACCCACCGCATCTCCGCCAAGAAAGAATGGCCGAGCTGGACCCCGCCCTCGCAGATGCTGGCGCGCCGCCCCGACCTGCCGCGCCACATGGCCGGCGGCATCGACAATCCGCTCGGCGCGCGGGCGATGTATCTGGGTTCCACGCTTTACCGCATCCACGGTTCCAACGAGCCGGAG
The DNA here is from genome assembly GCA_963761395.1 of uncultured Alphaproteobacteria bacterium. Classification (GTDB taxonomy): domain Bacteria; phylum Pseudomonadota; class Alphaproteobacteria; order Rhizobiales; family Xanthobacteraceae; genus Bradyrhizobium. The sequence goes on from CAVXHU010000015.1 coordinate 8,475, forward strand.
ACCATCGGCCAGGCGGTATCCTCCGGCTGCTTCCGCATGACCAATGACGACGTCACCGATCTCTATAGCCGCGTCTCCATCGGCACCACGGTGGTCGTGAAAAACTAGACTAGCGCGGCGCCACGCACGAGAACTTGTGCCGGCAGGTGCCTGATCAAGCCTTGCGCGTGCGCGTCGCTTGCGGCAGCGTCGGCTGCGATGAGCGCTCCTGATTGGTCTTCCCAGGCTCGACGGATATTCGCGGTCGCGTTGGTGACAATCGCGTTCGGCGCGGTCGTCTCCCCGCCGGCGGCGTCCGCCGAAATTCCCGCCATCGCATCGCGCCAGCGCGCTGAAAAGAAGACCTTCACCGACAGCGAGATCATTGAAGGATTTTTGAAGACCGCGTTCGGCGCCGAATACCATCTGGCCGGCCGGGTCGACCGCATCCGAAAATACGACGCGCCGGTGCGGGTGTTCGCCGACGGCAACCGCCCGGACCGCAAGACGCAGCTTGCGAAAGTCGTGGCCGACATCGCGCGGCGGGTTCAGCATCTCGATATCGCCATGGCGGACACTTCCGACGGCGCCAATGTCCTCGTCAAGCTGGTGCGCGACCGCGATCTGTTCCGCACCATCTCGACATTCTATGGCAGCGAACGGGCGCGCGAGATCAACACCTCGCTCGATCCGCAATGCCTGTCCGGCTTTCGCAAAAACGACAAGTATGAAATCGAGCATTCCGACGTGATCCTCACGGTCGACAACGGCGATTTCACCTTCCTCGATTGCGCCTATGAGGAACTGCTGCAGTCGCTGGGGCCGATCAACGATACCTCCACGGTGCCCTGGACCATGTTCAACGACAATGTGTCGATGGGATTCTTCGACGTCTACGATCAGTACATTCTGAACGTTCTGTACGACCCGCGCATCAAGGCCGGCATGACGGTTGCCGAGGTCAAGGCGGTGCTGCCCGAGGTGCTCGCCGATGTCCGCGTCTGGGTGCGGAAGGTCAATAATCTGGCGGAGTAGAGTCGATCTTCGATGAGCGTCGCAACAGCGGCAGCGTCGCTCCCCTCCCGCTCTGCGGGGAGAGGGTTGGCGCGAGGGGCTCTTGCGATACGTGACGCTGAAGTATCGTTTTCGCGCTCGGCGCCCGAGCCCTTCTTTCACACCGAGGCCCTGGGTTCGCTCGGGTCGCCTGCGTTCCCGCAGAGAGCGACGGATAGTCACGGCGTCGTGTTACGCCGATTTCTCGAACAACTCGCGGCCGATCAGCATGCGCCGGATTTCGCTGGTGCCGGCGCCGATCTCGTACAGCTTGGCGTCGCGCAACAGCCGGCCGGTCGGATAGTCGTTGATATAGCCGTTGCCGCCGAGCAGCTGGATGGCGTCGAGCGCGCATTGCGTCGCCTTCTCGGAGGCATAGAGAATGGCGCCGGCCGCATCCTCGCGCGTGGTCTCGCCGCGGTCGCAGGCTTTCGCCACCGCATAGACGTAGGCGCGCGAGGCATTCATGGTCGTGTACATGTCGGCGATCTTGCCCTGCACCAATTGGAAGCTGCCGATCGGCTGGCCGAACTGCTTGCGCTCGTGCACATAGGGCATGACCACGTCGAGGCAGGCCTGCATGATCCCGAGCGGACCCGCGGCCAGCACCGAGCGCTCGTAATCGAGACCGGACATCAAGACGTTGACGCCGCTGCCGACCTCGCCGAGCACGTTTTCCTCCGGCACCTCGCAATTCTCGAACACCAGCTCGCCGGTGTCGGAGCCGCGCATGCCGAGCTTGTCGAGCTTTTGCGCGGTGGAAAATCCCTTCATGCCTTTTTCGATGATGAAGGCGGTGATGCCGCGCGGGCCGGCGGCCGGATCGGTCTTGGCGTAAACCACCAGCGTTTCCGCGACGGGCCCGTTGGTGATCCACATCTTGCTGCCGTTGATGACATAGCGGTCGCCCTTCTTCTCGGCGCGGGTCGACATCGACACCACGTCGGAACCGGCGCCGGGCTCCGACATCGCCAGCGCCCCGACATGCTCGCCGGAAATCAGTTTTGGCAGATATTTGCGCTTCTGCGCGTCGTTGCCGTTACGGCGCAGCTGATTGACGCAAAGGTTCGAATGCGCGCCGTAGGACAGGCCCACCGCCGCCGACGCCCTGGAGATTTCCTCAACCGCGATGCAGTGCTCGAGGTAGCCGAGCCCCGAGCCGCCATACTCCTCCTCGACGGTAATCCCGTGCAGGCCGAGCGCGCCGATTTTCGGCCACAGATCGCGGGGAAATTGATTGCTCCTGTCGATTTCGTCGGCACGCGGCGCAATCTCGTGGCTCGAGAAATCGTGCACGGTCTCGCGAATCGCGTCCGCGGTTTCGCCGAGATCGAAGTTGAACATCCGATGCGCGTTGGGGATCATGGTCGGCTGCCTCCGGGCAAATGCTTATGCTTTGGAAATAAGCTTGTCACGGACGGAAGATGCCGAGAAGGGGGTTTGGGACGGATTGCCGGCGCGATGCGGCAGAATGCGCCAAACTCGCCCTTGCTCTGGCGGGCGCAACGGGATGTAATTCGCGCAAACGACCGCCCTCCGGACGTCACCATGGAGGGCGCAATCAGGGAGCTTGCCCGATGCACGGGACGATCAATTCCGCTCAAGATATCGACCAAAAGGCCGCGCGGGAGCGCGCTTATTCGATACCGCTTGAGCAATTCAATCCCGGCGATCCCGAACTGTTTCGCTCCGATACGTTCTGGCCGTATTTCGACCGGCTGCGCCAGGAAGACCCGGTGCATTACTGCAGGGACAGCATGTTCGGGCCGTACTGGTCGGTGACAAGATACAACGACATCATGGACATCGAGACCAATCATGCGGCGTTCTCCTCGGCGGCTTCGCTCGGCGGCATCACCATCCGCGACGTGCCACCGGACTTTCGCCGCGAAAGCTTCATCGCCATGGATCAGCCGCGCCATGGCGCGCAGCGCAAGACCGTCGCGCCGATGTTCACGCCGACGCATCTCGACCAACTCGCGATCAACATCCGCAAGCGCTCGGCCGAATGCCTCGACAACCTGCCGAAGAACAATGTGTTCGACTGGGTCGATCAGGTCTCGATCGAACTGACCACGCAGATGCTCGCGGTGCTGTTCGACTTCCCGTGGGAGGACCGCCGCAAACTGACGCGCTGGTCCGACGTCGCAACGACGCTTCCCGGTCCGGACGGCCTGGTCGCGACGGAAGAAGAGCGGCAGGTCGAACTGCTGGAATGCGCGACGTATTTCGGCAAGCTCTGGAAAGAGCGCATCGATCAGCCGCCGAAGAGCGACCTGTTGTCGATGATGGCGCACAGCGAAGCCACGCGCGACATGGACCCGAAGAATTTCCTCGGCAACCTGATCCTGTTGATCGTCGGCGGCAACGATACCACCCGCAACACCCTGTCGGGCAGCATCTATGCGTTGAGCAAGAATCCGGATCAGTACAGGAAGCTGCGCGAACATCCTGATCTGATCGATAGTTTCGTGCCGGAGGTGATCCGCTGGCAGACGCCATTGGCGCATATGCGCCGGACCGCGCTCGAGGACATCGAGTTCCGCGGCAGGCAGTTCAAGAAGGGCGACAAGGTCGTGATGTGGTACGTCTCGGGCAACCGCGACCAGGAGGTGATCGATCGTCCCTACGAGTTCATCATTGACCGGGCCCGGCCGCGCACCCACATCTCCTTCGGCTTCGGTATCCATCGCTGCGTCGGGCTGAGGCTGGCCGAGCTGCAATTGAGGATAATCTGGGAAGAAATCATGAAGCGTTTCGATCACATTGAGGTGGTCGACGAACCCAAGCGGGTGTATTCAAGCTTTGTCAAAGGCTATGAGACGCTGCCGGTGCGCATCGCCGGCTGATTTCAGGCTTCTGACGACAGATATTCGGGATCGATCAACGATGAACATCCAGACAGCGGTCCGAGCCGACAAGGCTGAGCTTCAGCGCCTGGCGCGCGAGGAGGCCTATGCGACGCCGCTGAAGGATTTTCATCCCGGCGCGCCGCGGCTGTTCCAGAACGATACGCTGTGGCCCTGGTTCGAGCGGCTGCGCAAGGAAGAGCCGGTGCACTACTGCACCAACGCGCCGATCGAACCCTACTGGTCGGTCACCAAATATAACGACATCATGCATGTCGATACCAATCACGGCACCTTCTCATCCGACTCCGGTCTCGGCGGCATCTCGATCCGCGACCTGCCGGCGGGGTATGACTGGCCGAGCTTCATCGCGATGGATCAGCCGCACCACTCGGCCCAGCGCAAGACCGTGTCGCCGATGTTCACGCCGACGCATCTCGACGAGCTTGCCGTTCTGATCCGCGAGCGCGCCGGTAAAGTGCTCGACGGCCTGCCGCGCAACGAGACCTTCAATTTCGTCGACCGGGTGTCGATCGAACTGACCACGCAGATGCTGGCGACATTGTTCGACTTTCCCTGGGAGGAGCGCCGCAAGCTGACGCGCTGGTCCGACGTTTCGACCGCGCTGCCAAAGAGCGGGGTCGTCGAATCGGCGGAACAGCGCAAGGCCGAAATGGACGAGTGCGCGGCCTATTTTTCCAGGCTCTGGAATGAACGCGTCAATGCCGAGCCGAGAAACGACCTGGTCTCGATGATGGCGCACAGCGAAGCCACCCGGCACATGGACCCCGACAATCTGATGGGCAACATCATTTTGCTGATCGTCGGCGGCAATGACACCACCCGCAACACCATGAGCGGCTCGGTGCTGGCGCTGAACGAACACCCCGACCAATACCAGAAGCTGCGCGACAATCCGGCGCTGATCAACTCCATGGTGCCGGAAGTCATTCGCTGGCAGACGCCGCTGGCGCATATGCGGCGCACGGCGCTGGTCGATACCGAAATCGGCGGCAAGAAAATCCGCAAGGGCGACCGGGTCGTGATGTGGTACGTCTCGGGCAATCGCGACGAAGAGGCGATCGAGAACCCCAACGACTTCATCATCGACCGTGCCCGCCCCCGCACCCATCTGTCGTTCGGCTTCGGCATCCACCGCTGCGTCGGCATGCGGCTCGCCGAACTGCAATTGAAGATCGTATGGCAGGAGATGCTGAAACGATTCGACAACATCGAGGTGGTCGGCGAGCCGAAGCGGGTCTATTCCAGCTTCGTGCGCGGCATCGAATCCTTGCCGGTGCGCATCCCAGCGTGAACAACGCCACCCTTAACCCGCCGAGCCTCGCCGCAGCCATGATGGCGAAGGGTCTTATTCGCGCCGCGGGCCCGCGCGCCCTCGATCTGCCAGCCGAGTTCCGATGACCGCCACAGAACAAGACGAATATGCCGATATCCGCGAAGCCGTTGCCAAGCTTTGCGCCCAATTCCCCGGCGAATATTGGCGCAAGCTCGACCGCGAGATGGCCTATCCCAAGGCCTTTGTCGATGCGCTGACGGAGGCCGGCTATCTCTCGGTCTTGATTCCCGAGGAATATGGCGGCGCCGGGCTGAAACTGTCCGCCGCCGCGGCGATCCTCGAGGAGATCCAGCGCGCCGGGTGCAACGGCGGCGGCTGCCATGCGCAGATGTATACGATGGGGACGCTGCTCCGCCACGGCAGCGAGGAGCAAAAGGCAAAATGGCTGCCGAAGATCGCCAGCGGCGAATTGCGGCTGCAGGCGTTCGGCGTCACCGAGCCGACCAGCGGCACCGATACCTCCTCGCTGAAGACCTTTGCCAGGCGCGAAGGCAATGACAGCTACATCGTCAACGGCCAGAAGATCTGGACCAGCCGCGCCGAATATTCCGACCTGATGATCTTGCTGGCGCGCACCACGCCGAAAGAGAAATCCAGAAAGCGCACCGACGGCCTGTCGGTATTCATCGTCGACATGCGCGAAGCCAGGAACAACGGGCTCTCGATCCGTCCGATCCGCACCATGATGAACCACTCGACGACGGAAGTATTCTTCACCGACATGAGGGTGCCGGCGGAAAACCTGATCGGCGAGGAAGGCAAGGGCTTTCGCTACATCTTGTCCGGCATGAATGCCGAGCGCATCCTGATCGCGGCCGAATGCATCGGCGACGCCAAATGGTTCATCGCCAAGGCTTCCGCCTACGCCAAGGAGCGCGCGGTATTCGGCCGCCCGATCGGCCAGAACCAGGGCGTCCAGTTTCCGATCGCAAAAGCCTATGCGGCGATGCGCGCCGCCGAGCTGATGGTCAGGGAAGCCACGCGCAAATACGAAGCAGGACTCGATTGCGGCGCCGAGGCCAATATGGCCAAGATGCTGGCGGCCGATGCCTCCTGGGAAGCCGCCAACGCCTGCGTGCAGACCCATGGCGGCTTTGGTTTTGCCGAAGAATACGACGTCGAACGCAAATTCCGCGAGACCCGGCTCTATCAAGTCGCGCCGATCTCGACCAATCTCATATTGTCGTACCTCGCCGAGCACGTGCTGGGCATGCCCCGTTCCTACTGAGAAACTCCGATGCTGCCGCTTGAGGGATTGATCGTCATTGCCGTCGAACAGGCGGTCGCCGCGCCGTTCTGCAGTTCGCGGCTGGCCGACGCCGGCGCCCATGTCATCAAGGTGGAGCGGCCTGAGGGCGATTTTGCGCGCAGCTACGATGCGGCGGCGAAAGGGCAGAGCAGCTATTTCGTCTGGCTCAATCGCGGCAAGGATTCCGTGGTGATCGATCTCGCCACCAGGGAAGGACGCCAAAACCTCGAAGAGCTGATCGCCGGCGCGGATGTGCTGATCCAGAACCTCAAACCCGGCTCGATGGACAAGCTCGGTTTTTCGCTTGCACGCCTGCGCAAGGATTATCCAAAGCTGATCTGCTGCACCATATCAGGCTATGGCGACGACGGCCCCTATGCGCATCGCAAAGCCTATGATCTCTTGATTCAGGCTGAAAGCGGATTGGCCTCCATCACCGGCGGTCCGGACGGCCCTTCGCGGGTGGGAGTATCGATCGTCGATATCGCCACCGGCGCCACCGCGCATGCTGCCATCCTCGAAGCCTTGATCGCGCGATCGCGCCACGGCAAGGGCGCCGACATCCGGATCTCCATGTTCGACGTGATGGCCGACTGGCTGTCGGTCCCGCTGCTCAACGCGGAAGCCGGCAATCCGCCGCAACGGATGGGCCTCGCCCATCCCTCGATTGCGCCCTACGGCGTATTTCGCTCCGGGGATGGCAAGGACATCCTGATTTCGATCCAGAGCGAGCGCGAATGGAAGAAATTGTGCGCGGATGTGTTGGGCCAGCCGGCGCTGCCGGACGATCCCAAATTTTCCAGCATGGTCGAGCGCGTTCGCAACCGCAAGCTGACCGACAAGGCCGTCGGCGATAGCTTTGCGACCATGACGCGTGACGAACTGCTGAAGCGTTTGTCCGATGCCGACATCGCGTTCGCCGAGGTCAACACCATGGCCGACCTCGCTGATCACCCGCATCTGCGCCGGATCGAGGTGGACACGCCGGCGGGACCGGTGACTTATCCGGCTCCGGCCGCCATTGTCGTCGATCAGCCGCGTCATTACGGCGCCGTGCCAGGGATCGGCGACCACACCGAGACCGCCAGACCCTCTCATGCCCGGACCAAATCGTCATGACCGACAAACCAGATCTCGACCATTTGCGCCAATGGATCGGCCGCAGCAGCGAGGCCTCCGACATCGTCACCGCGCAACTGGTGAAGGGCCTGCGCGCCACCCTGTTTCAGGAGATCGGCGAACCGAAACCGGGCGATGCCGCGCCGTGGACCGTGCATTGGTGCCTGGCGCAGCCGGTCTACCCGATGTCGGAGCTGGGACCGGACGGCCATCCCACCCGCGGCGGTTTTCTGCCGCCGGTGCCGTTGCCGCGCCGGATGTGGGCCGGCGGCGAGCTGGAATTCTTCGCGCCGCTGCGCGTCGGCGATCAGATGACGCGGACCTCGCGGATATCGGATGTGACGATGAAGACCGGCAGCACCGGTGTTTTGTGTTTCGTTTCCGTCGAACATTTGATCACGACGCCGCGCGGCACCGCGCTGCGCGAGCGGCAGGATATCGTCTACCGCGACATGTCCACCGCGCAGCCGGCCGCGCCCGGCAAGCCCGCGCCGCCGCCCGTTGCAACGCATCGCGAAAGCCACATGGCCGATCCCGTGCTGCTGTTTCGCTATTCGGCGCTGACCTTCAACGGCCACCGCATCCATTACGACCGCGACTACGTCACCAAGGTCGAGGGCTATCCCGGCCTGATCTTCCACGGCCCGCTGCAGGCGGCTTTCATCGTGGAATTGGCGGCGAAGCTCCATGGCGGCGCGGCGCCGAGGAAATTCAGCTATCGCGGGGTGCAGCCGCTGTTTGAGGGCAGCGAGTTCAGCATCAACGCCAGTGATAGCGGCGCCGGCATGGAATTATGGACGGCGAATTCGGCAGGTCAGCCGACGATGAAAGGCACCGCGACGTGGTGAGCACCGAGTCCGCCCAGGCGGAATTCTGCTCCCTCTCCCGTAGGGAGAGGGTTGGGGTGAGGGGTTACGGTCTATCGTTAGGCTGTAACCCCTCACCCGGATCGCTTCGCGCTCCGACCTCTCCCCATGGGAGAGGTGAAGGCGAACTCGTACGCAGGAAGTAACTCGCCTTGCCGCGTGACAAGTCCAAAGCAAGCAGCACTACGGTTACCGTCAGGCACGCGACGCTCGATTTGTTGCGGGCGTTCGGCATCCGCAAGGTGTTCGGCAATCCCGGTTCGACGGAATTGCCGTTCCTGAGCGACTGGCCTGACGATATCGACTACGTGCTGGGTTTGCAGGAAGCTTCCGTGATCGGCATGGCCGACGGCTACGCCCAGGCCACCCGCAACGCCGGTTTTGTCAATTTGCATTCAGCGGCCGGCGTTGGGAACGCGCTCGGCAACATCTTCACCGCGTACCGCAATCAGACGCCGCTGGTGATTACCGCGGGCCAGCAGGCGCGCAGCCTGCTGCCGCTGCAGCCATTTCTTTATGCCGAGCGCGCGTCGGAATTTCCGCGGCCCTATGTCAAGTTCTCAGTCGAACCTGCGCGCGCCGAAGACGTCCCGGCGGCGATCGCGCGCGCCTATTACGTGGCGATGCAGCCGCCGTGCGGACCAACTTTCGTCTCGGTGCCGATCGACGACTGGACCCATCAAACCCAGGCGGTGGAAGCCCGCACCGTCAGCCGGGAATTCGGCCCCGACGCGAGCGCGATGAAGGCGCTGGTCGCGGCACTGTCGGCAAGCAAGCGCCCTGCCCTCGTCGTCGGCCCCGGCGTCGATCGCGCGCAAGCCGTCGATCTGATGGTGCGCCTGGCGGAGAAGGCGAGAGCGTCGGTGTGGGTCAGCCCGTTTTCGGCGCGTTGCAGTTTCCCGGAGCGGCATCCGCAGTTCGCTGGCTTCCTTCATGCATCGCCGGCGCAGCTCTCGGACGCGTTGCGCGGCCATGACCTGGTGGTGGTGATCGGCGCGCCGGTCTTCACCTTTCACGTCGAAGGCCATGCCTCGATCTTCGATGGCGCGACCACCATTTTCCAGATCACCGACGATGCCGATGCCGCCGCGGTATCGCCCGCGGGGCACCAGCATCATCGCGACGATAAAACCCGCGCTGACCATGCTGCTCGATCTGTTGCCCGAGACCAGGCGCGCGATGCCGGCAGGCCGCGCGCTGCCGCCGATACCGAGCGCGGCCGATCCTGATTCCCGTTGAATTCCTGTTGCACACGCTCTCCTCCGCCATGCCTGATGACGCCGCGCTGGTGGAGGAAGCCCCGTCGCATCGGCCGGCGATGCAAATGTTCATGCCGATGCGCGGACAGGACAGTTTTTATACCATGGCCAGCGGCGGGCTTGGTTATGGCCTGCCGGCCGCGGTCGGCATCGCGCTTGGCCGCCCCGACATCAGGACGGTTTGCCTGATCGGCGACGGCTCGGCGATGTATTCGATCCAGGCCTTGTGGACCGCGGCGCAACGCAAATTGCCGTTGACGGTCGTGGTGATCAACAATGCAGGCTACGGCGCGATGCGCTCGTTCAGCCAGGTGATGCAGGTGCGCAACGTGCCCGGCCTCGATCTGCCCGGCATCGACTTTGTCCGGATCGCGCAAGGTCTGGGCTGCGACGCGGTGCGCGTCGCCAAATCATCCGAACTGGCGCCCGCGCTCAAGCGCGGTCTTGCGCATGACGGCGTCAGCCTGATCGACGTGATGGTGGATTCGGCGGTGCCGCTGCTCTATGCGCAGAAGGGTTGATAGACGAACGCACCTCCACGTCATTGCGAGGAGCGGCGACTCTTCCGCGCGTCTCGAAGGATGAGGATGCACGCGGGCCTCATGGTTCGAGACGCGCGTGCCGCGCTCGCTCACCATGACGGAGGCTTTCACTTCCCGTAACCTTCCCGCATCTTCGCCTGGATCTTCGCCATGCCTGATATCCAGCGGTCGTAATTCTCGGTCTTCTTGCGCATGTAGCCCAGCACTTGCGGATGCGGCAGAATGACAAATGTTTCCTGCTCGATTCCCGCCAGCGCATCCTTCGCCACTTGCTCCGGCGTCAGATCGCCGTCGCCGGATTGCGGGCCTTTCGGGATCGACCTCAGCATATTGGTATCGACGCCCTGCGGGCAGAGGATGGAAACCCGGATGCCGTCGGCCTTGTGCGAGATCGCAAGGTTCTCCGCAAATCCCACCGCCGCATGCTTGGTCGTCGAATAGGCCGGGCTTCCGACCTGCGACAGCAGGCCGGCGGCGGAAATCGTGTTGAGAAAATACCCCTCGCCGCGCGCCTTCATGCGCGGGATCAAATGCCGCGCGGCGTAGACATGCGCCATGACGTGGATGGCCCAGCTTCTCGCCCACGGCTCGTCGGAAGTTCCCCCGGCGTTCTCCGACTTGGGATCGAACCCGCCGCCGATGCCGGCATTGGAGCAGAACAGCGCAATCGGGCCGAACTGCCGTTCGGTTTCCTCGATGACATGGCGGATGTCCTTCTCCTGCCCGACATCGCACTTGAATGCCTTGCCCCCGATCGAGGCCGCGACGGCTTCCGCGCCGGCGGAGTCGAGATCGGCGACGACCACCTTGGCCGCGCCGGCGCGATGAAAGGCTTCGCAGAGCGCGCGGCCGATGCCGTTGGCGCCGCCGGTGACAACCACGACTCGGCCTGCGACCTGCATTGCTAAAATCCGCTGTTAAAAAATCATTAGGCCAGAACGAGATCGAGCACGGCGGTGTAATGGCAGGCCGCGCCCAGCAGCACGAAGGAATGCCAGATCACGTTCTGGAAGCGCAACCGCTGCCAGGCGTGAAAGATCACGCCCAGACTATATAGCACGCCGCCCGCGACCACGAACCAGAGCGCCATCGTCGGCAGCGCCGCCACCACGGCATCATAGAGCATGAAGCCGCTCCAGCCCATCGCCAGATAGAGGCCGACCGAGATCCGGTCGAAACGCCCCGGCAACACCAGCTTGAGCACGATCCCGACAATCGCCAGGCACCACACGCCGATCAACAGCGCGACGGCGAAGATGCTGTCCTTCATTTGCATGATGAACGGCGTATAGGTCGCCGCGATCAGGATATAGATCGCCGAGTGATCGAAGCGGCGCAGCACCCATTTGGCGCGCGACACCGGCCACAGATTATAGGTCGCCGACAGCACCAGCATGGCCAGCAGCCCGGCAACGTAAACCGAGACGACAGCGACCTCAAACGGCGAGGCGTAGATCGCGGTGAGCACGATCAGCACGGTGGCCGCGACCAAGCCACCGAACACACCAATCCCGTGCACGACGCCGTCCGCGATCAGTTCGGCCCGATCGTAATTCCAGCGCATGGCGCCCATCGCCGCATGGGCTGAGGTCGAGGCGAATTGCTTTAGTCTGAAGACGGTCATGGCGGATCCGGCAAGCCTGGTAGCAGCGTTAAAACATACCTCCGGGGAGGTCAACGAACCCTGAAACCCCTCGGCTCAAATCGCGTCGTAAGTATGAAACTTGATTTCTGCCCGCCAATCGCCACTTTCCGGATAGTTTCCCGCCCATTGCCCTCGTCAAATCGAGTTTCTCCCACCCGCATGGCCCTCCGTTTTTCCGATATTGTCGAGGAGGCGCGCCTGTCGGCGCGGGCCCTGCTGGACTATGGCGATCACTTTTTCAATCCGACGGTTCGACTCGGCGTCACCGGACTGTCACGCGCCGGCAAGACAGTCTTCATTACGGCGCTGATTCACGGCCTCACCCGCGGCGGCCGCTTTCCGATCTTCGAGCCTTTCGCGACGGGACGGATCGCTCGCGCCCGGTTGGAGCCGCAGCCGGACGACGCGGTGCCGCGCTTCGACTATGAAAACCACGTCCGCACCCTGATCGAGGCGCGACAGTGGCCGAATTCCACGGTCGACATCAGCGAATTGCGGCTGGTCATCGACTACCAGCGGCAGAACGGCGCGGACCGCAAGCTCACGCTCGATATCGTCGACTATCCCGGCGAGTGGCTGCTCGATCTGCCGCTGCTCAACAAGAGTTACGAGCAATGGTCCGCCGAAAGCCTCGCATTGTCGCGAGAGCGTCCGCGCGCCCGGCTCGCGGCGCAATGGCACGCACACCTTGCCACGCTAAACGCCGAGGGCCGCGAAGACGAGCAGGCTGCGCTATCGGCCGCACGGCTGTTCACCGATTATCTTCGCGCCTGCCGCGACGAACGTTTCGCCATGAGCTTGCTTCCACCCGGTCGCTTCCTGATGCCGGGCAACCTCGCCGGTTCGCCGGCGCTGACCTTTGCGCCGCTTGATCTGCCGGCTGACGGTGCGGCGCCGGAGGGATCGCTGTGGGCGATGATGATCCGGCGCTACGAGGCCTACAAGGACGTGGTGGTTCGACCATTCTTTCGAGATCATTTCTCCCGGCTCGATCGCCAGGTCGTTCTGGTCGATGCGCTGGCGGCGTTCAACGCCGGACCGGAGGCGCTACACGATCTCGAGGCGGCGCTGGCGGGGATTCTGGATTGTTTCAGGATCGGGCGCAGCACTTTCCTCAGCAATCTGTTCCGGCCGCGGATCGACCGGATATTGTTCGCCGCGACCAAGGCCGATCACCTGCACCATTCAAGCCATGACCGTCTCGAGGCCGTGTTGCGGCGGGCCGTAAGCCGGGCGGTCACAAACGCCGAGCACACCGGGGCTGAGATCGACGTCGTTGCCCTGGCGGCGGTGCGCGCCACCCGCGAGGCCCAGGTGCAGCGCGGCCGCGAAAAACTGCCCTCCATCCTGGGGACACCTGCGCCGGGAGAGATCGCCAACGGCGAGGCCTTCGACGGCAAGACCGAGGTCGCGACCTTTCCGGGCGATCTGCCGGCCGATCCGGAAGCGCTTTTCAAGGGTGAAACTGCGTTTCGCGGCCTCTCCAGCGCCAGCGGCCGAAAAGACCGATTTTCGCTTTCTGCGGTTTCGCCCGCCGCAGCTCGAACGCGAGGGTACCGACGAGCCCGCTCTGCCTCACATCCGCCTTGACCGCGCCCTCCAGTTCCTGATCGGAGACCGACTGCAATGAGCGAGCGATCCCATCATCGAAGGCCCGCGACCTTCAGACTCGGCGACCCCGGCGTGATCGTGATGGATCCGGATGACGCAAGCCGCCCGTCCCGCGGCACGATCCACGTCACGCCGGAAGCTGACCCTGCGCTGCTGCCGGTCCCGGTCGAGGCGCCAATCCTGCGCGCGCAACGAGGTTTTCGCTGGGGCGCGGTGTTCTGGACCGCGATCGGTGGACTGGTCCTGCTAGGTCTCGGGCTTGGCGTGACAGGTCTGATCGAGGACCTGTTCGCACGCAGCGAGGGCCTCGGGTTTCTCGGACTGGCTTTCGCCTTCGCCGCCACGCTGGCGTTTGCGGTAGTTGTCGCGCGCGAAGCGTTCGGTCTTGCCCGGCTCGCGACCATCGAGAAACTGCATCTGCGCGCCGCCGCGGTGCTGCTGAGCGATGACCGCAGCGAAAGCCGGGCGATCGTGCAGGATCTGCTCAGGCTTGAGCATCAGAACCCGCAATTGGCGCGGGCACGCGCCACGCTGCAGAACCATGCCGACGATATCATCGACGGCGCCGACCTGATCCGGCTGGCGGAGCGTGAACTAATGACGCCGCTCGATCAGGAGGCGCGCCGGCTGGTCTCCTCCGCCGCACAGCGCGTCTCGATCGTCACCGCCGTCAGTCCGCGCGCCCTGGTCGACGTGCTGTTCGTATTCGCGGCATCGCTGCGGCTGATCCGGCAACTGGCGCGGCTGTACGGCGGACGGCCGGGCGCGCTCGGCATGATCCGGCTGATGCGTCACGTCATCGCGCATGTCGCCATCACCGGCGGAATGGCGGCAAGCGACAGCCTGGTCCAGCAGGTACTCGGTCATGGCCTGGCTGCGAAACTGTCGCAGCGGCTCGGCGAAGGCGTCCTCAATGGGCTACTGACCGCGCGGCTCGGGCTCGCGGCGATCGACGTCACCCGCCCGCTGCCGTTCACCGCACTACCGCGACCCGCGCTCGCCGATCTCGCAAAGGATCTGCTGCGCAAGCGCGACGCCGAGGAGTGAGTCTCTAGTGCTGATCGAATTCAGGACAGCGTTCGCCACGCGCTCGGTATCACCTCTCCCAGGAGCGACATCAATCCTCGAACGAAATCACCATGTCGTCGCCGGCTGCAAATAAAGCTCGGCTGCGTTCGGTTGCCCGACCGCGACGCCGCTCGGCGCGCCATCGTCAGAATAGGGGCCGACCGGCGCGAAGCGGGCATGTCTTTGCGTCCAGAACCGGCTGCCGGAGGCCACCTCGCGCTGCTGGATTTCGCGCGCGTACATCATTGGTCAGCGTAAAGCCCGAGATGTAATCCATCGCGTCGCCTTGCTGACGCAGTGGGCGCGCTTGCCGACGACGTAACAAAGCTCCGGCTCGTAATCGAGCGTGGTAATGTCATCAGGCTTCACGACCTCGTCGCCATGCCTGAATCGTGGAGACAGCTTGATGACGCGGCCGTTCGGCTTCGGTAGCATCTTGTTGGCGCGAGTTCTCGCGATGCTTCTTGTTGTCTTGCCGACGCAAAAGAATTTCGAGGGGTCCGGAATTGGCGGCAGGATTTGAGACCGCAACGCGGCAGCAACAGTTTGCGGCTCGGCCGCGCAGTCTCGAGCAGCTTGACGATGCGTGCCGCTGCAGCGCGATCTTCAGCCGACGCGCCGGACCGGCTGCGCTGCAAGGCGTTCGCAGCGGCGGCCGACGTCAACGACGTATTTGCCGCGGACGATGCCGAATCTCGCGTCAAACACCAGCGACGGATCGCAAGCTTGCAAGACGCATAATTTCCGAATTGCACGTGTTGTTTCACAAGATTGATGAATTTGTTGTAGATGACATTGATTTAGCGGCCGAATTATTCCAGCGTTTGTGAGCACGGACGGAAGAATATATGCATACACCGGCGGCGGCGGCGGAGCCAACTCCACGAAGTAGACCGGCCGCGGCGGCAGGAAAAATACCGGCGGTGGCGGTGGCGGCTCAAATCCAAAATCCGGATCGTCGAAGATCAATACCGGCCGCTCGACGTAAATCACCTCTTCCGGCGGCGGCGGCGGCACGTCGTAGCTGATGATTTCGAATCTCGCGGGCGGTTCGAGAGCGGCCGTCAAATATGCCAGCCGACGCCGCGCGTCGTCGGCATGGAAGCCACGGGGGTAACGCCGCAAATACGACCAGTACGCGGGCGGCGTATCGACGCTCCGACTGCGCCGCCAGGTTATGGCCTCGCGGCGGGCGGCAACAATCGCCCGCACACGTCGTGCCATCGGGTCACCAGGATAGGCGGCGAGGAAGTTCTCATAGTCCTGCAGATTGTCGCGATCGAGAGCGCGAGATAGGCATCCCGCGCGTCAAAATCACGGATGGGCTTCGATCGGATCGATGAGGTCTGTTCGGGCGAAACCTGGGGCGGCGGCGCATCCGGCGCCCGCTCGAAAAAGTAAAACGGCGCCTGCAGCTTTGAGGCGTTCCATGGCACTTGCGCGCCCTTGGTGATCTCGTTCACCCGAAGCCGAACCCGGTTGAACAGGTCTGTCACCGGAAGACCGCCCTCGCGCATCATCTCGGCAAGCGCCTGGGCGTAGGACGAATACGGACCGGCCTCGTTCTGCGCTACCGTTCCCGGCGCGGCGTTGAAGGCGATCAAAGTTCCAGGGTCCGGCTCGACAAGCGCCAGCCCGCCCGCAAGCGGCGGGCCGGATTTGGCGAAAGGATTGGCGCGAGCCCCATCAAGAACGACGATGCTCGCTTTGATGCCGAGAGCCGCGAGCGGCTTGGTGTAATCCGAAAGGCGCAAAGCCTCGGACGAGACATTCGCATCACGTGCGATGTTCGCGTCCGTTGGTACGAAGTAGTTTTCGCCCTCCAGCTGCAACCCGTAGCCGCTGAGGAGGAACTGTTCACGTCGAACGGGCCGTCTGCGTCGGTACCACCCGACGCCGCCATCAGCGCGCGAGCCGCGTTACGCCGTGCCATGGCGGCTGAACATCGCCCGCCAAGACGCGCCAGCGATACAGCGGCGAATCCGGCGGCGGGGAAAGCTCCGGCGTCCAGCCGGTCAGTTTTTCCAGCGCGTAGGTATCCATCACTATCCCGCGCCAGCTTCGCTCCACCCGCTCGAGCGGCTCTCTGATAGCTGTCGTGGACGCCCACAGCGGACTGGCATTGTCGGGCTCGCGTCCGACATAGAGCCCGGTGTGGCCTCGGACCAAACTCATGCCGGGATCGCGAAAGCCCAAAAACCGCCCGCGCTCGTTGATCTGGATCACCGGCACGCGGTCCTTGAAATACCAGCGCAGCATGGCGTAGGTCCGGTAGTCCGTGGTTGCGATCCAGGTCGCGCCGGTCTTCTGCAACTCGGCCTGCGCGCGATCCACGACCTCCTGGTAACCCGCCTCGCCGCCGACCGGATCGGCCTTGCCGATGAAATTCCAGGGGCTGACGACATAATAGACAAACACCACAACCACGATGACGATGCCGGAGGCAATCGCAGCTTTGGCCCATGAGATCGTCGATCTGATCATCCATGCGGGAAAACCTTCCCGCGGCAGCAACGCGATGTTGATGGCGGCTGCGGCAAATCCGATCGGCCACATGAACATCGGCCAGGTATCGCCGATCCGCAGCGTCAAGGATTTCCAGAAAAAATAGCCGAAGGGAACGATCACGGCGGTCGAAAGCAGAATAGCCACGGCGTCGCCTCGGCGGTATCCCCGCCACGCCGTCAACCCCACGCCCGACAGAACCACCGGCAGCAGGATGAAGCCGACCAGCCCGAACTGCAGGCCGAAGAAATCGCCGACGGTGCGCAACGACAATTCATGGGTCGCGGTGGCACGCACGAACTGGAATCTGAACGACGCCCAGTCATGCCCGGCATTCCAGATCAACACCGGCAGGAACAAAAAGACCGCGATCAGCGCCGCCACCCACGGATACGGGCTGAGCAGCCAGCGCCGGCGCCAGTCCGGCACCAGCATGAAGGCCGCTACCGCCGGAACCAGCATCACGGCGGTAAATTTCGACAGCAGCGCCAGCCCTGCGAACACGCCGGCGGCGAGCCACCAGCGCGCATCGCCGCTCTCGTTGAGCCGGATCAGCGCCCACACCATCGCGACAGCAAACGGGATCAACGCCACGTCGGGCGCTACCTTGGCCATCAGTAGCCCGTAATAAATGGCCGCTTCCGGCATCAGCACGGCAAGCACCACCGCGCGGACGTCATGCGTCACGCGCCGGACGATATCGGCGAGCAGCAGTTGCGTGACCAGCATCGCAACGATGCCGGCAAACCTGACGCCGAGATTGGTATCGCCGAAGATCGCGGTGCCGAAGCGGATGAACCAGGCAATCATCGGCGGATGATCGAGGAAGCAAAGCACGTTCTCCTTCGACCAGGTCCAGTAATAGGCCTCATCGGTACGCAGATCGATCTGGCTTGCGTAAATCACCCGCAGCGCCGTCAGCGCGGCGATCAACGCGGCAACGGCAAGCCATTGCCGAAAGGCAGCACTGTCCGGTTTCGCGCGGCTTCTATCGGGCGGGGCAATCGTCACGGTGCTTTCTCCCCAACTCCCCATGAGGTGTCAACGTGAGACAGCCTCAATTGGTCGTCCCCGCGAAAGCGGGACCCATAGCCACAGGGTTTGCTTGTTGCAGAAGGTGTCAGCCCGGGGTGCCCAAAGCAGCACCTCGCGGTATGGGTCTTGGCGTTCGCCGGGACGACTCGTCGCGGACGGAATTAAACTCTGCTATGACAGGTCTATTGTTGATGAGCATTCGACTGGACCGCATGGCCTTGCTTTCTCAGGAAAGGATCGAAAAATTCATCCGCGGCATCGGCGTCCGGCAGATCCGCCTCGCCTGCGGGCTGGTGCTGTTTGCCTATCTGGTCAGCCATTTTCTCAACCACGCGCTCGGCAATATCTCGATGGATGCCCTTGCCAGCGGTGTCTACTACCACGTGGCGTTCTGGCAATTTCTCCCGGTCGCAATCGCGTTTTATACCGCGGCGCTGGTCCACGCCGGTCTCGGGATCTGGGCGCTCTACCAGCGCCGGCAATTTCGCTGGAAGGCGATCGAGCCGCTCCAGCTCGTGCTCGGCTTGAGCATTCCGGCGCTGATCTTCACCCACCTTGCCGGCGTGCGGCTCGGCCATACTCTTTTCGGACACGAAAAGCTCTATCCGCAGGTGCTTTTTGCGTACCTGGTGGTGTGGCCGTACAAGATGTGGCTGATGCTCGCGGTCATGACCATCGCCTGGGTCCATGGCTGCATCGGGCTTTATTTCTGGCTCCGGATGAAAGCGTTCTACCAGCGCGCGGCGCCATTTCTGCTTGCGGCGGCGGTGCTGGTTCCGACGCTGGCCATGCTGGGCCTCTATCAGGGCGGACGAAGCGTCCTTGACAGCGACAGCGCCGAATGGAGGGCGGAGAATCTCTCGCCGCGCCTGGTCGGCACGGCCGCCCAACAGGCCGTACTGGACCGCATCGAGGATTATTTCCTGATCGGCTATCTCGGCCTGCTGGGATTGGTGTTGCTGGCAAGGGGCGTGCGCACCCTCAACGAGCGCCGCGGCGGCATGATCACCCTGTCCTATGGCAATGGCAGGACGGTGCGGGTACCCAAGGGCCTGAGCGTGCTCGAGGCGAGCCTGCGCAATAACGTCCCGCATGCGAGCGTGTGCGGCGGCCGCGCCCGCTGCTCCACCTGCCGCATCCGCGTGATCGGAGATTGCAGCTCGCTGCCGGAGCCGTCCCAGCGCGAGGCGTTCGTGCTCAACCGCGTCGGCGCCGGCGCCGATCCGGCGATCCGGCTTGCCTGCCAGCTCAGGCCCGAGAGCGATCTCTCGTTCTTCCAGATATTCCTGCCGCAGATCACGGCAGCCAGCCTGCGGACCTCAAGTCCCTCCCGCATCGGTGAGGAGCGCTATCTCGTCAGCATGTTCGTGGACATGCGGGGCTCGACCAGGCTTGCGGAAAAGCGGTTGCCGTTCGACACGGTTTTCATCGTCAACCGCTTTTTGGGCGCGGTGTCGCAGGCGGTGACCGAATGCGGCGGTCAACCGAACCAGTTCGTCGGCGACGGAGAATTGGCACTGTTCGGGCTCGCCACCGGCCCGCAAACCGCCTGCCGCCAGGCGCTCAGGGCGGCGGCCATGATTGCCGCCAACGTCGAGGAGTTGAATCAATTTCTCAAGCATGACCTGCGTGAGCCGATCCAGTTCGGCATCGGCATTCATGGCGGCGAAGTCATCATCGGCGACATCGGCTACCGCGACCACATGGTGTTCACCGCGCTCGGAGACGCGGTCAATGTCGCGGCAAGGCTGCAGGACATGACCAAGACCCTCGCATGCGAAGCGATCGTTTCGGAGGAAATCCGCATCACCGCGGGCCTGCCGGCCGATAGTTTGCCGCAGCAGGAAGTCGCGATCCGCGGCCGCACTGAGCCGATGATGGTCCGCTCCGTCACCGACGCGAAGACGTTATCGGCGCTGGTTAACGACCTGGATGCCGTCGCGGCTTAACCGCGCGCCACTCCGATATGCGATGTTTCACGCACCTGAACATTCGTTCAGAAAATTGTCTTCGAACCATAGCCACGTTTCTCGAACCCCGCTCCGCGAGGATGCGACTGATGTGCGATGGGCAAGACTGAAACGATCAACCCGCGCCGCGTGCGCTCACTTTGAGGAGAACGACCATGTTACGTAAACTTACTCTTGGACTTGTTGCCGCAGCTACCCTCGGCGCGATGGCGCTGGCTCCCACCGCCGCTTCCGCGGGCCCGTGGGGCGGTGGATGGGGTGGCGGCTGGGGCTATCATCATCACCACTTCGGCCACGGCTTCGGCATCGGCTTTATCGGTGGCGGCTATGGCGACGACGGATGCTATGTGACGCGCCGCGTGCCGACGCCGTTCGGCTATCGCCTGCGCACCATCAACGTCTGCGAATATTGATCCGAAACCCGGTTCTCTCAATTCGAAAAGCCCCGGTCGCCACGATAGCGGCCGGGGTTTCTCGTTCTTGCCGTCCGGTTCGACGCGTTCAAATGGGCTCGCGGGATTGTTACATCGCAAGCCGTTGACCTACACTGCGAAAGCACGAGTTGACTTGGCGGTTGCCGATGCGACTATCGCGCCACTGAGTCAATGGCGGCGATCAGCCTGGACAGACAAGCTTCGGAGAAGGCGCCATGCTCGACAGACGGGAGATCATGAAGCGCGCTGGAATGGCGGCGCTTGCAACAGGTTTCGGTTCGTCGAGGGCGTTCGCGCTCGACACGGTGACGCTGCCCTTCGACAACGGCGAACGACCGCTGGTGAAATATCCGCAGAAGCTGCCGATGATCGGCCAGACCAGCCGGCCGCCGCAACTCGAGACGCCATTTTCCGTCTTCAACGAAGGCGCGATTACGCCGAACAATGCTTTT
>CAVXHU010000016.1:0-44977 GCA_963761395.1 uncultured Alphaproteobacteria bacterium
ATGGTCGACCGGGTTCA
This sequence comes from uncultured Alphaproteobacteria bacterium, assembly GCA_963761395.1. Lineage (GTDB taxonomy): Bacteria > Pseudomonadota > Alphaproteobacteria > Rhizobiales > Xanthobacteraceae > Bradyrhizobium. Next base: position 18 of record CAVXHU010000016.1, read on the forward strand.
TGGAGACGCCGCGGTTATGAGGCTTGCGGCCGAGCCAGCGATTGCGACCGGCCTTGCCGATCGAAATGTTCATGTGATCCGGGTTGGACACCGCGCCGATGGTGCCGGTGCAGCGGCCGTGAACCAGGCGCTGCTCGCCCGAGTTCAGACGAATAATCACGTAGTCCTGATCGCGGCCGACCAGTTGGGCGTAGGTGCCGGCGGAACGTGCGAGCTGGCCGCCCTTGCCGATCTTCAATTCCACATTGTGGATGATGGTGCCGATCGGCATGTTGCCGAGCGGCATCACGTTGCCCGGCTTCACGTCGACATAGTTGCCGGCGATGACGGTATCGCCGACCGCCAGACGCTGCGGGGCCAGGATGTAGGCCTGGGTGCCGTCGGTATATTTTACAAGCGCAATAAAGGCGGTGCGGTTCGGATCGTATTCCAGGCGCTCGACGGTCGCCGGCATGTCGACCTTGGTGCGCTTGAAATCGACGATGCGATAGGTCTGCTTGTGGCCGCCGCCGCGAAAGCGCACGACCATGCGGCCGGTGTTGTTGCGGCCGCCGCTGGAATGCTTGCCCTCGGTCAACGCCTTGACCGGCTTGCCCTTGTAGAGCGCCGAACGATCGACCATCACCAGCTGGCGCTGGCCTGGTGTCGTCGGGTTGAATGTTTTCAGTGCCATCGTCGTATCGCCTTATAGCCCGGTAGTGACGTCGATGCGGTGGCCCTCTTCGAGGGTCACGATCGCGCGCTTGACGTCCGACTGCGAACCGAAAGTGCCGCGGAAGACCTTGGTCTTGCCCTTGCGCACCAGCGTGTTCACGCTCTTCACCTTGACGTCGAACAGCTTCTCGACGGCTTCCTTGATTTGCGGCTTGGTGGCCTTGCTGGCGACCTTGAACACGACCTTGTTGTGCTCGGAGGCCATGGTCGCCTTTTCGGTCACAACCGGAGAAACGATGATGTCGTAGTGGCGCGGATCGATGTTCTTCATTTGAAGCGCGCCTCCAACGCATCGAGCGCCGCCTTGGTCAGCACCAGCTTCTGACGACGCAGAATGTCATAGACGTTGATACCCTGGATCGGCAGCACGTCGATGTTCGGGATATTGCGGGCCGCGGTGGCGAAGCCGTTGTTAAGCTCGGCGCCGTCGATGATCAGCGCGTTGGTCAGGCCGAGACCCGAAAAGTGTCCGATCAGCGCCTTGGTCTTGGCGGTCTTGAGGGTTGCCGATTCGATCACGATCAGGCCGCCGTCCTTGGCCTTTGCGGACAGCGCATGACGCAGCGCCAGCGCGCGAACCTTCTTCGGCAGAGCGAATGCGTGCGAGCGCACCACGGGGCCGAATGCACGGCCGCCGCCGCGGAACTGCGGCACCCGCGCCGAGCCGTGACGCGCGCCGCCGGTGCCCTTCTGCTTGTACATCTTCTTGCCGGTGCGCCAGACATCCGCGCGGCCCTGGGTCTTGTGGGTCCCGGCCTGACGCTTGGCGAGCTGCCAGTTGACGCAGCGCTGGATGATGTCCTTGCGCGGCTCGAGGCCGAAAATCTCGTCCGAAAGCTGAACCGAGCCGGCCGCCTTGCCTTCAAGCGTTGTGACTTTCAATTCCATCTCACACGCCCTCCTGCTCGGCCGGCGCTTCCACTGGAGCAGCCTGCTCGCCGCCGCCGTCGGCCAGACGGAACTTGCCGGGCTTCGGCGCGTCCTTGGGCAACGCCTTCTTCACGGCATCGCGCACCGCGATCCATCCGCCCTTGGAGCCGGGAACGGCGCCCTCGACGAGGATCAGGCCGCGCGCGACGTCGGTCTGCACCACGCGCAGATTGAGCGTGGTGATGCGATCGACGCCCATGTGACCGGGCATCTTCTTGTTCTTGAAAGTCTTGCCGGGATCCTGACGTCCGCCGGTCGAACCGATCGAACGATGCGATACCGAGACACCGTGGGTGGCGCGAAGCCCACCGAAATTCCAGCGCTTGATGCCGCCGGCAAAACCCTTGCCGACCGACGTGCCGGTGACATCGACGAATTGGCCGACCACGAAATGGTCGGCCTGAATTTCGGCACCGACCGGGATCAGCGCGTCTTCCGAGACGCGGAACTCGGTGACCTTGCGCTTGGGCTCGACCTTGGCGACCGCGAACTGGCCGCGCTCCGCCTTCGGCAGATAGACGGTCTTGCGCGTGCCCGAACCGAGCTGCAGCGCCACGTAACCGTTCTTCTCGGTCGTGCGGTGACCCAACACCTGGCAATTGCCCAGCTTCAGCACGGTCACGGGGATATGTTCGCCGGTCTCCGTAAAGACCCGCGTCATCCCGACCTTTTGTGCGATCACTCCGGAGCGCATCGGCGTGCTTCCTGTTCTTTCTGTCCGCTATGCTTGCGGACGGGAGCTAAAAAGTTAGAGCTTGATTTCGACGTCGACGCCGGCGGCCAGGTCGAGCTTCATCAGCGCGTCCACGGTCTGCGGTGTCGGATCGACAATATCGAGAAGACGCTTGTGGGTGCGCATCTCGAATTGCTCGCGGCTCTTCTTGTCGACATGCGGCGAACGGTTGACGGTGAACTTCTCGATGCGGGTGGGCAGCGGAATGGGTCCGCGAACCTGAGCACCGGTCCGTTTCGCCGTGTTCACGATCTCACGCGTCGACGAATCGAGAATTCGATGGTCGAACGCCTTGAGACGTATGCGAATATTCTGGCCGTTCATGCCGTTGTCTTTCTTTGTCGTCCTGTTTGCGAATGGTGAGTAGCGAATAGCGAATAGATCTACTCGCTACTCGCTATTGCCTATTCGCTCACTCGATGATGCTTGCGACGACGCCGGCACCGACGGTGCGGCCACCTTCGCGGATTGCGAAGCGCAACTTCTCTTCCATCGCGATCGGCACGATCAGGTGCACTTCCATCGCGATGTTGTCGCCCGGCATCACCATCTCGGTGCCTTCGGGCAGATGCACGACGCCGGTCACGTCAGTGGTGCGGAAGTAGAACTGCGGCCGGTAGTTGGTGAAGAACGGGGTGTGACGGCCGCCCTCCTCCTTGGTCAGAATGTAGGCCTCGGCCTTGAACTTGGTGTGCGGCTTCACCGAACCCGGCTTGCACAGCACCTGACCGCGCTCGACTTCCTCGCGCTTGGTACCGCGCAGCAGCGCGCCGATGTTGTCGCCGGCCTGGCCCTGGTCGAGCAGCTTGCGGAACATCTCAACGCCGGTGACGATGGTCTTCTGGGTATCGCGAAGGCCCACGATCTCGATTTCCTCGCCGACCTTGACGACGCCGCGCTCGACGCGGCCCGTGACAACGGTGCCGCGGCCCGAGATCGAGAACACGTCTTCCACCGGCATCAGGAACGGCTGGTCGATCGGACGCTCCGGCTGCGGGATGCTCTCATCCACGGCCTTCATCAGCTCCAGGATCGAATCATGGCCGAGCTTGGGGTCCTTGCCCTCAAGTGCGGCCAGCGCCGAACCCTTGATGATCGGAATCTTGTCGCCGGGGAAATTGTACTTCGACAGCAATTCCCGGACTTCGAGTTCAACGAGCTCGAGCAGTTCCGGATCGTCCACCATGTCGCACTTGTTCAGGTACACGACCAGCGCGGGCACGCCGACCTGGCGCGCCAGCAGGATGTGTTCGCGGGTCTGCGGCATCGGGCCGTCGGCCGCCGACACCACCAGGATCGCGCCGTCCATCTGCGCCGCGCCCGTGATCATGTTCTTCACATAGTCGGCGTGGCCCGGGCAATCGACGTGAGCGTAATGCCGGTTCTTGGTCTCGTATTCGACATGCGCGGTCGAAATCGTGATGCCGCGCGCCTTCTCTTCCGGCGCCTTGTCGATCTGGTCGTACGCGGTGAACGTCGCACCGCCGGTTTCCGCCAGCACCTTGGTGATCGCCGCCGTCAGCGACGTCTTGCCGTGGTCGACGTGACCGATCGTTCCGATGTTGCAGTGCGGTTTATTACGTTCAAACTTTGCTTTGGCCATTTGACTCTCCGTTCAGTCGTTAACTGCCGCTAACGACAATCAGGCAAACTTCTTCTGGACTTCCGCCGATACGTTCGCCGGCGCTTCCGCGTAGTGATCGAACTGCATCGTAAAGGTCGCGCGACCCTGGCTCATCGAGCGCAGGTTATTGACGTAACCGAACATATTCATGAGCGGCACCATCGCATTGATGACGTTGGCATTGCCGCGCATGTCTTGACCCTGGATCTGCCCGCGCCGCGAATTCAGATCGCCGATGACGGAGCCGGTGTAATCTTCCGGCGTCACCACCTCGACCTTCATGATCGGCTCGAGCAGTACCGACTTGCCCTTTTGCAAGGCTTCGCGGAACGCCGCGCGCGATGCGATTTCGAACGCCAGCGCCGAGGAGTTGACGTCGTGGTACTTGCCGTCGACGAGCTGAACCTTGACGTCGACCACCGGGAAGCCGGCGACCACGCCGGAGCCCAGCACGCTGTTGAGGCCCTTTTCGACGCCCGGGATAAATTCCTTCGGCACCGCGCCGCCGACCACCTTGGATTCGAACTCGAAGCCCTTGCCGGGCTCGTTCGGCTCGACCACGATCGACACCTCGGCAAACTGACCGGTACCGCCGGTTTGCTTCTTGTGCGTGTATTTGACTTCAGCGCGCCTGGTGATGCGCTCGCGGAACGCCACCTGCGGCGCGCCGATGTTGGCATCGACCTTGTAGGTCCGGCGCAGGATATCGACCTTGATGTCGAGATGGAGTTCGCCCATGCCCTTGAGGATGGTCTGGCCGGACTCAATATCGGTCGAGACCCGGAACGAGGGATCCTCCGCGGCAAGCTTCGCCAGCGCGACGCCGAGCTTTTCCTGGTCGGCCTTCGACTTCGGCTCGATCGCGATTTCGATGACCGGCTCCGGGAATTCCATCTTTTCCAGAATCACCGGCTTGTTCGCGTCGCACAGCGTGTCGCCGGTGCGGGCTTCCTTGAGGCCCGCCAGCGCGACGATGTCGCCGGCAAAGGCTTCCTTGATGTCTTCGCGGTTGTTGGCATGCATCAGCAACATCCGGCCGATGCGCTCCTTGCGGTCGCGGGTCGAATTGATGACGCCGGTGCCCGACAGCAGCGTGCCGGAATAGATGCGGCAGAAGGTGATGGTGCCGACGAAGGGATCGTCCATGATCTTGAACGCAAGCAGCGCCAGCGGCTCCTTGTCGTTCGGCAGGCGAACCACTTCGTTGCCGTCCTCATCGACGCCCTTGATGGCGGGCACGTCGACCGGCGACGGCAGATAATCCACCACCGCGTCGAGCAGCGGCTGCACGCCCTTGTTCTTGAAGGCCGAGCCGCACAGCACCGGGAAGAACGCGCCGGTCAGCACGGCCTTGCGGATCAGGCGCTTCAGGGTTGCCTCGTCGGGCTCCTTGCCGTCGAGGTAAGCGGCGAGCACCTCGTCGTCGAGCTCGACGGCGGCTTCCAGCATCTTCTCGCGATATTCCTTGGCCTTGTCGACCAGATCGGCGGGAATATCGATGTCCTTGAACTTGGCGTCGAGCTTCTCTTCTTCCCAGACCACGCCCTTCATGCGGACGAGATCGACCAGACCCTTGAAGTTGTTCTCGGAGCCGATCGGAAGCTGGATCGCAATCGGCTTGGCGCCGAGGCGATCGACAATATCCTGCGAGGCATTTATAGAAGTCCGCGCCGGTCTTATCCATCTTGTTGGCGAAAACGATGCGCGGAACCCGGTACTTGTCGCCTTGACGCCAGACGGTCTCGGTCTGCGGCTCGACGCCCTGGTTGGAATCGAGCACGCACACCGCGCCGTCGAGCACGCGCAGCGAACGCTCGACTTCAATGGTGAAGTCGACGTGGCCGGGGGTGTCGATGATGTTGAGACGCTTGCCGTTCCAGAACGCGGTGGTCGCGGCCGAGGTGATGGTGATGCCGCGCTCCTGCTCCTGCTCCATCCAGTCCATCGTCGCGGCACCTTCGTGCACTTCGCCGATCTTGTGGCTCTTGCCGGTATAATAAAGGATGCGCTCGGTGGTCGTGGTCTTACCGGCATCGATATGCGCCATGATACCGAAGTTGCGGTAGTCCTCTATGGCATGAACGCGGGGCATGGGTTGTTCCTTAAATTCCGTTCGTTTCGCCGTTACCAGCGATAGTGCGAGAAGGCGCGGTTGGCTTCCGCCATCCGGTGCACGTCTTCACGCTTCTTGACGGCGTTCCCCCTGCCATTCGACGCGTCGAGCAACTCGGCCGAGAGCCGCTCCGTCATCGTCTTTTCATTGCGTTCGCGCGCCGCCGAAATCAGCCAGCGGATTCCCAGCGCCTGCCGGCGCACCGAGCGGACTTCGACCGGCACCTGATAGGTGGCGCCGCCGACGCGGCGCGAACGGACTTCGATGGTCGGCATCACGTTCTCGAGCGCCTGCTCGAAAATCGGCAGCGGGCTCTGCTTGGTCTTGGTCTCGATCATGCCGAGCGCGCCGTAGACGATGCCTTCGGCGACCGACTTCTTCCCGGCGTACATCACCGAGTTCATGAATTTCGTAATGATGATGTTTCCGAACTTCGGATCCGGAAGCACTTCGCGCTTTTCAGCAGAATGGCGGCGAGACATCTTGTCTGTTCCCGATTATTTCGGACGTTTCGCGCCGTACTTCGAACGGCGCTGCTTGCGGTTCTTGACGCCCTGGGTATCGAGGACGCCGCGGAGAATGTGGTAGCGCACGCCGGGCAAATCCTTGACGCGGCCGCCGCGGATCATGACCACGGAGTGCTCCTGAAGGTTATGGCCTTCACCCGGAATGTAGCCGATGACTTCGAAGCCATTGGTCAGGCGCACCTTGGCGACCTTGCGAAGCGCCGAGTTCGGCTTCTTCGGGGTCGTGGTGTAGACGCGCGTGCAAACGCCGCGCTTCTGCGGCGACTGCTGCAGCGCCGGCACCTTCTTGCGCGACTTCTGTACAACGCGCGGACTTGCGATCAGCTGGTTGATCGTCGGCATGTCAGCCTTCACCCTTTAGTTCGTGCGAAACCGTGATCGGCTCCGCAAATTCATTGGGGACCACCCGTCCCATTGCCCGCATCGCGCCAACAGACCCGCGCAAAGCGAAATCGCGCCAACTGCTCATTGCTGAGCGGAAAGCGCTTCGACGCCACAGAGGACCGCAGTCGTAACCGATCAGCCTGCGCTGCTCAGTCGGGTACCGAGGTCATGCATCCGAAATCAATCTCGAGAGAACATGCCTCAAGAGAACCAAGATCGTCCTGGCATTGCCTAGCTATCATCGACAGCGTTTGAGCGGCATTCGTCGAGGTTGGTGCCCGCCTCAGTCCCGAAAGGACTGAAAGGGTGATCCGTTCCGACTGTGGCGTCGCTCACCGCCTGTCGTTAAGTGCGCGGGTTGTATCGGCGGTAGATAGTCAAGTCAAGGCGAAACGACAAGGTGAGAAGCGCCTCTGGCGCCTGCAGAATCGGCGCGCTCATGGATTTCAAAGCGTGCCGAAGCCACGCCCTCGTTGGGCAGGAAAGCAACGAATCCCCCCAGCCTGCGCAACCTCTCTTCCGCCTGATTTTGATGCAGATGGATGCAGATCAGCCAAATCCTAATATTACCCGGGTAATATAGGCGTCTTCGGCCTTATCTGAGGCAACGCCGGGCCCAGCTAGCTTTGGCGGTGGCGTGAGGAATCCCCGTAACCTGGCTGCGACCGTCTCAATCCTCGTCATCATCGTCGTCGCTGTCGTTGTCGGCCTGATCGGCCTTCTGATGCGGCTTGTGGCTCTGATCGTCCCAGAGCCTTCGATAGACGCCGTTGGCAGCGAGCAGCTTCTCGTGCGACCCGCGCTCGATCGCCTTGCCGCCCGATATCACGATGATCTCATCCATCTCGACCACCGATGTCAGGCGATGGGTGGAGAAGATCATGGTTCGGCCCTTCGCGACCTTGAGAAGCGTGCGATTGATCGCGGCTTCCGTGGTCTGGTCGAGCGCCGAGGTCGCCTCATCGAGCAGCAGGACTGACGGATTGCGGACGATGGCCCGGGCAATCGCGATGCGCTGGCGCTGGCCGCCCGACAGCGTATCGCCGCGCTCGCCGACCGATGTGTCGTATTTCTGCGGAAGGCTCATGATGTAGCGATGGATTTCGGCCTTGCGCGCCGCCTCTTCGACCTCTTCGTCGGTTGCGCCTTCCTTGCCGAGCCGGATATTTTCCCGGATCGACATGTTGAACAGCATGTTCTCCTGGAACACCACCGCCATGCTCTTGCGCAGCGACTGGCGGGTCACTTTGCGGATATCGACGCCATCGATGGTCACGCGCCCCTCATCCGGCACATAGAGGCGAAGGATCAAATTGAGCAGCGTGCTCTTGCCGGAGCCGCTGGGGCCGACGATGGCAATGGTCTTGCCGACATTGAGCTTGAGGCTGAGATTGTCGAGAACCGGCGTTTGGCTGCCTTCATACTGGAAGGTGACGCGGTCGAAGGTGATGTCGTTGGTGATGCGCGGCAGGTCGGGGGCACCCGGACGATCGGCGCCGCGGGTCGGTTCGTCCAGCAGTTCCTGAATGTGGCGTACCGCCGCCGCCGCCTGGATCGACACCGGGATGAAATGCATCAGATGGGCGATGTTGTAGGACACCTCCCAGAACGCACTCTCGAACGTCACGAAGGTCCCGATGGTGATCTGGCCCTTGGTGGCGAGGTAGGCGCCGATCGCGAGCACCACGAGGTGCAGCAACAGCACCGAAATCGTGACGGTGCGCTCGACCATGGTCGACAGGAACAGCGCGGAAGCGGTCCTCTGGCGGACATCGTTGTTGCGCATCGTGAACCAGCCGAAGGTTCGGCGCTGCAGGCTGAACGCCTTGACCACCGCCTGCGCCGCGACGTTCTCCTGCACCATGCCGAGCAGCGCGGATTCATTGAGCTTCTGCTCGTAATTCGCCTGCACCGCCTTCGGCGTCAGAATCCGCGGGCCGATCAGGGTGATCGGAAACACCAGCAGCGCCACCGCGGCGAGTTGCCAGTTCAGGAACAGCATCAGAATGATGCCCGCGATCAATTCCAGGAACGGCAAGGCGGCGCTGTTGGCAAAACTCTTGATCGATCCCTCGAAGGCCGAAAGGTCGATGGAAAAACGCGACAGAATCTCGCCGCGCCTGGTGCGGGCAAAATAAGCCGCCGGCAAATTCTGGACGTGCTCGAACAGCCGCGACCGCACGTCTGCTATGAGCGCCGCCGCAAGCCGCGCGTCCCATCGTTCGTACCAGACCGCAACGATCGAGGTGAAGATGCCGGCCACCGCGAGCACGCCGAGGATCGTATAGAGCGCCTGAAAATCCTCTTCGCCGAGCGCATCGTCGATCAGGAATTTCAGGCTCAGCGGCATGAACACATTGAACAGCGTCTCGACCAGGACGCCGAGGCCGACGCATGCCAGTATTTTCTTGTAGTTCTTCAGGTACGGTTTGACGAACGCATAGATGGTCGCGAGCGCGCCGGCGGCTTCCTTCGCGGTAAAGACAACGAGATCCTCGTCGTCCTCCTCGTCGTCGATATCGAGTTCGTCATCGTCTTCGTCATCGGGCGGAGACGAGGCCGCCGTCTTGTCGCCGGTGACGCGCCCGGTGGCGTCAGCTACGGGCTTCTTATCGAGCTCCGGCGCAACAGGATCATCCGCGGGAGCGGGTATCTGATCATCCGGCGAAGGAGGCTTGGACGCCATGAAACCAACCGATGCTGCACGGCCGGCATGACCGCAAAATCGAACGGCCGAAGCACGGCCGACCTATGCGTCGACCGCGTCGCAAAGCAACTCCTATGCGATCGTGGCGCGGCGCCATTCATCAAGATCACACAACGAATGAGACACTTGCTCACGGGTCGTCCCGGCGACGAGTCAACTGGCTCAGTCGTCGGCTGCAACCTTGTCAAAGAACGAGTAGCGCAGACTGTCGGAGTCCGCATACCACTGGCCGGGCCCCCTGTTGGCGGCCAGCGTTGCCGCCCAGAGCGCGTCCGTGCAGTCGTGGCGGTGCATCGACAGGTCGAATCCGTTGCTGAAAAACAGCTCCGACCATTCCCACCAGGTGCCGAGCTTCCTGACGCCGCGCAGCAGGTCGTACCGATCGATCAGTGCCGGCGCCATATCCGACGTCACCGATCCGAACACGAGGCCGGTCTTCATCACGCGGTTCAACTCGCGAATCGCGCGCGGCACCTGCCTTTCCGCGACATGGCACAGGCTGGTCTCAAACACGAAATCGAATTCTCCGTCTTTAAACGGCATATCGACGATCGATCCGAGCTTGCAAAACTTCTTCAGCGCCTTCGGCGTCCTGGCGTGGATCGCGCGGTTGTTCTCGATGCCCCATGCATCGATACCGCCGGCGCGCAGCGCTCCCACCAGTTCTCCGCTGGCGGATCCGGCCACCAGCAGCTTGTAACCTTTGGCCCGGTTCCAGACGATCCTGATCAGGTCGGTCAGGTATGCGGGATCGGTAAACCGGCTCCAGACCTCGCTGTAGGGTCCAAGCCCGCGATAATTCTCGAAATATCCGAGGTCGATCTTGTCGGCCGCGGGCTTGCCGCGCGCGCGACGCAGCCGCATCATCTCGGTAACAATGATGTCGGTGGCGGCATCGGAGGAATTGAGCAATCCGTTCAGCGTCGAATCGAACAGATAATCGCCGACCACGACCAGGCCGGGATGCTGCTTCGGATCGGGCCGGTGATTGGTCATGACGTCGCGCGCCGGCATGCCGCCGGGCAGCGCATTCACCGACGACAGCCAGCGATGGGTCTTGCCCTCCATGAAATGCGCGCGCGCGTCGCCGAGCGAGGCCGGCAAGGATTTCAGTGCGGCGTCGATCAGTTCCTGATCGCCGAGATTGGCAAAAGCCAGCGCGTCGGAGCCGGCGATCAGCCAGTTCAAGACACCGTGCTTGCCGACGTCGTGACGCGCGCCTTCGTTGTAAACGCAGCAGCCGCCGAACGCTTCCGACATGAACCAGGCGCCCGGGATTTTCTCTCCCCAGAACGGCTCATCGAACAGGATCGAGACCCGCAGATAATGCGCAGGGCGATCGAAATAGGCGATGTGCTTGACCATCGATTGGCGCAGTTGTTCGCCGTCCCATCGCATGGTGCCGAGCCAGCTATGCGGCAGGCACACCAGTACGAGATCGAAGTCTTTTGTCTCCGGTCCCTTGCCGTTCATCATGTTGAGCTGATAGCGGCCAGCCGCGGTCTTGCCGACCTGGAGAACCCGGTGATTGAGCTGGATATTCGCGTTAACCTCGGACTGCAGGCAGTCGATCAACTGTTCATTGCCGTTCTGGATCGAATACAGGCCGATATAGCCGTCGACATCCATCACGAAGTTCTTCAGTGCATTGAGCCCGTTGGTGTTGTGGCTCTCGGTGGCGAGATCGGACCGCGCCATCACCTTGAAGAAGCGTTTTGCGGTGGGATCGTCGACTTCCCTGTCGAGCAGTTCCTCGCAGGTGATGTAGGCCCATGGATGTTCGTTGTCGTGGGCGCCGACACCTTCGTAGTATTCGATCGGAGACACCATTTCGGCGCAGCGCTTGCGAAACGCTTCGATCGCGTCCGCTGTCCTGGCGCCGTATTTGCGACGCATGCCCGGCACGTCGTTCAAAAGCTCGCCATCGAGGTGAACCTGCTCGGCATCCATCGGAATGGTCTGCAGGCCGAAATGCTGGATCAGTTCGCGCAGCGGATCAGGACCGGTCATCGAGTAATCGTAAAGCTCGGCGACGCCGGCTTCGTACATCGCGGGTGCGCTGTCGAACTTGCGCGTCAGGATCTTGCCGCCGAGACGGTCGGACGCCTCATAAATGGTGACGCGGCAAAGCTCGCCGAGCTTCTTTTTGAGATACCAGGCGCTCATCAGGCCGCCGGGCCCGCCGCCAACGATTGCAAGATCCAACATGTGTCTTCCGTGATCCCCCGCCGCCCCTCTCGAGAGCATCCGGTCTAAGCCACCTTACCAAAAGCGCTTTTCACCCTGAAGGAAAGATGAACAAACGGGGCCCGAAGGCCGGACCGGCCAAAAACCTGAAAAAAGGCCGGCTTTCGCCGGCCTTTTGCATAATATTGTGAACGTGCGGCTTTATTCCGCGGGCGGCAGCGCCAGCGGTTCCACTTCGGGAGCCGCAGGCACGATCGTCGCCTGCTTCTCGCGCTCGTCGAGGATCAGCTTGTCGCGCTTGACCGCGACTTCGCGGATCTTGGCCATCGAGGCGCCGGTGCCCGCCGGGATCAGCCGGCCGACAATGACGTTCTCCTTGAGGCCTTCCAGCGGGTCCACCTTGCCGTTGACGGCGGCTTCGGTGAGCACGCGGGTGGTCTCCTGGAACGAGGCCGCCGAGAAGAACGAGCGGGTCTGCAGGCTCGCCTTGGTAATGCCGAGCAGCACCGGCGTTCCCGTGGCGGGTTTCTTGCCCTCTTCCTTGGCCTTGGCGTTGATCTGATCGAACTCGATCTTGTCGACCTGTTCGCCCGAGATCATGTCGGTCTCGCCCTGGTCGGTGATCTCCACCTTCTGCAGCATCTGACGGACAATCACTTCGATGTGCTTGTCGTTGATCAGCACGCCCTGCAGCCGGTAGACCTCCTGGATTTCGTTGACCAGATAGGCAGCGAGTTCCTCGATGCCCTTGATCGCCAGAATGTCGTGCGGCGCCGGATTGCCTTCGACGATGAAGTCGCCCTTTTCGACGATGTCGCCGTCCTGCAGATGGATGTGCTTGCCCTTCGGAATCAGGTACTCGCGAGTCTCCTCGTTCTTGTCCATCGGCTCGATCGAGATGCGGCGCTTGTTCTTGTAGTCGCGGCCGAAGCGGATGGTGCCGGCGATTTCCGCGATGATCGCCGCGTCCTTCGGCTTGCGAGCCTCGAACAGTTCCGCAACCCTCGGCAGACCGCCGGTGATGTCGCGGGTCTTCGCGCTTTCCGTGGAAATACGCGCGAGGATGTCGCCGGTCTTGACCTTCGCGCCGACGTCGACCGAAAGGATCGCGTCAACCGACAGCATGTAGCGGGCCTCACCGCCACGCGCGAGCTTGAGGATCTTGCCATCCTTGCCCTTGATGACGATGGCCGGACGCAAATCCGCCCCGCCCCGCGACGTGCGCCAGTCGATGACGACGCGCTTGGCGATACCGGTGGATTCGTCGAGCGTCTCCGAGATCGACTGTCCCTCGACCAGATCCTCGAACCCGATGGTGCCCTCGACTTCGGTCAGAACCGGCCGGGTATAGGGATCCCATTCGGCGATGCGCTGGCCGCGCTTGACCATGTCGCCTTCATCGACCCGCATCCGCGCGCCGTACTGAATGCGGTGGGTCGCACGCTCGGTGCCGTCGGCGTCGGTTACCGCGACCACCATGTTGCGCACCATCGCAATCAGATGGCCTTCGCCGTTCTTCGCGATCGCCTTGTTCTTGATCGTCACCTTGCCGTCGAAATTCGACTCGATGAACGACTGCTCGTTGATCTGCGCCGCGCCGCCGATGTGGAACGTGCGCATCGTCAGCTGGGTGCCGGGTTCGCCGATCGACTGCGCGGCGATGACGCCGACCGCTTCGCCGTGATTGACCGGCGTGCCGCGGGCGAGATCGCGGCCGTAGCACTTGCCGCAGATGCCGTTGACGAGTTCGCAGGTCAGTGCCGAGCGGATCTTCACTTCCTGGATGCCGGCCTGCTGCAGGGCGTCGACGTGGGTCTCCTCCATCAGCGTGCCGCGCTTGACCACGATCTTGTTGGTCGCGGGATCGCGCAGGTCCTCGCCGGCGGTGCGGCCGAGAATGCGTGACGCCAGCGACGCGACCACCGTGCCGGCATCGATGATGGCGCGCATCTTGATGCCGAGCTTGGTGCCGCAATCATCGGCCGTGATGATGCAGTCCTGCGCCACGTCGACCAGACGACGCGTCAGGTAACCCGAGTTCGCGGTCTTCAACGCGGTATCCGCGAGGCCCTTGCGGGCGCCGTGGGTCGAGTTGAAGTATTCGAGCACCGACAGACCTTCCTTGAAGTTGGAAATGATCGGCGTCTCGATGATCTCGCCCGACGGCTTGGCCATCAGGCCGCGCATGCCGGCGAGCTGGCGCATCTGGTCCTGCGAACCGCGCGCGCCGGAGTTCGACATCATGAAGATCGAGTTGATCTGGGCCTCGCCGCCTTTCGGATTCTTCTTAACGGCGGAGATTTCCGTCATCATGTCTTCGGAGATCTTCTTGGTGCACTTCGACCAGGCGTCCACGACCTTGTTGTACTTCTCGCCGTGGGTGATCAGGCCGTCATTGTACTGCTGCTCGAATTCCTTGGCGAGCGTGCGGGTCTCCTCGACGATCTTCCACTTCGACGCCGGCACCACCATGTCGTCCTTGCCGAACGAAATGCCGGCCTTGAACGCATTGTAGAAGCCGAGCGCCATGATGCGGTCGCAGAAGATCACGGTCTCCTTCTGGCCGCAGTGACGATAGACCTGGTCGATGACGCCGGAGATTTCCTTCTTGGTCATCAGCTTGTTGATGACGTCGAACTGCATCTTCGGCGATTTCGGCAGCACCTGGCCGAGCATGGCGCGGCCGGCCGTGGTTTCATACCAGCGGGCGACCGGCTTGCCGTTCTCGTCGATGCCCTGCCAGCGGTATTTGATCTTGGTGTGGAGGTGGATGACCTTGGCGTGCAAGGCATGCTCGATCTCGGCCATTTCGCCGTAGAGCTTGCCCTCGCCCGGCAGGCCTTCGCGCAGCACCGACAGATAATACAGGCCGAGCACGATATCCTGCGACGGCACGATGATCGGCTGACCATTGGCCGGATGCAGGATGTTGTTGGTCGACATCATCAGCACGCGCGCTTCCAGCTGCGCTTCCAGCGACAGCGGAACGTGCACGGCCATCTGGTCGCCGTCGAAGTCGGCGTTGAACGCCGCGCACACCAGCGGATGCAGCTGGATCGCCTTGCCTTCGATCAGCACCGGCTCGAACGCCTGGATGCCGAGGCGATGCAGCGTCGGCGCGCGGTTCAGCAGCACGGGATGCTCGCGGATCACCTCGTCGAGGATATCCCAGACCTCGGGACGCTCTTTTTCGACCAGCTTCTTGGCCTGCTTCACCGTGGTGGACAGACCCTTGGCGTCGAGCCGCGAATAGATGAACGGCTTGAACAGCTCCAGCGCCATCTTCTTCGGCAGGCCGCACTGATGCAGCCGCAGTTCGGGACCGACCACGATCACCGAACGGCCGGAATAGTCGACGCGCTTGCCGAGCAGGTTCTGACGGAAGCGGCCCTGCTTGCCCTTCAGCATGTCGGCCAGCGACTTCAGCGGGCGCTTGTTGGCGCCGGTGATGACGCGGCCGCGGCGGCCGTTGTCGAACAACGCGTCGACGGCCTCCTGCAGCATGCGCTTTTCGTTGCGGATGATGATGTCGGGCGCGCGCAGTTCCATCAGCCGCTTCAGGCGGTTGTTGCGGTTGATGACGCGGCGGTAGAGATCGTTGAGATCCGAGGTCGCAAAGCGGCCGCCATCGAGCGGCACCAGCGGACGCAGGTCCGGCGGAATCACCGGCACCACGGTCAGGATCATCCACTCCGGCTTGTTGCCGGAATAGCGGAACGCCTCGACGATCTTCAGACGCTTGGCGAGCTTCTTGTGCTTGATGTCGGATTCGGTTTCCTGCATCTCGGCGCGCAGCGACGCCTCGAGCTTTTCGAGCTCAAGTCCCTTCAGCAATTCGCGGATCGCTTCGGCGCCGATCATGGCGGTGAAGCTGTCCTGGCCGTATTCGTCCTGCGCCTTCAGGTACTCGTCTTCCGACAGCAGCTGCCGGTCCTTGAGCGCGGTCAGACCCGGCTCGAGAACGACGTAGTATTCGAAATACAGGATCCGCTCGAGGTCCTTCAGCGTCATGTCGAGCAGAAGGCCGATGCGGGACGGCAGCGACTTGAGGAACCAGATATGCGCAACCGGCGCGGCCAGTTCGATATGGCCCATGCGCTCGCGCCGGACCCGCGACAGCGTCACTTCGACCGAGCACTTCTCGCAGATGATGCCCTTGTACTTCATGCGCTTGTACTTGCCGCACAGGCACTCGTAGTCCTTGATCGGTCCAAAAATGCGCGCGCAGAACAGGCCGTCACGCTCGGGCTTGAAGGTGCGGTAGTTGATGGTCTCCGGCTTCTTGATTTCGCCGTATGACCACGACAGAATCTTCTCCGGGGACGCGATGGAAATCCGGATCTGGTCGAAGACCTGAGCCGGCGTCGTCGGATTGAAAAGATTCATAATTTCTTGATTCATGGTCTTCTCCTCGCGTGCCGATCGTCACCGGCAGCAAATTCGAAATTCTTTTGTAGCCACGCGCCCCGCTCAACGTCCGAGCGCAGCGCGGATGCCCGGCGCAAAGCGCCGGGCATGACGCTTTGAGTTACTCCGCCGCCTCTGAGGTGGTGCCGCCGACCTTGGAATTGTGCAGGTCGACGTTGAGGCCCAGCGAACGCATTTCCTTGACCAGCACGTTGAACGATTCCGGGATACCGGCCTCGAACGTGTCGTCGCCGCGCACGATCGCCTCGTACACCTTGGTACGGCCGGCGACGTCGTCCGACTTCACGGTCAGCATTTCCTGGAGCGTGTACGCCGCGCCGTAAGCCTCGAGCGCCCACACTTCCATTTCGCCGAAACGCTGGCCGCCGAACTGCGCCTTGCCACCCAGCGGCTGCTGGGTCACGAGCGAGTACGGTCCGATCGAACGCGCGTGGATCTTGTCGTCCACAAGGTGATGCAGCTTGAGCATATAGATGTACCCAACCGTCACCTTGCGGTCGAAGGCGTCCCCGGTGCGGCCGTCATAGACGGTCGATTGTCCGGAGGCATCGAGACCGGCAAGCTTCAGCATCTCCTCGATGTCGGCTTCCTTGGCGCCGTCGAACACCGGCGTCGCGATCGGCACGCCGTGACGCAAATTGCCGCCAAGCTCCATCAATTCGCGTCGTTGAGCGACTTGATGGTTTCATCGTCGCCGTAGATCTTCTTCAAGGTCTCCTTCAGCGGCCTGGTGTCCTGCTTGGCGGTCGCAAGATAGGCGTCGACGGTCTGGCCGATGCGCTTGCCGAGGCCCGCGCAGGCCCAGCCCAGATGCGTTTCGAGAATCTGCCCGACGTTCATCCGGCTCGGCACGCCCAGCGGATTGAGCACGATGTCGGCATGCGTCCCGTCCTCGAGGAACGGCATGTCCTCGACCGGAACGATCTTGGACACCACGCCCTTGTTGCCGTGACGGCCCGCCATCTTGTCGCCGGGCTGAATCTTGCGCTTCACCGCGACGAAGACCTTGACCATCTTCATCACGCCGGGCGGCAATTCGTCGCCACGCTGCAGCTTCTCGACCTTGTCGAGGAAGCGCTGTTCAAGGCCCTTCTTCGATTCGTCGTACTGCTTCCGCATCGCCTCGATTTCGGCCATCAGCTTGTCGTTGGGGGAGGCAAACATCCACCATTGCGAACGCGGATGCTCTTCGAGCACCGCGCGCGTGATCTTGGTGTCCTTCTTGAAGCCCTTCGGACCGGCGATGCCCTGGCGGTTTTCCAGCAGCTCGGCGAGACGGCTGTAGACGTTGCGGTCCAGAATCGCCTGCTCGTCGTCGCGGTCCTTGGCCAGACGCTCGATCTCTTCCCGTTCGATCGCCAGCGCGCGCTCGTCCTTGTCGACGCCGTGCCGGTTGAAGACGCGGACTTCGACGATGGTGCCCTGCACGCCCGGAGGCACGCGCAGCGAGGTATCGCGAACGTCGGAGGCCTTTTCGCCGAAGATGGCGCGCAACAGCTTTTCTTCCGGCGTCATCGGGCTTTCGCCCTTCGGCGTGATCTTGCCGACCAGAATGTCGCCGGCGCGCACTTCCGCGCCGATGTAGACGATACCGGCTTCGTCGAGGTTCTTCAGCGCTTCTTCCGAGACGTTCGGAATGTCGCGGGTGATTTCCTCAGGGCCAAGCTTGGTATCGCGGGCCATCACCTCGAATTCCTCGATGTGGATCGAGGTGAAGACGTCGTCCTTCACGATCCGCTCGGAGAGCAGGATCGAGTCTTCGAAGTTGTAGCCATTCCACGGCATGAACGCGACCAGCACGTTGCGGCCGAGCGCGAGTTCGCCGAGATCGGTCGAGGGACCGTCGGCAATGATGTCGCCCTTGCGCACGAGATCGCCGACCTTCACCAGCGGACGCTGGTTGATGCAGGTCGACTGGTTGGAGCGCTGGTACTTCATCAGCCGGTAGATATCGACGCCCGACTTGGTGGGATCGAGATCCTCGGTGGCGCGGATAACGATACGGGTGGCGTCGATCTGGTCGATCACGCCCGTACCGGCGCGCCGCGATCGCAGCGCCCGAGTCGCGCGCGACCACGCCTTCCATGCCGGTGCCGACAAACGGCGCCTCGGCGCGCACCAGCGGCACGGCCTGACGCTGCATGTTCGAGCCCATCAGCGCGCGGTTGGCGTCGTCGTTCTCGAGGAACGGGATCAGCGCCGCCGCCACCGAAACCAGCTGCTTCGGCGACACGTCCATGTAGTCGACCTTGTCCGGCGTGATCATCAGCACGTCGCCGGAATGGCGGCAGACCACGAGGTCGTCGGTGAAGCGGCCGCGGTTGTCGAGCGCGACGTTGGCCTGGGCTACGTGATAGCGGCCCTCCTCCATCGCCGAGAGATAGACCACCTCGTCGGTGACGCGGCCATCCTTGACCTTGCGATAGGGCGTTTCGACGAAACCGTATTTGTTGACGCGCGCGAACGTCGCGAGCGAGTTGATCAGGCCGATGTTCGGGCCTTCCGGCGTCTCGATCGGGCAGATCCGGCCGTAATGCGTCGGATGCACGTCGCGCACCTCGAAGCCGGCACGCTCGCGGGTCAGGCCGCCGGGGCCCAGCGCCGAGAGACGGCGCTTGTGGGTGATTTCCGACAGCGGATTGGTCTGATCCATGAACTGCGACAGCTGCGAGGAGCCGAAGAACTCGCGCACCGCGGCGGCCGCCGGCTTGGCGTTGATCAGGTCCTGCGGCATCACGGTGTCGATATCGACACTGGACATGCGCTCCTTGATCGCGCGCTCCATGCGCAACAGGCCGATGCGATACTGGTTCTCCATCAACTCGCCGACCGAGCGCACGCGCCGGTTGCCGAGATGATCGATGTCGTCGATCTCGCCCTTGCCGTCGCGCAGATCGACCAGCGTCTTGATGACGGCGAGAATGTCTTCCTTGCGCAGCGTGCGATGGGTGTCGGGCGCATCGAGTTCGAGGCGCATGTTCATCTTGACGCGGCCGACCGCGGACAGGTCGTAGCGCTCGCTGTCGAAGAACAGCGACTGGAACATGCTCTGGGCCGAGTCGATGGTCGGCGGCTCGCCGGGACGCATCACGCGGTAGATGTCGAACAGCGCGTCTTCACGCGTCATGTTCTTGTCGGCGTGCAGCGTGTTGCGGATGTAGGCGCCGACATTGACATGGTCGATGTCGAGCAGCGGCAATTCCTTGTAGCCGTGCTCGTTGAGCGCCTTCAGCGACTTCTCGGTGATTTCCTCGCCGGCTTCGGCGTAGATTTCGCCGGTCTTCGGATTGACGAGGTCTTCGGCGAGGTAGTTGCCGATCAGTTCCTCATCCGACAGCCGCAGCGCCTTCAGGCCCTTTTCCTGGAGCTGACGCGCGGCACGCACGGTGAGCTTCTTGCCGGCTTCAAGCACAACCTTGCCGCTGTCGGCATCGATCAGGTCGTTGATCGTGCTGTAGCCGCGGAAACGGGTGGCGTCGAACGGCACGCGCCAGCCATCCTTGGCCCGCTTGTAGCTGATCTTCTTGTAGAACGTGCTCAGGATGGTTTCGCCATCGAGCCCGAGCGCGAACATCAGCGAGGTCACCGGGATCTTGCGGCGGCGGTCGATGCGCGCGAACACGATATCCTTGGCGTCGAATTCGATATCGAGCCAGGAGCCGCGATACGGAATCACGCGCGCGGCAAACAGCAGCTTGCCCGACGAATGGGTCTTGCCCTTGTCGTGATCGAAGAACACGCCGGGCGAGCGATGCATCTGCGAGACGATGACGCGCTCGGTGCCGTTGACGACGAAGGTGCCGTTCATGGTCATGAGCGGGATATCGCCCATGTAGACGTCCTGCTCCTTGATGTCCTTGACCGACTTCGCGCCGGTTTCCTCGTCGATATCGAACACGATCAGGCGCAGCGTCACCTTCAGCGGCGCGGCATAGGTCATGCCGCGCTGGCGGCACTCGTCGACGTCATACTTCGGCGGCTCGAATTCGTAGCGAACGAATTCCAGCATCGAGGTGCCGGAAAAATCCGAGATCGGAAACACCGAGCGGAATACCGCCTGCAAGCCTTCGTCCAGCCGGCCGCCGACAGGCTCATCGACCATCAGAAACTGGTCATAGGACGCCTTCTGAACCTCGATGAGGTTCGGCATCTCTGCGACTTCCTTGATGTGTCCGAAGAACTTGCGAACGCGTTTGCGACCGGTGAATGTCTGCTGCGCCATCGTGGCCTCTCATTTCGTCGCCCGTCAGAGGCGAACCTTCCGAAGCGCGATTGGCATCGCCCCCGGGTTGAATTCCGATTCGTTCCTTAAAACTGGAACCCAAATGTCAGGATTTAAATCCTGAATCGGAGCCCTAGACCTTCAGAACGCAAAACGACGCGCGGGGCGCATGACCGCACCCGCCCGTCTAAACCTGGTTAGTCACGGACTGAAAAAGCCCGAAATTGCTTATCTCCCAACGGCTTGCGCAGAAACGCTGCCGTTCCCGCCGCCCACCGTGCTTTCGTGCTGCCGTCCCGATATGGGATGGCAATCGTGGAGATTCGAGGGGCAACCCCGCCAATCCCCACACATTTTTGTGTAGAACGTGCTTCGGGTTGCCCCGGCCCACGTCCTTTTGCCGCGATCCCGGGTCTCGCGTCGCTCGCCCGGGATTTCGCTGAAGTAACCTGCGGTTACTTCAGCTCAACCTTGGCGCCAGCCTTCTCGAGCTGCGCCTTGACCTTCTCGGCTTCGTCCTTGTTCACGCCTTCCTTGACCGGCTTGGGCGCGCCCTCGACGAGGTCCTTGGCCTCCTTGAGGCCGAGGCCGGTGATGGCGCGGACTTCCTTGATGACTTCGATCTTCTTCTCGCCGGCGGCGGCGAGCACGACCGTGAACTCGGTCTTTTCTTCAACAGGAGCCGCGGCAGCGGCGGCCGGACCGGCAACCGCAACGGCGGCAGCGGCGGACACGCCCCACTTCTCTTCAAGGAGCTTTGCGAGCTCGGCAGCCTCGAGCACGGTGAGGCCCGAGAGGTCGTCAACAATCTTCTGTAAGTCAGCCATTGATCTGTTTCCTTAAGCGTATCGGTTCGAACCAGGTTTTACGTTTTGCGAAGGGCGTCAGGCCGCTTCGCTCTTTGAGGCATAGGCCTGAATGACGCGCGCGAGCTTGGCCGCGGGCGCAGTCGAAAGCTGAGCGATCTTGGTCGCCGGCGCCACCAGCAGGCCGAGGATCTTCGCGCGCAACTCATCGAGCGACGGCAACGCGGCAAGCGCCTTGACGCCGTTAACATCCAGGACGGTTTTACCCATCGATCCGCCGAGAATGACGAACCGCTCGTTCGTCTTGGCGAATTCGATGGCAACCTTCGGCGCCGCTACCGGATCGTTTGAAGTCGCGATCACGGTCGGCCCCTTCAACAGGGAGCCGATGGCAACGACGTCCGTGCCTTCAAGAGCAATTTTGGCGAGACGGTTCTTCGAGACCTTCACCGACGCACCCGCCTGCTTCATCTGCATGCGCAGCTTCTGCATCTGGGCCACGGTGAGGCCGGAATAATGGGCGACGACCGCAACGCTGGTGGTCTTGAAAAGACCGTTCAGCGCCTCAACCGCGTCCTTTTTTGCCGCTCTTTCCACAGCAAGCTCTCTCCGGTTGGCGGTCTATGCCCAAGGGCAGGACCGCCGGGTTACACCCATCGTCCTGCCTGAACCTGACCTCGAGACATTTCAGTCTCCGGACATTTCGGGCAGAACGACATTGAAAAGCCTGCCCTCCCGCGCCTGACTGGCCACGGGGTGTCGAGGTTCGAACCATATCCGCTGTTCGTCGCGAGAAGCGACGTGAAGCGAAATCCGGTCTTCACCCGTCTATGCAGGCTCTCGAATTAAGCCGTTGAGGAAACACGAGGTCTCATCGCGGGCGCCTGCAGTCTTGGACAGGATCGAGGCCATCCGGCAAGCCGAAAGACCCCTGCCACATCCCTCCAACGCGACGGGTTTTCCTTCCTTTCGAGCAATCCATGCGGATGTCCGGAAAGGAATGATCTCCTATCGTATCGGGTTTTTGGAATGCGCGCACAGACGTGCCAGCAACGGCCAGCACGCCCGGAAAGGATTGTTTAACGACTCTTTTCCGC
This sequence comes from uncultured Alphaproteobacteria bacterium, assembly GCA_963761395.1. GTDB lineage: Bacteria > Pseudomonadota > Alphaproteobacteria > Rhizobiales > Xanthobacteraceae > Bradyrhizobium. The sequence continues at coordinate 22,490 of CAVXHU010000016.1, forward strand.
CTTGCCAAGCGCTAATTCGCGCCAATTCAACCGACGGGTATTTCCAACAGATTTGACCCGGAATCGCCGATTCAGCCGCCCTGAACCTCATAGGCCAGCGGTTTGCCGGCAAAAAACGTCTCGAGATTGGCGATCACGCAATCCTGCATCGCGACGTGCGACTCAAGGGTATGGCCGCCGACATGCGGGGTCAGCACCACATTCGGAAAGGCGGTCAGTGCGTCCGGCGCATGCGGCTCCTTCTGGTAGACGTCGAGGCCGGCGCCGGCGATCGACTCCTCCGCCAGCGCCGCGACCAGCGCCGCCTGGTCGATCACCGAGCCTCTGGAGATGTTGACGACATAGCCGTCCTTGCCGAGCTTTCGCAGGATCTTGGCATCGACGGCGTGATGGGTGTCCGCGCCGGCGCGAACCGCGATCATCAGAACGCTGCACCATTCCGCCAGCGCCTCCAGGCTCGGCAGATACTGATAAGGCACGTCATGTTTGCTGCGGCTGAAATAGCCGACCTCGCTCTCGAATGCCGCAACGCGGGCGGCGATCTTGCGGCCGATCTCGCCCATGCCGTAGACGCCGACGCGGCGGCCGGGATTGCCCGCTTGAGGCCGCATCAGTGGCGATGGTTTTGCCGATGACCAGCTTCCGCTTCGCACATATTGGTCTGCCGGCAAGAGGCGCCGCGTCACCGCCAGCATCAGCGTCACCGCAAGGTCCGCCACCGCGGCCGCATTGGCAGCCGGACTGTGGCCGACCGCGATTCTGCGCTGCGCCGCGGCCGCCAGATCGACGCCGTCATAGCCGGTGCCGTAGCAGACGATCGCGCCAAGCTTCGGCATCTTGTCCATCATGGCAGCGCCCAGCGGCGTGCCGCCTGCCGTGATCATGGCGCGGATGCCGGACAGCTGCTCCGCCGTGAACACTTCATGCGGCGGCTTGCCCGCGGCGTCCATCAGCTCAAAGCGCTCTCCGATGCGCAGCATCATCGCCTTGGGAAAGCGCGAATAGATCAGGACTTTGTGCAGCATGGGAGGATTTCCTAAGGTCAAAGACAAAGGGCGGAACAGGTTTCCCCGTCCCGCCCTTGTTCTTAATTCTCGCGCGCGATCGGCCTCAGTGCAGGCTACCGGGCTCGACCTTCACGCCCGGCCCCATGGTGGAGGAAACCGCCACGCGCTGGATGTAGGTACCCTTGGCGCCGGCAGGCTTCGCCTTGGCGACCGCATCCGCGAGCGCCTTGACGTTCTGCACCAGCTTCTCTTCCGAGAACGACGCCTTGCCGATGCCGGCCTGCACGATGCCGGCCTTCTCGACCCGGAATTCGACCGAACCGCCCTTGGCGCCCTTCACGGCGTTGGCAACGTCCATGGTGACGGTGCCGATCTTCGGGTTCGGCATCATGCCGCGCGGTCCCAGCACCTTACCGAGCCGGCCGACCAGCGGCATCATGTCCGGAGTGGCGATGCAGCGGTCGAAATCGATCTGGCCGCCCTGCACTTTCTCCACCAGATCCTCGGCGCCGACGACGTCGGCACCCGCCGCCTTGGCCTCTTCGGCCTTGGCGCCGCGCGCAAACACGCCCACCCGCAGGGTACGGCCGGTTCCGTTCGGCAGCGTCACCACGCCGCGCACCATCTGATCGGCGTGGCGGGGATCGACGCCGAGATTGATCGCAATCTCGACCGTCTCGTCGAACTTCGAGTTGGCGCGCTCCTTGACCATCTTGATGGCATCCGCGAGCGGATAGAGTTTTTCGCGATCGACGCCCTCGCGGGCCTTCTTCAAACGTTTTCCGATTGCCATGACCCGTTACCCCGCAACTTCAAGACCCATCGAACGGGCGGAGCCCTCGACCATCTTCATGGCCGCTTCGACGGTGTCGCAATTCAGATCCTTCATCTTCTTCTCGGCGATCTCGCGCACCTGCGCTTTGGTCACCTTGCCGGCCTTGTCGCGGCCCGGGGCCTTCGACCCGGACTGGATTTTGGCGGCCTGCTTGAGAAAGAACGACATCGGGGGCGTCTTCATCTCGAAGGTGAACGAACGATCGGCGTAGATCGTGATCACCACCGGAATCGGGGTGTTCTTTTCTTCCTTCTGCGTCTGCGCGTTGAACGCCTTGCAGAATTCCATGATGTTGAGGCCGCGCTGACCAAGCGCGGGTCCGATCGGGGGCGAAGGGTTCGCCGCACCGGCCGGCACCTGCAATTTCAGGTATCCGGTCACTTTCTTTGCCATCTGTCACTCCTCATGTTGTTTCCGGACCAGCCCGAAAACTTCACAGGACCGTGGTGCGGTTCAAGATGACTGGCGATCATCCATCTCCTCCCACGGCTCTTCTCCCTCGCCCCGCTCTTCGCGGACAGGGTCGGGCTGAGCCGGGCATTCCACGCACAGATCTGCGTGAAGGGCCTCCTCACCCGGATCGCAGATCGATTCGACCGCTTCCCGCACGCGGGAGAGGTAAACAGAACGATCAGACCTTCTCGACCTGACCGAATTCCAGTTCGACCGGCGTGGCACGGCCGAAGATCGACACCGCGACCTTCACGCGCGAGCGCCCCTCGTCGATTTCCTCGACCACGCCCGAGAACGAGGCGAACGGCCCATCGGCCACGCGCACATTCTCGCCGATCTCGAAGGAGACCGACGCCTTCGGGCGTTCCACGCCTTCCTGCACCTGGTGCAGGATCCGCATGGCTTCGGCTTCCGAAATCGGCATCGGCTTGTTTTCCGCGCCAAGGAAGCCCGTCACCTTCGGGGTATTCTTGATCAGATGGAAGGCTTCGTCGGTCAGCTTCATCTTGACCAGGACATAGCCCGGGAAAAACTTGCGCTCGGCGTCGACCTTGCGGCCGCGGCGCACCTCGGTGACCTTTTCGGTCGGCACCAGCACCTGCTCGAACAGTTCTTCAAGCCCGCGCTGCTTCGATTGCTCGCGGATCGACTCCGCGACCTTCTTTTCGAAGTTCGAATAGGCGTGGACGATATACCAGCGCTTGTCCATCGTTTGAGTTCCGGCGCTTGTCATCAGTGGATCCCGAGCAAGAAGGTGACGAGATAGCGGATGATCTGATCCGAGGCGAAGAAGAAGATCGAAGCCAGCGCCACCATCACGAACACCATGATGGTGGTGATCGTCGTCTCGCGGCGGGTCGGCCAGGTGACCTTGGCGGTCTCCGAGCGCACTTCCTGCAGGAATTTGAACGGGCTGAAAGCCATCGTTGATGTGATCCGCGTCGTAAGACGAATTTAGATTTAAGGAATCCGAACAGCCCTCTAGCGCCCAGCCCTCTTTTGAAGGATGAGCCGGCAAGCGGGCTCGATTGTTCGGGGGAATTCAAAGCCGCGCCGGATATCCGTCAAAGCGGGCCGGCAGCAGGTGCGGCTATGTACTGCGCACCGGCCAAAGGTCAAGGTGCCGGGAACCCCGGGTTGAGAATGCCTTCCGAAAGCACCGGAACTGGATCGGTCAAAATCAAGGGCTTAGCTGGCAGGAGTGGCAGGGCTCGAACCTGCGACCCCCGGTTTTGGAGACCGGTGCTCTACCAATTGAGCTACACTCCTGCAGAGGACCCAGCGTCGCCGCCGATCCGCGCCGTTTCAAGCATAGAGAACGCCCCGTTTGCAAGGGCGAAGCGGTCAAACGCGCCTGATCGGTCTGCCGGAAACGCCCTGTTCAAGCCCTCGGTTCTGCGCCAAGCTTCACGGCAAACGACAAAAGCAAAAGGGAGAACCCATGACCGCGCAAACCGCCGCAAAACACGCCGCCGCCCCGCAGACACCGCCACTCCCTCAGGCAAAACCGGAATCGCTCGGGCTCTCGTCCGTCCGGTTGCAGCGGATGTCGGATGCGTTCAAGCGCGACATCGACAAGGGAACCATACCGGGCGTGACCGTGATGGTGGCGCGCCGCGGCCAGATCGCCTGGTTCGATGCGCTGGGCAAGCAAAATCCCGCCGGCAGCGCGCCGATGGCGCACAATTCCATCTTCCGCATCTTCTCGATGACAAAACCGATCGTCTCCGTCGGCATCATGATGCTGCTCGAGGAAGGCCACCTCCTGCTCGACGACGCGATCGCAAAGTACATCCCGGAATTTTCGAACCAGAAGGTCGGCGTCGAAAACAACGGCAAGCTCGACCTGGTACCGCCAGCGCGGCCGATCACGATCCAGGATCTGCTGCGGCACACCTCGGGTATCACCTACGATCATACCGGCAACGGCCTGGTGCAACAGCTGTATCAGCAGTCGAGGCTGCGCAGCCGCAAGATCACCAACGCCGAACATGCCGCACTGGTCGCGAGCCTGCCCTTGATGTGCCAACCCGGCGCGGAATGGAATTACAGCCGTTCCACCGACATTCTCGGCCGCATCATCGAGGTCGTTTCCGGCAAGAGCCTAAGCGCGTTCCTGACCGAACGCATTCTCGCGCCCTTGCAGATGGCCGAGACCGCGTTTCATACCGGCCCTGAGAATGCCAACCGTCTCGCCGAGCCATTCCCCACCGATCCCTGGACCGGCGAGAAAGTGCAGCTCTTCAACATGCTTGAAAAGCCCGTGATGGAATCCGGCGGCGGCGGTCTGGTCTCGACCACGATGGATTATGCCCGCTTCTGCCAGATGCTGCTCAGCGGCGGCGTGCTCGACGGCGTCAGGATCATCGGCCGCAAGACGTTGCAGCTGATGGCGTCCGACCATCTCGGTCCCGAGGTCAAGCTCAATGGCCATCTGGTGGGGCTACCGGGCCACAGCTTTGGCCTCGGCTTTGCGGTGCGAACCCATCAGGGCCTGGCGCCGTTCGCGGGCTCGGTCGGCCAGTTTTTCTGGAGCGGGATCGGTGGAACGTTCTTCTGGATCGATCCGAAGGAAGAGCTGTTTGCGGTCTTCATGGCGCAGGGCCCCGGCCAGCGCGAATATTTCCGCACGCTGCTGCGCAGCCTGGTGTATGCGGCGGTGGAGTGACGCGCAGCTAATCTTGCCACCGACCTCCGCCGTCATGCCCCGCGAAAGCGGGGCATCCAGTACGCCGTGACGCCAATGAGAATCGAGACGCCGGCGTTTACTGGATCGTCCGCCTTCGCGGACGATGACGCCGAGTGTGCGACGCGCGCCTTCCAACACTCTCAACTAATCGTCGCGCCGCCGTCGATGACGATGGTCTGCCCCGTCATGAACGTGCCGGCGGCGGACGCAAGAAACACGGCGGCGCCGGCGATTTCATCGGGCTCGCCGATGCGCAACAGCGGCGAGCGTGCGGTGGACGCCTTCAGCGTCTCCGGATTTTCCCACAACGCCCTGGCAAAGTCGGTCTTGATCAGACCCGGCGCGATGCAGTTCACGCGGATGTTGTGCTTGCCGTATTCGCAAGCCAGATTGCGCGCCAGCTGCATGTCGGCGGCTTTGGAAATCGCATAGGCGCCGAGCACGGTGGAGCCCTTCAGCCCGCCGATCGAGGAGATGATGGTGATCGAGCCTTCCTTGCGCTCGATCATCTGCGGCACCACGAGCGAGATCAGCCAGTGATTGGCGACGATGTTGTTGTCGAGAATCTTGCGGAACTGGTCGTCGGAAATTCCCGCCTGCGGCCCGTAATAGGGATTGGACGCGGCGTTGCAGACCAGCGTGTCGATCTTGCCGAACACGCGGTTGGTTTCTTCAACGAGATGTTTCAGATCGTCCTTGGTCGAGATATTCGCCGCCACCGAAAGCGCGACCTGCTTGCCGGCCTTGTCGTTGATCGCCTTCGCCACCTCGTCGCAGACCTGCTGCTTGCGCGAGGAGATCACGACCTTGGCGCCATGCTCGGCCATGCGCTCGGCGATGGCGCGGCCGATGCCGCGCGAGGAGCCGGTGATGACGGCGACTTTTCCCGACATATCGAACAAGGTCATGCGTTTCTCCCAACCATTGACCCGGCGGCGGATGCGCCGGCTTTCGTTTCAATTCAGCTAAGCAGCGTTCGCGCTGGCAGACAACCGAATGAGAGCGTGGCTTCAGGCGAGTTTGCTGGCGGTTGCGATTTCCGGTCCGGCCGGCTGATGCATGGCGTTGTGCGAGGCGTCGGCGATCCACGGCTGCTGGTTGACCATCGGCACCCGCCAGCCGCTATGGCCTGCGCTTGCGAGATGATCGAGCCGCGTCACCGAGCAATTGTCGATGGTAAAGGCAAGACCGCGTTCCGGCTGGTTGCCGAGCGCCAGCCCAATCGCCGCCTTGATGGTTCCGCCATGCGCTACCGCAATCACGTCCCGGCCGGCATGGTCGGCGTTGATCCGCTCGATCGCGCCGCGCACGCGGTTGTAGAGGTCCATAAAACTCTCGCCGCCCGGCGCCGGTTCGTCGATCGGCGCGAACCAGTAGCTGCCGACTTCGATCGGCCGGCTGGCGAGGAACGCCGCGCGGTTCAATCCCTGCCATTCGCCGAGATGCTGTTCGGCCAGCGCCGCCTCCTGCTGCAGCTTTGCGGGTTTGGGAAATCCGGCGGACCAGATCGCATCGGCGGTTTGATGCGTCCGCTTCAGATTGCTCGCATACCAGACCGCGTTGCGCGGCAGGATTTTGCCCACAGCCTCGAATACCACGCGATCGCTGGTATCGCAGCCGATGTCCTTCTGCCCGTAGATGCAGCCGTTATCCTCGCGAACCGGCGCGTGACGCACCCACCACCATCGCGTCGCCACAACGCCAGAGGGAACGGCATGCTGCAGAACGAACGGTTTGTCTGGATTGGACATCGCTAGCACCCTTCAATACTGTTGCGTGTCCTACGTCAGAGCACACATCGCCTCAAGTGACTTTTCCGCGTTTGAAATCTTGTTTGAAATTCCGCCGGTTTTCCTGACGCGAACCGGTAGCCACTTCGCGGGAAAATGCTACGGATCATAAAGTGACAGGGGAGAAACTCATGGGCCGCCTCGAAGGCAAATCCGTCATCATCACCGGCGCCGGCAGCGGCATCGGGCGCGCGGCATCGCTGTTGTTCACCAGGGAAGGCGCCAGGCTGATCGCGGTCGACCGCGCCGAGGGCGTCAAGGAAACCGTCGAGCAGGTGCGCAAGGCCGGCGGCACGGCGGAGGCCGTGATGGCGGACGCCGGCTCGGAAAAAGACGTGATCGCCTTCATCGACAAGGCGGTGTCGACTTACGGACGGCTCGATGCGATCTGGGCCAACGCCGGCATCAGCGGCGGGCTGGTGCCGCTCGCCGAACAGACCGTGGAACACTGGCAGGAGGTCCTGCGCATCAATCTGATCGGGCCGTTCCTGGCGATCAAATATGCCATGCCGCACATGATCAAACAGAAATACGGTTCGATCGTCTGCACCGCATCGGTCGCGGGCCTGAAAGCCGGCGCCAGCGGCCATCCCTATGGCGCGAGCAAGGCCGGCGTCATCAGCCTGGTGCAGACCACAGCCTATTCGCTGTCGGGCACCGGCGTGCGCATCAACGCGGTATGTCCGGGCCTGATCGAAACCGGAATGACAAAACCGATCTTCGACAATGCCAGGCAGCGCGGCACCGACGGCAAGATCGGACAGCTCAATCCGTTGAAGCGCGCCGGCCAGCCGCATGAACTCGCGGCGATGGGATTGTTTCTCGCCAGCGACGACGCCTCCTACGTCAACGGCCAGGCCATCCCGGTGGACGGCGGCCTCACCGCGTCGATGCCCTATGCGGGGAAACCGATTTAGGTTCTATTCGTCGTGGCCGGGCAAAAGCGCGAAGCGCGTCTTCGAGCTAGATGACCCGGCCATCCATCTTCTTCGTAAAACTCCTGTGAAGATTGATGGATACGCGGGTCAAGCCCGCGCATGACGAGCTTCCGTTGTGGACGCAGCGCCGCACCACAAAGAGTCGTCATACTCCGCGAAAGCGGAGTATCCAGTACGCCGCAGCCCCATTCATACCGACGTCTCTGGAATACTGGATCGCCCGGTCAAGCCGCACGACGTGAGTCGCTGCGAAAATCCGAGATCGACGCCGCGCCTGACTCACGGCGTCCTCGAATACTGGATCGCCCGCTCAACGGCGGGCTGCGCAGCCGTGACGGTCGAGTTTGTTTCGGCGCCTAAGTCACTCCGCCCCGGCCTTCTGCGCGTATTCCCAGGAAGCCTTCGCCAGCGGCACCGTGCGCTTGGCCGACTCCATGGCCTTGGCGCTGGCCGCGGTGCCGTCGCGGATACGTCCGGCGATGCCTTGCGTAATTCCGGCGAGCCGGAACAGGTTGTAGGAAAAATACCAGTTCAGGTCGGGAACGGCGCTGCCGGTCACGTTGCAATAGATTGCCGCGGCCTCTTCCATGCTTGGAATATTCAGCGCCTTGAGGTCGGCGCTGGCGAGACCGGGCATGGTCCATTGCATCAGGAGATAGGTGAAGTCCGCCATCGGATCGCCGAGCGTCGACAGCTCCCAGTCCAGCACCGCCTGCACCCGCGGTTCGGTCAAGTGAAAGATCATGTTGTCGAGGCGATAGTCGCCATGCACGATCGAGACCCGCTCCTGTTGCGGCATGGTGCGCGGCAGCCACTCGATCAGTTTTTCGACTTCGGGAATGTGCTGGGTCTCGGACGCGCGGTACTGCTTGGTCCAGCGATCGACCTGACGGGCGAAATAATTTCCCGGCTTGCCGAAATCGCCGAGCCCGATTCCTTGCGGATCGTAGGTGTGCAATTTCGCAAGCGTCTCGATCTTGCTGGCGAAAATCTTGCGCCGCGCTTCCGGCGGCTGGCTCGGAAGCGTCGGATCCCAGAACACCCGGCCCTCTTCCATCGACATGATGTAGAAGGCGGCTCCGATCACCGCATCGTCGGTGCACAGCGCGTAGGCCTTGGCGACCGGAAATCCCTGCTTGCTGAGCGCGGCAATGACCTTGAATTCGCGGTCGACCGCGTGCGCCGACGGCAGCAATTTGCCGAACGGCTTGCGGCGCATCACATAGGAACGCCCTGATGTATCGAGCCGGTAGGTCGGGTTCGACTGGCCGCCCTTGAACTGCAGGACGGTCAGCGGTCCCTGATAGCCTTCGACGTTTTCGCGCATCCAGCCATCGAGGCTCAGCTCATCGATCCGATGCCGCTCCTCGACGGGCTTGGTGCCCGAAAATTCCTCGTCTTTTCTGACGCCCTCGGCCACGATGACGCTCCCTCGGATTTCTTGGGGAGCGCCATTTTCAGGGGCTCCCGTTAGTGCGAAGTGGGAGCGTTTGCATACTTCCGAAGTTCAAGTCTGGCAATGGCGCGGTTATGGACCTCGTCCGGCCCGTCCGCCAGCCGCATCGTGCGCATCGAGGCATAGTCCCGCGCCAGCCCGGCATCGTCGGAGACGCCGGCGGCGCCGTACGCCTGGATGGCGTTGTCGATGATCTTCAGCGCCATGTTGGGCGCCGCCACCTTGATCATGGCGATCTCGAGCTGGGCGGTCTTGTTGCCGACCTTGTCCATCATGTCGGCGGCCTTGAGGCACAACAGCCTGTTCATCTCGATGTCGGTGCGGGCTTCCGCGATGCGCTGCTCCCAGATCGAATATTCGATGATCTTCTTGCCGAACGCGGTGCGCGAGGACAGCCGCTTCACCATTTTCTCCAGCGCTTCCTCGGCCTTGCCGATGGTGCGCATGCAGTGATGGATGCGGCCGGGACCGAGACGCCCCTGCGCGATCTCAAAACCCCTGCCCTCGCCCAGCAAGATATTGCTGGCGGGAACGCGGACGTTGTCGAGCAGCACCTGCGCGTGGCCGTGCGGCGCGTCGTCGAAACCGAACACCGGCAGCATCTTCTCGACCGTGATGCCCTTGGTGTCGAGCGGCACCAGGATCTGCGATTGCTGCTGATGGCGCGGCGCCTTCGGATCGGTCTTGCCCATCACGATCGCGAGCTTGCAGCGGGGATCGCCGACGCCCGACGACCACCATTTGCGGCCGTTGATGACGTAATGGTCGCCGTCGCGCACGATGCTGGTCTCGATATTGGTCGCATCCGACGACGCCACCGCGGGCTCGGTCATCAGGAAGGCGGAGCGGATTTCGCCATCCATCAGCGGACGCAGCCACTTCTTCTTGTGCTCCTTGGAGCCATATCGCATCAGCACTTCCATGTTGCCGGTATCGGGCGCGGAGCAGTTGAACACTTCCGAGGCCCAGCCGATGTGGCCCATCTCTTCGGCGAGCGGGGCATATTCCAGATTGCTCAATCCCGCGCCGCGGAATTCGTCGTCCTCATGCGCCGAGGGCGGCATGAACATGTTCCAGAGACCTTCGGCACGCGCCTTTTTCTTCAGATCTTCCAGGACCGGAATCACCTTCCAGCGCTCGCCCTCGGCGTCCTGCTGCTTGTAGATCGGCACCGCGGGGCGGACATGCTTGTGCATGAACGACTGCACACGATTGAGCCATTCGCGCTGACGGTCAGACATGTTGAAGTCCATGGGCGTTTCCTCACATTTCCTGGGCGAAAATTGTTGGCGGCACTGTCTCCCCGCCGCCCCTCGTCCGCAAGACTATTCTTGGCCCGCTGAAATCAGCGGCTGCGACGAGTGCCGGCTGGCCGGGCATGCCATGCACGAGACGCGCATTGACATTCCCCACTCTCAAACGATAGTTTCATACAACTGTTTGAATTGCAACCGCCCAGATTCGCCCTGCATAGGTCCCATGATATGGCGTCGGATCAGACCAGAACCGCGATCCTCAGCGCCGCCGAGCGGCTTTACGCCGATCGCGGCTTTGGCGACGTCACGCTGCGCGACATCGTCGCCGCCGCCGACGTCAACCTCGCGGCGGTGAACTATCATTTCGGCTCCAAGGACGAACTGATCGCCGAACTGTTCGTCACCCGCAGCCTCGCCACCAACCGCGAGCGGCTCAACGAATTGAAGCAGGCGGAAGAAGCCGGCGGCGGCCGCGCCAGTATCGAGGCGATCCTGCGCGCGCTGGTCGGGCCGACGCTGCGCGGCTGCCTCGGCCCCGACCGCGAGCGCTCGACCGCGGCGCGCTTCATGATCCGGGCCTCGATCGAATCGGTGCCGCCGATCCGCCGCATCAAGAATCGCGAAATCGATCATTTGCGAAAATTCGCCGCCGCGATGCGGCGCTCGCTGCCCGATCGCAGCGAGGTCGATCTCTACTGGGGCCTGCATTTCGCGCTCGCCATGGCGCACCAGACCATCCGCGACAGCGAGCGGCTGACCAAACTCTCGGAGGGATCGTGCGATCTCAACGACGTCGGCGGCATCATCGACCGCATCGTCGCGGTGTCGGTGATGGCGTTGACCACCGGCACCGCGAGCGGCAAGGCCGTAGCGCGTACCGCTGCGGCCTCGTCTAGATAATTCCCTGCTTCTTTAGCGCCTTGACCTTCGTGTCGTCATATCCGAGCTTCGATGCCAATACCTCGCGGGTGTTCTCGCCCAGCAGCGGCGGCGCGCGATAGTCCTTCACCGGCGTCTCGGAGAAGATGATGGGATTGCGGATCAGCGACAGCGCGTGCTCGAAGGGATGGTCGACCTTGATCTCCATGCCGCGCGAGCGCACGTGCGGATCGGCAAACACCTGCGCGAAATCGTTGACCGGCCCGCAGGGCACGCCGGCCTTCTCCAACTGTTCCAGCCAGTAGGAGACCTTGTTCTTCAGGAACAGGCCCGCGAAGATCGCCATGATCTCCTTGCCGTTGACGACGCGATCATTGTTCTTGATGAATTTCGGATCGGTCGCCAACTCGGGGCTGCCCAGAACCGCGCAGGTTTTCGCGAACTGCGCGTCATTGCCGACCACCAGCATCAACTCGCCATCCGCGCAGCGGAACACGCCGGCCGGCATGCCGCCATTGCCCCAGGTGCCGCGCCGCGGCGGCATCTGGCCGTTGACGAGATAGATCTGCGCATAATGCGACAGCGAGGCGATCACGGTGTCGAACAGGCAGACATCGACATGCTGCCCCGCCCCGCCATTGGCCTTGCGGTGATAGAGCGCGGCCAGAATGCCGATCGAGGAGTTCATGCCGGTCATGTAGTCGACAATGCTGGGGCCGACCTTCATCGGTCCCGCACCGGGTTCGCCATCCATGTGGCCGGTGACGCTCATCAAGCCGCCCATCGCCTGGAAGATCGCGTCGTATCCGGCGCGCGGCGCGTAAGGTCCGCTCTGGCCGAAGCCGGTTACGGAGCAATAGATGATCCCGGGATTGACCGCCTTGATCGATTCATAATCGAGCTTGTAACGCTTGAGATCGCCGACCTTGTAATTCTCCATCATCACGTCGCAGGATTTTGCCAGTTCGCGGATAATCTCCTGGCCCTCGGGCGTTGCGATATTGACCGTGACCGATTTCTTGTTGCGGTTGGCGCACAGATAGAACGAATTGTTGTTGTTCTCCTTGCCCTCGGGATCGACCAGATAGGGCGGGCCGAAGGCGCGCGCGTCGTCACCACCGCCCGGCCGTTCGATCTTGATGACCTCGGCGCCGAGATCGGCCAGCATCTGCGACGACAGCGGCCCCGCCAGCACGCGCGTCAGATCAAGAATTTTGATGCCCGAAAGAGGCAGAGCCGACATGAACATTTCCTCCAGAAATTATGCGGTCTGTAGCGCGGGAAAACGCGCCAACGTTCCACCATCTGCCGTTACCACTATTTTCGACGCCCGAGCATTGCGCTCACGGTATGAGGCCATCCATTTGCGGCTTGCGCGTATAGGACGATGCGCACGTGAGTAACGGTTTTCCAACGATGGGATTGGAGCGGGTGAAGGGAATCGAACCCTCGTATTCAGCTTGGAAGGCTGCTGCTCTACCATTGAGCTACACCCGCGTTTGAGGCGATGAACTATCACGCCGCGCCAGCGGCCTCAACCGCTCATGCGCCGGCTCATGTCTCGAATCCGAAGTTCGCCACACCATGCCGCGCCAAACCGCCGCTGTTCCGCCAACATCTTTCGCCCCGGGCGCGCCCCTTAACAGACAACGATTCGCTGCCTATACTCTGGTTTCCATCAACAACGAAAGGAGGTGATCCAGTGTCTTACACCAAGCGCTGTCACCTCGCTGGGATCGCCCGCTAGGCTTTTTTGGGCTTGGCAACGGGCGCTCTCAGCGCCTGGACCAGCGAGTTACAACAGTTGGGGCGCGACGGGGAAACCCGTCGCGTCTTTTTGTTTTATTTGAAATGTCATTCCGGGGCAGCCTGCGGGGCTGAACCCGGAATGACGATGCTCCAGCAACACGGCCGCATCCGGCTCGACGCTCGGCAGTTGTCTCGTTTGAAATTCTCAGCTCAAAATCCGCAAACGCTGAGCGATCGCGGGCGCGATCCGCGGCGGGTTTCGACAATTCGCTCGCCGCCGTTGCAGGCGGAGCTGCCGTAATAGCGGTGATGGCCGGTTACGTCGTGAAGATCGCCGGTCTCGGACGAGGCAAGCGCCCGCGCGGCATCGCTGATGATGAAGGCTCGCTTGGGTGACATGACCGTCTCCGCTGAATGGCTTCACGCAATTCTTGCGTTCTGCCCATCAGTCGTACCCCGCGCGGGCCGCGTTCAACTCAGGTTCGAACTATCGTGTTTCCGGAGTGTTTCAGCCGACACACGGGACGACACCGTGGCGATTCGCCCCGCGCATGCTTCAGCTGCGGCTACGACCGGCCCAGCGGTTTGCGGAAGATAAAATTATTGCAGTAGTCCTTGCTCTTCCAGAACCATTCGCCGTCCTGGCGCTGATGGACCGCGGCATCGAACCGGGAGATCGGCAAGACCTGATTGCGCCAGACGAAGCTTCCCTCGTAGCCGAGACCTTCGAGATAGGAAAACACATCCTGGACATTGCCGGGTGCGAGATGCCGGTTTTCGCATTCGAAAACCAGCAACGGCGCATGCTGCCGCAAAATTCGTTCGGCGCCCTTCAAAACCGCGAATTCGGCGCCCTCCACGTCGATCTTGAGCAGCGTGACCTTGTCGCTCTCGCTAAAATAATCGTCCAGCGCGACCACCGGCACCGACAGGGTTTTGAGGCTTTCCCCTTGCAGCGCCGGGCGATGAAGCGACGCGCCGGGTTGATGGCCTTCCGGCAGAAACAAGTCCCGATGGCCGGAGTGCGAATAGACGGCTTTGGCTTCGACTTCGACGTTGCCAAGCTTGATGACGCGGCAAATGTTTACGAGATCGCGGGCCAACTCCGGCTGTGGCTCAAAAGCGACCACCCGGCCATTGCGGACCCACCACGACAGCCAATAGATGAAGCTGCCCTTGTTGGCGCCGATGTCACAGGCGATATCGCCCGGCCGCAGGTGCCGCCAGATCACGAGAAACTCGGCTCGCTGATCGCGCAGCAGGGCCTTCAGCGCCCGGGTCCGAAACCGGATACTCTCGGTCGTAAACCAGGCCTGGAAAATCGACACCGGTCAGCCTTCCGCTTGTGCGCAGTGCGTGAGCTCCGTCCGTCTACGCCTCCTTCGCCAAGGCTTCGGAGGGCACTCCTTCGCCGCGATTCAGGCTGGACTCAATCCCGCGAAGCGCCTTGGCGCGAAGCAGGATGGTGGGGGAAGAAGGACTCGAACCTTCGAAGTCATAAGACGGCTGATTTACAGTCAGCTCCCTTTGCCACTCGGGACACTCCCCCGCTCAACAGCATCGCAACCCATCCGCCGAAATGGCGGAGACAAGGCCATGGATGACGTTAAAACCTAAGGGCCCGATCACGGGCTCCCGGCTGGGCGCGTTTATGGCGGAATCGCCCGGGCAAAGTCAACCAACGCCGGGCCGCTAATACGCCTCCCGCGAGGGGCTGAAATTGCCATAATCCGGAACCCGTGACACAAGCCTGCCATGAGCGATCGCGATCGAAAGCTTAAGTTCCGGCGCGGCGGCGGCAAAGCAGCCGACACCGGGCGCGAACCCGGCCCCCGGCCGGCCTGGCGCGACCGCGACGCCAAGCCCGACGGTCCGGCCATTCTGTATGGCTGGCACACCGTGGCGGCGGCATTGGCCAATCCGCAGCGCCATATTCGCAAGCTGTTGTTGACGGAAAACGCCGCGCGGCGTCTGGCCGATGACAATATCGACACAAGGGTGACGCCGGAAATCGTGCGGCCCAGCCTGATCGACCAGCGCCTCGGTCCGGATGCCGTGCATCAGGGCCTGCTGGTGGAAGCCGATCCGCTGCCCTCGCCGGACATCGATACGCTGGCGCAGGAAGGCATGGTGCTGGTGCTCGACCAGATCACCGATCCGCACAATGTCGGCGCGATCATGCGCTCGGCGGCGGCGTTCGCGGTCAAGGCCATCGTCACCACGGCGCGTCACAGTCCGGAGGCGACCGGCGTGCTGGCGAAATCCGCCTCCGGCGCGCTGGAGCTGGTGCCGCTGGTCACGGTGCAAAATCTCGCGCGCGCGCTGACAGGCTTGAACGACCAGGGCTTCATGACGGTCGGGCTCGACAGCCAGGGCAGCGAGGATCTCGGCGCGATCGCCTTGCGGCAGCCCTTGGCGCTGGTGCTGGGCGCCGAGGGCAAGGGCCTGCGGCAGTTGACGCGCGAGACCTGCAGCGTGGTGGCGCGGCTCGACATGCCCGGCGAAATCAAAAGCCTCAACGTCTCGAACGCCGCGGTGCTGGCGCTCTATATCGGCGCCAGCAAGCTCGGCCTGATGGGTTGAGCGTGTCAAAAACACCAACGCCCGCTCGCAGGATGCGAACGGGCGCTGATGTCTTCGGTTAAATGCCGGTGATCAGTAGTAGCGGCGAAGTACATGCTCGCGCCGACCATGATAGCGCGACGCACGAACGTTGGCGTAGCGGCCGCGATCGTAGTAACCTTCCTGATAGGTCGGATAAGGCGCGAAGGCACCGGGACCGGTAAAGGTCGGGCCCTGATTGACGTAGTAATACTGCTGCACCCGATGGGAAGGATGGTGGTACTGCTGCACCGGATCGGGCAGCCGCTCATGGGCCCAGTAGGCCTGCGCGCACGGGCTGACATAAGCCCATCCGCAAGGCGAGCACGAACCCCCGAACAGTCCGCACGCCATCGCGGGCGCAGCGCTGGCGGTCACTACGACGATCGCCGCTACCAATCCTGAAATCGTCTGGCGCATTACCCTCTCCTGTGAATATGTTTTTTGTCGGCGTGGTTTTTAGTGCGAAAATTCCGGTGCTTTCGATGCTGAAAATCCTGCGGCGGGCCTGAGAAGTCCTGCGGCATACCGCCATCGCCGTTCTGCGGCATGCCGGCGTCGCCGTTCTGCGGCGCGATGACGATCGGCGGCGGATAAAACGGCACCTCGGGCTCCGGCTGCGGGGTGGATTGCGACGACCATGATTGATGATAGCTCTCCGCGGGCTGCGGCAGCCTGCGGTTGGCAGGCGGCTCGATTTCGAGACGCCCGTAGCCCGGCAAATGACCGGCGCTCGGATAGTAATGGCCGACGTTCGGCGTGACATCGACGTAGCGGCCGCCATAGATCGTGGGCTGCACCTGCTCGCCCTTGCCGAGACCCCATTCGCCTTCGACCACGGCGTAGGATGCGTCGATGCCGTTAATGATAATGGGCACGCCGGGGCGGCCTGGAATTACGATATCGAAGCCGCCGCCGGCCAAAGCCGGTAGCGTCGCCCCGATCAAAATTGCCAGTGCCAAGCGAGCGCGCATGGTTTCGTGCTTCCCGTTGCTCCGGGGTAACCTAACCGGATCGCGCAAACCGAATGGTTAAGGCCGCGAACCAAACTGCCGGTAAGCCTAACGCGTCAGCATTCGCGCTCGTTCAATTGCAAGCGACCGCGATATGGAAATGTTAACGCCGCGAGGCGCGCCCGCGCCAGACCATGATCCGATTAGGTCGAATCGGATCATGGTCTTATCTCTTTGTTTGAGCATGATCTCTTCGGAAAACCGGTTCCCACTTTTCCGGATCATGCTCTAACGCTACGCCGACAGCGTCGCGACGATGGTCGTGACGCCGATTGCGATGGTGATGACACCGACCGCGCCCTGCAGGCCGCGGTTAGCCCAGGTCAGCCAGCGCGCGGAGACCGCGAGCGGCACTGCGATCACCGTCGACAGCGCGCCCATCCCGAGCATCGAGCCTGCTCCGAACAGCGCGACGTAACCCAGCGCAACCGCGGCGCTCGAGGCTTGCGATACCGCCAACACCAGCAGCGCCGCCGAGCCGGCCATGCCGTGCATCAATCCGACCAGCAGCGTGCGCCAGCGAAAGCCGTGCGCGTGGGCATGCGTGGCGCGGATATGCGGAATATTTTCGCCGGCATGGCTGTGGGCGTGGATATGCACCGTGCCGTCGCCGTGGCCGTGCCGGTGAAAGTGCACGCGGTCGCGCCACAGCCGCCACAGCACATGCGCGCCGAGACCGACCAGCATGATGCCGACGGCAGTTTCAATCGGCCGCGCGAAATGTTCCGGGAGCGCATGCCCGAGCAGAATCGCGGCGCCGGCAAAGGCGAACAATGTCAGGGTATGGCCGAGGCCCCAGGTCAGGCCGTGCTTGACGATGTCGCCGATATCGCTGCGGCGCGCGGCGATGCTCGACACCGCAGCAATATGATCGGCCTCCAGCGCGTGCTGCATGCCCAGCAAAAACCCCAGCCCCAGAATTCCGAACATGTGCCCTCTGCCCGCCTCATCATTGTTATGACATCCGCTGCCGGGCTTGTCAGAGCAAAGTTCAGGCCGACTCGCTGGATCGCCTGAGAGGCACATTGACGACAAACTTGGCCCGTGCGGAGGGAACTGAGCTTGATGAACCGCCATTCATGGAACGGGTCTGCCTTGGCTTCGTTGTCCGGTGGGGTTTTCAAGGAGGACTACATGAAGCTTACGATCATCGCACTCTCTGCAGCCGCTCTCATCGCGTCTTCGCCGGCTGTCTTCGCGCAAGGCGTGTCAAGCAAGGCTCCGGGCCAGGAGATGCAGCAAAAGGGTTCGGTTAAGGGTAGCCCTGGCGCATCAGGCTACGCTCCGGGACAGGAAATGCACGCCAAGGGTTCCAAGCCGGGCACCGAAGGAGCATCAGGATATGCTCCCGGCCACCAGACCACCGGTTCGAACCTTCGCACCAAGCGATAAACCACACGAGAGCCGCTTCATCAGCGCCTCTTGATGTAGCAAAAAAAGGCGGCCGCAACGGCCGCCTTTTTACTTCAGGCCTGAATGGTCAGGCCCGGCGGACATGGTCGCCAAACACCACATCGAAAAGGCTTCGCATCGACGCCCATGCGCGGCGGTCGGCCTGCGCGCTGTAGCGCGCGGTGCGCATCATCGAGCCATCGGCTGCCGAATTGGTGATCGAAGGCGAGATGGCCCGCGCAAATTGACCGTCCCGTCGCGCTAATCGATGTCGTGCGTTTGCATCGGCGGGTTGCCTCACTCCCGGGAACAGCGGAGCCGGAACTTCACATCGGTTTGATAACGGCACAAGGCGGATTCGGAACACCCGCTGCCGCGGGCTGTTTCTCTGTCACTCCCTTGTTTTGGAGAAATCGGCAATGACGACATCGAGAATGATCGGCGCTGCGGCGCTTCTGGCCGCCGTTATCACGGCGCCTGCGATCGCGCAGGACGCGATGCAGCAACCCGGCGCCTATGCGCAGGCGCATCCGTGGGTCAATGTTTATCATTATCGCTACGGACCCGGCTTGTGGCCGGGCGATGTAGCCGCCAACATCGCAACGGTTGATGCGATTGCCGCGGTGCCGCTCCGCGCCACGGATGCAACGGATAACGACTACGCCGCCTACTACGGGGACCGCCCCGTATCCCGCCTGACAACCTGCGGCTTGCAGTCCGGCGCGACATATCTTGGGCCGGATGGACGCTGGTATCCCTGCTAGGGAACACGGCATAACCAAAGGCCACACCGCCGCCTTTTTGTCTTCGCTGCGATCACATCTGTTTGAATCCAGGTGCGAGAAATTCAGGAACGTGGTTCGGGCCTGCGCTTTAGCGTGGGGTCACTGAAACGGAGAAACCCATGACGAAATTCGGACTTCTCGGCGCTGCTGCCGTGGCTCTCTCATCCGCGCTGGCAAGCCCCTCGATGGCGCAGGAGGTGATCTACAACAATCCCGGCTATTGCACGCAGTTCTATCCGAACGCCAATTGCGATCCCTATACCGGCGACTATCAGCGCCGGACCGTCTATCGCAGCAATTACAGCTGGAACGACGACCGCTGGGACCGCCGTTATGATTCCGGCTTCTGGCCCGCCGATGTCGCGGCTGGCGTCGTCGGCGGCGCGATCGGAACCGCCGGTGCCATCGCGACCGCGCCGTTCCGCGGCGATTCCTATGCCTACTACAACGACGATTCCTACGGCTATTACAACAACGGCTATCGCGGCGGACCCAAGCAGGGCTACGCCCCGCAGCGTTATGCCACGCTTAGCGGCTTCGCCTGCCAGCCCGGGACCTGGTTCAAGGGTGAAGACGGCCGCCGGCACTTCTGCCAGTAAGGCCTTGTCATAGCGAAGACGAAAAGGGCGGCGGCAAGCCGCCCTTTTTCATACGCGCCGACAGATAGAGGCGAGCCCCAAGGGTGCGGCCGGGTTCTGGCCCTTTGCGGGCAAGTCTGATATTCGACCGAGCGAAAGATCAGCGGAATCGGGTCCGGATCGCGCGGGCCACGAAGGGTTTTTCAATTCGCCGGTTTAGCTCAGCGGTAGAGCAGCGGTTTTGTAAACCGAAGGTCGGGAGTTCAATCCTCTCAACCGGCACCACCGTTTAAGCCTGAAAACAAAGTGTTTTCTTGCGGTATCAAACCGAAGTGGAAAGCCGGCGCCACCTGCAATCGCAGAATATCGAATTCACGATGAAGCGGCTGCGCGAGCCGGTCGAATCCGGTGGCTGACGGCGGGTGGAAACGACGCTTTGACGAACCGATTCCGCTGCCGCGCGGTCGCCAGCTTGCCACGCTCGAGGATGCAGGGCGCTACATCACGCGGCTTTCCAAGGCCGAACATGAAGCCCCGGAATGGCAGGCCGCCATGGCAGCGTTGATCCTGGTCGCAACGTCGGGCGGCCCGACGATGTTTGCGCGCATCAACGGGCCACGACCGCAACATGGTCGGTTCGCCGTCCGTTCCTGATTACATCCATGCTCATGGGACGCCGGGCCTAACCGCGCGGGCTTAGTGAGTCCGACACGGCTATGGATAGAACGCGCGACAGGTCGCGATAGTCTCCGAGACATAAAACCGCAGCGCCAAACGGGAACGAAAATTTGCCTCCAGTCTTGATTCCCGCTTTCGTGGAGTTGCGTACCGTCATGAACAATCCCGACCAAGATACCATCATCCGCGCCGTTGAGGACGCTAGGCGCATCTTGGGGGAATACCGCGGGGACGCGAAGCGAACAGTGGAACGTCTGCTTGCCGTGCTCGATAGGAGCGACGTTGTACATGCGCTTGATCGAATAAAGCGGCGCAAGGTGATACGACTGGTCGAGTGAAAAGAAAGGCCCGGCGCGCGGACGCAAACCATGAAATGCTTCGTTTGGGAGGATTGCACCGCGTCCGCGGTGTAATGCGAGCGACGATGATACCGAACCGCACCGCGTCCAGTCAGGTGGAGCCCTCGACAAAATCAGAGACTTCGTCGATCGCACTGAACAGGATCAGCGCGGCGACCTTTTGCGGCACGTCATCGGCACGGATGGTGTAAGGCGACGGTCGCTTACGGAGCGTGTAAGTCGGATGCGAGGGCACGCGATCGTCGTCGATCGCGGGCCCCGCAGTTACCGTTGAGTGCGGCGCAGCGAAAGCACAAATTCAGGTTGAACACCTTGCGGTCTCATCCGGAAGCGAGTTCCGATCGTTTTGCCCTGATCAACGATTTTTGAACGACGAAATGACGGACCAAATCCCGGCTTCGGGTACTTATTCTCAGGGTCGTGCAGAGTTGGGCGTGAGTCGCATCACCACCACGATTTCAATTGCGCGATCGGGGTCGCCGGTCCTTTTGGGCAATTACCGGCGGCCCCACCCCGCGCGTCAAGCAAGCCAGATTATCGTTTGCGGATGCACCTAAAACGTAAGGCGCAGGCTCGCTGACCGCGTCATAAATGTTTCTCCTTCAGGATGGATCAATTTCGAACCGAACGGCCGAGAGATCGATACCGACGGTGCTGTCTCCTGCGGTCGTCGCCTCGAGCATGTTGGCGTACCCATCTTTGCTCATGAACAGCGCAAGCAGGAGCGGCCTCTCGAAGCCTGCGATCGTCGCGGCGACGTTTCCCAGGACTCTCCAGCGACTCGTGAGCGGTGGGCCGTTCCTATCTACCTCGAAATAGGTGATGAACCCGACTCCGGTATTCTTGCGACGGCTCACCCTCGCCGTCGCAAGTTGACGTTCAAGCGCCGGCCGCTCCTGGGAGTGCTTGCAAATTTCCTCCAGCGCAGCCCGCTCAAGCGCAGTAAAATCCGGCATCTCGTTCCCGTTGGCCTATGCAACCACTAGCGCCGCCCTCTGAAGCTGTCTGTCTGCTTTTTGACTTCACATACGGTTTCCAGACCCAAGGTCGGGAGTTCAACCCTCTGAACCGGCACCCACTCATAGTCGATCCTGTCCCCCGATCTTCTCAAGCACGGGCAAGAGGTATTTCAAAAACTCCGCGGGGTTTTCGCTCATCGGAAAATGCCCGAGGCCTTTCATGATGGTCACCTCGCTGCCGGGGACGCTGTTGGCGACGGCGAGCGTTTCCTCGGGCGTGCAGGAATAGTCGTATTCCCCTGACAGCAGAAACAGCGGGCAGCGTCGCGTATCGATCTGGGCGACGCGGTCGCGGATATCGCCGTCGACCTTGTAGAAATACAGATCGCCTTTGAAAACGCCGGGGCCGCCCTGCATGTAATGCCACAGCGTTTCCCAGCGCTCCTCCATGGGCGCGTCGGGCCCGACCAGTCCGGATACGATGGCGGCGCTGACTTCGCCGCCGTGCACGTCGGGCCGGTGCAGGAAATTCAGGTCGTAATAGGGATCGACATGCGCGCCGGCCTGCAGGCCGACGATGGCGCGGAACGCTTCCGGGTGTTCGAGCGCCAGATGCAGCGCGATGCGTCCGCCGATCGAGCATCCGATCAGGATCGGCCGGTCGAGCTCGAGCGCCGCCATGATCTCCAGAATCATGGTCGTGTATTGTGCCGAGGTAAGCTGATATTCCTCGTTGTGCCAACCCGGCGGCGGCGACGACTTGCCGTGCCAGGGCATGTCGAAGGCGATGACGCGGTGGCTGGATGTAATGCGCTCATCATTCATCAGGGCGCGGTATTGCCGCCCATCCGAGCCCGCGGTGTGGAGACACAGCAATGGCGTGCCCTCCCCCGCTTGCTCGACATAGATGCGATGTTTCAGTCCGAACAGATCGAGATGCATGTAGCGGCCGGTGATCGGCTCAAATTGCGCGATCATGCTTCGGCTCCCGCCTGACGCAACTTGGCAAGCGCCTCCTTGAAGTAGCGGAGATTGGCCATGAAGATTTGAAGATTGCCTTCGGCCTTAAGG
>CAVXHU010000017.1:0-122516 GCA_963761395.1 uncultured Alphaproteobacteria bacterium
CAGCCAAAGGCTTGCGGGAGAGTTTGGCAAGGTTGGACGTGATGATGCGACGCTACGACGCGCCATCCGCACGTCGGCAGCGGGCCCTTGCGATGAAAATTTGACGGTGAACGGGAGACGGTGAACGGGATTTGGCGACGTGCACAAGCGGCGGGTAGGCTCACCCGTCACCCTGCGTCGCAAAGCCGCAATGACAAGCACAGATCGATTGCTGCGGTCGCGCGTTGAGAGTGACGGGCGAGCAAAGAGTCAGCAGGTAGCGACGATCATGCTTGCGCCCGGGCTTCGCTTTACAGCATTTCTTCTCGGCGTTTCGGTGGTCGCGGCGAGCGTGGGCGCGTCTGCCCAGCAGCTGCAACGGCACGGACCGCCTGCGGCCGCGGCCCGACCCGCGGCACCGCCGCCCGCCATGGCTCGTCCTGCGCCGCCCCGCCATGGCTCGTCCTGCGCCGCCTCCCGCCATGGCCCGTCGCCTCCCGCCATGGCCCGCCCCGCACCGCCTCCGGCAATGGCGCGGCCCGCCGCACCGGCGTTCCGTCCGGCTCCGCCGCCACAGCGTCCGGCCATGGCGCCGCGTCCGATGCCGCACATCGCCGCACCGCCGCGCCCGGCCACGCCGAGAATCGCCGCGCCGTCGCGCCCGAGCGCACTGCCCTCTCCGGGCGCGCGTCCACCGCAACAGGAGCGGACCGGCCAGCGCGAGCAGCGCATCCAGCAGCAGCAGCAAACCACGCAGGAGCGCCCGCGCGACATGCCTTCGCGCCAGAGCGTGCAGCGCCAGGAGCGCATCGATCGGTTGCAACAGCGCGTTCAGCAGCTGAAGTCGCAACAGCCGGAAGGTCCGCGGGCGCAACGCGCGCAGCAACGGTTGCTGCAGACAGAACAGCGGCAGCTCCAGCGTGAGCAGCGCGTCCAGCAACTCCAGCAAACCGCGCAGGAACGGCAGCGCGACGCGCTTTCGCGCCAGGGCGTGCAGCGCCAGGACCGCATCGATCGGTTGCAGCAGCGCGTGCAGCAGCTGCAGTCGCAACGGCCGGAAGGCCTGCGGGAGCAGCGCGCACAGCAGCGCTTGCTACAGACACAACAGCGCCTGCTCCGGCAGGAGGAAGGCCTGCAACAGCGTAATCTGGCGCGCCAGCAGCAGCTCGGAATACAGCCTTCGGCTGGACGCCCCGCCGCTGCTGCCGCGATGCAAGCTGCCGCACGGGGGCGATTTGCAGCGCGCTTCGCCAGTGCCGACCCACAGGCCGAGACAGCACGGGCGGCTCGGCACCACGGCTGGGCTCCCCGCCACGCCTGGCGGCGCGGCCTGCACGCGACGTTTGTGCCGTGGGCCGGCCACGTGTTCTGGCCCTATGCCTATTCCGACATTTTCGAATATACGTTCTGGCCCTATGCGTACGACCCCGGCTATTGGGCTTACGCTTACGATGACTTCGTCGATACCGTGTTCTGGGGCGCAGAAAGCCCGTATTCCGCCTACGCCAGACTCGGCCCGACTGAATATCCGGAGAGCAACGGCGTGGCCACCGGCTCTCGACCGCGCGAACGCTCAGGCGTGAGCCAACAGGATCTCAGGCAACTGTGCGGCGATCCGGATAAGGGCATCACCGCCTGGCCGATTGCTTCAATCGAGCAGGCGGTACAGCCGACGCCCGAGCAGCGCGCATTGCTCGACGAGTTGAAGAGCGCGGCCGCAAAGGCTGCCGATGCGTTCAAGCAGTCTTGCGGCGGGTCGTATGCGATGACTCCGCCCGGCCGCTTGCGGGCGATGACGAACCGCATCAGCGCCACGCTCGAGGCAGTGCGGATCGTGCGGCCCGCGCTGGAGAAGTTCTATAGCTCGCTCAGCGACGAGCAACAGGCACGCTTCAATGCGCTCGGCCCCAATATCGGCGAGCGTTCGCAACGGCAGCCGCAGCGGGAAGCGAACGCGCAGTCTGATACCTGCGGCGAGCCGAAGTCCAGCCTGACCCAACTGCCGATCGAGCGGATTGAGACCGTGATACGCCCGGCGGGCACACAAAAGGAAGTGCTCGACCGCCTACGCGAGGCGACGGAGAAGGCCGTTCAAGGGCTGCAAGCTGCCTGCCCGGACAACGTGCCGCTCACGCCGGTCGGACGGCTGGAGGCGATGGAGAAGCGGCTCGAGGCCATGATGCAGGCAGCCAACCTGGTGCAGCCGGCATTGGATGAGTTCTATGCCACGCTGAGCAGCGAGCAGAAGGCGCGCTTCAATACGCTGGGACAGTTCGCGGGCCCCTGATCGCAACCTGTCCCGGCAGAGTGTTGGCGTTCATCCCGGTCCCGGGTCATCTGGGGGATGTCGGTCGACAAAGACGCAAGGCGCACGCAGACGCGCGACAACACATCGGGAGGAATGCCATGAATCGTGTCTCTCTGATAACTGGGCTGTTCTTGATAGGCCTGCTGCCTCTCCCTGCAACGGCGGCCGACGAGCATGTCGTCGTTTCCCAGGATAATTTGAAATGGAGTGCTGCGCCGCCGGCCTTCCCGAAAGGCGCACAAATTGCCGTTCTGAGCGGCGATCCGTCGAAGGAAGGACTCTATGTCGTTCGCCTGAAGGTGCCTGCTGGATACAAAGTTCCGGCGCATGTTCATCCCAATGATGAACATGTCACCGTCATCTCCGGGACATTCAACATCGGAATGGGCGACAAGCTCGATGAGAAAAAGGGAAATGCTCTCAAGGCCGGAGGGTTTGCTCGCGCGCCGAGAGATATGCAGCATTATGCGTGGTTCACTGAGGACACCATCGTCCAGCTGCATGGGATGGGGCCGCAGGGGATTACCTACGTTAATCCGGCCGATGATCCGCGCAAAAGCAATTAGAACCTGAATAAAGGACCCGGCGCGATGCCGTCCGAAAAGATCGCGGACAGCGTCGGCATGTTGCCGGTGGAAACTCGCGCGACTTCGAACGGTCGCCGGATGGCCTCTTAATTGTCCGCGACGATCCGACGCTGTTCGGACGTATCGAGGGCACTATCTTACAGGGAGAGAGAGGGGAGGTGAGCATTATGCGCATCCGACATTGGCAAGACGTCGCCAGCCTGTTGGTGGGCGTGTGGCTGGTCGTGTCGCCGTTCGCCCTGGGCTTCACCGGGGCGGCCACCTGGATAACCCTTGTGCTTGGGTTGTCCGTCATTGTGTTTGCCGTTGAGGGATTCGTCATTCCGTCCTATCTGGAGGAATGGGCAGAGATTCTCATCGGTCTGGCTCTGCTGGTGGTACCTTGGACCGTCGGCTACGAGCCGGAATCGGCCGCGGTAAGCAGTATGGTGTCGGGCATCCTGGTGATCGTGTTCGCAATCTGGGAACTGATGACCGATCGCGAGTTCATCACCTGGTGGCACGATCGCTGGCATCACCCGGCCAGCTGAGAAAGGGTAATTGCGTGAACGCTTAGCCCGACCGCTATCTGCTGGCGGTCGGAGGAGAGGATTGTCTCGGCGGCGTGGAGGCCGCGAGCAAAGGTTTGGCCTCTCCCGGCTGTGAACCGTGAGAAAAATGTGCAGGGCACAGCGGCCCCGCACATCGGCGATGTTGTTACGATGCGGTTCTAGGCTCTATCGGTTCCCAGATGCTGATTTTACGAGTCTCCGGCATCAGGAAGAGCGCGAGCACGAAGCACACCGCGGGAACCGCGATCGGGTAGATCAGCGCGTAGCCGATGCTGCCGGTGGCCGCGAAAGCTGCCGAAGTGATGAACGGCACCAATCCGCCACCCCAGCCGTTGCCGATGTGATACGGCACCGACACCGACGTGTACCGAATTCTGCCGGGGAAGAATTCCGCCAGAAACGCCCCGACCGGCCCATACACCATCCCGACATAGCAAACGAGGATGAAAATGATGAAGATCGCGATCGGATAGTTGATGTTGCCAGGCTGCGTGACCGTTCCCAGCCACAAATACAGCGGATAGTACGTAATCGCGGCGAGCAACATGCCTCCCAAGATCACCGGCTTGCGGCCGATCTGGTCTGACAGCCAGCCAAAAAAGATCAAGCTCGGCGTTGCAATGAGCAACGCAGCTCCCACGATGTAGGCCGAGGTCAGCGCGTCCACCTTGGAAACCTGCTGCAGAAAGTACAACGCCCAGAACTGACCGCTGTACCAGACCACTCCCTGCCCGATCAGCACGACGGTGGCGATCAGTATGTATTTGATGTTCGAGCTCAGGAAGGCCTCCTTCCAGGGGTTCCTGGTCATCTGCCCCATGGCCTTGATCGCCTGGAAGATCGGCGTCTCCTGGAGCTGGAGCCGGATGTAGATCGCGATGGCCACCAGCAGGAACGAAACCAGGAACGGAACGCGCCACGCCCATTCGTCGAATGCTTGATTACCGAAATACGTCCGTGTCGCAATGATGACGGCCAGCGACACCACGATCCCGAGAGTCGGAGAGGTCTGCAGCCAGCCGGTATAGTAGCCCCGGCTGTCGTCCGGCACATGCTCGGCAACATAGGTAATGGCGCCGCCATACTCGCCGCCCAGGCACAGGCCCTGGATCATCCGCAAGCCGAAGAGAACGAACGCGGCGGTCAGACCGATCAACTCGTAGGTCGGGATCAACCCGATCGCCCCCGTGCCCAGCCCCATTCCGCTGAGCGTAACAAGGAACGTATACTTGCGGCCGACCCGGTCGCCCATCCATCCGAACAGGAACGCCCCCAGTGGACGGATCAGGAATCCTGCGGTGAACAGCGCAATCGTGCTCAGCAGAGCTGCGACCGGGTGGGATTGTTCAAAGAACTTGACCGACAGAACTGCGGCCAAGCTGCCGAAGATATAGAAGTCATACCATTCGATGACGTTTCCCACCGACGCTGCGACAATCACGCGGCGGAAATCTCTCGGGATTTGAATTGCCATGTGTGTCTCCTATTGCTTCAAGGCATTCCCTCCATTTTTCAGCGCTTTGTTTTCTCGCGGAGCAAGGTTCGTGCGCGACGTTTACGAGCGCGAGTTGTGAGTGCGTCCGCAACGCCTGACCTCAGGGGAACTTTGAACCACCCGAGGAGAGCTCCAACGGCCATCGGCGCCGCGAGCCACCGCTGCCTGCTTCCCGTCTGTCCGGGAGCGAAAGCGCGGAAAGCAGTGTAATCCCTAATAGGACTGTCACCTTATGAGACTTTTGGCTCAATCGAACCGAGCCGGGCGCAAGGGACCATCGCTGAAGTCAGCGGATTGGCAACAGACACACGACGATCCGGCTGCCGGCGCTTTCCTGGAAAGCTGACGCTGACCAGTCTTCAGAAATTGACGGCCACCGCCGGAGCGGAAGCCCTGAGTCACGCACTTGAAGCATTCACTGCCATTGATCGCGGGGGCAGCCCGAGTTGGCCACGAAGCAGGTCTTCATAGGCAAGAATGTTCTGCGTGATGGGCACGCGTCCTTAATCGGGTGAAGGAACCAAATGCCGCTGCGCGGCGCTGGTCGACAGACGTCAGTACTACTGCAAAACAGTACTGCACGACTTATCGAGTCCATTTTAAGTGCTGATTGCACTTCGCTTTTCCCGCTCAGTCGGTCCCATCCATCATGGCCGCCACGGAGAAGCGATAGTCCTGAGATTTCAAGCTGTTATCCTAAAGTCTTGATATACCAAGCGATGTTCTTCAGTTTCTGGAAGAGAGATAGCGCATCCCAACGCGATTGCACGCACGAAGATCGAGATTGATACGGTTACAGCGCGGATTTTACTGCAGTTTAACATCCGCTGCCTTGATCACCTCACTCCACCGCTCAACTTCTTCTCGCATGTATTTTGCCGCCTTCTCCGCGGAGCCGCCAAAGATTTCCGCTGACAGTTTCTTGAGACGGTCCTGCAATTCCGGTTGGCGCAGCGCTTCATTCACATCGGCATTGATCTTTTCGGTGATGCTCTTCGGCGTGCCCGGCGGCGCCACGATCGCATACCACGCAACCGCCTCGAATCCCGGCAGCGTCTCTGCGATGACAGGCACCTCGGGAAGCGACGGCAGGCGCTGGGCTGAGGCGACGGCGAGCAGCTTGAGATTACCGGCCTCGACGAGGGGTAAGGAAACACCGAGATTGTCGAACATCAGGTCGACGTCGCCGGCGAGCAGGCCCTGAAGCGCAGGTGCCGACCCCCGATAGGGGACGAACCGCAGCTTCACTTTTGCCATGACCTGGAACAGCTCGGCGGTCAGGTGGGAGGTCGTCCCGTTGCCTTGCGTGGCGGCGGTAACCTTCTCAGGGTTCTGCCGCAGGTATTCGACGAGTTCGGACACGCTCGATGCCTTGAGATTCCCGGGATTGACGAGCAGCGCGTTGGGCACGTGGGCCATCACGATAACCGGCTCGAATTTGGCCGGGTCAAATCCGAGCTTCGGATAGAGATTTTGGTTGATCACCAGCGGCGGCGGCGGCGACGAAAGCAACGTGTAACCATCGGGTGCGGAATGATAGGCCGCTTCCGCGCCGATGTTTCCGCCGGCGCCGGTGCGGTTCTCGATGACGACCGGCTGGCCCCATTTGCGCGAGAGCCAGTCTCCGACCAATCGCGGAACGGCGTCGGCGGTGCCGCCGGCAGCAAACGGCACGATGATTTTTACCGGACGATCCGGATAGTCTTCCGCACCTGCCGAACTGGCGGGAAGCACTAACAGGACAAACAGCAGCACCAGCGCAGCGACGTGCCGGCAAAAAACCAAAAGCTGGATGCGCATGCGATGCCTCTCCGATGTCGCCGGCGGCCTTGGCCGCGCTTGATGGCAAAATGCCTCGGTCTGTGTGAGGATACAACGCCGCCCGCCAATCCATTCACCCGTTCAGCGCAAGGAGTCGATCATGGTGCAGCCCCGCCCCCATGTCGCGATCGTCGGAGGCGGGATCGGCGGCCTGTTCGCGGCCAATGCGCTGGTCGCGCAGGGTGTGCCGGTGTCGGTCTACGAACAGGCGCCAGCGATCGGCGAGATCGGGGCCGGCGTATTCCTGACCCCCAACAGCGTGCGGCATCTGCAGAGGATCGGATTGGGTCCGGCGGTGGAGAAGTGGGGCGCGCGTGTCGGCGGCGAATCCCGCTACTTCCGGCACGACGGGGCCCCGATCGCGCCGGTCCAGGTGACGGACTCCTCGGGTTGGAATGCAACGTTCGGGATGCATCGTGCCGATCTCGTCGAGATATTGGCCAATGCCCTGCCCGCCGGCACGGTTCATACCGGGCATCGCTGCACCGCTTTCGAGCAGAACGGCAACAGGGGCCTGATTTCGTTCGCTAATGGCGCTTCCGCTGAAGCCGAAATTGTCATTGCTGCGGACGGCATCCACTCGGAGCTTCGGCCCTATGTCTTTGCTTCGTCACGGCCGGTGTTTTCTGGATCGGTCGCTTACCGGGGCCTGGTGCCGCATGAGCGGGTTCCGGATTGGCCGACCGACCGCTGGCAAATGTGGCTCGGCAAGGGAAGGCACTTCCTCGCCTTTCCCGTACGCGCCGGGAAGCTGATCAACTACGTCGGATTCGTGCCGACCGACGAGGAGATGAAGGAATCCTGGTCGGCCCCCGGCGACCCCGAAATTCTCAGGCAGGCCTTTGCGGGCTGGGATCCGCGCATCCAACAATTGCTCGGGGAAGTTCAGGTGACGTTCCGATGGGCGCTTTATGATCGCGAGCCGCTGCCGGTCTGGACCAGGCAAAGGCTGAGCCTGCTCGGCGACGCCGCGCATCCGATGCTTCCGCATCTCGGACAAGGCGCCAATCAATCGATCGAAGACGGCATCGCGCTTGCGACGATCCTGGCGCGCGCCGATCGGACCACGGCGCCTCGCGCCCTGCTCGCTTACGAGCGGCTCCGCCGTGAGCGCGTGGCGCAGGTCCAGCGCGGCGCGCGCGAGAACGGGCTGCGGTATGACTCCGCCTATTCCGATCTGGGGGTCAGGGACGCCGAGATCACCGCGCATGCCGCGTTCCGCAAGCGGCTCTATGATCACGATGTGGTCCCGGACGCGCAAGCCGCGGCGGCGACGCTGACATAGTTACTCGAACGGGATTGGGGGCTTGCTTAAACGCCGGCCGCCGCCAGGCTGGCGGCCGCAATGGCGACGATCTGGGCCAACCGGCGCCCGATCCGGGACGGCGCGGCGCGCAGAAATGAAGTTACCTGTCGCATCTCGCAAATTCCTTCCGCGCCGGCGGAACAATCGTTCCGCGAACAAAAGCGCACACTGAGAAGATGCTATCGCCCGAGAGGCGTGTCGAGGACGCGGCTAAAATAGCAACGCGTCCATCGTCCGGTCGATGATCGGCAGTGGGTTTATTGCCGCGTTTCAGCCAGCCACGATTGAAATCTTCTCCGCGAAAATTCAGGCCGCAACGCGCGATACGCCTTCCCGACCGCTACGCCGGCACAAACCCAAAAGTCCGCTCGAAGCGCCTGGTGTAATCGTCCCATACTTCCGGGTTGATGATGCGCGGCGGCCGTTTGCCGTCGAGCGCATCGAGAATTTGCTCGGCGGCAATTCTGGCCATGTTTTCGCGCGCTTCCCTGGTCACGCCCGCCGTGTGCGGGCTCGCCAGCACATTGTCGAACTGCAGCAGCGGATGCTCCGGCGGCGGCGGTTCCTTGGACCAGACGTCGAGGCCCGCCCCCGCGATCCGTTTGTTGCGCAGCGCCTCGACCAGCGCGGCCTCATCGTGGATAAAGCCTCTCGCGGTCGTGATGAAATACGCATGCGGCTGCATCAGCGCGAATTCGCGCGCGCCGATCATGCCGCGGCTTTCCTTCGTCAGCGGACAAGAAATCGACACGTAGTCCGAGCGGCGCAGCAGGTCGTCCAGTTCGACCTTCTCGCCGCCGCGCGCGGCCATTTCCGCAGCCGTGAGATAGGGATCGTAGGCCACGACCTTCATCCCGAGCAGGCCGTTGCAGAGTTCGGCGATGCGGCGGCCGACATTGCCGAGCCCGACGATGCCGATGGTCTTGCCCTGCGCCTCGGTGCCCATCAAGGCGTTGCGGCTGACATTGGCCTCGCGCCGCAGCGCGCGGTCGGCCTCGAGGATTCGTTTCGACAAGGTAAGCAGCATGCCCAGGGCGTGTTCGGCC
The DNA here is from genome assembly GCA_963761395.1 of uncultured Alphaproteobacteria bacterium. GTDB lineage: Bacteria > Pseudomonadota > Alphaproteobacteria > Rhizobiales > Xanthobacteraceae > Bradyrhizobium. The sequence goes on from CAVXHU010000017.1 coordinate 9,094, forward strand.
ACCGAATGGGCATTGCCGCCGGATTGATTGACGACCAGCACGCCCGCTGCCGTGCAGGCCTCGACATCGACGGGGTCGTAGCCCGCGCCGTTGCTCGAAACGATCAGCAGGTTCGGCGCGCGCCGCAGCAAGTCCTGATCGACATGGAAATGGCGCGCGAGTTCATCGCGCGCCGCGCCGATCTGATAGGCGTGAGCCGCGGCCATGATCGGCGCCGAGACGCTATCGGCGCTTTCGTTCTCGAGCCGGTCGAGGCGCACATCGGGCCGCGCCCGCAGGATGTCGACATAGATCTCATGCGGCAGATATTTGACATAGAACACGCGCTTGTTATTGACGGACATCGTTGATGAGACTTTCAGTTCGGGAATCCATAGAGTTTTGCGGGATTGGTCACGAGGATGCGCTGCTGTGTCGCCCGATCCGGCGTCCACATCTGAAACAATTCGAACAGGTGTCCGGCATCGGGCATTTCGCCCTCGACGCGCGGATGCGGCCAGTCGCCGCCCCATACCAGCCGTTCCGGGTTGGCCCGCACCAGCGCTTCATGAAACGGCCGCGCGTCGGGATAATCGGGCGCGTTGCGGCTGATGCGATGGGCGCCCGAAAGCTTGGCCCAGCACCAGCCGTCGCCGACCGCGCGCAACAGACTCTGGAAACCTTCGGTCGAAGTGCCCGCGCTGGCATCGGTGCGGCCCATGTGATCGATCACCACCGGCAGGCCCAGCGATTTCAGCAGCGGTATCGTCTCGGGCAAATCCTTGACGTCGATCCAGAGTTGAAGATGCCATCCGAGTTCGGCCATCAGGGGTGCAAGCCTCTCGGCCGCGGTCAGCGGCACGCCGCCGCGATAATGCAACTGTCCGTCGCGAAAAAAATGATTGAAGCGCAATCCTCTGATACCGAGACGATCCCACGCCCGCAAATCGGCCGGCGAGATATCACTGTCCGCCACCGCGACACCGCGCAGCCGATCGTGCCGCCGCTCAAGCGCATCGAGCATGGCGGAATTGTCGCGGCCGTGCGCGCTGCCCTGCACCAGAACGCCGCGCGCAAACCCAATGGTGTCGAGCATGCCAAGATATTTTTCGAGCGGCGCGTCCGGCGGCGTATAGCTGCGATCCCCGGTGTAGGGAAACCGCTGCGCCGGTCCAAACACATGGGCATGCGTATCGCAGGCATCAGGCGGCGGCGGCACTTTCGGCCGGCTGACGTCGCGCGGCGGCAGGCAGGCCGGAATCATTGGCGCATCCGATGCATCACTCGGCCTTCATGCCGGCGGCCTCGATGATCGGCCCCCATTTCCGGTAGTCGGCACGAATCTTGGCATCGAATGCTGAAGGCGAACTGCCGATCGGCAAGGCGCCGAGCCTGCTCAGGCGCTCCTTTACGGCTTCGGTGTTCAACGCCGCGACGAAATCATGCGAGAGTTTCTCAACGAGGTCGCGGGGCATGCCGGCCGGTCCGAGCAGTCCCCACCACACCTCGGTATCGTAGCCTGGTACGGTCTCGGCCATGCTGGGCACGTCGGGCAAAAACGGCGCCCGCGCGGCGGTCGTGACCGCGAGCGCACGGACGGTCCCGGCCTGAAGCTGTCCCACCGATTCCGGGCCGTTGTTGAACGACATCGGGATTTGCCCGCCGAGGAGATCGTTGATGGCGGGCGCGCCGCCCTTGTAGGGAATGGCGTTGAGATCGACCTTGGCGAGATTCTTCAGAAGCTCGCCGGCGAGATGCGTCGATGTTCCCGTGCCCGCGTGAGCGAAGGACAGGCTTCCCGGGTTTGCGCGCGCCTGCGCGATCATATCAGCGACCGTTTTGAACGGAGAATCGGCGCGCACCAGCAAGATATTGGGAGACGAGGCCAACAGCGAAATCGGCGCAAAATCCTTGAAGGTGTCGTAGGGGATCTTGGGGTACAGGAACGGATTGGTGGCGTGACCGCTCGCGACGACAATAAGGGTGTATCCGTCAGGCGGTGCCGCCACCAGCGCCTGCGACGCCACCACGCCGCCCGCGCCCGGCCGGTTTTCAACGACGACCGTCTGGCCCCAATGCCGGGAGACCACCTCCCCCAGCGTGCGGGCGAGGATGTCCACTCCGCCGCCGGCCGCATACGGCACGAAAATATGCACTGGCTTGGACGGAAATTCCGACTGAGCAGACGCCACACTACCCGCTGCAAACGTCACCACCGCTGCGGCAGCCATCCGCAACCACCTGCCCATGGCAGCTCTCCCGATATTATTGTTACGTCTGTTATCGCACCTCAGCATGACCATGACATCGCCATGAGGCGCAGGTCACGGTAATTGCCAGGGCATGTTGACAATCCCGCGGATCGCGTCAAGTTTCGGCGCCTCGACAGGACGGCCGCGATCATGCTGCAGACGAAGACCGTCGCGAAATAAGGGAGAATTCGATGGCGGCTGCCGAGCAACAAACCTCGCCCAAGGCTCTGGATGAGAAGGCCTCTCATGAGAAGGCATCTCCTGAGAAGACTTCTCTTGAGAAGACTTCTCTTGAGAAGACCTGGCACGAGGTGGTGCTGCAAGCGCTCAAGCGCAACGACATCAGGCTCGTGCCCTACGTTCCCGACCGCGTGCTGACGACGCTGATCAGGAATATTCACGCCGATCCGTTCTTCACCACATTCCCCACCGCGCGCGAGGAAGAAGCGGTCGGCATCGTCTCCGGGGCGTGGATGGGCGGCATGCGCGGCGCCGTGCTGATGCAGACGTCCGGCTTCGCCACGCTGGCAAATGTGCTGGCTTCGCTGGCGATACCCTATCAGATTCCACTGATCATGTTCGTGTCGGAACGCGGAACGCTGGGCGAATTCAATTATGGGCAGTCGCTGGTCTGCCGCACCATGCGGCCGGTGCTCGACTCGCTGGCGATGGAGCATCACACCGCGACCCGGCTCGACGAGTTCGAGTTCATCGTCGATCGATCGATCAAACAGGCCATCACGACGCAGGCGCCGGTGGCGCTGATCCTGTCGCCGCTGTTGACCGGCGGCAAAGTCTTCGACAAGTGAGCGATCGCATGAGCACGGAAACAAACGCGGCTTCCCGCAACACCAAGGTGATGAACCGGTTCGACCTCACCTCGCGGCTGCTCGCGAAGCTGAAGAACGAGGAGGCCGTGGTCGGCGGCATCGGCAATACGAATTTCGATCTGTGGGCAGCCGGCCATCGCCCGCAGAATTTCTACATGCTGGGCAGCATGGGCCTCGCCTTCCCGATCGCGCTCGGCGTCGCGCTGGCCCAGCCCGAGCGCCGCATTTTCGCGCTTGAGGGAGATGGCTCGCTATTGATGCAAATGGGCTGTCTGTCCACGATCGCGACGCTTAAGCCGAAAAATCTCTGCATGATCGTGATGGACAACGGCATTTACCAGATCACCGGCGCGCAACCGACCCCCGCCGCCGCGGTGTCGGATATCGTTGCCATCGCAAGCGGCTGCGGCCTCGCCAACAGCGCCTGGGCGGCCGACGAAGAGGACTTCGAGCGTCTTGTCGAGCAGTCCTTGTCAGCTTCCGGGCCGACGCTGATCGGGGTGCGCATCGACGACAAGCCGGGGGTCGGGACAACCCGCAGGGATCCCGTGCAGATCAGGGAGCGCTTCATGCTCGGGCTCGGCGTGCGCCAAGCGTTATGAGTTCCATCGGCTCCGTTAGCCACACCGGGATCGCAAGTTATCGCAAGTTATCGCGTCCGATCGATAAGTCGTGATATCCCGTCCCGATGACAATTATCCTCAGATTATTCGCCTGGCTATTGGCCGCCGCCGTGACATTCGCGACATTGGGTCCTGCCCGCTTTCGGCCACACTTCTACCTCGGTCAGGACGGCGAGCACGCGCTCGCGTTCGTTCTCGTCGGGCTGGCATTTGGTCTGGCCTATTCCCGACATCGGCTGCTCACCTCAGCGATTTCGGTCGTGATGATCGGCGTCATCGAAATCCTGCAGATCTGGGCTCCGGGAAGGCATGCGCGGTTTGAAGACTTCGCGGTCGATGCACTCGCGGCCCTTGTCGGCATCACCGCCGCAGCCGCGCTGGAATGGGCGATCCAGCGATCGCGGCGATCCAACGTCAGCGCGTCCTGACACAAGGAATCCTCGCGGGACCGGATCCCGCGAGGATTGGCTCATGGCTTATCGCGCTTTAGTCGATGATCTTGATGATCTTGCGCGTCCTCGGCTCGACGATCACGCGCCGGTCATTGACGACCGCATAGCGATATTCGCTGTAGCGCGGCACCGGCCGCAGTTGGACGGTTGGCGGCAGCGGTTCGCCAACGACGACGCGCTCCCGCACGGTCACGGATGGCGCGCGCTCGCCCTGGATCGACGTGATCACGGCGTTCGGGATTTCCAGGCCCAGGCCGACAGCCGCACCAACCGTGCCGCCGACGACCTCGCCGACCGGGCCGGCCACTTCGCCACCGGCCCTGGCGCCGTTGGCCGCGCCGGTCGCCGTGGTGGATTGAGCAAACGCCGCGCTTGACGCAAGCAGCGATGCCGCAACTAGCGAAACGGTAAGACGATTGTTCATCATGTCCTCCGGTGAAATTGACGACAGACTTCAACAATTGGGCCGGAAGGATGTTCCGGGTTCCATTGTGGACGGTGCCTTCACCGGCGAGGACAAGGTTCCAAAGACTGGAACAGCGCCGCAAAAAAACATAGTCGCGGTTAGTTCCAATTCGGTTCGATCGGCCGCCGCTCCGGGCTTTTCCCGAAGCGGCGTTTTCGTTCGGCCCTACAGCAGGCCCGCGCCGCGCGCCCATTTGTATTTGGCACCTAACACGGCGACCGGGATTTCGGTCGAGTAGGCGTAGGCGACGATGCCGTTCTGGTAGAGATAGTCGGCGGCTTCCTCGACCTCGATATCGCCCGCCAGCGACGCCACGATCGGCTTCTCGATGCCCTTGGCCTTCATCTCGTTCTTCACCTCGACCATGTTCTTCGCAAACACCATCGGCGGCGTCACGATGGTGTGCCAGTAGCCGAGGATCAGCGCGTGGATACGCGGGTCTTCGAGCCCGAGCTTGACGGTGTTGACATAGGTGATCGGCGGTTCGCCGCCGGTGATATCGACCGGATTGCCTGCCGCGCCGAACGGCGGGATGAATTTGCGGAACGCCGCGTCGAGATCCGGCGGGATCGTCATCAGCGAAAGCTTGTTGTCGATGCAGGCATCGGACAACAGCACGCCGGAACCGCCGGCGCCCGTGATAATGACGACGTTCTCGCCCTTCGGGGTCGGCAGTACCGGAATGCCGCGCGCGAATTCCAGCATGTCGCGCAGCGAACGCGCACGGATCACGCCGGACTGGTTGAACACGTCCTCGTAGATCTTGTCGTTACCCGCGAGCGCGCCGGTATGCGAACTCGCGGCCTTGGCGCCGGCCGAGGTCCGGCCTGCCTTCAGCACCACGATCGGCTTTTTCTTCGAGACGCGCTTGGCGACTTCGGCGAAGGCGCGGCCGTCCTTCAGGTCCTCGCAATGCTGCGCGATGATCTGGGTGTTGTCGTCCTGCTCGAAGAACGTCAGCAGATCGTCCTCGTCGATATCGGACTTGTTGCCGAGGCCGACGATCGCGGAGACGCCCATCTTGGCGGAACGCGAAAAGCCGATGATCGCCATGCCGATGCCGCCGGATTGCGACGACAGCGCCGCCGAGCCCTTGACGTCGTAGGCGGTGCAGAACGTCGCGCACAGATTGGCGGGGGTATAATAGAAGCCGTAAATGTTCGGCCCCATCAGGCGAATGCCGTATTTCTGTCCGATCGCCTGAATTTCCTCCTGGCCCTTGACGTTGCCGGTTTCGGCATAGCCGGATGGAATCAGGATCGCACCGACAACTTTCTTCTCGCCGCATTCGATCAGAGCCGCAGCCACAAAGTTGGCCGGAATCGCGAACACCGCAATATCGACCTCGCCGGGCACATCCTTGACCGACTTGTAGACCTTCTTGCCCATGATCTCGTCGGCCTTGGGATGGATCGGATAGATCTCGCCCTTGTAGCCGCCATTGATGAGATTTTTCATCACCGAGTTGCCGATCTTGCCGTTCTCGGAGGACGCGCCGATCACCGCAACCGACTTCGGCTTCATGATCCGGTTCATCTGGCGCACGATATCGTCATGCTTGGGACGCGGACGCGGCGGCTGCGGCGCGAAGTCGACGACGATGCGGACGTCGGCGGCGATCGCGTTGGTTTTGGTCGCGAACACCGGGTTGAGGTCCATCTCGGCGATCTCAGGGAAATCGGTGATCAGCTTGGAGACGTTGACGATGATGTCGGCGATCGCATCGCGGTTGGCGGGATCGCTGCCGCGCACGCCCTTGAGCATCTCATGGGCCTGGATGCCGTCCAGCATCGAAAGCGCGTCCTGCTTGGTGGCCGGCGCCAGCCGGAACGTGATGTCTTTCAGAACCTCGACCAGCACGCCGCCAAGGCCGAAGGCCACCAGCTTGCCGAACGATCCGTCGGTGACGGCGCCGACGATGACTTCCTGTCCGCCGAGCAGCATCTGCTGGACCTGAATGCCTTCGATCTTGGCATCGGATTTGTATTTCTTGGCATTCGCCAGAATGGTCGCGTAATTCTTTTCGACATCGGCGGCGGTCTTCACTCCCACCATCACGCCGCCGGCTTCGGTCTTGTGAAGAATATCCGGCGAGACGATCTTCATGACGACCGGGAAGCCCATGCCGGTCGCGATCTTGGACGCCTCGCTGGCGGATTTGGCCACCCCCTCCTTCGGAACCGGAATGCCGTAGGCATCGCAAACCAGTTTGCCTTCCGGCGCCGTCAGACTTGTGCGTTTGTCCGCCTTGACCAGATCGAGTATTTTGCGGACCGCATCTTTGGAATTCGACATTGGCTTCCTCCTTGACGTCAATTTTCTAATTCGCCGGGCAGCGTTTGCGGGCTTCAGGACCGTGATGGCCTGCGCGCGCTCAATCCGCGTTCTGGTGATCGCAAACGCGGATCCGCGTTTGCTGGGACATTGTTCCTACCGCCGAATATGGGCCGGGTATGGCATTTGGTATGCCAGAAGCAAAGTTGTCAAGGCACGGAGCCAGATGGAAGTGCTGAAAATACGGGTAACTTGACATTCTGGCATTTGGTATGCCAAAAATAAACCCGTCATTCTTCTGATAAAGGACGTCTCCTGCGGAGGAGATCAATCGTGCCCGCACCGAAACAAACCAAGGCGCCACCCACCATGGCCGAGGCAGAGATTGCAATCGTCCGAATTGTGCCGGAGACGAGCTTCAAGAACAAGGCATATGAGGCCTTGAAGGAAGCCATCCTCAAGATGGACATCTATGCGACGCCTGAACCGGTCATGCTCGACGAGCGTGCCCTGTCGGAGCGGCTCGGCGTCAGCCGGACCCCTATCCGCGAAGCGATCGCGATGCTGGAGCAGGACGGTTTCGTCAAGACCGTGCCACGTCGCGGCATTGTCGTGGTACGCCGGACCAAGAGCGAGATTGTCGACATGATCCGGGCCTGGGCCGCGCTCGAGAGCATGGCCGCGCGGCTGATCACGACCACCGCGCGTAAAAAGGACATTTCCGCGTTGCGCGACTTTTTCAAGAATTTTGGCAAGGATCGCCGGCCGCAGGATCATGTCGAGGAATATTCGAAGGCCAACATCGCCTTTCACCAGGCGCTGATCTCGCTCAGCGAGTCGCCGGTGCTGATCGATATGACCAATGACATCCTGCTGCACGTTCGCGGCTACCGGCAACTCACGATCGGGCGTGCAGAGCGAATTGCAACATCCTTACCCGAGCATCTGGCTATCATCGAAGCGCTCGAAGAACGCGACACCGAACTAGCGGAAAAGCGGGCACGCGAGCACACGCTCGGCCTTGCCGCCTATGTCGAAGCGCACGGCCAGGAACTTTTCAACTAATAAACGCCCTTTTGCTTTTGGGCGAAGACGACAAACTCGTCTCATCAAGAAACGATCAGGGAGATCAAGGTGATGCTGAACCCCGCGACCAAGACCGAGGCGACGGACACGCAGCAAGAGCTGACCGACGGCTTTCATCTCGTTATCGACGCGCTCAAGCTTAACGGCCTCAACACGATCTACGGCGTGCCGGGCATCCCGATCACGGACTTCGGCCGAATGGCACAGGCCGCGGGCATTCGTGTCATCTCGTTCCGCCACGAGCAGAACGCCGGTTATGCGGCATCAATCGCCGGCTTTCTGACCAAGAAACCCGGCGTCTGCCTGACGGTGTCGGCTCCCGGCTTTCTCAACGGCCTGACCGCGCTCGCCCACGCGACGACCAACTGCTTTCCGATGATCCTGATCTCGGGCTCGTCCGAGCGCGAGGTCGTCGACCTGCAGCAGGGCGACTACGAAGAGATGGACCAGCTCGCCATCGCCAAGCCGCTCTGCAAGGCAGCGTTCCGTGTGCTGCACGCCGCCGACATCGGCATCGGCCTGGCGCGCGCGATCCGCGCCGCCGTCTCGGGTCGTCCGGGCGGCGTCTATCTCGATCTGCCGGCCAAGCTGTTCGGGCAAGTGATGGATGCGGAGGCTGGAAAGAAGTCGCTGGTGAAGGTGATCGACGCGGCGCCAGCTCAGATTCCGGCACCCGAAGCGGTCAAGCGCGCGCTGGACGTTTTGAAGAGCGCCAAAAGGCCGCTGATCATCCTCGGCAAAGGCGCGGCCTACGCGCAGGCCGATGACGATATCCGCTCGCTGATCGAAAAGAGCGGCATCCCTTTCCTGCCGATGAGCATGGCCAAGGGGCTGTTGCCCGACACGCATCCGCAGTGTGCGGGTGCAGCGCGCTCGACGGTGCTGAAAGATTCCGACGTCGTGATGCTGATTGGCGCGCGCCTCAACTGGCTGCTGTCGCACGGCAAGGGCAAGAGCTGGGGCGAGGCGCCGAAGAAGTTCATCCAGATCGACATCGAGCCCAAGGAGATGGACTCGAACGTCGAGATCGTTGCGCCGGTGGTTGGCGACATCGGCTCCTGTGTGTCAGCTTTGCTCGCCGGCATGGACGCCAAGTGGCCTGCCGCTCCCGCCGATTGGACTGCCGCTATCACCAAGAAGCGCGACGAGAACGTTTCCAAGATGGCGCCGCGGCTGATGAACAACAATTCGCCGATGGATTACCACGGCGCGCTCGGTGTGCTGCGCACCATCGTCAAGGAGCGGCCGGACGCAATCCTCGTCAATGAAGGTGCCAACACCCTCGACCTCGCTCGCGGCATCATCGACATGTACAAGCCGCGCAAGCGCCTGGACGTCGGCACCTGGGGCATCATGGGCATCGGCATGGGCTATTCCATCGCCGCAGCCATCGAGACCGGCAAGCCAGTGCTCGCGATCGAAGGCGACAGCGCGTTCGGTTTCTCGGGCATGGAAGTCGAGACGATCTGCCGTTACAAGCTGCCGGTCTGCGTCGTCATCTTCAACAACGACGGCATTTATCGCGGCACCGACGTCAACAACGTCAGCTCAGACCCGGCGCCTACCGTGTTCGTCAAAGGCTCGCGCTACGACAAGATCATGGAGGCTTTTGGCGGCGTCGGCGTCAATGCGACATCCCCGGATGAACTGAAGCGCGCCGTGAACGCGGCGATGGACTCGGGCAAGCCGACCCTCATCAATGCGGTGCTTGACCCGGGGGCCGGCTCCGAGAGCGGCCGCATCGGCAACCTCAACCCGCAAAGCGTACTTCGCAAGAAATGAGACAGGTAACCCATCGGCGTCATTCCCGCGCAGGCGGGGAATTCGGTAACCACCGAACTATCGTGAGACCAAGGCTGTGCAGAACTGAAACGACGGTGATTACTGGATACCCGCTTTCGCGGGCATGACGACAACATCTGAGGAGAGAGCATATGACAAAGGCGCTCAAGGGCGTTCGGATTCTGGATTTCACCCACGTCCAGTCAGGACCGACCTGCACGCAATTGCTGGCGTGGTTCGGCGCCGACGTGATCAAGGTCGAGCGCCCCGGCGTCGGCGATATTACGCGCGGTCAATTGCAGGACAAACCGAAGGTCGACAGCCTGTATTTCACCATGCTCAACCACAACAAGCGCTCGATCACGCTCGACACCAAGAATCCGAAGGGCAAGGAAGTCCTCACCGCGCTGATCAAGAGCTGCGACGTGCTGGTGGAAAATTTCGGCCCCGGCGTGCTCGATCGCATGGGATTTCCGTGGGAGAAGATACAGAGCATCAACCCGAAAATGATCGTGGCCTCGATCAAGGGCTTCGGCCCCGGCCCTTACGAAGACTGCAAGGTGTATGAAAACGTCGCACAATGCACCGGCGGCGCGGCATCGACCACCGGCTTTCACGACGGGCTGCCGCTGGTCACCGGCGCGCAGATCGGCGACAGCGGCACCGGCCTGCATCTGGCGCTCGGCATTGTCGCCGCGCTTTACCAGCGCACAATGACCGGCCGGGGACAAAGGGTCACCGCCGCCATGCAGGACGGCGTGCTGAACCTGGCGCGCGTCAAGCTGCGCGATCAGCAGCGGCTCGCGCATGGCCCGCTCACGGAGTACAGCCAATATGGCGAGGGGATTCCGTTCGGCGACGCCGTGCCGCGCGCCGGCAACGATTCCGGCGGCGGCCAGCCCGGCCGTATCCTGAAGTGCAAGGGCTGGGAGACCGATCCCAATGCCTACATCTACTTCATCACCCAGGCGCCGGTCTGGGAGAAAATCTGCGACGTCATCGGCGAGCCCGGCTGGAAGACCCATCCCGATTACGCCAAGCCGCCGGCACGCCTGACGCGCCTGAACGAAATCTTTTCGCGCATCGAACAATGGACCATGACCAAGACCAAGTTCGAGGCCATGGACATTCTCAACAAGGACGACATCCCCTGCGGTCCGATCCTGTCGATGAAGGAGTTGATCGAGGATCCATCGCTGCGCGCCACCGGCACCATCGTCGAGGTCGATCACCCCACCCGCGGCAAATACTTCTCGGTCGGCAATCCCATCAAGATGTCGGACAGCCCGACCGAGGTCACTCGTTCGCCGCTGCTCGGCGAACATACCGACGAGGTGCTGAGGCAGGTTCTCGGCTTTACCGATCATCAGGTGGCGGAGATCCACGATTCCGGCGCGCTCGACCCGCCGCGGAAGATTGCGGCCGAATAAGCCGCCGCTTCTCCGAATACCCTTAAGGCCGCCGGTTTCCGGCGGCCTTTTTGTTTGACCGGACAAAGGGTTGCCGTCCCGGGAACCGTCATGCTGCATGGCAAAAGATAATATGCTGCTACGCAAACGCTGGCATCTGGCATGCCTAGCATACGATTCAGAAATTGATGCAGCGACCTGCACAAGGAGACAAAAATGTCCAAGACCGCCTCTTTTAGCCTCGCGCCTTCCGCCTCCCCGTTCAGCCGTCTGATGGCCACCATCGACCGATTGCTGATGGCGAGTACGCGCATCGCAATTCGCAACGGCGACCTTCCTCACTTCGGCCTTTGACGCCACGCGAATTCAACGTTCCCAGGATCGCTGTTTTCGTTTCGCGATGCCGATCGAAATTCTACTTTCGACGAATGGCTCCGATTTTTTCGGGGCCATTTTTTTGCGAGCCTGCTCCAAATTGTCGCAGACAAAAGTCGCTGCGACATTTGCGCACTGCGACCATGTATCGCTTTGAACTCTTGGCATTACGAATACAAGAATGGCGACGCAGCGTTCGAATGAAGGAAGCGCACGGGGGGAGGTGTTATGGCGGAGACGGTTCAGGGGACGGCCCGCGTGGCCGGGCGCGTCAGCGATACTTATCGCTGGACGCAACTTGCGATCGGTGTCGCCGCGATGGTGATGATCGCGAACTATCAATATGGCTGGACCTTCTTCGTCCCCGACATCCAGAAGAAATTCGGCTGGGATCGAGCCTCGATCCAGTGGGCCTTCACGCTTTTCGTCCTGTTCGAGACCTGGCTGGTGCCGATCGAAGGCTGGTTCGTCGATAAATACGGCCCGCGCGTTGTCGTTCTCATCGGCGGCATTCTCTGCGCCATCGGATGGGCCATCAACGCCGAGGCTACCTCGCTCAACGGCTATTATCTCGGCATGATCATCGCCGGCATCGGCGCCGGCGGCGTCTACGGCACCTGCGTCGGGAATGCGCTGAAGTGGTTTCCCGACAAACGCGGCCTCGCCGCAGGCATCACCGCCGCAGGGTTTGGCGCCGGTTCGGCGCTGACGGTCGCCCCCATTCAGGCGATGATTAAGGATTCCGGCTTTCAGAGCACCTTCCTTTACTTCGGGCTCGGACAGGGCGCGATCATTGTGATCCTCGCATTCCTCCTGTTCGCGCCAAAGGCCGGACAGGTCCCCCCCGTGATCCAGAACGCGAACGTCATCCAGACCCGGCGGAACTATCAGCCCACCGAAGTCATGCGTCATCCGATCTTCTGGCTGATGTATTTCATGTTCGTGATCGTCGGCGCCGGCGGGCTGATGGTTACCGCCAACTTGAAACCGATTGCTGTCGACTGGAAACTCGACAACGTCTCGGTCACTCTCGCATGGATGACCATGACCACAGTGACGTTCGCCGCGACCATCGACCGGATTCTGAACGGTCTGACACGACCGTTCTTTGGCTGGATCTCCGACATGATCGGCCGTGAGAACACCATGTTCATTGCCTTCGGCATCGAAGGCATCGGTATCTGGTCGCTTTACATGCTGGGCCACGATCCGGTCTGGTTCGTGATCCTTTCCGGCCTGGTGTTCTTTGCCTGGGGCGAGATCTACTCGCTGTTCCCCTCGACCTGCACCGACACCTTCGGTTCGAAATTCGCGACCACCAACGCCGGCCTGCTCTATACCGCCAAAGGCACCGCAGCGCTGCTGGTGCCGGTCGCGAACTACATGCAGCAGTCCTCCGGGAACTGGGACAACGTGTTCATTATCGCCGCGGGCGCGAATATCCTGGCTTCGCTCCTCGCCATCACCGTTCTGAAGCCGTGGCGCAAAACCGTGGTCGCGAAAGCGCTGGCCTAGGCAATTAGTTAGTTACTTAGTCGAAGCGCTCGGCCCTCTGGGCCGGGCGTTTTTTGTTTCGGAACCCTCTTTGGGCAGGCCGAGCAAGCGGCCCGCGCGGGGATTTACAGCGGTCCTGAGGTGACCAAGCGGTGCTGGCGTACGGCGCCGGACCTATCGATATTTTGCACCGCACCTCAAGATAGGCTTGCATGTTGGAATATAATATACCAACTTCCCGAAGCGACGCTTGTGACGATTAGTCACAACATTTGCGACACTTGGTCACAACTGAGAGAGCGCGTTAGGGAGGGATACCATGATCGCCAACGCAACAACCGCGCCAAGCCAGGCCCCGTCCAACAGCTTCCGCTGGATGCAACTCATCATCGGCGTCGTCTGCATGGCGATGATCGCCAACCTCCAGTATGGCTGGACCTATTTCGTCGCCCCGATGGCGAAAGCAAATTCATGGGACGTCGCCGGCATTCAGGTCGCCTTCAGCATCTTCGTCGCGCTGGAAACCTGGCTCACCCCGCTTGAAGGATGGATCGTCGACACGCTCGGTCCGCGCGGTCCAAAGCTGATGGTCGCGGCCGGTGGCGTATTCGTCGCGCTCGGCTGGCTCATCAACGCCAAGGCTGGCTCGCTGGAGATGCTCTATGTCGGCGCCATCGTGTCAGGCATTGGCGCCGGCGGCATCTATGCAACCTGCGTCGGCAACGCCGTTAAATGGTTTCCCGATCGCCGCGGTCTTGCCGTTGGCCTGACGGCGGCCGGATTTGGCGCCGGCGCGGCCGTCACCGTGATTCCCATTCAAATGCTGATCGTCTCGATCGGATATTCGGACACCTTCTTCTGGTTCGCGTTGGGTCAGGGCATCATTATTTTCGTGTTGGCATGGTTCCTCCGCCCCCCGCGCTCCGGCGAGGTTCCCAGCGGATCTGCCGTCAAGGTTTTGCAATCGAAAACCTCGAGCACGCCGGGCCAGATGCTTAGATCGCCGGTGTTCTGGCTGCTTTACGTGATGTTCGTGCTGGTGTCCGCGAGCGGATTGATGGTCACCGCGCAGGTCGCGTTGATCGCCAAGGATTACGGCGTTGCGCAGACCGTGATTCTTTTCGGCGCCAGCACCCTGATCGTAGCCGGTATCATCGACAATCTTGCCAACGGCGGCGCACGGCCGTTCTTCGGATGGGTGTCCGATCAGATCGGCCGGGAGTACACCATGGCAATCGCCTTCTGCGCTGGCGGCGCGGCCTACTGGCTGCTCGGAACGGCAGGCACCACGCCATGGACCTTCGTGATCTGCGCGGCGCTGATCTTCTTTACATGGGGGGAGATTTTCAGTCTTTTCCCCTCGACCTGCACCGACATGTTCGGTCCGAAATACGCAACGACGAACACCAGCCTGCTCTACACCGCCAAGGGGCTGTCGGCATTCGCTGTGCCGCTGGCCAACATCTTGAAGAATTATACCGGTAACTGGCACGCCGTGTTCGCGGTGGCCGCGATCATGAACTTCATCGTGGTGGCAATGGCGCTGTTCGTCGTGCGGCCGATGCGAATCTCGATCAGCGCTTCGGAAAACAAGAGCGCGGTCGGGCACGCGCACCCGGCCGAGTGACAGAGCACGCCAGGTTTGCGGAACGCTCAGACAAGAGCGTCCGCCACAGGATCCGCACGGCAGGATTTTGAAGAACGCGCTCATCCGCAGGGGATGGGCGCTTTTTTTGCGCGGAGGCTCGTTTCGTTCCGCTGGTATACCTGCGACCGTTCGCGGATCCTTGGACCTCGCGCGCCTGACACATCACGCCGATAAAGAATCCGCTAGAACGTCAGTATTCCTGCCTCTTTTTCTGCCTTTGGAGTGAGCATAATCAGTGAGACTTTCGGATTGACAATTGGCATAATGTATACCAATCTTATCAGCACGAGAGACATCCTGCGGCTCATCTGAAGGAGGTTGCGATGCAAGTCGGAGACATCCTGCGCAAGAAAACTGCCCGCGTTGCGACGGTTCGTATGAACGAAACTGTCGCCATCGCCGCCCAATTGATGCGCGCCAGCAACATCAGCGCGCTTGTGGTCAAGGACGTGGTCCGGACCGAAGGCAATACCGCGGTTGGCATGTTCACGGAACGCGACGTCGTCCGCGCGATTGCCGAGCACGGCGCCGCCGGCGTCAATCTGAAGGTGTCGCAATTTGTTTCGGTGCAGCAATTGGTCTCCTGCAGTTCGACCGATACGCTGGAACATGTTCGTCACCTGATGAACAAGAACCACATCCGCCATCTGCCCGTGATCGACAATTACAGCCTGATCGGCGTGATCAGCATCCGCGACATTTCGACCGCGTTCGATGACGAGGCAACCGCCTCGGCTCGAACCGTCTCTGCCGCCTGACAAACTGAATTCACGTCAACCGAGGTCTCCCTGGCTTTGAGATACCGCTCAAAGCCGGCAGGTGATTTGCGCCGAAATTCCCGCCACCCGACTATGAGAGATTTTCATGAAAATCTGTATCTACGGCGCCGGCGCGATCGGCGGATATCTCGGGGTGCAGTTGGCGCGCGCGGGCGCGGATGTCAGCCTCGTCGCGCGCGGACCTCATCTCGCCGCGATGCGCGCGAACGGGCTCAAATTGCTGATCGGCGATGAGGAACGCGTGGTGCGGCCGCGCTGCACCGACAATCCCGCCGAGCTTGGGCCGCAGGATTTCGTGATTGTTTGCCTGAAGGCGCATTCCATCACCGGCGTGATCGAAGCGATGCAGCCGTTGCTCGGGCCGCGAACGCGCATCGTCACCGCGGTCAATGGAATTCCCTATTGGTATTTCTACAAGCACGGCGGCCGCTACGAAGGCTCGACGCTGGAGAGCATCGATCCCGGCGGACGGCAATGGCGCGAGCTTGCTCCGCAGCGCGCGATCGGATGCATCGTCTATCCCGCGACCGAGATCGAGGCGCCAGGCGTGATCCGCCATGTCTACGGCGATCGCTTTCCGATCGGGGAGCCGTCGGGCGAGACCAGTTCGGACGTCGAGCGGCTTTCCGCGCTGTTCGTCGCGGCCGGAATGCAGGCTCCGGTGCTCGACCGTATCCGCGACGAAATCTGGCTCAAGCTATGGGGCAATGTCTGCCTCAATCCGATCAGCGCACTGACCTACGCGACGCTTGACGTGATCTGCTCCGATCCGGCAACGCGCGCGTTGTCGAAGGCGATCATGCTGGAAACCCAGGCGATCGCCGAAACGTTCGGCGTCAAATTCCGCGTCGATGTCGAACGGCGCATCGAAGGCGCGCGCAAGGTCGGCGCCCACAAGACCTCGATGCTGCAGGATCTCGAGCGCGGACGGCCGATGGAGATCGACCCGCTGGTAACCGTGGTCCAGGAAATGGGGCGACTGACGCAGACACCGACACCGGCGCTCGATGCGGTACTGGCGCTGGTTGCCCAGCGCGCGAAAATCGCCGGATTGTATGGCGACGACCGCGGCCCGGTGGAGGCAAAATCCCCCGTTTTTGCATGATCGCGTTGCCCTGACCTCTGCGGTGCCCGGTGGACATTTGCCGGGCGCGACGGCATCCTGACTTCGAAAATTCGAAGAAACATGGGACGTGCGCGGTCGCGCCGCGCCGAGGAAAAGTCAGGGGTCCAGCATGATAAAGACGCGATTTACCGAGCTTGTCGGCGTCGAGCACCCGATCGTGCAGGGCGGGATGCAATGGGTGGGCCGCGCCGAACTGGTCGCCGCGGTTGCGAACGCCGGCGCGCTCGGCTTCATCACCGCGCTGACGCAACCGACGCCCGAGGACCTGACCAGGGAAATCGCGCGCTGCCGCGGCCTCACCGACAAGCCGTTCGGCGTCAATCTGACCATTCTTCCTTCGATCAAGCCGCCGCCCTACGCGGAATATCGTCAGGCCATTATCGAGAGCGGCATCAAGATCGTGGAGACTGCCGGCAACAAGCCGCAGGAACACGTCACCGAATTCAAAAAGCACGGCATCGTGGTCGTGCACAAATGCACCAGCGTCCGCCACGCGCTGTCGGCGGAGCGCATGGGGGTCGACGCGATCTCGATCGACGGCTTTGAATGCGCCGGCCATCCCGGCGAAGACGATACTCCCGGCCTCATCCTGATCCCGGTGGCCGCCGACAAGGTGAAGATTCCGCTGATCGCATCGGGCGGCTTCGGCGACGGCCGCGGCCTGGTCGCAGCCCTTGCGCTGGGCGCCGAGGGCATCAACATGGGCACGCGCTTCATGTGCACCAGGGAGAGCCCGATCCATCAGCTGATCAAGGAAAAGATCGTCGCCAATGACGAACGCGAAACCGAGCTGATTTTCCGCACCATGCGCAACACCTCGCGCGTCGCCAAAAACGCGGTCAGTACCAAGGTCGTCGCCATGGAGAAGGAAGGCGCGACCTTCGAGCAGGTCCGCGATCTCGTGGCCGGCGCGCGCGGCAAGATGGTCTACGCGTCAGGCGATGCGGACGAAGGTATCTGGTCGGCAGGCCAGGTGCAGGGATTGATCCACGACATTCCCACCTGCGCCGAACTGGTGTCGCGCATCATGCGTGACGCGGAAGCCATCATTCAGAGCCGCTTCGAAGGCATGATGTCCGGCGTCCGCCGTGAAGCCGCGGAATAGGTCGCTTCGCCTCCCTCCAACAGAGAATGATCCCATGAAGGCCTATGTCTACGGCGCCAAGGGCGCTGAAATTACCGACGTGGCAAAACCCGTCGCCGAAAGGCACCCAGGTGCTGGTCCGCGTGCGCGCCTGCGGCCTCAATCGCGCCGACCTCGGCATGACCAAGGGTCATGCCCATGGCAGCGCCGGCGGCGCCGGCACCGTGCTGGGGATGGAATGGGCCGGCGAGATCGCCGAACTCGGACCGGATGCCAAAGGCGTCAAGATCGGCGACAGAGTGATGGGATCGGGCGGCGGCGCGTTCGCGGAATATACGCTCGCCGATCACGGCCGGCTGTTTCGCAATCCCTCGAACATGAATTTCGAGGAAGCGGCCACCCTGCCCGTCGCACTCGCCACCATGCACAATGCGGTCGTGACCAACGGCGCATTGCAGCCCGGCCAGACCGTTTTAATTCAAGGCGCCAGCTCCGGCGTCGGCCTGATGGCGCTGCAGATCGCAAAGCTCAAGGGGGCGAAAATCGTGATCGGGTCGTCAACCGATGCGACGCGGCGTGGCCGGCTGAAGGAATTCGGCGCCGATCTCGCGGTGGATTCCAGCGACCCCGGCTGGGTCGATCAGGTGCTGAAGGCGACCGGCGGCGAAGGCGTCGACCTGATCGTCGATCAGGTCTCGGGCAAGGTTGCCAGCCAAAATCTCGCGGCGACCAAGATCAAGGGCCGCATCGTCAATGTCGGCAGGCTCGGCGGCACCCGCGCCGAATTCAATTTCGATCTGCACGCCGCGCGCCGCATCAACTACATCGGCGTCACCTTCCGCACCCGCTCGATCGAGGAAATCCGCGAGATTTTTGACGAAGTCCGGAAAGATATCTGGCCGGCGGTGGAATCGCGCAAGCTGCAATTGCCGATCGACAAGGTGTTCGCATTCGACGATATCGGCAAGGCGTTCGAGCACATGGAAGCCAACCGGCATCTCGGCAAGATCGTGGTGACGTTGTAGCTCGGGAAACGCTCATCTCACTTTCAGGAACAGCCTGATCTCTTCGAGCATGCGCTCGGTTTCGGGGTCTTGCGTCAGCGGCATGTGGTTTTGCCCCGGCAATGCCACGAACCGGGCGCCGGCAATTCCGGCGGCAAGTTCTCGACCGGCCTCGAACGGTTGCACCTGGTCGTCGCGCTTGTGCATGACGAGCGTCGGTACCCTGACCTTGCCCAGCAGGTCCGTCACATCCAGGTCTCGCGTGGTCTCGAAATAGCGGTAGGCGCACTCAGCGGTCGTCGTCTTGCGTTGCCGCTCGGCAAATCTTTGCAGCTGCTCCGGCGTCCCTCCGGGCATGAACAGCGACGAGAATAGCTGGCGAAACACGGGACTATCACTGCCCCACCCTGTGCGGATCAATGTCGCCAATGCCTTGGCCTGTTGCAGCTCGAGCTCATTCTTCGCGCGGCGATACGCCCCGCGTGCGAAGCCGCCATAGAGAACGAGATGGGTTACGCGCTCCGGATGCCGTACAGCGAAGGCCACGGATGTGGCGCATCCCTGCGACATGCCGAACAGGGGAAATCGATCCAGCCCGGCGGCGTCGACCACGGTCTCGATGTCGTTGACCCAGGCATCCAGCGAAACGTTATCCACGTCCCAATCGGACAGGCCATTGCCGCGCGCATCGTAGCGTAGCAGCGTGAAGTCTCGCGCGAGCGCGGTATAGAGATGGTGAAGGTCCGGGCTTTCCCAATCAAATTCGACATGATTCATCCAGTTCGCCGTCTTCACCAGCGGCGGCCCGCTGCCCACGGCCGCGTAGGCGAGCCGCACGCCGTCATTGGCGCGGCAGTAGTTGACCTTCAGTTTCATGTTTTCCGGCTCAACCGGGCCGGCCGCGGCGCCATCGGCATCGATGGCGTAGGCCTCCACGGCCTTCGAAATATTCTTTAATTTTTGCGGGCCAAGCGGCCGGCAGGTCAGTGGCAGCTTGCCCTCGATCTGATCGTAAACCTGGCGGGAAATGCAAACGCCGCCGGGTTCCGCTATTCCTTCGAGCCTTGCGGCGATGTTGACGCCGTCGCCGAAGATATCGTTGTCGTCGATGATGATGTCGCCGACGTGGATGCCGATCCGGAATTCGATCCTGAGGTCGTGGGACACGTCGCTGTTTTGCAATGCCATGCCGCGCTGGACTTCCACAGCGCAACCCACGGCCTCCACCACGCTGGCGAACTCGACCAGAATGCCATCGCCGGTGGTCTTGACAATGCGGCCGCGATGCGCCGCGATTTGCGGATCGAGCAGCGTCTGCCGACACCGCTTCAGATCGGCCAGCGTGCGCTCTTCGTCGCGGCCCATCAGACGGCTGTAGCCGGCGACATCCGCCGCCAGCACCGCCGCCAACCGTCGCTCCACCCGCTCGCCGCTCAAAAAGGCCTCCAGATCGGTGATCCAGCCCTACATATTGGACTTGATAGCATACTGGACAATTTTTTAGTCGGAACAATTCGCAACAATCGGACTGCGGAACTCCAAACAAACCATTTGCCAAGTCCGAAAATTTCCAAATTTGGAAGTGGTCCGGCACTCCCTCGGAGTGAGCTTTGCCAAGCAGCCACATCGATCTGGGTGTATATGATGCTCAACAACCATGCTTGCGGTGATGAGCGACTGCAATGATGACACGGATCAAGCTAAGTGGGGTGCTCGACGGCGGGCGCTATTTCGAGGGGCCACGCTGGCATTCCGGCCGGCTCTGGTTCGTCGACTGTATGGATCGGACACTCCTAAGTCTCGCCCCCTCTGGCGAATGCGAACAGCACGCGAAGTTCGAGGACGACACGCCCTGCGGCCTCGGCGTCCTGCCGGATGGAAGGCTCGTGGTGTTGACGATGTTCCGCAAGCGTCTGATGACCTACGCGGACGGCCAGCTTTCGCTCTACGCCGACCTGTCAGGGATAGCCACAGGGACGATCGATGACATGATCGTCGACGGGCTGGGGCGCGCTTATGTCGGAGATCTCGGCTTCGATTTGCCCCCGCCGAGTGACCGAGGCCCTGTCGGCCGCATCATTCTGGTGATGCCCGACGGCGAGACACGCGTCGTGGCCGATGGATTGCGGTTTCCCAACGGCATTGCGGTCTCGGCCGATAACAGTCGGCTCGTCGTCGCTGAGATGGATGGCGGTTGTCTGGCCGAGTATGACATAGAGGCCGACGGCGGCTTGAGCTTTCGTCGGCGATTTGGAAACATGCAAGCTCCAGATGGCATTTGCCTCGATCGCGAGGCGGCCGTATGGGTCGCATCCTTTGATGAGGACGCCTTTATTCGAGTAAGCCGCGACGGCCGCGAGTTGCAGCGAATAGAGGTGGCTGGCCGCCGCGCCATTGCCTGTGTTCTCGGCGGCCCGGAACGGCGGACACTCTTCTGCCTTAGCGCGGCGACGTCACCCCAAGAACTCCGGCAACGTAAATCATCTGCCCGTATCGACGTAGTCGATGTCGAAATTCCTGGTGTTGGTTATCCCTGAGCATTGGCGGGACTTCCGCTGAGGGTCAACTCAGCCAAATCCGGCGTCATCATCGAGTCCGATCCTGTGAGCGATATTCCCGCGCGATATCGGCTGATCCGATCCGGTCTGGCAGGAGCCAATGGAGCTGGTTTGCTTGCACGAGCAGTTCTTAAAATAGGAACAATTCGCAACAATCGTTGCTGCGACTGAGTGGCGACTAACGCATTTGATCGGCGCTTTAATGTTGCGGGACGGGCTGCTAAACCCGCGCCCATGATTGCTTCCGTTCACACCGTCAAATCCCGCGTCGCGGCGATTTCGGTTTTCGCCAGCGCCAGCATGGCCGCCGCCAAATTCGTGGTCGGCATCGCCATCGGCAGTCTCGCGCTGATCTCCGAAGCGCTGCACTCTTCGGTCGACGTGGTCGCGACCGTCATCACCTGGATGGTGGTGCGGGTCTCCGACCGCCCCGCCGACGAGGAACATCATTACGGCCACGGCAAGCTCGAGAGCGTGTCGGCGCTCGGCGTCATCGCGTTGCTCTACGTGCTGGCGGGCGGCATTCTGGTCGAATCCTGGAGCCGTCTGCGCGAAGGTGCGCCGCCGCCGACGATCTCGGCGATCCCGTTTATCGTGCTGCTGATCGATATCGCCGTGAATTTCTGGCGCGCCCGCGCGCTGCATCGTGCGGCGCGCGATACCAAGAGCCAGGCGCTGGAGGCCGATGCGCTGCATTTTGCGTCCGACGTGCTTGGCTCGATCGCCGTCATCGTCGGACTTGCGCTTTCGGGACTGGGCTATGGCTGGGGTGACAGCGCCGCCGCCA
Source organism: uncultured Alphaproteobacteria bacterium (assembly GCA_963761395.1). Classification (GTDB taxonomy): domain Bacteria; phylum Pseudomonadota; class Alphaproteobacteria; order Rhizobiales; family Xanthobacteraceae; genus Bradyrhizobium. The sequence goes on from CAVXHU010000017.1 coordinate 31,102, forward strand.
TCGGGGTAGCGGTGATGATCGCACTGCTGGGCCTGCGGCTGGCACGCTCTACCGTGGAAACCCTGCTCGACCGCGCCCCCGAAGGCGCGGCGGAGCGAGCCACAGCGGCGATCAGGACCGTGCCCGGCGTGGTCGATGTCGAACGGTTGCGGGTGCGGATGGTCGGCTCGACGCACTTCATTGACGCCATCGTGCAGGTGCCGCGCACCTATCCGATCGACCGGGTCGAGGAGATCAAACGCAGGGCGCAGCAAGCGGTCGCCAAGGCGCTTGGCGATGCCGACCTGACATTCACCGCCGTGCCGGTCGCGCGCGACAACGAGAGCGTACGCGAGCGCGTCATGGTGATCGCCCGCAATGCCGGTCTCGCCGTCCACCATGTCACCGTGCACGATCTCGGCGGCAAGCTCACCGTCAGCATCGATCTCGAAGTCGACGGCGATATGGCGCTGACCGCCGCCCACGCCATCGCCCATGAGCTGGAGCGCAACATCCGCGACGAATTCGGCGAGGACGTCGAAGTCGACACCCACATCGAGCCGCTGGAGCCGGAATTGCCTGTCGGCGCCGATGCCGCGCCCGACCGCGTCGAGGCCATCAAGACCGCGCTGTCGCGCTTTGCCGCCGATAGCGCGATCCACGACATCCATAGTGTGCGGGTGCGTGATACCGACGCCGGTGAAATCGTGAACTTCCATTGCCGCGCCGCGCCCTCGATGAGCGTGATCAAGGTTCACGAGAACGTCGACGAGATCGAGCGCGCGTTGCGCCGGGCGTTTCCGACCGTGAAGCGCGTCATCAGCCACGCCGAGCCGCCGGACGCGTAGCGAAATCCGAAATACCTGGCGCGTTCCTGTTTCGGACTCACCGAGTCCGTATTTTTGCGGGCATTCGGAGTCCTGATTCTGCGTTGGACAAGATTTATTTTGCATTAACGAATCGTTGACTCTCGACAGCCCGCCAAAACTGGATTCAAATCGCTGTGATTCGGAAGTGAGTGGGGTTCTTCCGAACAGGGTGCAAAAAGATTTCCGAGGGGGCCAAAGGCATGGCGCGCGCACACGCGGCGAGCGCGTGCGTCCAATCCGATTCGATCAAGGGATTGGCGCAATCGATCGCGAAACCGGCCTATCATAGGCTGTTGATAGCGGAGCCCGCGCTTCGCCGCGCCGTGCCCACCCTGATCATTGCCTTCCTGATCACCATTTGCCTCGGCGCGTTCGTGCAGGTGGTGGATCAGAACCGGCAAAAGCGCGCCTCGCTCAAGCGCGACCTGGCAGCGGTCGCCGACTTTCTTGCCGAGCGTCTCGACCGCATCGCTTCCGTCCGGCAGGAACGCGCGGCAACGTTCGAGCGCCTGCAGCTTCTGCTGCCCGGCCTTATTCCGTCATGGGCCGTCGCAGCCGGCCGGCACGTCATTGTGGTCGGCGCCGACCGGCGCATTCTCGCCCGCGTCCCGATCGAAGCTGCGTTTGGCGACACCGCCGGCGTTCTCGACGTCATCAGCGCGGCGCTGCCACTGACCGCACCGGGGCAGCAAGCCGGCGTCACCGACATCACCTTGCCGAACGGCAGCAGCGCGCTGGCGGTTCAGCACCTCGTCAAATCGCTGCCCGGCCAGGTCATCATCATCCAGGAAAAGGTCGACTCGCTTTGGCGCTCGGACGCGGCCTTGTCGGTGACGCTGTCCGCCACCACCGGCTTTGTGGTGCTGATCCTGGGCTTTGCATTCCACTGGCAATCGACCCGCGCGCGCGAAGGCGATCTCATCAATGACGCCGTGCGCGGCCGAATAGACACCGCGCTCAATCGCGGACGCTGCGGATTGTGGGATTGGGACCTGTCGCGCGGCCGAATCTTCTGGTCGCAATCGATGTTCACGATGCTGGGGCTCGACACCCGCAGCGACCTCCTGACTTTCGGCGAGGTCAACGCGCTGGTGAAATCCGATGACATCGACCTGTTCGCGATCGCCGATCAGCTCATTTCCTCAAAAATCGATCACATCGACCAGACCTTCCGCATGCAGCACACCGACGGCCACTGGATCTGGCTGCGGGTCCGCTGCGAGCTGAGCCAGGGCGCGGCCGATGCCGGCATCCACCTGATCGGCATCGCGGTCGACATCACCGAGCAAAAGAGCCTCGCCGAGAAGACGGTGGAGGCCGACTTGCGGCTGCGCGACGCGATCGAGACCATCCCGGAAGCCTTCGTGCTGTGGGACGCCGGTGACCGCCTGGTGCTCTGCAACTCGCATTTCCAGCGGCTGCACAAGCTGCCGGATTCGGCAGTCACGCCGGGCACCTCCTATGAAACCGTGATCGAAGTCGGCAGCATGCCGGAGGTCCGCAGCCGGCTGCACGAAACCGGCGCCCAGACGCCGGGCGCGCGCACCTTCGAGGCGCAACTCGACGACGGCAGCTGGCTGCATATCAGCGAGCGTCGCACCAAGGATGGCGGCTACGTCTCGGTCGGAACCGACATCACCCGCATCAAGGAGCACGAACAGAAACTGGTCGACAACGACCTGCGCCTGCGCGCCACCGTGATCGACCTGAAACGCTCGCAGACCGAGCTCGAACGGCAAGCCATCGAACTCGCCGACCTCGCCGAAAAATATTCCGAGGAAAAAACCCGCGCCGAGGAAGCCAACCAGACCAAATCCAAATTCCTTGCCAATATGAGCCACGAGCTGCGCACGCCGCTCAATGCCATCATCGGATTTTCCGAGATCATGGAAAGCGGCATGTTCGGAACGCTCGGTTCGGAAAAGTATCAGGAATACTGTCACGATATCCTGACCAGCGGCCACTATCTGCTCGAAGTGATCAACGACATCCTGGATATGTCGAAGATCGAAGCCGGCCGGATGAAGCTCGACATGGAGCCGCTCGATCTGTCGAAGACGCTGGCGGAATCGCTGCGCGTGGTGTCGGGGCGCGCCGACGACAAGAACCTGGTGCTCGACGCGGATATCGAGGGAAGCATTTCGGTGGTGGCGGATCGCCGCGCCATCAAGCAGATCATCGTCAACCTGCTGTCCAACGCGGTGAAATTTACGCCCGATGGCGGCAAGGTGGTGGTCCGCAGCCGCCTGCTCCGCGATTCAATCGTGCTGATGATCGCCGATACCGGCATCGGGATCGCGCCGCAATCGCTGCTACGGCTCGGCCGACCGTTCGAGCAGGTCGAGAGCCAGCTCACCAAGACCTATCACGGCTCGGGGCTTGGACTGGCTATCGCGCGCTCGCTGACCGATCTGCATGGCGGATCGATGCGGTTGCGCTCCAAGCTCGGCACCGGCACCGTGGTCTGCGTGTCGCTGCCGCGCGATGCGCGCAAGGCCAGAGCGAAGATTTCCGTCGCCGCCTAGCCTAATTCCTGCCTTCGACAATTTCGCCAAACACCCGGCGCACCTCGGTTTGGGTCTCCTTGACCCGCGCCTCGAGCGATGAAAAATCCGGTGCGTCGCCGGCCCGCGCCATCACGCGCAACAGATCTTCGCCTGATGTTTCCGGCTTGAACCTTTCGCTGACGCAGAGCCGCAGGATTTGAGTGAGATCATGATAGAGCCGCGTCGCCGAGCGCAGGACTTCCGCCGATGATTGCGGCAGGACGCCGAGCCGCGCGGCGTTGTCGAGCACGTGCAGCGTCGAGACGTCGAGAATGTCCGGCTTGCCGGCGGCGTGAACCAGCTGGAGATATTGCGCGATGAAATCGATATCGACCATGCCGCCGGCGGCATATTTCAGGTCCCAGATGTCGTCTTCGCCCTTCTCCAGCGCAATGGCGCGGCGCATCTCCGCCACGTCGCTGGCGACGCTCGGCGGCGTCGCGCGGCCGGGTCAGCACCTCGCGAATGATGTTTTCGATTCTGGCGCGAAAGCCGGGCGAGGATGAAATCACCCGCGCCCGGGTCAGCGCCATGTGTTCCCAGGTCCAGGCCTCGCGATCCTGGTATTCGGCGAATGATTTGATATGGGACGCCACCGGGCCTGCCCGCCCCGATGGCCGCAGCCGCATATCGACCTCGTAGAGCACGCCGTAATTGGTCCGCGTCGTAAAGGCGCTGATCAGCCGCTGGGTGAAGCGCGCGAAATAATGCGCGCCCTGCAGCGATCGCGCGCCGTCGGAGTCCGGGTGTTCGGGATCGAAATCATAGAGCAGGATCAGATCGAGATCGGACGAGGCGGTCATCTCGCGGCTGCCCAGCCGGCCCATCGCCAGGATCGCGGTCTCCTGCCCCTTGATCCGGCCGTGCTGGGCCGCGAACCGATCGGTCACCAGGCCATGCACGGTATGGACGATGCCCTCGGCGACGTCGGCGAATGCGACGCTGGCTTGTTGCGCGGAAACCGTGCCGGACAGGATCCGGGTGCCGATCAGGAACAGGCTTTCCTGGCCGAACAATCGCAACCGATCGAGGAACTCTTCGTAGGAATTCGCGTCCGCGAGCGTCGCGGCGAGGCGCGCGGACAATTCGCGCTGGTCCGGCATCGCGCCGAAGAAACGCGGATCGATCAGCCCGTCCATGATCTGCGGTTGCCGCGCCAGCATGTCGCCGAGGCGCGGCGCGGCGCCGAGAATCAGCGCCACCAGCGCCACCAGGTCGCGGTTCTGGCTGAGCAGGGAAATCAGCCGTCCGCCGCGCTGCAGCGCCTGCAGGAAGCGGTCGAAGGCCGTCACCGCGTGGTCGGGTTCTTCGGCGTGCGCCAGGCCGACAATCAGCGCCGGAACGAACTCGACGAATGCGGTCCGCGTCTGTTCCATCCTGAACACGCGATAGTCACCGACCATCCATTGCCGCACGGTCTGCGCCACCATGACCGGCTGCTTGAACCCAAGCGTGGCCAGATGTTCAAGCAGGCGCGGATCGTCCGGGCCCGCGCTGTAATCCGCCGCCGGCAGTTTCGCGGTACCGGTCGGATCGCCTTCGAACAGCTTGCCGTAATGCCCCTGCACGACATTGAGATGGCCAAGCAGATCCCTGGCGAACGCCTCGCGGCTGTCGTAGCCGAAAAACCCGGCGAAGCGCTCTACCGCCGCGACATCGTCGGGCAGCGTATGGGTCTGCTCGTCCGCGACCATCTGCAGCCGATGCTCGACCCGCCGCAGGAACTCATAGGCCGCGGTCAGTTCGTCGCGCGCCTCGAAGGTGATCCAGTTGTTCGACGCCAGCACATTGAGGGCTTCCAGCGTCGGCCGCACCCGCAATTCGGGATGCCGGCCGCCGGCGATCAACTGCTGGGTCTGCGCGAAAAACTCGATCTCGCGGATGCCGCCGCGGCCGATCTTGACATTGTGGCCCTCGACCGCGATCTCGCTTTGCCCGCGAAACGTCTGCATCTGCCGCTTCATGTCATGGACGTCGGCAAGTGCCGCGAAATCCAGATGCTTGCGCCAGACGAAGGGTGCGATTTCCGCAATCAGCGCCTCGCCGGCCCCGGCGTCGCCGGCGCAGGCCCGCGCCTTGATCATGGCCGCGCGTTCCCAGGTCCGCCCTTCCCGCTCATAATAGTGCAGCGCCGCGGCGGTTGAGATCGCCACCGGCGTCGAAGAGGGGTCCGGCCGCAGCCGCAGATCGACGCGGAACACGTAACCGTCGCCGGTGCGCTGCTGCAGCAGCCGGGACAGGCCCTGGGTGACGCGCACGAAGAACGGCTGCGGTTCGATATCAGGCGCAAGCGTCGGCGCGGCGGGATCGAAAAATACGATCAGATCGATATCGCTGGAGTAATTCAGCTCGCCCGCGCCCATCTTGCCCATGGCGAGCACGATCAGACCGCTACTGTCTTCAGGCTGGTCGGGGTCGGGCGGCGCCAATCTTCCCCGCGCCGCTTCCTGCCGCAACAAAAAGCGCAGCACCGATTGCACCGACGCGACCGCAAGGTCGGTCAGCGCCGCCGTCACCTGCATCACCGGCCAGACCCCGCCAATGTCGCACAGCGCAATCAGCAGCGCGGCCTCCGATTTCATGCGGCGGAGCAACTGCATCACGTCGGCTTCGCTTGATGCTTCTGATACGTCGCGGCAGGCGTCTTCGATAAGTTGCGCCAGATAGGGCTCCGGCTCGCAGTCGAGCAGCCGGATCAGTCGCGCGGCGTCGGCGCGGACAGAATCGAAAAGATAGGGAGAGGCTTCCGCGATGCCGAAAAGAATGGTGCCGGCGAGGGGAAATCGGACGACGAGATCGTCGATCGCAGCCGCCTGCTCCGGCGCGAGACCGGTCAGCCAGTCCGCCAGTCGCTGCTCGGCTTGATCGGGAGCGGACACATGCGGCCCGTCCACGAACCGCGCGGCCAGACGATGTTGGTCCGCGTCGCCCTTCGCGGATGGAATCATGCCACCTTCTGTGGCACATCCGGCGTTTGAGCCGCAAGCCTGTCGCCGGCGCCCGCCGACGCCGGGATGGCCAGTGTCGCGGTAAGCCCCGGGTGGGCATCGCCGAGCCTGAGTTCACCGCCATGCAACGTCGCCACCGCCGACGCCAGACTTAGCCCAAGACCGGAGCCGGGCTGGGTGCGGCTCGCCTCGAGCCGAACAAATCGTTCCACCGCATGTCTGCGATCGGCCTCCGGGATGCCCGGCCCGTGGTCGGTGACGCTGAGCAGCACCTGATCGCCGTCGCGACGCGCCTCGATCAGAATCTCTCTTCCATCGGAGCCGGCGACCGCGCCGGCGCTCAGCGGCTGCGCTGATGGGAGGGGTTTGCCGTATTTGATCGCATTCTCGACGAGGTTGGCCAGCGCCTGACTAATCAATTCGCGGTTGCCGTGAAGGCGGGTCGGCACGGTCTTGACGCGCAACCTCATGCCGTCGTCTTCCGCAAGCGGTTCGTAGAGTTCGTGAATACCGTTGGCCACTTCGGCGGCGTCAAAGTCGTCCATATTTCCCCGCGCCTGGCCGGACTCGGCGCGCGCGATCATCAACAGCGCATTGAAGGTGCGGATCAGGCCATCGGATTCCTCGATGGTTCGCTCCAGCGCGTTGCGGTATTCGGCCTCACTGCCGGATGTCGCCAGCGCCTCTTCGGCGCGATTGCGCAGCCGTGTCAGCGGCGTCTTCAGATCGTGGGCGATGTTGTCGGAAACTTCCTTCAGCCCCATCATCAGGGCTTCGATCCGCTCCAGCATGGCGTTGAGGTTTTCCGCCAAACGGTCGAGCTCGTCGCCACTGCGTCCGACCGGCAATCGCCCGCTCAGATCGCCCGCCATGATGCGCCGGGTGGTGCCGGTCATGGCGTCGATACGCCGCAGCACACGCCGCGCGACAAAGATGCCGCCACCAAGGCCGAGCACCACGACAATCAATATCGACCATTGCGCGGCTTTCGCGACAATGCCGAACAGCCGCCTGCGTTCCTCCAGATCGCGCCCGATCAGGAGCCGGAAGCCGCTGCTCAGTTCGGTGACGCGCACCAGCGCGCGATGATCCGCGGTGTCCTGATCGTCGAGCCGCCGATAGGCGGTCTCTGACCAGCCTGATGTCGCCATCACCCCCGGCGCGAGCGAGCCGACATTTCCGGCGAGCGCCTGCCCGGTCGGCGCGGTCACGAGATAGAGATTGGCGCCGGGTCGCAGCGCCCGGTTCTCGATCGTGGCAATCAGACCGCGCAGTCCGCGCCGCCCGAAGATCTCGCTGATCTCGCCGGTTTCCGCGTTCACCGTGGTGGTGATCTGTTCGGTGATCAGCCGGCGCGTGTTCCAGGCGAAATAGCCCAACAGCGAGGCGGCAAACAGCGCAAACAAAAACAGGTAGACCAGCGTCAACCGGAACGCCGTGGTTCGGATCAGCTTACCGAATGCCGTCACGGATCATGTACCCCGCGCCGCGAATCGTATGAAGCAACGGCCGGTCGAAGCCTTTGTCGATCTTGGAACGCAGCCGCGAAATATGCACGTCGATGACGTTGGTCTGCGGATCGAAATGATAGTCCCAGACGTTTTCCAGCAGCATGGTTCGCGTCACCACCTGCCCCGCATGCTTCATCAGATATTCCAGCAGCCGAAACTCGCGCGGCTGCAGCGTCAATTCGTCCTTGCCGCGCGCCACCCGATGCGAAAGCCGATCGAGCTCGAGATCGCCGACGCGATAGGTGGTTTCCTCGGCCGGGCCGCCATGGCGGCGCGACAGCACTTCGACCCGCGCCAGCAGTTCGGCGAATGAATAGGGTTTTGGCAGGTAATCGTCGCCGCCGGCGCGCAAACCCTTGATGCGGTCGTCCACCTGTCCGAGCGCCGAGAGAATCAGCGCCGGCGTGCGATTGCCCTTCTCGCGGAGCGTACCGATCAGCGACAGGCCGTCGCGTTTCGGCAGCATCCGGTCGATCACCAGCACGTCATAGTCGCCGGTGCTGGCGAGCGCCAACCCTTCCTCACCATCGCTGGCGAGATCGGCGACGTATCCAACTTCGCGAAACGCCTTGACCAGATAGTCGGCGGATTCGCGGTCGTCTTCGATGATCAAAAGGCGCATCTGGGGGTCGGTTGCGGTCAAGTGGGGCCAGCCTTCTGTCACCATGGCGCGGTCGGCATCCTCATGCAAGACGACCTGACACCTCTCGATTAACCCAAAAAAGCGGGCGGTGAAGCTGGGGGACCTCACCGCCCTTATGACCTTCCGACGGAGGGGGGCGTATTCCACCGGAAGGTAACTGAAGGGAGCGGGCTTCTTGACCCGCCCCCCGGAAAGAGCCGTCGGCGGGGGCGACTAATGCCGGCGACACCCTCCATCTCCTCGACCATGATCCGATTTAATCGGAATCATGGTCTCATCTCTTTGTTTGAGCATGATCTCCGGGCAAACACTTCGGTTTGTCCCGAGGGAAAACCGGCTTCCACTTTCCGGATCATGCTCCCGAACGCTTGATGCTCAGCCCTTTGCGAGCGGCACCGCGACAAACCGCGAGGATCCGCCGCTCTTGATGCGCATCAGAACGCTGTTCTTGTTGTCGGTGCGCGCGGCGTTGATCGCTTCGCGCACGTCGCCGGCATTGGTGACGCTCTTTCCAGCGACTTCCAGAATCACGTCGCCTTCCTTGAAGCCACGCTCTGCCGCCGCACTCTTCGGATCGACCTCGGTGACGACGACGCCATCCTTGCCGGCGCCGGCAACGCTGTTGGCGGGCGCCAGCGTCAGACCGAGCTTCGGCACGTCGGTGCCGCGGGGCGCAGCGCCCTTGTCGTTTTTGTCGGTGTCAGCCTTGGCTTCCACCGAATTCGGCAACTGGCCGAGGGTCAGGTTGACGACCTTGTCCTGGCCCTTGTGGAGCACGTTGAGCTTCACCGCATTGCCGGGCGCGAGACCGCCGATGGTGCGGGCGAGTTCCCGGGCATCCTTGACCGTCTCGCCATTCACCGCCGTGATCACATCGCCGGATTCGATGCCGGCCTTGGCCGCCGGACCGTTGGCCTGGGGTTCCGCAACCAGCGCGCCTTCAGCCTTCTTCAGGCCGAGGCTGTCGGCGATATCAGCCGTGACCGGCTGAATCTGGACACCGATCCATCCGCGGCTGACCGAGCCCTTGTCCTTGAGCTGGGCAATCACGTTCTTCACGGTGGTCGACGGGATCGAGAACGCGATACCGACGCTGCCGCCTGACGGCGAATAAATCGCGGTGTTGACGCCCATCACTTCGCCTTCGGTGTTGAAGGCCGGGCCACCGGAGTTACCCTTGTTTACGGGCGCGTCGATCTGGATGAAATCGTCATACGGACCGTTGCCGATGTCGCGGCCGCTGGCCGAGACGATGCCGGCCGTGACGGTGCCGCCGAGGCCGAACGGATTACCGACCGCCAGCACCCAGTCGCCGATCCGGGGTTTGCTCTCCGAAAGCTTGGCGAACGGGAAGTCCGAACCGCCTTCGACCTTGATCAGGGCGACGTCGGTGCGCGCGTCGGTGCCGATTACCTTGGCGGAATAGGTCTTGCCGTCGTCGGTCGTGACTTCGACCTTGTCGGCGCCGTCGACGACGTGGTTGTTGGTGACGGCATAGCCGTCGGGAGAAATGAAGAAGCCGGAGCCCTGGCCGGTCACCACGCCGCGTCCGCCGCGGGGTCCACCGCGCAGGCCCGGAGGCAAACCATCAGGTCCGCCGAAGCGGCGGAAGAAGCGCTCCATCGGCGAGCCCGGCTGGAACGGCGAGTCGTCGCTATTGCTGGAGCTATCGTCCTTGGCGACCTTCTCGTTGATATTGACCTTCACCGAAATCACCGACGGCTTCACGCGCTCGACGATATCGGCGAAACCGACGGGCCTCTCCACCTTGCGGACTTCATTGTTGACCTGCGCATGCGCCGCGCTGCTGAAGATATTTGCGGGGTCAGGCGACGGGCCGAAGCCGTAAACGGCGGCACCGAGGCCGGCAACGACCGACGCCATGAGCGCAAATTTGCGCGCGGAGAACAGCGAACGGCGGGGCGATTGATAAGATGGAAGAGACGAAAGATCGGTGGGACGGTCGGTCATTAAGGAGTCTCCAGAGCATGAAATCGATGGTGCCGGGACGAGCACCTTACAGGCCTGAACATGGGGGCTTTCGCCTTACGGCGCGCTGGCGGCGGAATTAAACTTTCGTAATAAAGGCGTGAATGAATGCGGCAGTTTATCGCAGGCGAAAAACGCCTTATCGCAGGTGCGAAAATGGCTTACAGCGAGGCGCTAAACCGGCTTGTCCGGTGACGGTTCCGTCGCGATCAGCCGTTCCAGCCGCGCTTGTTCTTCCGCGGTCAGTTGGAACCGGGACGGATCGTCCGCTGCCGTAGATCCCGAGCGTCTCCGGCCGTGTATCCACAGCGCCAGCCCGCCTCCGACCAGCGCCAGCGGCGGCAATAGCCACAACAACCAGGTGTGGGGGTTGAGTCGCGGCTTCAGCAGCACGAACTCGCCATAACGCGCCACCAGGAAATCGATCACCTGGGCGTCGCTGTCGCCGGCCGCGATCCGCTCGCGCACCAACAGCCGCAGATCGCGCGCCAGCGGCGCTTCGGAATCGTCGATCGACTGGTTTTGGCACACCATGCAGCGCAGTTCGCGCGACAAATCCCGCGCCCGCGATTCCCTGGCGGGATCGGACATGATCTCGTCAGGCTGCACGGCGTAAGCAGCCGATGCGGCAAGAGCCGCCATCAACAAGACAAATGAAATCGCGATCAGCTTCCGCATTTCGCCTCTTTTCCTCATCCTGAGCAGCATCCGAAGGATGCGTCTCGAAGGATGGCGTAGCCAGAAATTCTCATCCTTCGAGACGCCGCGGCGCGGCTTCTCAGGATGACGAAGAATCTATTCCGCCGCCTGCAATCCACGCGGCACCTTGGCGGGCTTCGGCGCGCCGACCCGCAGCCGGCGATCCGACAGCGACAGCATGCCGCCGACCGCCATCAGCACGGGGCCGAACCAGATCAGCAGCACCAGCGGCTTATGATAGATGCGCACTGCGATCGCGCCGTCGGCGGCGGTATCGCCCAGCGAGATATAGAGCTGGCTTGCGCCGCGCGTCAGCAGCGCTGCTTCGGTGGTCGACATCGCCCGCGTGGTAAAATTGCGCTTCGACGGCGTCATCGTGCTGAGCAGCTTACCATCGAGGCTCACCGTGAACTGCGCCACCATTTCGCGAAAATTCGGCCCCTGCCGCTGCGTCACGCCGTCGAGTTTCAACTCGTAGCCGGCGATCTTTGCGACGTCATCGGGCCTCATCGATCCGATGTATTCGCTGTTCCACGTGGTTTCGCAGACGATCCCGATCAGGGCAACGCCGACCCCGGCATGCGCGAACACCGTGCCCCAGCTCGAGCGCGGCAATCCGCGCGCGCGCCGCATCGCGGTTCCGAACGGCACGCGGAAAAGCCCGGTGCGCTCGGCGAGGTCGCTCAAGGCGCCCGCGATGACAAAGACGGCAAGCCCAATGGCGAGCGGAGCGAAGGCGCTGCCGCCGCGCGTCCACGCCCACAGCACCGCGATCGCGAACAATGCCGCGACGCCGGCGGCGGTCAGGCGCTGTGCCGCGCCGAGAAGATCGCCGCGTTTCCACGCCAGCAATGGCCCGAACGGCACCGCGATCATCAACGGCAGGAACAGCGGTGCGAAGGTGAGATTGAAAAACGGCGCGCCCACCGAAATCTTTTCGCCGGTCAGGACCTCCAGCGCCAGCGGATACAGCGTGCCGATGAACACCGTCGCGCAGGCGGTAGTGAGGAACAGGTTGTTAAGCACCAGCGCGCCTTCGCGCGAGATCGGCGCGAACAGGCCGCCCTGCTTCAGCGCCGACGCCCGCCAGGCGTACAGCGTCAGGCTGCCGCCGATGAAGATGCAGAGGATCAGCAGGATAAACACGCCGCGCGTCGGATCTGTTGCAAACGCGTGTACCGAGGTCAGCACGCCCGAGCGCACCAGGAAGGTGCCGAGCAGCGACAGCGAGAACGTCAGGATCGAGAGCAGGATGGTCCAGACCTTGAGCGCATTGCGCTTTTCCATCACCACCGCGGAATGCAGCAGCGCGGTGCCCGCGAGCCACGGCATCAGGGAAGCGTTCTCGACCGGATCCCAGAACCACCAGCCGCCCCAGCCGAGCTCGTAATAGGCCCAGTACGAGCCCATCGCGATGCCGAGCGTAAGGAATATCCACGCCACCAGCGTCCACGGCCGTACCCAGCGGGCCCATGCCGCGTCGATCCGGCCTTCGAGCAAGGCGGCGACGGCGAAGGAAAACGAAATCGAGAATCCGACATAGCCGAGATAGAGCATCGGCGGATGCACCGCCAGCCCGATGTCCTGCAGCACCGGATTGAGGTCGCGCCCCTCGATCGGCGGATTGGCGATGCGCAGGAACGGGTTCGAGGTGATCAGGATGAACAGATAGAACGCGCTGGCGATCCAGGCCTGCACCGCCAGCACATGGGCGCGCAGCGACAGCGGCAGATTGTTGCCGAATGCCGCGACGAGACCGCCGAACAGCGCCAGGATCGACACCCACAACAGCATCGAGCCCTCATGATTGCCCCACACGCCGGTGATCTTGTAAATCAGCGGCTTTAGCGAATGCGAATTCTCGAACACGTTGACGATGGAAAAATCCGAAGTGACATGCAACGTAACGAGCGCGGCGAACGACGCCGCCACGAACAGCAGTTGCGCGAGCGCCGTCGAGCGCGCGACATTCATCAGCGCGGGATCGCGCCAACGCGCGCCGAGGATCGGCAAAGTCGACTGGATCAGGGCCAAGGCCAGCGCCAGCACCAGCGCGTAATGTCCGGCTTCCGCGATCACTGTGGAATACCTTGTTTCGCTTGCGGCGCAAGGGAAGTTCCGGCCACGGATTTTGCGCTATAATCCGGCTTTCTGCCGTAATCGTCCTTCCAGTGCCCCTGCTTCTTCAGCGCGTCCGCGACCTCCTTGGGCATGTAGGTCTCGTCATGCTTGGCAAGCACGGTGTCGGCCTTGAACACGCCGGATGAGTCGAGCGCGCCTTCGGCGACCACGCCCTGCCCTTCACGAAACAGATCGGGGAGAATTCCCTTGTAGGAAACAGGCAACGTGGCGCTGCCGTCGGCGACACTAAACGTGACCGCAAGGTTGTCGCCGCGCACCAGTGATCCCGGCTGCACCAGCCCGCCCAACCGGAAACGTTTGCCCGCCTCGATATGTTTCTCCGCCACCATCGCCGGCGTCGAGAAGAACACGATCGAATCGCGCATCGCATTCAGCACCAGCGCCGCCGCGAGCGCCAGCACCGCGAGCGAACCGCCGATGATCGTCAAACGCCGCTGCTTGCGCGTCATGCGTGGCCTCTGTTCCTGCGCATGACGTTATCCGGAAACCGCTGCACGCCTTTGGGCATCATGCTCATCCATCCAGCCCGAGATTTTTCAGGCCCTCGTTCAGTTGCCGCAGCCGCTCCGCGTCGTTGGCGACGGCCTGACGGGCGTCGGTCAGCGCGCTCTTCGCCTTGTCGCGATCGCCCATTACCATATAGGCGCGTACCAGCCGCAACCATCCCTCGACGTCGTCGCCGTTTTGCTTTAATCGGCCGGCAAGGCGCTCGACCATGCCACGGATCATCGCGCCACGGTCGGTCTCATTCATGTCTTTTGCCGCGGCCACCGCATCATCGGACAGCACCGGCGCGGTGGAACCGCCGACCCGCGCCAATGCAGACTGAATGAGTGGACGCCACGGCGCATCGGTCGGCGCGTTCGCGAGCATCGCGCGCCAGATGGATACGGCCTCCGCAGTGCGGCCGTCCTGCTCGGCGGCAAGCCCAAGGAAGTAGCGCGCTTTGACCTCATCCGCATTCAACGCGATGGCGCGCTCGAATTCGGCCTTGGCCTCCGTTGTGACGACGCCACCCGCCGCGGCGGCAAGGGCTTCGCCGAGATCGGCCCGGCGCTCCGCGCTGTCGCCATCATAGGTGATCGAATTGCGATAGGCCCGGACCGCGTCATCGTAACGACCGAGCCTCGCCAGCACCGGCGCGAGCACGTTCCAGCCACGGCCATCGGTTGGATTTTTCTCCAGGTGCTGCTCGACCTGCGCCACCAGATTGTCGAGCGGCTGGGTCGCGTCGGGCGCGCGGATGCGTTGTGCCAGCGGAAAATCGCCGAGCTGTGGCGAGCCGAGCGGCAGGTAAAGCGCAACCGCCACGATCGGCAGTCCAACCAGGGCTATGACTGCCGCCGAACGGCGCAACCTGATGTTCGATGCGAGCGGCGGATCGCGCTGATTATCCACTGCCGCCAGCAGGCGGCGACTGATCTCGACGCGCGCGGCCTCCGCTTCGGGACGACCAATCAGCCCGGCGGCAACGTCGCGATCGATCTCGGAGAGTTGATCCTTGTAGACGACCGCCTCGCTGGCATCGTGCTGCGGCCGGCCGCCCCGGCCCAACGGCCAAAGCACGGCGAAGATCGCCGCGGCCGTCATCAGCGCGAACACAAACCACAGACTCATCGAGCGGGTTCCGAGCGAACGGCGCCCACACGGGAAGCGCCAATGCGCCGCTTTACACCACGGGCGCCAAGCCGGGCAATTGACAATTCTTAAAGTGCGGCAATCCTCAAAAACCCCGAGAAACAGCGCATCAGTTGACGTAAAACTCGACGCTTTGCGCCGCATAGTCGCCGTGCGCGTTAAGGGCTTTCAGAAAATAGGCCCCCGGTTTGACGGAGTCAGGCAGCCTGATCCTCAGCGAGCCGTTGGGGGCCGGAGACGCAATCGCGGTGACCGGATCGGGCAACTGTTCCCCGCTGGTCTTGTCGACCAGCACAACCTTTGCCCCGATCATGAGGTTCCGGTATGTCGCCGAGATCACGCGGTTTTCAAATTCAACGAAATTGATGACTGGGTTCATACCAAAAACGGTACGTTTCCGCGTGGATCGAGTCAACCGGAAATTGTAACGGGGCGTCTCACTATCTTTTTTATATTTTTATCCGGCGCGAGATGGTTTGCGCTCGCCGGTCAGCGCGTTTTCAGCCGCCCTGCTCATCAGCGTCGCGTAGTCGGCGCCGAACAATACCTCGCAGAAGCGGATTGCGGCCGTGACCTGCATCTGCCGGTAGGCGCGGGTCTTGGCGTCGCTGGCGCGCAGCGATTGCACCAGCGCCTCGGTGGAATGCTCGACATAATGTTGCAGGTCCGAATAAGTCCGCAACGTGACCTCGTTGATCGCGAGTTCGCTGGCGTAGGTGCGGCACACCGCGACGAAATCGATCAATGCAGCGGTCTCGTCGACCTCACCGGCGTCGAGCCTGGCGCCGGCGGGAATATCCTTGTCAGGGCGCTGGCGCAGGAGACGCCGGACGCGGCCGGGCACGCTGTCGATTTCCGATTGCAGGGCGTTGGAAATATCGGCCCGGATCGACGCCAATTGTTTGCCCCACACCGAATCGTTGCGGAGATCAAGTTCGGTCCGCAGTCCGCGCACGCCATCGTGAAGGGTCTTGAGATGTTCGGAGACGTTATCGAAATGGCCGCGCTTGATGTCCGTCCGCAGGCTGGCCGCGACGAAGGACAGATCGTGCAGCACGATGGTGACGGCAACGCCGTAGGGAGTTGCGGCAACGCGGATCTCATCGTCGGACGCAGCCATTCTGATGGCGAGGCGGATAATTTGCCACGGCGCGGTCAGCCGCTGCATGATCAGCGACAGCGCGAACGGCAGCAGTTGCGGGGTCTGCAGCGAAGGGACGTTGAGCGCGGCGCCTGCCGATGCAATCTGCGAATCCGCGAATATCCGCAAGAAGCCGGGAACCCGGCCATTGAGGGTGTCGAGCGCTTCGCGGGCTTGCAAGACCGAGCCGATCGGCAGCAGATCCTCGATCACATTGGGTGGACCGACGCGGGCCAGCGCGCGCTGCTTGTCCCCGCCGGGCAGGGGCGTGGCGACCGAGCAGATCGCATCAGCGGCGGCGTGCTGGAATTTACGGATCGCCGCTTCGAGATCGGACGTCGTTCCGGTTTCCCGCACCCGGGCCAGCGCCGCTTCGAATTCGCGCGCCTGGTCGGGCGCACCGTCGCGAACCAGCCATTGCCACACCGGCAGCAGCGAGGCGCGGCGGACCTGACCCGGCCGTACCGGAAAATTGCCTTCGACGAGAAACGGCTCGAGCGGGCGGAACAACAGCCGCGCCGGGTCCTCGGTGCGGGGCTGCGCTTCCTCGTCGGTACCGCGCACGATTTTGCGCAACTGTTCGAGCACGAAGCTGGCAACGGTGGTATCTTCGCCGCGTTCGATGGCGCGCTCGAACTCCCGCATCAGCAACGCCTGCGACTGCGGCGGAAGCTGCGCGAGATAATCCCTCAGCCGCTCGATCGATGTCTGGCTCATGCGTCCGGTATGCACGCTGGGTGGCGCGGACGCCGAAACGCGTCCACCAATCATCATAAAAGCGCCGACGTTAAGAAGTCGTTTAGGAATAACGGAATTGGGGGACGGCGTGGGTTCCTGCTGCCGCGGTGCTGACGCAAACGGCCTCACACCCCCGGCAGCAGCAGTTCGGCCCGCAAGCCGCCGATCGGCGCGTTGCCGAGCGCAAGGCTGCCGCCATACAAGGCCGCAAGATCGATCACGATCGACAGCCCCAGCCCGGAACCCGGCTTCAACTCGTCGAGGCGCTGGCCGCGGCGCGAGACCTGCGCGCGCTCGGCCGCCGACAACCCGCGCCCATCGTCGTCGACGATGATCCGCAGCATCGGGCTGGCGCCGGGCTCGGCCGGCCGCTCTACCAGCACCTCGATGAACACTTGCGATGCCGCCCATTTGCAGGCGTTGTCGACGAGGTTGCCGGCCATCTCCTCGAGGTCCTGCCGCTCGCCGCGAAATTTCGCCTGCGCATCGGCCTCGACCCCGATGGCGATGCCGCGCCCGCGGTGGATCTTCTCCATGGTCCGGCGCAGCGCCTCGATCGCCGGCGCCACTTCGGTAACCGTGCCGATGATGGTGAGACGCGCGGCGATGCGCGCGCGCTCGAGGTGGTGCGCGACCTGATCGCGCATCACGTCGGCCTGCTCCAGGACCTTTGCCGCGAATGGATCGGCGAGACGGGTGGAAGCCTCGTTGACGATGACGGACAACGGCGTCTTGATGGCGTGCGCGAGATTGCCGACATGGGTGCGTGCGCGCTCGACGATCTCGCGGTTGGCATCGATCAGCGCATTGGTCTCGCGCGCCAGCGGCGCGATCTCGACGGGAAATTCACCCTCGAGCCGTTCGGCGCGGCCGGAGCGGATATCGGCGATCAATTCTGAAATGCGTTTCAGCGGCGCGAGGCCGAAGCGAACCTGGAAGATCGTGGTCAGAACCAGCACGACCGACAGCGCGGCGAAGGTGCCGCCGAGGTAATAATCGAAACTGCGGGTTTCGTCGAAAATCTCGCTGGCATCGCCGGCCACGCTGACCAGAAACTTGCCGTCGGCACCGAGATCGACCGGCCGCTCCACCATCCGCAGGTTCTGGCCCTCGGGACCATCGACGTAGCCTTGACGGATGCCGGCCGCGGTCAAGTCGGCGCCGTGCTCTTCGAGCTTCGGCAGCTTTTTGTCCCACAGCGAGCGCGACGCGCGCAGCTCGGGCTTCTCGGTGTCGGTACGGGTGATCTGCCAGTACCAGCCGGACAACGGCAGTTCGAACAGGGGCTCGCCGAGCGACTGGAACTGACGGTCAGGCGGCTCGTCGGGCGTTGCGACTTCGGCGATCAGGGTACGAAGGTAGAGGTTGAGACGGCGGTCGAAGGCGCGCTCGGTAGCGGCGCGATATACCGACGACAGCACGATCCCGGTGATCAGCAAAATCACCACCACCCATGCGGTCGCAGACAGGAATAGCCGGGTGGCGAGCGAGCTACCGCGCATCAGAGTATGATCCCGAAAGGTGGGGGCCGGTTTTCGGACAAGATCATGCTCGAACAAAAGACCAAGACTGGCGCTTGATCAAGCACCTGTCGGTGGCGGCGTCAGCAGATAGCCGAGCCCCCGCACGGTCTGGATGATATCGACGTCCAGTTTCTTGCGGATGCGGCCGACGAACACTTCGATGGTATTGGAGTCGCGGTCGAAATCCTGATCGTAGAGATGCTCGACCAGTTCGGTGCGCGACACCACGCGCCCGGTGTGGTGCATGAGATAGGCCAGCAGCCGGTATTCGTGCGAGGTCATCTTGATCGGGTTGCCGGATACGCTGACCCGGCCGGTGCGGGTATCCAGCGAGACCGGCCCGCAAGTCAGCTCGGACTGGGCGTGGCCGGTGGAGCGGCGCAGTAGCGCGCGGATCCGGGCCAGGACTTCCTCGAGATGAAACGGCTTGGCTACATAGTCGTCGGCGCCGGCATCGAAACCCTGCACCTTGTCGCTCCAGCGGTCGCGCGCGGTGAGGATCAGCACGGGCATCGCGCGTCCGTTGCGGCGCCATGCCTCCAGCACCGAGATGCCATCCATCTTCGGCAGCCCGATGTCGAGCACGACGGCGTCGTAGGGCTCGCTGTCGCCGAGAAAATGCCCTTCTTCGCCGTCGAAGGCGCGATCGACCACATAGCCGGCGTCGGTCAGCGCCGTCGTCAACTGACGGTTGAGATCCGGATCGTCTTCGACGACCAGCAGGCGCAAGGCTTGCCTCCAAATGTGAGCTGCACGATTTCCGCCATCAAGATGAACCCTGCGGGCGTGAACGGGCTATGAACAGAGTATCCACCGCAATGTTACTTTTTCTTCATAACCGCTTTATCAGCTTTCGGCACCTCTGGCGCGTCCTGGCCGATGGCGGCGCAAAGCTTCTCGCCGCGCCGGCTGATCTAATCGCCTAACATGCCAAATCGGAAGCGCCAATACGCCAGCGCCGGGCCGAAAAATATAGCCGGCAAACAAGGGATTGGGATCGAGATTACGCGACACCGGGTCGCGTGAAATGCGCGTCCAGGCTGGGTAATGACGAGAAACAGGGCTCAATTCTATTCGGCCGCGCTCAACCTCACTCAGGTGCGGAAGAACACGAACCAGACCGCGCCGAGCACCAGCATCGCCAGCCCGGTTGAGATCGTGAGAAGGGCGAGCACCGACGGCCCCGGCTCGGCCTGGCGCGCCTCGGTCGGGGTTTCGATGATCTGATCGTGCCGTCTCGTTGCCATGATGCCCTCGATTTCCTTGGTGGTCGCGCGAAATGCCTGTCGGTCCCTGCGGCCTCACGTGCAAAGGAAACGCATGATCCCAGGCGATGTTCCGGAGTTGGGGCCCCGCGATGTCCGGCCGCGTCGCCGGAAAGGGTGCCGCAACGGGCCCGCGCACCGCCTTGACAGCCCATTTCCGGAGCATGCCGCCACCCCCCACACGGTTAACGCCGTTGAGAGAATCCCGCCCTCCTCGCTTGAAACCCGGTTCCCCGGTGCTATCCTCGGCCGTTCGTCTGTTGCGTTTTTCGGAGTATCCCATGGCCCCCCGCGCCAACTGGAAAGGCTTCCTGCGCCTTTCGCTCGTGACCTGCCCGGTTGCCTTGTATCCGGCGACGTCGGATACCGAAAAAGTCAGCTTCAACCAGATCAACCGCAAGACCGGCCATCGCATCAAATACGCCAAGGTCGATGCCGACACCGGCGAGGAGGTCGCCTCCGAAGACATCATGAAGGGCTACAAGGTCGACACCGACACCTATATCGAGGTGTCCAAGGACGAGCTCGACGACATCGCGCTGGAATCGACGCGCACCATCGAGATCGACGAGTTCGTGCCCAAGACCGACATCGACAACCGTTATCTGATCCGCCCCTATTATCTCGTCCCCGACGGCAAGGTCGGCCATGACGCCTTCGCGGTGATCCGCGAGACCATCCGCAGCATGAACAAGGTCGCGATCGGCCGCGTGGTGCTGACCAACCGCGAGCACATCATCGCGCTGGAGCCGCTCGACAAGGGCCTGATGGGTACGCTGCTGCGCTACCCCTATGAGGTACGGAGCGAGAAGGAATATTTCGACGACATCCAGGACGTGAAGGTCACCAAGGACATGCTGGATCTGGCCAGGCACATCGTCGAGAAGAAATCCGGGTCGTTCGAGCCCGACCGGTTCGAGGACCGCTACGAATCCGCGCTGATCGATCTCATCAATCAAAAGCGCAACGGCATGCGGACCACGGCGAAAGCCGCACCGAAATCAAGCGGCAACGTCATCAATCTGATGGACGCGCTAAAGCGCAGCCTCGCCAGCGAGAAACAGTCCGCCGCTCCCGCCGCCAAGGGCAAAAAGCCGCGCAAGGCCGCCTCCGGCCAGCGCGAGATGCTGCTGCCGATCAGCGGCAAGCGCCTCGCCAAAGAAGAGCCAAAAGTGCAGGAGCGGAAGAAGACCGAGAAGCCGGTGCGCGCGCCCGCCCGATCGAAAAAGGCGGGATAGGTGCACAAGCCCTCGCGGCCGCGCGCGATGATTCCAGCCAAGTGCCGCGCAATTTCACGATCAGCGCAACGCCCGACCTGAGATGCCGTGGTCGACGCCGTTCGACGAGCCGATACGCTTGCGCGGCGGTGGCAGGCTCACGACGCTGCAGCACGCCGCCGACTACATCATGAAGCTGCCGGAAGACGTGCAGCAGCAGGCGTGTTGGCAGATCGCGGTCGAGAACCTGATCAACGCCGCCGAAACCGGCGGCGGCTGGCTGATGTTCGCCCGGATCGGGGTGATGCGGGCGCTGAACGGGGATGGACAAGGGCGGTAACGATTTGCCGACCCCAACTCCCGCGCAAGAGCCCTTGCATGGCGGTGACTACCGGCCCGCGGTTACTTCAGCGAGTTGTTGATCGAGGTGAATTTGGCGCTGAGTTGGGGGCCGATGCCCTGGACGGTGGTGATGATCGCGAGTGCGATGCCGCAGGCAATCAGGCAATACTCGATGGCGGTGGCGCCGGATTGGTCGCACAGGAATCTTGAAAACAGCCGCCGCATTCAAAACTCCTGTCGAGTTTCCACGGGATACTCCCGCGCCAATGACCCGGTGAAATCTAGGTCGCATTGGTTGCCAGTGCGTTGAAGAACACGCTGAACGATCGGTTAAGCCTGAGATCGGTTTTTACCCGGATGTTGAGATGACAAGTCCGGCACCGCTCCCTTTAAATACCGGGATTGCGTCGCTACGCCCCGTATTCATACGGCATCGAAAATTTACTTCCGATTTTGCACTGGTCTCCCATGCTTGCCCGATCGGTGTCCGCGGAGCGAGCAACCATGCCAGCGCAGGAGCGGGAATTGAGAAAAAACTATATCGGCATCCTGAGCGACAAGGTCGAAGAGCAACGCAACGTTGAATCGGTGGCGAAGTCCGACGGCCGCATGAAAGATTACCTTCTCGGTCTGATGACTGCCATGTTGAACCACCGTGGCGCGGCACGATAGTCGTCTGCGCCTGCCAACCTCGCTCCACGGGATTCTGTCGTTACGCCGTATTCATACGACTTCGAAAATTTAATTCCGATCTTGCACTGATCTCCCATGCTTGCCCGATCGGCGTTCCCCGGAATGAGCAAGCATGCCGGTGCAGCAGCGGCAATTGAGAAAAACTATATCTGCATCCTGAGCGACGGGCAAATTCCCTAGAATGCCACCTGGGTGCGCATGGCGAACGCATCGAACTTCGCGCCCGCATCGCCGAAGTTGGTGGGGCTCACCTGCTTGGCAATGTTGCCGTGCAGGTAGTCGAACAGGAATCGGACGTTTCGATTGACATACCAGTTCAGGCCCGCGGTGTAGATCGTCTGGCGGCCACCGGCGATACCGGTCGCGGTCGCAAGCTGATCGTTGAGGTCTATCGTGCTGACACGGCCGGCAATCTCCCAAGCGCCCCAGCCGCCGCCCGCCAGCGAGAACGGATGCTCCGGTATCACGCCCAGATAGGATGCCGCGGCAGGATTGTACTTGCGGGTTTCGCCGGTCAGGACAAAGCTCGCCTCTGCATAGCCGCCCTCGAACTTCAGGCTTGGCGCTCCAACCGGCGGAAGTCCCGTGGCCGCGTTGCGATCGACATTGAACCAGAAATATTCACCCTGGAAGAATAGCGGTCCATAAGTCGCGGCAGCCTCGACGCTGTAGACCTGTGCGCCAGAAACGTTCGCGATGGCGCCGGTGGATATCAGGGTGGTCGGGTCGATCCGCAGCTCTCCGCGTTCACTGAACGTCAGCGTTTGTGCATTCGTAACCAGGTTGTGCGGCGGCTTGAGCAAGAACTGCGCGTCCGCACCGAGGTGCAGTGAATAATCCTTGCCGCTCACGACCTGCCCGGCGACACGGCCGGCGGCGCCGAGCTGCTCGGTGGTGCCGTTGGGGTTCACGCTGGACGCCGAATGGATCGCGCCTGTGGTCGGACCCGTGACATAGCCGCCCGCCCAGAACACGTCGTTGAACCAGCGCGCGCCAAATGCCGAGCGGAAATCGTCGGTTGCGAAACGCGAGATGACGCCGGCCGCGGCGCGCTCCATGAACGGGATATCGTTCGAACTTGACGCCTCGTCGAGCGTAATAGGCAGATCCATGATGCCGCCTTCGATGGCAAGCGTGCCGCCAAAAGGCTTGATGCCGGTGTAGCTCAGATAGGCGTTCTCGACACCGGACAGCGCGCCGCCCGGAAGAAATCCGACCGGCACGCCGCCAACCGAGGCAGTGCTGGCAAAGCCGTCCGAAGAACCGCCGAAGTCGTAGATCAGCGCGTAATTCCAGTCGCCCCAAAATTTGCCGATCACGCCGATGCGCGCGCGGCGCAGATTGACCCCGTCGTCGAGCCGCTGCGGCATGGTCGCAGGAGTGTTGGGATGATAGTCGTAACCACCGCCATCGAAATGGATGCGGCTGGTGATCGCAATGCAATTGAGATTGTCAGCGGTACAAATGGTGGGCCGGTTGCCCGGCATCGTCACGACTACGTCGGACGGCGCAACCGCTGCCTTGACCGGGATGGCGGCATTGGCGCTGGTTACGGTGACCTTGGCGTCTGCCTTTGCGTTAGCTTTCGCGGCCGCTGTTTTATTGGCTGCGGTCTGCTTCTGCAACGCATCGAGCTTCTGCTCCACCAGGAGAAGTTGTCGTTTTAGCGCGGCAATCTCTGTCTCGGTGCTTGCCGCAGACTGAGCCCGCGCTTCTTCGATGGCGACAGTGCTGAACGAAGTTGCCGCGATGACCGCGACTGAAGTTAATCTGTTGATCCGCATGTCAGGCTCCCCCATGAGAATTTGCATTCCGCTAACACGCGAAAACAAACAGCCGGGGATCACCACGTCGAGACTGGAAAATCATTTTGGCAGCTAGCTGTGATCTTAATGCAACACGATTGAATCGTCGCTTGTACTCACTTCCACCGTAGCGACGACATTGCTCGCAAAACCTTATGTTGCAGTTTGTTCACGCGACCTTTTGCCGCATCGTGATGATGCTTGCTGCCGGTGACGAACGCGCAACCAGAAAATTTGCCACATGATCGCGAACGCGCCACTAGCAGAATCGGGTGGCAGCGATAACAGGTGGCGTGTCCGATCACGGCAGCTCGAGCAATCCTAAAACGCTATTTATTGGTGCGAATGGACCCGCGCGCTTAGATCAGTTCGCAGCGGCAGCAGACGTCTTGCTGCCTAGGAATAAAGCTGTTGCTGGTTCGGTCTCCTCATCGGGGCATTGAACAAATCTCAACGCAAATCAGGACCCGGTCGTCGGCCGTAGTGGCTGATTAAACGGGTCTGGAGGACGATCCATGAACATCAGTCACAAGTTGATAACGTTGGGCCTTGCATTTAGCCTGCTCGGTAGCACGTCCGCGTTCGCAAGGCCGACGCCGGATTTCGAAAATGGCGGTCTTTCGTACAAGAAAAAGACGGTCGAGAGCCATGTTCCGACAGCAAAAGCATCCGGCGCGACCGGTTATGCGCGTCGTCCGTCAGCTAATACGGTTAAAGACGACTGGCCGAACAATATGATCCTTGGGTGATGTCCTGATGTTGACTTTTTCGTTGCTGGCAATGCGCTCAGACGAGATGATCGAGTGACGACCGGCCAATGACTGTTATTGGCACGTTTGCGCGCGGTAGCCGGTCCTGGAGGGAAAGACCGCAATTCGCCTTCAAGGCGATGCAGGCAGCAAAATAACCTCCGGTCGCGACGCGGGGTCCGAGGCCGTGATTGCCTCGGCACAGCACATACTATCCGCACAGCACATACTAAAAGACGCATATCAGCACTTCCGTCAGAGGCGCCACCTGCGCTTTACCTGCCGATGGAATCCTGTTCCAACTATCAACCATAGGCCGAGCCCAACATCGGCCAGCTCTGGGGAAGGGATCGCCATGAAACTCGGCACTGCCATTGCAGAAATCATGAAGCGCGAGGGTATAGAGATTCTCTGCGGCTATCCGGTCAATCACCTGATTGAACATGCAGCCAATGCCGATATTCGCCCGGTGATGGTGCGGCAGGAGCGTATCGGCCTCCACATGGCGGATGCGATCTCCCGGGTCACATCGGGGCGCACCATCGGCGCTTTCTGCATGCAGCACGGCCCCGGCGCGGAAAATGCCATGGGCGGTGTCGCGCAATGTTACGGCGAATCCGTGCCGGTGCTGGTGCTGCCGATGGGCTATGCGCGGCGGCTTGCGAATATCGAACCGAACTTCAATTCCAGTCAGGCGATGAAGGCCTTTGCGAAGTCGAGTGAACCGATCAACCTCGCGAGCGAAGTCGGCAACATTTTCCGCCGGGCTTTTACAAAACTGAAGAACGGCCGCGGCGGACCGGTGATCGTGGAAATCCCTGCCGACATGTGGAACGAGGAAGTACCGGAGCCGCTGAACTATACGCCGGTGCTGCGCACCCGCTATGGCGCCGACCCCGTGCATGTAAGGGAAGCGGCGGCGCTATTGATGTCAGCCAAACGGCCGGTGATCTATGCCGGCCAGGGCGTACATTACGCGCAAGCCTGGCCACAGCTGAAGCGGCTGGCGGAACGGCTCGCGATCCCCGTCACCACAAGCCTTGGTGGCAAATCGTCGTTTCCGGAGACCCATCCGCTTTCGCTCGGCTCGGGCGGACTGGCCGTGCCGCGCGCGGTGCCGAAATTTCTTGCCGAGGCCGACGTGATTTTCGGCATCGGCTGCTCGTTCACGGAGACCAACTTCGGCATCGCCATGCCGAAGGGCAAGACCATCATCCATTCGACGCTGGATCCTGCGCATCTCAACAAGGATGTCGAGGCCAAGGTCGGACTCGTCGGCGATGCCGGGCTCGTGCTCGACGCGCTGCTGGAAGAGATCAACAAGAGCGTCAAGGCCGACCGCGACGCCTCAGCCGTCGCCGCCGAGATTGCCGCGTCGCATAAGGAATGGCTGGCGAAATGGCTGCCGAAGCTGACCAGCAATGATGCCCCGCTGAACCCCTATCGCGTGCTGTGGGATCTGCAGCACACCGTCGACATCAAGAACACCATCATCACCCATGATGCCGGCAGCCCGCGCGACCAGCTCTCGCCATTCTGGAAGCCGGTCGAGCCGCTGTCCTATATCGGCTGGGGCAAGACCACGCAGCTCGGCTATGGGCTGGGGCTGGCGATGGGCGCCAAGCTCGCGAAGCCGGACAAGCTCTGCATCAATGTCTGGGGCGACGCGGCGATCGGCTTTACCGGCATGGATTTCGAGACCGCGGTGCGCGAGCGCATCCCGATCATGTCGATCCTTTTGAACAACTTCAGCATGGCGATCGAATTGAAGGTGATGCCGATCTCGACCGAAAAATATCGCTCGACCGATATCTCCGGCGATTACGCCGCGATGGCGCGGGCCTTTGGGGGCTATGGCGAGCGGGTGACCAAACCTGAAGACATTATCCCTGCGATCCAGCGCGGCATTCAGAAGACCGGGGAAGGCATCCCGGTGCTGCTGGAGTTCATCACGTCAAAGGAGACCGAGGTCTCGAGGCCGGGCACATGAGATTTGCGCCGGTTTCCGACCAGGCGGCAGATCACGCTATCGCTCGCCTCCGTCCGGCTCTTTCTCCCCCGGCTGCACCGGCCCAAGGGGCGCAATCACGGGATTGGAATATGGCCCACGATATCCTTCGCGGGCAGTTTGGGCGGTAGCAATCGAGGATTCCTTGACCTGTACCGCGTAAAGGCTTTGGTCCGGGTTGACGGGAACGACGCCGAATTTATCGTCGACATCGGCCACGGAGACGCCCAGTTCACCCGCAGCTTCCGCAAGGCTGGGAGCTCCGTTCGAACCATGTACCGTCATCAACACCATCGAAGCTGCCAATTGTCGGTCTCCGCGCATGACGAGATATAGTCGTTAATCGGGCGCTGACCAGTGCGCTATACTCCGGCCGCTGTGGCGGCAGCTACCGGATCCATAATTCCGAACCCAAGGTCTGCGTTCCATCCGTTCTGGCCGGGTACCTGGCGTGCGGATGCCCGCAGGTTTGCGAAAAGATTGGCAGGCGGGACGGTAGCGATCGGTATCTTGGTCCGAAGCGCGGCGACGCATCCCGAAGCAACCGGACATGCGGCGGAAGTGCCACTGTCGGGCGACCCCGGGCCGAAAGCCTCCGAGCCGCTGAAATGGGTGTATGCGGTGAGATCGGGTTTTTGCTGGAACATGCCGGCAATTGAAGGGCCCTGTGAAGAATAGCCGACCCGCAAATCGTTGATGTCGCATCCGGCGAGCGTCAGCACGTCCGGAAGCGCGGAAGCTCCCATGATCGTCTCCGTGGTGCGGCTCTGGCATCTGCCGTCAGCGCATTGGGCGCCGCAGTTTCCGGCAGCGAACACGATGTCGGCTCCCGAGCGGGCAAGCGTTGCAACGATGACGTTGAACGGGTGAGTGGGATTATCGATGAATTGGCCCGGATGCCCCGCCGGGAAATCCCAACTCGGGTGAAAGATGCCCCAGCTATTCGAAACCACCAGCGCCCGGTATCTCGGTCCCCCGCCGGGAGCGAA
Source organism: uncultured Alphaproteobacteria bacterium (assembly GCA_963761395.1). Classification (GTDB taxonomy): domain Bacteria; phylum Pseudomonadota; class Alphaproteobacteria; order Rhizobiales; family Xanthobacteraceae; genus Bradyrhizobium. Next base: position 58,536 of record CAVXHU010000017.1, read on the forward strand.
AGCTACGGCCCAAAACGTCAGCAGCTGCGCGAAGCCCAGCAATGCGACACTGAGTGTCTGTCCGACCACGCTTCCGCCGGGCGCGGAACTGCCAAGAATCGGAAAATCGAGCAGCGTTGCCTTTGGCGCCGCGATCAGGACGTCGAATGCGCACATCGTGCCGTGGTCGAGCGGATGCGCTCCCGGCGCGATCGTGGAGCCTTGAGGCGTCCAGGAATTGGCGGCGTCGAACAACGGCTGGTTCCCCTGACCGCGTTTGGCGTTCAGATGTTTCAGATTTATTCCAGTGTCCAGAATGGCGATTGCGACGCCGCTGCCGTCCAGTCCGCGGCTCGCCAGGCCCGCGACGTCGAGCTTCTGGGCGACGTCCGCATGCGATCCGACGGGAGGGGTGCCACCGCAAGTCAGGAAATGGGAAATCTTCGGGTCGGCGAATATCGGCCGGCCATCAACGGTATCGGGAATCGCCTCTGGACTTTCGGCATCAAGGAATCCACGTACCGCGAAGGTCGCCGACTTGTCCGGAGCATGCGTACTGGCGGATGGCGATTCTACCCTGCCAGAACCCAGCGCAACGGCATTGAACGTCGGGTCGAGAACAAGGCCTGCGGGCGTGGATACGTTGGAAAGATCCGTCGGCCCCCTTCGGCTTATGCCGGCAGCCGCCGATTCCTTGAGCGGTTCTTGTGAAGGCAGGACAGTGATCACCGGGATGCGCATAGGGCTCTCCTGTTGTCATCCGTGTGGCTGAAACGTCTCAAACCATCAGGTCACGCCGCAAGATGCGGACCATGCCGGCCGGGCAGGTTCATTGTCGGGCGCGGGTGCATTTTCGAAATCAAATGTCACTGACATTGGGACGTCGTCGCACGCCTGGCCAGATTTCCTGTTGCAGCAATCCCTAGTTGCATTGAACCACATTGCTTTTAATAAGTCTAATCATGCAGTATCTTTCGGCGTCCCCCGGTGTTCCGGCGGCGATCAGGTGAATGCGCGTTCGAAATCCTCTGGCGGCAACGGACGTCTCGATGGAGGGTAAGCATGGCAAAGCGCTCAGCACCGAAAACCCGGAGAGCAAGATCCGGAAGGAAGGCTCGCAATATGCCCCCCGAAGATGACGGAAAGCCTGCGGAAAAGATCCCCTCGCCGCCGACACTGCCCGGCCGAACGCCGCTGGGGATGGAGCGGGCAACAATTCCTCCGGCCTTGAACGACGATTCCCGCCGCGAGAAATTGAAAATGAAAGCCAACTCGTCCGAGCCGGACGACTACATGATCGAACTCAACCTGATGCACAATCGCGGCGTGGAAGGTGCCGGCGAAGCCTTTCTTGGCCTTTTTGAGGAAGTCGTGGGCGGGAAGCCGAATGCGGTCTCAAAATCCTACTTTAGCTGCCACGTCAGTCTCGATGACCTTCGGCGCCTGGTCGCGCTGGACGAAGAGCGTGCCAAGGGGGATCGCGCGAAACTCGCGATCTACAAGGTGTGGCCGGACTTCCCGATTCGCGCCACGCTGGACAAGTCGATTTCGACAGTGAAGGCGGATGCGGCCGCGCGTTCCTTCGCGGCATACGGGGATGACATTGTCTGGGCGGTAATCGATTCCGGGGTGCAGGCAGACCACGCTCATTTTATTTCCAACAAAACATTAACGCACTCCTCGGTAGCGGAGCTTCATCGCGACTTTACGGACGAGACGAATCCCCAACCGATTGTCGATGGTTACGGACACGGCACCCATGTCGCCGGCATTATCGCGGGGGGCATGACCTACGGTGCATCCTCTCCATTCACGGTCTATCAACGTTCCTACGAAACCGACTCCACTGGCCGTGTCATTTCCGTCATCAGCAAGCGCGAGATGAAGGATGGCGACATCATGAACGGCATCGCGCCGCTTTGTCGCCTCGTCAGCCTGAAGGTTCTTGACGAAAACGGGGAGGGCAAGACCAGCAACGTGATCCGTGCGCTGACCTATATCAGGGAGAAGGTCAACGGCGATCCGAAGATATCCAGGATCCACGGCGTGAATATCAGCCTGGGATATGAGTTCGACGCCGAGATGTTCGCGTGCGGACAAAGTCCGCTTTGCGTCGAGGTCGATCGGCTGGTGAATAGCGGCGTGGTCGTCGTGACCGCCGCGGGCAACACCGGCTACGGGCAGCTGGATTCGACCGAGCGCATGACCGGCGTGGGCCTCTCGAATACGATCAACGATCCCGGCAATGCGGCGCTGGCTTTGACCGTCGGTTCGACACACCGCGACTCGCCTCACACCTATGGCGTCTCCTATTTCTCGTCGAAAGGCCCGACCGGCGACGGCCGTTTGAAACCCGATCTGGTCGCTCCCGGCGAGCGGATCACCTCGTGTGCAGCCGGCAAATGCCTTCAAAGTCACAACGGCCCCGTTCCAGAGGCAACAACCGCCTATATCGACGATAGCGGGACGAGCATGGCCGCGCCGCATGTGTCCGGCGCGATTGCCGCATTCCTGTCGATCCGCCGCGAATTCATCCAGAGGCCGCTGCGGATCAAGGAGATTTTCATGGGGACCGCGACGTGTCTTGGGCGCGAACGTTATTTCCAGGGAAGCGGACTGGTAGACCTCATGAGGGCGATTCAAAGCATTTGAGGCTGTCAAAGCGTCGTACCGCGTTGCGCCAGGAATCCGGCCATTTTCCCACTCGGTTTGCACGACTGCCGTAACCGGGCGCGACCGGAAGCGTTCCGGTGCTGCCGCAGTTCATCACCTCAAAAAACCCGAGTTTTCGGCTTTTCGAGGCGCTTTATCGGCATTTCAACCGGGGAAAAATGGCCGGGCGCCGTGGTTTGGAGGTGGCCGGATGGAAAACCAAACTACTGGTCTGTTGGGTGGGCGAATGGCACTATCGGCCAGCCTGGACGGGCATGTCTGCTATTTGAGCCCCGTGCTGCCAGGCAGCGGGCAAAATTGGATTAGTGAATGACCGCGCTTCCCCCGGATGTGGTGGCCGATCTCAGGCTGGAGAACGCCCGGCTGGTGAGCGAATTGCGCGCGGTTCGGGATCACCAGGACGCCAGCGCCGAAATCCTGCGCACCATCGCCAGCACACCAGGCGATGCCGCGCGCTCTTTGCAACAGATCGCCGAAACCAGTGCCCGTCTGTTCGGCGCTCCCAGCGTCTCGATTCAACTCGTCGAAGACGGCGAGTGGGGAGAAGCGTACCGGTTTGGCGACAGCGCGCAACGTATCCGATCCGCTGTTCCGCTCGCAGAAATCCGTGTCGGCGGCCGAAACATGCCGGGCGCGGTGGCCGGCCAGAACCGGCAGATTCACATTCCGGACCTCGACCATCTCGATCCTTCTATGGCCGATTGGCCGGGCCTGCCCCACGCGCGCGCGGCCGGCACCCGCACCATGTGCGGCACCCCTCTCCGGCGCGAAGGCAAGGCGATCGGCGCTCTTATTGTTTACCGCGACCGGTTGTTACCGTTCACTCCGGAAGAACTCGCCCTTCAGCAAAGTTTTGCCGACCAGGCCGTGATCGCCATCGAGAACGCGCGGCTGTTCAACGAGACCCGCGAGGCACTGGACCGGCAAACCGCCACGGCCGAAATCCTGAAGGTGATCGCCAGCTCGCCTACCGACGTACAGCCGGTATTCGACGTCATCGTCGAGCGCGCCGTTCGATTGTGCGGCGGGCGCATGGGGCGCGTGTATCGCTACCACGGTGGTGTGATCCAGATGGTGGCCGGGCACGGCTTGAGCGCGCCGGGGCTCGGCAAGGTGCAGCAGGTATTCCCAAGGCCGGCGACCGACGACACGATAGCAGGCCAGGTCATGCTGTCGCGCCGACCCTATATCGTCGCCGATATCAAGGATGACGAGACGGTTCCCGCCTTGTCGCGCCAGATGATCGAGGCTCTGGGAACACGCAGCCAGGTGACCATTCCGATGTTGCTCGCGGGCGAGCCGATCGGGGCCATCACGGTGGGTTGGGCCGACCCGGGCGCCTACAAGGATCAACAGATCACGCTGCTTCAGACATTTGCCGACCAGGCGGTGATCGCCATCGAGAACGTGCGGCTGTTCAACGAGACCCGGGAGGCGCTGGAACGGCAGACTGCGACCGCCGACATCCTGAAGGTCATCGCCAGTTCACCCTCGGATGTGCAACCGGTATTCGAGGCGATCGCCGAGCGATCGAAACGGCTGGTCAATGCGCTGTCGACCACTGTGTTCAGGCTTAGCGACGACGTGATGCACCTGGAAGCATTCACGCCTACCAATTCGGAGGCGGATGACTTCCCTCCAGGCCATGTTTCCCGCCCCTTTGTCGACTTTCAGCTGGGCCGAATTGGTACGCCGGGCGGGAGATTTTCCGCGTGGCCGACACGGAAGACGAACTGGACACGTTGCGCGACGTGGCGCGATTGCGCGGCTTCCGCAGCATGCTGCTCGTTCCGCTGGTGCGCGACGGGACGCCCATTGGTTTGATCAGCGTGACCCGGGTTGAGCCCGGTCCATTCGCCAACCATCACGTCCACATGCTGCAGACCTTCGCCGATCAGGCGGTGATCGCCATCGAGAACGCGCGGCTGTTCAACGAGACAAGGGAAGCGCTGGAGCGGCAGACGGCGACCGCCGACATCCTGAAGGTTATCGCCAGTTCGCCGTCGGACGTGCAGCCGGTATTCGAGGCCATTGCGACGAGCGCCAACCGGCTGATCGGGGGCTTCTCGACCGCTGTGTTTCGTTTCGTTGACGGCGTCAGTCACCTGGCGGCGTTCACGCCGACCAACCCGGCCGCGGACGAAATCCTGAAGGCTTCGTTCCCGCGGCCCCTCGCCGAATATCAGCCAAGCCGGCGAAACTGTACAGGTCATTGACACCGAAACATCGACGGATGCGCGGATCAGGGATATCGCGCGAGCGCGCGGTTTTCGTAGCATGCTGTTGTCCCCCCTGATGAGCAGCGGAGCGCCGATCGGCCGGATTAGCGTGACGCGCAAGGAGCCCGGCCGTTCGCAGACCATCACGTCCAGTTGCTCCAGACCTTCGCCGACCAGGCGGTGATCGCGATCGAGAATGTGCGGCTGTTCGACGAGGTGCAAGCGCGCACCGAAGACTTGCGCGAATCGCTTCAGCAGCAGACCGCGACGGCCGACGTGCTCAAGGTGATCAGCCGCTCGGCGTTCGATCTGCAAACCGTGCTCGATACGCTTGTCGAGTCGGCCGCACGGCTGTGCGAGTCCGATATGGCGGCGATTACGCGCCAGAAGGGCGATGAGTATTTTCGCGCCGGCGGCTACGGCTTTACTTCAGAGTTCATGGATTACATAAAAGACATTCCGGTCAAGCCAGAACGTTCGACCATTACCGGAAGGACGTTACTCGAAGGCAAGGTGACCCATGTGCCCGACGTACACGCTGACCCCGACTACACGTTCTCGGAAGCCCAGAGACTGAGTGGCGACCCCCGCACATTTCTCGGGGTACCCCTGCTGCGCGAAGGCCATCCGGTTGGCGCACTTGTTCTGGCACGGCGAAACATGCGGCCCTTTACCGACAAGCAGATCGAGCTGGTCACCACCTTCGCCGACCAGGCCGTGATCGCCATCGAGAACGTGCGGCTGTTCGACGAAGTGCAGGCAAAAACCCGCGACCTCTCGGAGGCACTGACCTACCAGACTGGCAGCAGCAACATCCTCAGGGTGATCGCTTCCTCGCCGACCGACGTCAAACCGGTTCTCAACGCGATCGTTGAGAGCGCTTGCGAGCTTTGCGAGGCGGACGATGCCCTTGCGACATTGAAGGATGGCGATGATCTTGTGTTCCAGGCGCAGCACGGATCGATTCCGGTTGTTTGGGAGCGAATGCCGATCAACCGTCAATGGGTCTCCGGCCGCGCAGTTGTCGATCGCAAGCCGGTCCATGTCCATGATCTTCTCTCGACCGAAGGAGAAGGGTTTCCCGACGCCCAGGAATTGGCGCGCCGGAGCAGCGTCCGCACGATTTTGAGCGTGCCGCTGCTGCGCGAAAACGAAAGTATCGGGGCGATCGTGCTTCGCCGCACCGAGGTGCAGCCGTTCAGCGACAAGCAGATCAGCTTGCTGCAGACTTTCGCCGATCAGGCGGTGATCGCGATCGGCAACGTTCGGCTGTTCGAGGAAGTGCAGGCCAAAACGCGCGATCTCACGGAATTGCTGCAACAGCAAACCGCGACCGCGGACGTGCTCAAGGTCATCAGCGCTTCACCGGGCGAACTGGAGCCGGTGTTCCAGGCCATGCTGGAGAACGCCGTGCACCTCTGCGAGGCGAAATTTGCCATGCTGTTCTTGTATGAAGAGGAAGAAAATGAGTTTCGCGCCGTCGGAGAGTGGAACTTGCCGCCCGCCTATCGTGACTTCCTGGGAAAAAACACGATCCGTGTGGACCCGATGATCCCGCTCGGCCGCGTCGCGAAAACGAAACAGCCGGTCCAGGTTCCGGATGTCCTGGCCGATGCAGTCTTACATCGATCGCTATCCGGGAATGGTCGGCGTCGGCGAACTTGGAGGTGCCCGGACACTCCTTCAGGTACCTATGCTCAAGGAGAACGAGCTGGTCGGGACGATCGGCGATCTATCGGCAGGAAGTCCGGCCCTTCACCGACAAGCAGATTGCGCTGGTCCGGAATTTCGCCGCCCAGGCCGTCATCGCGATTGAAAATGCCCGCCTTCTCAATGAGCTGCGCCAACGCACGGACGACCTGACCGCGTCGCTCGATGACTTGCGCACCGCGCAGGACCGCCTGGTGCAGACCGAAAAGCTGGCCTCGCTCGGCCAGCTCACGGCCGGCATCGCCCACGAGATCAAGAACCCGCTCAATTTCGTCAATAATTTCTCCGCGCTATCGGCTGAATTGACCGATGAACTGAATGACGTGCTCAAGTCCGCCGCGCTCAGCGACAAGATGCAGGGCGGAAGTCAACGAATTGACGACCATGCTGAAGGACAATCTCGAAAAAGTCGTCCAGCACGGCAAGCGTGCCAACTCCATCGTCAAGAACATGCTGCTGCATTCGCGCGAAGGCTCCGGCGAGCACCGGCCCGCCGATATCAATGCGCTGCTGGATGAGAGCCTCAATCTCGCCTATCACGGTGCGCGCGCCGAGAAACGGGAGTTCAATGTCACCTTGCAACGAGACTTCGACGAAATGGCGGGTACGATCGAAGTGTTTCCGCAGGAAATCACCCGCGTATTGCTGAATTTGATCTCGAATGGATTCTACGCGGTAACCAAGCGCAAGACCGAGAATGGCAGTTCAGATTTTGATCCGGTGCTGCGTGCAACCACGCGAAATCTCGGTGACACCGTGGAGATCCGGATTCGCGATAACGGCATCGGCATCCCGGCCGAGGTGAAGGAAAAGATGTTCAATCCGTTCTTTACAACGAAGCCGGCAGGTGAAGGAACCGGGCTTGGCCTTTCGATGAGCCACGACATCATCGTGAAACAGCACGGTGGTACGATCGATGTCGAGACCGAGCCCGGGCAGTTCACCGAATTCACCATCGTTTTGCCGCGGACGAGCAATCTGCAGGAAAAAAAGCGAGGCCAAACGTGAGCGTATTGGTTCTGGTGGTTGATGACGAACCCGACGTCGAGGCGCTGTTCCGCCAGCAATTCCGGCGGGATTTGCGCGCGCAACGTTTCGTGATGGATTTTGCCATTTCGGCGGCGGACGCGCTGGCGCGCATTGCCAGCACGATCGAACAGTCGCTGATCCTGATCCTCTCGGATATCAACATGCCCGGGATGACCGGCCTTGAAATGCTGCCCAAGGTCAAGGCGTTGCGGCCCGACGTTCCCGTCATCATGATTACCGCCTACGGCGATCCCGAGACCAAGCGCAAGGCGATCGAAGGCGGCGCGGAGGGATTGTTGACCAAGCCGATCGACTTCACCTTGCTAAGAGAGGAAATCGACACCCGGCTGGAACGCGCGGGTTGAAGCCGAAGCTCACGGCTTGAAGAACGCGGGATCGTTGAGCGCCTTGATCATGGTGTCGACCATGTCGGCGGCGCCGTGGTCTTCGCGCTCTTCCAGAAGCTCCCACATCTTGCGCAAGTTGGCGCGCATCGGCGCCTTCAGCGAGGGATCGCGCTCGATCAGGGTGCGCGCGATGCAGAAGGCAATGCCTTCGGTGCCCATCCGTGTCTGCTCGATGGTGGGTTTGCTCATGGCCGGCTCCTTGTCGATCTCGATGTCAGACGTGCTGGCGCCGCTGTTAGATCAAATCACGGGCGATGCATAGCCAGGGCTGGAGGACCGCGAGACTGAAAGTGTCCCGCCCGCCCCTACTCCGCCATCTCGACCGGCGTGGCCGGGCCGGCCAGCGGTTTTTCTTCCATCAGGATCATGCACAGCGACGCCAGGGCGAGCAGGGCTGCGGCTGCGCCAAACACATAGTGGAATGCCGTGACCATGTCGGAAGCTGCAATCGAATTCACCGGACCGCGATGCTCTCCGCCAAGCGAAATATCCGCACCCAGCGCCATCAACAGGATCGCGGAGAACGCCGCTACCGCGAACGAGGCCATCAGCGCGCGGAAGAAATTCATCGCGCCGGTCACGGTGCCGACCTGCGAGCGCGCCACCGAATTCTGCAGCGAGACCACGCTGACCGGAAATGCCGTGCCAAGGCCCAGCGCGAACACCGACAACAGCGTGAGCAGCGCCCACAGCGGCAGCGCGGTGAGCGCGAGCGCAGTTCCCGCCAGCGCCGCGCAGGCGGTTCCGATGATCGCCACCCGCTTGTAATGCCTGGCGCGCGCCATGGTACGGCCGGCGATCGCGGCGCCGCCGGTCGAGACCGCGGCCAGCGGGATCAGCGCCAGCCCCGCCTCGCTGGCGCTGAGATGATAAACCACCTGGTAATAGAGCGGCAGGTGCACGGTCAGTCCCATGATCGCGCCCAGCGCGCAGCCGCCGGAAGCCATCGCATAGGGCACCACCGTTCCGCTCATCAGCGGCAGCGGCAGGAAAGGCTCTTCGGCGTTTCCGGCATGCCACACGAACGCGAGCGCCAGCGCGACGGATGCGCCCACCATCGCCAGGATGGTTGGCGACAGCCAGAGATAGCGGTTGCCGCCCCAACTCAGCACCAGCATGAACACGACCGCGGCGGCCATCAGCAATAGACCGCCGAGCCAGTCGACCTTGCGCCTGCGGTGAAACACCGGAATCTTGGCCATCTTCGGCAGCAGCAGCCCCAGCGACGCGAGCCCGAGCGGCACATTGATCCAGAAGATCATCGACCAGTGCAGATGCTCGGCGAATACCCCGCCGAGGATGGGCCCGCCGATACCGGCCGCGACCCATACGCCGCTGAAATACGCCTGATACTGGCCGCGCTCGCGCGGCGTCACCACGTCGGAAATCACCGTCTGCACGATCGGCATGATGCCGCCGCCGCCGAGCCCCTGCAGGCCGCGCGCGAGAATCAGCACCGGCATGTTCGGCGCCAGCGCGCACAATATCGAGCCCGCGACGAACAGGCTGAGCGCCAGTGATGATCATGGCGCGGCGGCCGTAGATGTCGCTCAGCGTGCCGAACACCGGCGCCACCGCGGTCGAGGCCAGCAGATAGGCCGTGATCACCCAGGACAGGTTGGAGACGTCCTGGAATTGCCGGCCGATGGTCGGCAGCGCGGTCGCGACGATGGTCTGGTCGAGGGCGGCCAGGAACATCGTCAGCATCAGGCTCATCAGGATGGTGCGGACTTCGCTTTGGGTCAGCGGCGCTTTTGGGGCGATCGGCGGCGCATCGCCGATCTCGATGACCTCGCCCGGGATTTGCGACAAATCGCCGGCAATGGCTTCGGGCAATGTTTGTTGGTCAGCCGGTTGACGGCTCTGCCGTTCGAACTTGTTCATGCGGAGTTGCGTTTAATTCGGGTGCGCGACGTGAGGCCGCGTGGAATCACTATGGGTGCAATGTAGGTGGCAAATCCAAGCTGCGGCAGCGGGTTACGCGCATGGGTGCGTCCCGCGAAGCTACCATCGCATTTGCGTGAATAACGTTGGCGGTATTCAGGATTGCGGCGGCTTTTTCAGCCGCGCCCGCTTCGGCAGATGCGCGGGCCAATGCACGATGTGATCTTCGAGGTCGGCGTCCGCGATCTCGCTCTCGGTGCCCTGCACCCGCCCGCGCACGGAGACGCCGGCTTCGTGAACCGTATTGGGGTCGCCCGAAATCAGCGGATGCCACCAATAGAGATCGCGGCCCTCGGCCACGAGCTTGTAGCCGCAGCTCGGCGGCAGCCAGTTGAGGGTGCGGACGTTTTCGGGCGTAAGCCTGACGCAATCCGGAACCAGGTCGGACCGGTTCGCATAGTCCTTGCAGGCGCACAGTCCGGCATCCAGGAGCTTGCAGGAAATATGGGTGAAATAGATCTTGCCGGTGTCCTCGTCTTCGAGTTTCTCGAGGCAGCACCGCGCACAGCCGTCGCACAGGCTTTCCCATTCGGCGCTGGACATCTCCTCCAACGTCTTGGTTTTCCAAAAGAATCCCTCTTGACCCGAGGGCGGCTTGGAAGGTGCGGTCATGAGTCCTTACGTTTCCGGGCCGGCAATGGGCTGAAGCCCTTCTTGGGGCTGCTACGGCCAGGTTGCAAGTGGGGTGCCTCGGCAGCCGCTCAAGGGCCGAGCGGCATTAGCCCTGCTGTTCAAAATCGTGAGCCAGACCATTGGTTTATGGCCCCTGCTCGGATAGATTCGGATAGATAGAGACTCGGTCCCCAACGACGCAAAAGCGCCTTGGGTTTGCCGCAACATTCCCGCAAGACGTGTCAACCGTACCCGGCCGGGTGCTTGAGCGCTTTCGAACTGACCAAGGGTCCTAGTGCCGCCGATTTGAAGTTCCTGCACAGCAAGCGGCAAGCTCGACCAGGAACTTCAAATCGAAAAGCGGCACTAGAATCTGAGATTTACCAGTGCCCTTTGTTTTCCGAAGTTCGTACAAGGGGTGCTGAAACGTATTACGAACTTCGGAAGACGGGCACTAGTGCGCCAGATCGTGCCAACGGAATGGAAGAAGAAAATCCGGCACTGGCTGCTGGATTTCGATGCGCGCATCGACTCGACGCTGTTTTCTTCCGCCAAGGGCGCGCGCGAACTCTATGAGCGCTACTCGACGTTCATGGACCGCTTCTATGTCGGCCGCTGGAAACGCTGGGTCTTCATCGAACCGTTCTCGGAGGCCGCCACCATTGGGCTCGGCGGCCTGATCCTGATGCTGGCGCTGGCGGTGCCGGCGTTTCGCGAAACCGCCGACGACGACTGGCTGAAAAAATCCGATCTCGCGGTGACGTTTCTCGATCGCTACGGCAACCCGATCGGCAGCCGGGGCATCAAGCACAACGACTCGATTCCGCTGGAGGATTTTCCCGACAATCTGATCAAGGCGACGCTCGCCACCGAGGACCGCCGCTTCTACGACCATTTCGGCATCGACATCGCCGGCACCGCGCGCGCGCTGCTGACCAACGCGCAGGCCGGCGGCGTCAGGCAAGGCGGCTCGTCGATCACCCAGCAGCTTGCAAAAAACCTGTTCCTGAACAACGAGCGCACCATCGAGCGCAAGGTCAAGGAGGCGTTTCTCGCGGTCTGGCTGGAGACGCGGCTCACCAAGAATGAGATTCTGAAACTCTATCTCGATCGCGCCTATATGGGCGGCGGCACCTTCGGCGTCGATGGCGCCGCGCATTTCTATTTCAACAAGTCGGCGCGCGACGTCAATCTCGCGGAAGCCGCGATGCTGGCCGGGCTGTTCAAGGCGCCCACCAAATACGCCCCGCACATCAACCTGCCGGCCGCCCGCGCCCGCGCCAACGTGGTGCTGGACAATCTGGTCGACGCCGGCTTCATGACCGAAGGCCAGGTGTTCGGTGCGCGGCGCAATCCGGCCTTTGCAGTCGATCGCCGTGACGAGAACTCGCCGAACTATTATCTCGACTGGGCGTTCGACGAGATGCGCAAGCTGGTCGATACGTTTCCAAAATCCTACGTCGAGCGCGTGTTCGTGGTCCGCACCGCGATCGACATGAACGTGCAGCGCGCCGCGGAAGAAGCCATCGAAAACCAGCTGCGCCAGTTCGGCCGCGACTACCACGCGACGCAGGCCGCCACCGTGGTCGCCGATCTCGACGGCGGCGTGCGCGCCATGGTCGGCGGGCGCGACTACGGCGCCAGCCAGTTCAACCGCGCCGTCGACGCCTACCGCCAGCCCGGCTCGTCGTTCAAGCCCTATGTCTACTCAACCGCCCTGATGAACGGTTTCAAGCCGACCTCGATCGTGGTCGATGGCCCGGTCTGCCTCGGCAACTGGTGTCCGCAGAATTATGGCCACTCCTATTCCGGCCCGGTGACGCTGACGCAGGCGATTACCCGCTCGATCAACGTCATTCCGGTAAAGCTGTCGATCGCGATCGGCAATAATCCGAAAAACCAGTGGGATTCCGCCAAGAAAGGCCGCGCCAAGATCGTCGAGGTTGCGCGCCGCATGGGCATCAAGGCGCCGCTGCCGGATACGCCGTCGCTGCCGATCGGCGCCGACGAAGTCACCGTGCTCGAGCACGCCGTGGCTTATGCAACGTTCCCCAACAGGGGAAAATCAGTCACGCCGCATTCGGTGCTCGAAGTTCGCACCGGCACCGGCGATCTGGTGTGGCGTTTCGACCGCGACGGCAAGAAGCCGCTGCAGGCGATTCCGGCGTCGGTCGCCTCCGACATGGCAGGCATGATGAGCCACGTCGTCTCTGAAGGTACCGCGCGCCGCGCCGCGCTCGACGGCATTCCGACCGCCGGCAAGACCGGCACCACCAACGCGTATCGCGATGCGTGGTTCGTCGGATATACCGGCAACTTCGTCTGCGCCGTCTGGTACGGCAATGACGATTACTCGCCGACCAATCGCATGACCGGCGGCTCGCTGCCGGCGCAGACCTGGCACGACATCATGGTCGCGGCCCATCAGGGCGTCGAGATCAAGGAGATCGCAGGTGTCGGCGCGGGCACAAAATTGCCGGCTCCCGCTGTCTCTCCGGCCGTCGCTGCCAACGGCGCGCCGAAACCTCCTGATATCAAGCCGGGACCGCCACCGATCCTGACCAAGCGCGGCGCGGATATTCTGGTGCGTGTGGAAAAATTGCTCGACGAGGCCGCCAAGACCGCGGGAAGTACCTCGTCCGGCGATCCCGTGAAGCCGGTCAAGCCGGTGTCGTCCAGCGCCGTCGCGTTCCCGGATAGCTTCGCGGCGGCAACATCAGGCAACGCGGCCGCACCCGTGCCGCGCAAGAACTAACCGTGCGGCTGATATTCATCACCCTGCTGGCGTTGATCCTCGCCACCGTCGTCGGCCTCGGCGCGACGTGGATGACGGCGACGCGCGGTACCGATCTCGGTACGCTCACGATCGGCGCCTGGACCGCCCGGCCCAAGACCGGCACCGCCGACGTCGATCCATATTCACGCGCGTCGATCGCGCGCAGCGGCGAGTTGCCGGTCGGCACCGGCGACGGCGTGGCATTCTCGGCGACCACGGACGATCGCAAGCGGCCGCTCGATGGGCGGTGCGACGTGGTCGTCAGCGGCGTCACCCCGGCGGCGCGGTTCTGGACCTTGACGCTCTACGACTCCAAAGGACGCCTTGTTGCGAATTCGCTGCAACGTTACGGCTTCACCAGCCAGGAAATCATCCGCGGCGCGGACGGCGCGTTCGAGGTACGGGTGACCTCGAGATCGCGCGCCGGCAATTGGCTCCCCACCGGCGGAATCGAGCGGTACGCGCTGATGCTGCGGCTTTACGATACGCCGGTTGGCGTGGCGACGCGGACGCAGCGCGATGCGCCGATGCCCTCCATTGCGACCGTGGGGTGCCCATGATCCGCTTGGCGTTCACGATTATCGCAGGCGTGCTGCTGGGCGGCGTCGTGCACCTCGTCAGCGTTCTGGCGTTGCCGCGCATCGCGACCCAGGACGCCTATTCGCGCCTGACGCCGATGACGAAGCTCAACGCCGTCACCGCGCTTGCGCAGGCCGATCCGAACAACGCTCCGATGCCGTTCATGGATCCGGCGTTCGCGATGGCGATCTGCCGCTACGATCTGTCCGGGGGCCCGATCAAGCTCGCGGTCCCCGTCAGCCAGGCCTACACCTCGGTGTCGTTCTACACGCGCAACGAGGTCGCCTATTACGCCATCAACGACCGGTCCGCCGGACGCAAGGTGATCGAACTCGATCTGATGACCGAGGCCCAGCACGCCGAATTGCCGGAAGACGAGGACGTGACGGCGGCCGACCGGCTGATCATCAATTCGCCGACCGCAACCGGCTTGATCGTGCTGAAGGCCTTGGCGCCGGAGCCCGGCCTGATGCCGCAGGCGCAGGCCACGCTCGCCGCATCGAGCTGCAAGGTGCAGACCGAACCGCCGGCCAAGCAGGCGGAAGCGCCGCCGGCGAAGCGCTGATCGCAACGAAGGCTCCGGATATCTTTAGCCGCGCACGCTCACCGCATGCCCGATCACCGGCTGCGCCGCGACCGGCGGATTGGCGGTCTGCGCGGCCAATTCGCCGATCAAACGATCGGCGTCAGCCGCCATATTGTCGGGCGCCTGGATCACCAGCCGCTCCAGCGCCCAGCGATAAGAGGAAATTCTCCGCTCCAGGCATTGCTGCACCCACTGCACGATCAGGGTGTTCTCCTCCATGCGAGCGATCGCGTCGGCCCGTTCGGCCGGCGACAATTCGGAGACGAGCTTGAGACTGGCGTTACGTTTCCTGTCGAGTTCGATCACGCGCACCGCATCGGAAAAGAACGGTTCGAACCGTGTGATGTCGTCGCGGACATCTTCCATCAGTTGCGCATAGCGCGATGAATGCGAACGGTGCGGCTCGTCGATCAGCTGGCGTCCATAGGCGGTGCGATCGAACGCCGGCGCCTGCCGCCATGGCGAGGGAAGCGGCGCGTAGTCGCCGAACACGCTCTTCCAGGCCGGGCGCGAATGCGGCGGCTCGATCAGCGGATAGGCCAGATCGCGAAGCAGCCGTTCGTTATCGGTAAGCTGGAATTGCGAGGCACGCAGGCCGACGCTTGCCATCGCCTCGCCGCCGATCCAGCGATGCATGTCGTCGTTGAGAAAATCCTGGCGGGTGCGGCCGAAATCGCCGCCGCTGCAGCCGCCGAGCGTCACGCCTATCAAGAGCAGCGCGAGGGCCGGCCATGAAATCGGTATCTGCAGTTTGGTCCGGATCGGAAGACACGTCTCCGGCATAGCAAGATGTCCTGAGGTCAGCGCCGACGGCGACGACGGCCCGGAGCGGTGCCTTCTTCGGGTCCGCTGCCACCCCTGGTTTCGTCGGGATTGCGTTCGATCCGGACGACGGGAAGGATCAGGATGGTTCCCATGCCTTCGCGGGGGGCGCCATCCATGGTTGAGCCCAGCCGCCGCGACGCCGGAAATTCAATGATGGTGCCCATGTCAAACTCTCTTCTCGTTGCCGCTCTGGCACGATTGGCCGGCGACACGCCATCATTAAGAACAGGACGTGGTTAACGGCATCTTAATTTAGTTTCCGCGGACCTTGTTTGATGGCGGCATCCGACTGCGCCCATTTGCGGCACAAAACGCTCAAATACGAACGACATTCTTCACGGATTGTTTTCCTTAACGAGCTGTTAAAGCAACTGAAATAAACTGGTGCGAGTATTACTCAGTCGCGTACCCCTGACATGACCACACCTCCATTATTTCCGGGCTTCGACGGGTTGATGACGCTCTCCCGCCGCGAGGGCGTCGATATCAGACCCACCTTGTTACGCGTGCTGACCGATCTCTACGTTCAGGCCAATGCCCATAGCGGCGACGAAGAGCGGCAGTTTGTCGAGCTGACCTCGCGCTTGATCGATCAGGTTGACGATGCCACGCGCGCGGCGGTTCGCGCGCGGCTTGCGATCTATCCGGGCACGCCGGTCGAAGTGTTGAGAAAACTCGGGCTGAAACCCGCAGGCCCGTCGGCGGCGCCGCCGGTCAAGGCACCGACTGAGGCGCAATTGCGGATGGCATCGAATCTGTCGATGCAGCCGAAGCACGCCACCGAAATCAACGACATGTTTTTCCGCGCCAGCGCCAGCGAGCGCGCTGCTATCCTGCACCAACTTCCCGAAAGCTCCTTAAGGGCTTCCGCGCGGATTCCCCCCGCACGCGCCAGGCGCGCCGTTGAGACGCTTGAAATGGCCGCGTTCGCCGTCGACGTCGAAAACTTCACGCTCGAGCTTGGCGAGGCGCTGATCCTGCCGTGGCGGGTTGCGGCCCAGGTGGTCAACGATCCCGGCGGCGAGCCTTTGGCCTGCGCGGCCAAGGCGCTGAACATGCCGAGCGCGGTTTTTCAGCGGGTATTGCTGTTTCTCAATCCGGAATTCGGATCCTCGGTCAACTACGTCTATCGGCTGTCGCGGCTGTACGACAGGTTGAGCGAGCGATCCGCCCTGATCATGCTGGCGGCGTGGCGCGGCTCGACGATGGCGGTCACCCGCGCCAGGTATCAGCCCGGCCTCTACGACGACGAACGCCATCGCGCGCGCCCGGCGCCCGCCCAAACCCGCCCCGCGCCGCAACTACCCGGCGCCGGCGTGGTACCGCGCACCGGTTCGCAGGGCTCCGGAAGTTAAGCCCTCGCCAGATCGAGAAAATGCCGCCCTGCCCGGTCCTCGGTCTCCACGATCCAGGCGTCCGGGTCGAAGCGGATTTCCCTGACGAGACGCTCTTCCACTGACGCTTCCGGCACGGGCTCTCGCGATGCCGGCGTGAAAATGCGCTCGATCGGCCGGCTGTCGTCATAGACCGTCTGCGGCGCCGGCATGTACAGCATGGCGTTGCCGTCGAGCAGCCCGACCTTGACGAACACCGCGCCAGCCTCTTCCGCGCCGCGCCGGCGCACGGCGCCGAAGATCCCCTCGGTCTGGCAGCGGCGCAAATAAGCCGCCACCCATATGCTGGATTTCAATCGCATGAGCTTGACGATAGGCCAGCGCCAGAGTCGAGGCTAGTGGCCCGGACTCGAGTTCACCGTGCAGCGGCCTCATCTGCGGGCTTCGGATTGACGTGGAAGTACGTAAGCTCCGGGCGTTCTCTCAGCGGACGAGCAGCGAGGGCAACGCGAACTTCTAAATCGCCACCCTACTCGATCGGCCGGCCGATCACCGCCGTCAGTTCGCGCACCAGGCGATCGGACATTTGCCCGGTCACCGGGATCTTGCGCTCGCGCTCGAACTTCTGGATCGCGGCCTGGGTCTCCGAGCCGATCGTGCCGGTCGGCTTCAACTGGCCGTAGCCATATTCGGTGAGCGCGCGCTGCACCGCCGCGACGCGGCGAAAGCCCGGGGCTGGATTGGCTGATGTCTCGTTACGGGAGGAAAACGGGATCGGCGCCGGCGGCCGCGCGATCGTGGAAGACGCCGCCGGCGCTACGCTGGTCGCCTTGACCAGATTGGTCAGCGGATCCGCGGGCTTCGGCTCGGCCGGCCTTGGTTCGGCGAATTTCGGTTCGGCAAACTTCGGTTCGGGCGCAGAGGTGTCGGCTTCAACCGGACGCGGACGCGGCAACGGACTGGCAGGCGCCAATGCCGCCGCCGGTATAGCGACGACCGAGCCGAACATCGGCGATGGATGGCGTCCCGCCTGCAGAAACAGCGCATTGGCGATGATGGCGCAAATCGCGGCAAACGCGAACGCAGCCGCCACCGTGTCCTTCGGACTATGCAGCAGAATGCGCAGCGCCAGGCCGCGCTCTGCGTCCACTTCGAACGCAACCGCTTTGCCGCGCCCGGCGGCGGCGCGGCATGTCGTTATCCCCTGTTATTTGTCTAGGCACTTTTCTTCACCTGATGAACCTGGTCCTGGGTTGCGGATCGCGACGCCGGCGTGAGCGTTGCGATATTGCTTGATGATTTAGGCGCCGGCGCGGTGAACGCCAGCGGTAACGCGACGGTTACGGTGGTGCCTTCGTCGATCTTGCTTTGCACGGTTATCTCGCCGGCATGCAACCCGATCAGGCTTTTCACGATCGACAGCCCGAGGCCGGTGCCCTCGTGCCGCCGCTGATAGGTCTTGCCGGCCTGGAAGAACGGATCGCCGACCCGTTTGAGATCGTCGGCCGCGATGCCGACGCCGGTATCGGTGACGCGGAGCAGCAGCCGCGATCCCTCGACGCCGGCGGAAACCGTCACCTTGCCGCCGCGCTCGGTGAACTTGATGGCATTGGACACCAGATTCAGCACGATCTGTTTGAACGCGCGCGGATCGCCGGTCATGACCGGCAAATCCTCGGGCGCGCGGGTCACGAGGTCGATACCGTTTTCCCGCGCCTTCAAGGCCAGCAGGTTGCAGCAATTGACCAGCGCCGCGCGCGGCGCGAACGGCTCCGGCGAGATTTCGAAATTGCCGGACTCCATCTTGGACATGTCGAGGATGCCATTGACCACCGACAGCAAATGCTGGCCGGAATCGTTGATCAGCTGGGCATATTCCTTGCGGCGCACCGCATCCAGCATCAGCGCGTCTTCCTGCACGATCATTTCGGAGAAGCCGATGATGGCATTGAGCGGCGTGCGCAGCTCGTGGCTCATGGTGGCGAGGAAGAGCGTTTTGGACGCGTCGGCCTGCTCGGCGGCGGTGCGCGCCAGATCGAGCGCCTGTTCCTGGCATTTTCGGTCGGTGATGTCGCGCATCACGGCGACGACCTCGGCTTCAGGCGAAGCCGTCGTATCCGCCGCCTGTTCGAGCGGCCGGCAGCGCATTTCGACCCAGATGAAATCGACCTGACCATTCTGACCGCGCTCGCCGCCGCGCGGCGCATCCCGCCTGACACGGAATTCAACGCTGCGCGCCTCGCCGCCGCGCGCCGCGTCCGAAAGTGCCGTGAGATAGGCCGGACGATCGGCGACGTGAACGCGGTCGAACAGACCATGCCCGAGCAGCCGCGGCACCGGCGTTCCCAACATCGCCTCCACCGCGGGCGAAATGAATTGTACCGCGCCGTTGCGGCGATGGCGCGAGATCACGTCGCTCATGTTTCGCGCCAGCAGGCGATACCGGTCTTCCTCGACATAAAGCAGCGAGACGCTGGTGCGCGCCAGCGACTCCGCTCCGAAGGCCAGCCCGGCGGCATAGAGCGTCGCCGTGGCCACGCCAAACGCCATGAAGATGCCGCGCGAGACCGGGTTCACATCCGCCGCCGGCAGCAGGTCAAAATGCCCGAAAACGATCAGCAGCGCCGTGCACGCCAGCGCCAGCGCGGAGGCGAACGCGACCACGCGACGCGATGCCGACAGCGCCGCCTCAAGCGGAACGACGACGAGCCAGATCGCGGCAAAGGATTCGACGCCGCCGGTGGTCATCGCCACCGTCATGACGAGACCCGTCAGCGCCAGCGACGACAGGACATGGGCGCCCTCGTAGTGTCCGGTATGCGACAGAAACCACGACAACAGGATGGGAGCGATCAGCCATGCGAATGCCGCGACCTCCAGCGCCGTGGGCGCGCCGCGCATCGCCAGATAGACCGGGAATGCCGCGAAAGCCGCGAGGCTGCCGAGCAGCCGCGGCGCCATGAATGCGCGATGGCGCGCGCGCGTCAGCGCATCATATCGCGCCGACGGATGCAGCAGCGCATCGAGACAATCGCGGATGATACTCAAAACTGTCACGGCTCCCGCGCTTCGGCTCGTTCGTCGAAAACAGACGCGCCGCAACGCCCCCTTATCGTTGCCCCACCGTGTCAGAGCGAAATTAAGCGAACGCTAAGGCGCGCCGGCCGGCCGTCAAAGACCGTAGATTCGCCGGGTTTTCGCATATGCCGAGACGGCTCATTCAACGCAGATGGTGAACGACCGGTTTCCAGAGCCCGGCGGATATGGTTTCGAAATGGTGGATGCGCCCGCACGCGTGCTTTTTTCGGAAAGCCGGCATCAATCGAAAATTTACACCGAATCCAATCGCTCGGATTTTCCGCGAATTTTCGCTGATTTAACCTCAATGCAAACACTTGCGATTTATCGACGGCTGTTAGTCCAGAACCAGTTGCGAGATCACCGCAACGGAAACGAAAGAGACGGCCGGGGTCGCGAGATGTTTTTTCTGCTCCGCATGGCATTCTGGCTCGGGCTGGTGCTCGTGCTGTTGCCCAGAGAGAAGACGCCCGAATCGGAAAAGCTGCCGCAGCTGGGAGCCTCGGAAGCCGTGTCGGCGGCGTCAGCGGCGGTGTCGGACATGAGCCAATTCTGCAAGCGCCAGCCGGCAGCCTGCGAGGTCGGCGGCCAGGCCGCAACCGTCATCAGCCAGCGCGCCCAGGCCGGCGCGCGCAAGCTGTATCAGATCATCACCGACAAGCGTGCATCGGACCATACCGGCTCGATCGGCGGCGTCGAGGACGCAGGCGTCTCGTTGGCGGCGGCTGCGCCGCGCGACACATTGACCCCGGATGATCTGACGGCGGAATGGCGGGCGGCGCCATGACTGCAAATTAAGCCCGGAACACTATTCATTTTCGCCCGGTTATATCGCTTTCGATCGTCTGCGATCCTATATATGGCTTTGGGATTGAGCGCGGGGACGCGATGACGATCGACGAAATCAGGGACAATTTTTCGCTGCTGGAGGATTGGGACGACCGCTATCGGTATGTCATCGAACTCGGCCGCACGCTTGCTCCGATGCCGGAAGCCGAGCATTCCGCTGTTAACAAGGTGCAGGGCTGCGCCAGCCAGGTTTGGCTCGCAAAACAGATCGACCGCAGCGCGGCCGACGAACCGTTGCTGAACTATCTCGGCGACAGCGACGCCCATATCGTGCGCGGACTGATCGCGATCCTGCTGACGTTGTATTCCGGCCATACGCCGCGGGAAATTCTTGCAACCGACGCAATTGCTGTGTTCGACGAATTCGGATTTCGCGAACATCTGACGCCGCAGCGCTCCAACGGCCTGCGCGCCATGGTCGAGCGCATTCGCTCCGACGCCCGCGAGGCGCTTGCCGCGCCGCCTCCTGAAAGTTCGCTCTCCCGAACTCGTCACATCAGCGTGGCCGCCAAGCCGGCCACGTGGCGCTCGCCATGAGAATAGCCCGAGCTATTTCCGCCGCCGCCGTTGCTGGCCGAGCCCCATTTTCTTGGCGAGCTGCGAACGCGCCACCGCATAATTCGGCGCCACCATCGGATAGTCGGCCGGAAGGCCCCATTTGTCGCGGTATTGTTCCGGCGTCATATTGTATTGCGTGCGCAGATGGCGCTTCAGCGATTTGAAGCGCTTGCCGTCCTCGAGACAGACCAGGTAGTCCGGGGTCATCGATTTCTTCACGGATACGGCCGGTTTGGCGGGTTCCAGGGGTGGTTCGTTCCGGCCCGTGGAGACCCGCAGCAACGCCGCGTGAATTTGGCTGATCAGGTTCGGAATTTCGGAAGCAGGCGTCGGATTGTTGCTGAGATAGGCCGACACGATATTGGCGGTCAGGTCGATGAAGCTTTTGCCGGCAGCGTCGGTCATGGCCTGAACCTTCTAGAGATCGTAATCACGCAGGGGATCTGGCGGATCGGATAGTATCCCGCAGCGCCAATACGCTCGCGGAATCTTTCCACTACTGTCGGATATGAGCGGATTGCTCCCGACATGACAAGAACAACGGCGCTTTATTTTTTCAAACCAGCTTCGCCGGAAGTACAGTTCCGCTCAAGGCCGCTGGTCGAGGTGGGCGCGCAGTTCGTCGATGGAGGCGAACCGCATCATGCCTTCGGGCATCTGTGCCTCGATCGAGCCGTCGGAGTACAACGAATAGGCCATTCCATCGACGACGCCGGATTTGAGCACCGTGACCGGCGGCTCAGCCTCGCTTGGCGCCGCCGGCGGATCGCGATCCGCCGCAGGCGCGGCAGCGTTCGCTTCGGCAAACGTCGAGGGCGCCCGGCCGCTGCGCCGCAGCGGCGCATCGGCCGCCCTCGCGCGTTCCGGTCTTGGCCAGGCGTCGTCGAACGTCGCCGGTGGCACCTCGCTCGATTCGGCAGGCGGCGGCGCGGGAACACGAAGATCAGCCGCGGATGGCTCGGTCGTTCGCGCCTGGGCGCGCTCGCGCTCCCTCCGCGATGAGGAGGAAAACAGCAGATTGCGCCGCGGCTTGAGGGTTGGCGCGGCCTCGACAGGTTCCGATGCGGACGGTACGTCGCCGCGCACGCGATCGCGCGAGCTGGTCTCCTCATGCCATGGCGGCGGCGATGCTGCCTGCGCTGCCGGTTCCGGTTCTGCATTGCCGGCATTTTCCGCCCCCGGCTGCAGCGTGGCGTGCGAGTCCACCGCAACACCGGCGCCAAGCAGCCCGGCAATATTCTTCAGCTCCCGAACCACCGTCCAGATGCCGAGCAGGATCATCCCGGTGCATGCCGTGATCGCACCTGCGAGGATCAGGGTATTGCCGAAACTGAGGTCGAGCTGGACGCCAAAACCGACCGTCAGGAGACCAGCCAGCACAAGGCCAAGCCCGGCGATCAACAGAACAACCCTCATCGAATTCACCCCCGGGCCGCGCCAAAAATGCCCGCAAGCCCCCCACGCCACGATACCGTCATATTGTGCACAGCGCCAACCGACAATTGCCGGTGAGGTTCCCGCGAAGGGCCTCACGTTAACGGTTCAGCACCTCAATTTCGTCGGCGCGCCGTCTGGACTTGCCGAGATTTTCACCTTGTCACGATTGCTGCATTGCATCAGGGAAATTACGCCACAATTCCCAATTACTTGGAAGGGGAACTGCGCTATATGGATGCCGGGGAAGAGGCCCAAAGCGCCAAAGCTGGGCCAAAAGGGACGCCGGGTTACCAATAGCCATGTCATCCATCACGACTTCGGCCATCGATACGCCTTGGCGGCGCTCGGTGGAGCGGACTTGCGACGACCTCGCCATCATTGTCCTGGCGGCGGTCGGATTAATCGCAAGCCTTACGTTTCGCGACTATGGGTTGGGCTGGGACGACTACACCCACGCGGAATATGCCGATCTGCTGCTGCGCATGTATGGTTCCGGTTTCAAGGATACCGCCGCGCTGTCGTTCGCCAACCTCTATATGTATGGCGGCGGCTTCGACATGACCGCCGCGCTGCTGCACAAGGTCATCCCGCTCGAACTGTTTGAGACCCGCCGCCTGCTCGGCGCCGTCGTCGGCCTGGTCGGGCTTGCAGTGACCTGGCGGCTTGGCCGGCGCGTCGGCGGCCCGCTTGCCGGGCTTGCGACGCTGCTGCTGCTGGCGCTGTGCCCGACCTTCTACGGGCATATGTTCATGAACCCGAAGGATGCGCCATTCGCCGTTGCGATGGTGATCCTGATGCTGGGTCTGGTCCGTCTGGCCGAGGAATATCCTACGCCCTCGCCGCGGACCGTCCTGATCATCGGTCTTGGCGCCGGCCTGTCGATCGGCTCGCGCATCCTCGGCGGGTTGGCGCTGGTCTATGCCATGGCCGGGTTTGTGCCGTTGTTCCTGGAGGAGATCCACACCCACAGCGCGCGCGAAGCTGCGCATCGCTTCGTCCATGTTGTCTACGTGCTGATGCCCGGCCTGATCCTCGGCTACCTCGTGATGGGGCTGATCTGGCCGTGGTCGATCATGGAACCGGGCAATCCTTTCCATGCCCTGACGTATTTCTCGCACTTCTTCGAAAAACCCTGGAAGGAAATGTTCGACGGCGCGCTGGTGTCGGTGCCGGATATGCCGTGGTCGTATCTGCCGACCCTGTTCGCGCTGCAACTTCCCGAAGTGCTGCTTGGCCTTTCGATCGCCGGCGTCGTCGGCAGCTTTATGGTGCTGTCGCGCGGCGACGTATCGGCCCGCCGCAAGTCGATCCTGCTGATGCTGACGCTCGCGGCAACGCTGCCGCTCGTGGTTGCGATGGTGAAGCGTCCGGCGCTCTACAATGGTATCAGGCATTTCATTTTTGTCATTCCGCCGATGACGGTGCTTGCAGGCACAGCCTTCGCGTGGGGCATGAACTGGCTCAAGGAAAATCGCCGTAGTTGGCAGCCCGCCGCCGTCGCCATCTTCTCGTTCGGACTGCTGCTGCCGCTCGGCGAGATGATCCGGCTGCACCCCTACCAATACACCCACTTCAATCACATCGCGGGTACGGTTCGCGCCGCCGACGATCTCTACATGCTGGACTACTGGGGCCTCGCGCTGAAGCAGGCCTCCGATGGCCTGCGCGAGGAACTCACCGAACGCCAGGAAGCGCCGCCGCGCGGACGCAAATGGAAGGTCGCGGTGTGCGGTCCGCAACGTCCCGCGCAGGTCGCGCTCGGCCCCGACTTCACCATCGGCTGGGACAGCCATGCCGCCGACTTCGCGATGACGCTCGGCGAGTTCTATTGCAAGGGCCTGACCGCGCCGGTGATGGTGGAAATCAAGCGCGACGACGTGGTGTTCGCGCGCGTCTACGATATCCGCGGGCGCAGCATTTCCAGCCTGCTCGCAATTCCGGCGCCCTGAAGCCGGATACCGTCGTTACCAGAGCATGACTGCCACGCCGGCCCGGCGCCTTGCTGCAAACCCGCCACAGGCCTAGGCTGAAGC
Organism: uncultured Alphaproteobacteria bacterium; assembly: GCA_963761395.1. Lineage (GTDB taxonomy): Bacteria > Pseudomonadota > Alphaproteobacteria > Rhizobiales > Xanthobacteraceae > Bradyrhizobium. Next base: position 83,164 of record CAVXHU010000017.1, read on the forward strand.
CGAAAATCAATCGTTGATACGGGAGAAACCGATCATGTCACCAGCGGAAGCTCGCCTGAAGGAAGTGCCGTCCGGCATGACGGACGCGGAGTGGACCCAGCGCGTCAATCTCGCCGCCTGCTATCGCCTCGTCGCGCTCTATGGCTGGGACGATCTGGTCGATACCCACATCTCCGCGCGCGTGCCCGGACCGGAGCATCATTTCCTGATCAACCCCTACGGCTTGATGTTCGACGAAATCACCGCCTCGAGCCTGGTCAAGGTCGACCTCGACGGCAACCAGCTCACCAAGAGCGACTACAGCATCAACCCCGCCGGCTTCACGATCCACTCCGCGATCCACGAAGTCCGCGAGGATGCCGGCTGCGTGCTTCATCTCCACACCCCCGACGGCACCGCGGTGGCAAGCTGCATGGAAGGCCTGCTGCCGATGAACCAGACCGCGCATTTCGTCACCCACGACCTCGCCTATCACGACTATGAGGGCGTGGCGCTTGATCATGACGAGCGCCCGCGCCTGCAGAAGGATCTCGGCAACAAGAACCACATGCTGCTGCGCAATCACGGCACGCTGACGGTCGGCCGCTCGGTCGCTTCCGCCTTCGAGCGCATGTACCACCTGGAGCGCGCCTGCACCATGCAGGTGCGCACCCGCATGCTCGGTCCGACCGCCTATCCGGTCGAACAGGCGGTGATCGACAAGAACGAGCAGGTGTTCAATAACCCGGATCGTTTGGAACTACGCTCGACCAACCTGGTCTGGCCGCCTCTGCTGCGCAAGCTCGACCGGATCGATCCGAGCTACAGGAATTGAAAATCTGGAGTTTCGGTGTAAGATCGCGTCCAACGACCTCTGCACTACCGAATCAAAACGCCGCCCAATTCCGGGCGGCGTTTTCATTTTCCGATCGCATCTTCAGACGGCCGGCCGGCGTCGGCTATTTCGGGAGGCCATACGATCTCGAACCGCTCGAAGATGGTTTCGATCTCGTCATGCATGTGAAAACCCTGAGCGGCGGCTCGCCGTCCAAAGAACCGGCGATGGGCGGACAGCCACCATTCGCGGGTGCGCTCACCCTCGCCTTCGTCCCAGGCAAACCGCTCGTCGACCGAGTTCAGCGGTCCGATCCGGACGTCGGTGGTGCGCCAGATTGCGCGCGGGCGCTCGGCGCCATCGAGCAGGACGACATAGCCCCCGACGACCGGCGGCGGCTCGCCATGCGGGCCGAATTGGCGAACCAGTCCCGCGGTAGCCCGCTTGATCCCCGCGACCGCAAGCTCCGCCAGTTCGGTCGCCATCTCGGGCCCGGCGCCGAACGCGACCACGTCGTAATCGTCGTGGTGCAGGCCGGCGGCCTTGCGGAACGCGCGCCAGAATTCATCGGTGAGGGCAGATCGCATTCCGGCGGCCACGGCGGTTCTATCCCTTCGGCGCGTCCGCCAGCGCTGCGAGAATTCGCGCCCACGAACGAATGCCTTTGTGAAAACTCTGGAGGTCGTATTTTTCGTTCGGAGAATGGATGTTGTCGTCGTCCAGCCCGAAACCCACCAGCACCGTATCGAGGCCGAGCGTGCGCTTGAAATCCGCGACGACCGGGATCGAGGCGCCCGAGCCGATCAGGAGTGCCTCCTTGCCCCACTCGTCGGTCAACGCGCGCCTGGCGGCGGCGAGCGGCTTCATGTTCCAGTCGAGCGCAATCGCCGGCGCACTGGAATGGTCGGTAAATTCGGCCTTGCAATCTCCAGGCAGCCGCGCGGTCACGTAATCGCGAAAGGCCTTTCGGATCTTGTCGGGCTGTTGCCCCTCCACCAGCCGGAATGAGATCTTGGCGGACGCTTCCGCCGGGATCACCGTTTTCGAACCCTCTCCGGTATAGCCCCCGATGATGCCATTGATGTCGCAGGTCGGGCGCGACGAGACCTGCTCGATCAACAAGCGGTCTTTTTCACCGGCCGGGATCGACAGACCGATCGGTTTTAGAAACGAATCCGGCGAGAGATTGAGTTTCTTCCATTGCGCAAGGATGTCGGGCGGCAAATCCTTCACGCCATCATAGAAGCCGGGGATCGTGATGTGGCCGTTATCGTCATGAAGGCTGCCGAGAATGCGGGTCAGCACCCGGATCGGATTTTGCGCACCACCGCCGAATATGCCGGAATGCAGATCGCGATTGGCGGCCTTGATCCGCACCTCATCGTAAACAAGTCCGCGCAGTGACGTGGTGATGGCCGGCGTATTCGGGTCCCACATGCCGGTGTCGCAAACCAATGCGAAATCGGCCTTGAGATCATCCTTGTTCGCCTCGAGAAACGGCACGAAATTCTTCGATCCGATTTCTTCCTCGCCCTCGATGACGATGGTCACGTCGACCGGCAGCGAACCCGTCACCGATTTCCAGGCCCGGCAGGCTTCGACGAAGGTCATCAACTGGCCCTTGTCGTCTTCGGCGCCGCGCGCGACGATGATTTTTCGCCCGTCGGCATGGGTGGCAACCGCCGGCTCGAAGGGCGGACGATGCCAAAGATTGAGCGGATCGACCGGCTGCACGTCGTAATGACCGTAGAACAGCACATGCGGCCGCGCCCCGCCGTTTCCCTTGCCGTTGGTCCTGGCGACGATGGCGGGATGGCCGGCCGTCGGCCGGACCTCGGTCTCAAAACCGAGCGTTGCGATATCCCTGGCAAGATGATCGGCCGCCGCCTTGCAATCTCCGGCAAAGGCCGGATCGGCCGAGATCGATTTGATCCGCAGCAGGGCAAACAGCCGCTCCAGGCTGTTATCGAAATCGGCATCGATGCGGTCGAGGACCGGCTGAAGCTGCGGCGCGTTGGACATTTTCGATATTCCCTTGGCTAGCGGCTGTTGTTCTACGTATCAGGTTGTAGCTTGCTCGCCGTCGGAGACAAGGCGTTGACCTTTCCGTCCGAAGGCGAATGCAGGATGTGCCAGACCAGTCCGGCGGCAATCATGGCGGTGGCGGCGAGGTTATTCCCGTAGGCCTGCAGATCATTCGGAAAAACGGGAAACGACAGGCACATCAGCAGTCCCGCTATTGCCAGCGCGGCCCAGGTACCTGTCCGCACGGCCGGACGCGGATCATAGGCTGCCCGATGGATCAGGACGGTGATCGGAAAGAACAGCCACATGAAATAATACTGCCGGGCCAGCGGCGAGGCCACCGTCATCAGACAGAACAGGATACCGAGTTCTTCGGCGTCAGACCGCGGCGTCGTCCGCGATCGCGCCGGCATCACCGCGATGTAACCAAGTCCAATCGCCAACGAGATCGCCAGCACGACCCAATTCGCCGTCTTAAAATCGAGATCGAGCAGGTTCATATACGCTGGCGGCTTGGCCGGATTGTCCTGGTTGTAGTTGACCGGGCGCGTCAGCCGATGCGTCACGGCGATGATGGATTGGTTGACCCACGACCAGTTCTGCTCGTCACGCTGCCCAAAACCCTGCTCGGAACTCGATCCGACCATTCCCTGAAACCAGGTCTTCAGTTCGGAGACGTTGTGCTGGTAACCGCGGATGGGCGCCGGAACCACGAACAGAAAAATCCCGAGAAAGACGACCATGCCCGCGACTGACGCCCACTGCCTGCGCCAAAGCAGATAGGGAAACACGGCCACCGGGAAAACCTTGATCGCGGTGGCCAGCGCAAACATGCTGCCCGCCATCCACGGGCGCCCGTGCTGCAGCAGCCAGAACCCGAACAGCATCATCGCGAGCAGAATGAGATTCGGTTGCCCGAGATCGAACATGTCGAAGACGAACGTAACGGTCACAAAGCCCGGCAGCGCAAACAGCCAGGGGCCGGGAATTCGCCCCGACCCCGTCATCGCGTTGGAGAATTGGGCCGTCATCCACCACGCGACCGCGTTGAACGCCGACAGGCATAGATAGAGAGGTATCTTGCCGAAATAACTGGGTATCGCCAGCAGAACCGCCGGTAGCGGCGGATAGATGAAATCGAAATAGGCTTTGGGATCGCTGGGGTAGAGATCCTTTCCCTGCAGGACCTGCTGCCCGGCCCAGAACCAGAGCGGATAGTCCTTTGTCTTTCCGTTGCCCCAGATTTCCGGAACCAGAACGTCGGCGGTCAGCGCGATACAACAGACCAGAAACAGAATATCGAGCGGCGCTCGCAACGACGGATATCTCAGCACACTCAACTTTCCGAAAAATCAGAGGAAGATCACGCCGCAGCAAATGCAAAAGGGTGAAAGATTTTATCGCCGCAATAGCCCGCCAAGCGTGCCGCGCACCAGCGCGCGGCCGACCGATCCGCCCATCGAGCCGCCCACCGATTTGCCGAGATCGGCAACGACCCCGCCCACCACCTTGTTGGTGACCGAGCGCGTGACGCTTCGCGCGATGATCTGACCGGTCGACAGCCTGCCGCGCGACACGTTGGTGCCGAAAATCGTTCCGACGATGGCGCCGATCTGTCCGAGAATTCCCCCGCCGCCGGCAGTCCCGTTCGCGGACGCCGCGGTTCCGGCCACGCGCTTCTGCAGCACCTCATAGGCGGATTCGGAATCGATGGTGGTGTCGTATTTGCCCTTCACCGGGCTGTTGTCCATGATCGCCTTGCGTTCCTCCGGCGTGATCGGTCCAATCCGCCCCGTCGGCGGCCGGATCATGACGCGCTCGACCATCGCCGGCGTGCCGTTGCCTTCCAGAAACGACACCAGCGCTTCGCCCTTGCCCAGTTCCATGATGACCTGGGCGGTATCGAGTTTTGGATTGGGCCGGAAGGTCTGCGCGGCCGCCGCGACCGCCTTCTGGTCACGCGGGGTGAAGGCCCGCAACGCGTGCTGCACGCGGTTGCCCAACTGGGCGAGCACCTTGTCCGGTACGTCGATCGGGTTTTGCGTCACGAAATAAACCCCGACGCCCTTGGAGCGTATCAGCCGCACCACCTGCTCGATCTTGTCCATCAGCGCCTTTGGCGCATCGTTGAACAACAGGTGCGCCTCGTCGAAAAAGAACACGAGTTTCGGTTTCGGCGGATCGCCGGCCTCCGGCAACTGTTCAAACAGCTCGGACAGCATCCACAGCAGGAAGGTTGCATAAAGCCGCGGGCTCTGCATCAGCTTGTCGGCGACCAGGATGTTGACCATGCCCCGGCCATCGCTGTCGGTGCGCATGAAATCCTTCAGCTCCAGCGCCGGCTCGCCGAAAAACCTGGCACCGCCCTGATTTTCCAGCACCAGAAGCTGGCGCTGGATGGTTCCCACAGTCTGCTTCGAGACGTTTCCGTATTGCGTGGTCAGCTCAGTGGCATGTTCCGCAATGAAAGACAGGATCGCCCGCAGATCCTTCATATCCAGCAGCAGCAAGCCCTGCTCGTCGGCCACCTTGAACGCGATGTTCAGCACGCCTTCCTGGACGTCGTTCAGATCCATCATGCGGGAGAGCAGCAACGGACCCATTTCCGAGACGGTTGCACGCACCGGATGGCCCTGCTCGCCGAACACGTCCCAAAACACCGTCGAAAACCGGTCGGGCTGGAAGGCGAGACCCATGTCGCCGGCCCGTTTGACGATAAAGTCTTTGGGCTCACCGACCTCGGAGATGCCCGAGAGGTCTCCTTTGATATCGGCCGCGAACACGGGAACACCGGCACGCGCAAATCCCTCGGCCATCACCTGCAGCGAGACGGTTTTTCCAGTTCCGGTAGCGCCGGTGACGAGGCCATGGCGATTTGCAAGCCCGAGCGTCAGCCAGACCGGCTGCTCACCCTTGCCGATGAAAATTTTCTCATCGGTATCGGCCATCTTGTTATCGGAGGTCACCATTGCATCGCCTCTTCGCGCGCATCGGGGGTCTCAGCCGCCAGACGCCAGCATCATACTGCATGTTGCAAGCCGATTGAAACCGGTCAACGGCCTTTGGGGGATCGCAAGCCCGGTTGGTCTTGCCGCTTGCTTCCGTCGAAAGTCGGAACGAATGTGTCGTGCCGCGACAATTTTCCGCGGATTTCGCACCCGCTCTTGCATTGCTGCAACACTCGCCGGGCGATTGCAGCTGAATCGCGGCTTCGAACGCGGTCATCGCTTGTAATTCGTATCGCAGAAGATCAAGATAAATTCACAAGCAAGGATCCGGCACGTAACCGGCTGAGGGCGGGGCAATATGGACGAACTGATTGGACGGCTGGCCGCAAAGGCCGGCATCGACAATGCTGTCGCCGAAAAAACCATCGGCATCATTCTGGGTTTCCTTCGCAACGAGGGTCCCTCCGACAAAGTTCAGGCCTTGATCGACAAGATTCCCGGCGCGGAAGCTGCGATCGCGGCCTCAAGCAATGGCAGTGGTCTCGGAAGGCTGATGGGCGGCGGCCTGATGGCGCTCGGCACCAAACTGATGGGGCTTGGCTTGGGCATGGGCGAGATTCAGAACGTCGCCCGTGAACTTTTCAGGTTCGGCCGCGACACAATCGGAGCGGATCAGATGGGCGAGATCATCGCAGGGACCCCGGGCCTCAGCCAGTTCGCTTAAAGCACCTTTTTCATATTGAGTACCATGACATATCCAATCTCCGAGATTGATGGCTTGACGGCCTTCTCCGCTTCGAAACTGAAGTCGCTTGGCATCCGCACCACGGACAAGCTGCTTGAGGCCGCCCGGACCGTAAAGGGTCGCAAAACGCTTGCCGCCAAGACCGGCATCAGCGAGCAGCAACTGCTGGAATGGGCCAACGTCTCCGACTACATGCGGATCCCGGGCATGGGCAAGGCCAAGGTCGGGCTGGTGCGCGCCGCCGGCGTCACTACGGTGCGCGAGTTGGCGCTTCGCAATCCGGGCGCCTGGCGCAGAACATGAAAGAGGTGAATACCAGGCGCAAACTCGTCCGCGTTTTGCCTTCGGAAAAGTCGGTCGAGCAACTGATCGCGCAGGCCCGCAAGCTGCAGCCCAAGATCACCTATTAGGCTGGTCAAAGACGGCTCGGCCGGCGCCGGCATTGGCGCGCCCGGCATCTTGACTCCCCTGCGCGGACCGCGCAAAGCGACCGCATGATCGCGACCACGTCCAGACCCGCCCCGCCGGCCACCCCGGCAGATCATCCGATGCTGCGGGCGTTTTTGTCCAGGCCAACTCCCGCCGTGATGGGCGTCCTGAACGTCACGCCCGATTCATTTTCCGACGGCGGACAGTTTGTCGCACCGGAGCGCGCGCTGGCGCAGGCCCGGCGCATGATCGCCGAGGGCGCCGACATCATCGACATCGGCGCGGAATCCACCCGGCCCTATGGCGCGCAGCCGGTCTCGGCCGATGAGGAACTGAACCGTCTGCAGCCGATCCTGGCCGAAGTCGTTTCCCTCGGTGTCCCCGTATCCATCGACAGCATGAAATCGGCGGTCGTCAGATGGGCGCTCGATGCCGGTGCAGCCATCGCCAACGACGTCTGGGGCCTGCAGCGCGACCCCGCCATGGCCGGCTTGCTGGCGGCGCGCAACTCGCCTGTGATCGTCATGCACAACCGCGACCATGTCGATGCCAACATCGACATCATGAAGGATATCGCCGCCTTCTTTGCGCGCTCGCTCGAGATCGCGGCGAAGGCGGGTATTTCAGCTGGCAATATCGTGCTCGACCCCGGCATCGGCTTTGGCAAAACCCCTGAGCAGAGCATCACGGCGCTGGCCCGGCTGAATGAACTCAGCGCATTCGGCCGGCCGCTATTGGTCGGCGCTTCGCGCAAGCGTTTCATCAGTTCGGTCGTGCCCTCGGAGCCGGATCAGCGGCTTGGCGGCTCGATTGCGGCGCACCTGGCGGCGGCAAAGGGCGGCGCGCGGATCATCCGGACCCACGATGTGTCGGAAACCGTACAGGCGCTGCGCGTGGCCGCGGCGATTTGGGGTAGCCGATGACCGATATGATCTTCATCACCGGCGTCGTCATCCATGCCCGCCATGGCGTCATGGAACATGAGACCGAGGTCGGACAGCGCTTCGTGATCGATCTCGAGCTCTCCACCGATCTGTCGGAGTCCTCGCGCACCGATCGCCTCGCCGATACCGTGTCCTATTCCAATGTGGTCGCGACCGCGACGGCGGCCTTCAAGAACGCCAATTATAAACTGCTGGAACGGGCGGCCGGCGCCGTGGCCGACGCCTGCCTGGCGGCGTTTCCGCGCGTCAGCGCGATCAAGGTCACCGTTCACAAGCCGCACGCGCCGATCGCCGCGATCTTCGACGATGTCGGCGTGGTGCTGACGCGCACCCGGCAAGCGCCGTCCCGTGGCTGACGTTCTGATCGCGCTTGGCGGCAATGTCGGCGAGGTCCGCGCGACATTTCAAAAAGCGATCGCCAATATCTGCGGCATGACGCAAGCAGCGCTGCTGGCACGCTCGTCGGATTACGCCACTCCGCCCTGGGGCGATGAGCAGCAGGCTCGCTTCATCAATGCCTGCATCGAAATCGAAACCGACCTCGATCCCCACGCGCTGCTGTTCACGCTGCACAAGATCGAAAACAAGTTCGGCCGCGATCGCGCCACCGAAAGGCGCTGGGGTCCGCGCACCCTCGACCTCGATCTGATCGCCTATGACGACGTTTCGATTCAAAAGCCGGAACTGACGCTGCCGCATCCCCGGCTGTTCGAACGCGCCTTCGTGCTGGTGCCGCTGGCGGAGATCGCGCCCGATCGTCTCATTGCGGGACGCAGCATTACGGCCGCGCTGGCGCAGCTATCGACCCAGGGAATTGAGCGGCTACCCGCCCTCGGCTGACCGGACCGCCGCTTCAGCCAAAAACAACCGTTTGGCTTGGCGGTCGGCACGTGGCAATTTCCGGATAACAGCAAATACGGCACGAAGGGAGCGACCTGCCGAATGACATCTGTAACCGACGACCTGCGGCTATCGGCGGATTTCGCGCCGGCGACCTATGACGACTGGCGCAAGCTGGTCGATGGGGTGCTGAAGGGCGCGCCGTTCGAGAAGCTGGTCGGCAGGACCTATGACGGCCTGAAGATCGAGCCGATCTATTCGCGCGCGCACGGCGCCGCGCCGATCGCCGGGCGGCCTGCGGCCGCGCCCTGGCAGATCATGCAGCGGATCGATCATCCGGATGCCGCTGTCGCCAACGCGCAGGCACTGCATGATCTGGAAAACGGCGCCACAGGGCTGGAAATTGAATTCGCGGGTGGGCCGGGCGCACGTGGCTTCGGCCTCACCGATGCGACCAGGGAAACGCTGACGCGGTTGTTCGACGGCGTCTTTTTCGACGCCGGGATCGCGATCGCGCTCAACCCGGTACTTGGACGCGAGAACGCCGGCATCAACCTCGCCGAGATCATCGAGGCCCGCGGCATCGATCCGGCCAAAGTCGATATTCGCTTCAACTATCAGCCGCTCAGCACCATGGCCGCACGCGGCGCAGCGCCGGCACCGTGGCCTGAATTTGAAAAGCCGTTCGCAAAGATGATCGGCGAGCTGATGGGGCGCGGCTTCAAGGGGCCGTTCGCGCTCGCCGACGGCCGCCCGGTCCATGACGCCGGCGGATCGGAAGCGCAGGAGCTTGCTTTCGCGCTGGCGGTCGCGATCGCCTATCTGCGCGCGCTGGAAGCCGGCGGCATGGCGCTCGATGTTGCCCGCAACGCGCTCTCGTTTCGGCTGATCGCCGACGCCGATCAGTTCCTGACCATGGCAAAGTTCCGCGCGCTGCGGTTGTTGTGGGCGCGCGTCGAGCAGGCTTGCGGCCTGACGCCCAGGCCGATCTTCATCGCCGCGCAAACCGCGTGGCGGATGCTGACCCAGCGCGACGCTTACGTGAACATGCTGCGCGCCACGATCGCGACGTTCTCCGCGGGCCTCGGCGGCGCCAACGCCATCACCGTGCTGCCGCATACGCTGGCACTGGGATTGCCGGATGCGTTCGCGCGGCGTGTGGCGCGCAATACCCAGCTGGTGCTGCTGGAGGAATCCAATCTTGCAAAAGTGTCCGATCCCGCGGCCGGCTCCGGCGGTATCGAAACCCTGACGCAACAGCTTTGCGAGGCGGCATGGTCGCTGTTTCAGGAAATCGAAAAAGCCGGCGGCGTATTCGCTTCCCTTGAGCAAGGCCTGATCCAGCGCAAGGTCGCGGCGACGCGGGCGGTGCGCGAAGCCAACATCGCCAGGCGCAAGGAAGTGCTGACCGGCGCCACCGAGTTTCCCAATCTGCACGAAGCGGCTGTCACGGTGCTAGATGCAAAGCCGGCTGCACTCGCGCCCTCGGGCGAAGAAAAATTCAAATTCGACGCGCTGCCGCCGATGCGGCTTGCGGCGCCGTTCGAACGCCTGCGCGACCGGTCGGATCAAATTCTCAAAGACAGCGGCGCCCGGCCAAAGATCTTTCTCGCCAATCTCGGCACAGCAGCCGACTTCACCGCGCGTGCGGCGTTTGCGAAAAGCTTTTTTGAGACCGGCGGGATCGAGGCTGTCGAGTTCTTGCCCTCTCCCTCACCTCTCCCCTCTGGGGAGAGGTCGACGCCGCAGGCGTCGGGTGAGGGGGCTCTCGTTTCAAACCGTAACCCCTCACCCGCTCCCTCGCCTTCGGCTCAGGAGCGACCTCTCCCGATGGGAGAGGTGACGGACTTCGCCGCGCTGGCGGCCGCGTTCAGGGCTTCCGGGGCAGTGCTGGCCTGCCTGTGCTCGTCCGACAATATCTATGCCCAGCAGGCGGCAGCGGCCGCAAAAGCCCTTCAAGCCGCCGATGCAAGGCATATCTATCTGGCAGGACGGCCGGGCGAGCGGGAAGCCGCGCTCCGTGCCGTCGGCGTTAACGATTTTGTCTTTGCCGGCGGCGATGCACTGGCAACGCTGCAAGAGGCTTATCGGCTGACGGAGGGAGCATGACCTCGGCGACCAAACCCATCCTGACCGGCGGCTGCCAATGCGGCGCGGTCCGCTTTGCGCTGTCGGCGGCGCCGGTGAAGGTCAGCGTCTGTCATTGCCGGATGTGCCAGAAGGCGTCCGGCGCGCCGTTCGCATCTTTCGCCGACATTGACCGCGGCGACTTCACCTGGACCCGCGGCAAGCCAGCCGCGTTCCGCTCCTCCTCCATCGCCGAGCGCGATTTCTGCGCCGCCTGCGGCACGCCGCTGAGCTTTCGCCGCATCGACGGGCCGCGCATCGAGATCATGACCGGCGCGTTCGACCGCCCGGACCGGGTGATACCGACCCAGCAGTTCGGTACCGAATCCCGGCTCGGCTGGGTGGTCGGCATCGCCAACCTGCCGAGCCAGACCACGCTGCAGAATTACGGTCCGGACAAGCTCAACGGCATCGTCAGCCACCAGCATCCGGACCATGACTAGGGGTGGCGACCCCCGGGCTTCGCCTGTGCTATAATGGTAACCAATGAGCCGCATACCGAACTTTGCGACTATCGCTTTTGAAAACACCGCCCGCGCGCAACCCGCCGGCGGCGCGGAGCCGTGGCTGACGCCCGAGGGCATTCTGGTCAAGCCGGGCTATGGCGAAGCCGATCTCGACGGCATCGATTTCCTCGAGACCTGGCCGGGCATCGCGCCCTATCTGCGCGGCCCCTACCCCACCATGTATGTCAACCAGCCCTGGACCATCCGGCAATACGCAGGGTTCTCCACGGCGGAAGATTCCAACGCGTTCTACCGCCGCAACCTCGCCGCCGGGCAAAAGGGCCTCTCGGTGGCGTTCGATCTGGCCACCCACCGCGGCTACGATTCCGACCATCCGCGCGTCACCGGCGATGTCGGCATGGCCGGCGTGGCGATCGATTCGATCTACGACATGCGCACGCTGTTCTCAGGCATTCCGCTCGACCAGATGAGCGTGTCGATGACCATGAATGGCGCGGTGCTGCCGATCCTGGCGCTGTTCGTCGCCGCCGCCGAGGAACAGGGCGTGCCGCCGGAGAAACTGTCGGGCACCATTCAGAACGACATTCTCAAAGAGTTCATGGTGCGCAACACCTACATCTATCCGCCGGCGCCCTCGATGCGGATCATCTCCGACATTTTTGCGTATACCTCGCAAAAAATGCCGAAGTACAACTCCATCTCCATCTCCGGCTATCACATGCAGGAAGCCGGCGCGACGCAGGACCTCGAACTCGCCTATACGCTGGCCGACGGCGTCGAATATCTCCGCGCCGGGCTCGCCGCCGGGCTCGACGTCGATCGCTTCGCACCGCGGCTGTCGTTCTTCTGGGCGATCGGCATGAACTTCTTCATGGAAGTCGCCAAGATGCGCGCGGCGCGGCTATTGTGGGCCAAGCTCCTGACGCAATTCAATCCGAAGGACCCGCGCTCGCTGTCGCTGCGCACGCATTGCCAGACCTCGGGCTGGTCGCTGACCGCGCAGGATGTCTACAACAACGTGATGCGCACCACCATCGAGGCGATGGCGGCGACGCAAGGCCATACCCAATCGCTGCACACCAATGCGCTCGATGAGGCCTTGGCGCTGCCGACCGATTTTTCCGCCAGAATCGCGCGCAACACGCAATTATTCCTGCAGCAGGAAAGCGGCACCATCCGCATCATCGATCCCTGGGGCGGCTCGTATTATGTCGAGCGCCTCACCCGCGATCTCGCCGCCAAGGCCTGGGGCCATATCCAGGAGGTCGAGGCGCTCGGCGGCATGGCAAAAGCGATCGAGGCCGGCGTGCCGAAACTGCGGATCGAGGAAGCCTCCGCCAAAACCCAGGCCAGGATCGATGCCGGCAAGCAGGCGGTGATCGGCGTCAACAAGTACAAGCCAACAGACGAAGCGCCGATCGACGTGCTCAAGGTGGAAAATTCCACCGTGCGCCGGCTGCAGATCGACAAGCTGACGCGCCTGCGCAAAGAGCGCAACCAGAAGGACGTCGACGATGCGCTGGCGGCGCTGACCCGCAGCGCCGGCGAAGGCAACGGCAACCTTCTGGCGCTGGCCATCGATGCCGCGCGCGCCAAAGCCACCGTCGGCGAAATTTCCGATGCGATGGAAAAGGTGTTTGGGCGGCACCGCGCCGAAATCAAATCCATCACCGGCGTCTACAAGCGGGAGGCGTCCACCATGTCCAACCGGGTCGAAAAAGTGCAGGCGCTGATCGATGCGTTCGAGGATGCCGAAGGGCGCCGGCCGCGCATTCTCGTAGCCAAGATCGGCCAGGACGGCCACGACCGCGGCCAGAAGGTGATCGCCTCGGCTTTTGCCGACGTCGGCTTCGACGTCGATATCGGGCCGCTGTTTGCCACCGCCGAGGAGGCGGCGCGGCAGGCGGTCGAGAACGACGTGCATATTCTCGGGCTGTCGTCGCTGGCGGCGGCTCATCTCACCGCGGTGCCGGAATTGAAGGCCGCGCTGAAAAAGCAGGGCCGCGACGATATCATGATCATCATCGGCGGGGTGGTGCCGCCGCAGGATTACGACGCGCTGTACAAGGCGGGCGCCGAGGCGATCTTCCCGCCGGGCACCGTGATTGCCGATGCTGCGGAAGAGCTGATCCACAAGCTCAATGCAAGGCTCGGGCATAGCGAGGCAGCGGAGTAGCTGCGCGCGATAATAGTTCTTTCAAAGGATTTCCATTGCGCCCCGCCGCACTCACGTTCGCTCGCACGATATGCTTGGTTGGCGTCCTCGCATGCTTTGCCTCGCCGGCCGCAGCTCTCGCCGGCAAGCCCAAGCCCGACGCCTCGATCAAGACTGGGACTGTCGAGGCCAGGGTCCTGCTCGACGACACGATCAAGGCCGATGCCGCGCTTGCGGCGGACTGTCTCGCCGAGGGCAAAAAGTGGATAGACAAGAATGCCGCGGAGGCTGACGCCTCGCGCAAACAAGACCCCGTACTCTTTCGTAACGGCGGCTGGACTTTCGAGCGCAAATACACCATCCGCTCTTTGGTCGACGGGCATTATGCAAGTATCGTCAGGTCCGACTACATGGACACCGGCGGCGCCCATCCCAATTCGGATGTCGACACCATCCTGTGGGACTCCGCCGCGAAGAAACGCATCAGTATTCGGCCGTTCTTCACCGAGAGTGCAGATAACGGCCCGACCATCAAAGCGATGCTCAAAGGCGTGATCGCGTCGCTCAATATCGAAAAGAAGAAACGCGACGCCGGCGATACCGCGACGGCAGAGTGGTACAAAAATCTTGAACCAAGACTCCTCAAGATCGGCGCGGTGACGTTGGCTCCTTCGACCGAAACCGGCAAAAGCTCCGGTTTGACCTTTCATTATCCGCCCTACGCGGTCGGCCCCTATGCCGAAGGCGAGTATGTCGCGTTCGTGCCGTGGGAAACCCTCAAGCCATATTTAACGCCTGAGGGTGTGAAGATTTTTGGCGGTGCGCGCCCCAAGGGCGACGATGACGGCGAACGATGACCGGCCGTAGTCAGCTCGATCCCGCCAAACTGACAACAGAACTCCGCTCAGGCCACCGCGCTGCGCTGGCGCGGGCAATCACGCTGATCGAAAGCCGGCGCGGCGACCATCAGGCCGCGGCGCGCGATCTGGTGCAGGCGCTGCTGCCCGATACCGGCCGCGGCATCCGCGTCGGCATCACCGGCTCGCCCGGCGTCGGCAAATCCACCACCATCGACGTACTCGGGATGTTCCTGATCGAACGCGGCCACAAGGTCGCGGTGCTCGCGGTCGACCCCTCCTCCGCGCGCAGCGGCGGCTCGATCCTCGGCGACAAGACGCGGATGCCGCGGCTCGCTGCTTCCGACAGCGCCTACATCCGGCCCTCGCCGGCTTCCGGCACCCTCGGCGGGGTCGCCGCAAAAACCCGCGAGGCGATGTTGCTGTGCGAGGCGGCCGGCTTCGACGTGGTGCTGGTGGAGACCGTCGGCATCGGGCAATCCGAGACCGCGGTGTGCGACATGACCGATTTCTTCCTGGCGCTGATGCTGCCCGGCGCCGGCGACGAGTTGCAGGGCATCAAGAAGGGCCTGGTCGAACTCGCCGACATGATCGCGGTCAACAAGGCCGACGGCGACAACATCAAGCGCGCCAATCTGGCGGCGAGCGAGTATCGCGGCGCGCTGCATATTCTTAACCCCCGCTCGGAGCACTGGCATCCGCCGGTGCTGACCTATTCGGCGCTGACAGGCACCGGCATCGACGCGCTATGGCAGAAGATTCTCGATCACCGCACCGCGATGAATGCCTCGGGCGAATTCGCGGCGCGGCGGCGGCAGCAGCAGGTGAAGTGGATGTGGTCGATGCTGGAGCAGCGGATGATGGCGCGGCTGCGCGCCGACCCCGCGATCCGCGCCAAAGTGAAAAAGATCGAAGCCGAGGTGGCCGACGGCCGCATCACGCCGGCGCTGGCGGCGGAACAGATCGCGGAGATGCTGAGGTAACATGAAATGAGCGGCAAACTTCGTATTCTCATCACCGGCTTCGGCCCGTTTCCCGGCGCGCCCTTTAATCCAACGCAGCCGCTGGTTAAGCGACTGACACAGCTGCGCCGTCCTGCCCTGGGCGATGTCGAGTTGGTCAGCCATATTTTCCATGTCACCTACGCTACGGTCGACCGAGAGCTGCCCGAACTCATCGCCCGATATCGCCCATCGGCGCTTTTGATGTTCGGCCTCGCCGATCGCACGGCGCATGTCCGGATCGAAACGCGCGCGCGCAACGCCGTCACAACGCTGTTTCCAGATGCCGATCGCAACCGCGCGCGCAAGGGGTCGATCGCGGGTGGCGCTGGAGCCATGATGTTCGGCCCGCACACCGCAAAGCTGCTGCGCGCGGCTGTCGCCACCGGCATCGATGCGCGCGCCTCGCGCGATGCCGGAAGCTATCTCTGCAACTACCTGAGCTGGCGCGCGATCGAGGCAGTGGGCTCCGACAATGGCCTTCGCCTTGCCGCCTTCGTGCACGTGCCGTTGCTCAGGCGCGACGGCGCGTTCCAGCGCAAGAACGCGGCGCACCGCGTCACGCTGGAGCAACTGGTCGACGCCGGCGAAGCCATGCTGCTGGAGATGGTGAGGCTGACAAGGCAGGCGGCGCGGGAGGCAGCGTCATCCTGAGGTGGGAGCCGCACTTGCGGCGCCTCGAAGGATGCGCCGCAGGCGCGCCCTACAGCGCGTTGCGCAGCAGCGGGTAGCGGTGCTCGATTGCTGCGATATCCAGCGTCAGTGCCGCAGCGTTGTCCAAGCCTGCATCCATGACTGGCGCGGCCGACTCCGGCGCGGACGGCGCTTCGTCCGAGCAGACGTGATCGGTTTCGGAGAGAATCGAAACATCCGATGGGCGCGGTTCGGCCGGGATCGCTGCCGGCGGCGCAAATCGATGAACCTGATCGCGCAACATCTCGCCGCGCGGCAGCGTCGCGCGGCTGCGGCCGAGCCAGGAAATGTCGACGGCGGAATTGTCGCGCGAGGCTTCGCGCATCAACAGACCGCGCCAGGTTTCCACCGCGGTCCTGGCCTCCTGGATATTCTCGAGAAAGACGACTTCGCTGTGAAAGCGGCGCCAGCGGCCGGTCTCGAACAGCTCGGTAAGGTACTCCAGCCGCTGTTCGGCAAGAACGCACCAGCGCGCGACGATGTCGCGGCCGCGTGCCACGTCTGCTCGATGTGTCATGAACCCAGCCCGTAAGGAGAAAAACGGACGCAGACGCAACGGGGGACGAATCAATTGGACGTGACAGGGATATTCTGTGGAAAACTTTTGCGTTGTCCAGATGCAACCCTTACTAGACGCCGGTACCGACAGGAATCCGTAGAAATCCGGGGTTTTCCTCTCTATCCACAGTCAAGCGGCGTCCCGGCATGGCCGGGTTGTGGAACTGCGGATGGCCGCAAAATCGCGGGCCGCGGCTGATTTCGCCGAACGGATTGCCGGAAATGCGGGCAAAAACGAAAGACCCGTCCGGGGGGACAACCGGACGGGTCAAGCTATATGGGCGCTTGGGTGGATGGGCGCTCGCGCCGAATACAGCCTCGACGGGGAGGGATAACCGCTCCCACAGATATTGGTCGCGGAAGGGTCGCCGCACGTTCAAACGGCCCTGCGATTTTTTTAACTTTTTGGCAGGAATTTTTCGTCGGAAAATTACTGCGCGGCGGGCCGGTGGGCTTCGCCAGCGGCCGACTTGTCCGACGCCACGGCGGCAGCGGGTTGATTCAGCGCCCTGGTCCCGGGAACCTCCTGCCGGCCCGAAACATTTTCAGCGGCCGGCCGGTCCGAAACCGCGGCGACCGGCATCGCGGGCGCGGGCACGACGGCCGAAACCGCCGCGAACGCATCCGCCTCTCCTGCGCCGAACAGATCGTCGCGGCCGGGGGCGCCGAGATCGCGGGCCGTTTTCATCAGGATCGCGCGCACCTCGCCCGGCTTCAACGCAGGATTACGCTCCAGCATCAGGGCTGCGAGGCCGCTGACGTAGGCGGCGGAAAATGAGGTGCCGGACGTCATCTGATATTTTTCGTCCGGTGCGGGCAGGAAGATATCGACGCCAGGAGCGGATATCGCGATATGGCTGCCGCGGTTCGATGCCGCAAACAGCCTGTCCTGGGCGTCGGTGGCGGTGACCGCGATCACATTTGCATTGGCGGCGGGATATAGCGGCGGCGATTTCGGTCCGGCATTGCCGGCGGCGGCGACCATCACGATGCCCTTGGCGACCGTGGCGGCGATAGCGCGTTCGATCAGCGCATCCTTCGGACCGGCGAAGCTCATATTGACGATCTGCGCGCCGTGCGCGGCTGCGTAGTCCAATCCCTTCAGGATCACATACGAGGTGCTTTCGGCACCGTTCGGCGCGGCGCCGAAAGCGCGGATCGCCAAAATCCTCGCCTCTGGCGCGCTTCCCATCAGCCGCGCGTGCGACACGATCGCGCCGGCAATGCCGGTGCCGTGAACATGCGGGCCTTCCTTGCTGCCGAGCGCATCGAAGTTATCTGCAATCGCGTTCGCGAGTTCCGGATGTTTGACGTCGATTCCGGAATCGATCACGGCAATGGTGACGTTGGCGCCGTGGGCCAGCGTATGCGCCTGGGGCAATCGAAGTTTCGCGTTGGCGTATTGCGCGGGATCGCCCTCGGTCAACGCCGCCTTCTGCTCCTGCAGCACATACCGGAAATTCGGCTGCACCGAGCGAACGCTGGCCTCGGTGGCGAATTCGCGGCTGGCGACCTCGATGGTGCGGCGGTCGGTGATACGAAACAGGCCGATGGTGCCGCCGATGAGCGGAAAATTCTGCGACCCAAGGCGCGCCAGGCGGTGGCGGCGCGCCAGTTCGTCGGCCTGCGCGTCGGACAGCGAACCGTCGATCTCGGCCACGATTTGGCCGGCGACCGTGCGCAGGTTGAGCGCCGTCAGCGCGGTGTTGCGGCGCGGGCCGCTGTTCTTGTTTTTGCGCCGAACCGCCGGTGCCGCCGGCGCCGCGCCATCGGCCGACGAGACCGGCTTATCCCCGCATTCGCCGTCGCCGCCGCGGTAGGCGTAGCTGCAGGCCGGAGACGTCCTGAGGTTGGGTGTCGTCCTGCCGATTCCGGTAATCGCGGTGCCGGCGATGTTCGGGTCGATCCGCGGCGTTATCGTCGGATTGATGGTTGGGATGCGCGACTGGATGTTGAGGTTGGGCGAGCGCATGATGCTTTGCGCGTGGACCGCCGAGCCATCGAAATACGCGAACGGCAAGGCCGCAACCGCCAACGCCAGCGCCGCACGCCGCGTCTTCATCCGCCAACTGGCACAATCATGGACCATGAGACCTCGGGTTGATGCGGTATCGAGCAAGCGCCGCGCAGGCTCTACGGCGTAGCCACCGCGAGACTGACAATCTTCTCGTTTTGCAGCTTGCGCATCAGGCCGGCGATTTCATCCTTCGACATCGCCTTGTTGCCGAATTGCAGTCGAAACATGCCGCCTTTGCCGCCGTCGACGATCGAGGCCTGATAGCTGTCGAGCAGTGCCGTGATGTCGGCGACGCGCGCGTCCGGCGCGAACCGCACCAGCGCGCGCGGTGGCGTTCCCGCCGCCAAATCGCGGGTGACCGGCTCATTGGTGCTCAACGACGCCGTCTGGTACGAGGCGGCCTGGTTCTTCACCAGCACCGCGCCGATCACGCCGGCCTGCAACAGCAGCGCCAGCGCGCCGAGGCTCGCCGACCAGGCCAGCGTCCGCGGCGAGAGATTTGCGAAAAACTCGACGATCCGCGCGGAGATCCTGAGCGACGCCGACGGATTGCGCGCCGGCTCAGCGTCGATCGCCACGAACAGCTTCTGCATGGCGCGCACCGACGGCGCACCGAGGCTTTCATTGAGATCGATGGTCTCGGCGTATTCTTCCCGGATCACGGCGTATTGCTTGGCAAGCTCGGGATCGCGGGCGAGCGCTTCGTCGACGCGGCGGGCATCGCGCGCATTCAACGTGCCGGCCGCATGCCAGGGCAGCAGCATTTCGATTTCACTGGGCTCTTGCTCCAGTATTTTCTTGCTCATCGCCATCATGGCCAGCCTCGCTCGATGCCGGCTGCCTTCAACAGTTCGGCCAATTTCTTGCGCGCATAAAACAGGCGCGTCTTCACGGTGTTTTCCGGAATCCCGACGATTTCAGCCACCTCTTCCACGGATTTCTCGTGGTAGTAGACGAGATCGACGACCTCCCGGTGTTCCAGCGAAAGTGCGCTCAGGCACTTGCGCAACGCTTCACTGGTATCCTTCTTCTGCACCGCCACTTCCGGATCGTCGGACGCATCCTCGATCGCATTGGCGGCCTCATCGTCCAGTTCGACGTCCTTCCTGCGGCGCAACGCAGACAAGGCCTTGAATCGCGTAATTGCCAACAGCCAGGTGGAAACGGCGGATCGGCCTTCGAACTTGCCAGCCTGGCGCCACACATCGAGAAAAACCTCGCTGATGAGGTCTTCCGCGACCTGTTCATCCCGCACGAGCCGGAGCCCGAAGCGAAACACCCTGACATGGTGCCTTCCGTACAGCACCTGCATGGCGAGGCGGTCGCCTTGAGCGATCCGAGCGATCAGGACGTCGTCCGCAGCCGCCTGTGTCGCACTCAATGGCCGTCTCGCAAGGTTGGTCGGATTGGGGTGGCTTGTGGTTCGATGGCAAAAGCAAGATTCCTCAAATTATCACAATAATTCGCCTGCATCTGTGACGTAGCGCACAGAAGGCCGCTGTTTTGCCGCCAGCGAGCGCGGAGGGGCGACCGAAGCCGAAAAACTGGTACCATAATACAGACGTGCTTTCCTCACATTCGGCGATCCGCCGCCGACCTTAGCAATGCCCGGGTCGCAAAACAGCATTTGCCTAACCCGGCCGCCCTCGGCCCGCGTCTGCCGTATTCGGCGCTACCCGGATCCGGCTAATTTCCATTGCGAAACAAGGGCAATCGCTACGTCGGATCGACCAGATTCGGCGGCGAAAGATACCAAACCTAAAGGCTTTACTCCCTAAAGTTCCACTAAATAGATTTCCACCGACGGCGGGACATGAGCAGCGCAGCTTCGTCGCTTCAAGGCCAGGGCTCCGACGGCGCGCTCTCGCTCGCCGGTGGGCTGCCATCGGACGTCTTGAAGCGCCGTGCCGGCCAGCGTCGTCAGATGCTCGCCGTGCAGGCGGTAAGCTGCTCGCTCATCACGCTGGTGCTGCTGGTTTATTGCTACGCCGGCACGATCACGATCGTCATTCCCGCGGCTTATTTCCTGTGCGGCATTGCGTTGATCGGATTTTTTGTCGTGCTGTCGGAAACCCATGTCAACGACAGGTTCGAGGATCACTATCTCACGATCTTTCAGATCGGCGGCCACGTCGCGCTGCAGCTTGGCTTTCTGCTGGCGGCGCCCGAAATCGGCTATGCTTTTCTCAACGTCGTGTTCCTGATCTTCGGATTCGGCGCGCTGCGGATGACCTCGCGGCAGGCAACCGCTGCCTGGTCCCTCACCACGATGGGTTTGGCGCCGATTTTTCTGCTCACCAGCGCGCCGATCGGCCTGCCCATCGCGACGCATACCGAACGTCTTGCCGCCATGCTTTGCTTCGTCCTTACGATCGGACAATGCGCGTTCGTGGGACTCTACGGCAGTTCGATGCGTCAGTCGCTGTACAAGCGCGGCTTCGAACTCAAGGAAGCCTACAAGCGCATCGAAGAGCTCGCCGAACTCGACGAGCTGACCGGCTCGTTCAACCGCCGCTACATCATGCGGATGCTGGATGACGAGATCGCCCGCGCCCATCGCAGCCCGGCGCCCTGCTCGATCGCGCTGATCGATCTCGACTGGTTCAAGCGCGTCAACGACGCCTACGGCCATCCCACCGGCGACGAAGTGCTCAGGACATTCGCCATCACGGTGTTCGCGAACATCCGCACCACCGACAGGTTCGGCCGTTACGGCGGCGAGGAATTCCTGCTGCTGCTTCCCGACACGCCAAATGACGTCGCCGTGCGCATCCTCGACCGGCTGCGGGCGATTATCGCCGATCTCGACTGGAGCGCGTTCTCGCTGGGCATGCAGGTGACGATCTCCGCGGGCGTCGCGACGCTGAGACCGGTTGAGACCGCGGACACATTTCTCGCTCGCGCCGACAACGCGCTCTACGCAGCCAAGGCACGAGGACGCAACCGCATCGCCAGCGCCTGAATCCGATCACTTCCATTTCCGGGGACGGAGAACCGTCGCCGCTCTGCAAACGCTCCAGGATAGAGTCATGAGTTCGAAATCCACTGCCACTTCCGAAAATCTGCTCGACGAATTGCAGACCACGCTCGCGCACGGAACCGTCGCGCGCCGGGTCGAAACCCTGCGCCGGGTGACCGATCTTTTCCTCAGCGGCGCGGTGGATTATTCCGACGAACAGATTGCGCTGTTCGACGACGTCTTCCAGTGCCTGATGCATCACATCGAGACCTCCGCCAAGGCGCTGCTCGCCAACCGCCTCGCTCCGATCGATACCGCGCCGCCGCTCACCATTCGCGCGCTGGCGTTCGACGATCTGATCGAGGTCGCAGCTCCCGTGCTGTCCCGGTCGGAGCGGCTCGATGACGAAGTGCTGATCGAAACCGCGCGCAACAAGAGCCAGGCCCATTTGATGGCGATTTCGACGCGAAGGGTGCTGAGCGACGCGGTGACCGACGTGCTGGTGCTGCGCGGCAATGACGAGGTGATCCAGAGCACCGTCAACAATCCCGGTGCTGAATTTTCCGAGCGCGGCTTCACGCGGCTGGTCAATCGCGCGGAGGGGGACGACGAGCTTGCGACCTGCATCGGCCTGCGTCCGACGATTCCGCGGCACCTCTATCTGAAGCTGCTCGCGAAGGCCTCGGTGACGGTGCGGGCGCGGCTCGAGGCCGCCAACCCGCAGCAGGCGGCGGACGTGCCGATTGCGGTGCGGGAGGCGACGCAGCGGGCGCGCACGGCGCCCTCGGCCATCACCCGGGAAACCGCGATCGCCCACGCGCTTGTCAAATCATTATACGAGGACGGCAGGCTCGACGAGCATCAGGTGGCGGCGTTTGCCGAAGCCGGCAAATTCGACGAAGCCAATGCGGCGATCGCGGCGCTCGCCAATGTCACGATATCGATCGCAGAGAATATGATGGTGGAAACCCGCGCCGAGGGCGTCATGATCCTGGCCAAGGTTTCGGGGATGTCGTGGTCGACCGTCAAGGCGATCATCCACCTGCGTGACGATCTCTCAGGCATGGAACCGACCGATCTTGCGTCATGCAAGGCGACCTATGAACGGCTGCGGCCCTCGACCGCGCAGCAGGTATTGCGCTTCCACCGCATGCAGCAGACCGCGGCGCCGGCGGCGTGAGGGCTGCCTCTCCTGCTAAAACCTGAGCACCCTCGATCCCGCCAGCGCACCGATCGCGGTAACCAGCGCGGTCGCAATGGTGTACCAGGTCGCCACGAACAGCGGTGAATCGTCCGTGCAGTGCGAGGCGTATAGCGTCGCCGCCAGCCCCGCCGACAACAGTCCGGCGATCGCGCCTGCGACCGCGGGTCGTGTCGGCGCGCCGTGGCGCAAGCCGAATAGCGCCGCCGCCAGCAGCGGCAGCGACATCAGCGGAATAGCGGTTAAGCACGTGCGCGAGTTGCTGCCGACCAGGCGCGTCATCATCGGCAGCCGCTGCGGCATCATCATCTCGCCTGATATTCCGGCGACGAGAAGTCCGGCCGGAATCAGCAGCAGCCACGCCCAGCCGTGCAGCGAGGCTTCCGGCCGCGACAAATGCAGGCTGATGGCGATGGCCGGGATCGCCAGCGCCAGGGTCACCGCAAACTTCAGATCGAACAACGGATTATGCATCGCGGTCATGACGTCCGGACGGACGCCCAGCCCGGCGAAGAACATCGCCACCGAAACCGGCGCCGCGGCGAGTAACGCCAGCGTCAGCACGAAGCCGACCGGCTGTGCGCGGTGCGCGTTATCGGCGGCGAGGGTTCGAATGAGCTGATCGGTTTCCATTCTCATTGTTCCCGTAGTTTGGCGGTGAGAGTGGCAAGCCCGCGATGCAGCGCCACGCGCACCGCGCCCTCGCTCATCGCGAATTTCGCGGCCGTATCCTTGATCGATGCGCTGTCGACGGCGATCGACTGCAGTACGTCGCGCTGACGCGCCGGCAGGGACCGGAGCTGGGCCGCGACCTCGCTCGCAGGTGCCGTCTCGGCAGTGGGCTCGCTCGGAATCGTCTCGGCGAAATCGTCGATGTTGACGAAAACCCGCCGGCCGCGGCGGCGCAGCGAATCGATCAGCTTGTTGCGGGCGATCGCAAACAGCCATGGCGCGAACGGCGCGTTGGCGTCCCAGGTATGCCGCTTCAGATGCACCGCCAACAAAATGTCCTGCACGATATCCTCGGATTGATCGACCGGTTGTCCTGCCCGCGCCAGACCACGGCGCGCCGCAGCCCTCAGTACCGGCGTGACGGCCTTGAGCAGACGGTGATACGCCGCGCTGTCGCCTGAAATGGCCGACCGCATCAAGCCGGTCCATTCGTCTTCACGTTCGCGCACGCGCGCTCCTACCCTGCAATTCGTTCGATCTTTCAATTTGTTACGTCAGCGGCTTCAAATCACGAAGTCGTGATCGACGCCTTCGGACCTTCGCGCTCCTCCCGGGAATCGCGATGGCGAATTCGGCACCGCAGGGCTCATAACATTGATCGCTCCGGCTGGCACCCGCCGCATTGATTCCAAAAAATTTTAGCGAACGAAGCGGTTAGAACAGTGCGATTGCCCTGCTTTCGCCCGGACTCGCCCGAAGATTCCCTTTTTTTGCCCCGCTGCGGTCACGCGGTGAGGTCTCATTCCGCTTTGGGGGCTGGCAAATGGGGAGATTGCCAATGACAATCAAAACAAGCGGGCGCGCGGCATTGATACTAGCAACGGGGCTCTTTGTGTGTTTCGCAGGGCCATCGCAAGCGGAGCCGGGCGCAGACAACGCCGCTGTAAGTTCAAAACCGGAAAGTGCCCCGGGGGCACCCATTGCGCTGAACAAATACGCCAAACACGGCGCGCGCCACGCGAAAAGCTACGTGCATCATAAATCCAGCAAGGTGGCGCTGAAGGCCTCTACCGCTGAGCAAGCCGACGCACCCGATGTCGCCGAGAACGACGGCGACGGGTCGACCGCGGTCCCGCCGTCGGTGGCCAATGCCAATGCACAATTGCCGGCCGCCGACACGCCAACCGGCAACGCCAACGCGATGTCCGCGCGAGCCAACGAAATTCTGCAGACCGCGCCGGACAAGGCGGCCGATGCGCAACCGGCCGCTGACGCCCAGGTCGTCTCCGCCGATCAGCTCAACGATGTCGATCGGGCGCTGCAGGAGAGCGCGCGACCCGGACCGACCCTGGCGATGGCCTCGGCCGAGGCACCGGCTGCGCCTGCCGCACCCGTGACGGCAGCCAGCAGCAACGAAAGCTCGACCTGGGACCAGACCTCCCTGATCGGGAAAATCTTTATCGGCTTCGGCGCGCTGCTGACGATGGCCTCCGCCGCGCGCATGTTCATGGCGTAGCCGTTACGCAGGGATGACGCGGATGCCTGTGCCGATTCCCCCACTTGAAGCCCACCCCGCCAGCGGGCACATTGCCCGCGACATCAGGCGCGGGGTGGACCATGACCACGTTCGAACACATCATTGTCGAAAGCAAAGGCGCGGTCGGCATCATCACGCTTAACCGCCCGAAGATGCTCAATGCACTGTCGTTCGGCGTATTCAGGGAAATCGCCGCCGCCGTCGACGATCTCGAAGCCGACGACGGGATCGGATGCATCCTGCTCGCCGGCGGCGAAAAGGCTTTCGCGGCGGGCGCCGACATCAAGGAAATGCAGCCGAAAACCTTCATCGACATGTTCTCCAGCGATTTTGCCGCCATTGGAGCCGACCGCGTCGCCAACTGCCGCAAGCCGACCATCGCGGCCGTCAGCGGCTATGCGCTCGGCGGCGGCTGCGAACTGGCGATGATGTGCGACATCATCATCGCCGCCGACACCGCGAAATTCGGCCAGCCCGAGATCACGCTCGGCACCATTCCCGGCATCGGCGGCACCCAGCGGCTGACGCGCGCCGTCGGCAAGTCCAAGGCGATGGATCTGTGTCTTACCGGGCGGATGATGGATGCCGCTGAGGCGGAACGCTCGGGCCTGGTCAGCCGGGTCGTGCCATCAGACAAATTGATGGACGAAGCGCTGGCAGTGGCGGAAAAAATCGCCTCGATGTCGCGGCCTGCGGCCGCGATGGCGAAGAGCGCCATCAACCGCGCGTTCGAGACGCCGCTGTCCGAAGGACTCAACGTCGAACGCGATCTGTTTCATTCGACCTTCGCGCTGGAAGATCGCGCCGAAGGCATGGCGGCGTTCATCGAAAAGCGCAAGCCGGCGAACAAGAACAGGTAGAGTAAATCGCTCCTGATGTCGTCCCCGCGAACGCGGGGACCCATAACCACCGGCGCTTATTGTTATTCAGGACATTGACTCCATTTTCCACTTGAAACTCCTCGGCGTATGGGTCCCCGCGTTCGCGGGGACGACGCCAAAGTTATCCAAGCCGGCTCCTCGCCAGCGCCGCGCTGACCAGGGCGCGGTAGGCGCGTTCGGATAATGTCGCCGGCCGGTCGAGGCCAAGCCGTGCCAGGCATTCATCGTCGGCAGCATCCGGCTGACGGAAAAATCCCTGCCACAACAATCCCGGCAGGCGCTGCGGCGAACGTTGCGCGTCTTGTAACAGTTGCAAAGCCGGAATCAGCCGCTGCTCGACCTCGGTAAAATCGCTGCCGAACGGAAACGATGGCAGCAAGCCGGCCTCGCGCGCGGGCTTTAGCGCGCCGGCAATCCGCTCCGGAAAATTCTCGCGATGCGCGGGGGAAATTTCAAAGTTCTTCGGCAGCTTGCCGGCGTCCTTGGCCTGGCGGGCGAGTTCGTCCTGAAAGCGCGAATCCGCGACCTGCAGCATCGCCGCGATCACGTCGGCGTCGGATTTTCCCCTGAGATCGGCGATGCCGTATTCGGTGACGATGACGTCGCGCAGATGCCGCGGAATGGTCTCGTGGCCATAGCTCCAGCGGACGTTCGATTGCGTCTTGGTGCCGGCCTGCCGCGTCGCTTCGACCGTGAGAACAGAGCGCGCGCCGGCAAGCGCGAACGCCTGAGCCACGAAATTATATTGGCCGCCGACGCCGCTCACCACCTGTCCGTCTTCAAGGCCGTCGGAAATCACTGATCCCATCAAGGTCGCCATCATCGCGTTGTTGACGAAGCGGGCATCGACGCGGGCGCGCCGCTTTAAGTCCTCATCGCCATAAAGTTCGTTGGTGAAGGACACCGGCATCATCTGGATCCGCGCGATTTGGCCAGCCGTCATCTCGCGCAGCGCGCGATAAAATGATTTCGGCCCGAGAAAAAACGCGCCGTGCAGCACCACGCCGTCGACCTCGCGCTTGAGAATGCCGGCGTCGATCAGGCCCAAAAACGCCTCGAACAGCATTTCGCTGACGCCGTAGAGACCCTTTTCGAACGGGCCGGTTTCCAGCGCCGAGAGCTGTTCCGCGTCCGGCGCCAGCCGCTTCATGATCTCGTGAAACTGCGCATTGTCGCGATGGCGAACGATCAACCCCTGCGCCAGCGCATCGCCAACCTGTCCGATGCCGAGCTGCAGCGTGCCGCCGTCGCGCACCAGGCTAGCTGCGTGAAGACCGATGGCGTATTTGGTGTCGGTGATCGGTTCGGACGGCGGCGCAAACAGCGGAAAATCGGTCTCGGGACTGTCGAGCACCGCGCTGAATTCGTCCGCCGGCAGGTCGCCGGCGCCCGGCATGAACGGCAGTTCGGAATTGACCTGGCCGACCAGTTTGAACGACGCGGCGCCTTGCGCGCGGGCGCGCAATATATCCAGCGTGGTGTCGGTGTTGCAGCTCAGGCTGTAGCGCGCAACGCCATCGACCACACGCTTCGCCACCAATTGCGTGACGACGTTGAGCCCGCGAGCCAGCAGGTATGACGCGGCGTGGGTGTAGTTCGCGGAAATATAATGCTGCTGCGCGAACGGCACGTGCAGCCATCTTCCGGCCAGGAAGAAAAACTCGATCACCCGGATATTGGGCGGCAATGCATTGGCACGCAGCGCCTCGGCATAGGCCAGATCGGGATAGCCGCCGAACAGCCGCTCGATCACGGGCACGATGAAGCGCCGCTCAAGCAGGTTCGCCGGCTTCGGCTTTTCCAGCGTCAGCGCGGAGAAGAAGGTCAGGTTGACGGCGCGGTCGGCGGCGGCGCGCGCGTAGAGCGCGTTGACGATGTGGTTGGCCTTGCCGAGCCCAAGCGGCAACCCGACCAGCAGATTGGTCCCGACATCGCGGATGATATCCTCCGCGATCGCCTCGGGGTCGGTGAAGTGTTTCGGCATCCAATGCAAGCCCAGGCGCGGTGGGAAAGCCAGCAACCCTGGAATCGGGCGTAGCCGCCAGCAGCTATAGCGTATTTGCACCTGATATTCGTCTGTGACGAACCGGCAACAGCGAAGCACTGAATTCACATCGGTTTTCCCACCGGACGGTTTGCCTGTGGCGGCCACGCGCTCTAAACAGGTAAATGTGTCGAAGGCGTCGGCGGGGGCGGACGGCCGGGTTGGCTTGCGGGATCACATGATTGGGCGTGCCGCCAAAGTTGGCCACGTGGGAAGGCGCGTGCTTCGATCGGGCATTTGCCTTGGCGTTGCCGCGTGGGTCGGTTTTGCCGCTACCGCGGCGCTGAGTTTTGCCGCTACCGCGGCGCTGAGTTTTGCCGCTACCGCGGCCTGGGGCGAAGCCCTCCCCGAGGCCCTGGCCAAGGCCTATCAGACCAATCCACAGCTCAATGCCGAACGGGCGCGGCAGCGCGCCACCGACGAGAACGTGCCACAGGCCTTGGCCGGCTACCGGCCGCAGATCGTCGCCAGCCTCAGCGTCGGGTTGCAGGCGGTACGAAACCTGCTGCCGGACAACACCATTCAGTCCGCGACCCTGAAACCCTGGACCATCGGAGTGACGGTGACGCAGACGCTGTTCAACGGTTTCAAGACCGCCAACAGCGTGCGGGTGGCGGAGCTGCAGGTGCAGTCGGGCCGCGAGGCATTGCGCAATGTCGGTCAGGGCGTGTTGCTCGACGCCGTCACCGCCTACAGCAACGTGCTGGCCAACCAGTCGCTGGTCGAAGCGCAACGCTCCAATGTTGCATTTTTACGGGAAACCCTGGGCGTCACCCAAAGGCGTCTCAATGCCGGCGACGTGACGCCGACCGATACCGCGCAGGCCGAAGCGCGGCTCAGCCGTGGGCAGGCGGATCTGAACGCTGCCGAAGTCAATCTCGCCGTCAGCCAGGCGACCTACACCCAGGTGATCGGCAACCCACCCGCGCAATTACGGCCCGCCGAACCCGTCGACCGCTATCTGCCGCGCAGCCGCGATGAGGCAACCGCGCAGGCGTTCAAGGCGCATCCGGCCGTGCTCGCCGCAGGCTTCGACGTCGATGTCGCCTCGACCACCATCCGCGTCGCCGAAAGCAGCCTGCTGCCGACCATCACCCTGCAAGGCAGCGCCAGCCACAGCGTTGATTCCGATCCCACGCTGAGCACCTTCAGGACCGATCAGGCTTCGGTGATCGGTCAGATGAATGCGCCGATCTACGATGGCGGCACCGCGGCGTCGCAGACCCGGCAGGCCAAGGAACTGGCCGCGCAAAGCCGGCAGGTGCTCGATCAGGTTCGCAATCAGGCCCGCACCGCGGCGATCGGCGCCTGGGTCGCCAATGAAGGCGCCAAGATCGCGGTGGCGGCATCTGAATCCGAAGTGCGCGCCGCTGGCGTCGCGCTGGAGGGCGTTCGCAAGGAGGCGCAGGGCGGCCAGCGTACCACGGTCGACGTGCTGAACTCGCAGCAGGATCTGATCTCGGCCAAGGCGCGGCTGATCGGCGCGCAACGCGATCGCGTGATCGCCTCCTACACGCTGCTCAGCGCCATCGGCAGGCTCGACGTCAAGACGCTGGCGCTCAACACGCCGGACTATCTGCCGGAAGTGCACTACCATCAGGTGCGCGACGCCTGGCACGGCCTGCGCACGCCGTCGGGGCAGTAGGATACGCGCGGGGCGTGCGTTGACGGGATAACGTGTTATTCTGTCTCGAAGCGCAAAATAAAAGCGCGAAAAACGCACAGGGAGAAGACCAATGCTGACGCGACGCGGTATTCTGCTTGCCTCCATTGCGGCCGGAGTGACCATGCCCAACCGAACTGCTCTTGCGACGGCGGCCCAGCCGTCGACCCCGGTGAATTTCGACATTCCCGCCGGCGCCTGCGATTGCCACACCCACATCCACGGCGACCCCGAGAAATTTCCGTTCTTTTCCGGGCGCGTCTATACCCCGGAACTGGCATCGCCCGAAGAGATGAGCGCCCTGCACAAGGCGCTGCACATCGAGCGTGTGGTGATCGTCACGCCGAGCGTGTACGGCACCGATAACTCCGCCACGCTGTTCGGGATGAAGGCGCGCGGCGCGACTGCGCGCGGCGTCGCCGTGATCGACGACAAGACGCCGGAGGGCGATCTTGATGCGATGGGAAAGGCGGGCATTCGCGGCATCCGGCTCAATCTGGCAACTGGCGGCGTCAGCGATCCCGCGGTGGGGCGCCCGCGCTTTCAGGCCGCGGTCGAGCGCGTCAAGAACCGTGGCTGGCATATCCAGCTATTCACCAGCCTGGCAATGATCTCGGCGATCAAGGATCTCGTCGCCGCCTCGCCCGTGCCGGTTGTGTTCGATCATTTCGGCGGCGCGCAGGCCGCACTCGGTCCGGAGCAGCCGGGCTTTTCGGATCTGCTTGAACTCGTGAAATCGGGCAAAGCCTATGTAAAAATCTCCGGCGCCTATCGGGCCTCGAAGCTCGGGCCCGACTATGCCGACGCGGCCCCGCTCGCCCGCGCGCTGATCGCGGCGAATTCCGACCGCATCGTCTGGGGCACGGACTGGCCGCATCCGGACTCGGTGACGCCGCCCGGCAAGAAGCCAAGCGATGTGACGCCGCTGTTCCAGATCGATGACGGACGTCTGCTCAATCAGCTGCCGGCGTGGGCGCCGGAGGCTTCGATCCGCAAAAAAATTCTGGTCGACAATCCGACGCAGCTTTACGGATTCTGAGTGCCATGGACGAGGCCGCGTTCCAGCCGCCGCCGAAGGTCCTCGATGCGATCATGGCCGACACGCGCGCGATCGGCTTCCAGAACTGGTGCTGGCCGCCGGTCGGCGCCTTGCTGCGGGTTATGGCGGCCTTAAAACCCGGCGGCCGGCTGCTCGAGATTGGCACCGGAACCGGGGTCGGAACCTGCTGGTTGCTGGACGGCATGGACGCCTCGGCTCGGCTGCTCACGATCGACATCAATCCCAAGGTACAGGCTATCGCCCGATCGCATCTGGGAGCGGACCCAAGGTTGACAATGCTTTGCGAAGACGCCGGGGCGGCGATACGGCGCGAGTTGCCGAATTCGTTCGACCTCATCTTCGCCGATGGCGGAGCCGGCAAGCATGTCCTGCTTGACGAGGCGCTCGCTTTGTTACGCCCGGGCGGGATTTATATCTGCGATGATACCAAGCCCCATCCGATGTGGCCGCCGGAGCACGCGGTGAAGATTCCACCTCTCATGAAGGCGCTTGCCGCGCGGCAAGACTTCCGCCGCATCTACATCGATTGGTCGAGCGGCGTCGTGGTGATGGTGAAGTTAGCTGGTTAGACCGCTCAGCGCGCCCGTCGCGAGAAAACTGAAATCAGCACTGGCAGCGTCACCAGAATGACCAGCGGTGCCAGCATCATGCCGGTGACCACCACCACCGCCAGGGGCTTTTGCACCTGCGATCCGATCCCCACCGACAACGCCGCCGGTAACAATCCCACGCCCGCGACGACGCAGGTCATCAGCACCGGGCGCAGTTGAAGCTCGCCGGTGCGGATCACCGCCCTCACCCGGTCAAAGCCTTCGTCGATCAGTTGATTGTACTGCGACAGGATGATGATGCCGTCCATCACGGCGATGCCGAACAGTGCGATGAACCCGATCGCGGCGGATACGCTGAACGGAATGCCGGATATCAGAAGCCCCAGCGCGCCGCCGAAGATCGCCATCGGGATCACGCTCATGGCGAGCAGCGTGTCGATCATCGAACCGAAATTGAACCACAGCAGCACCGCGATCAGCGCGAGGCTGATCGGCACCACGATCGACAGTCGCTTGATCGCATCCTGCAGATTGCCGAACTCGCCGACCCACTCGATCCGCGATCCCGGCGGGAGCTGGACCTGAGCGGCGATTTTGTCCTGGGCTTCCCTGATCGCGCCACCGAGGTCGCGTTCGCGGACCGAGAACTTGATCGGCAGATAGCGCTCCTGCTGCTCCCGATAGATGTAGGCTGCGCCCGAGACCAGGTTGATCGACGCCACTTCGCTCAAGGGGATCTGCGTGATCGTGCCGTTCGGACCCGCCGCACCAATCCGCAAATTCTGGATGGCCTCGGCACTCTTGCGGTATTCGGGGGCAAGCCGGACGATGATCGGAAAATGCCGATCGCTGCCGGGTTCATAGAGATCGCCGGCGCTGTCGCCGCCGATCGCCACCTTGATGGTGGCATTGATATCTCCCGGCGCCAACCCGTATCGGGCAGCCTTCGCGCGATCGATATCGATCTGGATGGTAGGTTGGCCAAGCGAGGTGAATACCGCCAGATCGGTAATGCCCTGCACGGTGGCGAGGACAGACTTGATCTTGTTGGCGGTGTCGGTAAGCGCCTGGAGGTCGTTGCCAAACAACTTGATCGAGTTCTCCCCCTTTACGCCGGATACGGCTTCGGAGACGTTGTCCTGCAGATATTGCGAGAAATTGAACTCGACGCCGGGAAACTTGTCCTGCAATTGCCCCAGCAACTGCCCGGTGAGTTCCCCCTTGTCGTGGGTGCCCGGCCATTCGTTGACCGGCTTCAGGGGTGCAAAGAACTCGGCGTTAAACAGGCCAGCGGCGTCGGTGCCGTCGTCGGGGCGGCCGTGTTGCGACACCACCGCTTCCACTTCGGGGCGGCTGCGGATCAACTTGCGCATCGCGTTGACGTAGGCGTTGCCTTCCTGCAGCGAGATCGTGGGCGGCAAGGTCGCCCGGATCCAGAGATTGCCCTCTTCGAGTTTGGGGAGAAATTCCAGTCCCAATAAGCGGCTGAAAACGATGGTCATGACCACGAGGCCCGCGGCTCCGGCCATCACAAGTTTCCGGTTGTCAACCGCCCAGCTCAAGACCGGAACATACAGCTGATGCAGGAACGCCATGATCCGGGTTTCGGTTTCGTGTATATGTGACGGCAGGATGATTACACTCAATGCCGGGGTGATGGTGAATGTCGCGAGCATCCCGCCGGCCAGCGCATAGGCATAGGTCCGCGCCATCGGCCCGAAGATGTTGCCTTCGACGCCATTCAAGGTGAACAGCGGCAGGAACGCCGCGATGATGATGGCGGCGGCAAAGAAGATCGACCGCGACACGTCGGCGGAGGCCGACAGGATGGCATGGCTCTTCATGCCCATCGCAGTTTCGGTTGAAATATGACTTTGCTCGGCTTCCGAAAGCGCGGTGGTCTGCGACAGCCGGCGGAAGATCGCTTCCACCATGATCACGGTAGCGTCCACGATCAGCCCGAAATCGATCGCGCCGACCGAGAGCAGATTGGCGGATTCCCCGCGCAGTACCAGAATGATAACGGCGAAAAACAGCGCGAACGGGATGGTGGCGCCGACGATCAGCGCGCTGCGCAGATCGCCGAGGAAAATCCACTGCAGCAGCACGATCAGAAGAATGCCGGCGACCATGTTGTGCAGCACGGTCGCGGTGGTGATGTCGATCAGGTCCTTGCGGTCGTAGATGCGCTCG
This sequence comes from uncultured Alphaproteobacteria bacterium, assembly GCA_963761395.1. Taxonomy (GTDB): domain Bacteria; phylum Pseudomonadota; class Alphaproteobacteria; order Rhizobiales; family Xanthobacteraceae; genus Bradyrhizobium. The sequence goes on from CAVXHU010000017.1 coordinate 116,545, forward strand.
ATCTGCACGCCCGGCGGCAGGATGCTGGAGTTGTTGATCGAGTTCACCAGCGCTTCGACCCGTGCGATGGTCGGCGAGCTTTGCTCGCCACGGCGCATCAGCACGATGCCCTGCACGATGTCATCGTCCTGATCGAGGCCAGCGATGCCGAGCCGCGGCTTCTCGCCAACAGTTACGGTAGCGACGTCCTTGACGAGAACGGGGTTGCCACCACTCTGGGACACCATGGTGCTGGCAAGATCGTCGATGGAACGGATCAGGCCGACGCCCCGCACCACGGCGGATTGCGATCCGATGTCGACGGTATTGCCGCCGACATTGATGTTGGAATTGCTGACGGCCTGCAGCAGTTGCGGCAGCGTCAGGCCGTAGGCGATCAGCTTGTTGAAATCGACCTGCAGCTCGTAGGTCTTGGTCTTGCCGCCCCAGCCGGTGACGTCGATCACGCCGGGGACGGCGCGAAAGCGGCGCTGCAAAACCCAGTCCTGCAGCGTTTTCAGGTCGAGCACGCTGTAATTCGGCGGCCCGGCCAACCGGTAGCGGTAAATTTCGCCGATAGCGCTGAGCGGTGAAATCCCCGGCTGCACATTGCCAAGCAGGGGCGGCAATTGCGACAACCGGTTCAGCACCTGCTGCAGCGCCTCGTCATAGGTGTAGTCGAACGAAAACTGCAGTTTGACATCCGACAGTCCGTACAGCGAGATGGTGCGGATCGTGCGCAGGTTCTTGATGCCCGAGACCTGGGTCTCGATTGGAATGGTGATGTAGCGTTCGATCTCCTCGGACGACAAACCCGGACTTTGCGTGACGATATCGACCATCGGCGGCGTCGGATCCGGATAGGCCTCGATATTGAGCTGCTTGAACGCGATCAGGCCGCCGATCATCACGACGGCGAGCAAGCCCACCATCAAATAGCGGCGGCTGAGTGCGATGGCGACGAGGCGATCCATTCAGATCGGAACTTTCAATGGGCTGAATTAAGTCAGCTGGCGGATGCAGCGCGGTCGATGAACAGGCTGCCCTTGGTAACAATCTGCTCGCCGGGTTTCAAATTACCCTCGACCTCCACGAGGTCGCCATTGGTGAGGCCGGGCTTGATCTGGCGCAGTTCGATCGACTTGTCCTCGTGCGCGACCCAGACCCGGACCTGATTGCCCTCGTAGATCAAAGCCTGCTTCGGCACGCCAATCGCCGGGTGATCGCCGGCCGAATAGATCGTGACATTCGCGAACATCTCCGGCTTCAGGAGGCCGTCCTTGTTATCTATCGTGGCGCGGACCAGAAGCCGGCGGGTGGCGGGATCGATCGCCGCGGAAACATAGTTGATGCGGGCCGTCAGCGGGCGGCCCGGCAGCGCCAGTACGTTAAAAGCGATCTCCTGCCCGACCGATACGTTCGAGGCATCGCTCTCGCGGACGAAGGCCGTGAGCCAGACCGTGGAAAGATCGCCGATCACAAATACCGGATCGCTGGCGCCGGAGTTCACATATTGGCCGGGGCCGATCTTTCGCTGCACAACGGTGCCGGTGATCGGTGAAAAGATGGTTGTTTCCGGATTGATGCGGCCCATTTCCTGGAACGTTGATATGGCCTCATCGGTGAAGCCGAGGATACGCAATTTGTTGCGCGACGCCTCCAGCGCCGTTTGCGTCGAGCGCAGATCGTTCTGCGCCTGGATCAGGGTTGCCTCGGCCTGCTGATAATCCTTCAGCGGGACGGCTTTGCCCTCGAACAGATCCTTGGCGCGCTTGTGCTGCAACTGCGCGAGATCGAGCGCAGACCTCGCCTTGTTCAATCCGGTCATCGCCGCAATGAGATCGTTCTGCGCCTGCACCGTGTCGGCGGCCTCGATCACAAACAGCGGCTGGCCCTGCACGACGCGGTCGCCCGGCCGGGCCAATAGTTTGGTGACCCGGCCCGCATAGGGCGAAAACACCGGCGTCGAGCGATCCTCGTCGACCGCGACCTTGCCCTCGGTGACGTGCTCGGCCCGGAAGGCTCGCTCGGTCACGGGCTCGATGGTCAGGCTGGCCCATTCGGCCGGGGTCGGAACGTAGCGTTGCGATCCCTTGCGGGATTGGCTCGATACCTCGGAATGCCCCTGCGTTGTCGCGCTGATATGCACAAGCCCATACAGAGCAGCGCCGGCAAGCGCCAGCACGGCCGCACCAACGGCCAGCTGTCGCCGACTAAGCATCTGCAATCGCTTGGCAAATTCCGACAACATAGGCCCCGGTCGAATCGGCGATGATTCCGGCAATGACTGCCTCATCGGTCCGCTAATAGTGCCTATTTGATGTTTCAAACAACCTAAAAACGCGAAGAACCCCAGCGTTTAAAGTTAAAATTTCGAGAGGCGAGCCTCGGTAGCCATGAAGCCCATGGACCTCAATTGCGCGCGGGCCATTGCGGCGGGTGGCTGCCGAGCGGCATCGCCGGGCGAGCCCAGAAGGCCGGCGTTTTCGACAGCGCAGCCGAATGGCGCACAGAGCGCAGCGGACCGAAGCCCGAGGGCACCTCTTCCACAAAGGGCAGCACTGCCTCGTCCGTCAAATCTGCGGTCTTAAATCCATCAGCGACGCGGCCGAGATTCCACAGCCAGCGCCCGGTCTGCGCCAGCGACACGCGGACGTGCCAGCTGCCGCCTTCGCGCGACTGCCGCGCCCGCGCCATCATCGCGCCGAACGCCATCAAATGGCCGGTGGCGTGGTCGAGCATTTGCGCCGGCAATTCCTTCGGCCCGTCGACGCCGGCGGCCTGGCCTTCGGCGTGATTGAAACCGGTCGCGGTCTGCACCAGCGAGTCGAAACCGCGGCGCTCCGCCCACGGCCCGGCATGGCCATAGGCCGACAGCGACACTGAGATGATGCCGGGGTTGATGTCGGCCGCGTCCTGCGGCGAGAAGCCGAGGCTTGCGAGCGCGCGCGGACGATAGCCTTGCGAGAAAATATCCGCCTGCGCCAGCAGGTCGCGCAAGCTGTCCCGCCCCTGCTGGCTCTTGAGTTCAATAAAGCTCGTCAGCTTGCCGCGGCCGTTATCGATCGTGAGCCAGGGGATCGCCGGCAGATCGGGACCACAGATCAACAGCACGTCGGCGCCATGCGCGGCGAGCGTGCGGCCCGCGACCGGGCCGGCGATCACCCGCGACAGATCGAGCACGCGTAGCCCGGCGAGCGGGCGGTCACCCGCGGGCCATGGTTTTGGGGCTGCCTCGCCGATTTTTTCGATTCTGATCGGCGGCAGCGCGGCAAGCGCCTTGGCTTGAGGCAGATCAGACCATTCGTCGTGCGGGCGCATCATCGCGACCACGCAGCCGCCGGCATAGGCCGCGGTCTCGAAGGCCTCGCCATCCCACTGCATCAGCGCGGCCTGAACATCGTCGCGCTCCGGCCTGCAGTCGAGGAGCTTGCAGACGGCGTCGCGGTGATGCCGGAAATTGGTATGCAGCCGCACGAAGCGCTGGTCGCGGGTTCTGTAGATTCCGGCGATGGCGTCCCATGCCGGACCCGGCGGCTTGCCATCGACGCGCAGGTAGCGTTCGGAGCGGCATTCGACGACGGCGTGACGCATATCGACCGCGACACCTTGCGATTGCCCGCTGCGCAATTTCCAGACTTGCGCGGCAGCAAGTCCGGCCGCGGCAATGCTGGCCTGCGCCGCGGCGGCGACGCGAAACGACGACGGCAGTTGCGGCTCTTCGCCGGTCAGCGTGACGGCATCGAGCGCGGACGGATCGCCGCCGGCTGCAGTCCAGAGATCGGTCAGAATTTCGCGGGGACTTTGCATGACCGTCAATCTTGCCTAACGTTCGAAGCTCTGCCGTAGAGCTTGTTCGGTCCTGACTGAATCAGAACCGGGCTCCAGCTTTTTTGTTTTGACGCGTTTTCTTGACGCGAACCGGTACTCACTTTGCTCGAAAACGCTATAGAAGGGAAGGAACTGCAATGGCCGCCATCGATCCCCTGACCGCCGGTGCCGTCTTGCTGGCGACGGCCGCGACCGATGCGGTCTATGTCATGTTCACCTCCGCCGTGGTAGCGCGCAAGCGCGTGCCGGCGGCGACGTGGAGCAGCGTCTGGTATCTGCTCTCATCCTACGCCGTGATCAGCTATACCGAAAACTGGGTCTATGTCGCTTTCGCGGCGGTCGGCTCATGGCTCGGCGCGTTTGTAACGATCACCTACCTGCACCGGCCGCCCGGCGGTCCGCCGGTCGGCGCGGCGCCGGAGTAGTTTTATCGTCATTGCGGCGCAAGCGACCGCCCCACCCTCGACCGTCATACCCCGCGAATGCGGGGGTATCCAGTACGCCGCGGCCTTTCGATTCAATCACTGACGCCTCTGGAATACTGGGTCGCCCGGTCAAGCCGAGCGATGACAAGTGAAAGCGTGGCGCGTTCGTATTCACTACACATGAGTCCGCCATCCCGCGGCACGATGCTGCCGAGTTGTGCATGAACCATTTGCCCTGAGAAAACAGAGGCCCTGTCGGATGCGTGCCACCGGCATGCCTTGCAGCCTGCTCTGCAGCGGCGAACCAGCACGATCCCGATCGTGTTCGCGAATACCACGGACCCGGTCGGCCAAGGCTTCGTCGCGAGCCTGGCGCACCCCGGCAGCAACATCACCGGTTTCAGCAATTACGACCCGCTGATGGTCAGCAAATGGCTGGGACTGCTGACGCAGCTAACCCCGCCCGTCGCGCTTGTTGCGGCGCTCTACAATCCCGCAACCACGCCCTACGCCCCTCTGCTGCTGCACGCCATCGAGGAGGCCGCCCCATCCCTCGGCGTGACTGTGCGAGCCGCGCCGGTCAAGGATGAAGCAGAGATTGATGCCACAATGGCGGGGCTCGCGCGCGAAGAGCGTGGTGGGTTGCTGGTTCTGCCGGACATCTTCAACAATGAGCACCGCACTACCATTATCGCTCTCGCGGCTCAGCACCGTCTGCCCGCCGTCTATGCTTTTCGGTTTTTCTCCCTGGCTGGCGGGCTAATATCTTACGGCATCGACCTTATCGACGTGTTCCGACGCTCAGCGGGATATGTCGATCTCATCCTGAAGGGCACGGCACCAGCCAATCTCCCGGTGCAGGCACCGGTCGCCTTTAAGCTGGTCATCAACCTCAAAACCGCGAAGGACCTCGGTTTGACGATTGCGCCGACCCTGCTCGTGGCAGCCGACGAGGTGATCGAATAACTGCTCTTAGCGAGTATTTCGCCTTTTGACCCAACGCGGGCATCCAGCGCCGCGTTCCAGGGAAGCCCATTGTCTCGGCCTAAAAACACGATAGCTTTTGCTCCGGACTTCGGAGTGAGGGGGCGGGCGAGATGACCCAAAAGTCCCATACGCGCCGCGCGCTATGCGACCTTGGAAAAGCGCTTGGGTATCCAAATAGAGGAAAGAAGGGGATCTAAAATGGATTCCTTTACTGTTGCTCCCGAGCTGAAGGGCACGAAGGGCGACATCATTGCCGCCAGAATCGAAGTGCCTATTCTGGTTGTAATGATTTTCGGTATTGTCGAATTCATCCGATTGGGGTGGTCCCAGGATTACTACTTGTACACTTACGCTCCGGTGTTAGGTGGCGTCGCTGCCTCAGTAGGTCTTTTTACTTATTTTTTTCTTGTGTCCGTGGAACGAAAAAAGAGCCGGAAAAATCTCCTGGTTCTGCTCGGACTTCTTCCATATTTCTATTCGCTATACATCATGGGGTTTCTTGGCCTGTATACAATCTATGAAGGCATCATCGGCAAGTTTTCATTTTGGTCAATGATAGGCGGGGTCTTCTGGGTTTTTCTTGGATTTCATCTGATCTATCGGTTTTACCTGATGACAGAGATCGTCAGGCAACACGATGAAAAAGCGATGTTAGCTCATTCTACCCTTCGCCAAAGCGACATGAACTGAAATGGCGGTAGGCGCATCAGTTATCAAACAGCGTTCGCGTTTAATCAGGAGTGGCAGACG
>CAVXHU010000018.1:0-169215 GCA_963761395.1 uncultured Alphaproteobacteria bacterium
CAAAGTAAATGACCGGAAAACAACACCGGCCGAAAAACGTGTCGCGGGGAGCGAGTTGCCGCTGACGATTGCGTGAGTGGGTGGGGCGGCGGGGCGATCGTCAGATTGGATTGTTTGTGCGGCGGCCTACTCCCTCTCCCGCTCTTCACGGGGTCGAGACGAGCGAAGCTCGCTCTTAGAGGGCTGGAGTGAGGGGCGCTTCCCGCAACTTCTGAAGTTGAAGTGCGCGGTGACTCCCCCTCACCCGGCGCTTCGCGCCGACAGAGAGCTTCAGGCCGACGCGTCCTTCTTGTTCTGGCGGTGCGCGACGAGATCGTCGACCACGGCGGGATCCGCCAGCGTCGAGGTGTCGCCGAGGCTTCCCGGCTCGTCCTCGGCGATCTTGCGCAGGATGCGGCGCATGATCTTGCCGGAGCGGGTTTTGGGCAATCCCGGCGCGAACTGGATCTGGTCGGGCGACGCGATCGGGCCGATGTCCTTGCGCACCCACGCCACCAATTCCTTGCGCAACTCTTCGCTCGGCTCGGTGCCGGTCATCAGCGTCACATAGGCATAGATGCCCTGGCCCTTGATGTCGTGCGGATAGCCGACCACGGCGGCTTCCGAGACTTTGGCGTGCGCCACCAGCGAACTTTCGACTTCGGCGGTGCCCATGCGGTGGCCGGAGACGTTGATCACGTCATCGACGCGGCCGGTGATCCAGTAATAGCCATCGGCGTCCCGGCGGCAGCCGTCGCCGGTAAAATATTTGCCCTTGTAGGTCGAGAAATAGGTCTGCTCGAAGCGGGCGTGGTCGCCATAGACGGTGCGCATCTGCCCCGGCCAGGATTTGGCGATGCAGAGATTGCCTTGGGCTTCGCCTTCCAGCACCTTGCCGTCGGGATCGACGATCTCGGGCACCACGCCGAAGAACGGCTGCGTCGCCGAACCCGGCTTGAGTTTGGTGGCGCCGGGCAACGGCGTGATCAGAATGCCGCCGGTCTCGGTCTGCCACCAGGTATCGACGATCGGGCAGCGCTCGTCGCCTACCACGCGATGATACCATTCCCACGCTTCCGGATTGATCGGCTCACCGACGCTGCCGAGTAATCGAAGTGACTTGCGCGAGGTTTTCTTGACCGGCTCATCGCCACCCTGCATCAGCGCGCGGATCGCGGTCGGCGCGGTGTAGAAAATGTTGACCTTGTGCTTGTCGACCACGTTCCAGAACCGCGAATTATCAGGATAATTCGGCACGCCCTCGAACATCAGCGTGGTCGCGCCGTTCGCTAAGCGGGCCATAGAGAATATAGCTGTGGCCGGTGACCCAGCCGACGTCGGCGGTGCACCAGTAGATGTCGCCGTCGTGATAGTCGAACACGTATTGATGCGTCATCGACGCGAACACCAGATAGCCGCCTGAGGTGTGCAGCACGCCCTTGGGCTGGCCGGTCGAGCCCGAGGTATAGAGGATGAACAGCGGATCCTCGGCGTGCATGTGTTCGCACGGGCATTCCGTCGTCACCATCTTGGCGGCGTCGTGGTACCAGAGGTCGCGCGAGGGATTCATATTGACCGCGCCACCGGTGCGCTTGACCACGACGACCCAATCGACGCCGCCGCTCTTGGCGATCGCGGCATCGACATTGGCCTTCAGCGGCACCTTCTTGCCGCCGCGCAGGCCCTCGTCGGCGGTGATGACCATCTTGGACTGGCAGTCGGTGATGCGCTGGGCGAGGCTGTCGGGCGAGAAGCCGGCGAAGACCACCGAATGGATGGCGCCGATCCGCGCGCAGGCCAGCATCGCGTAGGCGGCCTCCGGAATCATCGGCAGATAGATCGTGACGCGGTCGCCCTTCCTGACGTTGCGGGTGCGAAGGATGTTGGCGAATTTGCAGACCTCGTCGTGCAACTGCCGATAGGTGATGTGTCTGGACTCCGAGGGATCATCGCCCTCCCAGATGATGGCGGTCTGGTCGCCGCGCTTGTCGAGATGCCGATCGATGCAGTTCCAGGCGACATTGAGGACGCCGTCCTCGAACCATTTGATCGAAATGTTGCCGGGGGCGAAGGATGCGTTCTCGACCTTGGTGAAGGGCTTCATCCAGCCGATGCGCTTGGCCTGTTCGGCCCAGAACCCATTGGGATCGCTGACCGAGCGCGCATACATCTGCTGGTACTTGGCCTGATCGATAAAGGCGCGCTTGGCCCAATCCGCCGGCACGTCGTAAAGCTTGTCGGACATTTTTACCCTCCACCCATGCGGCCAGCGAACGCGCGCACTCAAGCCGTCTTCGTTGTTGGAACGATTATGCGTCGGCGCGGCCAGCGCCGACAAGCGGAACAGATACCTCCTTTGGTGGAGGCCCCGCCAAGAGCGGGATCAATCGCCAGGGGAAGCGGCGCCGCGGCGCGCCCGCCATCACGATCGCGTTTCGGGAGGGTCAAAAAGCCGCATGGGGGTATCCGCCGGCCCGTTTGGCGGTAACCAGAAACCGTAATTTTTTGAAGACGGGCTGGCGCTCCGGGCAATTACCCCCTAAATGGCCTCCCCGGGGCCAAGCGGCCTGCCGGAACCAAAAACCAAGAACCGGCATTACCAAGAGCAGATCAGGAGCAAGGCGTCTAAAGTCATGATGGATCAGCAGAATTTCGAGGCTGCGCGGCCCGCTTCCGCCGATTCGCATCTGACCGTGACGCCGGGACACCCCGCCAGCGTTGAATCTCTCGCCAAAGGGCTGGGGCTGACGCTCGGCGACCAGAACGAGCTGACCATCCGCCGCATCAAGCGGGGCAAGAGCTATTCCTTCGTTCGCGCCAATGGGACGGCGATCCGCCATACCGGCACCATCAAGCGACTACACTCGATGGCGGTGCCCCCGGCCTATGCCGAGGTCCGCTATTCGCCGGATCCGAACTCGCATCTGCAGGCCGTCGGCCGCGACGCCGCGGGCCGGTTGCAATACCGCTACCACTCCGATTGGGAGAAGGTCCGCGAGCACCGCAAGGCCCACCGGCTGGCCCGGTTGGTGGCGGCGCTGCCGAAAATTCGCCGCAACGTCTCGGCGCACCTCAAGGGCGACGCCCCGACCCGCGAATTCGCGCTGTCGGCGGTGATCGAACTGATCGCGCGCACCGCGATCCGTCCGGGCAACGAATCCTATGCCCGGCTCAACGGCACCCGCGGCGCCACCACGCTTCACAAGTCCAACGTGACGCTGGAAGACGATTGCGTCGTGCTGACCTTCAAGGGCAAGGGCGGCAAGGCCGTGCGCAAGGAATGCGACGCGGCGAAGCTGGTGCGCGCCATCGGCATCCTGCGCGACGTGCCGGGCAAACGCATGTTCCAGTACCGGGACAATTCCGGCAACGTCCGCGGCGTCTCTACCACCCAGGTCAATGCGTTCCTGCGCGAGATCGCCGGCATCAAGATTTCGCTGAAGGATTTCCGCACCCTGATGGCGTCCGCCGTGGTGCTGGAATCGCTGTCACGGATTTCACCGGCGGCCAGCGCCCGCGGCCGCCGCAAGCAGGTGCTGGAGGCGGTCCGCGCCGCCGCCGACGAGTTGTCGAACACGCCGGCGATCTGCCGCAAGAGCTACGTCCACGATACCATCGTCACCGCCTTCGAGGACGGCATCCTCGAGCGCTTCGCCGCGACCATGAAAGGCTATCGCTCGCAATCGAAACGCGAGCAGCTCTTGGCGCAGGTGGTGGCGACCGCCGCGGCGGCTTAAAGATTGTCATGCGCGGACTTGATCCGCGCATCCATCTTGAAAAACGCTTTTGAAAGTTTGATGGATTGCCGGGCATAGGCGAGCGGAAGCGACGCCGTCCTTCGGACGGCTATGCCCGGCAATGACGATTCTACACTCCGCCCATCTTGCAGACGGTTTTCCATTCGTCCGCCGTCACCGGCTGCACCGACAGCCGCGAATATTTCACCAGCGCCATGTCGGCCAATCGCTTGTCGGCCTTGATGGCGGCCATCGTCACCGGCGTCTGCAACGGCTTGTCCGCCTTGATGTCCACGCAAACGAATTTGCCGGTCTTGTCGGTGGGGTCGGGGTAGGCCTCCTTGATCACTTCCGCGATGCCGACGATCTCCTTGCCCTCGTTGGAGTGATAGAAGAAGACACGGTCGCCTTTCTTCATTTTCACGAGATTCTGCCGCGCGGTAAAATTGCGCACGCCGGTCCAGGCCTCGCCCTTGGCGCCTTTCGCCACCTGCTGATCCCAGGACCAGCTCGAAGGCTCCGATTTCACCAGCCAGTACGCCATTGTCATCCCTCCGCCTTGAATGGCCGCGTCAGCAGACTTTCGATCGCCGCGTCGATCGTCACAGTCCCGTTCAGGATCGCCGCAACCGCAAGTGATACCGGCATATCGACATTTTGCGAAGCCGCCAGTTCGATCAGCACCGGGGCGGTGAACTCGCCTTCGGCAAGCCTGTCGCGTGGCGGCCGTTCGCCGCGCCCGAGCGCCATGCCGAGCGCGAAATTGCGCGATTGCGGGCTCGAACAGGTCAGGATCAGATCGCCCAAGCCCGAAAGTCCCGCCATGGTTTCGCTGCGCGCGCCGCAGGCGCGCCCGAGCCGCACCAACTCGCTGAAGCCGCGCGTGGTGAGGGCTGCCTGCGCGGACGCGCCGAATTTCTTGCCGACCGCGATACCGGCCGCGATCGCCAGCACGTTTTTCGCCGCACCGCCGATCTCGACGCCGCGGACATCTGTGGTGTGATAGGGCCGGAAGGTCGAAGATCCCAGCGCCTGCACCAGCGCGCTCGCGAGCCTTTCATCCTTCGCCGCCAGCGTCACCGCGGTCGGAAGGCCGCGCGCCACGTCTTCGGCAAAACTCGGCCCCGACAGAATGGCGGGTATCGCATCGATGGCGGCTTCCGCGATCACCTCGGTCATGAATTGGTGGGTGCCGCGCTCGATACCCTTGGCGCAGGCGACCACGGGCGTTGCCTTGGCCAGATGAGGCGCCAGCGCCGACACGGCCGCGCGCAGGTTCTGCGCCGGGGTCGCGATCAGGATGATGTCCGCGCCGGCGGCCGATGCAATATCGTCCGTGACCCCGATGCTCGCATCCAATCGCACGCCGGATAATTTTGGATTTGCCCGTGTGGCCGCGATCTCGGCCGCGCGCTCCGGGCTGCGCGCAAAAAGCGCGACATCGCGTCCGGCCCGCGCGGCGACGCCGGCCAGCGCCGTCCCCCAGGCGCCGGCGCCGATCACCGCGACAGATTTGAAAGACGGCATCGGCTGGCCTCAGATGCGCTCCCTCGCCCCGCTTTTGCGGGGAGAGGGTTGGGGTGAGGGGCTCTTCAATTCGCGAATGCCGAAGAAGTATCGCGCGCGGTACCCCCTCACCCGCCGCGCGAAGAGCGCGGCGACCTCTCCCCGCAAACGGGGAGAGGTAAGTCTGCACTCGCTGGACAACTTATGTTCCATTGAAAATTTCTAATAGCCCGCGCGGGTATTGGAAAATCCCGCCGGCGCCGTGGCGTTGCTATCGAGCAGCCAGCGCGCGCGCGGCGCGGCATCCATGCCGTCCGTTAATCCGATCGCCAGCCGCTCCGCGCCGGCCCAGGCGATCATCGCGCCGTTATCGGTGCAGAGCGCCGGCGGCGGGATGATCAGCGTGGTCTCTGCTTTGGCGGCGACATCCTGCAACGCGCCGCGGATCGCCTGATTGGCGGCAACGCCGCCGGCGGCAACCAGCGCACGCGTCGGCCCGAACTGTTCGTGAAACAGCCGCAAGCCGACGCTGAGCCGGTCGGCCGTCGATTCCAGCACCGCCGCCTGAAAACTGGCGCAGAGATCGCTGATGTCCTGCGGCTCAAGCGGCATCAACCTGTAGGCTTCGTTACGAACCGCGGTCTTCAATCCCGAGAGCGAGAAATTGGCATCGGCACGCCCGAGCATCGGCCGCGGAAATGCGAACCGTTTTGGGTCGCCGCCGTGAGCGGCGTGCTCGACCTCCGGTCCGCCCGGATAGGGCAGTCCGAGCATTTTTGCCACCTTGTCGAAGGCCTCACCCATGGCGTCATCGACGGTGGTGCCGAGCCGCACATAGTTGCCGACGCCTACCACGGCGACGATCTGGGTGTGACCGCCGGAGGCGAGAAACAGGCAATAGGGAAACGCCAGCGCGCAGGTCAATCGCGGCGTCAGCGCATGCGCCTCGAGATGGTTCACCGCGATCAGTGGCGTATCGTGCACCATCGCGATGGCCTTCGCGGTGGTCAGGCCCACGATCACGCCGCCGATCAGGCCGGGGCCGGCGGCCGCGGCGACCGCCGAAAGCTCCGCAAAGCCGACGCCCGCTTGCTTCATGGCGCTGTCGACGATGCCGTCGAGCAGGTCGACATGGGCGCGCGCGGCGATCTCCGGAACCACGCCGCCGAAGGCGGCGTGTTCCTCGGTCTGCGAGCGCACGATATTGGACAGGATTCTGCCGCTGCCGTCATGCAAGCGCTCGACCACGGCGGCTGCGGTTTCATCGCAGGTGGTCTCGATGCCCAGCACCAGCGTTGGCGTGTCGTTACCCAATTTGAGCCCTTGCGTTATCGGCAAAACCGGCGTTTTTGCTTCTCTGCGGTAGCATTATGAGGTCTCGAAGTGCAATCGCCCGTTGCTGTGGAAACCTTGTCGGGAGCATGACGCATGGCCGTTCTCGTCACCCGCCCGTCGCCCGACGACGAGGCCACCGCCGCCAGCTTGCGCGCGCGGGGCTATGAGGTTCTGCGGGCGCCGATGCTGCGGTTTGAAGCGGTCGCCTTCCACGACGATATGGACGCGCTCTACGGCGCCGTCGTCGTCACCAGCGCCAATGCGGTGCGCGGCATCCACCTCAAGGGCCACCGGTTGCTCGAGCTGCCGCTGTTTGCGGTCGGCGAACACACCGCCGCCGCCGCCCGCCACGCCGGCTTTACGCATGTGATCCCGGCCAATAGCGATGCCGCAGGGTTGCGCGATTGCCTGCTCGCGCGCGTGAAGGCAAAGGAACTGAAGAGAGCGAGCACGCTGCTTTATCTTGCCGGGGCCGATCTGGCACGCGACCTGGCCGGCGAACTCGGCGAACACGGTTTTCGCGTCGTCACGCAGACGACTTACAAGATGTCACCGGTGACGAACCTGCCGCGCGAGGTATGTGACGCTTTCGCGGCCAACCGGATCGAGGCGGTGCTGCATTACTCACGGCGCAGCGCGCGCGCCTTCCTGGATGCGGCGCGCGCCGGCGGCGTCGAAATATCGGCACTGGCGATCCCGCAATGTTGCATCTCCGCCGCGGTAGCCTCTGTCGTCCGCGATGCCGGGGCGACGCAGGTCATGGTGGCGGCATCGCCGGATGAAAATGCCTTGTTTGGGACGCTGGACCGTGCTTTGCGGCCCTGATCGCGCTACACCGGGACTAAGCGTACCTGCCGAATCTGGTAACGTTCGGCGATAACAGACAGGGAACCGTTGCCATGGTCGATGACAGGCCCGAAGACACCGAACCGTCGCCGGATTCGGGCCGCGCCAAACGCGCGCCGCCGACCATCGACCTCGAAGCCACGGAAGTATCCGGCGAGACCCGGAATGCGGCCGCAGACGCGCAGCCAGAGGGCCGCTCCGAGATGCCCGCGGCAACGGCCATCTCGGCCTGGGTCATCGCGGCGGTTTCCGGCGCCGTCGCCGCCTCGCTGGTGATTTGTGTGGCGTGGATTCTGGGATGGCCTGCAGTGCCTGCCACGCCGGCCGCACCTCAGGTCAACGCTGCTGTTATCGATGGTCTCGCCGCGCGTGTCGCCAGCGTCGAGTCCAGGATCGCCAAGCCTGCGGCGTCTGCGCCCGATCCGGCGGTCAACAGCCGCATCGAGGCGCTGGAGAAATCGCTAGTGGCGCTGGGCGGCGAACTCGCCGCCGTGCGCGCGCAGTCGGAGAAGCTCGCGGCTGCGGTCAACGACGTCAAATCAACGCCGCGCGAATCCTCGCCCCCGCCGGTCGACCTGGCGGCGATCAACGAGCGCATCGCCCAGCTCGAGCGCGCCATGCGCGCGCAAGCATCCGAGGTCGCGCAGGAAAGCGCCAAGCCCGCAGACGATGTGCCACTGCGCCGCGTGGTGGCGGCAGCCCTGCTCGATGTTTCGGTTCGGCACGGCGATCCCTACACCGCGGCGCTGGCAGCGGCGAAATCGCTGGCCGACAACGCGGATGCATTAAAGCCGCTGGAGAGCTTCGCCGCCTCCGGCGTGCCGAGCGCCAACGCGCTCAGCCGCGAACTGCTGACGCTGGTGCCGAAACTGTCGCCGCCGGCGCCGGAGAATTCCGCCACCAGCTCCGGCATCATCGACCGCCTGCAGGCGGGCGCCGCAAAACTGGTCCGCATCCAGCGTACCGACACGGCTGGCAACGATCGCGGCGCGGTGGTCGCGCGGGTCACGGCGGCGGCGCTGCACAATGATCTCACCGAGGCGCGGCGTGAGCTCAATACGCTGGCGCCGGCCGATCGCGCCGCCGCGCAAGCCTGGCTCGACAAGGCCGACGCGCGCGACGCGGCGCTCGCCGCTTCCCGTCAATTCGCAACTGACACGATGGCGGCGCTCGCCAAAGCCGGGCAATAGGATTTCGATGGTTCGGATCATTCTGTTTCTGGTGTTGATCGCGCTCGCCGCGGTGGGCGCGGCGTGGGTTGCCGATCAGACCGGCGACGTCACGCTGTCGTGGGGCGGCTGGCGCGTTGAGACCTCGCTGCCGGTATTCGCGCTGACGCTCGGCGTCATCATCGTCGCCGCGATGCTGGTGTGGACCACCTTCAGCGCGCTCTGGCGCACGCCGGAAAAGATCCGGCGCCGCCGCCGCGAACGGCGTCACGCCCGCGGCCGCCATGCCATCACCCACGGGCTGCTCGCGATCGGTCATGGCGATTCCAGCGCCGCACGCCGCCATGCCGATGTCGCGCGCCGCCATGCCGCGCACGATCCGCTGGCGCTGCTGCTGCACGCGCAATCGGCGCAGCTCGACGGCGACCGCGACGGCGCGCAACGCGCGTTCCGCGCCATGGCCGAACGCGAGGACACAAGGCTGCTGGGCCTGCGCGGGCTGTTCATCGAGGCGCAGCGCGCCGACGATCCGGTCTCCGCCGTCATGATCGCGGAAGAGGCGCTGAAACTTGCGCCGTCATCGACCTGGGCGTCGCATGCCGTGCTCGGATTTCGCTGCGCCAAGGGCGACTGGAGCGGGGCGCTCGCCATCCTCGACAACAATCTCGCATCGGGCCTGATCGACAAGGCGGACTACCGGCGCCAGCGCGGCGTGCTGCTGACGGCGCGCGCGCTGGAGCTGGAAAATGTCGACCGCGATCTGTCGCGCGAAAGCGTGATGGAAGCGGTCAAGCTGGCGCCGACGCTGGTGCCGGCCGCGGTGCTCGCCAGCAAATACGAAAGCGAGGCGCATCAGGTCCGGCGTTCGATGCGGATCGTGGAGGCGGCCTGGCTTGCGCATCCGCATCCCGATCTGGCGGACGCCTATGCGCATGTGAAGCTGGGCGATTCCGCGCGGCAGCGGCTGGTGCGCGTGGAGACGCTGGCTGCGAAAGCGCCCGGCCATCTCGAGAGCGCACTCGCGGTGGCGCGTGCCGCCATCGACGCCACGGAGTTTGCGCGCGCGCGCGAGGCGCTGGCGCCGTTCATCGCGGCGCCGACCCAGCGGGTGGCGATGCTGATGGCGGAGATCGAGCGCACCGAACACGGCGACAGCGGCCGGGCGCGGGCCTGGACCTTGCGCGCGGTGCGCGCGCTGCACGATCCGGTGTGGACCGCGGACGGCTATGTCAGCGATCGCTGGCGGCCGGTGTCGCCGGTGACCGGACGGCTCGATGCCTTTCAATGGCAGACGCCGCTGGCGGCATTGCCTTCCGACAAGAGTGCGGCGATCGACGCCAAGGAATTCGATGAAGCGATTTCCGCGCCGCGCCGCGTCGAGCCGCCGCGTCAGCCTGCGGCCGAAGCGGCGTCCCCGGCGGCGCAGGACAATTCTCCGGTAGCAGCTCCGGTGGTCGAACCGGCCCCCGCTGCCGCGCCGGCGCCGTCCCCGCCGCAAGCCGAATCGCCGCCCGTGACGGCAGCGCCGCTGTTCCGCGCGCGCCAGGATATTCCCAGGGACAACGTCAGGGGCGCTTCGTCGAGCATTCCGGCCGTGATTCCCATCATCAGGCCGCCCGACGATCCCGGGATCGATGACGAACCCGTCAGCGACGAATTCGCGGAACAAGTGGGTCCCCCGCACGCCCAGGCCGGCGGCTGGCGCGGTTTTCTGTCCCGCTGGGGCGGCTGATCGCGCCTCGCGGGGCAGCGTTTTTCTTGCCAAATCGGGCCGTGCCCGATATCAGGTGCATGCGTTTTCAGCCCCGTTGCTGAACGCGCCGCATGGTCCGCCGCAATAGCTCAGCTGGTAGAGCACGTCATTCGTAATGACGGGGTCACAGGTTCGAATCCTGTTTGCGGCACCAATCTTCTTTCAATTAAAAACCGGACGCAGAAGCCAACGATCGGCGGAATGCTTTGTCCATAAAGTCCGCGACGACTACTGCAGCTGACGCATCTCCGCCTCCGCCTGCTCGAGCCAGAACCTCACGCCCATCTCGCGGTACATCGCCGTCGCGGTGGTGAGGTGCTGGTAGGCCCGATCGCGCTTGCCTGTGTGGCGAAAGAGCTTCCCGAGGCCGAGGTGGCAGTGGGCCATAAGCAGGCGCATGTGGCGCGGCTCGGCGAGCGCCAGCGCCCGACGGTAGTGGGCCTCGCCGCTTTCTGCGTCGAAGCGATCGGGATGGGTCGCGATGTCGCCCAGCAGGTGCAGCGCATGGGCCGCGAACCCGGGCTGAGACGAAGAGGATTCGACCGCACGGTCGCCCAGGCGCTGTGCTTCGTCGAGCCGGCCAAGCCGAAGATGGGCGCGACCCAGCGCGCAGTAGCACCAGGCGCGCCGGACGACGATCTCAATCGCAGGCTCACGGTCGCTTTCCCTGAGCCGGTTCAGCGCCTCGCTCGCCTCGCCGAGTTGCGCCAGTGCCCAAGCGGAGCAGGAAAAGTGGTGGATATTCGCCGTCCGAGACACCGCGATCCAGCGTTCGATCAGTGAGCGCGCCTGGGCCCAGTCCCCCTCGAGGAGGCGGAGCATGGCCGCCGCGTTGTGGGCCAAGCCGATGGTGTAGGCATTCTGGGTTGGTTCGGCGAGGCGGATGGCCTCGGCTTCATACTTGGCCGCTTCGGCGAATTGGCCGAGCTCGGCGAGGCTCGCGATCAGCCAGGTCCGATCCCACACCGATGGGGGTGCAGAAAGTCCGACATTCTCGTAGAGCCACTCGGCAGGCAACGCGGCGAGGTTGCCGGTGGCCAGTTCGATCACCCGATCATACTCACCCCGCAGGTAATGCACGTACACGAGATTGCTGGTGGTGAGGATGCGAAGCCTCAAGTCTTCGAGGCGCCCGGCGATCTCCAACGCGCGGGAGCCAGTCACGAGCGCCTCGTCCAGCTCGCCGAGCATCGACTGGCTGATCGTCATGAACGCATAGACCCGGCCGCGCCGGCGGTCGTCGTTCAGCCGCTCGGCAAGGGCCTCGGCTCCGCGCAGGCACTCCAACATCCGTTGGCCTCCGCCGAGCTGGCTCAACACTGGACGCAACTCAAGACGCATCTCGAAGCCCTGCTCCAGCGTGGACCGGCTTTCCGGCAGGGCCTCGAGGACATGCAGCGCCTGCTCGAAGGATTTGACAGCCTCCAGATTGGCCGACCGCGCGCTTGCAAGCTGACCCGCTCTGCGCCAATAGCCAATCGCCTCGCTTGCGGACCCGGCCTCGGTGAAATGGTGGGCGACGACCTCGGGCAGGCTTTCGGCCATCGCCGGGAACCGCTCGACCAGCAACTTGGCGATGCTCGAATGCAACTGCCGCCGCCGGCTCTTGAGCATCGTGGCGTAGGCGGCGTCCTGCACCAGCGCATGCTTGAAGGAGTAGGTCGCGTCCGGCGGCATTCCGCGCCGGGAGATGAGGCCGGAGGCCGTCAGCCGCTCGAGCGCGGCGTCGAGCTCCGTTGGGGACAGCGCCGACACCGCGGCCATCAGTTCGTGGGAGAAGTCCCGTCCAATTGCGGCGCCGATCTGCGCCACATCCTTGATAGGGCCAAGCCGGTCGAGGCGCGCCACCAGCGAGGCTTGCAGCGTCGTCGGTACGGCAAGCGGCGGCAGCGGTCCGTCGAGCACGTAGCGGTCGGCCGTCTCACGCAACAGCCCGCTTTCGAGTAGCGTGCTCGTCAGCTCCTCGACGAACAGCGGCACGCCATCTGTGTGCGCAAGGATCTGCTCGACGACTGCGTTGGGCAGCGCCTTGTCCCTGGTGACGCCGGCAATGATGCCGGCGCTGTCGCGACGGCCAAGGCGGCTCAAGGGCAGCATCGTCACATGCGGTTGGCCGACCCAGGTTGGCTGGAACTCGGGCCGCACCGTGACCACCAGCAGCACCGCCAGGTCCGCGACGCGGGCAACCGTTCGATCGAGCAGGTCGAGCGATGTCGGATCGATCCAGTGGGCGTCCTCGAACACCATCAGGACGGGCCTCTGCGCCGCGACGCCGTCAAGTTGGTCGAGAAGCGCGGCGAGGGTCATCTCTCGCTTCTGCTGTGGACTGACCGTCAACGCCGGGTAGCGCCCGTCCGCCGGCAGCCCCAACAGTTCCGCAATGAGTGCCAGATCGCGTTTCGTCGCCACCGGCTTGAGCAGGGCGTCCAGTTTGTCGAGCTTCGCGCTGGCGCTGCTGCCCGGCTCGAAGCTCGCGGCTCGCTCGAGCTGCGCAATGAAGGGGTAGAACGGACTGCTCGTATGGTGCGGAGAACAGAAATAGCGCAGGCGAGCATGCGGTTCGCCCTCGAGCCCGACCAGCAGGCCTTCAGTGATGCGCGACTTGCCGATGCCGGGCTCGCCCGAGAGCAGCACGACCCGACCCTCACCGGCCTTGGCCTGATCCCAACGGCGCAGCAGCAGCTCGATCTCCTCCTGCCGGCCAACAAGCGGGGACAGCGCGCCCGCATGCCGCGCCTCGAACCTGCTGACGCCGGCCATCTCGCTGCGCACCTGCCAAGCCTCGACCGGTTCCGGCAGCCCCTTCACCTCGATGGCACCCAGTGCGCGGCAGTCGAACATTCGCCCCACCAGCAGCCGCGTGCTGGCCGCAATAACCACCTCGCCCGGCGCTGCCTCGGCCTGCAGCCGCGCCGCCAGGCTTGGCGTCTCGCCGATCGCGACACGCTGCCGCATGTCGCCGGTCCCAAGCTGCTCGCCGAGGACGACGAGCCCGGTGGCGATGCCGGCGCGTGCCTGAAGGGTCGCCTCGGAAGCGGCCGTCCGCGTGTCGACTGCGTCGAGGATGGCAAGGCCGGCGCGCACGGCCTGCTCGGCGTCATGCTCATTAGCCGCAGGGTAACCGAAATAAACGAGCACGCCGTCGCCCAGGTACTGGGCGACGAATCCGTCAAACCGCGCCACCACATCGGCGACCATTTTGTGGAAGGCGGCAATCCGATCGTGCATGTCCTCGGGGTCAAGGTGAGCCGCAAGCGGCATTGAGACGACCATATTGCAAACCATGATCGTCAGCTGTCGCCGCTCGGGGCCGCCCGTGCTGACCGCTACCGTGGACGGTGCCACATCGCGCGGTGCTGCGGGGCTCTCGGCGTTCTCCTGCTCCCGGTGTCTGCTCATATCGCCAACGGGCAGCACCGCAATCGACGGCCCGTCGGGCTGCGGTAGCGCGGGCTTGGCGAACTCTCTGACAGCGGGCGATCTGCTCGGCGGCTGTGTGCTGCGCAGCTCGGCGACGAGCGACCTGGTTGCGGCATCGGGCTCCGTATTCAGCTCGTGCTTGAGCAGCGCAACGAGGTCTTGGTAGTGCTTGAGCGCTTCGGCTTTGCGTCCCGTGGCGGCCAGCGCCTGTACGATCAACCGATGGGCGTCCTCGCGCATGTTGTTGAGCGCGACGGCGCGCTGGCCGGCCTTCAGCGCGTGTTCGGCCCGGCCGGCCGCGAGCTCCTGTTCACCGAGCCCCATCATGGCGCCAAGGGCGAGTTCCAGTAATCTCTCGCGTTCACCGGTGAGCCATTCGTTCCAGCCCTCTTCGCCGATGGTCACGTCGTCGATCAGCCGGCCGCGGTAGAGATCGGCTGCCGCGCTCAACGCGTCACGGCTGCCCTCACGGACCAGGGCCTCGAACCGGCTGACATCGCACAGGATGGCCGCCGTATTGAGCGATACGATCTCGCCGTCGCTCTCCAGAGCGTCCTGGCCGAGCACTTTGCGCAGCCGGAACAGCGCCTGGCGCAGGTTCTGCTTGGCCTGGGCGTCGAAGTGGGAGCCCCACAGCAGGGCCGACAGCCTCTCACGCGGCTGCGGCCGGGGCGCGTTGCAGGCCAGATAGGCCAACAAGCCCGCAAGCTTCTTGCTCGGCAGGTCGACAATGCCATCCGGCCCGGTCAGCTCGAAGCCTCCCAGCAGCGAAAGTCCAAACCTTGGGGGTGGCGCGCCGTCCATTGGCGCACGTGGGGTTTGCACGGTGATGCCCCTCCAGGAGCCGCATTCTACACTTTTCACGGTCCTCCGAGCAAAAATAACGCCGCTGTGACGCCGGGCTGACGCCGGCGACGACGGCGACAGGCTTCAAGTGGTGTCACGCGAACAACGTGCCGGGATGTCCCGGCCGCAAAAATCGGAGGACCATCATGCGCGCGCATCCCGCTATCGCTGTTGTGACAATCATCCTGGTCGGGTTCGGCTTGAAGCTGACTTTCTTCTCCGGCCCGATTGCTGCGGCGGACGTGGGCTCCGCCAAGAGCGCGAGGATCGATATCTCCGAGATGCACCAGAACATCAAAAATCTTCCGGTGGAGAAGATCCACGACATGACATTCGTCTTTTCCAGGGTGGTTGATCGGACGATCTCACCTCGCTGCGAACGCGCACACCATCTTTTCCAAAAGACGATGCAAATTGCGTAAGGCTAGGCCGGGACATGAAGAAATCGAAATCAGAAATTGACGAATATATCGGTTCGCGAATACGCGAGTGTCGTCTATCGCTGCACCTGACACAAGAACTGCTTGCAAGAGCGTTGGGCGTCTCGTTCCAGCAAGTTCAAAATTATGAAAAGGGAGCCAACGGCATCAGTGCAGTGCGCTTGTTCGACTTCTGCAAAATCTTGAATGTCTCCTTGGCGTCCATGTTTCCGCCGGATCATTCGAGGGGTTTACCTGGTCCTGTTACCCGATCACGATTCTATAATCGGGTGTCGGCTTCATGGCCCATCGCCGAAAATCAAACCCAGCATTGATGGCCGCTTGATCTGCGATCATCAGATTTGAATAGGGAAATCACTCTAAAAATGCTGAACAGTCCTCATACTCGAAGGTCTAGCCATGGAGATCGCAAATGGCCGCTATCGCAAAAGCGCTTTCTCGCGTGTCAGGAACTCAAGTTGATATCGAAACTCCGAAGTTGGCCTGAGCGTGTCGTTGATCGCAGCCAGCTATGGCCTCGATTTGAGCGCAGGATTTTTCTAACGGCGGCGCTTTTCGTCCGTCCGCTGCGAATTCACGGTCGGTCAGTGGCGTAAATTGCGTTTTATCCGAAGGCTTTATGGAGTTACGCCATGCAGCACGAACAACATGATTGTGACGGCGGTAATTTAGCCGAGATCTGGCGAAGCGCACAACATCGACGCTGCGATGATATTTATTTCTGGTTCGCTCATTTCCTGGAAACTCGACGGCAGCTCAAATCATCCGATTCCAGGCCTCTCCGCGGTCGATCGCCTAGCATCGCGCATCCAGTTCAATGAGTCATTTCGGGCAAGCTGCCTTAGGAGCCTTTCATGCAAATTTATCGATACAAACTAGATGACGCGGACCGTCCTGTTGCAAGGCGGTGGACCTTTGGTGCGGTCGGTTTCTACGGTTCTATCCTGATTGGGTTGATCTTGTATTCTGCGCTCAGCCCGAAACCTGATGCTTTCCGCGCCTCGGACGAAGGAACCGTCAAACTTTCAATCGCGAATGGGCCACCAAAGATGGCTTCCGAAACGGCCCGCAGATAGCGCAACGTCGTTCGAGTGCTCGCTTAGCCGTTGCCAATGTTCAGCCGAAGGCGCGTCATGACATCGATTGATTTTTCGACAGTTGCATTTGCGCTGCTTAACGGCGGGCGGATCGTTGCCTATGTCCCACAGATAATGTGTGTCAGACGCGATCGTCACGGCGCCGTTGGTGTTTCGTTGATGACATGGGGTCTGTTCACGCTCGCAAACCTGGCGACTGTCAGCTACGCGCTAACCGTATCGGGCGACATAGTCGTAGCCGGCGTATTCGCCTTTAACTCGCTCGGGTGCTTCGCGATATTTGCGCTTACGGCAGTGAAGCGCATGCCTGTGAGCACGAATGTGCAACATGATATTAGAAACGTTCCGGTGCGGAAATTCCACGGCCTTGTTATTCGACTCTCCCATCGTTCCCGGCGGCGATTGATCTGGCACCATCTTCAAAATGGCAAGCTTTGATATCCATCGGAAAAATGAGTGAAGCTATGCCAGATGTCGAGAACGAGATGGCGATATCATTGGTTCGGATGATGCGGTTACTGCGGTCGATTGCCTAACATCGCGCAACGCCAATCCTGGAGGTCGCCGTGCTAGCCCCTGCCGATGCGCTACCGCTGGCCGTAGAACGCGCCGGTGAGCCACGGTGGCGACAGGCCGTAGCGCGACCGGTTCAAAACCGCTGTGATGTCGCCGAATCCGATAAGCCCGAAATCAGGCGAGACGCCTTTCCTCCATACGATCATAGAGCAACAGTCGTCGTGGCGAGCGCCTGGCTCGCATTCTACGTCATCGCCGCCATCCATCCTTTCATGGCTTCCGGCAATTGAAATTGCCGGCACAACAGTGACGGTTACGTCGTCCGAAACGTTCAGCATGATGTTTTTCCCGCTCGGCTGACGAGCGCCGGCCGAATCACGCTTGGCCTGCAGTTCCGCGCGGGGAAGGGAGAGAGCGCGAAACTCGGCATCAACTTCATGGCGCGCGTGAAGCGTTATCTAGCATACGCGAGGATCACTAGGTCGCGGCGCGCCGCAAACCCCATAGGATAAGGACGGAAGCGGCAATGATTGCAATCCCGACTGTAATGAAACCGAACGTCACAACCGTCTCCTGCCAAGGTAGAGCGGTGTGGCCGGCACCAGTAATTGGGGACAGGCTTCCTGCACCAACACCCGCCGCCAACGAGGTGACGCCCCAATTAACATAGGTACCGTATAGCGCGCTCCAGTATGCTCCAGCTCTCAGACGGGGAGAAAGTCGCACGTCCGTCCAGACCGCACCTAATGCGACGAGGAAAATCCCGTTCATGACGCCTTCTAGGTGCGCGGCCAGTCCCATGCGGGGGTTGATGAATTGATGTTCAACAAGGCCGGTGAGCAAGCCCAATAGAAATAGGAACATTCCATGCCAGATCAAAGAACGTTTGCTGTCCAAAATGCTAATCATCGTACCCCCGTATATTCCGAGTCAGTTCGAGCGCTCTGATGTGACAAACCATACGCGCTAATGAACGCTGCGACCTAGGGCGTGCCGAGCAAGACTGTTGGTATATTTGTTGGTACAAAAATATTTCTCAAATATTTTCATATTTGAAATCAATATGTTGCTGCGCGTCTGCGGCTCCCTCTTGCACCAGCCTTCTTTCAATTCAAAGTCGGACGCAGCGGCCACAGACCGGCGGAATGCTTTTGTCCATCGCCTGCCCTGATCCGCCGTTCCCGATCTCGTCGAACATCTTCGGGGGTGGCGGCTACCTCGCCCCGCGACGAACGGCACGGGCATCGTCGGGCAGGAAGCCACTTTCGAGGTTGGTCGCGTGCGCACGTTCGGACTTCGGACCGCTGACGGGCACCGGCCAGATCACGCTCGGACTGTATTTCGGCGCTAAAGGGCGAGAGCGCGAAGCTCTGCATCGACTTGATGGCGCACGAGGCGGCCAACGGCTCGCGCGTCGGTTTCGATACGCCAGAATTCTCAGCGCGCCTCAAACCGCCCGGCGCGCCGGCGACATGTCGTGGGAATAGCTCGTGCACTCGACGACGGCCAACAGCGCGGCCGTTTTCAGGGCCTGCGGATCCCGCTCGCCGTTCGCGGCGCATGAGAGAATGTGAGAGGCGATTTGAGCTTTCATCGCCGACGTGCGCTTTGCCTCGGGAAGCATGATCGTGGCATCGTCAAGCACCGACTTCATCAACTCGATCAACTCAGGCTGAAACACTGCTCCTTTTGGGTTCATGCCTGCCTCCTGTCCAAGCAACCCCCCTGCCCGCCATCACTGTAAGCCCGATATTTTCGGACGGGCAATATCCGGATTGGGCTCGACGGAAATTTAATTATTGGCGCGATCCTCGCTGCAACGCGGCAGCGGTCCCGCATGATCGGCCACCGCGCCGGCATCGCGCCCCTCAATACAACCGCCGCAGGTTTCGCCTGGCGCCTGAGCGAACAAAACCCCGCCTTGGGCGTTCACGATTGGCCGGCAGATGGCAACCGCTTTTCGCGATCGACCGATTTTGGAAAGGACCCCGAATGTCAAAACTGATCCTTGTTTTTGCGTTTTTTTGCACGGGCATGTCCTGGGCTTCAGCCCAGGGCGGACACATGGGGACTCCGCAGGAGCAGAAGGCGTGCTCGCGCGATGCTTCGCGCTTTTGCCGAAAACAACTGGGCGACGATGGGGCAGTCCAGCAATGCCTGCAGCAGAACCGGCAAAGACTGAGTTCTGCCTGTCAAAAGGTATTCCAGAGCCACGGCCAGTAGCCGGGTTCGTTGCTGAAAAGTATGTTATTTCTCGTCATTGCGAGCCAACGGGTCGCGCGAATGCGCGCCCGATGACAGGCTCCGCGAAGCAATCCAGCGCGCTTACAGGGATGGATTGCTTCGTCGCTTCGCTCTTCGCAATGACGGTTTCATACTACTGCGAAACCGTCTGCACCACGCTGCCGACCGGACGCGTGCTCGCGACCGGCAGTTTTATCTCCTTGACCAGCGCCTCGTCGTATTCGGCCAAGGTCTGCAGCGGCGCCTTGGCTTTCATCTGCACCACCTTGTAGCCGCCGGCCTTCAGCCGGCGAAGCAAAGTGGGCAAGGCTTCCGCGGTGTGTTTCTGGAAGTCGTGCATCAGGATGATGCCTTTGCCCTGCTTGTCCACCTTGGCCATGACGGTATTGACGATTTGCGTGGCGTCCTTGGCCCTGAAGTCAAAGGAATCGAGGTCGCAGGAAAACACCGCGACGTTGCGCGACCCGAGATAGGTCATCGCATCGGGACGATGTTGCAGTTGCGGAAAGCGAAAGAACGGCGCGGGGGCTGCGCCCAGAGCCAGTTTTACGGCGCTGAAACCTTTTTCGATCTCGTCCCTGGCCTGCTGCTCGTTAAAATTCTTGCCGTTCAGGTTGGCGTGCGACCAGGTGTGGGCCCCGACCGTGTGCCCCGCCGCGGCCACCTGCCTGAGAATTTCCGGATGGTAGGTGGCGTGCTTGCCGATCGGGAAAAACACCGCCTTGGTGCACTCGTCCGCCAGCGTCTTGAGCACCGAGGGCGTGTTCACCGGCCACGGACCGTCGTCAAAGGTCAGCACGACTTCCTTGTCGGTCAGAAAATCGAGCTGCTTGAAATGCTCGAAGCCGAAACCCGGTCCCCCCGTGGTGTCGACCTCGACCACGCGGCTGACGCCGAGCGCATCCGGATTGGCGCACGCGGTCTTCGGCTGTGGCGGAACCGGAGGTTTTTCCGAAAGCGCGGCGGTGACCTCGACGTCGTCGCGGGCTGCGGCCGGCGTGGCGGCGGCGGTCGCCGGCAGCCGTTCGGGTGGCGGGGCGCTGATGGTGGCAGGCGCCGCCACCTCAAGGCGCGGAGAGGATGTCCAAAACCACACGGCGGCGATGACACAGGCCGTCGCAACACTCGCCACCAGCAGACCTAACGCACCTAACGCATTACGCATGGTTACTCTTTCCTGACTACCCACGATCAAATCGTAGCCAGGCCATTAATGAGAAATAGTCGTTAACGCCGCACCAACGCGGCCTTGTTCCGCTGAAGTAATTCTGGCTGCAACCGTCGTTTTCGTCATTGCGAGGCGCAAAGCGGCGAAGCAATCCAGTTAACGCGTCATTGAGGATGTGGTGAGGCTCGGATCCGGCCTGAGTGACGGACATCACAGTCGGCGTCATGCATTGCCGTGCCGGTTCGAGCGCATTAGAACGCGCGGATATCATGACCGGCAAGGCGTAACATCATGGCCCGATTTCTTTTCATTATTCCGTTTGTTCTGCTGGCATCAGCGGCTTCGGCGCAGCAGGGGCATGACGCTTGCGCGCGCGACGTCTGCGCGTTTTTGCCGCGCCCACATGAATGACGGCGACCAGATCGTGCTGGCATGCCTGCAGCAAAACCGTGGCCGGCTCAGCCGGGCCTGCGCCAAGGTTCTGACCGATCACGGGCAGTAAAGCACCACTGTCATTCCGGGATGCGCCACTCGGCGCAGGCCCGGAATCCATACTCCCTGTCGTGGTTATGGATTCCGGGCTCGCGCTGACGCGCGCCCTCAGATGTGCAATTGCACATCGGGGAATGACGGGTCACGTGCTGCTGCCCGCCGCCGTGGCGACCGGCAACACCTCGTTGGCGGCGCGGTCGGGCGTGTCTTCCTTCCAGCGCACCGATCCGAACGGCCGCTCCAGCATGCGCCGGACCCGCACCGGGTCGGGCCCGAGATGAAAATCCATCGCGCGCTGATGCAGCGCGCGTTCGGATTGCGTCGAGCGATTGCGCTGGCGCAGATAATCGAGCCAGGTCGGGCAATGATAGCGCTCGGTCCACAGTTCGGGATCGGCGATATCGCGCGCGATCGACCAGCCATAGGCGCCGTTGCGCTGGCGGCTGAGCTGCACTTCCTGCATCACGCCGTGGAAGGCGCGGGCGTTTTCCTGATCGACCCGGTATTCGATCTCGACCACCAGCGGCCCGCTGCGCCCGGTCAGCGACAGCCGCACCTCGGGGTCGGCCAGAAACTCCGCGGCTTCGTTGCGGGCGCCGACCGGCGGCATTCGCAGCCACAATCCCAACAGCGGCGAGGCCAACATCAGGGCGGCGGAAACCAGCAGCGCGGTTTCCACCCCGGCGGCGTCGGTCAGCCGTCCCCAGCCCCAGCTTCCGACCGCGATGCCGCCGGCAATCGAAGCCTGGAATGCCGCCAGCGAGCGGCCCGCGACCCAGCGCGGCGCCGAAAGCTGCACGCCGATGTTGAACAATGCGACCGCCAGCATCCACACCGCACCGGCGACCACCAGCGCGGCTGCGGTCAGTACCGGCTCCCTGCTCAGCGCCACCGCCGCGATGGCGCCCGCCATCGACAGCGCGCAGGCGCGCACCGCGGCCTCGCCGCTCATTCGTTTGCGCACTTCGCTGATGTTCAAGGCGCCGATCACCGCGCCCATGCCGAAGGCACCGAGCATGATGCCGTAGGTTTGCGCGCCGCCATGCAGGAGGTCGCGCGCGACCAGCGGCATCAGCGCCGACACCGAACCGCCGATCACGCCCATCGCGAGCGTCCGTGCCAGCACGATGCGGATCGAGGGCGAGTTGGCGATATAACGCACGCCCGACACCATGGCGCGGTTGAGACGCTCGCGCGGCAGGCGCGACGGCTCGTGGGTGCGGCGCCAGAGAAACAGCACGACCAGCAGAGGAATATAGAGCACCGCATTGGCGGCGAAGGCCGCGACCGCGCCGGCGGTGGCGACGACGATGCCGCCGATGGCGGGGCCGAAACTGCGCGCGATGTTGTAGCTGATGCCGTTCAGCGCCACCGCGGACGGCAATGTTTCCGGCGGCACCTGCTCGCTGACGGAGGATTGCCAGGCCGGTCCGAACAGCGCCATGCCGCTGCCGACGATGAAACAGAACGCCAGCAGGATTTCCGGGGTGACGAGGCCGAGCCATGCCAGCACCGACAGCGCGGTAGCGCCCGCAAGCGCGATCGATAGCGAGACCAGCGCCACGATGCGGCGGTCATGCATGTCGGCGATGGCGCCGGCCGGCATCGAGATCAGCATGATCGGCAACATGAGAGCGGTCTGGACCAGCGCGACCTTGTCGGCCGACGGCGTCATCTGGGTCATGGCCCAGGCGGCGCCGACCCCCTGGATCAGCAGGCCCAGATTGGAGAGCAGGCTGGCGAGCCAGATGCGCCGGAACACCGGATGCCGCAGCGGGGCCGCGACGCTGTCGGCGGCAAACATCTGACGTTTCGGCAGTTCGGTCATTGCCTGTTCCGTTGGTGCCGGTCGCGGCCGGCATTTGATTCCCGGGACTTGAAGTGATGCCCGCCAAAGTCCTTGGCTGTCCAGTGCTTAGCCGCTATCAGCGGTCCCACGGCGCGGATAAAGTGCCGAAAAATGACGGGAGATCATTAAATGCGCATTTCGCGGCGGACGGTACTGAAAGGCGTCGGAACCCTGCCTTTGGCAGCCGGCAATTTTGGATTCTCGGCCTTTGCGCAAACACCACCTGCCGCCCCGAGCGCGGCGGAAGTTCCCCCGATGCTGTTCGTCCATGGCAACGGCGACCATGCAGCATTGTGGATGACAACGTTGTGGCGGATGGAATCCAACGGGGTTCCACGCAACCGCATGTTCGCGATCAATTTCACCGATCCGCTGGCGCGCACCGACGATAAAGTGCCGCAGCCAAACCGGTCTTCGACCGAAGACCAGCGCCGCGAACTCGGCGAGGCCATCAAGGAATTGCAACGCCGCACCGGGGCGTCGCGCGTGGCTCTGGTCGGCAATTCGCGCGGCGGCAATTCGATCCGCCTCTATATCAAAAGCGGCGGCGGTGCTGACGTCAGCCACGCCGTGCTGTGCGGCGTCCCCAACCACGGCGTCTATGATTGGGACGATGGGCTCGGCAACGAGTTCAACGGCCGCGGCCCGTTCCTGCGTGGGCTGAACGAGGGCGAGAGCGAGGTGACGCCGGGCACCTCGTTCCTGACCTTGCGCAGCGACGGCATCGACAAATACGCCCAGGCCGATGGCCGCTTCGTCGGCAAGCCGGGCACGCCAACCGGCATCACCGTCGAAGGTCCCGCCCTCAAGGGCGCAACCAATCTGGTGCTTGGCGCGGTCGATCACCGCGAGACCGCGTTTCATCCGCGCGCGTTCCGCGAGATCTATAAATTCATCGCCGGCCGCGAACCGGACCGAATCGCGATTACGCCGGAAGCCGAAGTCAAACTGAGCGGCCTCGTCACGGGCACGCCTGGCGGGGTTCAAACCAACCGCCCGGTGGCGGGTGCGTCGGTCGAAGTTTATCGCGTATCTCCCGAGAGCGGCGAACGGATCGGCGGCGCGATCCACGCCTCGCAGTCGGCCGAGGACGGACGCTGGGGGCCGGCGAAGGTCGATCCATCCTGGTATCTCGAGATCGTGCTGACGTCAGCCGGCTCGACCACCACGCATTTCTACCGTTCGCCGTTTCCGCGCTCCTCCGACATCGTGCACCTTCGCGCCGCGCGTCCGCTGGGAGCTGCGGACGCGGGCGCCGGCGCCATCGTCCTGATGTCGCGGCCGCGAGGATATTTTGGCCTTCCCCGCGACGTGGTGCTGTTCGACGGCAACGAGCCCAAGGACGTGAAAGCCGGCGTGCCGACCAACTCGGTCAGCACGTTGCGGCTTTCAGCCGCGGAGGCCGGGCGTCCGGTGGCCGCGTTGTTCAATCAGGAACGGATCGTTGCGCGCGCCTGGCCGGCAGCGGAGAACAGGATTGCGATTGCGGAACTGACTTATTAGCTGCTTCCCATCGGCGTGCCTTCGTGGCGCCTGGATCGTGGACCTGATAGGGTTCTGCGACGCCGATCTTTTTCGCGAGGCCGCATGTGAGCATAGCCGAAGCCTGGGAGATGCCGGTCACGCGTCGGCCGCTGGTGCCGCCGAGCCCGCCGCGCGCGCGCGACACCATGACCATCTTCGGGAAGATGGCGGCGATGCGCGAAAGCGTCATCGGCAGCTGGGGGCAGCGGGCTTACGAAGAGGATATCATCCAGGGTCGCTTCTTCGGGCGCAGCAGCTTCATTCTCAACACGCCGGATACGATCCGGCATGTATTGGTCGATAATTACGAGAACTACACGCGCACGCCGGCCGCGATCCGGGTGTTGCGCCCGGTGCTTGGCGAAGGCCTGCTGATCGCCGAGGGCCGCGCCTGGAAATATCAGCGCAGAACGCTGGCGCCGGCCTTTACGCCGCGCGCGGTGGCGACGCTCGTTCCGCACATGATCGCGGCGACCGATGAGACGATCGCGAAGCTGCGGGCGGCCAGCGGCGGGCCGGTCGATCTGCGCGCGGCGATGCAGCGGATGACGCTCGAGATCGCCGGCCGCACCATGTTCTCGTTCGGGATGGACCGCCACGGTGCCGCGTTGCGCGACTTCGTGATGGAGTATGGCGAGCGGCTGGCGCGGCCGCATTTCCTCGATCTGCTGTTGCCGCTGGGCTGGCCGAGCCCGCAGGATTTCTCCCGCGCCCGCTTCCGCAAGCGATGGACGCATTTCGTGGCATGCTGATGGCGGAACGCCGCGCCGCCGGCAAGAACGAAGGCGCTCCGCCGCACGATCTGTTCGATCTGATGGGCGCCGCGCGCGATCCCGAGACCGGCGAATCCTTCAGCGACGAACAGCTCGGCGACCAGGTGGCGACGATGATTCTCGCCGGCCATGAGACCACCGCCACCGCGCTGTTCTGGTCGCTGTATCTGCTGGCGCTCGATCCCGCGACCCAGGATCAATTGGCCACGGAGGTTCAGGGCGCGACCGTGAACGGCGCGCTCGATGTCGAGCGGCTGAAATTCACCCGCGCGGTGGTCGACGAGACCATGCGGCTCTATCCGCCGGCCTTTTTGATTGCGCGCGCCGCCGCGGCTCCGGATACGATCGCGGGCATTCCGGTCAAGAAAAACGATATCGTTCTGATCGCGCCGTGGCTGTTGCACCGGCATGAGAAACTCTGGCGCGATCCGAACGCGTTCATCCCGGCTCGCTTCATGCCGCCCGCGCCACCGCCCGATCGCTTTGCCTATCTGCCGTTCGGCGTCGGCGCCCGCGTCTGCGTCGGCGCGCATTTCGCGCTGGTGGAGGCGACCCTGGCGCTGGCCAAGATGATCGGCGCGTTTCGCCTGGAGCTTCTCGACAAGGAGCCGGTGATGCCGGTCGGCGTGGTGACGACGCAGCCCGACCGCTCGCCGATGTTTACGGTCACGCCCCGCTAGCCAGAGCGTTATCGAGCGAAACGGGTAGCGGTTCGCGCGAAGAAAACGCGTAAAAACAAGGACAAGAGCCTCGGTTCGGCTTCAATCAGCACCCAACAGGCTCTGGGCATTGCATCGGACGCTCCCGCGATCCCATCTACTGTCCCGGCATGAGCGAGATCCAGGCCCAGATTTCGGTACTGAAGCAGACCGCCGACCCCGCGGTCGCCGATGCCATCGCGCGGCTGATCGAGAAGGGCGAGGATCACGAACTCAACCGGATCAACGCGCTGGATTTCTCGGCGCGCACCGGGCTCGACGAAGAGCGGGTGATTTCCGGCTTCCTCCATGCATCGCGGCTGGGGCTGTTCGATCTCACCTGGAACGTGCTGTGCCCCGGCTGCGGCGGGGTGCTGGATGCCCACTCCACGCTGAAATCGCTGCGCCACGACGACTATCATTGCGGGCTATGCGCCTGCGGTTACGAGGCTTCGGTCGACGAGCAGGTCGAGGTCGCCTTCACCGTCAGTCCGCGGATCAGGCGCATCGCCGCGCACGATCCGAACTCGCTGCCGGTCTGGGAATATTTCAAGCAGGTATTCTGGAGTTCGGGCGTCGACCTCAACAAGGAATCGTTCGCGTCGCTGACCGACGAGGTGACGCTGGATACGCTTGAACTGCCGCCGCACGAGAAAGCGGTGATGTCGTTGCAATTGCCTGGCGAATTCATCATCGTGTTCGAGCCGGTGACGCACGCCGCTCAGTTCATCGATGTTCAGGGTGAGCCGACCAAAGAACGTCAGCAGGTGTCCCTGGTCTACAACAAAACGCCGACACCGACCGGAGGGACCATCACGCTGCGTCCCGGCCCGTTGCGGTTGTCGCTCGACAATCAGGCCGACGTGCGGGTGCTGCCGTCGGTCTTCATAGCCGCCGACGCGCTTCATCATCTGATCGGCAAGCGCAAGCCGTTCCTCACCGCCAAGCGGATGCTGACCAACCAGACTTTTCGCGACGTCTTCAAGGCCGACAATCTCAACATCGATCAGCGCCTCAAGATCACCTCGCTGACGTTCCTGTTCACCGACCTCAAGGGTTCTACCGCGCTGTACGAGCGGGTCGGGGATCTCGCCGCATTCGATCTGGTGCGCGCGCATTTCCATGCGCTGCTGGAGATCATCTCCTCGGAGAAGGGCGCGGTCGTGAAGACGATCGGCGATGCCGTGATGGCGACCTTCATCAGGCCCGAACACGCGATCGTCGCAGGCCTGCGGATTCGCGCCGCGATGGACGCGCTCAATGTCGAGCGCGGCACCGACGACCTGGTGGTCAAGATCGGCATTCATGAGGGTCCGTGCCTCGCGGTCATGCTCAACGAACGGCAGGATTATTTCGGTCAGACCGTCAATATCGCAGCTAGGGTTCAGGGCCTGTCGACCTCGCAGGCGATCCACATCACCGGGCCGGTGATCGACGCGCCTGCGGTAGCCGCCATCCTCGAAAAGGAGGCGATTACGCCTATTCAAAAGCAGGCGGCGCTGCGCGGCATTGCCGACAAGATCGTCGTCTATGAACTACCCTGAGATTGCCGAATCGTAATGCATGCCGCGGAACCGGCATGGATTGCATCGGTTGATTTTCCAACCCATATATCAGGGAAGAGCCGCCAAATGCGGCGGCCACCTGACCTCACCCGAATTCGGTAGCAAGAAATGCTGGACGGACTACGTCAATTCATTGCCGACATTGTTTCCCCCACCGCGCACCAGGACCGCGAATTTGACGATACCGGCTATCGTCTGGCGGCGACGGCGCTATTGATTCACGTCATTTCGCTCGACGGTGAACCGTCCGATGTTGAAAAGCGCAAACTTCATAGCCTGCTCGAAAGCCGCTTCGGGCTTGATCCCGGCACCGCGGATCAATTGATCGCGTCTGCCACCCTGGTCGAGGGCGAGGCGGTCGATCTCTATCATTTCACCAGCGTCATCATGCGCTCGGTGAATGAGGAAGGCAGACTCCGCATCGTGGAAATGATGTGGGAGCTGGTTTATGCCGACGGCCGGGCCAGCGAGTTCGAGGATAACGTCGTCTGGCGCGCCGCCGATCTGCTGGGCGTGTCTTCGCGGGACCGGATCGATCTCAAGCATCGTATTGCCGGCGAGCAACCCGCGGCGGTCACGGACGGCTGAGATAGCGTGGCCGTGGCAATCTGACACGCTGCGGTCTTGGGCATACGAGCCGTCGATCGTGCGGTACCGGACATGACGAAATATTAATGTGCCTGACAATCGGCCATTGCCGGACGCGATCGACCTCAAAATATCGAGGTTGAACGCTGCAGCATTGTCCGTTTGAACACGCCGATATGCTTGCAAGCGGGTTGCAGGTGGCTTGCATCCCGCCTAAGGCCTATGCTCTCGTGCCAGCAGTTAGCCGCATATCCTGCAATTCATTTAAGAGCATTCAACCGTGACCGAGCGTGTAACGCTGATTACCGGTGCCTCGGCGGGAATAGGTACCGAACTGGCGCGCGTTTTCGCATCGAACGGCCACCGTCTGGCCCTGGTGGCGCGCCGCGCGGATCGCCTGGCGAAATTGGCGGATGAAATCGTCGCTGCCGGCGGTGCCGCACCGATCGTGATTCCGTGCGATCTCGAACAGCCCGATGCCGGCGACAAAATAGCCGCTGTTTTGGCTGCCGAGGGGGTGGAGGTCGAGTACGTCCTCAACAATGCCGGTTACGGCTTGTTCGGCAACGCGGTCGAACTCGACCGCGCGGACCAGCTCGGCATGATCGCCGTCAACGTCCGCGCCATGACCGATTTGTCATTGCGGTTTTCCGACCAGCTGATCCGGCATCGCGGCGGCATCCTCAATGTCGGTTCGATCGCCGGTTTTCTGCCGGGGCCGGGAATGGCGGTCTATTACGCGTCCAAGGCCTATGTGCTGTCGTTCAGCGAAGCGCTGCGTCGGGAGCTCGCGCCGTGCGGGGTGCGCGTGACCGCGCTCTGTCCGGGTCCGGTGCCGTCGGAGTTTCAGTCGCGCGCGGGGTTTGAACCCGGATTTGATTCGGCGATCCTCAATATCAGCGCATCCGATGTCGCAAAGGCGGGCTATCGCGGGCTGATGGCCAACAAACGGACCGTGCTGCCCGGCTTCGGCATCAAGCTGGTGCCGTTTATGCTCCGGCTGTTTCCGCGCGGGTTTGTCCTGGCGGCGGTCGGCCGTTTTCAGCTGCGCAGGCGCCGCTAGGCACCGAAGGCCCTTTTTGGCCCGCGACTTGCTTTCTGAATTTCAAGATGAACTCACCCGAAATTAACCAGCACTTAGGTATGATTCTGGCCTGATAGCCGCAAAACACAGAACCGTCGGATGTCGTTTCAGTCGAACAAGATCAACGCCGAAACCGTGCTGTCCTTCCCCGGCAGGGCACAAGCCGCCGCCGCCAAATCCTTGCTGCCGGTGCTGATCGTCCTGCACCAGGAAACCTCGACCCCGGGCCGCGTCGGCAATGTGCTGCGGGCGCTCGGGCACAGGCTGGACATCCGGCGTCCACGTTTTGGCGATTGCCTGCCGGAAACGCTGGATGGCCATGCCGGCGCGGTCATTTTCGGCGGTCCGATGAGCGCCAACGACCCGGATGATTTCGTTCGCCAGGAGATCGACTGGATCGCCGTGCCGCTCAGGGAGCAGCGGCCGTTTCTGGGGATTTGCCTGGGCGCGCAGATGCTCGCCATGCAGCTCGGCGCCAGGGTTGCGCCGCATCCGCAAGGCCGCGCGCAGATCGGATATTACCCGATCCGCCCGACGCCTGCGGGACTTGAGGTCTGCCCGAACTGGCCGGATCATGTCTACCACTGGCACCGCGAAGGATTTGAACTTCCCTCGGGCGCCGAATTGCTGGCGGAGGGAATCGATTTCCCGGTGGAAGCGTTTCGACTGGATCATTGCTTCGGATTGCAGTTTCATCCCGACGTGACCTACGCGATGATGCATCGCTGGACCACGCGCGGCCATGCGCGCCTCGAATTGCCGGGCGCGCGCCCGCGCCATCACCACTTCGCCGATCGCGCCGTGCATGACGTGACCGAGCGCGCCTGGCTGAAGCAGTTCATCGATGGCTGGCTGGCTCGCGTGCCGTTGTCGGTGATGTCGCAAGCCGCGGAATAGCGCGCAAAGAGCAGCCGCGCCCGCGACGCTTCTCAAGCCTTTTCAAATTCGCAAATGTGATAGGGTCCGCCCGTAAGCTTGCGTTCCAATCAGCAAGCACAGGGAGGCGGCATGACCAGCGAGGAATTTGCGCTTCTATTGAGCGACCTCACGCTGTCGGCGGAATCCGGCGACGGCGCGCGCTTCGGCCAGCATTTTACCGAGGACGCCGTTTATTACGACTATATCTACGGCGCCCACAAAGGCCGCGCCGACATCGCGCACATGATGCAGAACCTGTTTCACCGCGACGCGGCCGACTATCGTTGGGAGATGTTCGATCCCGTCTTCGACGGCGAAAAAGGCTATGCCTGGTCGCTGTCGAGCTTCACCTCGAAAATCCCGCAGTTCGAAGGACAGCATGTCGTGATCGACGGCATCAGCCGCTTCCTGGTGCGCGACGGCCTGATCGCCGAATACCGTGAAACCGTCAACGGCGGGGTGGCGATGGCGCAGCTCGGCGTCGAGCCCGACCGCATGACAAAAGTGTTCAAGCGCTGGACCGGATGGCTCAAGGAGCGGCCGGAAACACGGGACTATCTGGCGCGGCCCAAAGGTTCGCGCGCAGGCAAGCGCGTCTGAAAGCATCCATCGACGACAACACGTTGTCGCTGACGGCAGAGAGCAGGGGAGATCGTGGTGACCTATCAGCATATTCTCTATGAAGTGAGCGAGAAGATCGCGACCATCACGCTTCACAGGCCCGAGCGCATGAACGCGTGGACGCCGATCATGGAGCGCGATGTGCGCCACGCCATGGAGGCCGCCGCCGCGGACGATCATGTGCGCGTCATCGTACTGACCGGCGCGGGGCGTGCGTTCTGCGCCGGCGCCGACATGGAGGCGCTGAAAGGGCTCGATCCCGATGACGTCAGGCGCGCGGAAAGCGTGCCGCCGTTCGATATGAACCGCCGGCCCGACTGGCAGACCCGCTACGCCTACTATCCGTCGATACCCAAACCCATCATCGGCATGCTGAACGGCGCCACCGCCGGCATCGGACTGGTGCATGCGCTGTATTGCGACCTGCGCTTTGCCGCCGACAACACCGTCTTCACGACCGCGTTCTCGCGCCGCGGGCTGATCGCCGAGCACGGCATCAGCTGGATGCTGCCGCGCATCGTCGGTCACGCCAATGCGCTCGATCTCCTGATGTCCGCGCGCCGGGTCCAGAGCGACGAAGCGCTGCGCATCGGGCTCGTCAATCGGCTGTATCCGCCCGAGCAACTGCGCGAGCAGACTTATGCTTACGCGCGCGATCTGGCCGACTTCGTCTCGCCGAGCGCCATCGCGGTCATCAAGCGGCAGCTTTACGACGTGCCGTTCCAGACGCTGGCCGAAGCCACCATCGACGCCAACCGCGAGATGGCGGTGGCGCTGCGCGGCAGCGATTTTCGCGAAGGCGTGGCGAGCTTCATGGAAAAGCGGCCGCCAAGATTTACGGGGAAATGAGCGAGGCGCTGGAGTTGCCGAGGCCCGTCTTCGCCCAAGCGGGCTACGCCGGGCACGCTTCGCCTTCGGCTACGTGGCTGTGCCACGCGTAGCCGAAGGCGAAGCGTGGTGGAGCCAGGCGGGATCGAACCGCCGACCTCGTCATTGCGAACGACGCGCTCTCCCAGCTGAGCTATGGCCCCTTCGCGGCCGCCTCAGTGCGAATGATTGCGGCCGACAATCGGCGCCATTTACAATCCGCGCCAAGGTCAAGTCAAGAACGGCGGAATCGCCGTTTTCCGCGTCATTTGCCCGGAACTTCCCTTGTTTGCGAGGGGTGGAACCGATATCTAGCAGGAAGTCGAATCCGCGACCTACCCCGCGAGCTCCCCCCGCCATGCGTGCCGTTCTCGACATCGTTCTTATCGTGCTCGATCTCTATGTCTGGCTGCTGATTGCGTCTGCAATCCTGTCCTGGCTGATCGCCTTCAACGTCGTGAACACGCGCAACCAGTTCGTGGCGGCGGTGGCGGAGTTCCTGTACCGGATCACCGAGCCGCTGCTGGCGCCGATCCGCTCGTTCATGCCGAACCTCGGCGGGCTCGATATCTCGCCGATCATCCTGATCCTGATCATCATGTTCATCCAGCGGGTGATCACCTATTACATCTATCCCAGCGTATTCTGATCGCGGGCATGGATGCCCAATGGATCCTTGGCGCTATTCCACCCAGGGCATCAGCGTTGCGCTGCGGGTAACGCCGCGCGGCGGCCGCGACGATATCGACGGCGTTGAAACGCTGGCCAACGGCCGCACCGTGGTCAAGGTGCGCGTCCGCGCCATCGCCGACGGCGGCGAGGCCAATCGCGCGGTGACGGAGCTGCTGGCGAAAGCGCTCGGGGTGCCCAAGGCCAAGGTGCGGATTCTGTCGGGCACGACATCGCGCCTCAAGCAAATTGCCGTCGACGGCGATCCCGCAAAGCTCGGCGAGACGCTGCGGAAGTTGACCGCCGCGAAGCCGGCATGATGGATAGACACAAGGATTGAGATGACCGCCCGGATCATCGATGGAAAACTCATTGCCGCCGAGCTTCGCGCCCGCGTTGCCGGCGAGGTGGCGCGGGTGCAGCGCGAGCACAGGCTGACGCCCGGGCTCGCGGTGGTGCTGGTCGGCAGCGACCCCGCCAGCCAGGTCTATGTCCGCAGCAAGCACAAGCAGACCCAGGAAGCCGGCATGGCGTCGTTCGAGCACGTGCTGCCGGCCGACGTCGCGCAAGATGAACTGCTGGCGCTGATCGAAAAGCTCAATCGCGACCCGGCCGTGCACGGCATCCTGGTGCAACTGCCGCTGCCGAAATCGCTTCATACCGAAACCATCATCAACGCCATCGACCCGGCCAAGGACGTCGACGGGCTGCATCCGAGCAATGCCGGACGGCTCGCCGGCGGCTTTGCCGCGCTGTCGCCCTGCACGCCGCTCGGCTGCATCATCCTGACCAAGAGCGTGCATGCCTCGCTGGAGGGCATGAACGCCATCGTCATCGGCCGCTCCAATCTGGTCGGCCGTCCGCTGGTGCAATTGCTGCTCAACGAAAACGCCACGGTGACATCAGCGCATTCGCGCTCGCGCGATCTGCCGCAATTGTGCGCGCGCGCCGATCTGGTCTATGCCGCCGTCGGCAAGGCGGAAATGGTGCGCGGCGACTGGATCAAGCCGGGCGCGACCGTGATCGATGTCGGCATCAACCGGCTGCCGGCGGCCGACGGCAAGACCCGCCTGGTCGGCGACGTCGCCTTTGCCGAGGTGCTGGATGTCGCCGGCGCGATCACGCCGGTGCCCGGCGGCGTCGGGCAGATGACGGTGGCGTGCCTGCTGGTCAACACGCTGCGCGCGGCCTGCGCGATTGCAGGATTGCCCAAGCCGGGGGTGTAGGCTTGCTTCTCCCTCGCCCCGCGCTTTGCGGGGAGAAGTTTGGGCGCCAACTTCTTGCGCCGTCATTCCGGGGCGCGTCGAAGACGCGAACCCGGAATCTCGAGGTAACGAAACATGGAGATTCCGGGTTCGCGCTAAGGCGCGCCCTCAGATGTGCAATTGCACATCGGGGAATGACGACTACGTCGTCACTTCCCCTTCGCCCGCGCGATGCCTTCCTCAATCAATTTGTGCGCATCCGCGGCGCCGCCCCATCGCAACACCTTCACCCATTTTCCGGGTTCGAGATCCTTGTAGTGCTCGAAGAAATGCTGGATCTGCTGCAGCGTGATGTCGGGCAGGTCGCTGTAGGTCCTTATCTTGTCGTAGCGCTGGGTCAGCTTCGACGACGGCACGGCGATGATCTTCTCGTCGCCACCGGCCTCGTCTTCCATCAGCAGCACGCCGACGGGGCGCACGCTCATGACCGCGCCCGGGACGATGGCGCGGGTGTTGGCGACCAGCACGTCGCAGGGGTCGCCGTCGCCCGACAGCGTATGCGGAATGAAGCCGTAATTGCCGGGGTAGCGCATGGCGGTATAGAGAAACCGGTCGACCACAAGCGTACCGGCGTCCTTGTCCATCTCGTATTTGATCGGCTCGCCGCCGACCGGCACTTCGATGATGACATTGACGTCACGCGGCGGATCGATCCCGATCGAGATGGCGTCAATGCGCATGATTGGCTCCGCGGGTCGCGTTGCAGTGAAATCCTGGATCAGGACGCGGCGCGGGCCAAGGCCGGTTTCGAGCTGCTTGGAAACCCGGCGGAACTCAATTGGTCCAGGCGAAGGCGACCTTGTCGAGCGACTTGGGCCCGAATTTCTCGGATGACCGCGCGACCATGCGGCCGCCAAGGGCGCGGTAAAACTCCGTCGCGGGATCGTTGTCGGAGAGCGCCCAGATCACCATGCTCTTCAGCCCGCTCTGCAACAGATCGCGCCGCGCCGCGGTGAACAGCCGGCGGCCGAAGCCGAGCCCCTGAAATTCCGGCCGCAGATAAAGCTCGTAGATCTCGCCTTCGAAGTGCAGGCTGCGCGCGCGGTTGCGGCCGTAATTGGCATAGCCCGCGACCTTGTCGCCGAACACCAGCACGCTGACGCGGCTGCCCTTGCGGATCGCGCTATCCCACCATTGCGGGCCGCGGCGGTTGATCAGCTTCTCCAGCTCGGCGCCGGGAATGATGCCCTGATAGGCCGACCGCCAGGCTTCGTCATGGGTGGACGCTACCGCGGCCGCATCCGCAGCTTTGGCCGGCCGAACCTCGATCAGGGTTGTGCTCATGGTTCTAATCAAAGCAAGTCGGCGCGTCGGCTTCAAGGTCTATCGTTAATTATCGGTTAACCTGTGGATTTTCTGCATCAGTTTTGCCGGTTTGCTGTACCGAAAGAGGACAGGGAGGCGCCTTGAACGTCACTTGGGCGACGGTTGGCAGGCCACAACGGGGCTGGACAAGACTCCTGGGCGCGGCTGTCTTCACGGAAAAATGCTCCGGATTTGATTCGCCGTGCGTATTCTGCTCGCAAATCCCAACCCCGCTCTCGGGCGCGTCAGGTAAATCAATGCAGGTGTGCAAGGCGTTTTTTGCCCTGGTTGTGCTGGGAGCCGTCTGTAGCCGGACCGCGACGGCGCAAACCCGGCTCGGCGCGCAAGGCGCCGAAGCCGAGCCAAACCGCATGCAGCAATGGCTGGTCCCCTCGCCCGATCCGGACACCGCGGCGCACGCTTTGCTGTTTCGCCCCCTCGGCGAGGGGCCGTTTCGGCTGGCCGTGATCGCGCACGCCTCGACGCAAAACGTGCTGCGTCGCGCGCAAATGCCGCAGCCGGAATACCGCGCGCTGGCGGCGTGGCTGGTGGCGCGGGGCTTTGCCGTGCTGGTGCCGGAACGCCCGGGCCATGGCGCAACCGGCGGAAGATACCTCGAAGACCAGGGCGGCTGCGACGAGGCCGACTATTCCCGGGCCGGACGCGCCACGGCGGATGCGATCGCTTCGGCGCTGGACTATCTGCGCAAGCAATCCTTCATCCGGCAGGACGGCGCCGTCATTGTCGGGCATTCGGCCGGCGCCTGGGGCGCGCTGGCCTTGGCCCGCGAGAACCCGCAAGGCGTATCGAACATCATTGCGTTTGCGCCGGGACGCGGCGGTCACGTCAACGATCTCCCCAACCGGGTCTGCGCGCCGCACACGCTGCTGGCGTCGGCGGCCGAGTTCGGCAGAAACGCGCGCGTGCCGGTGACATGGCTGGTGGCGGCCAACGACAGCTATTTCTCGCCGGCGTTATCGCGGCAACTGGCCGATGCGTTCCGCGGCGGTGGCGGCAAAGTCGACTTTCGCGTGCTGGCGTCATCCGGCAGCGAGGGCCACTGGCTGGCGGAGACCGAGGCCGGCGTAAAAATCGCCGCACCGGAACTGGACCGCGCGCTGAAGCCGCTCGCACCGACCGCGGCGAAAAAGCGATGACGCTGTATTTCATCGTCAAATATCTGCATGTGCTCGGCGCCATCGTTATTCTCGGCACCGGAACCGGCATCGCCTTCTTCATGCTGATGGCGCATCGGAGCCGCGATCCCGCCTTCATCGCGCGCACCGCGGCGACCGTCGTGATCGCCGACATGCTGTTCACGGCGTCAGCGGTAATCCTGCAACCGGTCACCGGCGGAGTGCTGATGGCGCTGTCGGCGACCTCGCTCGCCGAACGCTGGCTTGTCACTTCGCTGGGGCTTTACGTCGTTGCCGGGCTGTTCTGGATTCCCGTGATCTTCATGCAGATCGAAATGCGCGATCTGGCGCGAAAGGCGGCGGCGCAGCAGCAGCCGCTGCCGCCGCGCTATTTCGCGCTGTTTCGCCGCTGGTTGGTGTTCGGCATTCCCGGCTTCGGCTCGGTCATGATGATTCTTTGGCTGATGATCGCCAAACCGTTTTAGGAACCCTATGAGCGAAGCGCGCAAAATCCTCGTGCTCGGCGCGTCCGGCCTGATCGGTCGGTTCGTCACCGACGATCTGCGCGCGCGGGGTTTTCATGTGGTCGGAATCGCGCGGCGATTCGCAGCCTCGCAGAAGGCAAGCAAGCTCGATCTGGAAATGCCGGTCATGTCGATGGAAACGGACTCGCTGGCGCGGCTGATCGGGGAGCATGATATCGATGTCGTGGTCAATTGCCTCGGCGTGCTGCAGGACGGTCCGGGCAGCGATGTCGGCGCCGTGCATCGCGATTTTGTCGCGCGCTTGCTGCAGGCGATCCAGGCCAGCGGCCGCGCCATCCGGCTCGTGCACATTTCGATTCCCGGCGAGCCTCCAATGACGACCGCACCGCCTTCAGTACGACAAAACGCGAAGCCGAACGGCTGATCGCGGCGTCCGGCGTGGCCTACGCGATCCTGCGGCCGGGGTTTGTGATCGCGCCGGCGGCCTATGGCGGCAGCGCCATGCTGCGCGCGCTGGCGACGCTTCCGGTTCAACTTCCCGCGGCGGAATCCGCGACGCCGTTCCAGCCGGTCGATGTCGAGGATATCGCGGCGACGATCGCCTGGCTCGCCGGCCGCGATGCCGGTGACAAAACCGCAGACGCTGTGGTGTGGGATTTGATGCAGCCGCAGCCGGTCACGCTTGGCGGCGTGATCGAACAATTCCGCTCGCGCTTCGGCACCGCTGACATTCCGCGCATCGCGCTACCAGCCTTCATGCTCGATCTCGGCGCAAGGCTCGGCGATCTCGCTAATCGGCTCGGCTGGATGCCGCCGATGCGAACCACGGCGATCGCCGAATTGCGGCGCGGCGTCAGCGGCGATCCGCGCGCGTGGATGGCCGCCACCGGCATCGCGCCGAAAACGCTGCTGCAGGCGGTGGGAGCGCGCTCCGCCACCATCCAGGACAAATGGTTCGCGCGGCTGTTTTTGATCAAGGCGCTTGTCATCGCCAGTCTCGTGGTGTTCTGGGTCGCATCGGGGTTTATCGCGCTGGCGATTTCCTATGACGCCGCCGCAGCGATCCTGTCCTTGCATGGTTTTCCGCCAGCGCTGGTCGCACCGCTCACCATTGGCACCAGCCTGATGGATATGGCGATCGGCGCTCTGATCGCGTTCCGACGCACCTGTGCGGCCGGATTGATCGCCGGCATCGCGGCATCGCTCGGCTACATGGTGGGCGCGGCGATCCTGACGCCGGAGCTGTGGATCGAGCCGCTGGGCGCGCTGGTCAAGACCGGACCGGCGATCGTCTTGATGCTGGTGGCGCTGCTGACGCTGGATAACAGGTAGCGTTTGGGAGGGAACAGGCGTGTGACCAGCCCTTGGCCCGACGATGACGTGATCCTCTACGACGGCGTGTGCGTGTTCTGCTCGCGCTGGGTCCGCTTCGTTGCGGTTCGCGACAGCGAGCGCCGTTTTCGCTTTACCGCGATCCAGTCCGGCTACGGCACGCGGCTGGCGCGGGCGTTCGGCATCAACCCTGACGATCCCGACACCAATGCGGTCGTCCATGGCGGCGAGGTCTTCTTCAAATCCGACGCCGCGCTGACGGTGCTGTCGCATCTGCCGGGCTGGCGATGGGTCCGCGTGTTGCGCCTGGTGCCGAAACCGCTCCGCGACGCCGTCTACAATCTCGTCGCCCGCAACCGCTATCGGATTTTCGGGAAGTATGAGGAGTGCTTTTTCCGCGATGCGGAGTTCAGGGACAGGGTGATGGAGTAGGGCGAGGTCGATTTAGTCGCTACGAGAACGACTGCCTCATAGCGATCAAAGCGGCTGAAAGATGGACGAAGTTGGCCGACGGCGGCGCCAACTCAAACATCCGCGGGCGTCAGTTATGACGAAATCAGAATACACCGACAAAGGTTCGCAAAACTGCATCGGTCGCTCGGAGGAAAGCGAAAGTTCATTTCCTCGTGAATATATAAATGCGAGCGTATCCGAGCCGTACGGTGGTCTTTACTTCAAGAAATCGTTCTTTTCCTTCTTCGTCAAAGGACAGAATGTCATAACGCAGCTCCGTCGCCAGTCCTCCTGCGGACGATCCATGCGAATTTCCTTAGCAAGCGTCGGGCCGCATCTAGCTGTCGAAGTCGTTCTCGCTCGAACTGGAAGACTAATTCTTCACCGTCGCGTCCAAGCTTGCGGTTTCGGAAATCGCGCTCGACGGGGTTAAATTTCC
This sequence comes from uncultured Alphaproteobacteria bacterium, assembly GCA_963761395.1. Taxonomy (GTDB): domain Bacteria; phylum Pseudomonadota; class Alphaproteobacteria; order Rhizobiales; family Xanthobacteraceae; genus Bradyrhizobium. The sequence continues at coordinate 38,120 of CAVXHU010000018.1, forward strand.
GAACGAGCCGTTGAATATCTTCATGACGGGGGCACGGGCAGAAGCATAGGCAGCTGGCTCGACGAAAAAGCCGAGGCGTTCAGCACAGTCGCTAGCCGAACTTCAGGATGCAGCGCAACTGGATTGCCGCGAGGTAATGATCGATCGCGCCGAATTGCAGCTTGAAGTCGTGGCGGGCAGTATCCCTCGATTCTCGAAGTCCAGAGCTTTCGAGCACCGCCGAAATATTACGATGCTTGAACTCAATCGGACGCCTTGCTTCGATCGATCTTGCTTCGTCAAAAGGCGATTGTGCGCAGCCTTATTAAAGGGGATGCCAATCGCTTCATCGCTCAACATTGCGAAATAGTCGGCGACTATGAGATCAAGCTCCTCACCGGTCCAATTGCGCCGCTCGATGGTTCGTCGGGCATAGTTCAAGCTAGCGCTACTTGCCTAGTTGTTCGAATGAGCGATGGCCTCGGATCGAGGTCGTATTTGTTTCCGAACCATTCGACGAAATCGGATGGCGCTTCTTTCGATTGCCAGTGATTGATCAAATACTCTTCGTCAAAGCCCGCGTCCTCTATCGTGATGCAGTAAATTTGATGCAGTCGCTGATCAGACGGCGTCGCGCCATTCGCGATATGAGTTGTCTGTCGTGGAAACTTCCATCAGGCTCTCACACCGCACATTACGCTAAGGATAGATTGCCGGGTCAAGCCCGGCAATGACGAAGAGCGAGAAGTCAGCGTCATTCCTTCGCGAGTGAGGCCACCACCTCCCCCGCCGCCCTTTCCCCGCTATCCCGCGCCCCGTGCGCGGTGGAGAAAAAGTTCGGCGAGGTGGCTTCGCCGGCAAAGAACAAACGGCCATCGACGGGGGCGGCGAGCACGGCGCGCTTCCCGGCGTGGCCGGGCAGCGCGTGCGAGTAGGAGCCGCGGGCGAACGGGTCGTGGGCCCAGCGCGATTGCGGAAAGCGGTTTTAGTTTGCGGCGGTAGTCGTTGCCGAGGAAGCCTGCGATCTCGTCGATGCTTTGCGCGGCGAGCGCGCCGTCGCCGGCATCTTCCAGCGCCCGCGCAAAGCGGCCGCCGAAATAGCCTTCGATGCAGGCTTGCCCGAACGGTCGCAAATGATAGGTGCCCATTTCGGTGCGCATGGTGGCGCCGCGCAGGCTGCCGTCCTTTGGCAGCGCCTCCGGTTCATCCAGCGCCAGCACGACCTTGTCGGCAAGGCCGAGCGGCAGGCCGCGCGCGGCGTCGACCTTGTCCGGCAGCGCCGGGTGAAACCGGATCGCCTCGATCGGCGATCAGATTGGTCGGTACGGTGACGATCACCTTGTCGGCGGAAAGCCGGCCGCGCGAGGTCTCGATGCGGACGCGCTTTCCGGAATGGTCGATCAGCATCACATTGCAGTTGAACGCCAGCGGACACGATGCACCATAGGCCGCCATCAGCGCGCCGTAGCCGCGCCGCACCCGCCAATTTATTTCGGTGTCCTCGTAAGCCTCCATGTCGAGGATCGAGACCCGGTCCAGCTCGCAGCCGTTGATATAGGTCGAGATCGCATCGATCATCGGATTCCAGCGGTTGCCGGGCTCGAGATAGAGATTGGCGGCGCTGTCGCGGCCGCTTCGCCGGGCCTCTTTTGCGGCTTCCTCGGCGCGATCGTAGAAGGCGTCGAGCGCGGCGATGAATTCCATCCGAAGCGGCGGCGGGAATGCCTTATGGACGGCTTGCTCGCGCCACGGCGGGCGGGTCTTGTCGACTTCGAAATTCAATTGCCCGGCAATTTTGACGAAGGAATTCTGGTCCGCCGAATGCAGCCAGCCGCAGCCGACGTCGAAGGTGATATCCGGCGCAGCCTGGATGGTATGGCCGCGTCCGCCGACGCGGTCGCGCGCTTCCAGCACGATGACCGAGAGCCCGGAGTTTTGCAGCGCCCGCGCCGCGCCGAGGCCGGCGGCGCCTGCGCCGATGATGGCGACATCGACTTCGGAGGGGAGGGACATGGGTTAGCGCGCGAATGGCGAGTGGCGAATAGCGAATAGGTAAGACGCCTTCATCTATTCGCTACTCCCTATTCGCCATTCGCCCACTTATTCACTACTCCCCATTCGCTATTCGCCTGCTCACGCCACCGCTTCCTTGGCCTTTTCCGCGCGCTTGCGGTCGTTGGCGTCGAGGAATTTCTTGCGCAGCCGGATCGACTTCGGGGTCACCTCGACCAGTTCGTCGTCCTCGATATAGGCCAGCGCCTTTTCCAGCGTCATCTGGATCGGCGGCGTCAGGCGCACCGCCTCGTCCTTCGAGGTGGTGCGGATGTTGGTGAGCTGCTTGCCCTTGAGGATGTTGATCTCGAGGTCGTTGTCGCGGGTGTGCTCGCCGACGATCATGCCCTTGTAGACCTTGCAGCCGGGCTCGATCATCATCGGGCCGCGATCTTCCAGCTTGAACATCGCATAGGCCACGGCCTCGCCCTGATCGTTGGAGATCAGGACGCCGTTGCGGCGGCCCTGGATGTCGCCCTTGTAGGGCGCATAGTTGTGGAACAGGCGGTTCATGATGGCGGTGCCGCGGGTATCGGTGAGCAGTTCGCCCTGATAGCCGATCAGGCCGCGGGTCGGCGCGTAGAACACCAGCCGCAGCCGGTGACCGCCGGAGGGACGCATCTCGATCATCTCGGCCTTGCGTTCGCTCATCTTCTGCACGACGACGCCGGAATGCTCCTCGTCGACGTCGATCACGACTTCCTCGATCGGCTCCTGCCACTCGCCGGTGGCTTCGTCCTTTTTGCAGCACGACGCGCGGACGCGACACCGAGAGCTCAAAACCTTCGCGGCGCATGGTCTCGATCAGGATCGCGAGCTGCAATTCGCCGCGGCCCGACGACTTCCATCGCATCCTTGTCGGCGGCTTCGCGCACGCGCAGCGCGACATTGCCTTCGGCCTCGCGCAGCAGGCGGTCGCGGATCATGCGGCTGGTCACCTTGTCGCCTTCGGTGCCGGCCGAGCGGGAATTGTTGACGATGAACGACATCGACACCGTCGGCGGATCGATCGGCTGCGCCTTCAGCGGCAATGTCGACCGAGGGATCGCAGAAGGTGTCGGCGACGGTGCCCTTGGTCAGGCCGGCGAGGCGACGATGTCGCCGGCTTCGGCCTCTTCCAGCGGCGTGCGCTCGATGCCGCGGAACGCGATGATCTTGGTGATGCGGCCGTTCTCGATCAGCTTGCCGTCGCCGCCGAGCACCTTGACGGCCTGGTTCGGCTTGATGGAGCCGGAGGTGATGCGGCCGGTGATGATGCGGCCGAGATAGGGATTGGCTTCCAGAATGGTGCCGATCATGCGGAACGGGCCGTCCTCGACCATCGGCGGCGCGACGTGGCGCAGGATCAGATCGAACAGCGGCTGCATGCCGTCGTCTTGCGAACCCTCCGGGCTTGTCCGCCATCCAGCCCTGCTTGGCCGAGCCGTAGAGAATCGGAAAATCGAGCTGCTCTTCGCTGGCGTCGAGCGCCGCGAACAGATCGAACACTTCGTTGATGACTTCGATCGGCCGCGCGTCGGGACGGTCGACCTTGTTGATGACGACGATCGGCTTCAGCCCAACCTTGCAGCGCCTTCGACACCACGAATTTGGTTTGCGGCAGCGGACCCTCGGCGGCGTCCACCAGCACCAGCGCGCCGTCCACCATGTTGAGGATGCGCTCGACCTCGCCGCCGAAATCGGCGTGGCCCGGCGTATCGACGATGTTGATGCGGGTGTCCTTCCACTGCACCGACGCCGCCTTGGCGAGAATGGTGATGCCGCGCTCGCGCTCCAGATCGTTGGAATCCATCGCGCGCTCGACCACGCGCTGGTTGTCGCGATAGGTGCCGGATTGCTGCAGCAGGCGATCGACCAGCGTGGTCTTGCCGTGGTCGACGTGGGCGATGATGGCGACGTTGCGAAGTTTCATAGCTCTTCTTCTGAATCGGGCAATGGCTGGAGCACGATCTCGCCGGAAAACCGGGACCCACTTTTCCGGATCACGCTCAAAACCTGGAATTTGCGGGCGCATCGCGCCCAAAAAGGAAGCCCGGCCAAAAGGACCGGGCAAACCTTACGCGTTGCGACGCAATATAGTCAGAAATCGCCGGAAAACAATGCGTTGTTTGCGGTTTGGTTAGCTGATTTCGCTGCCAACCGGGCCGGCTTCAGCCGCTGTGGGCCTCCTCAGTGGGATACACCCCGCGCAACACTTCCTCGAAGTGGTTTTTGACGGATTCGTTGCACAGGCAGGCCCGGATCCGCAGCGCCTCGCGGTTGCGAATCAGGATCGAACCACGGCGGGTCTCCAGGACGCCTTCCGCCTTGAACGTCTGCATCACGCGGCTGGTATAGCTGCGGCCGACCCCCAGCAGGGCCGCCAGCTGCTCATGGGTAAGCGGCACGATGTTGTCGCCGTTGGTGCGTTCCATCGCCGAGAGGATCCATTTGGCGGTGCGCTGTTCGATCGAATGGATCGCATTGCAGGCCGTCGACTGTAATATCTGGGCCAGCAAGCAGTCGGCATAACGCGCGAACACGTTGCGCAGCGTGGCCGACCTGGCTTTCGCCGCCTCCAGCTTTCCAATCGGCAGGCGCGCGAACGGCCCGCCAAACTTGACCATGATGCGGGTATAGGCCGGCAGATGTCCCTGGCTGACGATACCGCCGACGGCGCCTTCGCGGCCGACGAGAATGGTTTCGACGTCGCGGCCGTCCTCGCTGGGTACCAGAAAGGACGCCAGACTCGGTCCGCACGGAAAGTGGACGGTATCGACGTGGTCGCCGGGATTATACAGCAGCTCGCCGGCCTTCGCCTCTTCCGGCACGAGATGCGGCGCGATCAGCGCAAAATCGCTGGCGCTGAGCCGCCGCAACAGATTGTTGAATGGCCGTTGCTCCGGAGGATTTTCGTTCGCCATCATCCCCTAATGCCCCTTGCCCCGCGAGTTCCGACAATAACGGAACATATCAGATTGTTATGTGCACAAGTGCACAGACTAAGGGAACAACGACGTGATGATTTCGCAATCGGAACCGGTCGCGGACAAGCCGAGGCTGCCCCAAGCCCTATTCGGCCGTCGCGCTGCAAGCCATGCTGAGATGCCAATCAGACGGCGGTGCCGGGCGCTTGCTACCCCATTTTTGGATCGAGCGTGGTCGACCACAGCGCCACGTCGGCGCGATCGCGCAAGGTCACCGTCATCTGTCCGGTTGCGCCGTCGATCTTGACGTGACCGAAGAACTGCATTCCGGCTGATGGCGGCAGGTTCTGCTTGTCCGCACCCGGCGCCTTGATGAATTTCACCTCGGGCCCAAACGTGTTGTCGAGTTCGTTCGGCCCAAAAGTCCCGGCATGCAGCGGCCCGGAGACGAATTCCCAGAACGGCTCGAAATCCTGAAATTGCGCCTTGTCGGGATTGTAGTAATGCGCGGCGGCGTAGTGCACATCCGCCGTCAGCCACACGGTGTTGGCGACGCCTGAGGTCTTGATGAAGCGCAACAGATCGGCGATTTCGAGTTCGCGGCCGCGCGGCGGGCCGTCGCCTTGCGCGAAGGCTTCCGAACCTTTTTTGTTGGTCGCGTCGTCATAGACGATCAGGCTGAGCGGCATGTCGGAGGCGATCACCTTCCAGGTGGCGCGCGAGTTCAGCAAGGCGCGCTTCAGCCATGACAGCTGATCGGGCCCGAGAAAGTAGCTGTCGGGACCGTAAGCGGTTTGCAGGTTGGGGCCATTGGGGCCACGATAGCTGCGCTCGTCCAGCATGAAGACGTCGAGATGCGGGCCATAGCTCAGGGTGCGATAGACCCGCCCCGGCTCGATGATGCTTTCGCGCATCGGATACATCTCGTGGAACGCGCGGGCCGCGCGCGCGGCGAGCAAATGGATGTCGCGCTCCTTGTAGGCGGCGGGAAGCTGTTTCGACGCCGACCAGTTGTTGGTGACTTCGTGGTCGTCCCACTGCACGAAGATCGGCACCTCGGCATTGAAGGCGCGCACATTGTCGTCGAGGAAATTGTACTTATGCGCCGCGCGGAATTCGTCGAGCGTCTCGGCGACCTTGGCCTTTTCCGGGATCGTGACGTTCTTCCAGGCCTTGCCGTCGGCGAGCTTCACCTCGGCGGCAATGATGCCGTCGGCATAGATGGTATCGCCGGAATGCAGCAGGAAATCCGGCCTGTGCCTGGCCATGGTGGCGAAGGTGAACATGCCGCCGTCGTCGGGATTGATGCCCCAGCCCTGTCCGGCGACATCGCCGCCCCAGACGAAGCTGACATCGCGCCGGTCGGCTGGCGCGGTGCGGAAGCGGCCGACGACCGGCTCGCTTGAAATGTCGATATGCGCGAGGTCGCGGAATCGGACGCGATAAAAAATGTCCTGCCCGCTCGGGAGATTTTCCAGCAGCATTTTCGCGGTGAAATCGCTCTCGGGCAGCGCCGCGATCGGCGGCAAAACCCGGGCATTGGTGAATGAATCCGAGGTGGCAACCTCGACCATCATTTGCGACGGCCGGTCGGCGCGCGCCCACACCACGCCGCCGTCGGCGCCGACATCGCCGGATTGCACGCCATGGGTAATCTGCGGCCGGTCGGCGGCGCGGCTGAGATAGGGCATCGCAACGGCGCCGAGTGCGCCGGCGCCGCTCGCGGCGACGGTGGAAAGAAAACGGCGGCGAGAAAGGGGAAATTTAATCGTCATGCAAGCCTCCCTGATCGGTCAACAGGATGCGCTGAAAGCTCTGACAGACCTAGGAAGATTATGTGACGGCAAGATTACAGCGATGCCGGTCTACAACGTGCCGGTGGCGCGGAACTGCGCGCCGGCCCTTTGCAGATTTTGCGGCATGCTGATCAGCAACGCCCTGCGGTCGGCCACCGCATTGTGGAATTGCTCGAGCGCGATATTGAAGGCGGTCAACGCCCCTTCCTCGATCGCGCCGTGCTCGAAGCAGTTCAGCGTGTCGCGCAGGATTTGGTCCGCCTCGGCCTGCATCTGGTCGAGCTCCTCGGCGGAATCGCTGCGGCGCGCCGCCGCGATCATTTCCAGCAAGCGTTCGCGCAGCGATGAGTTGTTGCCGCGCTCATCCTTCTTCAGATAGCCCGCGAACCACGCGCCGGCGGAACCCATGGCGGACAGCGCCATCAGCCCCCACCAGATGTAATCGCTGTAGCGATCGAGAAAGGTTTTTTCCTCGCCGTCGACAAAGGCCGCGGCACCCGGATGCACCGGGATCGCGGCGTCCTTGTCGGTATCCGGGGTCTCGATTTTCGCCGCCAGCGGGAATTCCGTCATCACCGCCTGCCGGATCGCAAACAACTGCCGGGTGAAGGCGGCAACCGTCGAGTCCGACAGGCCTTTGCGCGCAACGATGTGGTGGGCGAAGCTGATCGTCTTCACCTCATCGTCGGGTTTGGCGGGCGCGCCGCCGAAGGCGCCGGCGGGAATTTCCGACGCCTCGTACATCGGGTGGTTTTGCGCAATCGCCTCGGCCGAATCGATCGCGAGGAAGGTCGGCGTGCCGCCATCGCGCGTCGATGCCGCGATCGCATCCGCGGTGATCTTGCTGTTGACCGGTCCGGCGGCGAGATAGGCGTCCGCCTTCTGGTTGCGGATGGCGTCCGCGGCTTCGGCCGCCGGAAACTGAACGATCTCGAGCTTGCTCGGATCGATGCCATATTGCTGCAGGATCACCTTGAGCAAATTGACATTGGCCTGGGTGCGGCCGACCACGCCGATGCGGTGTCCGGCCAGTTGCGCAATTTTGGTGAGCTTCGGACCGGCTTTCTTGCCCTTGGTCTTGGCAGGCGGCGGCACCCACAGCACCGCGACGTTCTTGCGCAGCGTCGCCACGGCCTGGGCGTTTTTCGGCACTTCGAGATCGCCGCGGATGATGGCGAGGTCGGCCTTGCCCTCGGCGAGCGCCTGGGCGCTCGCGGTGGCGCCATCGGTCTGCATCGGACGCAAACGGACAAGGCCACGCGTATGGGCAAAGGCTTGCGTCAGGGCCTGGACCACCCTGATGTCATCGCTGTTGGCGGGACCGACCGCGATCCGCAAGGTCACCGGCCGCATCGCAAAGTAGTAAGCGCCCACAAGCGTGCCGGCGATCGCGAGAATTCCCGCCAGCGTGATGAACATCATCTTTCGCTTCGCCGAACGCGGCGACGGCGGCACCGGCGGCCCGACAAGGTCGGGCCCATCCGTCATCGATCTGGCAAACAATCGCTTCAGGTCCAATTTCGTATGGCCAAAATAGTCAGACCGGCATTGTAGCAAATTTTGCTGCCGGCGCGGAGTTCCATCCGCGGCATGGTTACCAGTGTCCCGAATCCGAAGTTCGCCACACCTTGCCGCGCTTCTCTCGCGAACTTCGGATTCGAAAGGACACTAGAAACCTATGATTCTAGTGTGGTTTTGGTTCAGAAGTTCTCTTGATAGACTCGCAGCAATGGTGAAGAGAACTTCTGAACCACCACACTAGCGGCTTTGGACCGGCTTTGCCGCCTTATTGTGGCGGGGGATCCCGGACGCGCCGGTCGGTGTTAGGATAAGGTGCCAGTAAAACGGGAGGCTATCATGGCGGAACGGTTGTCGGCGGAGGCGCGAAAATCGGCCCTGAAGCAATTGTCCGGGTGGGCCGAGACGCCGGGCCGCGAGGCGATTGCGCGGACCTTCACCTTCAAGGATTTCAACGAAGCCTTCGGGTTCATGTCGCGCGCGGCGTTAGTGGCTGAAAAGAGCGATCATCACCCGGAATGGCGCAACGTTTACAAGACGGTGGAAGTGGTTCTGGCAACCCATGACGCCGGTGGCGTCACCGCGCTCGACATCGAACTTGCAAAGGCCATGAACGCGATCGCCAGGCAGCTCGGCGTGGCCTGATACGGTCTTGCGCAATCTTGCGGCGGGGGCACAACATCCCCAGCTTAAAGCGCGTCCCGCGGCGGCGATCCGCCGCGCAAGCTTCAGGGAGCCCGAGGCGATGGTATCCGAACACACCGTGGGTTTTGAGCCGGCCGACCGGCTGGCAAAAGACCGCGAAAGCGTGCGCCGGCGGTTCTGGATCAAGCTGAAGCGGGTGATTGCAAAACTTCCGTTCGCCGAGGATTTGCTCGCCGCCTATTACTGCGCGTTCGACAAGCAGACGCCGCGCCACGTGCAGGTGGCGCTGCTAGGGGCCATCGCCTATTTCATCCTGCCGTTCGATTTCATTCCTGACATGCTGCCGGTGCTCGGCTTCACCGACGACGCCGCGGTGCTCGCCACCGCGATCCGGATGGTCGCGACCCACATCACGCCGGAGCATCGCGAAGCCGCCCGCGCCGCGTTGAAGCGGGGGATCGATAAGGAGGGCTAAGCCTGCCTCTGTCTTCCCCCGCGGGATCGCCCTAGAGCCATTTCCGTTTCGATCGAATCGAAACGGGGCTCTAGATTCTTGATTGACGCGTTTTCTTGACGCGAACCGGGCTCCACTTCGCTTGAAAACGCCCTAGCGTTCCTTCTTTTCGGGCTTCTCGGGGCGGACTTGCGCTTGCGCCCTGGCGTTCTTCTCGGCCTCCCACGCCTGGAATTGCTTGAACAGCGCTTCCTTCTCGGATTCCGACTGCACTTTCGCCCCCGCCGGAGCTCTGCTTCAGGAAATCCTCGAACCTGTCGCGGGCGACCGGTTGGATCCCGTGCTGATCAAGCCACTGTTTTGCGGCGGGGAAGCGGTTCCAGTCAGCGAGCGGCGCTGACAACGAAACCTCTTTCCATTTCGGATGGAACGGCGGGTTCTGGAAGGTCGGAAACTTCGCGAAGAAGGCGTCCACGAACAGAGCGAGCTTTCGGTACCGGTCGGTGTTGGGGGCCCAATTATAGGCCGCGAGCACCGCCGGCACCGCAATGGTGTCCACCTTCTCGCCATCCCCAATCAGGTTCGGATAGTCCTTCGAGCTCAAAGTCGCTGGCAGATAGTCGGCCTGCAGCGGTTTCGCGTAGTCGACCGTCACCAAATGAAACCGATCGTCCTTGAAACTGCTCACGGACTTATACGGCTTGCCCCCAGTAACGATCACGGCGTCGATTTCACCGTTCCTCATCTTCTCCAGCGCGATGCGCTGCTCGATATAGACCACCTTCGGCTTGAGGCCGAGCCGCTCGAACACCGTCAGCGCGGTGACGAAGGTGCCACCATTGGGAAGGTCAACGCTGACGGTCTTGCCGTCCAGCTCCTTCAAATTGTGGATCGATTTCGGCGCGATGACGTGCATCTCTTCATTGTAGAGCTTGGTCACATAGGTGAATTGCTTCTTGATGTCCTTCGCAAATCCCTTCCTTTCGAGATAGTCGAGCGTGTCGGCGCGGACAATTCCCAGATCGACGCCTTGCAGGAACAGAATGTCGGCGACGCTCTGCACCGAGCCGCGTCCGACGATCGGAAGCACGCGCAGCTTGTTGCCGTCGTCCAGCACGGAAGCGAGGTCCGCGCCGAATTGAACGTAGGTTCCGCCGATGGTGCCGGATATCAGCGTCACCGTGTTGGCGTTCAGAGCCTGCTTGGTGGCTACCGAGCCGAACTGAAAGATGGCCTTGAGACTTTCGCTGACCTTGGCCGGGTCATACTCGGTCTGTTCAGCCCGGGCCGTGAAGCCGCAAGCCATCATTGTGGCAACAAGTGCCAATCGAAGTAAGTGTCGCATTTTGTCCCCTCTTGAAATTAGTTCTGCATTTCAGCGAGCCGACGCCGCGCGTCTGCTGAGCCGAACTGGGCAGCCTTCTGGTACCAGGCGCGCGCCATTGCGGGATCGGGAATGATGTTGCGGGCATCCTGCGTTCCCAGCACCTCGGGATCGTAGGTCCGCGCCAGCATCAGCGCTGCGCTGGGCTCTTGCGCATCCGCCGCACGTTCGAGCAACAGCCGGGCGGATGGAATGTCACCTGCCGCAAGCAGGCCTTTGGCCCGGTTGAAGAGCGTCGCGAGTTCGTCGCCATCGAGTTTTCTTGCCGACGGATCTGCGACCGGCGGAGCGACAACCGGCGCTGCCGCGACGGGCACCGCAGAAGCGACCCGCACTGCAGCGACCGGCGCTGCGGCCGCAGGAGCGCTCTGCAGCGCGCTTTGGTAGGCCGTCGTGATCTCCTCACGCGTCGGCGTTACAATGACCGCTGTGACGCTTCGAACGCCAGGCGTCTGATTTGCCGGCGCCGATGGCCGAGCGGGATCCATCAATTGAGCGGGATCCTTCAATTGTATGTCACGTGCCGTCAGTTGCGCGGGATTCGGCTGCACCGCTGCGGACGCAGCCGAAAGAACGGCGGTACTTGAAGCTTTGACGTTGGCGATGATATCGCGCGTGGCACCCGAAGAAAACAGCGCGACCAGAATTGCTATGGCGGCAGTCGCCACAACGCCCGCCAGGATTCGTGACAAGACGGAAGGTCTTCGGTCTTTCCACACGGGAGTCACGGGAGTGATGTATTCGCTCGGATCCGGTTCACCGTCGTAATCGGAAAGAAACAGTGGGACGGAATCTTCCGGATAATCTGTTCGGGCTGATTGTCCAAACTTGTATGGTGTTACTCGACGATCGGTCGGGTTTTCGTCATAAGGATCGATGTCAGGATCGTACGATCGATAGCGTGGAGTGTGGTCCAACATGGTGATGCTCTCCCAGTTACTTTGACGCAACGATGGGGCATCCTTCGAAATCAGTTTTTTATTATTTTTATTGTCCAGAAGCGCCCCGCTACTGAAGGGCTTAGCTCGCGGTCTGAATCAGCCCAAAAAACGACCGGGGCGGGCGCGAATCGGGAAATATTTGGGTTTCATTGAGGCGCAGTTGCGGAGCGCACCGGTATTTTTGATGCTCAGCGCGAGGAGCGTTGGCGTGAGCGTTGCAATTCATCCAGTTGCAAGAAGTTTCGCAAAGATCGATCAACGTGTGCCGAGACGAGCGGAGCTTGTTACCGGGCCACGTTGTGCGGACCCATGGCGCTTTTGACTACGCCCGACGATTGAACTTACGTCAAATTCACGGATGCAGGATCACCTTGCCCATCGCCTTGCGGCCCGCGAGCACCTTGAGGGCGTCGGCGGTTTGCGCCAGCGGGAAGGTGCGGTCGACATGCGATGAGATCTTGCCTTCCGCGGTCCACTTCACGAGCTTCTCCAGGTTGGCGCGGTTCTTCTCCGGATTGAGCCGCGCCCAGGCGCCCCAGAATACGCCGCGGATATCGCAGCCCTTCAGCAGCGCCAGATTGAGCGGCATCTTCGGAATCTCGCCGGCGGCGAATCCGATCACCAGGAAGCGGCCTTCCCATGCGATCGAACGCAGCGCGGCCTCGGCATAGCTGCCGCCGACCGGGTCAAAAATGATATCGGCGCCCTTGCCGCCGGTGAGCCGCCGCAAGCCGTCCTTGAGATCTTCCTTGGCGTAGTTCAGGCCGAGCTCGGCGCCGTGCTGTTTGGCGAATTCAAGTTTTTCGTCCGATGACGCGCAGGCGATCACCTTCAGGCCCATCAGCTTGCCGAGTTCGCACGCCGCCAGACCCGTGCCGCCGGCGGCGCCTAACACCGCCATGGTCTCGCCGGGCTTGAGGCTGGCGCGATCTTCCAGCGCATGCAGCGCGGTGCCGTAGATGATGATGATGCCGGCGGCGCGATCGAAATCCAGATTGTCGGGAATTTTGACGATGGAATTCGCCGGCAGCGCGATCCTTTCGCGCGCGCCGTTGTGGCCGCAGGACGCCACCACGCGGTCGCCGACCTTCAGGTCGGTGACCCCGGCGCCGACGCTTTCGATCACGCCCGCGACTTCCGCCGCCGGCGAAAACGGAAACGGCGGCTTGATCTGGTACTTGCCCTGGATCATCAACAGGTCGAAGAAATTCAGCGCCGCGGATTTGATCGCGATCACGGCCTGGCCGGGCTCGGCCACGGGATCGGGCACCTCGGTCAGCACGAGATCGTCGGGGCCGCAATATTGCGAGCAGAGAATGGCTTTCATGGACACACCTGAGTTTCGGACGCACAACTAGCGCTGGACGCTTCATGCCGGATTTGAAGCCGGGCTACAATCTGATTCGGTCTACTTCCTCATGGTGAGGAGGCGCTCTTGCGCCGTCTCGAACCATGGGGCCTCCCATCCTTCGAGACGCGGCGAAGACGCCGCTCCTCAGCATGAGGCCGGGTACAGTTGAAAGGTTTGAAACGATGTTTGAAAAAGGCCTGCTCAAGGGAAAGCGGATACTGGTCACCGGCGGCGGCTCCGGGCTCGGTGCCGCGATGGGGCGCCGCTTCGTCGAGCTTGGCGCCGAACTGATCATCTGCGGCCGGCGGCTCGAATTGCTGGAGGCGACCGCGGCGCGGATGCGCAGCGATCTCGGCGGCAAGGTCGGCGCGATCAGGTGCGACATTCGCGATGGCGCTGCAGTCGATGCCATGATGGAGGCGATCTGGCGCGATGCGCCGCTGGATGTTCTGGTCAACAATGCCGCCGCGACCTTCATCGCGCAGAGCGAGCACTTGTCGTTTCGCGCCGCCGACGCCATTCTCGCGCCGACGCTGCACGGCGCGATGTATTGCACGCTGGCGGCCGGCAAGCGCTGGATCGAAGCAGGACACAAGGGCGTGGTGCTGAGCATCCTCTCGACCTCGACCATTACCGGCCGCGCCTTCACGGTGCCCTCTGCGATGGCGAAGTCCGCTATTCTGGCGATGACCAAGAGTCTCGCAGTGGAGTGGGGACCCAGGGGCATCCGCACGGTCGCGATTGCGCCGGGCGCGTTTCCGACCGCGGGCGCATCGGGCCAGCTTCGCCCCGAGGGCCGCGACGAAGGGTGGGCTTCGAAAAATCCGCTCGGCCGCGTCGGCGAACATGGCGAGCTTGCCGATCTCGCAAGTTTCCTGATTTCAGATCGGGCCGGCTACATCAATGGCGAGATGGTGGTGCAGGACGGCGGCGCGCATTTGCGCAGTTCCGGCGCCGAGGATCTGCTGCAATGGACCGACGCGCAGTGGGAGAAGCAGCGGGCCGCGCGCTCGAAGGGCCAGGGATGAACGGCGCGGCAAGCGCGCGACAGGGTTCTGGACCTGACGGTTTGGATGTAGCCTAACCGCCTTCCCAAAAAGACATTTCCCGGCTATCCATCGGCCGTGCGACAGCGGATGTCGGGCCATCTTCCAGTCACAATAATGAGGGAACCAGACTTGGTCATGTCCGTGCGGCGAATGCTGACAGCGCTGGTGGTGAGTGTGCTGGTGTGCGGGGTATCAGACCTCGCGCAGGCGCAGAACGCGTCGCCAAAGGCCTCGAAAGGCACGGCCAACCCAGCACCTGCACCTGCCCCCGCACCTGCACCCACACATGCAAAGCCCGCAACCAAGCCCGCCGCGGCGGCCGCGGGGACTGCCGAGCCGACGTTGATCGGCCAGTTCGGCACCTGGGGAGCCTACACCGCAACCCCGAACGGCAAGAAGGTGTGCTTCGCGCTGGCAAAACCCTCGTCGTCGAAAACCAATCCGCCAAATCGTCCGCGCGACCCGGCCTACGCATTCGTCTCCACCCGTCCGGCGGAGAAAGTCACCAACGAAGTTTCCGTCATGATCGGCTACACGCTGAAGCCGGGCTCGGAATCGACGCTGGAGGTCGGTGGCGCTTCTTACGCAATGTACACCCAGGGCGATGGTCTCTGGATCAAGAACGCCGCCGAGGAAGAGCGGATGGTCGACGCCATGCGCAAGGCTTCGGACGTGGTGGTCAAGGGCATGTCGGCCAAGGGCACCGAGACCACGGACACCTTCTCGCTGAAGGGACTTTCGCAAGCGCTCGACAAACTGGCGCAGGATTGCAAGCGCTAGGCCTTTTCCGCGCCAAAACGCCGTTGTTTGTGGGCCGAAGAAAGCCTATTTGATGGCTATCTCTCCTCATGGTGAGGAGGCGCTCTTGCGCCGTCTCGAACCATGAGACCACGGCTCTCATCCTTCGAGACGCGGCGAAGACGCCGCTCCTCAGGATGAGGGAGAAGCCTCTCTAGACCAGAAACGTAATGACTGCAGTTTCAACCGAGACTAAATCCACGCTGAGCGCTGCGAACGCGCGTGGGGCTGTGCAGGCCAACGCGCCCTTGGAAAAGATCGCGCTGGAAACCTATGTGCCGCCGGCAAAGCCCTCGCTGGTCGGACTGTCGCGCGCGGAGATCGCGGAACGGCTAGGGGCCATCGGCGTGGCCGAGGCGCAGCGCAAGATGCGCGTGCAGCAGCTGTGGCACTGGATCTATGTCCGCGGCGCCAGGAATTTCGACGAGATGACCAGCATTTCCAGGGAAATGCGCACCCAACTCGATGCGCATTTCACCGTTGCGCGTCCCGAGGTGGCCGCGGAGCAGGTTTCCAGCGACGGCACCCGCAAGTGGCTATTGCGATTGCCGAGCGGCGATGCCAACGAGAAGGCGCATGAGGTCGAATGCGTCTATATTCCGGAAACCGACCGCGGCACGCTGTGCGTTTCCTCGCAGGTCGGCTGCACGCTGAATTGCTCGTTCTGTCACACCGGCACGCAGCGGCTGGTGCGCAATCTCACGTCAGGTGAAATCGTCGGCCAGATCATGGTGGCGCGCGATCGCCTCAATGACTGGGCCGACCGCGCCACCCCGACCGGCAGCCGGCTCGTCACCAACGTGGTGATGATGGGCATGGGCGAACCATTGTATAATTTCGACGCGGTGCGCGACGCGCTGTTGATCGTTGCCGACAACGAGGGCATCGGCATTTCCCGCCGCCGCATCACGCTGTCGACGTCGGGCGTGGTGCCGAACATCGTCCGCACCGGCGATGAAATCGGGGTCATGCTGGCGATCTCGCTGCATGCGGTGCGCGACGAATTGCGCAACGAGCTGGTGCCGCTGAACCGGAAATATCCGATTGCCGAATTGCTGCAGGCCTGCCGCGACTATCCCGGCTCGTCCAATGCGCGGCGCATCACGTTCGAATATGTGATGCTGAAAGGCGTCAACGATTCGCTGGATGACGCGAAGCTGCTGGTGAAGATGCTGAAGGGGATTCCGGCCAAGATCAATCTCATTCCCTTCAATCCATGGCCGGGCACGCGCTTACGAGTGCTCGGACTGGGATCAGATCGAAAAGTTCTCGGAATATATTTTCAACGCCGGTTACTCCTCGCCGGTGCGCACGCCGCGCGGCCGCGACATCCTTGCCGCCTGCGGCCAGCTCAAATCCGAAACCGAAAAACTCTCGGTGCGCGAGCGCCAGGCGCTGCGCGCCATGGCGATGACGGATTGATGCGAATGGCGCGATTGTCGTTCAAGCCGTCATTGCGAGGAGCGAAGCGACGACGCAATCCAGCTTTTTCCCGTGCTTCTGGATTGCTTCGCGTGCGCTCGCAATGACGGCAACTTCGGTTTGATGACATGGCATTGATCGGCCGCCTGTTCGTGATTCTGTTCGGATTTCTCGCCGCGTGTCTGGTGGCGGGAATGATCGTGGTCGGCGCGGTGCTGTTTCCGGAATTCAGCGATCTCGGCACCGGCCCGGTCGATCCCGGCGCGCTGAACATCGTGCTCGGCTTCGGCTTCATCTTCATCAGCGGCTTTGCCTTGCTGCCGGCGATGATCGTGGTCGCGATCACTGAAGCGTTTTATATCAGGGGCGCGCTGACCTACGCGGTCGGCGGCGGCGTGGTCGGTCTGGCGTGCTATCTCGGCCTGGTCCCGTTCGACCCCGCAACGCTTCGCTTCGATGGCATCGTCCGGCGCCATCTCGAAATCATGACCGGCGCGGGAATCGTCGCCGGCCTCGTCTACTGGATGATCGCGGGCCGCAATGCCGGCGCCTGGCGCGAACCATCGCCCCCGCCGCGGCTGCCGCCACCCTTGCCGTCGCATTCTCCCTCACCGCCGCCGCATTCTCCGCCGTCATCCTGAGGAGCGGCCTTGGCCGCGTCTCGAAGGATGGCCACATATTCGATAGGCACCCTTCGAGGCCGCCGCTTTCGCGACGGCACCTCAGGGTGACGAGACCGCCGACCCTTTTCATCCCCAACCTCCTCGGCTAAACCCCGCGCCATGAACCGGACCGGACTTTTCATCGCGCTGGGCCTGGCGCTTGTTGTCGGATTGCTGTTCGGGATTTATCCGGAGCTCGATCTGAAGCTTGCCGCGCTGTTTTACGATGCGGCTACGAAATCCTTCCCGCTCAAGCTCAGCATGCTGGCCGCGATCGCGCGCGATGGCGCGATGTGGATCGCGTGGGGCCTTGCGCTGCCGGCGATTGTCGCCTTGGTGATCAAGCTGGCGCGGCCGGACCGGCCACTGCTGATACCGGGGCGTGCGGTCATCTTCCTCCTGGTCACGCTGCTTCTTTCCGCGGGCGTTCTCACCAATCTCACCTTCAAGAGTTATTGGGGCCGGCCGCGCCCCGTGGTGGTCGCGCAATTCAACGGACCCGATCAATTCGTGCCGTGGTGGGATCCGCGCGGTGCTTGCGACCGCAACTGCTCGTTTTTCTCCGGCGAAGGCGCCACCGCATTCTGGACCTACGCGCCCGCGGCGCTGACGCCGCCGGCGTGGCGGCCGCTGGCTTATGTCGCAGCGACCTTGTTCGGCGTCATCACCAGCGTGCTCAGGATGGCGTTCGGCGGGCATTTCTTCACCGATGTCGCCGCCGCGGGGCTGGTGACGTTTCTGGTGATCTGGCTGGCGTATGGCTACATCTACCGCTGGCGTCGGACCCGGCTCACCGACGAGCGCATCGACGCCGCGCTGACGCGGTTTGGCTGGCCCGCTTATCGCCTGCTGCAGCGATGGCGCGGGCGCGAGGTCGGGCCTGAGCCCCGCACAAGTGCGCCTGCATAGACGCTCTACGCTTGCACCCCGGGGCGTTCTGCCTGTAATCAATTTGCGCGTATTCCGGTCGCGAAACCGGTGTTCAGTTCAGCAGGATTTTCATGAGCAAGGACGTGAAGAAGGTGGTGCTCGCCTATTCGGGCGGTCTCGACACCTCGATCATCTTGAAGTGGCTGCAGACCACCTACGGCTGCGAGGTCGTGACCTTCACCGCCGATCTCGGTCAGGGCGAGGAGCTCGAGCCGGCGCGGGCGAAGGCGCTGCTGCTCGGCATCAAGCCGGAGAACATCTTCATCGAGGACTTGCGCGAGGAATTCGTCCGCGATTACGTGTTTCCGATGTTCCGCGCCAACGCGGTCTATGAGGGGCAATATCTGCTCGGCACTTCGATTGCGCGGCCGCTGATTGCAAAGAAGCAGATCGAAATCGCCGAGAAGGTCGGCGCCGACGCGGTGTCCCATGGCTCGACCGGCAAGGGCAACGACCAGGTCCGCTACGAGGTCGCCTATTATGCGCTGAAGCCCGATATCACCATCATCGCGCCGTGGCGCGAATGGGATTTGCGCTCGCGCGAACAACTGATCGCGTTCGCCGAAGCGCACCAGATCCCGATCGCAAAAGACAAGCGCGGCGAGGCGCCGTTCTCGGTCGACGCCAATCTCTTGCACGCCTCAAGCGAAGGCAAGGTGCTGGAGGACCCCGCGCAGGAAGTGCCCGATTACGTCTACTCGCGCACCATCGATCCCGAGAAGGCGCCGGATCAGGCGACCTATATCACCGTCGATTTCGAGAAGGGCGATGCGACCGCGATCGACGGCAGGAAATTGTCGCCGGCGACATTGTTGGCAAAACTCAACGACCTCGGCCGCGCCAACGGCATCGGGCGGCTTGATCTGGTCGAGAACCGCTTCGTCGGCATGAAGTCGCGGGGCATGTATGAGACGCCGGGCGGCACCATTCTGCTTGCCGCCCATCGCGGCATCGAATCGATCACGCTCGATCGAGGTGCGGCGCATCTCAAGGACGAGCTGATGCCGAAATATGCCGAACTGGTCTACAACGGCTTCTGGTTCTCGCCTGAGCGCGAGATGCTGCAGGCGGCGATCGACCACAGCCAGCAATACGTGACCGGCCGCGTGCGTTTGAAACTCTACAAGGGCAACGTCATCGTGGTCGGCCGCGAGAGCAAGTACTCGCTGTACGACCAGGACCTCGTCACCTTCGAGGAAGGCGCGGTCGCCTACGACCACCGTGACGCGGCGGGCTTCATCAAGCTCAACGCGCTGCGGCTGCGCACGCTCGGCCAGCGCAAGAAGAAGCTGGGGCTGTAGCAATCATCCGCAAAACTATCGTGCGTCATTGCGAGCGGAGCAAAGCAATCCAGAGGTTATATAAAGTAAGTGCTGGATTGCTTCGTCGCTTCGCTCCTCGCAATGACGGTCTGGTTCAGGGGCCCGCAACAAAAATGGCCGGGATCGCTCCCGGCCATTTTGATTTAGGCAAATCCTTCACCTCACCATCGGTGTTTCGCTCCCTCGCCCCGCGCTTGCGGGGAGAGGTGAAGAGCGATGCCCTCACCTTGGCGGCGCGGTGCCGGGCGGCGGGGGCGGCAGCGATGCCGTTCCGCCGTTGAGCAGCGGCGTGATGCGGCGGATGGTGACGCGCCGGTTGATCCGGCTTGGCCCGTCGGTCTGCTCTTTCAGATATTGTTTGCCGTATCCTTGCGAGGTCAGGTTTTCCGCGGGCACGCCGAATTGCTGTGTCAGCAACTCGGCGGCGGATTCGGCGCGGCGGTCCGACAGCGACAGATTGTCGACGTCCGATCCCACCGCGTCGGTGTGGCCCTCGATCAGGAACACCTCGCGCGGGTTGCGCGCGATCGCCCGATTGAGTCCGTCCGCGATCGACTGCAGCTTTGCCGCCTGATCGGGGGGAATCTCCCACGATCCGGTTTCGAAGTTGATGCTGTTGAGATCGATGCTCGGCATCAACTGGCGCACCGACGGGCTGTAGCGGATTTCGTCGAGCGAATAACGCCGCTCGATCCGGTCCACCGGCGGCGCCAGCATGGTGTCGTAGATCAGTTCCGGCGACGCGTCGTCGGCGTCGACGATGTAGCGGTCGTAGGGAATGCGGATCACCGGCGGCGGCAGGTCGACATAGAAACCGCCGACCGCGCCGGGATCGCGATAGGTGTTGTCGATGATGATGATTTCGCGGCCCCGTTCGTCGCGGCGAATCCGGCGCAGCAACCGGCCGTCGCGGCCGTTGACGGTAATGATCTGGCTGCCGTCGGGGCGAACCACGATGGTGCGGGTTTCGGCGCCGACCTGCTGGGTCCGGATATCGCGCGCGCCGAACCGGAAGCGATCCTCCTCGTTGTGGCGAATGAACGACTGGCCGCCGGGATCGACAACGATGACTCGGCCGGGTTCGGTGAAGACCGTGCGGCCGCCTTGCTGGGATTCGCGCCGCTCGCCGCGGAAGTCATCCATGCGGCGTGGCCCCGGCGCCGTCGCACCCGGAGCAATGGGGGCCAAGGCTTGAGCAGGCGGTGGCGCGGGCGGAATTGGCGCAGCGACCGTTGGCGGCGCGTGGCGCACTAACGGCGCGGCTCCGGGCGGCAGTGCGGTCTGTCCGCCGGGTGCGGGAGCAGCGTTCGGCGCCGCGTTGTTCGGGGACGGTCCGGTACGCGGCGGCGGGGGCGGCGTACCTGCGCCTCCAGCTGGGGGCGTCGTTGTCGAAGGCGCAGTTTGAGTCTGCGGCGCGGCTGTCGGCGGGGTGGTTGACGCCGGAGGCGCTTGTTTGGCGCCCGCAGGGGGTGGCGCAGTTTGAGTCTGCGGCGCAGCTGCCGGCGGAGTGGGCGATGCCGGAGGCGATTGTTTGGCACCCGCGGGCGGTGGTGGCACCGGCGCTGGCGCGCTCTTCTGCTGAGGCTGCGGTGCAGGCGCGGCGCTTGGCGGGGTAGGCGGCTTCGGCGGTGCAGGCGGTGGCGCTGCCGCCGGGGGAGCCGGTGGCGTAGGACGCGGTGGTGGTGCCGCGGCTGGAGGTGGCGGCGGTGTGGGGCGTGGCGGCGGAGCCGCGGCAGGAGGCGGCGGCGCGGGACGCGGTGGTGGTGCTGCGGCAGGAGGTGGCGGCGTGGGACGCGGCGGCGGAGCCGCAGCAGGAGGTGGCGGCGCGGGTCGGGGCGGCGGTGCCGCAGCAGGCGGCGGCGGAGCAGGCCGGGGTGGAGGCGGCGGTGCGGCAGCGGGAGGCGCGGGGCGCGGCGGCGGCGCCGCGGCGGGCGGCGCGGGACGTGCGGGCGGCGCTGCCTTCGGCGGTGCCTTGGGTCTTCCGTCGGGGCCAACCTCCTCCCTGGCCTGCGCCACCACCAGCGGCGCAGCTTGCGCGTGCGATGGAGCGGGCGCGAATTGCAACGCCGTAAGCGCAGTCGTGGCAAGCAGCACGAGACGAAGTTTTGTCATGATGGTCTGGGTCCCCGGAAAATTCCTGGCAACAAGGTCTGGCGATCAACGAATAAGCGTTAGGCCGGATTGTGGCGGCCCTCAAAGGCGGACTTGTTTTTATTTCTGACGTCGGAACGTCCAGTTGCGGCCTTGTTCATTGCGCATTCAGACGATCCTTTCAAACCGTAGATTCATATTTTCCCCTGCGGCATATCTGCCGTGCCTGGATTCAGGCCGGACTCCGGGCCTTGCAAATCCGCAATTCCGGCATCGGTCGGATAAGGCGTACGCGGTTCTCCAGGTCCTCGCACCGGCAATTCGTCGGGCATCTTGCCGGGCAATTCCTCGGGTCTCGGCGATTCGCCGGGATCCCGCATCGGCGGCGGCACCTCAGGCCGCGGATTTCCGGGCGGGCTTTCCTTCGGCGGCTCGGTCGGTTGTCCTGGCTTGATCGGCGGATCCTCTTGCGGATCGATCGGCATCTCGTTTTTCCGGAAACCACCACGCTGACGCATCAACGGCGCGGCGGCCGCAAGGTTCCCTCAGGTCTCGGGCGCCAGTCATTGTCGCACCAATAGCGTATTGCTGCGGGTCTTGCCGGTTTGCGCGTAGCCGCGGCCGAGCATGTCGGCAATGCAATCGTCGAGCCATTCGTGCCGCGACAGATGCTCGATCACGACGGCGCGTGGCCATAGCGATGGCGGTGCTTGCTCGAAGAAGCCGGTCAGAACACGGTCCTCAAAGCCCTCGACATCGATCTTCAGCGCATCGACATGCGACACCAAGGCGTCGCCGAGAATGCGCTGCAGCCGCAGCGACGGCACCTTGATGGCATTGCCCGAGAGCTTTCCGGTGACGATGTGGCTGGCGCCGAGATTGTCGCCGTCGGTCTCGATCATCAGCTCGCCGTCGGACGGCCCGGCGGCCGCGGCCACAAGGATAACCTGGGCGTAGCCGGACGCGGCACGGTTGAAGGCAAGCCGCGCGTGCGTGACCGGATGCGGCTCGATCGCGATCACCTTTCCGTTGGCGCCGACGTGACGCGCCATCACCATGGCGTAGGTGCCGACATTGGCGCCGACATCGACGAACATGCCGCCGGCAGGCGTGTGCGCGCGCAAGAAATTCAGCTCCTCGAGATTGTAGTCCGGATTGAACAACGCGCCGCGCTCGGTGGCGCTGGCCTGATGATAGAATCGATACGACGCGCCCTGATACTGGACATCGACCGGACCTGCGCGCAACAGGTTGACCAGCCGCGACAGTATCGGGCGGAACGCGCCGCGCTTCAGCCGGGAGCGTTGCGCGAGCGCGATGATCGCAGCTTGCGCGCGAGTAGGCACGAACGCGCCGTAAGGCGCGGGTGAAGGGTCGTTGTCGGGAATCAAACAATCACCTCGATCAAGGTCCGGGAAGCGGCGCATGCATAGCCGAATTTAGGCGCGACTCCAATCATCGCGTCGTCCCGGCTCGCGCTCGCGTTGCTCGCTTGGCGGGGACGACGAGGAGTCACGCCGCCTTCTGCGTCGCCGACCTGCGGTGAGGCAGGAAGCGGCCGAGCAGCCGGCGCTTGCCCTTGCGCGGAATGAGATCGACGTCGCTGACAAGCTTTGCGCCGCCCTTGCGCCGCTCCAGCACGATCTTGCGGCTGTGGAAGGCTTCGAGTTCGGCGCGATGGGCGACGCTGACCACGGTGGCCTTGGGCAGCTCTTTGATCATCAGCTCCATCATCTGGTCCTGGCTCTTCTCGTCGAGCGCCGAGGTCGCCTCGTCGAGCACGATGATGTCGGGGTGGTGCAGGAACAGCCGCGCGAAAGCGAGCCGCTGCTTCTCGCCGCCGGATAATGTCTGGTCCCACGGCGCGTCTTCCTCGATCTTGTCCTTGAGATGGCCGAGGCCGACCTTGTCGAGCGCTTCGCCGATCTGCTCCACGGTCCAGTCTTCGGCGGCTGCCGGATAGGCGGCGGCGCGGCGCAGCGTGCCCGACGGCACGTAGGGCTTTTGCGGCAACATGAACAGCCGGCGGTCCGGGTGGAAATTGACGCTGCCGCCGCCCCATGGCCAAAGCCCCGCGATCGCGCGCACCAATGTACTTTTGCCGGAACCGGATTCTCCCGCCACCAGTAGCCGCTCGCCTGGCTCGATCGCGACTTCCGCCTCGCCGACCACGGCGGTGCCGTCGTCGAGCGTCACCGACAGATCGTGCAAACTCAGGATGGCGTCGCCTTTGGTCTCGCCGCGCTGAATGCGGCCGAAGCCGTCGCCGCGCTCGGCACGCTCAAGCCCGTCCAACGACATCATCAGGGAAGCAATGCGCCGTGCGCCGGCGTTCCAGTCCGCAAGCCGCGGATAATTGTCGACCAGCCAGCCGAACGCGGTCTGCACGATGGTGAAGGCGGACGCCGCCTGCATCACCTGTCCGAGCGTCATGCTGCCGTCGAGAAATTTCGGCGCACACAGCAACAGCGGCACCACCGGGGCGATCAGGCTCGATCCCTGCGACACCAGCGTGGTGCGCATGTGCTGGCCCGCGAGCCGTGCCCATTGCCGAAGCACGTTGCTGAAAGTCCTGTCGATGCCGTCGCGCTCTTCCTGCTCCCCGCCCAAAAGCGCGATGCTTTCGCCGTTCTCGCGCACCCGTGTCAGCACATAGCGATACTCGGCCTCGGCCTGGTTCTTGTCTTCGGAGATTTGCACGAAGCGGCGGCCGATCGTCATGATCGAACCTGAAGCGATCGCGGCATAGAGCACCGCGGCGATCACCAGAAAGCCCGGAATGGTAATGGTCGATCCCGCGACCGTGACCGTCAGCGCGCCGCCGATGGTCCAGAGCACCACGATGAAGGTCGTTGCCGACAGGAACGCCGAGGTAACGCCGGCGGCAAAATCCACCGGCGAATCGGTGGCGATCCGCAAATCCTCGGCGATGCGATATTCCGGATTCTGATGGTCACCGCCGACAAGATTGAGTTGGTAGTAGCGGCCGCTGGTCAGCCAGCGCGACACCACGGAATTGGTCAGCCAGGCGCGCCAGCGGCGCTGGATCCCCATGCGCGCGAACACCTGCGCCACGCCGAGCACAACGCTGCCGATCGCCAGCGGGAAAAACACCGCGGTCAGGTAGAACACGGTGGCGGAATCGCGTTTCTCGATGGCGTCGAAGATCGCGCGATTCCAGACATTGATGCCGTATTGGAAGCCGACATTGGTGACGATCAGGATCACAAGGCCGATCGAAAATATCCACGCCAGCCGGTCGCCGCCCTTTCCCCAAAATCCCCTGGCGCTGATCCAGAACCGCGTCAGCAGATAATCCTTCCGCGCCTGCTCGGCGTCTTCCGGAGACTGAGCCGGATCGGGTTCAAGCACTTCGGGCGGAGGCGGTTCGCCATCGTCACCGGTTTCGGTAACCACCTCGATATTCGACGATTTATTGGTGGCGGGTTTGCCGGCGGGATGATTGACCATGACGCGATAACGCAAGGGATTTCATAAGGTTCCCTCGGGTTCCAACCGCGTTGTCGCTATTGCGTCATCGCAGCTAACTTCTAGCTAGATCTGCCGCTCGACCATCATCAGCTTGAGTTCGGCAATCGCCTCGGACGGATTGAGGCTCTTCGGGCAGGCCTTGGCGCAGTTCATGATGGTGTGGCAACGATAGAGCCGGAACGGGTCCTCGAGATTGTCGAGCCGCTCGCCGGTGGCTTCGTCGCGAGAATCCTTGACCCATCGCGTTGCCTGCAGCAGCGCGGCCGGCCCCAGGAAGCGCTCGCTGTTCCACCAATAGCTCGGGCAAGACGTCGAGCAGCAGGCGCACAGAATGCATTCGTAGAGGCCGTCGAGCTTCTCGCGGTCCTCGTGACTCTGCCGCCATTCTTTTTGCGGCGTCGGCGTGGTGGTCTTCAGCCACGGCTCGATCGAGGCGTATTGCGCGTAGAAATTGGTGAGGTCGGGCACCAGGTCCTTGACCACCGGCTGGTGCGGCAGCGGATTGATCTTCACCGCGCCGTCCTTCACGTCGTGCATCGACTTGGTGCAGGCCAGCGTGTTCTGGCCGTCGATGTTCATGGCGCAGGAGCCGCAGACGCCCTCGCGGCAGGAGCGGCGGAAGGTCAGCGTCGGATCGATGTTGTTCTTGATCCAGATCAGCGCGTCCAGAACCATCGGACCGCAATCATGGGTATCGATGTAATAAGTATCGACGCTGGGATTTTTGCCGTCGTCCGGGTTCCAGCGATAGACCTTGAATTCGCGGGTCTCGGTCGCGCCCGCCGGCTTCGGCCAGGTCTTGCCGCCGGTGATCCTTGAATTTTTCGGCAGTGCGAATTCAACCATTTGTCTTTGCCCTTGCGGTTCAACTCGTCATTGCCGGGCTTGACCCGGCAATCCATCATCTTTCGAAGATGGATGGATGCGCGGGTCAAGCCCGCGCATGACAAGCACTCAATACACCCGCGCCTTCGGCGGGATGTATTGAACGTCATTGGTCATGGTGTAGTCGTGCACCGGGCGATAATCGATCGACGTATTGCCGCCATCGTCGATCCACGACCAGCGTGTGCTTCATCCAGTTCTTGTCGTCGCGGTCGGGGAAATCCTCGCGCGCATGCGCGCCGCGGCTTTCGGTGCGGTTCGCCGCCGAGTCCATCGTCACCACCGCCTGCACGATCAGATTGTCGAACTCGAGCGTCTCGACCAGATCGGAATTCCAGATCAGCGAGCGGTCGGTCACCGAGATGTCACCGATGCCGCCATGCACCTTGTGAATCAGGTTGTGCCCCTCGTGCAGCACCTCGCCGGTGCGGAACACCGCGCAATTGTTCTGCATCACATGCTGCATGCTGTCGCGCAGCTTCGCCGTCGGCGTGCCGCCGGCGGCATAGCGGATAATGATCGAGCCGGCCGAGCGCCTTGTCGGACGAATCCGCCGGCAGTTCCGGCTGCTTGCCATTCGGCGTCAGCTTTTCGGCGCAGCGCAAAGCCGCGGCGCGGCCGAACACCACGAGGTCGATCAGCGAATTGGAGCCGAGACGGTTGGCGCCATGCACCGAGACGCAGGCCGCTTCGCCCACCGCCATCAGGCCGGGCACGACGAAATTGTCGTCGCCGTTCTTCTTGGTCAGCACTTCGCCGTGAAAGTTGGTCGGAATGCCGCCCATGTTGTAATGCACGGTCGGCACGATCGGGATCGGCTCGCGCGTCACGTCGACATTGGCGAAAATTCGCACCGATTCCGAAATGCCTGGCAGCCGCTCGTGCAGCACCTTGGGATCGAGATGATCGAGGTGCAGGAAGATGTGGTCTTTCTTCTTGCCGACGCCGCGGCCTTCGCGGATTTCGATGGTCATCGCCCGCGAGACCACGTCGCGCGAGGCCAGATCCTTGGCCGACGGCGCATAGCGCTCCATGAAGCGCTCGCCTTCCGAATTGACGAGATAGCCGCCCTCGCCGCGCGCGCCTTCGGTGACGAGGCAGCCGGCGCCGTAGATGCCGGTCGGGTGGAACTGGATGAATTCCATGTCCTGCAGCGGCAGGCCGGCACGCAACGCCATCGCGCTGCCGTCGCCGGTTTGAGTGTGGGCGCCGGTGCAGGAATGATAGACGCGCCCGTAGCCGCCGGTGGCCAGGATCGTGGTTTGCGCGCGGAAGCGATGCAGCGTGCCGTCGTCGAGCTTGAGCGCGATCACGCCGCGGCAGGTGCCCTGGTCGTCCATGATCAGGTCGATGGCGAAGAATTCGATGTAGAATTCCGCGGCGTGACGCAGCGCCTGGCCGTACATGGTGTGCAGCATGGCATGGCCGGTGCGGTCGGCGGCGGCGCAGGTGCGCTGCGCCTGGCCCTTGCCGTAGTCCAGCGTCATGCCGCCGAACGGCCGCTGATAGATCTTGCCGTCTTCGGTGCGCGAGAACGGCACGCCCCAGTGCTCGAGTTCGTAGACCGCTTCCGGCGCCTGGCGCACCATGTATTCGATGGCATCCTGATCGCCGAGCCAGTCCGACCCCTTGACGGTGTCGTACATATGCCAGCGCCAGTCGTCCGGATGCATGTTGCCGAGCGCGGCCGAGATGCCGCCCTGCGCCGCCACCGTATGCGAGCGGGTCGGAAATACCTTGGTGATGCAGGCGGTGCGCAAGCCGGCTTCGCAGCAGCCGACCACGGCGCGCAGGCCGGCGCCGCCGGCGCCGACCACGACGACGTCGTAGGTGTGGTCTTCAATCGGATAGGCGTGGCCGTTGGTGGCGGGACCACCATTCCCCTTGCCATTTCCGCCTCCGGCCATGGGCTACACTCCCGATGAAAGTTTGAGGATGGCGTAGATCGAGGCCAGCGCCACCGCGATCGAGAAGAAGTTGTTCGCCATGACGGAGGCGAGCTTCAGCTTCTCATTGTGCACATAGTCCTCGATCACCACCTGCATGCCGATTTTCATGTGCCAGGCGCTGGCGACGATGAACAACAGCATGATGATCGCGATCGGCAGCGAGCCGAGAATCTGCGCGGCGCCGGCCTGATTGCGGCCGAGCAGCATCATCACCACCACGATGACGGGCACGATCAGAAGCGTGATCGCCACCGCGGTGACGCGCTGGCGCCAGAAATCCGAGGTGCCGGAATGCGAGGCGCCGAGGCTGCGGACGCGGGCGAGCGGGGTGCGCATCGAGGAGGACCCGCGCGCCGAGCCGTGCAATTCGTTGATGCTCATCGTCCGCCTCCGATCGCGTAGGCCGCGATCCACAGCAGCACCGTCAGCGAGATACCGCCGATCAGCGCGCCCCAGGTCAACGCTTCGCGTTCGCTTGCCTTGAAGCCGTAGCCGAGGTCCCAGACCAGATGCCTGAGACCGCTGAGCAGATGATGCAGCAGCGCCCAAGTATAGCCGAATACGATCAGCCGGCCGACGAAGCTTGAGGTAAAGGCCTGCACATTGGAATAGGCGGTGGGCCCCGACGCCGCTGCGATCAGCCACCACGCCAGCAGCAAGGTGCCGAAATACAGCGCAACGCCGGTTGCGCGATGGACGATGGACAGTGCCATCGTCAGGGTCCAGCGATAGGTCTGCAGGTGCGGCGAAAGCGGTCGTTCGATCCTGGTGGTCATCGGCGGCTTTGACGGTTTGCGGGCCCGCGCGGGGACCCTTCGGGGATCGCGGTACAGGAATCCTATTTACGAAGTCGAAACAGTGAGCGCAACGGCCAAAATCACCAATTACGAACCGCGGTTCACACCTACGGATGAGCCTTGCAATTGTGGCCATTGACACGATCGGCGGCCGCTGCAGGCTGGTATACCTGAAGCACGATTCAGGAACGCGCGTATTCGACGCGAGACAAAGGAAAACTTGGGGAATGGCAATCGCCGGGCTTGATGCCTCCGAGCTTGTCGAACTGGCGCTGTTGCTGGTGGCGGTGGGCATGCTGTCAGGATTTCTCGCCGGTGTGTTCGGCATTGGCGGCGGCGCGATCCTGGTGCCGGTGTTTTATGAATGCTTTCGGCTCGCCGGCGTGCCGCTGGAGGTGCGAATCCCGCTGTGCATCGGCACATCGCTCGCCATCATCATTCCGACCTCGATCCAATCCTTTCGCGCCCACTATGCCCGTGGCGCGGTCGACATGGACATTCTAAAGGTGTGGTGGCTGCCGGTGGTTGCAGGTGTGATCGCCGGCAGCGTGACCGCGCGCTACGCGCCGGAACGGCTGTTCAAGATCGTGTTTGTGGCCGTGGCCTGGTCCGCCGCGGCGCGCCTTTTGCTGGCGCGCGAGACCTGGAAGTTCGGCGACGACTTTCCGCGGGGGCCGCTGATGAAGATTTACGGCTTCTTCGTCGGGCTGCTCTCCACGCTGATGGGCATCGGCGGCGGATTGTTCTCCAACCTGTTGATGACATTCTATGGCCGGTCGATACATCAAGCGGTCGCGACTTCCTCGGCACTGGCGGTGCTGATCTCGATTCCCGGCGCGCTCGGCTATGTCTATGCCGGCTGGCCCGCGGCTGCGCGTTTTCCCGATGTCGCCGCGCTGCAATTGCCGTTTGCGATCGGTTACGTCTCGCTGATCGGTGCGGTGCTGGTGATGCCGACCAGCCTGTTGACCGCGCCGCTCGGGGTGAAGGCCGCGCATGCGATGTCGAAGCGCACGCTGGAAATGGCGTTCGGCTGTTATCTGTTTATCGTCGGCAGCCGGTTTGTGATCAGTCTGCTGTAACGCCTTTCGCGGGCTTGCAAAGTTCCAAAGCGTTGCGGGACGGCGAGGCGCTACGAGCACAACCGTTGTATTGTGATTTGATTCGGCTCAAAATCGATGCGGACCTGGAATATTCAGCATGAAACGGCGCGAGTTCATCACGCTTGCCGGCGCAGCGGTTGCCTGGCCGCTCGCGGCGCGCGCGCAGCAGCCCGCGATGCCGGTGATCGGATTCCTGCGTAGCACGTCGCGCGCTGACGCAACGGAACTCGTAACTTCGTTCCGCCAGGGTCTGAAGGAAGCAGGTTTCGTCGAAGGCCAGAACGTCGCGATCGAATTTCGCTGGGGGGAGGGTCAGAACGACCAATTGCCGGCCCTGGTGGCCGATCTGATCCGTCGGCCGGTGGCCGTGATCGCCGGGGACGCCGTTGCGATGCTGGCGGCCCAAGCCGCAACCACGACGATACCGATCGTCTTCACGGCTGGAGGCGATCCGGTCAAGGAGGGACTGGTCGCCAGCTTGAACCGGCCGGGCGGCAACCTCACAGGCGTACACTTCTTTGGCGGGGTGTTGGGGGCGAAGCGGCTGGAATTGCTGCGCCAGTTGGTGCCAAATGCGGCAACAATTGCTGTGCTAATATATCCCAACACGCCGAATACCGAGGCGGAACGAAAGGATGTACAGGCCGCGGCGCAGGCGATCGGACAGCAACTCATCATTCTTGATGTCAGCAGCGACCACGATATCGATACAGCCTTTGCAACGTTGGTCCAGCGCGGAGCCGGTGCGGTGCTCGCGGGTTCTAGTGCTTTCATGGCCTCGCATCGGGAACGGCTGATCGCGCAGGCGGCTCGTCATGCGCTGCCGGCGATCTATCACCTGCGAGAATTTGCTACGGCCGGGGGCCTGATGAGTTATGGCGCCAGCCTTGCCGAGGCCTATCGCCAAGTCGGCATCTATGCCGGGAGGATCCTCAAGGGCGAGAAGCCGGGTGACCTGCCGGTGATGCAGTCAACCAAATTCGAATTCGTGATCAATCTCAAGACCGCCAGGGCACTCGGCCTCAGCGTGCCGCCGACCCTGCTCGCGACCGCCGACGAGGTGATCGAATGAAGCGACGCGCGTTTTTAGCTCTTGCCGGATCTGCCATGGTCACGTGGCCGCTCGCGGCGCGCGCGCAACAACCCGCAAAAATCTATCGCATCGGAATCCTGGAGACGGTGTCGTCATCGTCGAACGCAAAAAATCTCGACTCCCTTCGGCGAGGCTTGCGCGAATTGGGCTACGTCGAAAACCGGAATTATGTTCTGGAATACCGGTCGGCCGATGGCCATGGAGAGCGGTTTCCGGCCCTGGCCGACGAATTGGTCCGGCTTCATGTCGATTTGATCGTGACGCGCGGCACGCCGGCTGCCCAGGCCGCGAAGAATGCCACGGAAACGATTCCGATCGTGATGGCCGCCATTGGTGACCCGTTCGGCGTGGGCGTTGTCGCCAGCCTGGCGCGGCCGGGCGGCAATGTGACGGGCCTCAGCGCCTTCGTGACCGAATTGGCGGGCAAGCGCGTCGAATTGGCCAAGGAGCTGTGGCCGGGAAGCTCGACCGTGGGCTTACTCAACAACATGGGAAATCCCGTCGTCCCTCCGCAGTGGGAAGCGACCAAAAAGGCGGCAAAGGCACTCGGCATCGAGGCTGTTCTTCTCGACATCAGAAGCAGGGACGATATTCCGCGCGCATTTGAGACGGCGAATGCACAGCACGTCGACACCCTGTTGGTGGGAATCGAAGTCCTGATCCAGGAGAACCGGCAGTTGATCACCGATCTTGCGGCAAAGCACCGCCTGCCAGCCATTTATGCATCGAAGGAGTTCGTCGACATCGGCGGATTGATGGCCTACGGCGTGAGCTATCCTGACCTTTATTTCCGCTGTGCGACGTTCATCGACAAGATATTCCACGGCGCCAAGCCCGGGGACCTGCCCGTCGAACAACCGACAAAGCTCGAGCTCATCGTCAACCTCCAGGCCGCCAAGGCATTGGGTCTTGCAGTGCCGGCAGCGTTGCTCTCCCGCGCCGATGAGGTGATCGAATGAAGCGGCGGCGCTGACCTCATCCTGAGGAGCGCGCTCTTGCGCGCGTCTCGAAGGATGAAGTGATTCGGCTTCATGGTTCGAGACGCGCGAAGACGCGCTCCTCACCATGAGGTTATTTTTTTGCGTAAATGTCCGAGTAGGTATCGCGCAAAATATTCTTCTGCACCTTTCCCATGGCGCCGGCGCGTCAGCTTCGCGCCGCATATAGAACTTGCGGTCTTCTCTTTGCAGCTAGATCGTCTCGCTGCGCGCCAGTTCCTCGACTTCGCTTGCGCTATAGCCGAGCAGGCCGGTCAAAATCTCGCGCGTATGCTCGCCGAGTCTGGGCGGAGCGGTGTAGGTATCGAGCGGCGTATCGCTGAGATGCATCGGATTCTTGATGTTTTTGACGAGGCCAGCGCTGGCATGCGGCATTTCGGCGATCATGTCGCGCGACTTCAGCAGGTCGCTCTCGCAGACTTCGCCGACCGTCCTGATCGCGCCGCTCGGAATACCGGCGGCATCCATCAAGGGCAGCCATTCATCGCGGGCGCGCTGCTTGATGATGTCCTTGACGATAGGGACCAGGATCTCGCGATTGCGCACCCGGTCCGCCGCTTTGGCGAAACGGGGATCGTTGGTCAGTTCAGGCCGCTCGACGGCGCTGCAGAAACGTTTCCATAATTCGTCATTGGCGACGCCGAGGCTGATCCAGCCATCGCTTGCTTCAAAAGTCTCATAGGGCACGATGGTAGCGTGCGCATTGCCGCGGCGCTTCGGCGACTCGCCGGTGGCGAAATAAATACTGGCGTTGAAGCTGAGCAACGACGCGACAGCCTCGTACATCGAAACCGAAACATGCTGGCCGCGCCCGGTCACCTTGGACGCGTAAAGCGCCGCGAGAATACCCTGCGATCCGTTCAGTCCCGATATCAGATCGGCTATCGAGGTGCCGACCTTATAGGGCGCGCCGTCGGCCGGGCCGGTTATATCCTGGATGCCGGCTTCGCCCTGCACGATGACATCGTAGCCGGGGCGGTCTTTCTGCAAACCGGTATTGCCGAATCCGGAAATCGAGCAATACACCATGGCCGGGCGGCGAGCACTTACCGCGGCGTAACTGAAGCCAAGGCGATCCATCGCGCCCGGCCGAAAATTTTCAACCAGGACGTCCGACGTATCGATCAGCCGCCACAGCACCTCACGGCCGCGTTCGCTTTTCATATCGAGCGTAATGCTTTTCTTGTTGCGGTTGACCGACAAAAAATAGGCCGCTTCGTCGCCTTGATAGGGAGGCGCGAACGCCCTGGTGTCGTCGCCTTCGACCGGCCGTTCGACCTTGATCACCTCGGCGCCGAGATCGCCGAGCTGCATCGTGCAGAACGGCCCCGACAGCACCCGGGTGAGATCGACAACACGTAATCCTTCAAGCGGGCGCATGCGCTTCTTGCCTCATTTTGCTGCGAAAGAAATTTTGGGAAAACAGATTGGCGTTCTCGATGGTCTTCTGGGGCGCGTTCATGCATCATTCCGGGGCGGCTAAAGTCCGATTGGCCGCATATCTCAGGGGTTCAATAGCAAAGACGCCCTTCACAAAGCAACGGAGACAGTTTGCATGACAAATAGCGGGAAACGCGTGGCCTGGGTGACCGGCGGCGGCAGCGGCATTGGCGAGGCCGGGGCGGAAGCGCTGGCGGCGGATGGCTGGACGGTGGTGGTTTCGGGACGCCGGCAGGATGCGCTGGATGCCGTGGTGGCGAAGATTACCAAAAACGGCGGCAAGGCCGAGGCGATCGCGCTCGATGTCAGCAAGGCCGCCGACGTGAACAAGGCCGCGGAGCAAATTGTCGCCAGGCATGGCCGGATCGATCTCCTGGTCAACAGCGCCGGCATCAACGTGCCGAAACGCAGCTGGGCCGACATGGAGCTGGACGGCTGGAACAGACTGGTCGAGATCAATCTCAACGGCGTGCTGTATTGCATGCGCGCGGTGCTGCCGGCGATGCGCAAGCAAAAAGACGGCTGCATCATCAATGTCGCGTCCTGGGCCGGCCGCCATGTCTCGAAAATGCCGGGCCCGGCCTACACCACCACCAAGCATGCGGTGCTGGCGCTGACCCATTCGTTCAACATGGATGAATGCGTCAACGGCTTGCGGGCGTGCTGCCTGTCGCCCGGCGAGGTCGCAACCCCGATCCTGAAGCTGCGGCCGGTGGTGCCGTCGGAAGAGGAGCAAGCCAGGATGCTGCAGTCGGAAGATCTCGGCCGCACCATCGCCTTCGTCGCCAGCATGCCGCCGCGAGTCTGCATGAACGAGATCCTGATCAGTCCGACCTGGAATCGCGGGTTTATTCAGACGCCGCACAGCCGGGATTAATTCTCCCTCGTCGTCCCTGCGAACGCAGGGACCCATAATCACCGGCGTTAGTTTTACGAAGGGCGTCAGCCACACTGCCCTATTGTGAGATCGCGCGGTATGGGTCCCTGCGTTCGCAGGGACGACGCTGACGCACCACACGTCATTCGCCAAAAAAAGTTTCAGCCCCGCGAAAATTTATTCCCTGAAACCGCCCCGACCAAGCCTCCCGTAACTCGGCGCAACGGCGACGCAGTCTGACCATCGAGGAGACCGGCGTCGCTGTTGCCTTCATTCGCCGGCGAACATCCGCCGGTCACTCAATCCATCGGGAGACCAATCCATGTCCAAGCGCATTGCATTTTTGTCCGCCGCCGCCTTTGGCGCGCTGGCTCTGACCGCCGCCGTCGTTGCGCCCGTGAACGCGCAAGACAAAATGATGAAGAGCGAAATGTCCGGCCAGAAGACCGTCATGGTCGGCGGCGCCGCGATGTTCCCATCGAAGAACATCATCCAGAACGCCGTCAACTCCAAGGACCACACCACGCTGGTGGCGGCGGTGAAGGCTGCCGGCCTGGTCGAGACCCTGGAGGGCAAGGGCCCGTTCACCGTCTTCGCGCCGACCAACGCCGCCTTCGGCAAGCTGCCGGCCGGCACGGTCGACACCCTGGTGAAGCCCGAGAACAAGCCGACCCTGACCAAAATCCTGACTTATCATGTGGTTCCGGGCAAGCTTGAAGCCGCCAGCCTGACCGACGGCAAGAAGCTCAAGACCGTCGAAGGCGAAGAGCTGACCGTCAGGAAGTCGGGCGACAAGGTGATGATCGTCGACGCCAAGGGCGGCTCCTCGACCGTCACGATTGCGAACGTCAATCAGTCGAACGGCGTGATCCATGTGGTCGACACCGTCCTGATGCCGGCGTCATAACGTCGCGCGTATCCTGATCCCGTCCCCAACAGGACACCCGCCGCGAGCCGGGACAGCCCGGCTCGCTTTTTTGTGACCGCGATACCCTGCAGGCATCAACTTAATAGCCATTTGCAGTAACGAAACGCCGGTTCCCGGCGTATATTCGGGATATCGACTTCAGCGATGGAACAGCCATGTCCAGCCTTGCAGCCAGCGACCAGCGCACAGCAGCCACCCCGGCGAAAGTCATTCAGCCGGCGTGGGTACGGACCGTGCACTGGATCAATGCCGTGGCGATGATCCTGATGATCATGTCGGGATGGCAGATCTACAACGCCTCGCCGCTGTTCGATTTCAAATTTTCGAGCGCGATCACGTTAGGCGGCTGGCTCGGCGGCGCGCTGCTCTGGCATTTCGCGGCGATGTGGCTCTTGATGGTCAACGGCCTCGTCTATCTCGCGCTGGGCATCGCCACCGGCCGCTTCCGCAAGAAGCTGCTGCCGATCACCCCGGAGGGCGTGATATCGGATGCCAGGGCGGCGCTGACCGGCAGGCTGTCGCATGACGACCTGACCAGATATAATTATGTGCAGAAGCTGCTCTATGCCGGCATCATCGTGGTCGGCATCGTCATCGTGCTGTCGGGTCTTTCGATCTGGAAGCCGGTGCAGCTGCAGTGGCTGACCGCGCTGTTCGGCGGCTATGACCTGGCGCGCTACGTCCACTTCTTTTGCATGGCGGCGATCGTCGCGTTCCTGATTGTGCACGTCGCGTTGGCGTTGCTGGTGCCCAAAAGCCTGCGCGCCATGATCATCGGCCGCTAGAGCATGATCCGGAAAAGTGGGAACCGGTTTTCCGAATAGATCATGCTGCAACAAAGAGATTTCGAGGAGGACATGTCATGGGCCGACTTCGCTCGCTTCTGATCCCCGGCGTCGACAAGCAGCTGCTGGTCAGGGACGCGGCCAAACTGATGCCGGACCTGACGCGCCGGCGCTTCATCGCCGGGGGCGCAAGTATTGGCGCGCTGACGCTGTTGACCGGGTGCGACGTGTCCGACAGTTTTTCGGCCGAAGAGATGCTGAAGCAAGTCTCGAAGTTCAATGACGGCGTGCAGGCGCTGATCTTCAATCCCAATGCGCTGGCGCCGACCTTCCCGGAGAGCGCAATTACAAAACCGTTCCCGTTCAACGGCTATTACGATGTCGAAGACGCGCCCGAGATCGACGGCAAGGACTGGAAGTTCGAGGTGCGCGGCCTCGTCGACAACAAGAAATCATGGACGCTGGAGGAGCTCTACAAGCTGCCGCAGGTCAAGCAGGTCACGCGCCATATCTGCGTCGAGGGCTGGAGCGCGATCGGAAGCTGGACCGGCACGCGCTTAAGCGATTTCCTTAAAATCGTCGGCGCCGACACCCGCGCCAAATATTGCTGGTTCCAGTGCGCGGATTCGGAAGGCTACAACTCACCGCTCGACATGGCGACGGCGCTGCATCCGCAGACCCAGATGACGTTCAAATTCGCCGACGAAATCCTGCCCCGGGCCTATGGCTATCCGATGAAGATCAGGGTGCCGACAAAACTCGGATTCAAGAATCCGAAATACGTGATCTCGATGGAGGTCACCAACGACTACAAGGGCGGCTACTGGGAAGACCAGGGCTACAATTCGTTCAGCGGGAGTTAAGCACGCCGCCGCCTGCGAAGCGGCGTATCTTTTCGCCATCACGGCGTCGAATGCAATTCCCATCTCGGTGGTGGACGGCGCAAAGCCGGTGAATAGTTCGAACGCGTCGGCGGCTTGATAAATCGCAAGGTCGCGCCCGGTCATGACCGTTGCGCCCTTCGCCTTGGCGGCCGTCAGAAGCGGCGTCCAGAGCGGCGAATAGACCGCGTCGGCGACCCACAGGCCGGCATGCAGCAGGTGATCCGGAACCGGCGTGCCGAGGCTCGGCAGCATCCCAACCGGGGAACCGTTGACCACGCCCACGACCCCGCGCAGCGCTTCCTCGACGCTGTCAGTAACGCTTGCTTTGGCGTGGCCATCGAGCTGCGCGGCCAGTTTCGCGGCCTTGGCGCGTTCGCTATCGAAGATCCGCAAATCGGCAACGCCGAGCCCCGCCAGCGCAAACGCAATCGCCTTGCCGACGCCGCCCGCGCCGATCAAGGCCACCGGGCCATGCGCGCTGGCGGTGACGAGGTGGGTGATGGCTCGCGTAAAACCGGTCGTATCGGTGTTGTGGCCGATCAACCGGCCGTCGCGGACGACGACGGTATTGACCGCGCCGATCAGTGCCGCGCCCGGCGATAATTCGTCGAGCAGATCGACCACGGCTTCCTTGTAGGGAAAGGTGACGTTGACGCCGGCGAAGCCCAGCCGCCGGATGCCTTCGAGCAACAGTCTCAGCTCGTCTTGCCCGGCGCCGGCGACCTCGATGAGCTGATAATGGCAGCGAAGGTCCAGCACCTCGGCCGCGCGTTCGTGCATGGCCGGCGCGGCCGACTGCGCGATCGGCGCGCCGAGCAAACCGGTGAGAAAGCGGCGGCTTTGGACATCTGGCTTATGCGTGGCGGATTTCATCGTCTCGGTACCATCGGCGTCGGCGCGGGTCGGCGTAACGATAGCGCACCGGCCATCCAACTCAATTGCCTGGCATACCCGTCATCATGCCATTTTCCTGGATGTTTCCTGGATGCGCGAGGCAGGCGGCGCGAAGGGCGCCTTTGCCCTCCTTACGATTTTCGCACCAGCCTGCCCTGAAACGCCGCTGCAATCGCGCCGAGCCCCAGCATCGCCGCCGAGACGTTGAGCGCGTAGGACAGGCTTCCAAAAGCGTCGGTGACGGCGCCGACCGCGATCGGCCCCAGCATCTGGCCTATTCCAAACGCGATTGTCATCGCCGCAATTCCGGTGGGCCATGCGGCGGGGGGATAATTGAAGCGCACGAAGCTGGTGGTCGATGACACTACCGCGAAGAACGCGACGCCGAACACCACAGCCGAAATCGCCAGCAACAACGGCGAATGTCCGAACAGCGGCAGCGCCGCGCCGATGGCGTTGACGCCGAGAACGATCGCGGTAGAGATACCGCCGCTGTTGCGCGCCAGCACGTTGCGCCACACCCACGGCGTCGCGAACGCGCTTAAGCCGATCAGGCACCAGAACGCGCTCTGCGCCGCCGCGCCGCCGCCGCCGTCGCGCACATAGGCAATCATGAAAGTCATGTAGGCGATGTAGCCGGCGCCGAACAGAAAATAGCCGGCGAGATAGATCAGGACCGGCCGGATCGCGAATTTGGCTGGCGCCGCCTCCGCGATCCCGGCACGTGCATCGATCGGCGCCAGCAGCAGCGGAATGGTCATGACGACCGAGAGCAGCGTCATCGCCCACCACACGATCCACCACGAGCCGGGGCCGAACGCCTGCAGCACGAAGGGCGCGATCAGGCCGGACGACAGGATGCCGAGCCCGGGCCCGGCGTAAAACAGACTCAGCAGGAAGTTCGCGCGCATGGGCTGCGATTGCGCAATGATCGCCGCCAGCGCGCCGGCGGCGACGAATCCGGCCCCCGCGCCCAACCCTGCGAGCAGTCGCGCAAAGCTCAGAACGACAAAATTGCCTGACAGCGCGCACAGCGCCAGCGACACGACGCAGGCCAGCGTTCCCCAGCGCACCGCGGCGGATAACCCGTACCGCTTCACGAGCCTGGAGGCCATCAGCGCGCCGACGAGATACCCCGCTGCATTGATGGTATTCATGAAACCCGCGGCGGAATACGACCAGCCGAGCGCATCGCGCATGTCCGGCAGCACCAGCGAATAGGCGAAGCGGCCGATGCCGAGACCGACGGTGGGTGCGAGCGACAGGATCAGGATCAGCCGCGCGGGATGCACGTAGAGCGAGGGACGATCGGGGGCGTGCAAAGGGATTCTCCGGCGGAGCGTGCAATGTGACAGGCTCTGCCGCGATTGCACAGGACGCAGTTAGCAATGGTGTCTTGCCATCAGCGCAATGCCGCTTTAGCACTCCGCGCGCACTCGTCATGCCCCGGGCTCGACCCGGGCATCCATCGTCTTGGTAAAAAGCTGGATTGCCGGGAGCGCAGACAAGTGTACGTAGTCTGCGCAAGGCAGACTACTATGCCCGGCAATGACGGACAATATTCGTGAGGAACTAATCAATGGCGACCCATAAACTGCTGCTTCTCCCCGGCGACGGCATCGGCCCCGAAGTGATGGCGGAAGTGAAGCGCCTGATCGGATGGCTCAACGCGGAAGGCATCGCGCATTTCGAAACCGAGCAGGGCCTGGTCGGCGGTTCGGCCTATGACGCGAGCAAGCAGAGCATTACCGACGTCACCATGGCCAAGGCTGATGCCGCCGATGCCGTGATCTTCGGATCGGTCGGCGGCCCGAAATGGGACAGCGTTCCCTATGAGGCGCGTCCCGAAGCCGGGCTATTGCGGCTGCGCAAGGAACTTGGCCTGTTCGCGAATCTGCGCCCCGCGGTGTGCTATCCCGCGCTTGCGGATGCCTCGAGCCTGAAGCGCGAGGTGGTCGAGGGCCTCGACATCATGATCGTGCGCGAGCTGACCGGCGGGGTGTACTTTGGTGAGCCCAAGACCATCACCGATCTCGGCAATGGCCAGAAGCGCGCCATCGATACCCAGGTTTACGATACCTATGAAATCGAGCGCATCGCCCGCGTCGCGTTCGATCTGGCGCGCAAGCGCCGCAACAAGCTGACCTCGATGGAAAAGCGCAACGTCATGAAATCCGGCGTGCTCTGGAACGAGGTGGTCACCCAGGTGCATGCGCGCGAATACAAGGACGTCCAGCTCGAGCATCAACTGGCCGATTCCGGCGGCATGAATCTGGTGAAATCGCCCAAGGCATTCGACGTCATCGTCACCGACAACCTGTTCGGCGACATGCTCTCGGATATCGCGGCGATGCTGACGGGCTCGCTCGGCATGCTGCCGTCGGCTTCGCTTGGCGAGGTCGATGTCAAGACCAGGAAGCGGAAAGCGCTGTATGAGCCGGTGCACGGCTCGGCGCCGGATATCGCCGGCAAGGGCCTGGCCAATCCGATCGCGATGATCGCGTCGTTTGCAATGGCGCTGCGCTATTCGTTCGATATGGGCGCGCTGGCCGACAAGCTCGATGCTGCGATCGCAGCCGTGCTCGCCAGCGGCCTGCGCACCGCGGATATCAAATCCGACGGCACGACCGCGGTGAGCACCACGCAGATGGGGGAGGCGATTTTGAAGGAATTGCAGGCGCTGCACGGGTAGGGGCGCACGAATCGTAGGGTGGGCAACGCCAACGGGTCGCGCGAACGCGCGCCCAATGATAAACTCCGCGTGCCCTCCATTCGGCGCGAAGCGCTTTTGATTCTGTGAAAGGGTGGGCACGGCGCAGACGCGCCTTTGCCCACCCTACATTTTCGCTAAATCAATACAGCGGGAAGCTCTGTGGGTATCCGCCCAAGTCCGATGGCGGGCTGAGCGGCTGGCGGTCGATCGGGCGATTGTTGTTCTCGCGCCCGAACGATGGGTACCCGATCGCCGGCGGAAATGCGTAGTCGCTGAATTTGCGGTCGCCCGGCAATACCTCGGTGCCGGCGTCGAGCCAGGAGCGCTTGGTGACGTAGATCCGGGTGCGCGGCCCCTGCTGATACGACACATTGGGACCGTTCGGCCCGTAATAGACCCGGCCGCGGTCGTCGTATTGCCGCTTGGGCTGCGCGTTGGCCGGCGTCATGGCGAAGCCGATCGTGACGATGGTGGTCGCGGCAAGCACCACCGCAAGCTTTTTCGCAGCAGAAAATTTCCAGGTCATCAAGGTCCTCACGGGCGGCCGGGCCACCATATCCGATTTGCGGTCAATTTAGCCGCCGCGGGGCAGCCGTCACAAGGTCAATCCGGCCACACTGCATCACAATAATGATGGGT
The DNA here is from genome assembly GCA_963761395.1 of uncultured Alphaproteobacteria bacterium. Lineage (GTDB taxonomy): Bacteria > Pseudomonadota > Alphaproteobacteria > Rhizobiales > Xanthobacteraceae > Bradyrhizobium. The sequence goes on from CAVXHU010000018.1 coordinate 78,897, forward strand.
CGCGAGAAAAGTTGCATGAAAACCAGCATCTTGGCGGGCGCGCCGATCAAAGCGTGCCGCGCAGCCCAAGGTTTTCCGCACCGCTCACCCAGTCCGCTGATGCGGCCGATGTGGCTGATGCGGCGCAGCTGCCGCGCTTGAGCTCGGCGCGGGCGAATAATTCCGCCAGTTTCGGTTCGTTTCCGGCCGTGAGCAGGATCAGCCGGTTCAGAATACAGCCGATCGCGGCGCGCCGGGCCGGCAATGCGTCGCCCTGGCACGACCAGCCGGAAATCTGCAGCCTGGGTTGGTCTCCTTGCGACCGCCTTAGGGATGTCGGAAAATCTGGTAAGTCTCTGTCTTTTCAGGCGAATCGAACTGGCTGACGGCGAACGCCGGATACGAGCGCACGGTGGCCCAAAACGATCGCATCAAACGCCCAGGCGTGACCGAGCACCGAAGGCGGTCTCGGGTCTAACGTTGTCTTAAGGGCGTTTCTCGCATAGAAGCGCTGCCTCTTCCCTTTCCGCCGCGGGCGGGGGTGAGGGCATTTTTCTTCGGAGAGTGAACGATGGGCTACAAAGTCGCGCTGGTCGGAGCGACCGGCAATGTCGGGCGGGAAATGCTCAACATTTTGGACGAACGCAAATTCCCGGCTGACGAGGTGGTGGCGCTGGCGTCGCGCCGCAGCATGGGCGTCGAAGTGTCCTATGGCGACCGCACCCTGAAAGTCAAAGCGCTCGAGCATTACGATTTCAGCGACGTCGATATCTGCCTGATGTCGGCAGGCGGCGCGGTGTCGAAGGAGTGGTCGCCGAAGATCGGCGCCGCCGGCGCGGTCGTGATCGACAACTCCTCCGCCTGGCGGATGGATCCGGACGTGCCGCTGATCGTGCCCGAGGTCAATGCGGACGCGGTCGCAGGCTTCGTCAAGAAGAACATCATCGCCAATCCGAACTGCTCGACCGCGCAGCTCGTGGTGGCGCTGAAGCCGCTGCACGACAGGGCCGTCATCAAGCGCGTCGTGGTCTCGACCTATCAATCGGTCTCGGGCGCCGGCAAGGACGCCATGGATGAACTGTTTTCGCAGACCAAGGCGGTCTACACCAACAGCGAACTCATCAACAAGAAATTCCCCAAGCGTATCGCCTTCAACGTGATCCCCGAGATCGACGTGTTCATGGAGGACGGCTACACCAGGGAAGAGTGGAAGATGATGATGGAGACCAAGAAGATTCTTGATCCCAAAATCAGGCTCACCGCGACCTGCGTGCGGGTGCCGGTGTTCGTCGGCCATTCCGAATCGGTCAACATCGAATTCGAGAATCCGATCTCGGCCGATGAGGCGCGCGACATCCTGCGCAATGCGCCGGGTTGCCTCGTGATCGACAAGCACGAACCGGGCGGCTACGTCACGCCCTATGAGGCGGCGGGCGAGGACGCCACCTACATCAGCCGCATCCGCGAGGACGCGACGGTGGAGAACGGCCTGGTGCTGTGGTGCGTGTCCGACAACTTGCGCAAGGGCGCCGCGCTCAACGCGGTCCAGATCGCCGAATGCCTGATCAACCGCAAGCTGATCAGCGCCAAGAAAAAGGCGGCGTGAAAACAGGCGAATAGCGAATGGCGAGTGGCGAATAGAAATTTTTCCATCTTCGCTATTCGCTACTCGCTACTCCCTATTCGCTCACTTGCTCCCTGACGCTGCGAAATTCCTTCGCCGCCTGGTCGAGCACCGACAGCGAACCCTCGGCGACGCCGAAATAGGCGCCATGCAGATGCAGCTCGCCGCGCTCGGCGGGGGTCCGGACAAATGGGAACGTCATCAGGTTTTCCAGGCTTCGGAATACCGCGGCCTTCTCGATCCGGGTGGTGAAATCAGCCACCGTCTCGTGGTCGCGCTGCCCGACCCTCTCGCCGGGCTTGATGAACATCGACATCCATCGGCCGATGAAATCGCCGGGCGACAGCGGTGCGATATTGTCGATGAAGGCGCGGATACCGCCGCATTGCGCGTGGCCGAGCACCACGATGTGTTTTACGCGCAGCGCCCGAACCGCGTATTCCAGTGCCGCCGAGACGCCGTGCGCGCCGCCATCGGGCGCATAGACCGGCACCAGATTGGCGACGTTGCGCACCACGAATAATTCGCCGGGGCCGGCATCGAAGATCACCTCCGGCGACACCCGGGAATCGCAGCAGCCGATCACCATCACCTCGGGCGACTGGCCGCGCTCGGACAGCTCGCGATAGCGCGACTGTTCGGTGGGCAGCCGCTGCGAGGTAAAGGTCCGGTAGCCCTGAAGCAGTTGTTGCGGAAATGATGACATGGCAGTTGCTAACCATATGCCGGCAGCCGGAACAAGGCTTTCGGACGGCGGCATGAAATGTTAGAGCATGATCCGGAAAAGTGGGCACCGGTTTTCCGAAAAGATCATGCTCAAACAATAAGCTACCGATAGATCCGGTTCGGCGAAGGCGAACCGGATCTATCGCGTGGGTTTCAAAATCGACAAGGGAACGAACCCATGATCCGTCCGCGCCGCAGCCTGTTGTTCATGCCCGGATCCAATGCGCGGGCGCTGGAAAAAGCCCGCAATCTCCCGGCCGACGGCATCATCCTCGACCTCGAGGATTCCGTCGCCCCGGATGCCAAGGCGGTCGCGCGCGACCAGATCGCGCAGGCGATCGCAGCGAAGGGATTCGGCAAGCGCGAGGTGCTGATCCGCGTCAACGCGCTGGATTCGCCGTGGTGGATCGATGACCTCGACATGGCCGGCAAGGCCCGGCCCGACGGCATTCTGGTTCCGAAAATTTCCAGCGTGAAGGATCTGACCGCCATCGCCGATCGTCTCAGCGATATCAACGCCGACATATCGATCAAGGTATGGGCGATGATCGAGACCGCGCGCGCGGTGCTGCACGCCGAGGAACTCGCAGCCGCCTCGCGCGATTCCGAGACGCGGCTCGCCGGATTTGTGTTCGGGCCGAACGATATCTCGCGGGAGACGCGGATACGCATGCAGCCCGGCCGCGCGGCGATGATCCCCATGATCACGCATTGCATTCTTGCCACCCGCGCCTACGGCCTCGAAATTCTCGACGGGCCCTACAGCGATTTTTCCAATGTCGACGGCTTTGGGCAGGAATGCGCGCAAGCGCGCGATCTCGGCTTCGATGGCAAGACGCTGATCCATCCCGGCCAGATCGTCGCCTGCAACGCGATCTTCACGCCGCCGGCCGAGGAAGTCGCGCAGGCGCGCAGGATCATCGCGGCGTTCGAGCGGCCGGAAAACGCCTCGCGCGGCGCGATCCAGCTCGACGGCCAGATGGTGGAGCGGCTGCATGCCGACATGGCCAGGCGCACCATCGCCATCGCGGATGCGATCGCGGCGATGGCGAGTTAGGGGGGCCTCATGGTGAGGAGGCGTTCTTGCGCCGTCTCGAACCATGAGATCAGGCACTCCTTATCCCTCGAGACGCGCTTCGCGCTCCTCGGGATGAGGAAACCCAAACCGCTCCGCCGCCCAGGCATCAGCCAGGCGCTGCCCGGCCGATGCGCTGTGCCGCGGGGTGTACCGCAGCGCAACACTGAAAGAATCCTCTCGCCTCCGAACCAAACGATCGCCGAGCCGTTACGGTCCAATCCCAAGGGAGGAGAGCCCCTATGCGTGTTTTTACGGTAGCCACGATATTGTTATTGTCCACAAGCCTGGTTCCCTCATTCGCCCAAGATGAGGGAAAGTCTTCGCCTTCCAATCAACCCCAGACTGTCCCCGTGCAGCCGGAGCGCAGCCCCCAGCAATCGGAGCAATCTCGCGAGCAAGACCGGGAGAGCGGCGAGGACGTTCGGGTCCGTCGCGATTGGCGAGCGCAAGAGCGCAATGGCGACCGTGGACACATGGGCCAGAACGATATGGGGCGGATGAGAGAAAAGATGGGCCGCGATATGGACGGGGACAACCGCACGGTAGGTCGCAATTGGCGAATGCGTCCCGACGATGACCGCATGGACCGAGGTGGCTACGGCAGAGGTTCTTACGACGAGGATCGGCCTCGGCGTAGAGCGAAAGTCTGCTTCGAGTACGAAAACGGCGACGAGTATTCCGCTATCGGTGAGAAAAGTACCGCCGTGGGCGAAGATTGTTCCCGATCCTTATCCCTCGAGACGCGCTTCGCGCTCCTCGGGATGAGGAAACCCAAACCGCTCCGCCGCCCAGGCGTAGAGGCTGCCGGCAACCGGGGGCTGATTGCCGCGGCCTTTCGGCGAAATGTGCAGCCCGATAATATCGGGATCGCCGATCAGGGCTGAAAAATCCGACCGTTCGAAGAAGCGTTTTGGTTCGGCATGGACCGCGTAAAACGATTTCTTCGGCAGGGCATGATGATGCTCTCCGGCGCGGCGGGCGAGCGCGGTCAGCGACGCCGGGCCATAGAGCGCAATACGAATGTCCGAGATGCGGTTCGATCGGCGCCGCCATTGACGCATCAGGAAGGTCAGGCGGTGCCGCAGCGCCAGCCAGTCCGGCTCCAGCTCTTCCTGCTCCATCAGGTCTTCGAACGCCGCGACGATGGGATCATGTGAAGGCAGATACAGAACGGAGTTGCCGAGCTGGCGCCGCCGCTCCCAGGCGAAATAGGGTTTTGCGGGATCGATCTCGACCGGCTTCAGCAGCAGCACGTCGGCGTCGAGCCACAGGCCTGCGCCATCAGCCATCAGCCGCATCCGGAAAAAATCGCTGAACTGCAAAATGGTCCAGTCGCGCCAGGTGCCGTCCGGCTCGGGCGGGCGAAGTTTTTCGGAGAAAGCATGCGGCAGGATCGCTTCGGCCTCGGCATTGCCGACGCCATCGGGCAACCCCGGCAGCGGTTCGAAACTATAGACCGTGACTTTATGACCCGCCGCGACCTGCGATCTCAGACAGGTCTGCCGGAGCTTGTCGAGCGGGCCATGCCAGAAGGTGACGACGTCGGGCAGCATGCGTCACCTTGTGAGGCGAAAGCGTTTTCGAGCGAAGAATGCCCTCGGATTTGATCCGGGGGTGGCAACCGGTTCGCGTGAAGAAAACGCGTGAAACAAAAAAGTAAGTTCAGGCCCAGGCGCGCGCGGTCTTCGCTTTCGCCTCGTAGGTGTCGATCGAGGCCTTCTTCTCCATGGTGAGGCCGATGTCGTCGAGGCCGTTCATCAGGCAGTGCTTGCGGAACGGGTCGATCTCGAATTTCACCGTGCCGCCATCGGGGCCGCGGATTTCCTGATTGGCGAGATCGATGGTCAGCGTCGCATTGGCGCCGCGTTCGGCATCGTCGAACAATTTGTCGAGGTCGTCCTGGGTGACGCGGATCGGCAGGATGCCGTTCTTGAAACAGTTGTTGTAGAAGATGTCGCCGAACGAAGTCGAGATCACGCAGCGGATGCCGAAATCCAAGAGCGCCCACGGCGCGTGCTCGCGGCTCGAACCGCAGCCGAAATTGTCGCCCGCGACCAGAATCTTGGCGTTGCGATAGGCCGGCTTGTTGAGGATGAAATCCGGGTTCTCGCTGCCGTCGTCCTTGTAGCGCTGTTCCGCGAACAGGCCCTTGCCGAGGCCGGTGCGCTTGATGGTCTTCAGGTACTGCTTCGGGATCACCATGTCGGTATCGACATTGATGATTTTCAAGGGCGCCGCGACGCCTTCCAGCGTGGTGAACTTGTCCATCGATCGCACTTCTTGGCCAGAGATTGACGAAAAGCGTTTCGGGAGGTGGTTTATCGCGAATGCCGCCGGCATAAAAGGGCAAATCGCGCGTATTGCGCAAAAGCATGCCCTCGGACTTGATCCGAGGGTGGATACCGGTTTTGCGAATAGAATACGCGCAAAAGATGCTCAATCAGCGGCAGCCTCGATCGCCTCCATGTCGTCGTCGGACAGCCCAAAATGATGGCCGATCTCGTGAATCAACACGTGGCGGACGATATGGCCCAGCGTCTCGTCATGCTCGGCCCAATAATCCAGGATCGGGCGGCGGTACAGCCAGACCATGTTGGGCAGCCGCGCGATGTCGTCATTGCTGCGGAACGGCAGGCCGATGCCCTGGAACAGGCCGAGCAGGTCGAATTCGCTTGCCGCATTCATCTCGTCGAGAACCTCGTCGGTCGGGAAATCGTCGACGCGGATGATCACGCCCTCGCACAGATCGCGAAAGCGCTTCGGCAGGCGCTCGAAAATTTCGTGCGCCATCGCTTCCATCTCGGCAAGCGACGGCGCTTTGGCTTTGGTCCACATTTCGCCTGTTTAGCGCGTGTTCCGCGCTCGTGCATACCGGTTTGTAATTGAGGCCGCCTGCAGTTGACGTTGGCGCGGCAATCGGAGACGTTGCGGCCGACAACAGGTTTGGATGGGCGTCATGATGCGGATCGGGACTGCGGCATTATTGGTCGCTTTTGCAGGCACATTCTTGCTGCCAGCGGCCGGCGCGAGAGCGCAAGCCGCGCCGGCCGGGTTACGGACCGCGCAGGCGTCGCAGCCGGCCGTCACCGAGCTATCCGCGCAGCGCCGTGTCAGGCGGCCATCGACACGGCTGCGCGTCTATCCGCGTTATGAACTGGAACCCGATGGCGTCTATCCCCGGTATTATCCCGGCCGCAACGCGGTGCGCGACTGTATCGCAACTTACGTGCAGGAATACCGGCCGAGCGGCACGGTGATCGTGCCCCGCATGAACTGCTACTGGCGCGGCGGCTAGGGCATGATGAGTTTAGGTTGAGCGGCGATCGATCACTTCTCCCTCTCCCCGCTCTTTGCGGGGAGAGGCGTTGGGGGTGAGGGGCTGCTTCCGCAAATTCCGAGCACGGTATGCGCGGTGACTCCCCCTCACCCGGATTGCACCGGATCGACGCTTCGCGTCGCCGAGGCAATCCGACCTCTCCCCGCAAGCGGGGCGAGGTGAGCTCGGATTCGTGCGCCGATTCAACTCGAACGTCATCAGACCCTAGTGCAAGTGCCGGCGCGCGGCGCCGATCAGTCCCGCGCCGACCACCAGCGCCGACGTTCCATAAACGATAATCGCCATGGCCAGTTGCGTGACGCTGCTTGCGGTGCCCGGGCCTCCGCCGGGACCTTGCGAGGCGAACGCCGCGTTAGTCCATACCAGGCTGGCGAGCGCTGATGCCGCGGCGGAAACGAACTGCGATAGCCGATGCCTTGTTCGAGACCATGCCATGACAATCTCCTGTGACGAGACGCTTTCAGAAGATACGGACGACAGCCTATGCCGGTTTTGAAAATTGTCCCGTGAAATCTTGTTGTGCAAAGCGGGAACCGGCTCGCGCGATTCGCATTCATCCATGCGGCGCAACTATTCATTTCGCATTCACGTCGCGCACTTTAGTTTGCCATCTGCGTCGCGGCGAGGCGGCTGACCAAATCACCGCGGAGGCTGACGTGATATCCGATGACTTGAAGGGAGATATCGATGAACGTGACGAGAGATCTCGGGCTGGCCGCCGTCGGCGCATTGCTCGTGCTGTCCGCTCCGGCCGAGCGCGCCCTGGCGCTGTCGCGGAGCAATCCGACAACGCTATTCGCCCGCCTGGCTTGAGGGTGCGGACACACTCTGTCATGGCGGACTCCGGACAAGGGAAGTGTCCCAAGCCGAAATTGCAGACAATCGCATCGAATGAACCATCCGCAAAAGGCAAGTGCTCGACCTCCGCCACCCGGAAGTCGATGCCGGGATAAGCGTTTCCTGCAAGTGCGATCATGCCGGGCGATATATCGACACCGATCGGCCGCGCACCGAGCCTTAGTGCTGCGGCGGCAAGCGAGCCCGGGCCGGTCGCCACATCGAGAAGGTGGGCGTCAGCATGAAGCCGTACGGTTTCCAGCAGCGGCCTGATGGCGAGCGTCGTGACCGGCGTAAAGAAGTCGTGGTAGGTCGCCGCCAGGCTGTCGTGTCGCTGGCGCTCGAAGGAACGAAAGCGCTCGGCATCTTCCGGGGACAAGCCAGTGTTCGCGGTGGCCATCCTCCCCCTCCATCACATTCACGTCTCTCATTCTAGCTTCGATCTGCGTCGCGGTGAAGCGGCCGAATAGATTTCGCTCGGCCTGTTTTTTCAGCCCGCGGGAAACCGCTGGCCGATTCGGAGTTGATGGGTTAAACAGCGGAGGAGACTTTAGATGACGAAATGGATCGGCGCAGCCGTCCTGGCGCTCACCCTGATGCTCGGCGGCTCCACCGCGATCAATCCCGCCGCCGCGGCGCCATTGCCGGCCGCGGTGCAAAAGCCGCAATCGTTGCAGCCAACCGATCTCAGCGCGCGGCGCCGCTACCGGCATTATCGTTACGGCTATCGTCCGTACTACCGGCCTTATTATTACGCACGGCCTTATTATTATCGGCCGTATCCCTATTACGCGCCGGCGCCATTCCCGTTCGGTTTCGGATTTGGACCGTGGTGGTAATCCTCGCCCGCTTTCGCATTCGCGGATATCCGTTCTGATGAGCGTCACCGCGAGGGCTGAAATGAATCAGGCGCCCGTCGGGCGCCTGTTTGGTCTCCTGCGAAGCAAAGTTGCCGGCCCTTAGCTCCAGTCTTTGAACTTCCAGGATTTGAGCTTCCACGGCGTCAGCGTCTCGATCCGCCACTCCTCCCATCGATCCGACGGCCAGTGGCTGAGACGCGACCTTTCCTTGACTTCGGGCTCGACGACGCGCCGCACGACCCGGCGACGGCTCTGGCGCGTCGCCTCGCTGATCATATCGACGAATTCAGGCTTGTCGGCCACTTCTCGCTCCTTGCGAAACGCCTCGCCTATGCTTGGCCGACCAGTCTGCTCCCAACACCTTAACGACATCCTTCGAGAAAGCCTCGAGGTTGAGGCAAGGGCGCTCGAGTCTTTCGGTTTGACGTGCGACGCGAACCGATATCCACGCCGGATCGCGTCCAGGGCAGGCTTGGCTCGAAAACGCGCTACCGCCACTCCCGGATATCGACGAAATGCCCGGCGATCGCCGCCGCCGCCGCCATCGCCGGCGACACCAGATGGGTGCGGCCCTTGAATCCCTGGCGGCCCTCGAAATTGCGGTTCGAGGTCGAGGCGCAGCGCTCTTCCGGCGCGAGCTTGTCGGGGTTCATCGCCAGGCACATCGAGCAGCCCGGCTCGCGCCACTCGAAGCCGGCCTTGATGAAAATCTTGTCGAGGCCTTCGGCTTCCGCCTGCTCCTTCACGATGCCCGAGCCCGGCACGATCATCGCATTGAGATTGCCGTTGACGGTCTTGCCTTCGACCACCTTCGCCGCGGCGCGCAGATCCTCGATCCGGCCGTTGGTGCAGGAGCCGATGAAGATACGGTCGAGCTTGATGTCGGTGATCCTGGTGCCGGGCTTCAGGCCCATGTAATTCAGCGCGCGATGTTTCGAGAGCCGCTTGGCTTCATCGGCAATCTGGTCGGGATCCGGCACCACGCCGGTGATCGACACCACGTCTTCCGGCGAGGTGCCCCAGGTCACGATCGGCGGCAGTTTGGCCGCGTCCAGCCTGATCTCGTGATCGAAATGCGCGCCCTCGTCGCTTCGCAGCGTCTCCCAGTAGCGCATCGCGGCATCCCACATTTCGCCCTTCGGCGATTTCGGACGGCCCTTCAAGAAGGCGAAGGCCTTTTCATCCGGCGCCACCAGGCCGGCGCGGGCGCCGCCCTCGATCGACATGTTGCAGACCGTCATGCGGCCTTCCATCGACAGCGCGCGGATGGCGTCGCCGGCATATTCCAGCACATAGCCGGTGCCGCCGGCGGTGCCGATCTCGCCGATGATCGCGAGGATGATGTCCTTGCCGGTGACGCCGTCGGGCAATTGCCCGTCGACGACGGCGCGCATGTTTTTTGCCTTCTTCTGAATCAGCGTTTGCGTCGCCAGCACATGCTCGACTTCCGAGGTGCCGATGCCGTGCGCCAGCGCGCCGAACGCGCCATGCGTGGAAGTGTGGCTGTCGCCGCAGACGATGGTGGTGCCGGGCAGCGTAAAGCCTTGCTCCGGGCCGATGACGTGGACAATGCCCTGACGCTTGTCGAATTCGTTGTAGTACTCGATGCCGAATTCTTTTGCGTTCTCCGCCATCACCCGCATCTGCTCGATGCTTTCCGGATCCGGATTGGGTTTTGAACGGTCGGTGGTCGGGATGTTGTGATCGACCACGGCCAGCGTCTTCTCCGGCGCGCGAACTTTTCGCCCCGTGGTGCGCAGGCCCTCGAAGGCCTGCGGCGAGGTCACTTCGTGAACGAGATGGCGATCGATATAGAGCAGGCAGGTGCCGTCATCGGCCTCGTGAACCAGATGATCGTTCCAGATTTTGTCGTACAGCGTGGTCGGTTTTTTATCGGACATGATGTCAGGCCTTGCATCGGGATTTAAATCGGAAACTGCAACCGCGCGGCCAAAGGCGGCGCGATGGGCGTCAAGCCGCGAGGGCGGCCGTCGTCAGCCGACCGAAGAAGCGCCAGGGCAAACGGCTACGGTCGTCGAGAACGACGCGAGACGCGATTGTTTGCCGATCTTGAAACATTCCAGCCATATAGCACATGAGGTATCGAAGCGCGATAAGCGTTTGCACCACCGTCATTGTGACGACAAGCCGCAACAAAAAAGCGCGGGGGTTAAGCCCGCGCTTTTCATCAAATCCTCTGTCGGCTGAGAATTACTCGCCGACGGCGGCGGCGCGGTCGGCCTTCTTCTCGACGATACGGGCCGACTTGCCGCGCAGATTGCGCAGGTAATACAGCTTGGCGCGGCGCACCTTGCCGCGGCGCACCACCTTGATCGAGTCGATCATCGGCGACATCACCGGGAATACCCGTTCCACGCCCTCGCCGTAGGAAATCTTGCGCACCGTAAAACTCTCGTTGAGCCCGCCGCCGGAACGGCCGATGCAGACGCCCTCATAGGCCTGCACGCGCGAGCGGTCGCCTTCGACCACCTTGACGTTGACGATCACGGTGTCGCCCGGTCCGAATTCCGGGATTTCCTTGCCGGCGGATAATTTCTCGAATTGCTCTTTTTCGAGCTCTTGAATGAGGTTCATCGCAAAATCTCCATCGGCGGCGCGCCCCAGCCGGTCGGGCGCGGGCTGCGCGAGTGTTCCGTTATCCTGCCATTGCGCGGATTTGGCGCTCGTATACGGCAAAGGCAGCGGCTTGTCACCCTTCCGTCGGGTTTTTTGGGCGTTTTTGGCCCTTGGTCCCGGCGATCAGGAGATCGGGCCGCCGCGCCCGCGTCAGGGCTTCGGCCTCGGCCCGGCGCCAGGCCGCGACCCGGGCATGGTCCCCCGACAGCAGGATCTCCGGGATCGGCTGGCCCTCGAACTCCTGCGGGCGGGTATATTGCGGGTATTCCAGTAGGCCGTCCGAAAAGCTTTCGTCGGCTCCGGACGCCAGCTTGCCCATCACGCCGGGCAGCAGCCGGACGCAGGCATCGATCAGCGCCATGGCGGCGATCTCGCCGCCGGACAGCACATAATCTCCGACCGATACTTCCTCCAGGTTGCGGGCCTCGATCACCCGCTGGTCGATGCCCTCGAACCGGCCGCAGACGATCAGGGGCCCCGGCCCGGCGGCGAGTTCCACGACCCGGGACTGGGTCAATGGCCGACCCCGCGGGCTCATCAGCAGGCGGGGACGATCGGCGGATATCTCCGCCGCGTCGATGGCATCAGCCAGCACGTCGGCGCGCAGCACCATGCCGGGGCCGCCGCCGGCCGGGGTATCGTCGACGCTGCGGTGGCGGTCGGTGGCCGAGTCCCGGATATCGCGCGCCTCCAGGGCCCACAGGCCTGTCGCCAGCGCCTTGCCGGCAAGGCTGACGCCGAGCGGCCCCGGGAACATTTCCGGGAAAAGGGTGAGGACGGTGGCGCGCCAGATTTTTGCCTCGGCAGCCATGCTCAGATATGGAGGCAAGCCCCGCACTGGAGGGATCGTCGCCCTCGATCTCCGCAGGCAATTCGATCACCACGCGCCCGCCCTTGAGATCGACCGACGGCACCACCGCGTTGGTGAACGGCAGCAGCATCGTTGCGCCATGCGCGGGCGCGATCTCGATGATATCGCCGGCGCCGAAATTGTGGATCGCGATGACGCGGCCGAGCGGCTCATTCGCGGGCGTAACCGCGGCGAGCCCGATCAGGTCGGCGTGGTAATATTCGTCTTCATCGGTCGCCGGCAGTTGTTCGCGCGCGATGTAGAGTTCGAGGCCGTTGAGGCGCTCGGCATCTTCGCGCGTCGCGATGCCTTTCAGCGTCGCGACCAGATGTCCCTTGGCCTCGCGGGCGTCCGTCACCTCGAACTGACGCGCGCCGTCCTTTGTCACCAGAGGCCCGTAGCGCTTCACGGCAAGCGGGTCTTCCGTAAAAGTCCACAGCTTTACCGCGCCGCGCACGCCATGCGCGGCACCGATCCGGGCGACGCAAATCGGTGCTGGCCACCGTCGCGCGCCGCTACGCTTACGCCGTCTTGGCGGCGGCTTCGGCTTGCGCTTTACGCTCCTTGCGCGGCACCGCCTTTTCCGGATTGTTGCGCGCGGTGCGTTTTGCCACGCCGGCGGCATCGAGGAAACGCGATACGCGGTCCGACGGCTGCGCGCCCTTGGCGAGCCAGGCCTTGACCTTGTCCATGTCGAGCTTCAGCCGCGCCTCGTTGTCCTTCGGCAGCAGCGGATTGAAATGGCCGAGACGCTCGATGAAGCGGCCGTCGCGCGGAAAGCGCGAGTCGGCGACGACGACGTGGTAGACCGGGCGCTTCTTGGTGCCTGCGCGAGCAAGGCGGATAACGACTGACATTTGGTTCTCCTGTGAGTTCGAAAAAGTAACGTGAGCAGAATTCGGGTGAATGGTTCTCGTCATTGCGAGGAGCGAAGCGACGAAGCAATCCAGCTTCTTGCGTCGCGGCGATATGGATTGCTTCGCGGAGCCTGTCATCGGGCGCGCATGCGCGCGACCCGTTGGCTCGCAATGACGAAAGAGAGGTCATTTCTTCTTCCCCGGTCCGGGGAAGCCGCCAAGGCCCGGCAAGGTCGGCTTGCCGCTTAAGCCCGTTAGCCCCGGCAAGTTCGGCAAGCCGGAGCGAAGACCTGCGGGAAGATCCTTCGGCAGCGCGGGCATGCCGCCCGGCCCCGCACCGCCAGGCATTTTTTCCGCAAGTGCCTTCATCTGCTCCGGCGACGGCATGCCGCCGCCAAAGCCCATCGCCTGCGCGATGCCGGCCATCGGGCCGCGCTTGCCCGAGCCCATCGCCTTCATCATGTCGGCCATGTTCCGGTGCATCTTTAAGAGCTTGTTGACTTCCTCGACCTTGACGCCGGCGCCGGCGGCGATGCGCTTCTTGCGGCTGGCTTTGAGGATATCGGGGCTCTTGCGCTCAGCCCGCGTCATCGAATCGATCACCGCGACCTGACGCTTCAAAATCTTGTCGTCGATCCCCGCATTCGCGATCTGGTTTTTCATTTTCGCAATGCCGGGCATCATGCCCATCAAGCCGCTGATGCCGCCCATATTCGCCATCTGCAGCAATTGCTCGCGCATGTCGGAGAGGTCGAACTGACCCTTGCGCATTTTTTCGGCGACGCGCGCGGCCTTTTCCGCGTCGATATTCGCGGCGGCTTTCTCGACCAGCGACACCACGTCGCCCATGCCGAGAATCCGCCCCGCAATCCGGCTCGGATGAAAATCTTCCAGCGCGTCGGTTTTTTCGCCGGTGCCGATCAGCTTGATCGGCTTTCCCGTGACCGCGCGCATCGACAGCGCGGCGCCGCCGCGGCCGTCGCCGTCGACCCGCGTCAGCACGATGCCGGTGAGGCCGACGCGCTCGTCGAACGATCGCGCCAGATTGACCGCGTCCTGGCCGGTCAAGGAGTCCGCGACCAGCAGCACTTCATGCGGATTGGCCGATGTTTTGATCTCGGCGGCTTCCGCCATCATCTCTTCGTCGAGCGTGGTGCGCCCGGCGGTGTCGAGCAGCACCACGTCGTAGCCGCCGAGCTTTGCGGCTTCCAGCGCGCGCTTTGCAATCTGCGCCGGCTTCTGGCCGGCGACGATCGGCAAGGTCTGGATATCGAGGTCGCGCCCGAGCACCGCGAGCTGTTCCATCGCCGCGGGGCGATAGATATCGAGCGAAGCCATCAGCACCTTGCGCTTGTCGCGCTGGGTCAGGCGACGGGCAAGTTTCGCTGTCGTGGTGGTCTTGCCGGAGCCCTGCAGGCCGACCATCATGATCGCGACCGGCGGCACGGCGTTGAGGTCGATGGTCTGGCCGTCGGAGCCGAGCGTCGCGATCAGCTCGTCATGAACGATCTTCACCACCATCTGGCCGGGGGTTACCGACTTGACCACGGTGGCGCCGATCGCCTGCTCGCGGACTTTTTCGGTAAAACTTCGGACCACGTCGAGCGAGACGTCGGCCTCGAGCAGCGCGCGGCGCACCTCGCGCATCGCGGCATCGACGTCGGCTTCGGTCAGCGACCCGCGCCGCGTCAGCCGATCGAGAATGCCACCAAGCTTTTCCGACAGATTGTCGAACACGTGTTTCTTCCTGCTGCCTCACCCTGAGGAGCAGGCGTAGCCTGCGTCTCGAAGGGTGGCGATCTACCTGACCTTTAGACCGCATCCTCTCGAGATGAGGTCCAGCATTCGCGCGGCTTCGGGTCAGGATCGAGGCGTCCTGGGGTACTGGATTCACCCGCTCTCCCCGCAAGAGCGGGGCGAGGGAGAAGAGACCGTCATCGCGACGACGGATATTCCAAACACCTTTGCGCCCGAGGGCGCAGCGCGCTGTCGGACGTTGACCTCCGGCCTCGAGGGCCGGGCGGCGGGTCGAAAAGAACGTCTTTTCGAGGAGTGGGGGCGTTAAACCCCCGCAGCCTCCGAAAGTCAAGAAAAGTCGCGGCAAAATGGCGTTTTCGTGAACCCGGCCGACCGGCTCACCCCCTTGCCGAAACGCGCGTTTTGAGGCCAATCGGGGCCATGAACATCACCCGCCGCCGTGTGTTGGGGCTGCTCTCTGGCGCTGCAGCCGTGATCGGCGTGCCATCGGTCTGGATGTCACGTATGAAAACCTATGCCGGGCCGGTGTCCGATCATTTCGACGGCAGACAATTTTTCGATCCCGATGGCGTGCCGCCGAAATCGCTTGGTGAAGTGTTGCGCTGGCAATTTGGCCCCGGCAGGCAGCGGCAGGCCTGGCCTGAGTGGGCGCCGAGCCCGCATGCCGACACGCCGCCGGCACGCGTCAACGGCGAGACGGTGCGGTTGTCGTTTGTCGGTCACGCCAGCTGGCTGATCCAGACATCAGGCCTGAATATTGTGATCGATCCGATGTGGTCGGCGCGCGCCTCGCCGGTAAGTTGGGCCGGGCCGAAGCGTCACAACGATCCCGGGATTGCGTTCGACGCGCTGCCGAAGGTCGACGTCGCGCTGGTGTCGCACGGCCACTACGATCATCTCGATATCGCGACGCTTTCAAATCTCGCCGCGAAATTCTCGCCGCGGGTGGTCACGCCGCTCGGTAACGATGTCACCATGCGCAGCGCCGATGAGGCGATCCGCGCCGAGGCGTTCGACTGGCACGACCGCGTTGAACTCGGAGGCGGCATCGCCGTCACGATGGTGCCGACCCGGCACTGGTCGGCGCGCGGACTGTTCGACCGCAACAAGGCGTTGTGGGCGAGTTTCATCCTCGAAACTCCGGCGGGCAAGATCTACATCGTCTGCGATTCCGGCTATGGCGACGGCAAGCATTTTCGTGGCGTCGCGCAAGCCCATGGACCGTTGCGGCTGGCGATCCTGCCGATCGGCGCCTACGAGCCGCGCTGGTTCATGCGCGACCAGCACATGAACCCATCCGACGCGGTGAAGGCGCTGGCCGATTGCGGCGCCGCGCAGGCGCTGGCGCATCACCACGGCACGTTTCAACTGACCGACGAGGCGATCGATGCGCCGGTCACCGCGCTGCATGCCGCGCTCGATGAAGCGAAGATTCCGCGCGAGCGGTTTGTCGCGCTCAAACCGGGGCAGGTGTGGCAACTCTAACCTCGCCCCGCTTGCGGGGAGAGGTCGGCGCGAAGCGCCGGGTGAGGGGGTACCGAACGCAATACGTCTTCAGAATCTTCGCGGATAGCAGCCCCTCACCCCAACCCTCTCCCCGCAAGAGCGGGGCGAGGGGGAACTACTGCCCGGCCGGTTTGATCGCCCAGGACACGCCCACCGTGACCGCAAGCGTCTCTTCGCCCTGCGCCACCGGCGCGGACGCGGCCATGCCGGCGGCCATCCTGCGATAGAGGATTGGGCCGGGCGCACCCGCCTCCGAGATGCTGAGCGGCGCGCCGAGCGTGACGCCGGCGGCCTTGGCGTAAATCTCGGCCTTGCGGCGGGCATCGGCAATCGCCTGCTCGCGGGCCTCATCGAGAAGTTTCGACGCCTGTGACACCATGAAATTGATGCCGCCGATATCGTTGGCGCCGGCAGCCACCAGCGTGTCGATCACGCTTGCGACCTTGGTGACGTCGCGTAGCCGGAGCGTCACGCGATTGCTGGCGCGGTAGCCGACGATGGCGGAGGGACCGGTGCGGTTCGGCGCGGTTTGCGGCTGCAGCGACAGCCGCGAGGTCTGGAAATCCTTCTCGTCGATGCCGGCGCCCTTCAGCGCCAGCAACACCTTGCCCATCGCCGCGTTGTTGGCATCGGAGGCCTCGCGCGCGGTTTTAGCCTCCGTCGTCACGCCGCCGTCGATCTGCGCCAGGTCGGGCGGCACCGAGACGGTGGCCTCGCCGGTGACGGAAATCACCGCCGGGGGCATGGTCTGCGTCTGCGCCAGCGCCGGCGCAGCGAGCAGCGGGCCCGCCATGATGGCGGCGGCGAGCGCCGCGCGATGCTTCATGAGGCTCATTTCAGCGGCACATAGACGTTGATCACGAGCTTATCCTCCGCGGTCTTCAGCGGGTCGGTGATGTATTCCTCGATGAAGGTGTCTTTGGCTTCGAGTTTTTTGTCGTCGAGGTGATTGGTGATGGCCTCATAGGTGTTGTCCATATTGTCGTAGGAGCCGCGATGGACAAACTTCAGCGCATTGCCCTCGGGCGATTTGCCGATGCTCATGTCCTTGGTCAGGTTCTTCGGATCCTGCTCGACCGGAATCTCCGCCAGATAGGTGAAGCCGGTATCGTCGGTGGAGGTATAGACGATCATCGCATTGCCGGCGGGCTTGATGCCCTGCTTGTCGAGCAACGCTGACAGCGACTTGAAGGAATTGATCAGGGTGTCGAACGCCGAATCCCAGTTGGCGTTGCCCTTCATGATGACAACCGTTTTCGGCGCCAGCGTGATTTGTTCGCCAAACGGATCCGCGGTCTGGACCGGCGCGGCAGCCGCGGGTGGTGTCGCCGGGGTCTCCGCGGCCGCCGGCGGCGTTGTGGGAGCAGCCGAGGGGCTGGCGGCTGGAGCCGGGGTTGCTGTCGGCGGCGGGGCGGGTGCGGCCGGAGCGCCAGGTGCCGGCGTCGCCGGCGTAGCTGACAGCGGGAGGCGCCGCAGCCGGCGGCGACTGCGCCAGCACGTTGCCGAGACCAAGCGAAATCGCGGCTGCCGGGACCAGCGCGACCATGGCAAGGCGGAAGGAGCGGGGGAAATTCATTCAGTATTCTCCATAGAATTGTTCAGCGGTCGCGTCCGGCCTGGGTGACCCGGTTTCACCGTCGGCGAAGCGTGTGACGAACCGCGGCCATGCTAACACGCGAGGCCCGCTTTCGTCCCATGACAGATACGTCATGGGCCTCCCCGCTCCGGCAAAGCTGGCCGACACAGATTTGCCGCACTGGCCAATCCGGCATCCTTCGCCATATAAGGTACGCACAAATCGGGAAATTCCATGAGCGCGCTCGCCAACCATGCGTTTGCCAAGATGAACGGCATCGGCAACGAAATCGTCGTGGTCGATCTGCGCGACAAGCCGGCCGCCGTCACATCCGAGGACGCGCGCGCGGTGGCCTCGCCCGCCGGCGTGCCTTACGACCAGCTGATGGTGCTGCAGCCGCCGCGGCTTCCGGGCACCGAGGCCTTCATCCGCATCTACAACAATGACGGCTCGGAAGCTGCCGCCTGCGGCAACGGCATGCGCTGCGTGGCGCGCCGGCTGTTCGAGGCTACCGGCCAGACCGCAGCCACCTTCGAGACCGCGGCGGGCCTGTTGAATTGCTGGCGGGGGCCATCCGACGGTCTCTACACCGTGGACATGGGCGCGCCGAAATTCGGCTGGAAGGATATTCCGCTGGCGGAAGAGTTTCGCGACACCCGCTCGATCGAGCTGCAGATCGGCCCGATCGACGCGCCGGTGCTGCACACGCCGTCCGCGGTCAGCATGGGCAATCCGCATGCGATCTTCTGGGTCGACGACGTCAACGCCTACGATCTCGCCCGCTTCGGGCCGCTGCTGGAAAACCATCCGATCTTTCCGGAGCGCGCCAATATCACGCTGGCGCACATCGTCGATCGCGACCACATCACGATCCGCACCTGGGAGCGCGGCGCCGGGCTGACCAAGGCCTGCGGTTCGGCGGCCTGCGCCACCGCGGTGGCGGCGGCGCGGCTGAAGCGCGCCAACCGCATGGTGCAGATATCGCTGCCCGGCGGCGAACTCTCCATCGAATGGCGCGAGCGTGACGACCACGTCTTGATGACGGGTCCGGCGACCTTTGAGTATGAAGGCCGCTTCGATCCCGCGCTGTTTGCCTCCGTCGCCTGAAGATGAGCGTCGACGTCATCACCTTCGGCTGCCGCCTCAACGCCTTCGAATCCGAAGTGATCGCCCGCGAGGCAGAAGGCGCGGGTCTCACCGAGACCATCGTCATCAATAGCTGCGCGGTGACCAACGAAGCCGTGGCGCAGGCGCGGCAATCGATCCGCCGGCTGAAGCGCGAGCGGCCTCAAGCGCGGATCGTGGTGACCGGCTGCGCGGCGCAGATAAAGCCCGAGATGTTCGCCGCCATGGCCGAGGTCGACCGCGTCGTCGGCAATGACGACAAGATGCGGGGCGAGGCCTGGCGCGCTCGCGCGCACCGCGCTCGACGCCGCCGCAACATTCGGCATCGAACAAAGCGAAAAGATCGCGGTCACCGACATCATGGCGGTCAAGCGAGATGGCGCCGCATCTCGTGGAAGGATTTCAGAACGGCTTGCCGCGGGTATTCGTGCAGGTGCAGAACGGCTGCGATCACCGCTGCACCTTCTGCATCATCCCCTATGGCCGCGGCAATTCGCGTTCGGTGCCGATGGGCGCGGTGGTCAGCCAGGTCCGCGCGCTGGTCGAGCGCGGCCACGCCGAGATCGTGCTGACCGGCGTCGATCTCACGAGCTATGGCGCGGACCTGCCGGGTACCCCGAAACTCGGCATGCTGATCAAGCAGATCTTGCGGCACGTGCCGGAAATGAAGCGGTTGCGGATTTCATCGATCGATCAGGTCGAGGTCGATCGCGATTTGCTCGACGTCATCGCCGATGACGAACGTTTGATGCCGCATCTGCATCTGTCGCTGCAGTCCGGCGACGATCTGATTTTGAAGCGGATGAAGCGGCGGCATTGCCGCGACGATGCGGTTCGATTTTGCGCGCAGGTGCGGCGGTTGCGGCCGGACATCGCGCTCGGCGCCGATATCATCGCGGGCTTTCCGACCGAGACCGAGGAAATGTTTAAGCGCTCGCAGGAGTTGGTGGAAGCGTGCGATCTGACATTTCTGCACGTATTTCCCTATTCACCGCGCCCGGGCACGCCGGCGGCGCGAATGCCGCAAGTTTCCGGCGATGCGATCAAGGAACGCGCCAGGCGGTTGCGGGCGACGGCGAGGCTGCCTTGCAAAGGCGGCTGAGATCAGAGAACGGCGCGACGCGTCAGGTTCTGATCGAAAGCGCCACGCAGGGCCGCACCGAGCATTTTCTGCCGGTGGCGATTGCGGGCGAAACGCCGGGCGCGGTGCGGGCGCTCACGGTCACCGGCCATGACGGGATGCGATTGACGGTGTAAATTGCGCGGCGCCTCACATGAGCTGTCATCGCCCGGCTTGACCGGGCGATCCACGTACGCCGCGGCTGATAGCGATTAGCCACTAGCTGCTCTGGAATACTGGATCATCCGCTTTCGCGGCGGCGACGCTGGTAGAGTTTATCCCTGTTACGGGCATTAAGCGCTGGACGCTTGTTCGTCCTGTCCATTCCAACCGCACGCCCTGAGCCGCTCTTGCAAATGCGCCGGCGCCGGTGCGCTCACCCGCACCGGGTCCTTGTTTTTCGAAATCGGAATCACGATCTCGCGGGAATGCAGGTGCAATCGCGGCTCGCCGAAGCGGGGGCCATTTCCATAGATATTATCACCGATGATCGGCCAGCCCATTTCGGCACAGTGAACGCGCAATTGATGGGTACGGCCGGTGACCGGTTCGAGCGCGAGCCAGGTGAGGCGGTCGCCGCGCCCCAGCACTTTCCAGTTGGTGACCGCCGATTGCCCTTGCGGATCGGACTTCTGCCACCAGCCGCGCTCGGCGTTGAGACGACCGAGCGGCATGTCGATGGTGCCCTCATCCTCGGCCGGGCCGCCTTCGACCACCGCCCAATAGGTTTTTGAAATCCTGCCATGCTTGAACAACAGGCCGAGCGACGCGGTTGCCTTGCGATGGCGTCCAAGCACGAGGCAGCCGGAGGTGTCGCGGTCGAGCCGGTGGGCGAGAACCGGCGGGCGCGGCAGGCCGAACCGCAGCGCGTCGAAGGAGGATTCCAGATTGGCGCCGCCCTTGGGGCCGCGATGCACCGGCAGCCCCGCGGGCTTGTCGATCACCAGCATCAGCCCGTCGCGATAGAGCACACGGGCCTGAATCTCGTCCGCGGTCAGTTCGGGAACTTCGGTCGATCGGTCAAGACTTTCGCTCATGGCGCGAAACCGCTAACACACCCCCGACATGAACGATACCACTCCTGAAAAGACGAAGCTGAGCTGGTGGCGGCGGCTGTCCAGCGGCCTGAAGCGCACCTCGAGTTCGCTCGGGTCGGCGGTGGCCGATCTCGTCACCAAGCGCAAGCTCGATCGCGCGATGCTGGACGATATCGAGGATGTGCTGCTGCGCGCCGATTTGGGCACCGAGGTGGCGGCGCGCATCGCCACGGCCGTCGGCGTCGGCCGTTACGACAAGGCGATCACGGCGGATGACGTGAAGTCGGTGGTCGCGACCGAAGTCGAAAAGGTTTTGGCACCGGTGGCGAAGCCGCTTGAGATCGACCAAGCGCACAAGCCATTCGTCATTCTCGTGGTCGGCGTCAACGGTTCCGGCAAGACCACGACCATCGGCAAGCTTGCGGCCAGATTGAGCGCCGAAGGCCGCAGGGTGATGCTGGCCGCCGGCGACACCTTTCGCGCCGCCGCGATCGAGCAGTTGAAGATCTGGGGCGAGCGCACCAAATCGCCTGTCATATCAGGCGCGCAGGGCTCGGATTCCGCGAGCCTTGCCTTCAACGCATTGACCGCGGCGCGGGAGGGAAAGCTCGACGTGCTGCTGGTCGACACCGCAGGCCGCCTGCAGAACAAGGCCGAGCTGATGAACGAGCTTGAAAAGGTCGTTCGCGTCATCAAGAAGGTCGATGCGTCGGCGCCGCATGCGGTGCTGCTGGTGCTGGATGCCACGGTAGGACAAAATGCGTTGTCGCAGGTCGAAGCGTTTCATCGTACCGCGGGGGTCACGGGCCTGGTGATGACGAAGCTCGACGGCACCGCGCGCGGCGGCATCCTGGTGGCTTTGGCCGAAAAGCACAGGCTGCCGGTGCACTTCATCGGCGTCGGCGAGAGCATCGACGATCTGGCGCCGTTCACCGCGCGGGATTTCGCGCAGGCGATCGCAGGGATTGAATAGGCTTCATCCTTCGAGACGCGGCTACGCCGCTCCTCGGGATGAGGGCAGAGTCACACGGAAAGTCCTCATCCTGAGGAGGCGCGAAGCGCCGTCTCGAAGGATGGCGACAAGCTGAACTTGATGGATAGATCAATGGACAAGACCACCCCGCATCCCTTGTTCAAGCTCGCGACCGAGCTCGGTCCGCTGATGATTTTTTTCGTCGCCAACGCCAGGTTCAATCTGTTCGTCGCCACCGGCGCGTTCATGGTGGCCATCGTCGCGGCGATGATCGCGTCCTACGCGGTGACGCGGCACGTGCCCATGATGGCGCTGGTCACCGGCGTCATCGTCATCGTGTTCGGCACGCTGACGCTGGTGCTGCATGATGAAACCTTCATCAAGGTCAAGCCCACCATCATCTACGGCCTGTTCGCCGCGGTCCTCGGCGGCGGCTTGCTGTTCGGCCGCTCCTTCATCGCGATCATGTTCGACCAGATGTTCAACCTCACGCCGCAAGGCTGGCGCATCCTCACCAAGCGCTGGGCATTGTTCTTCTTGGCGATGGCGATCCTCAATGAAATCATCTGGCGCACCCAGAGCACCGATTTCTGGGTCGCGTTCAAGGCGTTCGGCGTGATCCCGCTGACGATGGGTTTTGCGATCACGCAGATGCCGCTGACCAAGCGCTACCATCTGGAGCCGGCGTCGCTGGAGGCGAGCGAAGCGGAGGCCGGCGACGTGACCAAGGGGTGAGGCGCCTTGCAGTGCGCCGCTCTCTACTCCCTCGCCCCGCACTTGCGGGGTCGAGACGAGCGAAGCTCGCTCTTAGAGGGCGGGGTGAGGGGCTCTTTCAGTCCGCGAATTCTGAAAACGTGTTGAGTGCCGTGCCCGGCCCCTCACCCGAAATTCTCGCGCAGCGAGAATTTCGACCTCTCCCCGTAACGGACGGGGAGAGGTTAAGCAATCAGCTCTTCTGCTTGGCGATGATCTTGTCCTTGATGCCGTCATAGGTCTTTTGCGGCACGATATTCTTCTGCACCAGTTCGTCCTTGCCCTTGTAGGGACGGCCCTTGATGATGGCCGCGGAATACGCCTTGCCGATTCCCGGCAGCGCGTCGAGTTGTTCGGCGCTGGCGGAATTGATGTCGAGCAGTTCGGCCTTGGGCGCCGGCGCCATCTTCAACTCCGACGCTTTCGGAGCGGGAGCCATCTTGTCGGATTTGGCGGCGGGTTGCGCGGTCTGGGCCATCGACGGCGAAGCCGTCAGCAGGCCCAAAGTGAGCGCAGTTGCAGCGAGTGAAGCGAGCGTGAAATGACGCATGGGGTCTGTCCCTCCAAGGACGGTTTTAAGTAACGCCATCAAGCTAGCTTCGAATTCGTGGCGCCGCCATGGCCGCCAAATGAACGGCAGATAAAAGCAGATATTTATTTTGGAATGACGTCGAGCGGTTAACTTCCCGCCTTCAGCGCCTTGTCGATCTCGGCCTTGAGCACGGTATCGAAATTCGCTGAAGTGACCGGGCCGACCATCTTGTAGACGATGGTGCCTTCGCGGCCGACAATGAAGGTTTCGGGCACGCCATAGACGCCCCATTCGATCGAGGCGCGGCCGTTGCCGTCGACGCCGACAATGCCGAACGGATTGCCGTAGCGGCCGAGAAAGCGTCGCGCATTATCGGGGGCGTCCTTGTAGTTGATGCCGACCAGCTGCAGCCGCTTGTCGCGGGCAAGCTCGGTCAGCAGCGGCGCTTCGTCGTGGCAGGGCACGCACCATGACGCCCAGACATTGACGACGCTGACCTTGCCCTTGAACACGGCCGGGTCGAGCCCGGGCACCGGCGTGCCGTTATCGGCGAGGCCCTCAAGCGGCGGCAGCGCGGTTTGCGGCGCCGGGTGGCCGATCAGGGCGGAGGGGATGCGCGAGGGGTCGCCATCGCCCAGCCGGAACCAGAAGATCGCGGCCAGTGCTGCGAACGCGATCAGCGGCAGCGCCATCAGCCAGGAGCGCCGTTGCGGCGATGCGCCGGTTGTTGAAGGCTCGCTCATCGGAACTCCGCCGCGCTGCGCCCGGAGCGCCTGACAACGCCTGATGCGTCGAGCTCGCTCAGGCGCTGCTTCTGGCGGCGATAATCGACCACGATCCAGGCGATCAGGATCAGCACCACGCCTGCGGCCAGCAGATAGGATGTCACGATGAAGGATGCATAGGGACCAAGCGACATCGCGTTCACGCGGGACCCTGGCTGGCTTGCGCAACCTGCATCAATTGCAACGCGCGCACCCGGCGGCGCAGGATCTCGTTGCGCATCGCCGCCAGATGCAGCGTCACGAACAACAGCGAAAACGCCAGCGCCATCACCAGCAGCGGAATCAAAAACGCGCGGTCGAGCGCAGGTCCGCCCATCCGCATCACCGAGGCCGGCTGATGCAGGGTATTCCACCAGTCGACCGAGAATTTGATGATCGGCAGATTGATGGCGCCGACCAGCGTCAGGATCGCAGCCGCTCGCGCGGCGCGCGAGGGATCTTCGACCGCCCGCCACAGCGCGATCAGGCCGAGATACATCAGAAACAAAATCAGCACCGAGGTCAGCCGCGCATCCCACTCCCAATAGGTGCCCCACATCGGCCGTCCCCACAGCGAGCCCGTCACCAGTGCGAGAAACGTAAAGGCGGCCCCAATCGGGGCGGCGGCCTTGGCGGCGACGTCGGCCAGCGGATGCCGCCACACCAGCGTGCCCAGCGCAGCCAGGCTCATCACGCCCCAGACGAACATCGACAGCCACGCGTTCGGCACGTGGATGAACATGATCTTCACGGTGGCGCCCTGCTGGTAGTCGTCGGGCGCCATGGCCGATTGATAGAGGCCGATCAGCAGCAGGACGGCGGTTGCCGCCGCCAGCCACGGCAACAGGCGCGCGGTCAGCGTCAGGAATTTTGTGGGGTTGGCGAGATCGACCAGCGTCATGGGGTCCCTGATAATCGCAGCGGCTGCGGCAGGCAATGTGACTTGTCTTGATTCATCCCGGCTCCGCGAGAGTTGATCGGCATCAATCGGGCGATCAGTCCAGTCCATGCCGCAGGCTGGCGGCGGCAGCGAACGGTCCAATGACAAAGCTGACCAGCGACAGCGCGCACAGGATCGAAAACGGCGTTCCGAACGACAGCGGCCCTGATATCGCGGCTTGCGAGGCTGCGACGCCGAATATCAGCACCGGGATCGACAGCGGCAGCACCAGCACCGCAAGCAGCAGCCCGCCGCGATGCAGCGTCACCGCCAGTGCTGCGCCGATCATGCCGGTAAAGGTCAGCGCCGGCGTGCCCGCCAGCAGCGTCAACGCGACGGCTGAGGTCGATGTTGCATCGAGATTCAACAACAGGCCCAGGACCGGCGTGGCGATGATCAGCGGCAGTCCGGCGGCCAGCCAGTGCGCCAGCGCTTTGGCGGCGCAGGCCAGTTCCAGCGGCGTGCGGCCCATCACGATCAGATCGAGCGAACCGTCCTCGTGATCGGCCATGAACAGCCGGTCGAGGGTGAGCAGGCTTGCGAGCAGCGCGCCGATCCAGAGAATTGCCGGACCGAGCCGCGTCAGCAGTGCGAGATCGGGTCCGACCGCGAACGGCATCAGCACCACGACTGTGAGAAAGAACAACACGCCGATCAGCGCACCGCCGCCGACCCGCAGCGCGATTTTGATGTCCCTTCTTATGAGTGCAGCGAGGGCGCTCACGAGCCGCCTCCGATCCGCAATTCGCGCGCGGCAATTCCCAATGGCGCATGCGTGGCGGCAATGATCAGGCCGCCGCGCGACAGATGATCGCCCATCAGGGCTGCGAACATGCTCTGCCCGGCGGTGTCGAGCGCGTTGGTTGGCTCGTCCAGCAGCCAGACCGGCCGCCGCACCACAAGCAATCGGGCGATCGAGAGCCGCCGCCGCTGTCCGGCCGACAGGTACGCCGCCGGCAAATGCGCGGCATGATCGAGCCCGACCGCGGCAAGGCTTGTCCTGGCATCGAATGCCTCGCCGCCGAGAAAATCCCGCCAGAACGATAGATTCTCCATCACGCTCAACGCGGATTTCAGCGCGTCGCGGTGGCCGAGATAATGGGCCTGTTCGGGTAACGTCAGCTCGCGCTCGCCGCCCTCGAGCCCGATCGACCCGCTTGCTATCGTCAGTAGCCCGGCGATCAGCCGCAGCAGCGAGGTTTTGCCGGACCCATTGGGGCCGGTGACAGCCAGCGCCTCGCCCGAGGAGGCCTCAAAATCGACCCCTGAGAAAATTTCCCGGCCGCCTCGCACACACCTGACATCCCGTCCCGAGAGCCGCATTTTGCCTCTTTACAGCCCTCTAAAAAGCTTAGGGTACCGCATCGGAAATTGTGGGTGCCGCAATGCTGCAGCACGATTGTCGGTGTGGCGGTGCCATTCGAAAGATTCTATAAGCCGGAACTTGATGCAGCACACAATCCGCAGCTGCAAGCCATCAGGCCAGCCTCGCTGACGGTGTTTTGATACCCTTATCGGGTATAACTGACAATTGGGATTTCCTCACATGACCTCGCTCGACAGCTTCAAATGCCAGAAGACCCTCAAGGTCGGCGGCAAGACCTACGTCTATTACAGCCTGCCCGCCGCCGAGAAGAACGGTCTGAAGGGAATTTCCAAACTTCCTTATTCCATGAAGGTGCTCTTGGAAAACCTGCTGCGCAATGAAGACGACCGCACCGTCAAGAAGGACGATATTCTGGCGGTTGCGAAGTGGCTGAAGAAGCGCGCGCTCGAGCATGAAATCGCATTCCGCCCGGCGCGGGTGCTGATGCAGGATTTCACCGGCGTGCCGGCGGTGGTCGATCTCGCGGCGATGCGCAATGCCATGCAGGCACTCGGCGGCGACGCCGAGAAGATCAATCCGCTGGTACCGGTCGATCTCGTCATCGACCACAGCGTGATCGTCAACTTCTTCGGCGACAACAAGGCGTTCGCCAAGAATGTGGTCGAGGAATACAAGCAGAATCAGGAGCGCTACGAATTCCTGAAATGGGGCCAGAAGGCGTTTTCAAATTTCTCCGTGGTGCCGCCCGGCACCGGCATCTGCCATCAGGTCAATCTCGAATACCTCGCGCAGACGGTGTGGACCCGCAAGGAGAAGATGACGGTCGGCAAGAAGAAAGGCACCTTCGAGGTCGCCTATCCGGATTCGCTGGTCGGTACCGATTCGCACACCACCATGGTCAACGGCCTGGCCGTGCTCGGCTGGGGCGTCGGCGGCATCGAGGCGGAAGCCGCGATGCTCGGCCAGCCGCTGTCGATGCTGCTGCCGGAAGTGGTCGGCTTCAAGCTCAAGGGTCAACTCAAGGAAGGCGTCACCGCCACCGATCTGGTGCTGACGGTGACGCAGATGCTGCGCAAGCAGGGCGTGGTCGGAAAATTTGTGGAGTTTTTCGGCCCCGGTCTGGATTATCTCTCGGTGGCGGACAAGGCGACCATCGGCAATATGGCGCCTGAGTATGGCGCGACCTGCGGCTTCTTCCCGGTCGATGCCGAAACCATCGATTATCTCAAGACCTCGGGCCGCGCGCCGGCGCGGGTCGCGCTGGTGACCGCCTACGCCAAGGCGCAAGGGTTGTTCCGCACCGCCAAATCGCCCGATCCGGTGTTCACCGAGACCTTGACGCTCGATCTCGGCGACGTGGTGCCGTCGATGGCCGGCCCGAAACGCCCCGAAGGCCGCGTCGCGCTGCCTGCGGTCGCGGACGGCTTTGCCGCGGCGATGGCCAGCGAATACAAGAAAGCTACCGATGCCTCGAAGCGCTATGCGGTCGAGCATCGCAATTTCGATCTCGGTCATGGCGACGTCGTGATCGCGGCGATCACCTCCTGCACCAACACGTCCAATCCGAGCGTGCTGATCGGCGCGGGACTTTTGGCGCGCAACGCCGCCGCCAAGGGCCTTACCGCAAAACCCTGGGTGAAAACCTCGCTGGCGCCGGGAAGCCAGGTGGTGGCGGAATATCTTTCCAATTCCGGACTGCAGCTCGATCTCGACAAGGTCGGCTTCAACCTGATCGGCTTCGGCTGCACCACCTGCATCGGCAACTCGGGTCCGCTGCCGGAAGAGATTTCGAAATCGATCAACGACAACGGCATCATCGCCGCCGCCGTGCTGTCGGGTAACCGCAATTTCGAAGGCCGCGTCAGTCCGGACGTGCAGGCCAATTATCTGGCGTCGCCGCCGCTGGTGGTGGCCTATGCGCTGGCGGGAACGGTGACCAAAAATCTCGCGGTCGAGCCGATCGCCAACGGCAAGGACGGCAAGCCGGTCTATTTGAAGGACATCTGGCCGACGACGAAAGAGATCAACGCGATCATGAAGAAGTTCGTGACGTCGGCGATCTTCAAGAAGCGCTACGCCGATGTGTTCAAGGGCGACACCAACTGGCGCAAGATCAAGACCGTGGAGAGCGAAACCTATCGCTGGAACATGAGCTCGACCTACGTGCAGAACCCGCCTTATTTCGAGGGCATGAAGAAACAGCCGGAACCGATCGTCGATGTCGTCGACGCGCGGATTCTGGCGATGTTCGGCGACAAGATCACCACCGATCACATCTCGCCGGCCGGCGCGATCAAGCTGACGTCGCCTGCCGGGAAATATCTGTCCGAACATCAGGTGCGTCCGGCCGACTTCAATCAATACGGCACGCGGCGCGGCAATCATGAAATCATGATGCGCGGCACCTTCGCCAATATCCGCATCAAGAACTTCATGCTCAGGGGCGCCGACGGCAATATCCCCGAGGGCGGCCTGACCAGGCACTGGCCCGACGGCGAGCAGATGTCGATCTACGATGCCGCGATGAAGTACCAGGCCGAGAAGGTGCCGCTGGTGGTTTTCGCCGGCGCCGAATACGGCAATGGCTCGTCACGGGACTGGGCCGCGAAGGGAACGCGGCTGCTCGGCGTCCGCGCCGTGATTTGCCAGAGCTTCGAGCGTATCCATCGCTCCAATCTCGTCGGCATGGGCGTGCTGCCGTTAACCTTTGAGGATGGCACGTCCTGGCAGTCGATCGGGCTGAAGGGCGATGAGACGGTGACGATTCGCGGGCTGCAGGGCGATCTGAAGCCGCGCCAGAAGCTGACCGCGGAGATCGTGTCCGGCGACGGCTCGCTGCGGCGCGTCTCGTTGCTGTGCCGGATCGATACGCTCGACGAGCTCGAATATTATCGCAACGGCGGCATCCTGCACTACGTGCTGCGCAAACTGGCCGCGTGATTGTGATCGATGCCTCACCGCGAAGTGAGTGGCGAGTGAACGGAAGGCGGCCTATGAAGGGCCGCCATCTTGGTATGAATACCGGCACAACCACACGTCGTGTCGTGACGAGTTTGGCGCCGAAGATGCGGGGGTTCTCGGGTTTTGGTATGACAGCGATGATGGCCTATAATTGTATCTCGCGATGGTCAGGTGCGCTTGGCGTCTGCGCGATTGTTGCAATCATTCGCCCGGCCCATGCCGACCCGCGCGCGGTGGTGGAGCTGTTCACCTCGCAAGGATGCTCGTCATGTCCGCCCGCCGACAAGATCATCGGTGAGTTGGCCAAGGATCCCTCGATCATCGCGCTGAGCATGCCGATCGATTATTGGGATTATCTCGGCTGGAAAGATACGCTGGCCGATGCGCGCTTCAGCGCCCGCCAGAAAGCCTATTCCGAGATGCGCGGCGATCGCGACGTCTACACGCCGCAGGTTGTCGTCAATGGATCTCTCCATATGATCGGCAGCGACCGCGCCGGTATCGAAAGCGCCATCAGCAACACAAAAAGGGCCGATGGCGTGATGTCGGTGCCGGTTACGATGACGCAGTCAGGCAAGCAGATCACCGTTTCGGTCGCGGCCTCGAATAAGGGCACCGCGGCCGCTCATGGCGAAGTCTGGATCGGGGCGGTCTCGAAGGCGATACCGATTTCAATCGGCCGCGGCGAGAATCGTGGTCGCGAAATCACCTACTACAATGTGGTGCGCAACCTGCTCAAGGTAGGTGACTGGAACGGCAATGCCGGCAGCTGGACGGTGCCGCTGGAAAATATTTCCCGCGAGGGCGTCGATGCCGCGGTGGTCTATGTCCAGGACGGCAGCCGCGACAGACCGGGGCCGATGCTAGGGGCGGCCTACACCTCGCTGCACTGAATTCCCGTTATCGTCGTTCCGGGACGCCCGTGTTCGCGTGGACCCGGCAAGCCAGAGGTTATTGAGTGAGATTTCCGGGTTCGCGCCGGCACGCGCCCCGGAATGACAACACCCCCAAAGAGACAACACCCCCAAAAGAAAAAGGACCAACTCGCGTTGGCCCAGTATGGGGATAAACTACCTGCGAACAGGCCCGATCCCGACGACCCCGGGGGGCTGGGGGCTGAGGAATCCGGAACCGAAAGGACCGGGCCAACGCAGGGTTCTTGTCTCGCAATCCAGCTGGGCGGTCGCTGGGCGGAAGTTGGGCGGTATTATGATTTCCGCTAACGATCCCGTGACGGCCTTTTTCCCCCGGTAACGGCCTTTTTCCCGTGTCCCAGCGGGCCCAAGACAATCCGCAGCGCAGGAATCCCGGTCCGGTGGCCACGGGGCCTCTTGCAGCGGCGGGCGGTCGGCGCGATCATGCCTGAGGTAACAGGAGGTGCGCCATGAGTTCGATGTCGGAGGAAACCGATCCAAGCGAGAATCGCGCAGCGGCTCGCAATGCCGCTGCGGGGGCCCTGCCAAGCCGGGTGACGTTTAATCGTTTCGAACTCCATCGCATCTTGAATCTGTATGGGCGCATGGTCGCCGATGGCGAGTGGCGCGACTATGCCATCGATTTCTTGCGGGATCGCGCGGTGTTCTCGGTGTTCCGCCGCGCTTCCGAAGTGCCGATCTACCGCATCGAGAAAGATCCGCGGCTGGCGCGCAAGCAGGGCATCTACAGCGTGATCTCGGCGAGCGGGCTGATCCTGCGCCGTGGCCATGAACTGGATCGCGTGTTGCTGGTGATCGACCGCAAGCTGGCGCTGGTCTAAATCGGGCTCTCGCCGGGTTGCCGCTATCGCATCTGACGATCCTGCTGCCCTGCGTTGATAGGAATCACGTGAAGCGACGCGCATTTCTTGGCTCCGTGCTAGCCACCGCAATCTTGCCCCCGAGCGTCCACGCACAAGGCGTGCCGAAATCAGCGCGGATCGGCTGGTTGACCGCACAACAGCCGTCGAGCCTGACGCCATACCTTGCCGCCATGCGCGCCGGGTTTTCCGAGATCGGCTATGTCGAGGGCCGCAATCTTGCGATCGAGTATCGCTATGGCGACGACGCGCTCGAGCGCGTGCCGGACCTCGCTGCTGAACTTGTGAAACTCGGGGTCGATCTGCTCGTCGTGCAAGGTGCCGCCGTTCCCGTCGTAAGTCAGCTCAACCTGACGGTACCTCTCGTGTACGTCTTTAGCGGCGACCCGGTTTCGGCAGGGCTCGCCGACAGTCTGGCCCGGCCTCGCGGCAACATGACTGGGCTTACGCTCATGGCCGCTGAGCTCAACGGCAAGCGCCTTGAAATGCTGCGGGACATCGTACCCGATCTGCGTCGTGTCGCTATCATTGCCAATTCAGAGCATCCTGGGGTCGACCTGGAGCGGGCCTACTCCGAAGCTGTGGGACGCAGGCTGGGTCTGACAATTCAATACTTTCCCACTCCGACCCCCGGCGAACTCAACGGCGCCTTTGCCTCGATGGCTGCACAGCCTCCCCAGGCTATTTCACTATTCGCAGACGGCTTTGCCGTTCAGAATCGGCAGAACATCATCGATTTCGCGATGAGTCATCGTGCGCCGGTGGTTTCGGGATGGCCGGTGTTTGCTCAGAGCGGAGCGCTCTGCACCTATGGGCCGCGGCTAGCCGATTCATACCGACGGCTGGCGAGCTATGTCGACAGGATACTCAAGGGCGCGAAGCCCGCCGATTTGCCAATCGAGCAGCCTACGAAGTTCGAGACGGTAATCAACATGCGAACGGCAAAGTCATTGGGTCTTACAATTCCGACGTCGCTGCTGGTGAGCGCCGACCAGGTGATTGAATAGAACACGCGGCTTCTTGCGGCCCCACGCTAAGGCGCATGTGCCGGCAGCGTCGTGGCGCCGTCGCCGAGCGCGCGCTGCATCATCACGGTGTCGAGCCAGCGGCCGAACTTGAAGCCGACATCGGGATGGGTCCCGATCATCTGGAATCCACATTTGGTGTGCACCCCGATCGATCCGGCGTTGGCGGAATCGCCGATCACCGCGATCATCTGCCGATAGCCGCGCTGCTCGCAGTCAGCGATCAGCCTTTGCAGCAATTGCATGCCGATGCCGCGCCGATGGATCGCGGGCTGCAGATAGACCGAATTCTCCACCGTGAAGCGATAGGCCGGCCGCGGCCGGTAGGCCCCCGCATAGGCGTAGCCGACCACGCGGCCTTCGAGGGCGGCAACGAGATAGGGAAAGCCGCCGTCCTTCAGCACGTCAAAGCGCCGCGTCATCTCGGCGAGATCCGGCGGGATCAGCTCGAACGTCGCGGTGCCGTAGCGGACCGCGTGCTCGTAGATCTCGGTAATGGCCGGGAGGTCGGCCGCAGCGGCGGGCCTGATTTCGGGCGAGGACATGACGACAGGAGGATATCAGCAGACGAAACTGGATCAACTTGCTTTCGTCATGGCCGGGCATGACGACGTTGACAAAAGAAAAGCCCCGGCTGCGAGGCCGGGGCTTCAATTCGCAATCTAACGCGCAGAGGCGATCAGTCGCGCTGACCGAGCAGTTGCAGCAGCAGCGTGAACAGGTTGATGAAGTTCAAATACAGCGACAGCGCGCCGGTGATCGCCGCACGCTCCGCCACGTCACCGCCCTGCGAGGCGTAGCCGTAGATGTAATCGTTCTTCAGCCGCTGGGTATCCCAGGCGGTGAGGCCCGCAAACACCAGCACGCCGACCACCGACACCACGAACTGCAGCATCGAGCTGGCGAGGAAGATATTGACCAGGCTCGCGATGATGATGCCGAACAGGCCCATGATCAGGAACGAGCCCATGCCGCTCATGTCACGCTTGGTGGTGTAGCCGTAGAGGCTGAGTGCGCCGAAGGTGGCCGCGGTGATGAAGAACACCCGCACGATCGAGGTGTGCGTATACACCAGGAAGATCGACGACAGCGAGATGCCCATCAGCGCCGAGAACACCCAGAACAGCATCTGGGCCGTCGCCGGCCGCAGCCGGTTGATGCCGGCCGAGATCACGAACACCATGGCGAGCGGCGCCAGGATGAACAGCCATTTCAGGGGGCTCACGAACATCGCGTA
Organism: uncultured Alphaproteobacteria bacterium; assembly: GCA_963761395.1. Taxonomy (GTDB): domain Bacteria; phylum Pseudomonadota; class Alphaproteobacteria; order Rhizobiales; family Xanthobacteraceae; genus Bradyrhizobium. The sequence continues at coordinate 112,111 of CAVXHU010000018.1, forward strand.
GCCGAACGGCGTCAGGAACGCGTTGCCGATCTTGGCCGCGGCGCCGGCCGGATCGGTTGTCACCGCCGCCATATAGATGCCGAGCGCGGCGAGGCCGGTGATGGCCAGGCCGATGCTCATGTAATTGTAGATGCGCAGCATGTAGGCGCGCAGACCGGCGTCGACGGTCGCGGCGTCAATGCGCCCGGCGGCCCGGCCGAAGGGAGAAGCGTAGTTACGGTCTAGGTCCGACATGGTCGAATTCCCGTTGGTTGCCCGGCGGGGCGCAAGGGGTTTGCGGTGCCGGTTAAGAAATCTATCCCAGATACCCGCCATTTGCTGACATTAATTTTGTGTCACCAAACCGGCATCTGACCCAAGCTGATATGTGGGAAACTAGCACATTCACTGCAAGCTTCCATGCGCGGCTGAATGTCGCTCTGCAACACGAATTCGGGCGAGGCGGATAACGGTTGTGCCAGCAAACGCCTATAGGCGCGGGAATTGGCGCGCATCGGCGTTAACCTATCGGCCCCCTGCTACAATTTGTCATAAATTCCGCAACACCGTGGCCGGCTTCTGGTTCAGGGCCAGCAGCGTCCCGGCAAGCCCCAGTCCCACCGTGACGGTCAGCGCCGCCGCCACCACGCCGGCGGCGCTGCCGGCCTGCCAGATGAAGCTCAGCGTCATCAGCCGGGTCACGATCAGCCAGGCCGCGACCGAGCCGGCGATCACGCCGAAAACGGCTGTCGCAAAGCCGATCAGCAGATATTCCAGCGCATAGGCGCCGAGCAGCCGCGCGCGGGTAGCGCCGAGGGTTTTGAGAATGACCGCGTCGTAGACCCGATGGCGATGGCCGGCGGCCAGCGCGCCGCCCAGCACCAGAATGGCGGAGATCAAGCGTCACCGCGCTGGCGCCGCGGATCGCCAGCACCAGGTTTGTGACCACCGTGCCGATGGTTTCCAGCGCCTCGCGGACCCGCACGCTCGTCACCATCGGGAAAGCGTCAGCCACCGATTTGATGATCTTGGCGTCGCCGGCGGGGTCCGGGTGGGTCTCGGTCAGGGTCGCGATATGGGTATGCGGCGCGCCCTTGAAGGCGTTGGGCGAGAACACCAGCACGAAATTGATGCCGAGGCTTTGCCAGTCCACGGTGCGCAAATTGCTGATGGTGGCCGGGATGTCGCGGCCGAGCACGTTGACGACGATCTCGTCGCCTATCTTGAGCTTGAGCCCGTCGGCGATCTTCTTCTCCAGGGATACCAGCGGCGGGCCGTCATAGTCGGCGCTCCACCATTTGCCTTCGACGACCTTGGAGCCCTTGGGGACTTCACCGGTATAGGTCAGGCCGCGGTCGCTCTGCAGCACCCATTCGGCGTCGGCCGAGGCTTTGAGGTCTTCCGCCTTGACGCCGCGGGCTGCGACGATGCGCCCGCGCAGCATCGGCACGTCCTCGACGGTCGACTGCGGCGCGGTTGTTTTCAGGAATGCGCCGAAGCGGTCGGCCTCGGTGGTGGGAATATCGATGAAATAGAACGATGGCGCGCGGTCCGGCAGCGCCGCCAGGAATTGCCGCCGCAGATTGCCGTCGATCTGCGTGATCGTGACCAGCACGGCCAGTCCGAGGCCAAGCGACATCACCACCGACGGCGTCAACGCGCCGGGCCGGTAGATATTGGCGATCGCCAGCCGCAGCATGGTGATGCGGGTCCGGGGCAGCCGCCGCGCCAGCGCCATCAAGGCGGCGGCGATGCCGCGCAGCAAGGCGAACACAACAATCGAGGATGCGACGAACACGGCCGCGACGCGCTTGTCGTAGGCGAGCCCGATCACGACCGCGATCAGCAGCAAAATCACCACGGCCATGAGAGCGAGATAGCGCCAGCGCGGGCGATGCCACTCGCTGCTGACCGCCTCGCGAAACAGCGCCGCCACCGGCACGTCATGAACGCGGCCGAGCGGCCACAATCCGAAGGCGAGCGCGGTCAAAAGGCCGTAAACAAAGGACAATGCGAGTTCTGCAAGGTGAAGCGCCGGCACCACCGGCAGCGGCAGCAGCTTGCCGAACACGCCGACGATGACGAACGGCAGCGCGGCGCCGGCGGCAAGGCCGATCGCCGAGCCGATCACGGCAAGCACGACCACCTGGGTCAGATAGATCGTGAAGACGTCGCGGCCGGTAGCGCCCAGCGCCTTGAACGCGGCGATGACGTCGCGGCGGCGATCGATATGGCTTTTGACGGCGTTGGCGACGCCGACGCCGCCGACCAGGAGCGCTGCGAGCCCGACCAGGGTGAGAAACTGGGTGAAGCGGCTGATGGTGCGCTCAAGCTGCGGCGAGGCGTTGCCGCGGCTGCGAATCTCCCAGCCGGCTTCGGGCAGCGCGCTTCTCGCATCATCGGTGAGCGCGGTCACGGCGCGATCGTCGGCCGCGTTGTCCGGCAGCTTTACCCGATAGATCCAGCGCACCAGGCTGCCGGGTTGCAACAATTCGGTGGCGCGCAGGCCGGCTTCGCTGACCAGGAACCGCGGACCGAAGCCGACGCCGCCGGCGAGTTTGTCCGGCTCGGTGCCGACCACGCTGCGGATCTGGAATGTCGCGCTGCCGACGCTGACGCGGTCGCCGATCTTGAGATCAAGCCGCGCCAGCAGGGTCGAATCGGCGGCCGCGCCGAAGGCGCCGTCGCGCTCAGCCAACAGGTCGGCCACCGGCATCTTCGGATCGAGCGTCAGCTCGCCGAGCATCGGGTAGCCGCCATCCACGGCCTTGAGCTCGACCAGCGCCAGCCGGCCGTCGCCGGTGCGCGCCATGCCGCGCAAGGTCGCCGCGACCGATACTTCCCCGCGCGAACGGAGAAACGCGACTTCATCGGGCTTGGCCTCGCGCTGGATCAGGGAGAAAGCCACATCGCCGCCAAGCAGCGTACGGCCCTCGCGCGCCAGTCCCTCACTGAGGCTGGCTGCGACCGAGCCGACGCCGGCAATCGCCATCACGCCGAGCGCGATGCAGGCGATGAATACGTAAAAGCCGCGCAAGCCCCCGCGCAATTCGCGCAGGGCATAGCGCAAGGCAAGCGATGCCGGGCGGCCGCGGGATACGGGTTCGGAAGCGCCGGTCATGAAGCGGCTTTGCGATCCGCGGGCTGCCCATCGATCCGGCCCGAGCGCAGCCGCACCACGCGGTCGCAGCGCTCCGCCAGCGCGGTGTCGTGGGTCACCAGCACCAGCGTCATGCCGCGCTCGGCGTGTTTGGTGAACAAGAGATCGACGATCTGCTTGCCGGTGGCTTCGTCGAGATTGCCGGTGGGCTCGTCGGCCACCAGAATCGCGGGATCGGGCGCCAGCGCGCGGGCCAGCGCGACGCGCTGCTGCTCGCCGCCGGACAATTGGGTTGGATAATGATGCAGGCGGTCGCCGAGACCGACCGAGATCAGTTCTTGCGCCGCGCGCTGCGACGCATCGGGATTGCCGGCCAGCTCCAGTGGCACCGCGACATTTTCCAGCGCCGTCATGGTCGGAATCAGATGAAACGACTGGAACACGATGCCGACCTGGCGGCCGCGGAAGCGCGCCAGCGCGTCCTCGTCGAGGGCATTGAAAGGGGTGCCGTTGACCACCACCTCTCCGCTGTCCGGACGCTCCAATCCCGCCATCACCATCAGCAAGGTGGATTTCCCCGAGCCTGACGGCCCGATCAGGCCGATCGCTTCACCCGGTGCCACGCGCAGGCTGATATCCTTGAGAATGTGAACGCGCGCCGCGCCCGCGCCGAGCGAGAGATTGACGTTTTGGATGGAAATGGTGTCCGGCTCCAGGCCGGCCAGCGATGAGGGTTCGATGAGACTGTCCATGGCTCGGTCATATGGCACTTCCGCCGCCGCGGTCGAGAGGCGCGGGCGGATGTTCGCGCACATGCTCGTGTTGGGCATGGCGCTGGCCATGGTGGGGACGGCGTTTGCGCCCACGCCGGCTGCCGGCGAGACCAAGCCGATCAAGCTGGTTGTATTGGGTGATTCGCTGAGCGCAGGGCTTGGCCTTTCGGCCTCGTCGGCGTTCCCGGCGCGGCTGCAAAAATCTCTAAAACTCAAAGGGATAGAAGTCGATATCATCAACGCCGGGGTTTCCGGCGACACCAGTTCCGGCGGCCGCGACCGGCTCGACTGGTCGGTGCCCGAAGGAACCGAGGCCGTGATCCTCGAACTCGGCGCCAACGATGCCTTGCGCGGCACCGATCCCAAAGTCACCCGATCAGCGCTGACGGACATTCTGACCCGGCTGAAGGCGCGCAAAATCGCGGTTCTGTTGTGCGGGATGCTTGCGCCGCCGAATTACGGGAGCGATTATTCGGCCCGTTTCAACGCGATCTATCCGGAGCTTGCGAAATCGTTCGGGGTGCCGCTGTATCCGTTTTTCCTGGAGGGCGTCGCTACCGACGCCAGGCTCAACCAGGCGGACGGTCTGCATCCCACGGCGGAGGGGGTCGATGTCATCGTCAAAAATATCCTGCCCACGGTGGAGGCATTTCTTGGCACGATATCCGGGCAACGCAGTTGAAAAACCGGCAGCGATAACCCTAACGCGACGTTTTCCCGCCAGATTACCAATCTGTAAACCCCGGATGCTTCGCAGGGTCACATAACTGCGGTAGAAATCGCTATCGGTGATTCGTTACCGGGTTTCAGCATCGGGAGTCATGCGATGCCGCGTTTGTTCACTGGCCTGGAAATTCCGGCCGAGATCGGCCAGACACTTTCCAGCTTGCGTGGCGGCCTTCCGGGCGCGCGCTGGATCGATCCCGAAAATTATCACGTCACCTTGCGCTTCATCGGCGATATCGACGGCGTCGCGGCGAACGAAATCGCCTCGCTGCTGTTTCGGGTCAATCGCAAGCCGTTCGATGTGGCCCTGCAGGGCCTGTCGAGCTTTGGCGGACGCAAGCCGCGCGCGGTGGTGGCGTCGATCGTGCCGAGCCGGCCCTTGATCGAACTGCAGGCCGAGCTCGAGCGGCTGATGCAGCGCTTCGGGCTCGATCCGGAGGGGCGGAAATTCACCCCGCATGTGACGCTGGCGCGGCTGCGCGACGCCTCCAACCAGGATGTCGCGGACTATCTGTCGGTGCGCGGATATTTTCCGACCACGGTGTTCACGGCGTCGCGCTTCGTGCTGTTCTCGTCCCGGGCGTCCACCGGCGGCGGGCCCTATGTGGTCGAGGATTCCTACGCGCTGAGCGCGTGATTTTCCACCTCGCCCCGTAAGAACGGGGAGAGGGAGAAGAATCCGCATAGCCCCCTGCACCAATTCACGGCTTGCAATTTTCGCCGCGCTGGGGCCGAAAGGGGCCATGCTGTCTCCCCCGTCCGCCCCGTTCCTCGTCCATTATCAGTCCCTGGTGGCCTCCGGCGCGATCGAGCCCGACGCCGCGCAGGCGCAGGCCGCCGAGGCATTCGCGGCGCTGGAGCAGCGGCTTGCGGGCTACAAGCCGGTGCGCAAGCAGGGCCTGCTGGGCCGGCTGTTTGCCGACAAGAACGGGCCGCCGCCGCGCGGCCTCTACGTTCACGGCGAGGTCGGGCGCGGCAAGACCATGCTGATGGATCTGTTTTTTCAGCAAAGTCCGGTGCTGCACAAGCGCCGCGCGCATTTCCACGAATTCATGGCCGAGGTGCACGAGCGGATCTACGGCTTTCGTCAGAATATCGCGCGCGGCGAAATCGCCGACGGCGATGTGATCGCGCTCACCGCCGCGTCGATTTTCGACGAGGCCTGGCTTTTGTGTTTCGACGAGTTCCATGTCACCGACATCGCCGACGCGATGATCCTGGGACGGCTGTTCGCAAAGCTGTTCGAACTCGGCACCGTGGTGGTGGCGACGTCCAACGTCGCGCCCGAGGATCTCTACAAGGGAGGTCTGAACCGGGCGTTGTTCCTCCCCTTCATCGCGCAGATATCCGAGCATATGGATGTGCTGCGGCTCGATGCCCGCACCGATTTCCGGCTGGAGAAGCTCGTTGGCGTGAAGATGTGGCTGGTGCCGGCGGATCACAACGCCGATGCCGCGCTCGACCGGGCGTGGGTCAGGATGACCGGCAACGCGCCCTGCAAGCCGCGCGATATTTCGATCAAGGGGCGTGTTCTGCACGTGCCGTGTTCGGCGGATGGCGTGGCGCGGTTTTCGTTCGCGGATTTGTGCGAAAAGCCGCTCGCCGCATCGGACTATTTGCGGCTCGCGCACGACTATCACACCATCATGGTCGACCGCATTCCGGTGATGGATTATGCCGAGCGCAACGCAAGCCAAGCGGTTCATCGCGCTGATCGACACGCTTTATGACAACGCCGTCAAGCTGATGGCGTCCGCAGCAGCCGATCCGCTGTCGCTGTATCTTGCGACCGAGGGCGATGAGGCGAACGAGTTCAAGCGGACCTCGTCGCGGCTGATCGAGATGAGTTCGCAATCCTATCTGGCGCTGCCTCACGGGCACAAGGATTCCGTGGCGAGCGGGTCGAGCACGGGATTGGTGGAAACGTGACGGGAGTTGGCCGACAATTGAGCATGGCGCGGCTTGAACGGGTCGGTCGAAAGGGATAACCAGCCTGTCAGCTTCCTTCCCTCCTCCTTGACCTTCAAAGGACAGATTTCCCATGGCGCGCGACAAGATTGCTTTGATTGGCTCCGGTCAGATCGGCGGAACGCTGGCTCACCTCATCGGCCTCAAGGAGTTGGGCGATGTCGTGATGTTCGACATCGCCGAGGGCGTGCCGCAGGGCAAGGCGCTCGACATCGCGCAATCCTCACCCGTGGACGGCTTCGACGCGCATTTCTCCGGCGCCAATTCCTATGAGGCGCTCGACAACGCCAAGGTCTGCATCGTTACCGCCGGCGTGCCGCGCAAGCCCGGCATGAGCCGCGACGATCTGCTCAGCATCAATCTCAAGGTGATGGAGCAGGTCGGCGCCGGCATCAAGAAATATGCCCCCGACGCCTTCGTCATCTGCATCACCAATCCGCTCGACGCCATGGTGTGGGCGCTGCAGAAGGCCTCGGGCATGCCGCACAAGAAGGTGGTGGGCATGGCGGGCGTGCTGGATTCCTCGCGCTTCCGCTATTTCCTGGCCGACGAGTTCAACGTCTCGGTCGAAGACGTCACCGCCTTCGTGCTTGGCGGGCACGGCGACACCATGGTGCCGCTGGTGCGATACTCCACGGTGGCCGGCATTCCGTTGCCCGATCTGGTGAAGATGGGCTGGACCTCGCAGACGCGGATCGACGAGATCGTCGATCGCACCCGCAACGGCGGGGCCGAGATCGTCAACCTCCTGAAGACCGGTTCGGCGTTCTATGCGCCGGCCGCATCCGCGATTGCGATGGCCGAGAGCTATCTCAAGGACAAGAAGCGCGTGCTGCCCTGCGCCGCCTACCTCAACGGCGAATACGGCGTGAAGGACATGTATGTCGGCGTCCCCGCTGTCATCGGATCGAAAGGGGTCGAGCGTATTGTCGAGATCGAACTGGCCGGCAAGGACCGCGAAGCATTCGACAAGTCGGTCGGCGCGGTGCAGGGTCTGGTCGAGGCCTGCAAGAAGATCGCGCCGGATCTGCTCGGCCGCTGATCGCGTTCAACTGTCAACCGATAGATCGAGCCAGCCGATTTTCCTTCGGAATTCCAGTTTTCCGACGCTCGCGAGCATTGTGGCGCGGGCTTCGGAATCAAAGCCAGCACCAGCACGATGAAATTCTGGGTGGTTTGAATTGCAGTTTCTGTGGTATATGGTATGCCAGCCGCAAAACTGAGGTAAATTCCACCGCACGGGGATTGTGGGAGCGTCCAAATGAACATCCATGAATACCAGGCCAAGGCGCTGCTGCATGAGTTCGGCGTGCCGATCTCGCGCGGCGTTCCGGTGCTGCGGGCCTCCGATTCCGACGTCGCCGCGAAAACGCTTGGCGGCCCGGTCTGGGTGGTGAAGAGCCAGATCCACGCCGGCGGCCGCGGCAAGGGCAAGTTCAAGGAAGCCTCCGCCGGCGACAAGGGCGGCGTCCGCATCGCCAAATCGATCGCCGAGGCCAATGAATTTGCCAAGCAGATGCTGGGCGCGACGCTGGTCACGGTGCAGACCGGGCCGCACGGCAAGCAGGTCAACCGGCTTTACATCGAGGAAGGCTCCGACATCGACAAGGAGTTTTATCTGTCGATCCTGGTCGACCGCGAAACCTCCGAAGTGTCGTTCGTGGTCTCCACCGAAGGCGGCGTCAACATCGAGGACGTCGCGCACGATACGCCAGAGAAGATCGTGACCTTCTCGGTCGATCCCGCCACCGGCATCATGGGCCATCATGGCCGCACCGTCGCCAAGGCTCTGGGCCTCAAGGGCGATCTCGCCAAGCAGGCGGAACGGCTGGTGACGCAGCTCTACACAGCCTTTGTCGCCAAGGACATGGCGATGCTGGAGATCAACCCGCTCGTCGTCACCAGGCAGGGCGACCTGCGCGTGCTCGACGCCAAGGTGTCGTTCGACGGCAACGCGCTGTATCGCCATCCCGACGTCGTGGCGCTGCGCGACGAGACCGAGGAAGACCCAAAGGAAATCGAGGCGTCGAAATACGATCTCAATTACATCACGCTCGACGGCACCATCGGCTGCATGGTCAACGGCGCTGGGCTGGCGATGGCGACGATGGACATCATCAAGCTCTACGGCATGGCGCCGGCGAACTTCCTCGACGTCGGCGGCGGCGCCGACAAGGCCAAGGTCACCGCGGCGTTCAAGATCATCACCGCCGATCCCAATGTGAAGGGCATCCTGATCAACATTTTCGGCGGCATCATGAAATGCGATATCATCGCCGAAGGCGTGGTTGCCGCGGTGAAGGAAGTCGGCCTGAAAGTGCCGCTGGTGGTAAGGCTAGAGGGCACCAATGTCGACGCCGGCAAGAAGATCATCCGGGAATCCGGGCTCAACGTGCTGCCGGCCGACGATCTCGACGATGCCGCGCAGAAGATCGTCAAGGCCGTGAAGGGTTAGACCGATGCCCGAGAACCGTCTCACCGCACCGACGGCGCTTGAGGAGCATCGCAGGCTCGCGGCGTTCGCGGGCGAGTGGAACGGGGAAGAGGTGGTGTATCCGTCGCGCTGGACTGCGGGCGGGCCCGCCACCTCGCATGTCGTCGCCCGCATCGACCTCAACGGCTTTTATCTGATTCAGGATACGCGCCAGATGCGCGACGGTAAGGAAATCTTCGCCACCCATGGCGTCTTCACCTACGACCGCGAAGACCGGCTCTACAAGCTGTTCTGGCACGATTCGCTCGGCTATTACCCGCCGTCGCCGGCTTCCGGCGGCTGGACCGGCAAGACCCTGACCCTGGTGCGCGGTTCGCTGCGCGGCAATGCGCGCCATGTCTATGAAATTCTCGACGACAATTCCTACGCGATGAAAATCCAGTTTTCGCCGGACGCCGAAGGATGGGCCGACGTGCTCACCGGCGTCTACCGGCGTATCAGCTAACCCTTACCGATCGTTTCTCGAAAGCAATCCCAACCATGTCCATCCTGATCGACAAGAATACAAAAGTCATCTGCCAGGGCTTTACCGGCAAGAACGGCACCTTTCATTCCGAAGCGGCGATCGCCTATGGCACCAGGATGGTCGGGGGTACCTCGCCGGGCAAGGGCGGTGCCACGCATCTCGGCCTGCCGGTGTTCGACACCGTGGCCGAGGCGCGCGACGAGACCGGCGCCGATGCCAGCGTGATCTACGTGCCGCCGCCGGGGGCTGCGGACGCGATCTGCGAAGCCATCGATGCGGAAATTCCGCTGATCGTCTGCATCACCGAAGGCATTCCGGTGCTCGACATGGTCAGGGTGAAACGTTCGCTCTCGGGATCGAAATCGCGGCTGATCGGGCCGAATTGCCCGGGCGTGATGACGGCCGGCGAATGCAAGATCGGCATCATGCCGGCGAACATCTTCAGGCCGGGCAGTGTCGGTATCGTCTCGCGTTCGGGCACGCTGACCTATGAAGCCGTGTTCCAGACTACCCAGGAAGGCCTCGGCCAGACCACCGCGGTCGGCATCGGCGGCGATCCGGTCAAGGGCACCGAATTCATCGACATGCTGGAGATGTTCCTGGCCGATCCCAAGACCACCTCGATCGTCATGATCGGTGAAATCGGCGGCTCGGCCGAAGAAGACGCCGCCCAGTTCCTCAAGGACGAGGCCAAGCGCGGCCGCAAGAAGCCGATGGTCGGCTTTATCGCCGGCGTCACGGCGCCTCCCGGGCGCCGCATGGGCCATGCCGGCGCGATCATTTCCGGCGGCAAGGGCGACGCCGGCTCCAAGACCGCGGCGATGGAGGCGGCCGGAATCACGGTCTCGCCGTCGCCCGCGCGGCTCGGAAAGACCCTTGCCGAAAAATTGAAAGCGTAATTCAGTTTTTGGTTCTTTTCGGCGCGAACATTTGCCCTAAATAGGGTAAAGGGTCTGCTATCACGCTGATCCGGTACCCGGATTGGCTGTTGCGCCGTATTCCATGCGCGAACCAAAATCACCAGGACGCAATCATGTCTCGCCAAGACGCGAACGCCGCCTTTGCTCTCTCCTCATTCCTCCAGGGTACCAACGCCCCCTACATCGATGAAATCTACGCCCGCTACGAGAAGGACCCCGCCGCGGTCGACACCGAATGGCAGGAGTTCTTCAAGAGCCTGAAGGACCCGCCGGCCGACGTCCGGAAAAACGCCGAGGGACCGTCCTGGGCCCGGGACAACTGGCCGCTGACGCCGCGCGACGAGCTGACCTCCGCGCTCGATGGCAACTGGGCGGAAGTCGAAAAGGCTGTCGGCACCAAGCTCGCGGCCAAGGCCGCGCAGGCCAAGGGCGGCGAGCTGACGGCGGCCGATATCCACCAGGCGACCCGCGATTCCGTGCGCGCGTTGATGTTGATCCGCGCCTACCGCATGCGCGGCCACTTCCACGCCAAGCTCGACCCGCTCGGGATCGAGCCGCCGCGCGATCGCGAGGAACTCGATCCGCGCTCCTATGGCTTTGCGGAGAGCGATTTCGACCGCAAGATCTTTCTCGATCACGTGCTGGGCATGGAATACGCGTCGTTGCGGGAAATCGTCGCGATCTGCGAACGCACCTACTGCCAGACGCTCGGCGTCGAGTTCATGCACATTACCAACGCCGCGCAGAAGGCCTGGATTCAGGAGCGCATCGAGGGCCCGGACAAGGAAATCAGTTTCACCCGCGAGGGCCGGCGCGCCATCCTGATGAAGCTGGTCGAGGCCGAAGGTTTTGAGAAATTCTGCGATCTGAAATTCACCGGCACCAAGCGATTCGGACTGGACGGTGCTGAATCGCTGATTCCGGCGCTGGAACAGATCATCAAGCGCGGCGGCAATCTTGGCGTCAAGGAAATCGTGGTCGGCATGCCGCATCGCGGACGCCTCAACGTGCTGACGCAGGTGATGGGCAAGCCGCATCGCGCGCTGTTCCATGAATTCAAGGGCGGCTCCGCCAATCCCGACGCGGTCGAGGGCTCCGGCGACGTCAAATATCATCTGGGTGCGTCGTCGGACCGCGAGTTCGACAACAACCGGATTCATCTGTCGCTCACCGCCAATCCTTCGCATCTGGAAATCGTCGATCCCGTGGTGCTCGGCAAGGTGCGCGCCAAGCAGGACCAGCACGGCGATCCGCCGGACCAGCGCATCTCGGTGTTGCCGCTGCTGATGCACGGCGATGCGGCGTTCGCCGGACAGGGCGTGGTGGCGGAATGCTTCGCGCTGTCCGATCTGAAAGGCTACCGCACCGGCGGTTCGCTGCATTTCATCGTCAACAACCAGATCGGATTCACCACCTATCCGCGCTATTCGCGCTCCTCGCCCTATCCTTCCGATGTGGCGAAGATGATCGACGCGCCGATCTTCCATGTGAACGGCGACGATCCGGAAGCCGTGGTGTTCGCGGCCAAGGTCGCGATCGAATTCCGGCAGAAATTCCACAAGCCCGTCGTCATCGACATGTTCTGCTATCGCCGGCACGGCCACAACGAAGGCGACGAGCCGGCGTTCACCCAGCCGGTGATGTACAAGAAGATCGCGACGCATCCGAGCACGCTCGAGATTTATTCCAGGCGGCTGATCGCCGAGGGCGTGATGACCGAAGGCGAAGTCGAGAAGGCCAAGGCGGACTGGCGCGCCCGGCTCGATGCCGAACTCGAGGCCGGCTCGGGCTACAAGCCCAACAAGGCGGACTGGCTCGACGGCAAATGGGCAGGCTTCAAGTCGGCGGATGCGGAAGAAGACCCCCGCCGCGGCGTTACCGGCGTCGATGTCGCGGTGCTCAGGGATATCGGCCGCAAGATCACCAGGGTGCCCGATGGCTTCCGGGTTCACCGCACCGTCCAGCGGTTTCTGGAAAATCGCGCCAAAGCGATCGAGAACGGCGTCGGGATCGATTGGGCGACCGGCGAGGCGCTGGCGTTCTGCACGCTGCTGCAGGAAGGCCATCACGTCCGGCTGTCGGGCCAGGACAGCGAGCGCGGCACCTTCTCGCAACGGCATTCGGTGCTGATCGACCAGGAAGACGAAAGCCGCTACACGCCGTTCAATCATCTCGGCGGCGATCAGGGCCATTACGAGGTCATCAACTCGCTGCTCTCGGAAGAAGCCGTGCTCGGCTTCGAGTACGGCTATTCGCTGGCGGAGCCGAAGGCGCTGGCGATCTGGGAAGCGCAGTTCGGCGATTTCGCCAACGGCGCGCAGGTGCTGTTCGACCAGTTCATCTCCTCGGGCGAACGCAAATGGCTGCGCATGTCCGGGCTCGTCTGCATGCTGCCGCATGGCTATGAGGGGCAGGGGCCGGAGCATTCTTCCGCCCGGCTCGAGCGCTTCCTGCAGATGTGCGCGGAAGACAACATGCAGGTGGTGTATGCCACCACGCCCGCGAATTTCTTCCACGTGCTGCGGCGGCAATTGCACCGCGAGATTCGCAAGCCCCTGATCCTGATGACGCCGAAGTCGCTGCTGCGGCACAAGCGTGCGGTCTCGCGGCTCGACGAGTTGGGCGCAGACACCACGTTCCACCGCATTCTCTACGATGACGCCGTCATGCTGCCCGACGAAAAGATCAAGCTGGTGCCGGACGACAAGATCCGCCGCGTCGTGCTGTGCTCGGGCAAGGTCTATTACGACCTCTACGAGGAGCGCGAAAAACGCGGCATCGACGACGTCTACATCATGCGCGTCGAGCAGCTTTATCCGGTGCCGCTGAAGGCGCTGGTGCAGGAACTCGGACACTTCAAGAATGCCGAAGTGATCTGGTGCCAGGAAGAGCCGCGCAACATGGGCGCGTGGCATTTCATCGAACCCTATCTCGAATGGGTGCTGAACCAGATCCACGCGCCGAACCGGCGGCCGCGTTACGCCGGGCGCGCCGCCTCGGCGGCGACCGCCACCGGCTTGATGTCGAAGCACCAGGCGCAGCTCAAGGCGCTATTGGACGAGGCGCTGAACTAGCATTTACCGAAGCCGTCATGCCCGCGCTTGTCGCGGGCATCCACCTCTTACTTTTTGAAAGCTGATTTAAGGCGTGGATGGCCGGGACGAGCCCGGCCATGACGCAAGAGGAAACAAACAATGACTGAAATTCGCGTTCCGACGCTCGGCGAATCCGTGACCGAGGCCACCATCGGCCGCTGGTTCAAGAAGGCGGGGGATCCCGTCGCGGTGGATGAGCCGCTGGTCGAGCTCGAGACCGACAAGGTCACCATCGAAGTCCCGGCACCATCGGCCGGCACGCTCGGCGAGATCACCGCCAAGGACGGCGAAACCGTCGCGGTCGGCGCGTTGCTCGGACAGATCAATGATGGCGCGGCGGCAGCCGCCGCCAGGCCGGCCCCGGCGCCCGCCAAGGCTGCGGCCCCGGCGGCGCCGCCGCCCGCCGCCGCCGCGCCTGCGGCCGCTGCGAAGGCTGCGCCAACCGATGCGCCGCTGGCGCCGTCGGTGCGCAAGATCTCGGCCGAGAGCGGGATCGATGCCGCCACCGTCCCCGGCTCGGGCAAGGACGGCCGCGTGACCAAGGGCGACATGCTGGCCGCGATCGAAAAGGCCGCGTCGGCGCCGACGCCGATCAGCCAGCCCGCCGCCGCGGTGCAGGTTCGCGCGCCTTCGCCCGCCGACGATGCCGCGCGCGAAGAGCGCGTGAAGATGACGCGGCTGCGCCAGACCATCGCGCGCCGCCTGAAAGACGTGCAAAACACCGCCGCGATGCTGACGACCTTCAACGAGGTCGACATGAGCCACATCATGGCGATGCGGGCCCAGTACAAGGACGTGTTCGAGAAGAAGCACGGCAGCAAGCTGGGATTTATGGGCTTTTTCACCAAGGCCTGCGTGCAGGCGCTGAAGGATATTCCGGCGGCCAACGCCGAGATCGACGGCACCGATCTGATCTACAAGAATTATTATCACATCGGGGTTGCCGTCGGCACCGACAAGGGCCTGGTGGTGCCGGTGGTGCGCGACTGCGACCAGAAGTCGATCGCCGAGATCGAGAAGGCCATCGCCGATGTCGGGCGGCGCGCCCGTGACGGCCAGCTCAAGATCGATGAGCTGCAGGGCGGCACCTTCACCATCACCAATGGCGGCATCTACGGTTCGCTGATGTCGACGCCGATCCTGAACGCGCCGCAATCGGCCATTCTCGGCATGCACAAGATTCAGGATCGCCCGGTCGCGATCGCCGGCAAGGTCGAGATCCGCCCAATGATGTATCTGGCGCTGTCCTACGACCACCGCGTCATCGACGGCAAGGAGGCGGTGACGTTCCTGGTCCGCGTCAAGGAAAGCCTGGAAGACCCGGCGCGGCTGGTGCTGGATCTGTGAGGCTTGCGGATGTTGTTTTTTGCACATGTCGCGATGCTGGTGCGGCTTTGCCGGTAGCGTGCATTGGAATAATGGGGGCAAATCTTGACTGACCGCGTCGCGATCATCACCGGCGGAAGCCGCGGCATCGGCCGCGCCACCGCACTTGCCGCCGCTAGCCGCGGCTTTCGGATTTGCGTCGGCTACGCCAGCAATGAAGGTGCGGCGCGCAGCGTGGTCGCCGCCATCGAGGCCAGCAACGGCAAGGCGATCGCGGTGAAGTGCGACGTCGGCAGCGAGAGCGATATCCTGGCGCTGTTCAAGGCCGCCGACAAGTTCGGAACGCTCGGCGCGCTCGTCAACAACGCCGGCATCATCGGGACGACGTCGCGCGTGGACGAGATGTCCGCCGAGCGCATTGAGCGCATGATGGCCGTCAATGTCACCGGCAGCATTCTGTGCGCGCGCGAAGCGGTGAAGCGGATGTCGACGCGCCACGGCGGCAAGGGCGGCGTCATCGTCAATCTCTCTTCGGTCGCGGCCAAACTCGGTGCGCCCAATACCTATGTCGACTACGCGGCATCCAAGGGCGCCATCGATTCCTTCACGGTCGGGCTGGGACATGAAGTCGCCGGCGAGGGCATTCGCGTGGCCGCGATCCGGCCGGGGCTGATCGATACCGAAATTCACGCCAGCGGCGGCGAGCCGGACCGCGCGCATCGGCTGAGCCCCATGGTGCCGATGAAGCGCGTCGGCACCGCGGACGAGATCGCCAACGCCATCGTCTGGCTGATGTCGGACGAGGCCTCCTACGTGACCAGCGCCATCCTTGATGTATCGGGCGGGCGCTAATACCTGTGCGTGACGGAGAATGCTCGTGCCGGTGGTTGCAATTGTCGATGGCGTGAAGATCGAATTCTATCCGGATGAACATCCACCGCCGCATTTCCATGCCCGCTATGCCGAGTTTGTGGCTCAGATTGAAATCCGGACCAGCAGGGTTTTACGTGGTTCATTGCCTCCCGCGAAACTCAGCCGTGTGCTATCCTGGGCCGCCCGACATCAATCGGGGCTCATGAACGCCTGGTCCGCGGTTGAAGAGTTGCGGAAGCCGGAGAAGATAAATGACTGACATAATCGCCATGCATAGTGCGGAGCCGGTCATATTCGGTGTCGTCAAGATCGTCTGGAAGGACGGCTTTGCCGGCATCGTGGATTTGCGGCCGTTGCTCGCAAAGGGTGAGATGTTTGAATTTCTTCGTGTCAATCCCGCCCGGTTTGACGATCTCAAGCTTGAAGAACACGGTCACAAGATCTTCTGGCTCGACGATCAGGGAGACGAGATCGATTTCGGATCAGACTCCTTGCGTCAACGCGCCGAGCGTCAAGCCGGTCTCCTTCATCTCGCAAGCTGAATAGAAAGCTTTCATGGCCACCTACGATCTCGTTGTCATCGGCACCGGTCCGGGCGGATATGTCTGCGCGATCCGCGCGGCGCAACTCGGCATGAAGGTCGCCGTGGTCGAGAAGAACCCAACGCTTGGTGGCACCTGCCTCAATGTCGGCTGCATGCCGTCGAAGTCGCTGTTGTATGCATCGGAAATGTTCGAAGAAGCCGGACACTCGTTTGCGAAAATGGGCGTCGCCGTCTCCGCGCCGAAACTCGATCTGCCCTCGATGATGAACTTCAAGCAGCAGGGCATCGACGGCAACGTCAAGGGCGTCGAGTTCCTGATGAAGAAAAACAAGATCGACGTCATCGGCGGCAAGGGCAAGATCCTCGGCACCGGCAAGGTCGAGGTGTCAGGCGGCGACGGCAAGATGCAGCTGGTCGAGACCAAAAACATCGTCATCGCCACCGGTTCCGACGTCGCGCGATTGAAGGGCGTCGAGATCGACGAGAAGCGCATCGTGTCGTCGACCGGCGCGTTGTCGCTCGACAAGGTGCCCGGGAAACTGCTGATCGTCGGCGCCGGCGTGATCGGGCTTGAGCTCGGCTCGGTGTGGCACCGGCTTGGGTCGCAGGTCACGGTCGTGGAATTTCTCGATCGCATTCTGCCGGGCATGGACGGCGAAGTGGCAAAGCAATTCCAGCGCATCCTCGAGAAGCAGGGCTTTGCGTTCAAGCTCGGTACCAAGGTCACCGGTGTCGACACCTCGGGCAAGACACTGTCGGCGCAGATCGAGCCGGCGGCCGGCGGCAAGTCAGAAACGCTGGAAGCCGACGTGGTGCTGGTGGCCATCGGCCGCGTGCCCTACACCGAGGGCCTCGGCCTCAAGGAAGCCGGCGTCGCGCTCGACAATCATGGCCGCGTGCAGATCGACGCGCATTTTGCGACCAGCGTGAAGGGCGTCTACGCCATCGGCGATGTGGTCGCCGGGCCGATGCTCGCCCACAAGGCCGAGGACGAAGGCGTCGCGGTCGCGGAAATTCTCGCCGGCCAGGCCGGGCATGTGAACTACGACGTTATTCCAGGTGTAGTGTATACCACGCCGGAAATATCCGCGGTCGGCAAGACCGAAGAAGAGCTGAAGCAGGCCGGCGTCGCCTTTACCGTCGGCAAATTCCCCTTTACCGCCAATGGCCGCTCCAAGGTCAACCAGACCACCGAGGGATTCGTGAAGATTCTCGCAGATGCGAAAACCGATCGGGTGCTCGGCGTGCACATTGTCGGCCGCGAGGCCGGCGAAATGATCCATGAAGCGGCGGTACTGATGGAATTTGGCGGTTCCGCCGAGGATCTGGCGCGCACTTGCCATGCCCACCCGACCCGTTCCGAAGCCATCAAGGAGGCCGCGCTTGCAGTCGGCAAGCGCGCGATACATATGTGATGCACGCGCGGGGGAAAGTAGGGCAGGGACCACAAGAATGATGCGCCGCCTGCTTCAGCCAATCTGGGTTCTGCTTGCGATCATCTTCCTGATCGAGGCTTGGCTGTGGGATCATCTCGAGCCGATCGTGGCGTGGTTCGTGGCGCTGATTCCGCTGCGCGCCTTCAAGCAATGGCTCGCCGAGCGAATCGATACGCTGTCGCCGGCCATGACGCTGATCGTATTCATCGTGCCGGTGATTCCGCTGTTTCCCCTGAAGCTGGTCGGCCTCTGGCTGCTCACGCATGAATATTGGATCAGCGCCATCCTCACCATCATCTTCGCAAAGTTCCTCGGCGTCGGCGTCGCCGCTTTCATCTTCGACGTCACGCGGCCGAAATTGCTGGAGATGCAGTGGTTCGAAACGCTCTATGAGTTACATCATCGAGTTGCGGGCCAAGGCGACCGCGCTGGTCGATCCCATCAAACTGCGAATCAAGGAAGCCCTCGGCGGCGGCGGCGACGGCTGGTCATCGCGGATGCTGCGGCTGATCCAGCGCTTCCGCAAGAGCGTGCACGAAGCGCGATAGCTGGCCAGCAATAATCCGTTCACATCAGATGCACCGCATGCGGCGCGAGCAGGCCGATCGCGGTAAATGCGATACCGGCCAGCGCCAGCAGGCCCGATATCCAGGCCAGCGCGATCATGGCGGTGATGATGCTCGCCGAAGCCAGCACGATGCCGATCTGAAATGCGGCGGACGCGATCTCATAGTGATGGTATCGCGCCATCGCGAGCTCGCGCTCGTGTTCGGCGTGCTTGGCGCGTTCGGACAATTGCTCCGTCCCTTCGCCGGTTTCCGGCTCCGAGCGGTAACGCGCGGCGGTCTTCTGCCATTCCTCGATCTGCTTCTGCAGCGCCGCCTTGGCGGCATCGTCGCCCATGACGCCGAGGCTTAATTTGGCCTGATCCGACGTCGCCTGGACCATCGTGCGGCGGATGCTCTTGGCCTGGAAGAACGCCCACAGGTTCGAGGCTTCGACGTTCTTGCTGATGGATTCGGTCTGGGCGCCCTTGCCCAGCGTCTCCGACAGCGCAAGGAACAGCGCGATCACGGCGATCAATAGCGCAATCTTCCTGTTCTCGCCGGAGGCGTGCTCGGCGTGCTCCGCTTGCTCCATGCTTTCATGTGCGCTCATGATTTCCTCCCGGCTGGACTAACCCACGATTGACCGAACACCACCGCCTGCGCAAGAGGCAAGCGGATGTGACGGCAGTGTGCCGGGTCCGCAAGCGGGCCGATTTCAGGCGCGGGGATGCGCGGTGCGGTAGACTTCCAGCAGCCGCTCGCTGTCGATGCCGGTGTAAATCTGCGTGGTCGACAGCGAGGCGTGGCCGAGCAGCTCCTGGATCGCGCGCAGATCGCCGCCGCGGCTCAGAAGGTGGGTCGCAAAAGAATGCCGCAGCGCATGCGGCGTTGCGCTGTCGGGCAGGCCGAGCGCGCCGCGCAGCCGTTCCATGGTGAGTTGAATGATTCGGGCCTTGAGCGGACCGCCGCGGGCGCCGACAAAGATCGGTCCCTCCGGGGCGAGCGGATGCGGGCACATCGCCACATAATCCTGGATCAGCGTCAGCACGTTTTGCAGCACCGGCACCATCCGGGTCTTGTTGCCCTTGCCGGTCACGATCAGCACGTCGCCGGCGCCGGGCAGCGGCACGTCGCGGCGCCTCAAACCGAGCGCTTCGGAGATGCGCAAGCCCGAGCCGTACAACAGCGCCATCACGGCGGCGTCGCGCGCCCAGATCCAGGGATCGCGGGCCTCGCCTACGCGCTCGTCGGCGTCGGTGAAACGTTTGGCCGCCGCTATCTGGATCGGTTTCGGCAGGCTCTTGCCGACCTTGGGCGCGCGGATCGCCGATAGCGCGCCGACCTTGCCCTTGCCTTCCTGTTCGAGGAAGCGCCCGAACGAACGCAGGCCTGCCAGCGCCCGCATCAGGGAACGCCCGCCGATATCGGATGCACGCCGCATCGCCATGAAAGCCCTGACGTCGCTGGCCTCAAGCGCGGCAAAGCGCGACAGCGTCACCTGCGTGCCCCAATGCTCACAGAGAAAAGCGAGACACTGACGGACGTCGCGGGCATAGGCTTCCAGCGTCTTCGGCGACAGCCGTCGCTCGGTGCGCAGATGCGCCAGCCAGCGCGTCATCTGAAGCGCGAGACGCGCGTCGGCGCAGTCCAGTTCGGTTGCTGAAATCGCGGGACTTGGCTTGGCCATGGGGCTGTCTTTCGGCCTGTCTTTTAGACTGTCTTGGGGCGCGCGATGATTCCCGGCGATTATATCGCACCTGTTTCGTTTACCGTTCGCTAACTTGCGAAAGCAGCAGCGGCCAGACACTGGTCCCGGCCGGCGCACGGTCTTAAGTTAGCGCCGGGCTTTCCGGCTTCCAGCCTGATTCTCCAATCGAGTCTGATCCTGCAATGGACCATGCCACGCGCGCCAGCACCTCCTCCGCATCCTCGGCGCGCGTCGTCGATGTGCTGGTGCCGGTCGCGCTCAACCAGGCCTATTCCTACCGGGTGCCGCGCGGCATGGATTTGGCGCCGGGCGATGTGGTGTGCGTGCCGCTGGGGCCGCGTGAGGTGGTCGCCGTGGTGTGGGCGGAAAATGCCAATCCCGATCCGCGCCTGCACAATCGCCTCAAGGACGTCGGCGAAAAGCTCGACGTGCCGCCGTTGAAAGAGGAACTGCGCTCGCTGGTCGATTGGGTCGCCAACTATACGCTGTCGGCGCGCGGCATGGTGCTGCGGATGACGTTGCGGATGGGCGAACATCTCGGCCCGGAGCGGGTGCGGATGGGCGTGCGCCTGATCGGTAAGCCGCCCCAGCGCATGACCCCGGCCCGGCGGCGGCTGATCGAGGTGCTGTCGGACGGCCTGTTGCACGGCAAATCCGAAGCCGCGAAGGAAGCCGGCGTCAGCGCCGGCGTGATCGATGGCCTCGTCGATGAAGGCACGCTGGTGACGCAAGCCATGCCGCGGGCGCTGGCGCCGCCACCTCCCGACCCGTCGTTTTCCGCACCGGATTTTTCCCGCCAGCAGCGCAGCGCGGTGGATGCCATGCGGGCGCTGGCTGCGAACGGCAGTTTTCATGTCGCGCTGCTCGACGGCGTCACCGGCTCCGGCAAGACCGAAGTCTATTTCGAAGCCGTTGCGGAAGTGATCCGTCGCGGCAGGCAGTCGCTGATCCTGATGCCGGAGATCGCGCTGACCGGGCAGTTCCTCGACCGCTTCGCGCAGCGTTTCGGCGTCCGACCGCTGGAATGGCATTCCGAACTGACCCCGCGCACGAGGCAGCGCAACTGGGCCGCGATCGCAGCGGGCGAAGCGCCCTGTCGTGGTGGGCGCGCGCTCCGCGCTGTTTCTGCCCTATGCCAATCTCGGCTTGATCGTCGTCGATGAGGAGCACGATCAGGCCTACAAGCAGGAAGAAGGCGCGCATTATCATGCCCGCGACATGGCGGTGGTGCGCGCGCATATCGCCAAGATCCCGATCGTGCTGGCCTCGGCGACACCCTCGGTCGAAACCGAGGTCAACGCACGCAAGGGCCGCTATCAGCGCGTGGTGCTGCCGTCGCGGTTTGGCGGCCAGCACATGCCGCATATCGAGGCGATCGACCTGCGCCGCGAGGCGCCGGTGCGCGGCCGTTTCATCTCGCCGCGTCTGGCGGAGCAGATTCAGATCGCAGTCGAGCGGCGCGAACAGGCGCTTTTGTTCCTCAATCGCCGCGGCTACGCGCCGCTGACGTTATGCCGGGCCTGCGGGCATCGCTTTGCCTGCACGATCTGCGACGCCTGGCTGGTCGACCATCGCTTTCGCCAGCGTCTCGTCTGCCATCATTGCGGGTTCTCGATGCCGCGCCCGCAGGTCTGTCCGCACTGCGCGGCGGAGCAATCGCTGGTTGCGGTCGGCCCCGGTGTCGAACGCCTGCAGGAAGAGGCGGCGAGCCTGTTTCCCGACGCGCGCACCATGGTGTTGTCGAGCGATCTGATCACCTCGATCGAGACTATGCGCACCGAGTTGAACGAAATCGCGGAAGGCCGCGTCGATATCATCATCGGCACCCAATTGGTGGCGAAGGGCCATAATTTTCCGCGGCTCAATCTGGTCGGCGTGGTCGATGCCGATTTGGGCTTAAACAATGGCGATCCGCGCGCCGCCGAGCGGACGTTTCAGCTGCTCAACCAGGTGATCGGGCGCGCCGGGCGCGATCAGGGCCGCGGCGTCGGCTATCTGCAAACCCACCAGCCCGAGCATCCCGTGATGAAGGCGCTGGTGGCGTGCGACCGCGAGGCGTTTTACGCCAGCGAGATCGAGGCGCGCGAGCGCGCCGGCTATCCGCCGTTCGGCCGGCTGGCGAGCCTGATCATTTCCGCGGGCGATCGGCCCACAGCGGAGAGCTTTGCACGAAAGTTGGCGGCGATCGCGCCGATCGACCCGCGGATCCAGGTGCTGGGACCCGCCGAAGCCCCGCTCGCCGTGATCAAGGGCCGCTATCGTTTCCGCCTGCTGGTGAAATCGCTGCGCGCGGTCGATCTGTCGGACTATTTGCGCGAATGGCTCGCCGCCGCCCCGAAGACCAAGGGCAATCTCAAGCTCGAGATCGACGTCGATCCGCAGAGCTTTTTGTGAACTGACGGCAGTCGACGCTTTATCCGTCATTGCTGTCGGGCGGCGCTTTGCGCCGACCCGCTGGCTCGCAACGACGTTCTCAAAAAGAAGGCCCGCCGTCATTTGCGCGGCGGGCCTGTTTTCGGCGTGCAGGAAGTTCTGCGCCGGTTACGCGACGCAACGCTTACTGGGGTTGATGGATGGAAGAGGCGTTCGAACGCCTTAAAGAGGTTACATGACCTCGGCGGTGACGCGGCCGACGCCGGCGCCGGTCAGGCCGACGACGCGGGCTGCGGCGGTCGAAAGATCGAGAACCCGGCCGCGGACGAAGGGGCCCCGGTCATTGACGGTGACGACCACGCTGCGGCCGCCATGGGTCACCCTGAGCTTGGTGCCGAACGGCAGGGTGCGGTGGGCCGCGGTCAGGGCGTTCTGACTGAAGCGCTGGCCCGAGGCGGTCCTGCTGCCGGATTCGTTGCCGTAATAGGAAGCCATCCCCGAAAAGCTGCGTCCGGAGCCCGACGACGGAGCAATCGCGGCGTTGGCGTCGCGCCAGGAACCAGCGGGAGAGCCGCCGGCAGAATTGCTCGCGTGATGGGAATGATGATGGCGGTGGTGATGATGCCTGGATTTAGCGGAGGCTTCAGTGACGCTCCCGCCGACCAGAAAAGTTGCGGCGAAGATAGCCAGCGCCGTGCGCGACTGGGTTATGTTTCCCAGTGCCAGTCTTTTAACTGTCAGCATATAAGTCCCTCGAGATAGTATTGCCACATGTGTGACAGGTGGAACCCCCGTCCCGTTCCGAGAGACCGCCGTGTGGTGGGCTAATGAGGCTTAAGGTAGGCAGTAAATTGTTCGCGATCTGACTGAAACATCTTGTTACCGAATACGGATGTTGGGTCAAGGTTTCCGTAATAACACGGATTAATAATTATTAACCATGTTATTACTTGGAAATACTGAAAAGCGAAGTCATCGCCTGCTTCGACGAGGTTTGAGCAAGTAATGCGGCTAACGGAATGGCTCGGGAGACCCGCCGTTCCTGCTGCTGGCTCATAACGCCCATGCATCCGAAGCGGGAACTAATGTCATTGTTGGCTAACCTGCGAAGCGCCCCTTTCGTCGGAGCGGGCAGGCGGATGCGGCGACAGATCCACCTGAAAAAAGCGCTCAAGAATCGCTGCCAAGGCAGATGCGACAAGGCATCGCGAGCCGCCGCCGTCATGTTGCACCTGCGCTCTCGCTATGTTAGCAAAGCCGCGATTTTAACGTTACCGATACAGCTCGTACCGGTCGAAAATCGAAGTCCCGCTTGAATTCCAAGGGCTTGGATCGCTAGGCGCCGCATTGTGGCGACGGTTTTTCCCTTGCGAGTTTGACAGCTAAAAGAGCGCGCTTGTGGCTGCTGAAGATCCGTCCGTTTCGGGAGTGTCCGGTCGTTACGCAACGGCCTTGTTCGAACTGGCGCGCGATGAAAAATCCATCGACGCGGTCAAAGCCGATCTCGAGCGCTTCGACGCCATGCTGGCGGACAGCGCCGATCTGAAGCGCCTGGTCCGCAGTCCGGTCTTTTCGGCGGATTCGCAGTTGAAGGCGCTGGCCGCGGTGCTCGACAAATCCGGCATATCGGGCATTTCCGCGAAATTCCTGAAAGTTCTGACCGCCAATCGCCGGCTGTTCGCCGTCAGCGATGTGATCCGCGCGTTCCGCGCGCTGGTGGCCAGGTTCAAGGGCGAGGCGACCGCCGATGTCACCGTTGCCGAAACCCTTAGCGACAAGAATCTCGACGCCCTCAAGACCGCGCTGAAATCGGTGACGGGCAAGGACGTCGCGCTCAACGTGAAAGTCGATCCCTCGATCATCGGCGGCCTTGTGGTCAAGCTCGGCAGCCGCATGGTGGATAGTTCGCTTCGCACCAAACTCAATTCGATCAAGCACGCGATGAAAGAGGCAGGCTGATGGACATCCGCGCCGCGGAAATTTCCGCGATCCTCAAGGACCAGATCAAGAATTTCGGCCAGGAGGCCGAGGTTTCCGAAGTCGGGCAGGTGTTGTCGGTCGGCGACGGCATTGCCCGCGTCTACGGTCTCGACAACGTCCAGTCTGGCGAGATGGTCGAGTTCGAGAACGGCACGCGCGGCATGGCGCTGAACCTGGAGACCGACAACGTCGGCATCGTGATCTTCGGCGCCGACCGCGAGATCAAGGAAGGCCAGACCGTCAAGCGCACCGGCGCCATCGTCGATACCCCTGTAGGCAAGGGCCTGCTCGGCCGCGTGGTCGATGCGCTCGGCAATCCGATCGACGGCAAGGGCCCGATCCAATCGTCCGAACGCAAGCGCGTCGACGTCAAGGCGCCCGGCATCATTCCGCGCAAGTCGGTCAACGAGCCGATGGCGACCGGCCTCAAGGCCATCGATGCCCTGATCCCGATCGGCCGCGGCCAGCGCGAGCTGATCATCGGCGACCGCCAGACCGGCAAGACCGCAATCGCGCTCGACACCATTCTCAACCAGAAGCCGCTCAACGCCCAGACCGACGAGAAGATCAAGCTGTATTGCATCTATGTCGCGATCGGCCAGAAGCGCTCGACGGTCGCGCAGTTCGTCAAGGTGCTGGAAGAGCAGGGCGCGCTGGAATATTCGATCATTGTCGCCGCCACCGCCTCCGATCCGGCGCCGATGCAGTACATCGCGCCGTTCACCGGCTGCACCATGGGCGAATATTTCCGCGACAACGGCATGCACGCGGTCATCATCTATGACGATCTGTCGAAGCAGGCTGTCGCCTACCGCCAGATGTCGCTGCTGCTGCGCCGCCCGCCGGGCCGCGAAGCCTATCCCGGCGACGTGTTCTATCTGCATTCGCGCCTGCTCGAGCGTGCCGCCAAATTGAACGACGAACACGGCTCAGGCTCGCTGACGGCGCTGCCGGTGATCGAGACCCAGGCCAATGACGTGTCGGCCTACATCCCGACCAACGTGATCTCGATTACCGACGGCCAGATCTACCTCGAGAGCGATCTGTTCTTCCAGGGCATTCGACCGGCGCTGAACGTCGGCCTGTCGGTGTCGCGCGTCGGATCGTCGGCGCAGACCAAGGCGATGAAAAAGGTCGCCGGCAGGATCAAGGGCGAGCTCGCGCAGTACCGCGAAATGGCGGCGTTCGCGCAGTTCGGCTCCGATCTCGACGCCTCGACGCAGCGCCTGCTGGCGCGCGGTTCGCGCCTGACCGAACTTCTCAAGCAGCCGCAGTTCTCGCCGCTGAAGATGGAAGAGCAGGTCGCGGTGATCTACGCCGGCGTCAACGGCTATCTCGACGGCATTCCGGTTGCCAAGGTGCGCGACTTCGAGGACGGCCTGCTGTCGCTGCTGCGCGGCAAGCATGTCGATATCCTCAACGCCATCCGCGATGCCCGCGACCTCAGTGACGATACCTCCGCCAAGCTGAAGACGGCGGTCGAGGGTTACACCAAGACGTTTGCTTAATTTCTTCACCTCTCCCGCTTGCGGGGGAGGTCGACCGGCGAAGCCGGTCGGGTGGGGGCTGTTCTCTCTCTGACGCGCGGGCCCCCACCCCGACCCTCCCCCGCGAGCGGGAGAGGGGGGATGCAACCGAGGTGCTGTGAGTTAGACTGGAATGGCTTCACTTAAAGACATGCGGGTTCGCATCGCCTCCACCAAGGCGACGCAGAAGATCACCAAGGCCATGCAAATGGTGGCGGCGTCGAAACTGCGCCGCGCGCAGACCGCCGCCGAGGCGGCGCGGCCCTATGCGGAAAAAATGGATGCGGTGATTTCGAATATCGCGAGCGCCGCCACGGGCTCGCCCGGAACGCCGGCGCTGCTGGCCGGCACCGGCAAGGATCAGGTGCATCTGCTGCTGGTCTGCACCGGCGAACGCGGCCTCTGCGGCGCATTCAATTCCTCGATCGTGCGGTTGGCCCGCGAGCATGCGCTTTCGCTGATGAATCAGGGCAAGGAAGTCCAGTTCTTCTGCGTCGGCCGCAAAGGCTTCGAGCAGCTGCGCCGCAACTTCGAGAAGCAGATCGTGGAAAATGTCGAGCTGCGCTCGGTTCGTCAGCTCGGCTTCGTCAATGCCGAAGACATCGCCAGGAAGGTCATCGCGCGCTTCGAGGCCGGCGAGTTCGACGTCTGCACGCTGTTCTATTCGCGCTTCAAGTCCGTGATCGCGCAGGTCCCGACCTCGCAGCAGATCATTCCGCTGGTCGTCGAAGCCCCCGCCGCCAATGCCGGCCCGGCGACATCGTATGAATACGAGCCGGAAGAAGACGAGATTCTGACCGGGCTGTTGCCGCGCAATCTCGCGGTGCAGATCTTCCGCGCGCTTTTGGAAAACAACGCCTCGTTCTACGGCGCGCAGATGAGCGCGATGGACAACGCCACCCGCAACGCCGGCGACATGATCCGCAAGCAGACCTTGATCTACAATCGAACCCGTCAGGCGATGATCACCAAGGAGCTGATCGAAATCATCTCCGGCGCCGAAGCCCTTTAACGGAGGACAACGTCACATGGCCTATATTACGTCGGCGACGACCAAGGGCGGCCGTAACGGCCGCGCGATGCTGGACAATGGCGCGCTTGCGCTGGCCATGGCTGCGCCAAAGGAGATCGGCGGCGCCGGCGACGGGCACAATCCCGAGCAGCTGTTCGCGCTGGGTTATTCCTCCTGCTACGGCCAGGCAATCCTGCTGATTGCAAAGAAACATGGCCTCGACGGTCAAGCCGCGCGCGTGACTTGCGAAGTCACGCTCGACCAGAAGGACGGCGGCTTTGGCCTCGCCGTCGAACTCAAGGTTTCGATTCCCGGTGCTGACAAAGAGAAGCTCCAGCAACTGGTTGAGGAAGCCCACACGGTCTGCCCGTACTCGAAGGCGACCAAGGGCAATATCCCCGTCAAACTGACGGTCGTCTAAAGATCAAGAATTCGAAGGAGAGAATTTTCATGGCTACACCCGCCAATCAGAACGGGCGCATCACGCAAGTCATCGGCGCCGTGGTCGACGTGCAGTTCGAGGGACATCTGCCGGCCATTCTGAACGCACTCGAGACGCAGAACGGCGGCAATCGCCTGGTGCTCGAAGTCGCGCAGCATCTCGGCGAATCCACGGTGCGCACCATCGCGATGGATACAGCCGAAGGCCTGGTCCGGGGCCAGGAAGTCACCGACACCGGCGTTCCGATCATGGTGCCGGTGGGCGCGGGCACGCTCGGCCGCATCATGAACGTGATCGGCGAGCCGGTCGACGAAGCCGGGCCGATCAAATCGGAGGGTAACCGCGCTATCCATCAGCCGGCGCCGGCCTATACCGAGCAATCGACCGAATCGGAAATTCTCGTCACCGGCATCAAGGTCGTCGATTTGCTGGCGCCGTACGCCAAGGGCGGCAAGATCGGCCTGTTCGGTGGCGCCGGTGTCGGCAAGACCGTGCTGATTCAGGAATTGATCAATAACGTCGCCAAGGCGCATGGCGGGTTTTCGGTGTTCGCCGGCGTCGGCGAGCGAACCCGCGAAGGCAACGACCTTTATCACGAGTTCATCGAATCCGGCGTCAACAAGAAGGGCGGCGGCGAAGGCTCCAAATGCGCGCTCGTCTATGGCCAGATGAACGAGCCGCCGGGCGCGCGCGCCCGCGTCGGCCTCACCGGTCTCACGGTGGCTGAGCATTTCCGCGATCAGGGCCAGGACGTGCTGTTCTTCGTCGACAACATCTTTCGCTTCACGCAGGCGGGATCGGAAGTGTCGGCGTTGCTCGGCCGTATTCCCTCCGCCGTGGGCTATCAGCCGACGCTCGGCACTGACATGGGCGCGTTGCAGGAGCGCATCACCACCACCACCAAGGGCTCGATCACGTCGATCCAGGCGATTTACGTCCCCGCGGATGACTACACCGATCCGGCGCCAGCGACCACGTTTGCCCATCTCGATGCGACGACCAACCTCGATCGCGCGATCTCGGAGAAGGGAATCTATCCGGCGGTCAACCCGCTGGATTCAACATCGCGCATGCTTTCGCCCTTGATTGTCGGCGAGGAACACTATCAGACCGCACGCCTCGTGCAGCAAATCCTGCAACGCTACAAATCGCTGCAGGACATCATCGCCATTCTCGGCATGGACGAACTGAGCGAAGAGGACAAAGTCACGGTCGCCCGCGCCCGCAAGATCGAGCGCTTCCTGTCGCAGCCGTTCTTCGTGGCCGAAGTCTTTACCGGCTCGCCCGGCAAGTTCGTCGATCTCGCCGACACCATCAAGGGTTTCCGCGGGCTTTGCGAAGGCAAGTACGACCACCTGCCCGAGCAGGCCTTCTACATGGTCGGCACCATCGAAGAGGCGGTCGAAAAGGGCAAGAAGCTCGCGGCCGAAGCAGCTTAAGAGGCGAATGGCGAATGGTGAGTAGCGAATAGCTCCTCTACCTTCGCCACTCGCTATTCGCCACTCACTACTCGCAGGTTCCCAATGGCCACCTTCCACTTCGATCTCGTCTCGCCGGAAAAACTCGCCTTCTCCGGCGAAGTCGATCAGGTTGACGTTCCCGGCGTCGAGGGCGATTTCGGCGTGCTCGCCGGACATGCGCCGGTGGTGGCCGCGATCCGGCCGGGAATCCTCACCGTGACCTCAGGCGGCACGCACCAGAAGATCATCGTGCTCGGCGGCCTTGCCGAAGTATCCGATAACAGTCTGACCGTGCTGGCCGACGTCGCCACCTCACTGGAGGAACTGGATCGGGCGAGGTTCGCCGACAAGGTTGCCGAGATGGAAGAAAAGCTTGCCGAGAAGGAGGGCTCCGAGCTCGACCGCGCGGTCGAGCGGCTCGATCATTTCAAGAGTATCCAGAGCCAGCTCAGCACGACGGCGTTGCACTAGGTCGGTGTGCCGCGCCTGACTTTCTAAATCCGATCCATCCATCGCTACGCGAATTGCGCAAAATGCTGCGCCACCGTCCGATAGACATCGCGCCGAAACGGCACCACCAGATCGGCGACGCGGTCGAGCCGTTCCCATCGCCATTGGTCGAATTCCGCAGGCTGTCCGTTGCGTGGCGTCAGCGGATCGATTTCGTCGTCGGAGCCTGCGAAACGCAGCGCAAACCATTTCTGGCGCTGGCCACGGAATTTCGCCAGGCGATGTGACGATGGCCCGGCGAATGGCGGAAATTCATAAGTCAGCCAATCGGTTTCGCCGAGATAGGAGGCGCTGGTCACGCCGGTTTCTTCCCAGAGCTCGCGCATCACCGCCTCGCGCGGATTCTCGTCGGCGTCGATGCCGCCCTGCGGCATTTGCCACTCAAAGCCTGGAAGAATGATTTCCGGCCCGTCGTCCCGGAAGCGCCGCCCGATCAGGACCTGACCGGACGCGTTGAACAGGGCAATGCCCACATTGGGGCGATAGGGTTTGCTGTCTGGCATAGACTCAAATGGCCGTCATTCGGGGCCCGCTCGTTTCACGCGCGCCCTCAGCGGCAAGCGCTGCGCGCTTGCACGGCGAATGACGGAGCCATGTTAGCTACCCGCGAGCCTGGAAAATTCCTTCACCACGCGCTCGTAGACCGGCCGCTTGAACGGAACGATCAGGTTGGGCAGATTCTTCATCGGCTCCCAACGCCAATTGACGAACTCCGCCTTGTGACCGCCGCCCGGGCTCGCGACATTGATCTCGTTATCCTGGCCCGTAAAACGAACCGCGTACCATTTCTGCCGCTGGCCGCGGTAACGGCCCTTCCAGGTGCGCCCGGCAACGGTGCGGGGAATGTCATAGATCAGCCAGTCCGCGATCTCGCCGAGTTTCTCGACCGAGCGGACGCTGGTTTCCTCATAGAGTTCGCGCTTTGCGGCGGCCCACGTATCCTCGCCGGGATCGACGCCGCCTTGCGGCATCTGCCAAACGTGGGACTCGTCGACATGTTCGACGCCGCCGGCGCGGCGACCGATGAAGACCAGCCCGGCTGCGTTAATCAGCATCATGCCGACGCATGTTCGATAGGGCAGGTCTTCGTAGCGCGCCATTCCGTCGAGGCCTCTTTGCGGTCACACGCATCATCTGGGCGAGACTCGGGCCGGTCCGAAATCGCGCCATCATGCCTTAGCCGGATTTTGATTTCAGCATTGCGGTTGTCAATGGCACCAGCATGATGCCATGGCTTTCAAGCGCCTTGATCCAGACGCCGATCCGCTCGATCGAAATCGGCAACGCCGAGGCGATGCCGACCGCGGTTCCGCGTTCCTTGGCCAGATTTTCAAGCTTTGCGAGCGTCCGGTCGATTTCCACGGCGGTCGGCACCGCATCGATCGAGAAATCGGCCTTGGCGAAAGGCATCGCCTGGCCTGCCGCCAATGAGGAGGCGACGCTGCGCGGCGCCGAGCCGTCGTCGAGATAGCCGAGCCCGCGCTTGGCCGCCTCGCGGACGATCGGCTGCATCACCGCGTCGGTGACGACGAAGCGCCCGCCCATGAAATTGGCGATCCCGGCATAGCCCTGGAATCGGCTGAGGTGCCAGTACAGCCGGTCGAGATTCTGCTCAGGCCCGAGCGTGGTGAGCAGGGTCTGCGGGCCGGGGTCGTTATCGGGATAATCGAACGGCTCCATCGGAATCTGCAGCAGGATCTCGTGGCGTTGCGCGCGTGCCCGTTCGGCCAGCTTGGCGGGATCGGAGCCATAGGGCGTAAACGCCAGCGTCACCGCGGCCGGCAGTTTCATGATGGCGTCGGTGGTCTTGGCCGCGCCGACGCCGAGGCCGCCGACGACGATGGCGACAACCGGCATTTTTGCAGCCTTGGCGCGGTCGGCCTCGGCGGCGTAGGCGGTGAAGGGTTTCAGTCCATCTGCCACCACCGGGATCATGCCGTAGCGCGATTTTTCGAGCAGGCGCTGATCCACCGCAGCCATCATGACGGGCGCGGCGTCAGCTTCGGCCTTGTCCGTGGCCTCGCCCGATATCACGACGTCGTGGCGCGCGCCGCTGGAGCCGTCGATAATGGTGACGGTCTTTTGCTCGCCAGGTGCTGCCTGTTTTGCCACGGATTTTGCCCCGGGCTCGGGAGCAGTTGCAGGCGCACCCTTTTCGCTTGCGGGCGTCGGCCTGGTGCAGCGCGATGCGCGCGACCGGTTCGCCGCCCAGCGGATTGTCATTGAAGATGACGAAGCCCGCGAAGGTAACCAGGAACAGGCCCAGCAGCACCGCAAACAACTGGGTTCCGGTAAACGGCAGCCGATATCGGCGCTTCCGGTGCACCGTCTGCTGTCCGAGCGGCGTGCTCAGATCGTCGGCCGTCTCTACCATGGACCTCCCCGAATCAACCGGGCCGACGATACCACGGCGGGGCAAGGCCGCGGCAGATACGCCGCTGCGGCCCCTCGCGGCACATTTCGGGCGCCGCGATAGGCGGTCCGGACATCAAGCAAAAAGGGCGGCCCGAAGGCCGCCCTTTGGCAAAGGTATTCAGTTGGGCTTAGGTCAGTTCGCCGCCTTGTTGGGAGCCTTGTCGCTCGCTCCCTTGTCGGCGGTGGCCGGCGCGGTGGCATTGACCTTGACGCCGTGGAGCAGATCGGCCGCCATCTTCAGGGCCTTGTCGTCCTTGGCGTCCGGCGGCACGTAGGATTGCGACCCGGTCTTCTCGTCGCCCTCGGACTTCAGATGGCCGCGCAGCGAGGCTTCGCCCTTGGTGTCGGTGCGCGACTTCAGCTCGTCGGGCACGTCCTGCAGCACTTCGATATCGGGAACAATGCCCTTGGCCTGGATCGATTTGCCCGACGGCGTGAAATAGCGCGCGGTGGTGAGACGCAGCGCGCCGTTGCCGGAGCCGAGCGGGATGATGGTCTGCACCGAGCCCTTGCCGAACGAGCGGGTGCCGACCAGCGTCGCACGCTTGTGGTCCTGCAGCGCGCCGGCGACGATTTCCGAAGCCGATGCCGAGCCGCCGTTGATGAGAACGATCAGCTGCTTGCCCTTGGTCAGGTCGCCCGGATGGGCGGCGCGGCGCTGGGTTTCCTCGGCGTTGCGGCCGCGGGTGGAGACGATCTCGCCACGCTCGAGGAAGGTGTCGGAAACGGTAACCGCTTCTTCCAGCAAGCCGCCGGGATTGTTGCGCAGGTCGATGACGTAGCCTTTCAGCTTGTCGCCGATCTGCGTCGACAGGTTGCCGATTTCCCGCTTCAGGCCTTCGGTGGTCTGTTCATTGAACGTGGTGATGCGGATATAGCCGATATCATCGCCTTCCACGCGCGCACGCACCGAGCGGACGCGGATGTTGTCGCGCACCAGCGTGACTTCGATCGGATTGTCCTGACCCTTGCGAACGATCTTCAGCCTGATCTTGGTGTTGACGGGCCCGCGCATTTTCTCGACGGCCTGATTGAGGGTGAGGCCCTGCACGGCTTCGTCGTCGAGATTGGTGATGATGTCGTTGGCCATGATGCCGGCCTTGGATGCCGGCGTGTCATCGATCGGCGAGACGACCTTGATCAGTCCGTCTTCCATCGTGACTTCGATGCCGAGCCCGCCGAATTCCCCGCGGGTCTGCACCTGCATGTCGCGGAAGCTCTTGGCGTCCATGTAGCTCGAATGCGGATCGAGGCCGGTCAGCATTCCGCTGATGGCGGATTCGACGAGCTTGCTGTCGTCGGGTTTCTCGACGTAGTCGCTGCGGACCCGCTCGAACACATCGCCGAACAAATTGAGCTGCCGATAAGTGTCCGAGGTCGCGGCGCGCGCACTCGATCCCATCAGGACGGCGCGGGGCTGGGTCACGAACAGTGTCAATGCCGCGCCGGTCGCGGCGCTAAGCAGAATTACAGAAGTCTTGCGCATCATCCGCGAACCTTTTCGCCTTCATTTGCGGCCCACCATGGGCCTGGATCGATTGGAGTGCCGTCCTTACGGAACTCGACATAGAGCACGGGCTGGCTCGCGTTGGCGGCGAGTATGGATGCAACCTGGGACGTCGCCCCCATGGTCGCGACCGGCTCCCCCGTAAGTACAAACTGGCCGATGTTAACCGAAATGCGCTCCATCCCGGCGATCAACACATGATACCCGCCCCCGGCATTGAGGATCAAGAGTTGTCCGTAGCTGCGAAACGGCCCGGCGTAAACAACCCAGCCATCACACGGTGTTGTGACCTGGGCTCCGGCCCGGGTTGCCAAAGAAATGCCTTTTTCTACGCCACCAGCGCCGTCGGAACCGCCAAAATCGCGAATCTTGACGCCGTTAACCGGCATTGCGAATAGACCCTTGGCGGTGGCAAAAGCAATGGCCGGGCTCATCCGGGCGGGGTCTTTCAGCACCCCCAGATTCGGCTTGCCGTTGAGGGTGGCCGGCGCGCCCTGCAGGCTGGCGGTTGCAGCCGCTTTGGCGGCGCTCTTCAAGTCCTGCTCCATTTTGGCGATCAGGCCTTGCAGGCTGTCGACCTGCCGGGACAGCGCGATGGCGCGCGCGCCTTCGGTCTCCATGTCCTTCTCGATCGAACTCTGCTTTCGCTGCCGCTCCTCGACCAGGGCGGCGAGCCGGGTTTGGTCGTCCCTGAGCTTGTCGCGGTCCACCGCGAGCTGATCGCGCTCGGTGGCGATGGTCTTGCGAAGCGTAGCCAGCTCAGTGAGGTCGCCGACCAGTTTCTCCGCGCGCGCCCGCAATTCGGGCACCACGGCGCCGAGCAGCATGGCGGTGCGAAGCGATTGCAGCGCGTCTTCCGGCCTTACCAGCAAGGCCGGCGGCGTGCGCCGCCCCGCGCGTTGCAGCGCCGCCAGCACCTCGACAATCTCGGAACGGCGCGAATCAAGCGAACCGCGAATCTGCTGCTCGCGCGAATCGAGCGGGCGCAGCCGCGCTTCGGCGTCGCCGATCCTGGTCTCGACGCCGCGCACCTGGCCTGCGATGTCGATCAGTTGCGCATTGAGCTTGCTGCGGTCCTGTCCGATCGCCGCGATCTCGGCCTTCAGCTTCTGCTGCAATTCAGCCGCGCCTTTTTGCTGCGCGCGGGTGGCTTCCAGTTCCTGCTCCCGCTGCTTGATCGCGTCGGGTGAGGCGGCCGATGTCTGCGGTGTCGCGGCTGCATCCTGCGCGGCCGCGGGCAAAAGGCTCATCCCGGCAAAGCCCGCGGACAACAGTGCGATGGCAAGCGGAATGCCGACGCAAGACCGCCGGCCGCGGCTCGATGGTGTCAGGGTACGACTGAATGTTCCGCGTTGACTGCATCGAATCCGAATCAGTGCTGGCGCGGCTTACGCGCGGTGATAAGGGTGGCCCGCCAAAATGGTCGCGGCCCGATAGACCTGTTCCAGCAGCATGACGCGGACCATTTGGTGCGGCCAGGTCGCGGAACCGAACGCAATGCTGAGCTTTGCCTTGCGCCGCAAATCGGGCGAAAGTCCGTCCGCGCCGCCGATCATGAAAATAGTGTTGGCGACCGACTGATCCCGCCAGGCGCCAAGATGCCGGGCAAAGGCGGCGCTGTCGATATTCTCGCCGCGCTCGTCGAGCGCCACGAGAGTGGATTTCGCAGGGATTGCGGCCGAAATCACGCTCGCTTCCTCGGCAATCCTGGTTGCGGCGTCGCGGGCGCGGCTTTCGGGAATTTCATGAATCTCGAGGCCGCGAAACCCGAGTTTGCGGCCGATGTCGTCGAATCGCTCGCGATAGCGTTCAGCCAACTCCCGCTCCGGACCCTGCTTCAGCCGGCCGATCGAAATGACGATAAGGCGCATACAGCATTTTCCGGCAAAGTGGAAACCGGTTTGCCGCAGAAAATGCGTCAAATCGATAATTTGCGCGCATGCCTATCGCAAAACCGGATTCCACTTTTGCGGCATGCGCGCGCAGCACGCTACCATGCGCTCAAGCCGATTCACATCGGCCGCTATCTCAGATCGCCTTCGCCGCCGTCGGGCCCTGCGTCCACAATCTTTCCAGATTGTAGAACTCGCGTACCTCGGGTCTGAATACGTGCACGATCACGTCGCCGGAATCGATCAGCACCCAATCGCAATTGGGCAAGCCCTCGATGTGGATGCTTTTGATTCCGGTTTCCTTGAGGCCTTTGGCGACATTTTCCGCGATCGCGCCGACGTGCCGGTTGGCCCGGCCCGAGGTGACGATCATGTAGTCGGAAAATGCCGATTTGCCGCGAAGGTCGATGGTGACCGTTTCTTCCGCCTTCATGTCGTCGAGGCGGGAGAGGATCATATTCAGCGTCTTGTCGGCGTCGGGTTGCGCCTTCAAGGCCGCAGCTTGTGTCGATGTTTTACGCGTGGTTTTAGCAGCCTTGGGTAAAACAGACTTGGACAATACAGATGTGGCCAGGGACCATTCCTTTCACTGTATCGCGAGCACCGAATCCCGGCGCCCGCTCGCTATACTATGCATGTGGGGTTAAGGGTTTCAATATTCCAGTGAGTCCGACCTGTCACTTTGTCCTCCAGCTGCCATCCAGGTTCCGAAGGCCGGTCGACGACAGGTTCAATTTCATCCCGGTGAGAAAAACCCAGGCCGGCGCGCGCCGGTCCGCCAACCGGGCGGCCTGGTTCTCAGGCAGGCGATAGCGCGCCAGCGCCTGGGCCGCGGGCGCAGCCAGCGCGCGGAAACTTTGCGGCGGACGGTCGATCACCGCGATCGGAACCTCGGATGCGATGCGCCGCCAGTTTTCCCAGCGATGAAATTGCGCAAGATTGTCGGCGCCCATGATCCAGACAAAATGCAGGCCGGCCGCGCGGCGGCGCAGATAGGTAATCGTGTCGACGGTATATCGCGTGCCGATGACGGATTCGAGACAGCTTACATCGATGCGCGGATCGTCGGCCATTGCGCGCGCGGCCTCGGCGCGCTGGTCGAGATCGCGCAAAGACCCATTTTCCTTGAGCGGATTGCCCGGCGTCACCAGCCACCACACGCGGTCGAGCTTCAATCGCTTGATCGCGAACAGGCTGATGGCGCGATGCGCAACATGAGGCGGATTGAACGAGCCGCCGAGCAGGCCGATGCGCATGCCGTTGGTATAGAGCGGGATGGCTTGAGAAACGGATTGCGACGCCACCGAAGCTCTATTCAATTGAGCCACCGCGTGCGCAATGCTTTTTTGTTTGACGCGTTTTCTTCATGCGAACCGGTGCCCGAGGCTTTCGCTTGAAAACGCTTTGCTATTCACGGCCGGGTCTGCCCGGTGCCGTGGACGCGATATTTGAAGCTGGTCAGCTGCTCGGCGCCGACCGGGCCGCGGGCGTGGAATTTTCCGGTGGCGATGCCGATTTCCGCGCCGAAGCCGAATTCGCCGCCATCGGCGAATTGGGTCGATGCGTTATGCAGCACGATCGCCGAATCGACCTCGTTGAGAAATTTGCGCGCCGCGGCTTCGTCTTCCGTCACGATCGCGTCGGTGTGGTGCGAACCGTGGTTGTGAATATGGGCGATCGCTTCCTCGACGCCGTCGACGACTTTGGCGGTGATGATCGCGTCTTCGTATTCGGTATCCCAGTCCTCGTCGGAAGCAGGCTTCACCCGGGGGTCGGTTCGTTGCACGGCGTCGTCGCCGCGCACCTCGCAACCGGCGTCGATCAGCATCTCGACCAGCGGCTTGAGCGTAGTGGCTGCGCCGGCGCGATCGACCAGCAGGGTTTCGGCCGCGCCGCAGACGCCGGGGCGGCGCATCTTGGCGTTCAGCACGATCGACTTCGCCATTTCGAGATTGGCGGCGTGGTCGACATAGACGTGGTTGACGCCTTCGAGATGCGCGAACACCGGCACGC
Source organism: uncultured Alphaproteobacteria bacterium (assembly GCA_963761395.1). GTDB lineage: Bacteria > Pseudomonadota > Alphaproteobacteria > Rhizobiales > Xanthobacteraceae > Bradyrhizobium. The sequence continues at coordinate 149,197 of CAVXHU010000018.1, forward strand.
GTGCTTCAGCTTCGACGCGTGCGACGAGGCTCTTGCCGCCGCGCGGCACGATGACGTCGACGCCGCCGTTCAATCCGCTCAGCAGAAGGCCCACCGCCGCGCGGTCACGGGTCGGCACCAGCGTGATCGAAGCTTCCGGCAGATCGGCTTCGCGCAATCCCTGCACCAGGCAATCGTGGATCGCGCGGCAGGACCGGAAACTGTCCGAACCGCCGCGCAGGATCACCGCATTTCCCGATTTCAGGCACAGCACGCCGGCGTCGGCGGCGACGTTGGGGCGGCTTTCGAAGATCACGGCGACGACGCCGAGCGGCACGCGCACCCGCTCGATGGTCATGCCGTTCGGACGCTGCCAGCTCTCGGTCACGACGCCGATGGGATCGGCGATATCGCGCACGGTCGCAATGCCGTCGGCCATCGCATCGATGCGCGCCTGCGTCAGCGCCAGCCGATCGATGAAGGCCGGGCTCGCGCCGCTGGCGCGGACTTCCGCGACATCCTCGGCATTGGCCGCGAGGATCAGGGCTGCATTGGCGCGGATGGCGCGCTCCATCGCCTCGAGCGCATGATTTTTCTGTTCGGGTGAGGCAAGCGCCAGCACCCGCGCGGCGGCGCGCGCGTGGATAGCAAGGCCGGTCATCAGGACAGGCAAATCGGCGTTTCCGTCGATCGCCTTCAGCGGCGCGCTCATGTCGGTTCCAGCGTCAGTTAAGGCCATGTCCTAGCACGGAAATCCATGTTTTGCGAAGTGCCGAGCGGCATGGCTGGCGGGCGGAAGGGGATATTGCGGCTTGCTCTGGGCGGCTAGGCCATTGGCCTGGCCTCGAGATCAGCCTTGAGAATTAGCCTTGCGAAAATGCCAGGCCAGCTTGGGCCTAGCCCGGATACAGCCCGCGCGGGCCGACCACGAGATCGTCGCGGTGGATCATTTCCGCCCGCCCGCTGATGCCGAGGATGGCCATCACATCCGGCGAGGAGCGGCCCTTGATCTTCTCGGCGTCCTCGGCGTCATAGGCGACGAGGCCGCGGCCGATCTCATGGGTGTCGGGACCGCGCACCACCACCGCATCGCCACGGGCGAATTGGCCATCGACCCGGATCACGCCGGCCGGCAACAGGCTCTTGCCCGCGCGCAGCGCGCTCACCGCGCCGGCATCGATGGTCAGCGTGCCCTTCGGCTCCAGCGATCCTGCGATCCACCGCTTGCGCGCGGTCACCGGATTGGCCGGCGTCAGAAACCAGGTGCAGCGCCCGCCATCGCGATATCGCCTGCAGCGGATGCTCGATCTTCCCCGATGCGATCAGCATATGGGTGCCGGCGGTGGTTGCGATCTTCGCCGCCTCGATCTTGGTGCGCATGCCGCCGCGCGACAGTTCGGATTCCGCCGCGCCCGCCATCGCCTCGATTTCCGAGGTGACGGCATCGACGATCGGAATAAGCTTCGCATTCGGATGGGTGGCCGGCGGCGCATCGTAGAGGCCATCGATGTCGGACAGCAGGATCAAGAGATCCGCGCTCGTCATGGTGGCGACCCGGGCGGCGAGGCGGTCGTTGTCGCCGTAGCGGATTTCATTGGTGGCAACCGTGTCGTTTTCGTTGATCACGGGCACCGCGCGCCACTCCAGGAGCTTGGCGATGGTGGAGCGCGCGTTGAGATAGCGCCGGCGTTCCTCGGTATCCTGCAGGGTCACCAGAATTTGCCCGGCGCCGATGCCGTGATGCCCCAGCACCTCCGACCAGATGCGCGCCAGCGCGATCTGTCCGACCGCCGCCGCCGCCTGACTTTCCTCGAGTTTCAGCGTGCCGCGCGGCAGTTTCAAACGGCTGCGTCCGAGCGCGATCGAACCTGACGAGACGATCAAGAGTTCGCGCCCTTCACCGTGCAGCTTTGCAAGGTCGGCGGCCAGCGCCGCCAGCCACGACGCCCGCACTTCGCCGGCGTCGGAATCGATCAGCAGCGATGAGCCGACCTTGACGACGATGCGGCGAAAATTTTTGAGCGTTCGGGGCGGGCCATGGATGCAGTCGGGTGAAGCGCGGTTTTCGTGAAAGCGATACGCGCCACCTCCATGGTCTGGAAGTGGCGCGGGTAGGGAAGGTTATGATGTATCAGCCCATCACGAAGGCGTTGAGCTTGTTGCCTTCGGGATCGCGGAAATAGGCGGCGTAGAACTTTTCACTGCGCTGCCCGGGAGGACCCTCGCAGCTGCCGCCGAGCGATAAAGCGAGCTTGTGGATGCGATCGACCTGGGCTTTGTCTTTCGCCCCGAACGCCGCCATCACGCCGTTGCCGACCGTCATCGGCTTGCCGTCATAGGGCAGCGCGACGCCGAATCCCGCGCCGCCGCCCGGACCGCCCCAGGCGATGAGGCGGTCGTTTGCCATGAAGCGGCCCATGCCCAGTTCGCCGCAAAGCTTGTCGTAGAATTCGCCGGCCTTTTTCAGATCGTTGGTGCCCACCGTGACGTAACCGATCATGATTTCCTCCTTGAGACGTCTCGCGGATGCGGAGTTTTGCAGGCGGATGCCGATGACGCAAGTCAGCCTTAACGTCAGCCCTGCGGGGTCAACGGCGCCCAGGGCTCCGCCTGCGCCGCGCCCTTGGCCTTTGCCGACACCGGCGCCTCGCCGATCACCGCGACCAGCGCCCGCAGCGCGTCTTTGACGCCCGCGCCGGTGACGCCCGACATCAAAAGCGGCGTTTTCTTCGCGGCGCGCTTCAGCCGATCCTTCTGCGCCTTCAATACTTCCGGCGTCACGGCGTCGATCTTGTTGAGCGCCACGATCTCGATCTTGTCAGCGAGATGCCCTGCATAGGCTTCCAGCTCGGTCCGCACCGTCTTGTAGGCCTTGCCCGCGTGTTCGGTGGTCGCGTCCACCAGATGCAGCAGCACGCGGCAGCGCTCGACATGGCCCAAAAATCTGTCGCCGAGGCCGGCGCCTTCATGCGCGCCTTCGATCAAGCCGGGAATATCCGCCAGCACGAATTCGCGGCCATCGGCATTCACCACGCCGAGTTGCGGATGCAGCGTGGTGAAGGGATAATCGGCGATCTTCGGTTTCGCCGCGCTGACCACCGAGAGCAATGTCGACTTGCCGGCATTGGGCAGGCCGACCAGGCCGGCATCCGCGATCAATTTCAGCCGCAGCCAGATCCAGCGCTCCTCGCCCTCCTGGCCGGGATTGGCGTTGCGCGGCGCGCGGTTGGTGGACGATTTGAAATGCGCGTTGCCGAACCCGCCATTGCCGCCTTCGGCGAGGGTGAATTTTTCGCCGAGCGTGGTGAAGTCGTGGATCAGCGTTTCGCGATCCTCGTCGAACACCTGGGTTCCGACCGGCACCTTGAGCATGATCGGCTTGCCGTTGGCGCCATGGCGGTCCTTGCCCATGCCGTTGGTGCCCTTCTGGGCCTTGAAGTGCTGCTGATAGCGATAGTCGATCAGCGTGTTCAGTCCATCGACCGCTTCGATGATGACGTCGCCGCCGCGGCCGCCATTGCCGCCGCTCGGTCCGCCGAACTCGATATACTTCTCGCGGCGGAACGCCACGCAGCCGTTGCCGCCGTCGCCGGAGCGGATATAGACCTTGGCTTCGTCGAGAAATTTCATGGGCTATAGGTAAGGCAGGGGCGCCGATGCGGCAACCTTTACCTGCGGGATATTAGCGAAAAGCCCGTATTTTCAGGCCTTTTTGAGGCTTCCGACGCGCGATCGTGATGGCGCTGCTCGTGCCACTACTGCGGGCCGGCCGCCGGCGAATGAGAAACTTCTGCAGTCCCTCCAGCACCAGCTCGCGGCGCTGATTGAACACGGTGCTGCGCAGCGTCACCACGCCGGTGCTGCGGCCGGGTGTCAGCTCCGTCACTTCGAGCGCGGGATAAATCGTGTCGTCGGCATAGACGGGTTTCACGAACCGGCTCGACTGTTCGAGAAAACCGACCAGCAATTCCTCGACCATATAGGGAAACAGCCCGCTGCCCGGCGCGGTGTGGATCAGCGTCTGGAAGCCATGCGCCAGCAGGTTCGGCATGCCGCGGGCGCGGCAGTATTCGACATCGTAATGCACCGGATGGGTATCGCCGCTCGCCGCCTGAAAGGCCGCAAACACCGCCGTCGTCATGGTGCGGCTGGGAATGACAAAACGCTCGCCGAGCGCAAAATCCTCGAACCAGCGTTGTTGCGGCACCATGCGGTGCAGGGCGGGATCGAACTCGGTCATGCCTGATGTCCTGCGAGGCGGGCTGATGGCATATCGGTATCGCAGAGGTGTTGTTGCGGCAACATGGTCCTGTCATTCCGGGGCGCGAGCAAAGCGAGCGAACCCGGAATCTCGAGATTCCGGGCTCGCGCTTCGCGCGCCCGGAATGACGTTCCCGATTGACGCAATCGGCGCCTCATGGTGAGGAGGCGCTCTTGCGCCGTCTCGAACCATGAGGATGAACGCGTCATCCTTCGAGACGCGGCGCAAGAGCCCGCTCCTCAGGACGAGGTTTGTTTGTTCATATGAGCCTGCTTTCGAAAATCTCGACCGGATTGGACGAACGCTCCGCGCGGCTTGCCGGCATCGGATTGATGCTGCTGTCGATATTCATGTTCTCGTTTGGCGATGCGCTGGGAAAGTTCATGGTCGCGACCTATTCGGTCGGGCAATTGCTGTGGCTGCGCGCCTGCGCGGCGCTGTTCGTGTTGTCACCGCTGATCTGGCGGCACCGCGCCGAATTCATGCGCCTCGAACGGCCATGGCTGCAATTGCTCCGGGTGACGCTCTCCACCCTCGAAGTCGCGGCGTTTTTCCTGGCGGCCGTCTATTTGCCGCTCGCCGACGTCATCACCTATTATCTGGCGTCTCCGATTTTCGTCACAGCGCTGTCGGCGATCGTGCTGCGCGAGCATGTCGGCTGGCGGCGCTGGAGCGCGGTTCTGATCGGCTTCTGCGGCGTCGTGATCGCGCTGCGGCCGTCGTCGCAAACGGTAAGCTGGCCCGCAATGATCGCGCTCGGCGGCAGCCTGTCGTTCGCGGTGCTGATGCTGATCACCCGCTCGCTGCGCGCGACACCCGATATCGTGCTGGCGTCGTCGCAATTTGCCGGCACGTTCCTGCTCGGCGCGTTGATGTCGCCGATCGGCTGGGTCACGCCGAGCCCTGGCAGCCTCGGCCTGTTTGCCGCGGCGGGGTGCATTTCGGTGACAGCGCTATTGTGCGTCAATCGCTCGCTGAAGCTCGCGCCCGCAAGCGTCGTGGTGCCGTATCAATATTCGATGATCGTCTGGGCCGTGATGTTCGGCTACATCGTGTTCGGCGACGTGCCGTCGGCCGCGACGATCGCGGGCGCGGCCATCATCATCGGCGCCGGGCTCTACATCTTCCTGCGCGAGCGCGATTTGGGGCGCGGGGAAACGGTGGTCAATCCGCCGGTGTGAGTCGTATCCCTCCCCGTTGTGGGGAGGGTCGGCGCGAAGCGCCGGGGTGGGAGTAGCGCATGGCAGTGCGCAAACAATGAACTCGCGGAGGGCGCCCCCCACCCGACCGGCCTTCGGCCGGCCACCCAAGAGCGAGCTTCGCTCGTCTCGACCCCACGAGGGGGAGGGATATAAGAGCGTTCACCGCTCGCGGCGCGTCGAACTGTTCCAGTTCTTCAGCGACGACCAGACGCTGCGCGAGAGCCGGAAGCGGTCGACCGGCGTCGAGCAGCCCAGCGCCTCGAAGCGATGCAGCTCGACGCCGCTCCACTGGAAGCCGCACTTCTCCAGAATGTTGCGCGAGGACGGATTGGTGACCCGCGCGCCGGAGACCAGGTGCTCGACATCGAATTCCTCGAAGGTGAAATCGATCACCGCCCGCGCCGCTTCGGTGCCAAAACCCTGGCCCCAATGCTCGACGCCGAGCCAGTAGCCGAGTTCCGGCGCCTCCGGCTCGCGCCAGTCGATGCCGACCGCGCCGATCGGCGTGTGATTGGTTTCGATCAGGAACACGATCTCGCGAGGGTCGTGCGCCATCGCGCGCACGAACGCTATGGCGTGGTCCTGGGTGTAAGGATGCGGCAGGCGGCGGGTATTTTCCGCAATGCGGCGGTCGTTGGCGAGACGCGCGATCGCCTTTACGTCGGCGAGCGTCGGTCTGCGCAGCGTCAGCCGCTCGGTCTCGAGGACGCAGCTGCTCGGCTCGCGCAATGTCGGAGTCGGGATATCCTGCAGCATGTCGGGCTCCTGTAACGCATCAATAAAAAAGAGAGGCCGGTTTCCCGCCTCCCCTTTGGAGCCTTTAAGGAACTCCGCCGGTTTAACAGGACCGGCGGACTCATGTTGTCCACCGTTTACTCGGCCGCAGATTCCGTCATCGGAACAACCGATACGAAAGTGCGGCCGTTGGCTTTTGCACGAAACTCGACATGGCCTTCGACCTTGGCGAACAGAGTATGATCGGTGCCCATGCCGACATTAAGGCCGGGATGCCAGGTGGTGCCGCGTTGGCGCGCAATGATGTTGCCGGGAATCACATGCTCGCCGCCATAGGCCTTGATCCCGAGCCGCTTGCCCGCCGAATCACGACCGTTACGCGATGAACCGCCTGCTTTTTTGTGAGCCATGGCCCGTCTCCAACTTATCCGTATCTCTAGATCAATTCCTTGACGGAATCATTTCACTTTTTATCACGCTTCAATTTTTAGCCGACGCGCTTCACTTTTTGTCGCTCTTGCCCTTGGCGGCGGTCTTCTTTGCCGGGGCCTTCTTCTTGGCATCCGGCTTGGCGCGCGGTTTTGCCGCAGCCTTTTTGGCGACCGCCTTCTTGGCGGGGGCCTTTTTCTTCGCGGTCTTCTTCGGCGCCTCGGCCTCGTCACCCTCGGCAGGCGCGGCTGCGACCGGCTTTTCCTTCTTCGGCCGCGGGCCGACCGTCGGCTGCTTGTTATCGGTCAGGATCTCGGTGATGCGCAGCACCGTGATCTCGTCGCGATAGCCGCGCTTGCGGCGCGAATTCTTGCGGCGGCGCTTCTTGAACGAGATGACCTTCGGGCCGCGCTTGTGTTGCAGCACTTCGGCCGCAACCGTGGCGCCCGCAACCGTGGGGGCGCCAAGCACCGGGGACTCGCCCCCGACCAGCAGAACTTCGCCAAGCTGCACGATCGTTCCGACATCGCCGGCGATCTTGCCTATCTCGAGCACATCATCCGGAACGACGCGGTACTGCCGGCCGCCGGTTTTGATGACTGCGAACATCGTTTAATTCCTTCGTGTTCGATCCCGGCCTCGGACGGATCCGGGCCGGCTTTTTCTTCAGTCGTTATGGATTCAATTTCCGCGCGATCGGGGAACGATCCCTCAAGCCACGCAAAAACAAGCGGCGCGAGAAAATCCCGCGCCGGGTGGCCGGACTTATAGCCGGTGGGAGGCCCAAGTCAAGGCAAAGCACCGCAAAAACGAGCCAAATATAAGGGATTTTGCGCATTTTTGGCCGGCATGGCCGGTTTTGGAATTGGCCCCACCCCGCCGTGAAACCAACGGGTTCCCCCGTCGTTGTCCCACGATTGTCAGGGTATGGGCAGGGCAAATATGGCCGAAGACACACTGACGACCTCCGGCATCGGCAGGCACGGCGCCACCCGCCTGCCGTCGGTGGACGTGGACAGCTACAATATCGAACTGAAGGACGATGACGGCTTTCTCGGCGACCGCGCCAGCAAGGGCGCGTTCCGCAAGATTTTGGACAGTCTGCGCAAGCCGCTGAAGAAAAACGGCAACGATCCCTTAGGCGACAAATCCGCCGAGGCCATTGCCAAGAGTACGCTCGACGAGGTGCTGGTGGGCGACGACATCGGCGCCGCCGCGCTGGTACACGGCGCGATCGAGGAATTCGCCCACGAACTGGCCTATGTGACGCAGCGGATTCTCAAGACCAGGGCCTGGGCCGACACCGAACGCATCGTGGTCGGCGGCGGCTTTCGCGAGAGCCGGGTCGGCGAGCTCGCGATCGCGCGCACCGATATCATTCTCAAGGCCGAAGGCTTCAAGGTCGATCTGGTGCCGATCCGCTTTCACCCCGATGACGCCGGCCTGATCGGCTGCCTGCATTTGGCGCCGTCATGGATTTTCGAAGGCCAGGACGGCATCCTCGGGGTCGATATCGGCGGCACCAACATCCGCTGCGGCGTGGTCGAGACCCGCTGGAAGAAAGCGCCCGATCTGTCGAAGGCATCGGTCTGGAAGTCCGAACTCTGGCGCCATGCCGATGACGAGCCCACGCGGGAAGGCGCCGTCAAGCGTCTGGTCAAGATGCTGAAGGAACTGATCGCCGCCGCCGACACCGAAGGCCTGAAGCTGGCGCCGTTCATCGGAATCGCCTGTCCCGGCGTCATCAACGAAGACGGTTCGATCGAGAAGGGCGCGCAGAACCTGCCCGGCAACTGGGAGAGCAGCAAATTCAACCTGCCGGCGAGCCTGGTCGAGGCGATCCCGCAGATCGGCGATCACGACACCGCGGTCTTGATGCACAATGACGGCGTGGCGCAGGGCCTCTGCGAGGTTCCGTTCATGCAGGATGTCGACCACTGGGGCGTGCTGACCATCGGCACCGGATTGGGCAACGCGCGCTTCACCAACCGCAGGAAGGACAGAGATAAAGACAACAAGGACAAGGACAGAGACGACAAGAAAGAGAAGAAGAACAAGGATTGACGCGCAATGACGGGCTAGCCTTGCAGGTAACCTTGAGCGGTTAGGTTAAAACGCAGATTGCGTTGCCGATTCGAAGGCGATCGCTACCGTCATATCGTCGCTCAGGCTGGCCAGAGAAGCCGTACTTCCCGGCCGCAATTTCAATTGACGCGACACGGGACCGCCGGTTTTTGTTGCGTCTGGCGGTCCCACCTTTGCCGAGCGCTGGTTTGACGCCGCGACGCGAATTTCACGCGCCCAGCGCCTTGTCTGCCCCGCCGTCCTCGCCTAGAACTCGCCCCGACCGCGGGCGGGCGACCGTTCCATGTTGGCACCCCTGGAGAGGTGGCAGAGTGGTCGAATGCACCGCACTCGAAATGCGGCATAGGTGCAAGCCTATCGGGGGTTCGAATCCCTCCCTCTCCGCCAGCCCGCAATGTCCGGCCCGGACAGTTTTGCCAGTGGCTTTCTTTGCAAATGATTTTGCAACATCGCGCGGGGAACCTACGCCGTTCCGCTGGGGTTGTGACAGATCGCCCTTCGGAGGATCGTGTATGCGCCTCACACTCGCCGTGCTCTGCGTCGCCATCTGCACGATGGCAATCGAGACTCACGGCTTCGGCGAAGATACAGACAAATCATTGACGCGAGCATGTATCGGCACTCGGCATTGGCCGGCAACCGGTCACTGGCCGAACGATGTCTGCCGTTGGAGACCAATGGCCAACTGCACGCACGGACCGGCCCAATCACTACTGGCAGCGGGCCGGCGCGGGCTCGCGGAACACCGCAGGCCATCCAGTCTCAGACTCGCTCCGGCATGCACGGCTGCGGCCGACGGTTCGTCGACCATCCGATTTCGCGCATGACTGGAATCTGCGCGTTGATCCGCGCTGCCACGGACGGAACCCGTAGTGCTTAAGTTCGCCCAAGCCTAGTCAGCGAAGGTCGTATTGCGAGCGAAGTCGCGATATCCGCCGGTCAGGTCGACTGAGCGGCGACTGGACGACCGTAGCTTGACAGCAACCAGACCGCCAAGATCACCAGTCCCATAACCAAAAAGAATTCTCGCTTATCTCCGAGGATGGTCGGCAACACTAACGCTGACACCACAAGAACAGGTCCTACAAGCATTTCCACAAGTGCGTGGAGCCGCATTGGAATGATCTTTAAAACCCCAAGCGGCATGTTCGTAAGAAGGGTCATGCCAACATGAATGGCGGCGAGCGCGTATGACACAAGCGCGGCAAAGCCGGAAGGCCGAGAATGCTTGGCGCCAGGGCAAAAATTGCGACAGTCAAATCGTCGAGTATTCCGTGCGCCGTATCGGAAATGACCTTCATGTTTTTTCCTCCCTTTGACGAGCTGTTTGAGCGCAGGGGTGCGCCCTGTAACGGCTGCGTTTAACTGATCACCGCAAGCATTGCGGATCGCGCGCTCTTGATATCGGCATCGGATAGGCCGGACTTCGCCAGAACCAGCAAGCCCTGAACATTGGCGACAAGCTGCAGGGCAAGCTGATCGATCTCGCGCTTCGAACGTCTCACGCCAACGCTCGAGGGCAAGGAGATTGCCTTCCTGAACAATGCCCGAAAAATTCAACAGCGAGTTTCAATCTGGCGATATCTCCTCGTCGTTGGGCCGAGTTCCAGCGCGGTATTTCCGATCAGACAGCCGCGCCAACCTGTCGCATTGGCCTCCGGGCTTTTCGCAACGGCAAGGATTCCGTCGATCAGCAATGCGGCGGCGTCCCGGGGATCTCTTCACCCGAGATAAAGCCTCGAGCTGAGCTTGCCGTCTCGAATTACAAATCGAGTTCGGAAGACCTCCCGGGAGTCGACGCGTTATAAAAAGGGCGCGTCAGACACCCTCGAATTCCGAAAATTTCGGGCACGTTGGCCCTTCGAAGCGTGCGCCGATGTCTTCAGCGCTCCGGCAGACCGTCAGGATCAAACTCTTTGCTTCTCATACCGCTTATTAGACCATTTGGTCTAATTTGGCAAGATTGCTCCAACCGCCGCTTCCGATGCCGGGACGGTGCCGAAACTGAATGGTCCAAGACACAGCGGCGAGCCTCGGTCCCAGAGCGCGCGATCGGAGACAAGCCCTGGCCCGCCAGCAGCAGTGGTCCCATTTGCTCACGTAGTGCGCGGCAGTGATCCAATTCAGCCTGCCAATCGACCGGACGTGCCTGAGCGACCGGTGCGAGCGCCAACAGCATCATTGCAGCGAGTGTTCTCTTCATGTCCGGCGTCACCCTGGGTCGCGCTCACAATCTCAACTTAAGTGCCCGCGCGGCCTGATAAAGTCAAGGCCAAATTCCGGGAGAAACTGCGCCTCAATCGCTCTGTGCACGTTGTACGCTCGTGGATCATGGTTTCTGTACAGGTTGATCACCCAATCATCGTCGGCGGAACGCAGACAGTCCTCAGCGCTATCGGTCGCATGCGGCCTGATTTTCGCGGCTTTCGGCCCCGCCGACCGACCATAAAGCTTGCCTTATGAGGGTGTTGCGCCTAAAAGCCCCTCTTCAACGGAAAGAGCGGCGATGGCCCATAATTACGCGATCAACGACGACGTCCACCACCAGTTGCAGGGGCCGCAGGGCCGCGCCGTCGTCAAGCAGCGCAGCGTCTATACCATCGTCACCTGCCTGCCGATCGAGGCGGACGGCCGCCCGCGCTACCGCATCAAGAGCAAGACCGAGAATGTCGAGCGCGTGGTGACCGAGGAACAGATCAGCCGGCTGGGTTGATCCGGCTCCCAAGACCGCCTCACTTCGACACAAGTACCGGATGCGCCAGGCTGGAGCGCGCGAATTTCTTGAGCCCCATCGGCTTGCCGAACAGATAGCCCTGGACCAGGTCGAAACCCATCTCGTTCGCCGTGACAAAATCGGCGCGGGTCTCGACTCCCTCGGCGACGACCCGGGCGCCGTACCCCTTCGCGAGCTCGATAATGTGACGGCACACCGTCCGTTTCAGCCGGTCGTTGGCGCAGCCGGTGACGAATTGCCTGTTAACCTTGAGTTCGACGAAGGGAAAGCTGTTGAGCCCCGTCAGCGCCGGCCAGTCGGCACCGAGATCGTCGATCGAGACCGCAATGTTGTGAAAGCGCACCTCCTTTGAGACATCGATCAGCAGATCCAGATTGTGAATGACCTCGGCGCTGTTGATCTCGATCAGCAGTCCCCCGAACGCCGGATGCGCCGGCATCCGCCGGCAGAGATTGCGCACCACCTGGCGGTTTTTGAGAAAAGACACCGGAAGGTTGATCGAGATATCGGTCGGGCTTTGCTGTTCGAACAGATAGCGCCAATCCTGCGTGGCGCGGTCAATCACGAAATCCGACAAACGCAGGAAATGCGGATCGTCGTCTTCCGGGATAAAATAGGCCGGCGGGACCACGCCCCAGGTCGGATGCCGCATCCGCAGCAGCGCTTCGGCACCGCCGCTAACCAGCGTGTGGGCATCGATCTTCTGCTGGTACCATAGTTCGAGCCAGCCGGCGTGCAGCGCCTCCGACACGTGGACCGCCGGGCTCGGTGCCGGTTCCTCGGGAAGCAGCATCGTCACCCGCTCGCGCAACATTCCGGCGGCGAACGGCGTGGTGAGCGGCGGCAGCATGGCGAGGCCGTTTTCCTCGCCGACTTGCCGCACCGCCCTGACGATGATCGACGCGCGGGCGCCGATGGCGAGAACCTTGCCGCCGAACCTTTGGCGCACCAGGATTTCAAGGATTTTGCCGGCCTCGATTCCATCGCCCGACAGTCCGAGAACAATGAGATCCGGAACCTGGGTATCGAGTATCGTCCCCAGTTCATCGGCCTTTGCGCATTCGCTGGTGACGAAGCCGAGATCTTCCAGGATGTCGGTCAGGAATGCGCGAAGGTGCTTCTTGCCGTCCGCAATGCAGGCCCGGGGCGTCACCTTCCGGCGTCCGAAGCTCGCGCCTCTCGCCAGATTGTCTTCGAATACCCAATTCGTCATTCGCCAGTCTCCCGCTGATTGCAGGCAGCCTCTTAGCGACGTGCATGGCTTCAAATATGGAGATCGCTGGCGCGCGGAATTTAATTATCCGGGTAACGTTAAACCGCGCAGCACGAATAAAATTTGCGCAAATTTTTCGCGTCAAATAGTCAACGATCGTGGCGCGCTGGCCGCATCGACCCCGGCGACTTCGGGCCAGCGCCAATCGGCCTCGTTGATCGCGCGGATTCATTGTCGCTTGCTATTTCACCTGCAGTGGCGTAAACGCCTGCCATTCGAATAATCGATTTGCCTTGTTGATCGCGCCGAACCGGCTCCACTCCCCAAGACATCGCTGAAATCGGATCAAGTCCCGCGCGAAGGTCGTGCGGGCACAGCGCGCATTTGCGCATCTTGGAGAAGTAAAATGGCTACCGGAACAGTTAAGTGGTTCAACGCGACAAAGGGCTTCGGCTTCATTCAGCCCGACGACGGCGGCAACGACGTGTTCGTGCATATCAGCGCCGTCGAGCGCGCCGGCATGGGCTCGCTCAATGAAGGCCAGAAGCTTTCATACGAATCGAAGCTCGACAGCATGCGCGGCAAGACCAGCGCGGAAAACCTTCGCGCCATGTGAAGCAGGCCGATGTGAGATTTTCCCGCGGATGTACCGGGATCTCGCATTCGACGGCGCCCCGTTTGTTCGGGATAACGACAACGCGATTGAAGCCCGCCGGCAGCATCCGGCGGGCTTTTTTCGTGGGCGGCATTTTTCTCTTGAAGGGAAAGCCGCCTGGTAGATGCGCCGGGCTGCTTGACGTTGGCGGCTTTGGCGAAGGAAGCTATGCGATCTCGTTTTCGCCTTCTTCAACCGCAAATGGGCCGAGTTCAATGTCCGCCAATCTTACCAAGCGGGACTTCGCCAAAGTCGCAGGTGCCGCCGCGTTCGGCATGACAACCGGGGCGCCTTTGGCGGGACGGGCCGAGAGCTCGGCGGAAAGTCGGCCGAAATCGGTGCAAGGCGAAGGCGCCGCGTTTCCGGACGGTTTCTCCTGGGGCGTCGCCACCTCGGCGTTTCAGATCGAGGGCGCGGTCAAGGAAGGCGGTCGCGGCGCATCGATCTGGGATAGCTACGCGCATACGCCGGGCAAGATCAGGAACGGCGACAACGCCGACGTCGCCAACGATCACTATCATCGCTACAAGGATGATGTGAGGCTGATGCAGGATATCGGCGTCAAGACCTACCGTTTCTCCATCGCCTGGCCGCGAATCTTTCCCAACGGCATCGGTCAGCCGAATCCGAAGGGCCTCGACTTCTACCGCCGCCTCGTCGATGCGCTGCTCGAAGCCGGCATCGAACCGTTTGCCACGCTCTACCACTGGGACCTGCCGCAGGCGCTGCAGGACAAGGGCGGATGGCAATCTCGCGACACCGTCAAAGCGTTTGCCGACTATGCCGGCTATATGGCGGGGCAGCTCAGCGACCGGGTCACGCGCTTCTTCACGATCAACGAGTTCTTCTCCTTCGTGGATATCGGCCATCGCGGGGTCGACATGATGGTCGACGGCAAGAAGGTCCGGATCGAACATGCGCCGGGCTTAAAACTGTCAAACGCAAGGCTGAACCAGGTCCGGCACAACGCCGTCCTCGCCCAGGGACTTTCGGTCCAGGCGATCCGCGCGAACGCAAAGGCAGGAACCAGATGCGGACCGGCAGACAACCTCAGCACCGCGGTGCCGGCGATCGAAACGCCCGAGAATATCAAGGCGGCCGAGATCGCAACACGCGAAATGAACGCCGGCTACCTGACCGTCATGCTTGAGGGAAAGTACACGGACGCCTATCTCGCCGCCGCCGGGAAGGGCGCGCCGAAATTCACCGAGGATGAGCTGAAGATCATCTCCTCACCGGTCGATTTCATCGGCATCAACCTCTATCGGCCTTCTGCATATGTCGTGGCTTCCGAACGGGGCCCGGGATTTCGGTCGATATCGTTCAACAAATCGCACCCGCGGATGCTTTCGTTGTGGCATCTGCTGGGTCCCGAGGTGATGTATTGGGCGCCGCGGCAGGTGCAGGCGCTGTGGAAGACCAAGGAAATCTATATCACCGAGAACGGATGCGCGGCGAGCGACGAACTTTCCGCGTGAGGGAATCGTCGACGACTCCGATCGCATCATGTTTCTTCGCAACCACCTCGCTCATCTGCACCGGGCGACCGCGGAAGGCGTGCCGATAAAAGGCTACTTTCACTGGAGCCTGATGGACAATTTCGAGTGGAGCGACGGTTTTACCAACCGCTTCGGTCTCGTCTATGTCGACTTCAAGACGCAGAAGCGGACGCCAAAACTCAGCGCGGCCTATTTCCGCGAAGCCATCGCGAGAAACGCGGTGGTTTAGCCGGCGCTACCTATTGCGCCTTGTCGTGCTGGCCGATGCCGATCGCCTTGTAGTCGTAGGTCGGATAGAATTCGGTGCGATAGCTGCCCCAGGCGGTGTTCTCCAACACGCGGTTGACCTCGCGAAGCCGGGAGGCCGGAAGCCGCAGCGTGACGACTTGCCCGATCCCCATCATGATGTACCAGCTCACGACTTCGATGCCCGGCAGGAGGGAAGGCTTTGTAGAAGCCCTGCTTGTCGAGCTGCGCGTTGAGCTCGCTTAACGGGCGCGACTGGTCGTGCTTGAAGAAGACGGTGAGCATCACGGCGTTGTCGGTCGTCGGCGCCGCGTTTTCGCCGGCGTCGCCGCCGTCTGTGCGCCGGCGCTTGAACCGAACGCCAGCACGCCTGCCAGCGCCGCCACCGCCGTCAGTGAAACGATACCTCGACCCATCGCCATCTCCCTCCCTAGTTTTGAACACCCGCTTGCGTTTGCAGGATGATTGCCGATCGCGCCCATCGCAGGCTAGCGCGTATTGCCGCAAAGCTGGATAGCGATTTTGCGAATGGAATACGCGCAAAAAATGCTGGCTGAGGCGTAAACCCGATCACCGGGATCGATGGTATTCTCCGGAGATGTCCCTGCCGGTGTAGTCGGTCATCAGCGCGGTCGCAACCAGCGTAATCACGGCGCAGATCGCGATGTAGATCGCAATTGCGTAGGACGAGTGATAGGTGCCGAACAGCCAGGTCGCGATCAGCGGCGCCGGGCCGCCGGCGATGATGGATGCGAGCTGATAGCCGAGCGAGGAGCCGCTGTAGCGCAGGCGCCCGGTAAAGCTCTCGGCGATCAAGGCGGCCTGCGGACCGTACATCATGTCGTGCGGGATGAGCGAGAGGATGATCGCGAAAAAGATCACCGCCTCCGATGCGGTGTTCACCATGGCGAAGTAGATGAAACCGAACACGCCGGTCACGACAGCGCCGATCATGTACATATTCTTGCGGCCGATGCGGTCCGACAGATGACCGAATAACGGGATCGAGACAAACGACAGCACGGAGGCCGAGAGCACGGCTGACAGCAGGAAGTTGCGGGAAACGTGCAGGGTTTCGGTGCCGTAGGAAAAGATGAACGCGGTGAAGATGTAGAACGGCGCCTGCTCGGCCATGCGCGCCAGCGCGGAGAGCAGGATTTCCTTCGGATACTGTTGGATGACGGTCAGCATCGGGGTGCGCTCGACCTTGCGCTCGGCGAGCAGCTTGGCGAACACCGGCGTCTCCAGAATGCCGAGCCGGATGTAGAGCCCGACGCCGACCAGGATCAGGCTCAAAGCGAACGGGATCCGCCAGCCCCAGGCAAGAAACTGCTCGCCGGACATCTGGCTGAAAGCGAGCACGGCGAGGTTGGCCAGGAACAGTCCGCAGGGAACGCCGAATTGCGGCCAGGAGGCGATGAACCCGCGCGAGCGATCGTTGCGCGCCCATTCCATCGACATCAGCACCGAGCCACCCCATTCGCCGCCGACGCCGACGCCCTGAATGAATCGCAGGACCGTCAGGATCACCGCGCCCCAGATGCCGATGCTCTCATAGGTCGGGACCAGCGCCACCGCGAACGTGGCCAGCCCCATCAGCAGCAGTGTCGCGATCAGCGTCGACTTGCGGCCGATGCGGTCGCCGTAATGCCCGAAAATCGCGGCGCCGATCGGACGCGCAACGAAGCCGACGGCGTAGATGGCGAAGGCCTCGAGCGTGCCGACCCAGGGGTCCGAATGCGGGAAAAACAGTTTCGCGAAGACGAGGCCGGTGACGGTGCTGTAGAGGAAAAAATCGTACCACTCGATCGCGGTCCCGATGGTGGAGGCGATGACGGCGCGGCGAAGCTGAACCTGATGTTCGGATGGGGTGAGGGAATTGGCCTCGAGATTGGACACGGTCATGAACGGGCTCTCCGGCGGCGCTCCCCAAGCCCATGGATCGTTTGGCAGGGAAACTTGCGACCTCGCGTCCAGGTTCCCGGCGGCGGCAAAGGAAAACGCAAAAAAGACAGAAGCGGGCATGGCTCTGTCGCCGACCGGACTCTGCCGCAAGACACGGCCGAAACGGATTCCGGCCATCTCTGCAGCAGCGCGAGGCCGGCGGAATCCGCCTTTCAAGGCCGGCGCGCCATCTCACCGGTTTGTGTGCTGCCGAATGTGAAGCATGTCACATCGGGTCGCTGGATTCGGCGCTATCCATCACGCCGTCGGGGCCTCTCAGCATCGAGGACGAGACCATGAAATTGCGACGCAAGGCGTATTGGTGGTTCAGGTTCGTCTTCTCAGGGCGATTTCTCGAGAAATTTCTGAATCTGCGATACGACGCCTTTGTGGCGAAAGCGTTGGATAGTGAACCACGCGATCGACGCGACGACGATCGTCGCCGCTTTTCTCAGCCCGAGATTTCCTAGGACTGGCCGACCAGCCTCTTGCAATAGGCCGCTCCGCCGCTCACGGCATCGCGCCCCTTCCATGCCAAATAGGTCAGGCGTCCGGCCAGGGATTGATGGCTGCGCAGGCTGCGCGATCCCAGAACATGGCCGACATTGTCGGGAAACCGGCTCACCTCGGCTTCCACCAGGGCGGCGATCGCGTTCATCAGATCGTGGAGCCGCTGCTCCCCAGTCGGATTCGTCGAGCAGATCGATGCGGACCTGCAAGCGCGTATTCGGTGTCGTAAATATCGGTCAGAATTTCCTTGGCGACCAGGATCCGGTTGTTCCGGAGCGCGACGCGCAACGCCGATCGCTTGTCGTCCAACCGGTCCAGCACCATCGAAACCGCGATCGCATAGGGCGTGGCGGCGATATCGGCGGCGTTCTTGCTGGGCGCAGCCTTGGTGGCGAGGCGGATCAGTTGCCAGGAAGTCTTGAGCCGCTTGGCTACCAGCGCCAGCGCGAAGGGAAGCGCTTCGGCGTGGTCTTTTCCGAACCCATCCAGCAACGCGTTATCTTGGCGACCTGCGCGTCGTCGAATTTCTCGATGGTGGCCGGCAGCGCGTCGTTGAACTTCGCCAGCGCGTCGCGCGCGCGCAGCACGCACAGCATCTTGGTCAGGTCGTCATAGGCCGCACGCGAAGCCGTGTAGGTCGCGAGCTTGACGCGGATTTGATCGGCGCCATCCGGCGAGCCGAGCGTGTTCTCGAGATATTTGACGACTTTGGTCTGGAACGTGGCGGCGACCTGCCGGGCTTCGCGCTGATTGTCGGCGGCGATCAAGCGGTCATCTCGTTGGCATAGTCGCGCGCCATCGTCGGCAACAGATCTCGGCTGATCCATTCCCAGATCGGGGACAGCGAACCGCGCAGGATGCGGCCGGAATTGGCATGCTCGGGAGCGCCATCGACGAGCAGCGGTTCCAGCGGTGCGAAAAAATACCGCGAGGGATTGCCGACGCGATTTTGAGTTGCCCATCCTGCGAAATTCCGCGCGCAATCTGTCCAGGATAGCCACGGAGCCGGGTATTTCGCTGCCGCAGACTTCCAGCCGCTCGAGCTCGGTCAGAAGGTTGCTGCGCGCCAACGGCGTCAGCCGCTGCAAATATTCCTGAATTCGATCCGGGGCCTCTATCATTGCAAGCGTAATCTTCCGCAATTCGATTCCGTGATAGGCCTGCCGCGTGCAGGCGTGACCGCGCTTGCATCGAACCATGAAAAGGGTTCGTGGTGGATTAAGAGGTAAATCCAAGGTCGGTGGAACTACCCGCATCCGCGTTCCCGCCAAAGGCATTTCTACGGTAGATCGTACTGCGGAGATTCGATCCGTTGTCGCAATATTCACCCTAATACACGGACGATTCGCGCCAAATCTCCGGCAACGGCGACGCTCCTGCTTTTGGGCCTGTGCCGAAGCTCACCGTAGTGTTGCTGAGTAGAAAATTAACCCTCAAAGAGGATAGGCTCGTCAGCTGCGCACGGACGGACGATGGACGAGGCGAGGCCGCTATAGCCCGCCGGCTCAACGGCCATTGATCGCGCTGCAAGCCCAGGCATGGGTGGCGCAGCGTTCGCCCGTCGCCGCGTTTCGCTTGCCCCGTATTAACACGGAGTTTGAAATTGACGTCAATGCAAAGCCGAAAGGTTATCGAAGAACGGTTGAGAATCGACCGCAATACTCATGGCTGGAAGGCGTATTCCGATGGACGATCTGTTGCGGGAGTTCTTGACGGAAACGATGAGAGCCTGGATATCGTCATGGTGGGTCTCTGACAAATGACCGATGACAACAAAGCACCGGAGCGCGTGACGTTCAGCCGCGGATATGGCGTCTGCATCATGGGGATTGACGGGACATGGCGCCGCGACTGTCTGCTCAATGCCATCTCGGACAACGACGCCATGCTTACCGTCGAGGGTACCATTCAGGGTCTCAATCTCAGGGAGTTCTTCCTGCTGTTGTCGTCGACCGGCCTGGCCTATCGCCGATGCGAACTTGTCCGCGTCAACGGTGCGGAAATTGACGTCCAATTTCTGAAGGGAAAGAACAAGAAAAAGAGACCCGGCGCCTCGTCAGGTCAGAATTCTCTCATCGCCGCCTGAAGGCATCGCGACAACCGTCGTTTTGATCGTCGGACTGGATCGCAGCGCCGCTGCCGCCTTGCAATGGGTGCTCTCCTTCACCGCATTTCCTATGCCTCCTTTGCATTTCTGGTCCGGCCGGTACTACTTGTGCGTTAAGTCACGGTCCCGTACAAATACGGTCTCCGTCGAATCCGTGCCGGACGCGGTACCGTCAGGCGCGTGCGCGTCACGTTTTCACTGCCTATGGACGATGGCACATGGCCGAGAATTCACTGTCCCGCGGCGAGATTTTCGTGGTCGACGACGATCCTGCCGTCCGCGAAACCCTCTCGATAGTTTTGTCGGCGGGGGGCTATCAGGTCATCTGCTTTGCGGACGGCGCGGCGCTATTGGCGGTGGCGCGAACCAGGACCCCCTGCTGCATCCTGCTCGATGTGCACATTCCCGGCAAATCCGGCC
>CAVXHU010000019.1:0-74245 GCA_963761395.1 uncultured Alphaproteobacteria bacterium
GAGAGATGGATTGCTTCGTCGCTGATGCTCCTCGCAATGACGGACAGTAAATTTCTGCCCTATCGTATCACTGCCGGCCCCTGATCCGGCACGGCAACGTCGAGCACGCGCAACTGCACGCGCTCGGTGCCCTGCCAGCGATCGACCGCGAGCGATCCCGCTACGTGCAACGGTTGCCCGCGCTGCGCGATCAATGCGTTGCCGAGCTTTTGTCCGATCGAGCGAAACGCGATGCCGTTGACAACAGAGCCGTCGCCGGATTTGAACCGCACGCGCAAATGCGCCTGCCCGACTTCATCGGCATAGACCAGTTGATGCGAGGGCAGCGCCACCACCGGTTCAGGATTGCCGCTGCCGAACGGGCCCGCGCGATTGAGCGTTGCGACCAGTTCCGGCGTCACCGCGCGCGCGCTGACGGCGCCGTCGATGAACAGCTCGTTGGCGTGGCGCGATTGCGCCACATCGTGCGCGAGCGCGCTTTCCATATAGGCGCGGAATTCCGCCAGCCTTTCCTTGCGCAACGTCACGCCCGCGGCCATCGCATGACCGCCGCCTTTCATCAACAATCCATCTTTTACCGCCTGCCTTACCGCCTTGCCGAGATCGACGCCGGAGATGGAGCGGCCCGAACCGGTGCCGATGCCGCCCGGCTCCAGCGCAATGGCAAAGGCGGGCCGCGAGAATTTTTCCTTCAACCGCGAGGCGACAAGACCGACCACGCCGGGATGCCAGCCCTCCGACGCCGTGACAATCACCGCACCCTTGTCTTCGAGCCCAAGCGAGGCCAGCGCCTCGGCTTCGGCTTGCGCCTCCGCCATCTGTTCGATGACGCGGCGTTCGGTATTCAACCGGTCAAGCTCGGTGGCGATCCGCGCGGCCTCGGAGACGTCGCCTTCCAGCAGCAGCCGCACCCCGAGATCGGCGCGCCCGATCCGGCCGCCGGCGTTGATGCGCGGCCCCAGCATGAAGCCGAGATGCCAGGCCTCGGGGGGGCCGTTCAGCCGCGACACATCCATCAGCGCGGTATGGCCGACGTGATCGCGGCGCCGCATCGCGATCAGGCCTTTGGCGACGAAAGCGCGGTTGAGCCCGGTCAACGGCGCGACATCGGCGACGGTGCCGAGCGCGACGTGATGCAGCATGCCCAGGAGATCCGGCTCCGGCATTTCGGCGGTCCAAAATCCCCGCGCGCGCAGCTCTCTGTTGACGGCGACCAGCGTGACCAGCACGAGGCCGACCGCGGCCAGGTGGCCGAGGCCGGAAAGGTCATCCGGCCGGTTCGGATTCACCAGCGCGTCCACCTCAGGCAGCTCATCGCCGCATTGATGATGATCGATGACGACCACCGACATCCCGAGCCGGCGCGCTTCCGCCAGCGGCTCGAGGCTTGTGGTACCGCAATCCACCGTTACCAGGAGCGTGGCGCCCTTGCCCGCCAGCATGCGCACCGCCTCGACATTGGGGCCGTAGCCTTCGAAAATCCGGTCGGGGATATGAATCAGCGGATCGAGTCCGCAATGGCGCAGGTGCCACGCCAGCAGCGCCGCCGAGGTCGCGCCGTCGACATCGTAGTCGCCGAAAATCGCAATCTTCTCGCCGCGTGCGGCCGCCTCCGCGATGCGATTAGCGGCAGCTTCCATCTCCGTCACGGTATGCGGATCGGGCATCAATTTGCGGATGGTCGGATCGAGAAAATCCTCCACTCCGTCGATCTCGACATCGCGCCCCGCCAGCACCCTCGCCAGCATCTCCGGCAATTGATGGCGCTGCGCGATCGCCAGCGCCCGCGCGGCGCCGCGGGCATCGAGCCGGTCGCGCCACAATTTCCCGGTCGCGGAATGCGACACGCCGAGAAACGCCGGCGGCGCTTCGATGGGCAATGCGGATGCAGGGAGCGTCATGATGCTTTCCAGAGGTAAGCACGAAGCGCGACGCTTCAATGATTCGCTTGCGACCGCTAGGCTTTTAGCACCCCATCCGGTCGGCGATCCCCGTAAAATCCTTGGCGACGATATCCCAATCGCCTTTCGCCTCGAAATCGTATTTCTGCAAAGGGCCGTATTCGGTTGGGCGCGCGACGAAGGCGGTCTTCAATCCCAGTTTCTGGGCGGCTTTGAGGTCGTGGTTGTGCGCGGCCACCATCATCACCTGTTCCGGCGGCAGGCCGAGCAGACGTGCGGCGCCGAGATATGTTTCGGGGTCAGGCTTGTAGTGCTCGAACAATTCCGCCGACAGCACGAGGTCCCACGGCAGGCCGGCGAATTTCGCCATGTTGGTCAAAAGCGCGACATTGCCGTTCGACAGCGGACCGATGATGTATTTTGTCTTTAGCCGCGACAGTCCGGGAACGCTGTCCGGCCACGGGTTCAGCCGATGCCAGCCCATGGTGAGGTGATGCAAGTCATCGTCGTTCAACCCTGAAATCGAAAACTGCGCGACCAGTTTTTCCAACGATTGCCGATGCAGCCTGTCCAGTATCACATAGCCACGCTCGGGGTGCTTTCTCACCTCGTCCATCGACGCGGCATAGACGGCGCGCCAGCCGTCGACCAAGGCGGTCCAGTCGGCCTTGATGCCTCGGCGCTCCGACCATTTGGTGAAGTCCGCGATCAGGCTCGAGCGCCAGTCGACCACGGTGCCGAACACATCGAACACCAGCGCCTTCACCGCCGATAAATCTGACATGTTTGCTTCCTGTTCTTATTCGTCATTCCCCGATGTGCGGAATCTTTCAGATTCCGGGTTCGTTCGCTTCGCTCACGCCCCGGAAATGACAGTAATTTTTCAAAGCACCTTGCGGTATTGGATGAATCCGAGATTGTCAGCAACCTTATCGTAGAGAATGCGCGCCTGGGTGTTGTTCGATTGCGTCAGCCAATAGACGCGGCTCGCATTCGCCGCCTGGGCCTTCTCGTAAACTGCCTCGATCAACGCTCGTGCCAGCCCTCGACCCCGCGCAGTTTCTGCGACAAACAGATCTTCCAGATAGCAATATCGGTGCGGCGCCCAGGTCGAGCGATGAAAAAGGTAGTGGGCAATTCCCATCAATTCACCGTCGACATAGCTCCCCAATGCGAAGATCGGTTCGTCAGGATCATGAAATCGGTGCCAGGTGAGGTCGCTGATTTCCCGCGTCAGCGCAGATTTGTAAAAAGCCAGATACCCTGCCCATAGCGGATTCCAGGCATCTCGCTCGTTTTCACCGATCGGCCGGATGACGATTGTGCCAGCCATGACGACACCCTCAATCGAGGTGGAATTTTTCCAGTTGGCGATGTTCGGCCTTGATGTAGCGCACGGTGCCGGTGACCGAGCGCATCACCACGGTCTCGGTCTCGATCACGTCCTTGCGGAACTTGACGCCCGTCAGCAGCGAGCCGGTGGTGACGCCGGTTGCGGCGAACAGGCAGTCGCCCTTCGCCATGTCCTCGAGACCGTAAATCATCCGCGGATCGTTAATGCCCATCTTGCGGGCGCGCTCGCGTCTCTCCTCGGTATCGAGAATCAGCCGGCATTGCATCTGGCCGCCGATGCAGCGCAGCGCCGCCGCCGCCAGCACGCCTTCGGGCGCGCCGCCGGTGCCGATATACATATCGACCCCGGTATTATCGGGATCGGCGCAATGGATGACGCCCGCGACATCGCCATCGGTGATGAGACGGACTGCCGCGCCGGTTGAGCGCACGCCATGAATGATGTCGGAGTGACGCGGTCGATCGAGCACCAGCACCGTGATCGCGGATGGATCGACACCCTTCGCCTTGGCCAAGCGGCGAACATTGTCGGCAGGCGTTGCATCCAGTTCGATCACGCCTTTGGCGTAACCCGGACCGACGGCGATCTTCTGCATGTAAACGTCGGGCGCATGCAGCAGCGTGCCGCCATCGGCCATCGCCATCGTCGCGATCGCGCCCGGCATGTTCTTGGCGCACAGCGTGGTGCCCTCAAGCGGATCGACCGCGATATCGACCTGCGGGCCGGCGTTCATCCCGACCTTCTCGCCGATGAACAGCATCGGCGCCTCGTCGCGCTCGCCCTCGCCGATCACGACAGTGCCCTCGATCGGCAGCTTGTTGAGCTCGCGGCGCATCGCGTCGACGGCGGCCTGGTCGGCCGCCTTCTCGTTGCCGTGGCCGCGCAGCCGCGCCGCCGACACCGCCGCGCGTTCCGTCACCCGCACGATCTCGAGCGTGAGGATGCGCTCCAGCAATAGCTGCGGCGGAACAGAAATGTGGGTCGACATCGGCGAACTCCTCAAGACGTCACAGCGGGACTTTCGTCCCGCAACCAATGGCTTCGCGCACCGTCCATTCGGACCGCGCGCTAGTTTTTTTCGATCCGTATCACCTGCGGCCGGCCACGGATCACCTTGTCGCGCTGTACCGCCTCCAGCGCGCGGTATACCGCATCCTCGCTGGTGGCATAGGTGATCAGGATGACCGGCACCGGCGAAGCTTTCCTTGCCGCGCCGTTCGGGTCAACGCCATCGGGATGGCGCTGCACGATCGATTCGATGGAAATCTTCTGCTCGGCCAGCCGGGTCGCGATAGCCGCGGCGGTGCCGGCGAGATCGCGCGCCATCAGCCGGATGTAGTAGCCGCCTTCATGGCGCTCCATCGGCGCCTTTTTGATGGCACGCAATCGCGCCACCGGACGTCCGAACGGCTTGGCGCGGATGCCGCGCGCGACGTCGGCGATGTCGGCGACCACGGCCGATGCCGTCGCCGCTCCACCGGCGCCGGGGCCGACCAGCGTGATCGGCGGAATCCCCTCGCCGTCGATGGTCACCGCATTGGTGACGCCCATCACTTGCGCGATCGAGGAGGATTTCGGCACCATGGTCGGATGCACGCGTTGTTCGATGCCCTTCGCGGTCCGCACCGCGACCCCGAGCAGTTTTACGCGAAAACCGAGCTCCTCCGCCGCGCGCAGATCTTCCGGCGCGATCGAAGAGATGCCTTCGACATACACCGCGCGCTGCGCGACCTTGGTGCCGAATGCAAGGCTGGCAAGAATGGCGAGCTTTTGCGCGGTGTCGTGGCCATCGACGTCGAACGACGGATCGGCCTCGGCATAGCCAAGGCGCTGCGCATCCTTCAGGCATTCGGCGAACGACAATCCCTCCTGTTCCATCCGGGTCAGGATGTAATTGCAGGTGCCGTTGAGGATGCCGTAGACGCGATTGACGTGGGTGCCCGCGAGACCTTCGCGCAAGGTTTTGATGACGGGGATCGCAGCACCAACCGCCGCCTCGAAATTCAGCGCGCCGCCATGCTTTTCGGCCGACTTCGCCAGCCGCAATCCGTGTTTGGCGATCAAGGCCTTGTTGGCGGTGACCACCGATTTGCCGGATTTTAGCGCCGCCTCGATCGCCGACAGCGCGGGGTCGCCGGCCCCGCCCATCAATTCGACGAAGCAATCGATGCCGGGGTCGCTCGCCAGCGCCAGTGCGCTTTTGGCCCAGGCGATGCCGCGCAGATCGAGACCGCGCTTCTTCGCCTTCGAACGCGCCGTGACCGCGACGACGCGCACGCCGCGTCCGCTGCGCGCCGATAAGATCGGGGCTTGCTGCTCGATGAGGCGAACGACTTCGGCGCCAACAGTGCCGAGCCCCGCAATACCCACTTTCAGGGGTGCGACCATGACGAGAAAAACCTGCCGGAGAGATTATTATTAGGCATGATCTGATCCGAAAACCGTCTCCATCCCCGGGGTCAAGCCCGAGGACATGCTTTTCGGGATCATGCCTATCGCCGGTTGGCGAGAGGAACCACGTTGTGCAACGTTTCGATGCCGCTTTCAAGGAAGCGGCGCACGCCGCGGGCGGCCTGGCGGATACGTTGCTCGTTTTCCACCATCGCGATGCGGACATAGCCCTCGCCGTGCTCGCCGAAGGCCACCCCGGGCGAGACCACGACGCCGGATTTCTCGACCATCAGGGTCGCGAACTGCATGCTGCCGACGCCGCGGAAGGCCGCGGGCAGCGGCGCCCACGCGAACATCGAGGCTTCCGGCGGCGGGATATCCCACCCCGCCCGGCCGAACGACTCCACCAGCGCGTCCCGGCGCTTGCGATAGGTGTCGCGCATCTCGCGGATGCAATCCTCCGGACCGTTCAGCGCCGCGGTCGCGGCCACTTGAATCGGCGTGAACGCGCCGTAATCGAGATAGGATTTTACCCGCGCCAGTGCGGCGATGATGCGGTCGTTGCCGACGGCAAATCCCATGCGCCAGCCGGCCATCGAGAAGGTTTTCGACATCGAGGTAAATTCCACGGTGACATCGATCGCGCCGGGAACCTGCAGCACCGAGGGCGGCGGGTTGCTGTCGTCGAAATAGACTTCCGCATAGGCCAGATCCGACAGGATAAATATCTCGTGCTTCTTCGCGAACGCCACCAGATCCTTGTAGAAGTCGAGGCTCGCGACATAGGCGGTCGGATTGGACGGATAACAGACGACGATTGCGAGCGGCTTCGGGATTGAATGGATGATCGCGCGCTCGACCGCCTCGAAGAATTGCGGCGTCGGCTCCGAGGGCACCGAGCGGATCACGCCGCCGGCCATCAGAAATCCAAAGGCATGAATCGGATAGCTCGGATTCGGACACAGCACCACGTCACCGGGGGCTGTGATCGCTTGCGCGACGTTGGCAAAGCCTTCCTTGGAGCCCAGCGTCGCCACGACCTGGGTCTCGGGATTGAGCTTCACGCCGAAGCGCCGGCCGTAATAGGCGGCTTGTGCCTTGCGCAGGCCGGTGATGCCGCGCGAGGCGGAATAGCGGTCGGTCCGCGGCTTGCCCAGCGTTTCCTTCAGTTTTTCGATGACATGGGGCGGTGTCGGCAGATCCGGATTGCCCATGCCGAGATCGATGATATCGGCTCCGGCATTCCGTGCCGCCGCCTTGGCCCGATTGACCTGCTCGAACACGTAAGGCGGCAACCGGCGGATGCGGTAAAAATCTTCCATGGGTCCTGGCTCCGACAACCAATAAAGGCAGAATCGCCGACAGCCTGCTAACGAAACGGAATTCGGCTTCGTCCAGAAATCGCGCCAAATCAAAGATTTAGAGCGAATTTAGGCGCAAACTTGGTGTCTTCGCCCTGTTTTGCGGTTGAATTGAGGTTCTTTTACCACGGCCGCCCGGCTGCGCCAGCCGTTACAGTGCGCTCAGCTCACTTCGCCGCCGCATCTTTGGCGGCGGCCGCCGACGCCTGACGGTCCCGCGCGGCGACCAGTTCGGCCTGTATCTTGGCCCGCTCCGCCGGCGCCAGTTCGGGCTCGGCGCGATCCGGAGGCAAATCATGAACCGGAAGGTAGGCGCCGGTTTCCTTCGGACGCTCCGGCGCATCGGCTGGCGTGCCGACGAGCGGCAGATCCGCGATCGATATCGAGCAGCCGCCAAGCGCAAGCGCAGACGCCAGCAGCGCTCCCAAAGCCAGTGCTCTGTTTTTTCGATTCCCCGACATCTGTCCGGAAGTCCTCATATCGCCCACGTGAACCTTGCAGCCGCCCGGCGATTATTTCATCAGCGGTTGCCGCAGACGCTCAAACCATTGTCGTTCGAAACGATTAAAACCTGAACACCAAATCGCACCGTTGGGGCCTCAATATGACAGAACCAAGATACTTTGTCGCAGTGCAACACGTTCGATGTCGAGATTAAACTCGAACCTGGCAAGCGTTGATCCAGCGCGGTGACGAACTCGAAATGAACCTATAGTGTTGCGGATATGAACGACGTTACGGCTGAAACCCAACTTGCGAAGAAGTTCGACCCCGAAGCCTTTGCGCTGAATCTCGCACGGGCCATGGAGAGCAGCGGCCAGGCGCTGGCGGCCTTTCTCAAACCGCGTGAGGGCGGCGACCTCAAGGACAGGCCGCCCAGCGAACTCGCCGAGGTGGTCAAGACTTTCAGCGTGGTGGCGGAATACTGGCTGTCGGACAAGGAGCGGTCGGCAGAACTACAGACGAAGATCGGCAAGGCCTATCTCGATCTGTGGGGCTCGTCGGTGCGCCGCCTTGCCGGCGAGGAGGCGCCGCCGGCGATCGCGCCATCGCCGCGCGACAAGCGATTCAGCGATCCCGAATGGAAATCGAACCAGTTTTTCGATTTCATCATGCAACTCTATCTGCTCACCACGCAGTGGGCGCAGGAGCTGGTGCGCAACGCCGAAGGCGTCGATCCGCATACCCGCAAGAAGGCCGAATTCTACGTCCAGCAGATCAGCAACGCGCTGGCACCATCGAATTTCGTGCTTACCAATCCGGAAGTTCTGCGCGAGACGCTGGCGTCCAGCGGCGACAATCTCGTACGCGGCATGAAGATGCTGGCGGAAGATATCGAGGCCGGACACGGCACGCTGCGCATCCGCCAGTCCGATCCTTCCAACCTCATCGTCGGCGTCAACATGGCGACGACGCCGGGCAAGGTGATCTACCAGAACGAGCTGATGCAGCTGATCCAGTACGCACCGTCGACGGAGAACGTGCTGCGCACGCCGCTTCTGATCGTGCCGCCCTGGATCAACAAGTTCTACATTCTCGACCTCAAGCCGGAAAAATCCTTCATCAAATGGTGTGTCGACCAGGGCACCACGGTGTTCGTGATTTCGTGGGTCAATCCGGACAAGACCCTGGGGGCGAAAACCTTCGACGACTACATGAAGGAAGGCCCGCTGGCGGCGATGGACGCCATCGAGCGCGCCACCGGCGAGTTGAAAGTCCACACCATGGGCTATTGCGTCGGCGGCACCCTGCTCGCCTCAACGCTGGCCTGGCTTGCGGAAAAGCGGCGCGTGCGCGTGACGTCGGCGACACTTCTGGCGGCGCAGGTCGATTTCACGAACGCCGGCGATCTTCTGGTGTTCGTCGACGAAGGCCAGATCTCGGCGCTGGAGCGCGACATGCAGGCATCGGGCGTGCTCGAAGGCAGCAAGATGGCGATGGCCTTCAACATGCTGCGCTCGAACGATCTGATCTGGTCCTATGTCGTCAGCAATTACCTGAAGGGACAACCGCCGTCGTCGTTCGACCTGCTGCACTGGAATTCGGATGCGACGCGGATGCCGGCGGCGAACCATTCGTATTACCTGCGCAACTGCTATCTGGAGAACCGGCTGTCCACCGGCAGCATGGTGCTGGACAACACGCTGCTCGATCTCTCGAAGGTAAAGGTGCCGATCTACAATTTGGCGACCCGCGAGGATCACATCGCGCCAGCCGATTCCGTGCTGTACGGCTCGCAATTTTTCGGTGGCCCGGTGAAATACGTGCTGTCCGGGTCCGGGCATATCGCCGGCGTGGTCAACCCGCCATCGTCGGGCAAGTACCAGTTCTGGACCAACGACAATATCAAGGACATAACCTTGGCGGACTGGCTCAAGGGTGCCCAGGAGCACAAGGGCTCGTGGTGGCCCGACTGGCACGGGTGGCTCGCCGGCATCGACGCCGAGGAAGTGCCCGCGCGCGCGGTCGGCACCGAGGCGATGCCTCCGATCGAAGACGCCCCCGGCGGCTACGTGCGGGTCCGCGCATAGCGCTGCGCCGCGCCTTTAGGTATAACCGGTCGTCCCGCCGGGACGAGATTCGAAAATTGATCGAGGGGGAAACCGATGACACGCGAATTGTTCTGGCTGACGCTCACGGTCATTTTGACGGGATTGCTCTGGATTCCCTACATATTAAATCGCTGTCAGGTTCGCGGCCTCAGCGGCGCGATGGCCAATCCATCGCGCAATGACAAGCCGCATGCGGAATGGGCCAACCGCCTGATGTTCGCGCATGACAACGCGGTCGAAAACCTCGTCATCTTCGCGCCACTGGTGTTGATCCTCTCCCAGATCGATTATTCGACGACATGGACCGTCTACGCCTGCGCGGTGTATTTCTGGGCCCGCGTCGCGCATCTGATCGTCTACACGCTGGGCCTGCCGGTGTTCCGCACGCTGGCCTTCACCGTTGGCTTCTTCGCGCAGGCCATACTGGCGCTGGCGATTTTCAAGATTCTCTAAGAACCCGATGGTCAGAGGCTTTTGCGGGCCACCACGAACAGCATCGCGGCCCATTCATTGTCGAAGCCCCTGACTTCGCCGGTCTCGATCTCCAGCGAACTCCAGCTGCCGGCGCCTGCATAATTGGTTCGCAGCCAATCCGGCGATGGATAATTGTAGTAGCGATTAAACGTGTCGCGCCCTTCGGCCGCTCCGGTCTTGAAGCTGGCGTAGAAAGTGCCGCCGGGCTTCAGCGCGCGCCAGATCCGCGCCAGCACTTGCGCAAGCTCAGGCCTGGGTACGTGGAGCAGACACGCGTTGGCCCACACCCCGTCATAGGCTTCGACCTTGTCGAGGTCATGGAATAGCAGCGTCGCGACCGGGCGGCCGAGACGGCGCGATGCGACTTCAGCCATTTCCGGCGATCCGTCGGTGGGTGAAACGTCAAAACCCCGTGCCAGCATTTCCGCCGTGTCACCGCCGGCGCCGCATCCGAGCTCGAGAATGGCCGCGCCTGGCGAAAGCAGCACCAGAAAACGGTTGAGCCGGACTTGGCGTGACGTGATCTCGCGACCGGCATAGGCCTGTGCGTTGCTCCCGTAAAATCGCAGGGTGTCTTCGTCGGCGGGGTCCATAACCCTATGTATCGGCAAAGCCCAGCATCAACCGCATGTTCTGCACCGCCGCACCTGAAGCGCCCTTACCAAGGTTGTCGAGACGTGCGACGAGAACCGCCTGCGAATATTGCTGGCTCGCGAAGACATAAAGTTCGAGCATATTGGTCTCGTTGAGCGCCTCGGGTTCGATGCGTCCGGACTTTGCATCCGCGTTTTCGAGCGGCATGACCGAGACATAGGTGCTCCCGGCGTAGCGCTTCGCCAGCGCGGACTGGAGTTCGGCACCATCTGGCTTGCCCGGAAGCGTATCGAGATGCAAAGGCACCGACACAAGCATGCCTTGCCGGTAGTTGCCGACCGACGGAACGAAGATCGGACGGCGCGTCAGATGTGAGTACAGCTGCGTCTCCGGTAAATGCTTGTGCTCGAAGCCGAGGCCATAGAATTCAAAGGCCGGTGCCGTGCCGCCTTCGAAACTCTCGATCATCGACTTGCCGCCGCCGGAATAGCCGCTCACGGCATTGATGGCGATGGGATAGTCCGCCGGCACCATTCGCGCATCCACGAGCGGCCGCAGCAGCGCTATCGCGCCCGTCGGATAGCAGCCTGGGTTCGAGACTTTCCGCGCCGCCCGGATCTTGTCGGCCTGCCCCGGCTCAAGTTCCGGAAAGCCATAGGTCCAGTCGCTGGCGACGCGAAAGGCCGTCGATGCGTCCAGGACTTTGGGTGCGGCAGCCCCCATGCTGTCAATCAACGCGACGGTCTCTTTCGCGGCATCATCGGGCAGGCAGAGGATGACGAGATCCACCTCCTCCATCAGCGCGCGCTTTGCCCCCGCATCCTTGCGCTTCTCCTCGGCGATGCTTTTCACCGAGACGTCGTTCTGCAGGCCAAGCCGCTCGCGAATGCCGAGGCCCGTCGTTCCAGACGCGCCATCGACGAATACGGCGGGTCTCTTGGAAGCGCTGGTGATCGGAGCTTGGCCGTTCGGCCGCTGTGTGTCGGAGACGGTCATGGCGCGTTCCTTCCATCCGCGGATTCACTAACGTTCAGGGGTGACATGTAGTTCAGCTGAGGCCGCAGTGCGCCCATCTGTTTTCCGATCATCTGCGCGGCGGCCTCGGGTTGCCGCATCAACGCTGTCGCTACGCCTACGTGATCAACGTCGGATTTGTGCTGGTTGAGCTTGAAGCTGCCCTCGATCTCCTCGACCGTCATCACCAGACCCACGATCGCCTGCATCATCGCTTCGCGCCGTCCCGCCGTCACCTCGCTCGTCGTCCACGGCGGCTTCGGCGCCAGCCAGCTTTCGAACCTGGCGCTGAGCGCGTCAAGATGTCCGGCCAGTTCCTGCCCGGTCATGGTGCGAACGGGGCCCGACAGATGCACGGCCTGATACAGCCAGGTCGGTACCTGATCGGGCGAGGCGTACCAATGCGGCGAGACGTACGCATCGGCGCCGTTCACCGCGAGCAGCCAGGATGATTTTTGGGAAGAATTGCAGGACGATTTGCCGCCGGCGAGTGAAGCCAGCGCATTGCCGCGCGCGACATGGAACGACACGCAAGGCGTGCCGTCGCTCAAGTATTCGAGGCAGAACGGCAGCGAGGAAGCGACCGGCCTGCCGCCGTCATAGGCGCAGACCACACCGAATCCGCGTGCGCCCACAAAGGCAAGGCTCGCAGCTCGATCGGGCTCAAAGGAGGGTCGGGTAAACATGGCGGTCTCCTGCTTAGCTTGGGAGCCGCCGGATCAGATCGCGCTGCTGGAGAAGGAAAAATGCCGCGGACCGGAGCCGGCGGCAGAGGCGACAATCTAAACGCAGACGTCCGCCCATACCGCTGACATACGGCGGCGGCGAGCGATTGACATGGTCGCGGCGTTGATCATGGGCGCGGCTATAAGGCCGCGCCCGGTTTTCGTCAAGGTACCCAAAGCGTTTTCGAGCGAACTGGGCACCGGTTCGCGCAAAGCAAACGCGTCAACCAACTCAGATCGTCGGATTCCACGGCGCGGGTATGACGCGGTAGCCGCTGCCGTCCTTTTCGATGTTGGCGAGCCCGGGGAACGGATAGTGGAAACCTTGCAGTTGCAGCTTCTCGGCGGCCACCATGTCGTAGACCCGGCGCCGGGTCTTTTCCGCGACATCCGCGTCCTGGTCGAAGAACGCGTGCCAGCCCGGATTAGTCGCGAACGGATTGGGATTGTTGGTGACATCCGACTGGATGAACACCTTGCCCGAACCCGACGACAGCACATAGGAGGTGTGGCCGGGAGTGTGACCTACCGATTCAACCGCAAGCAGGCCCGGTGCGACCTCCTTGCCCCACTCATAGGGCGTGACCTTCTTCTTGAGGCCGGCATCGAAGATGTTGCGGTTGTTCTTGAACAGGCCCTGCATGCGCCCCGCGGGCGCGCGGCTCATCTCGCCGTCGTCCATCCAGTACTTCCATTCGACTGAAGGCACCAGCACTTCGGCGTTCGGAAACGCCGGCGTGCCGTCAGCCGCCAGCAGGCCGTTCACATGGTCGGTGTGGAAGTGCGAGATCACCACCATGTCGACCGCCTTGGGATCGAAGCCGGCGGCCGCCATGTTGGCGGCGAACAGTCCGTTCGCGCCCTTGCTGTTGACGTTCGCCACCGGGCCAGTGCCGGTATCGATCACGACGAGCTTGCCGCCGGTATTGATCACCAGCGGCGCGAAGTAGATCGTGAAGATATCGCGCGGCAGATACGCCTTCTCGAGCGCGGCGTTGACCTCTTCCTTCTTCGCATTGGTGATGAAGGAATCCTCCAGCTTGAACGTATTCCTGCCATCGGAAACAACCGTGACCTGGATGTCGCCGACCTTGTAGCGATAGAAGCTCGGCGCTTGCTTATCGGCCAGCGGTGCGGCCGCCCTCACGGGCACGGACGGCAAAAGCGGCGTGGCCGCGAGCGCTGCGGCTCCGGCGAGTGCGTGACGGCGTGTTAGTTCCATGCTGATGTCCTCCCTGTGAGACGATGACTTCCGCGCGGGCTCCCCCCGCTTGTTGGCTTTTGTCGCGGCCCCTTCTACCAGCGTTTTTGGCCCGGGGCGATAACAAGGGTGCGATTGCAACGGATGGTATTCGAGGGGATTAACCCCCGCACTTGCTGCTTATTCCGGGCGCGCGCCGAGCAGCTTCAGACCGTGCGCCACAGCCATTCGGCGACTTGCCCGATCACGTCGCCAAACAGCAGCAGCGCCGCCGCCCAGACCAGCGCGGATACGAAATTGGCGATTTGAAAGCGCCAGTACGGCATCTCGAATATCCCGGCGGCCAGCGGCACCGAGGCCCGCAGCGGTCCGAAAAACCGGCCAATGAAGATGCTCGGTACGCCCCATTTCTTCACAAACTCTTCGCCGCGCGGCAGGATCTCCGGGTAACGCGATAGCGGCCAGATCTGCGCGACCTGCTCCTTGTACCTGAAGCCGAACCAGTAGGAGACCCAATCGCCGAGCGCAGCCCCGATCCCGCCAGCGATCCAGACCGGCCAGAAGTTGATGCCGCTCGCGCCGATCAGCGCGCCGATCGCGACCAGCGCCCCCCAGGCCGGGATCAGCAGCGAAATGAAGGCAAGTGATTCACCGAACGCCAGCACCAGAACGATCGGTGCGGCCCAGGCCTGATGATCGCGCACGAAGTCGGCCAGCGCGCGCGCAAAATCTTCCATTCGAAAACGCCCTTCCCCGGCGATTGCCCCGTTTGGGCCTTTGAACCGTTGGTAGCGCATGATCCGCCAAAGCGTCAGCGGTTCGGCATGCACGCGTTCAATAATTTAGAGCGCGATCGGATGCAAAACCCGATTCCCGTTGCGCTCCAGGTTCGATGCCCGGGCACAGCTAAGCCAGCCCGTTCCGCGACATCAAATCACAAAGGCGGGGATGGTGCGTGAGGCTCTTCCAATTGGCCTCAATCACATCAAATGAACCGGAAGGATCGATGATCGGATCGCTGATGAGGTGAGTGGGCGTGATGGTTTGCCGACAGGCGGCTGCGTGCGCACTGACGTTTTCGGGCTCTCGCGCGCGAGAAGACGAACTCATCTTCCTCTGCGAGGCCGGGAACCACCTCAGCGCCCGCCGGTCACTTTTTAAGCTTATCCGTGGCATAGTCAGGCGAACGATTCGCGGCCCCGATAGCGCGCGCAGAACATGAAAATCCATGCCAAAGCCATTGAAATCACTTGCTAAAGCTAAATCGACCAATGACCTGTTCGGTGCCGCGGAGCCGAAGGGCCGAGCCCCGCTGAAGGTCGCGTCGCGCGCCGCAAGCGCCGAAGCCGGCTACACCGCGCGGGATATCGAGGTGCTGGAAGGCCTCGAGCCGGTGCGCCGCCGGCCCGGCATGTACATCGGCGGCACCGACGAGAAGGCGCTGCATCATCTGTTCGCGGAAGTCATCGACAACGCCATGGACGAGGCGTTGGCCGGCCACGCCTCCTTCATCGAAGTGGAATTGGGCGCCGACGGATTCCTGACCGTCACCGACAATGGCCGCGGCATTCCGGTCGACCCACATCCGAAATTTCCGAAAAAATCCGCGCTCGAAGTCATCATGTGCACGCTGCATTCCGGCGGCAAATTCGACTCCAAGGTTTACGAGACCTCCGGCGGCCTGCACGGCGTCGGCGTGTCCGTGGTGAACGCCCTCTCCGCGCGGCTCGAGGTCGAGGTCGCCCGCGGCCAAAAGCTCTATCGCATGGCGTTCGAGCGCGGCCATCCCAAGGGCAAGCTCGAAGACCTCGGCAAGATCAACAACCGCCGCGGCACTAAAATCCGCTTCAGGCCCGACGCGGAGATTTTCGGCGCCAAGGCCTCCTTCAAGCCGCAGCGCCTGTTCAAGATGGCCCGTTCCAAGGCCTATCTGTTCGGCGGCGTCGAGATCCGCTGGCGCTGCGATCCGGCGCTGCTCAAGGGCGTCGACGATGTTCCGGCCGAGGACAGTTTTCACTTCGCAGGCGGCCTGAAGGACTATCTCGGCGCCGCTGTTCACGCCGACACGCTGGTACATCCGGACATCTTCTCCGGCAAATCAGGGCGCGTCGGCGCCCATGGCACCTGCGAATGGGCTGTGGCGTGGACCGCCGACGCCGACGGCTTTCTGTCCTCCTATTGCAACACCATACCGACGCAGGACGGCGGGACCCATGAATTCGGCATGCGCAGCGCGCTGCTGCGCGGCTTGAAGGATCACGCCGAGCGCGTCGGCCAGGGCAAGCGCGCCGCTACCATCGTTTCGGAAGACGTCATGGTGGGCGCCGCGGTGATGCTCTCGGTGTTCGTGCGCGAGCCGGAATTCCAGGGCCAGACCAAGGACCGCCTCGCCACCGCCGAGGCCCAGCGCATCGTCGAGCAGGCCATCAAGGACCCGTTCGACCACTGGCTGTCCGGCAATCCGCTGCAGGCCAACAAGCTGCTGGATTTCGTCATCGAGCGCGCCGACGAGCGGCTGCGCCGCCGCGCGGAAAAGGAAATCTCGCGCAAGACCGCGGTGAAGAAACTGCGCCTGCCCGGCAAGCTCTCCGACTGCACCGACACCGCTGCCGAAGGCTCCGAACTGTTCATCGTCGAGGGTGACTCGGCCGGCGGCAGCGCCAAGCAGGCGCGCGACCGCAAGACCCAAGCCATTCTCCCGTTGCGCGGCAAGATCCTCAACGTTGCCTCTGCGACGCAGGACAAACTCACCGCCAACGCGCAACTTGCCGATCTGATGCAGGCGATCGGCTGCGGCACCGGGGCGCATTATCGCGAAGAGGATTTGCGCTACGCCCGCATCATCATCATGACCGATGCCGATGTCGACGGCGCGCATATCGCTTCGCTCTTGATCACGTTCTTCTACCGGCAGATGCCGCGGCTGATCGACGAGGGCCACCTCTATCTCGCGGTGCCGCCGCTCTACCGCCTCACCCACGGTGCGAAGACGGTCTACGCGCGCGACGACGCCCACAAGGACGCGCTCTTGAAGAGCGAATTCAACGCCAACGCCAAGGTCGACGTCGGCCGCTTCAAGGGGCTCGGCGAAATGATGCCGGCGCAATTGAAGGAAACCACCATGGACCCGGCCAAACGCACCATGCTGCGCGTGGTGCTGCTAGCCGACGACCGCGAGGGCACCGCCAATTCCGTCGAGCGCCTGATGGGCACCAAGGCCGAGGCGCGGTTCGCCTTCATTTCCGACAAGGCGGAGTTCGCCAGCGAGGATTTGCTGGACGTTTAAGCCCGCGGCCCGGCCCCCGGCGACCCGCGAGGGCATTTCCGCGCCCCCGGGACGGTGTTTGCGGCCATTATCAGCCATTTCCGGCCCTCTTCGGCCCGTAATTCCGCGGTGCCGTTTTCCGGCCGGTGTGCCCCCCCGGCAACAGCATTTTGGGCGGGACCAGCTATAGTCCCGGCACTGGATTTTGGAATCGGTGCATTTGCACCCCTGTCACGCGATCGGTCCTGGCGCTTAATTAGTGAGGAATTGAGAAATGATGAAGAAATTAGTGCTCGCTTTGACCGCAGTCGCCGCGTTCACCGGATCGGCAATGGCGGCCGACATGGCCCCCCACTACAAAGCTCCGATGCCAATGCCCGTCGCGCCGAGCTGGACCGGGTTCTACATCTTTGGCGGCGGCGGCGGTGGATTGTGGGCTGCTGATCAGCACATTCAGTCCAACCCGGGCGCCCTGCCCCTCTCCATCGATCAGCGTCAGGGTGGCTCGGGCTGGTTCGGAACGGTCGGTGCCGGCTACGACTGGCAGGTCAACCCCACCTGGGTGTTCGGTATCTTCGGTGACGGCCAATTCGGCAGCTTGAGGGGTACCATTCAGGATCCGTTCGCAGGTTGGACCTCAACTATAAAGATGGAGGACGCTTGGGCGGCGGGTGCACGGATCGGCTATCTGGTGGCTCCGAATGTCCTTTCCTATGTGAATGCCGGCTACTCCGGCT
Source organism: uncultured Alphaproteobacteria bacterium (assembly GCA_963761395.1). Classification (GTDB taxonomy): domain Bacteria; phylum Pseudomonadota; class Alphaproteobacteria; order Rhizobiales; family Xanthobacteraceae; genus Bradyrhizobium. The sequence continues at coordinate 17,570 of CAVXHU010000019.1, forward strand.
CCCACTGGTCGGGTACGACTCTGCTGGGCACGTTTAGTGGTCTTCCGGTGGGTGCCCATACCAACAGCTTTAACCGCAACGGATGGTTCGTGGGCGGCGGTGTTGAGAACAATCTGAACATCTTCGGCATCTCCGCGCCGGGCTGGTTCATGAAGACGGAATATCGATCGGCCTTTTATAACGCGAAGACCGTCAATGAGCTGGTCGACGGCACCAATCTGTCCGTTGGGCGCGATATCCGGTTCAACACCTGGAACCAGACCATCTCGACCTCGCTGGTCTACCGCTTCAACTGGACCGGCGCTCCGATCGCGGCGAGGTACTGATCTTCTGATTGAGTTTCGTCAGCTCAAAAGCCCCGGCATCGTCCGGGGCTTTTTTGTGCCTTTGCGTGGATCGGACGCTGCCCTGCCCGCAAAACGCCGTCCTTGCTCTTGCCTCAGCAGAGAGTGCGCGCCACTCTCGCTCGCCGTTGCGCCGATAGCCGCGCGACCGATCCGAGCGAGAGAAAACCGATGCGCCAATTGCTCCTGATCGTCGGCCTTCTGGCGCTCGCCATCGGCCTGCTCTGGATCGGCCAAGGCACCGGCACGATCAACTGGCCGCAATCGAGCTTCATGATCAAGCAAATCCAGTGGGCCGGATACGGCGCGGCGCTCGCAGCTCTCGGCCTGGTCCTGATCTGGCAGAGCAAGCGCTGATGACGCGTCAGGGACGTCAACAATGAAAACAGGGCTTTTCGATCTCGGCGGCAAGGTCGCCATCGTCACCGGCGGCAATGGCGGCATCGGCCTTGGCATGGCGCGCGGATTAGCCGAAGCCGGCGCCGATATCGTGATCGTCGGACGCAATGAGGCGAAGTCGAACGCTGCGGTCGACGACATCAAGCAGCGCGGCGCCAAAGCCATCTCCGTCGTCGCCGACGTCACCGACAAGGCCGCTGTCGACGCCATGGTTGAGCTGGTGACGCGCGAGCTCGGCCGGATCGACATTCTCGTCAACAATGCCGGCATCAATATTCGTAAACCTCCGCAGGCGCTGTCACTCGAGGAGTGGGACCGCGTCATCAGCACCAACCTCACCAGCGCCTTCCTGTGCTCGCAGGCGGTCTATCCGGTCATGAAGGCGGCAGGCGGCGGCAAGATCATCAACATCGGCTCGATGATGTCGATCTTCGGCGCCAGCTTCGCGCCGGCTTACGCCGCGAGCAAGGGCGGCATCGTGCAGTTCACGCGCTCCTGCGCCTGCGCCTGGGCCGCCGACAACATCCAGGCCAACGCGGTGCTGCCGGGCTGGATCGACACCGATCTGACCAGGCGGGCGCGTCAGGAGATCGATGGCCTGCATGACAGGGTTCTGGCGCGCACGCCGGCGGCGCGATGGGGCGTATCTGGCGATTTCGCGGGCATCGCGGTGTTTCTCTCCTCGCACGCGTCGGACTTCGTCACCGGTACCGCCATCCCCGTCGATGGCGGGTTTTCGGTGATGGGTTAAGCGCAGAGCGCACCGAGCCAATGCGGCCCTGAACGACAGCCAGGGCTCCATCCCTGTCCCGCCCTGCACCTCTCATCCACGGCTTGTGCCAACCGCTATATGCCATAGTCGGCAGAGACACCGCGGCGGTTCAAATGCGCCAGGTGATTCGGAACAGCCGGCATTTATGCAAAAACATTAAGCTTTTTCAGCGCTTCCCGCGCCTGCTCCATTGACTTTGGCCAATTCGCCCCTATGTTCCGCCTCGACGCGGCCCGGTATCGAAACGCGATATCTTGAATAAGCCGCCTGTCTGCGTATCCGAAAATCCCGTGCAAATTTGCATGCCGTTCCGGGGTTGGGCGCGACAGTCATTTCCGAGAATCCAAGCGGCGGTTTCTACAGAGGCTCAATGTCTTTTTCCCATCTCGGCTTGTCCGACAAGGTGCTCGCCGCCGTCGCGGCCACCGGTTACACCATCCCTACCCCCATTCAGGAACAGGCGATTCCCCACGTTCTGGCCCGCCGGGACGTTCTCGGCATCGCCCAGACCGGCACCGGCAAGACCGCTGCCTTCGTGCTCCCCATGCTCACCATGCTGGAAAAGGGCCGCGCCCGAGCCCGAATGCCCCGCACCCTGATCGTCGAGCCGACCCGCGAGCTCGCAGCCCAGGTCAAGGAGAGTTTCGATAAATACGGCGCCGGCCAGAAACTCAACGTCGCGCTGCTGATCGGCGGGGTTTCGTTCGGCGATCAGGACACCAAATTGACGCGCGGCGTCGACGTGCTGATCGCAACCCCCGGCCGGCTGCTCGACCACACCGAACGCGGCGGGCTTTTGCTCACCGGCGTCGAACTGCTGGTGATCGACGAAGCCGACCGCATGCTCGACATGGGCTTCATCCCGGACATCGAGCGCATCTGCAAGATGATTCCATTTACCCGGCAGACGCTGTTCTTCACCGCGACGATGCCCCCCGAAATCCGCCGCATCACCGAAACCTTCCTGCACAATCCCGAGAAGATCGAAGTTTCCAGGCCGGCGACGACCGCGGTGGGCGTGGCCCAGTTCCAGGTCAGCGTTGGCCGCGAGCCGCATGAGAAGCGCGAAACGCTGCGCCGCTTACTTCGCGAGGCCAAGGACCTGCAGAACGCCATCATCTTCTGCAACCGCAAGCGCGAGGTGGCGCTGTTATACAAATCGCTGCAGAAGCACGGCTTCGCCGTCGGCGCCCTGCACGGCGACATGGATCAGTCGGCGCGCACCGCAGCCCTCGATCAATTCCGCAAGGGCGAAATTCCGCTGCTGGTCGCCTCCGACGTCGCGGCCCGCGGTCTCGATATTCCCGCCACCAGTCACGTCTTCAACTTCGACGTGCCGCATCACGCCGACGACTACGTCCATCGCATCGGCCGCACCGGCCGTGCGGGGCGTGCCGGCACCGCGATCTCCATCGTTACTCCGCTCGATCAAAAATCCATCGTCGCCATTGAAAAGCTGATCGGTCAGACCATTCCGCACGCCGAAGGTGGCGCCAGGATTCAGTCCGGCGAAAGCCCGGCAGCGCGGTCCAGCGGCGAAGCCCGAGAACCGCGCGAGTCCCGCGCGCGGGAAGGCGCAAGAGAAGGTTCACGCGAAGGTTCACGCGGGGGCCGCAAGCCGCGTAGGGAACGCGAACCGCGACGTTCCGGCGGCGGCCGCAATTCCGGCCCGCAGCCGCAGGCACCGGTGGCTGCCTTCACGCCGCCATCAGCCCCGCCGGCCTCGCGCACGCCCTCGATCGGCCGCGCCGAAGCGCCGCAGGCGCCGCGTGACCCGGCATCGGAGCCTGCCGATCACTCGCATCTTCCGGCCTTCCTGCTGCGACCGGTTCGCGCCCGAATCTGACGCCCTAAGAGCTTCCGGCGCCTGCGAAAAAGCGGGGCAAGGCCCCGTTTACCGGTCGTTCATTCTCCTCCATTAGCTTGACGGCATAATTTTATCCATTGCTGCGGGAAAGCGGGCAGAACGCACGCTATTGGGGAAGTGATTTGTGACCAAGGTGCTCGACGAACACGAACGCACAATGGCCTTCGCCGAGGTCGCGCTCGGCCAGATCAAATCGCTCCGACAGTCCGCCGTCCCTCGCAATTATGAAATCTGGTACGTCTACGCGACCGGATACAATGCGCCCCTCAACAAGATCATCAACGAGACGCTGGCGCGCAACGGCAAGCTGACCGAGGCCGATCTCGAGCAGATCTACGAGACCTACCTTTCCCAGATCAAGACCACCGAGCGCATCGACAAGGTCGGCGCGCGCGTGATCGGCGAAATCGACGACGTGATGACGCTGATCACCGAGGCGCTCGGAATGTCGGCGGGCTACGAAGACAGCCTGTCCAGCGCGAGCCAAAAGCTCGCGGTCGCGCAAGATCGCGACCAGCTCAAACCGATCGTCGAATCGCTGCTGCAATCCACCCATGAGATGCGCGATACCAACAAGGCGCTTGAAAACCGGCTGTCGCTGTCGAAAACCGAGATCAGCAATCTGCAGCAGAGCCTCGAGGCCATCCGGGCCGAAAGCCTGACCGATCCGCTCACCGGCCTCGGCAACCGCAAATATTTCGACCGCTCGATCGAAATGACCGTGCAGAATGCGCTGGCAAACGGCGAGCCGCTTTCGCTGCTGATGTTCGATATCGACCACTTCAAATCGTTCAACGACAGCTATGGCCACCTCACCGGCGATCAGGTGCTGCGGCTGGTCGGCATGTCGCTGAAGCAGACCATCAAGGGCCAGGACATCACCGCCCGCTATGGCGGCGAGGAATTCGCGGTGGTGCTGCCCAACACCGCGCTGCGCCAGGCGCTGACCGTTGCCGATCATATCCGCCGCGCGGTGATGGCGAAGGAATTGAAGAAAAAATCCACCGGCGAAATTCTCGGCCGCGTCACCATCTCGGTCGGCGTTTCCATGCTGAAGCCGGGCGAGGATACCGATTCCCTGATCGAACGCGCCGATGGCTGCCTCTACGCCGCCAAGCGCAACGGCCGCAACCGCGTGGTCTGCGAAGCCGACCCGGAATACGCCGCCGAGACCCAGAGCCAGGTGGCGTAAGGTCTGTCAATAAAAGCCGTCATCCCTGCGTAACGGCTTCGCCGCTATCGCTGGAGGTGCGAGCGCTTGCGAGCCTCGAAGGATGACTACAGCGAAGCGCTGCTTGTGAGCCATCCTTCGAGGCCGTCGCAAGTGCGACGGCACCTCAGCGATGACGTTTTCTTTTTCTTCGCTGTTTTCTTCTTAACCGCCTTCTTCGCAGCCTTGCGTGCCCTGGGGCGCTTGCGCAGCGCCGCGCGTTGCGCCGCTGACAATGCCGCCTTCGCCCAATCCGTCAATTCTTCCGGATCGTCATACAGCCGCTCCGGCAGCTGCCAGTACGAGCCGACCGTGACGGTCCTGGCCCGGGTTTGATATTGAAACGGCTTTGCGCCTTCCGCCTCGAACCGCGGAATGGTCTCTTCATCCGCGCGCAGGTAAAGACCGCCGCGGAGCGCGAGCGCGAAGTTGGTACCATCGGCGGAAATGCCGAAGCCCGAGAACATCCGGCGGATCGTGACGGGGCCAAAGCCGGCAAACAAATCGATCAGGAAATCGCGGTCCATTGTCCGCTCACGTTTCCACACGTCGTCCCGGCGAACGCCGGGACCCATACGCCGTGTCGTCTCATTTGGGCAGAGTGGTCAACGCCATCGCGAAAAGCAAGCAACGGTGGCTGTGGGTCCCGGCGTTCGCCGGGACGACGCGGTGGGTTAGACCTTCGCAGCCGTCAGCTGCACCGATTCGCCGCAGCCGCAGGCGCCGGTCTGGTTCGGATTGTTGAAGATGAACTGCGCCGACATCTTGTCGACCTTGTAGTCCATCTCGGTGCCGAGCAGAAACAGCACGGCCTTGGGATCGACCAGGATCTTCACGCCCTTGTCCTCGACCACCTCGTCGGTGGGGCGGACCTCGTGGGCATATTCGACCGTATAGGATTGCCCGGCGCAGCCGCCATTCTTGATCCCGACCCGCAGGCCCACGATCTCGGAATCGGCACGCTCCGTCAGCTCGCTAATCCGCTGCGCCGCCGCGTCAGTCAGCTTCATCACCTGCGGGCGCGGCCGCGGCTTCGGCTTGGCTACAGGCGTTGGTGAGGCGGGTGTCATGTTGGTCATCTATTCAGTCCTCGCAGCACATCAAGCTGCCATTCCCGTGAACAAGCTAAGCCCTGATCCATTACTTTTGTTTGAGCGTTTCACCACATATTGAGGACGAGGCGCGCCTCGTCGGTCATCCTGTCCGGCGTCCACGCCGGCTCCCAAACCAGATTGACGTTGACGATGCCGACGCCGGGAACGCTCGCGACCGCGTTCTCCACCATCGTCGGCAATTCCCCGGCCGCCGGACAGTTCGGCGTCGTCAGCGTCATCACGACATCCACGGTGCGGTCGTCCTTGATGTCGACCTTGTAGATCAGGCCGAGCTCATAGATGTCGGCTGGAATTTCCGGATCGAACACGGTTTTAAGCGCGGCCACGATCTCGCCGCCGAGCCGCTCGGTCTCATCCGGCGGCAGCGCCGAATGGGTTTCCATGTTGCTGGTTTTGACTTCAGCCGTGTCGGTCATGAAAATAATTCCCGCGCCTTGATCAGCGCCTGTGCCAGATGGTCGACTTCCTCACGGGTATTATACATCCCGAACGAGGCGCGGCACGTCGCCGTAACATTGAACCGCTCTAAAAGCGGCATCACGCAATGGGTGCCGGCGCGCACCGCGATCCCCTGCCGGTCGATCACGGTCGCGACGTCGTGGGGATGGGCACCCTTCATCTCGAACGAGATCACCGGTCCCTTGCCGCGCGCGGTGCCGATCAGGCGCAGCGAATTGATCTCACGCAGGCGCTCCTGGGCATAGGTCAAGAGGCCATGCTCGTGCGCGGCGATGCGCTCCTTGCCGATCGAATTGACGTAGTCGATCGCGGCACCGAGCCCGATCGATTCGACGATCGCCGGGGTTCCCGCCTCGAACTTGTGCGGGGGATCGCCATAGGTGACCCAGTCCTTCGCGACCTCGCGAATCATCTCGCCGCCGCCGTTGTAGGGCCGCATCGCCACGAGATGCTCATGCTTGGCATAGAGCACGCCGATGCCGGTCGGCCCGTAAAGCTTGTGGCCGGTGAAGACGTAGAAGTCGCAGTCGATATCCCTGACGTCGATCGCGAGGTGAACGGCGGCCTGGCTGCCGTCGACCAGCACCGGAATGCCTCTGTTATGGGCGAGCTTCACCACATCCTTGACCGGCACGATGGTGCCGAGCGCATTCGACATCTGGGTGATCGCGACCAGCTTGGTGCGCGCTGTCAGCAGCTTTTCGAATTCATCGATCAGGAAATTGCCTTCGTCATCCACCGGCGCCCATTTGATGACGGCGCCATAACGTTCCCTGAGGAAATGCCAGGGCACGATATTGGAATGGTGCTCCATGATCGAGAGCACAATCTCGTCGCCGGCTTTGATATTCGGCTCGCCCCAGGAGGAAGCCACGAGGTTGATCGCCTCGGTGGCGTTGCGGGTAAAGACGATTTCTTCGTTACGTCCGGCGTTGAGGAATTTCGCGACCTTGGCGCGGCCGCCCTCATAGGCTTCGGTCGCCGTATTGGCGAGGTAATGCAGCCCGCGATGCACGTTGGCGTACTCGGACTTGTAGGCTTCCGTCATGCGGTCGAGCACCGCATTGGGCTTCTGCGCGGACGCCGCGTTGTCGAGATAGACCAGCGGCTTGCCATAGACCTTGAGCGCGAGCGCGGGAAAGTCTTCCCGCACCCGGGCTACGTCATATGAACCGTTCAGAGACCGCCGGATGCATGGTCAATCCCCGTGCCGCCAGCCAGCGCTGCGCCGCCGAGATCACGAGTTCGCGCAAGGCGTCGTTGGCGATGGATTCGATCGCTTCGCCGACGAACGCCTGGATCAAGAGCGCCTGCGCCTCCTTCTCGGAAAGGCCGCGCGCCCGCAGGTAAAACAGCAGGCTTTCGTCGAGCGCGCCGGTAGTCGCGCCATGGCCGCAGGTGACGTCGTCGGCGAAAATTTCCAGTTCCGGCTTGTTGTCGGCTTCCGCCTCGTCGGACAACAGCAGCGCCCGCGTCATCATCTTGGCGTCGGTCTTCTGTGCCTTGGGGCGAACGATGATGCGGCCCTGAAACACCGAATGCCCGCGGTCGTCCACCACCGCGCGGAAGATTTCACGGCTGGCGCAGTTCGGCACCGCATGATCCAGAAACAGCGTGGTGTCGGCGTGCTGGCGGCCATTGAGCAGATTGACGCCGTTGGTCTCGACGCGCGAGCCCTCGCCGGCGAATGCAATCACCGCCTGATAGCGGCTGACATGCGATCCGCTGGTCATGCCGAAGGCGTTGAAATGGGCGTGGGCGCCCAACGTCACCACGGACGAGCAAATGTTGAAGGCCTCGCGGCCGTCCTCGACCAGACGCACATGGTCCAGCCGCGCGCCATCGCCGATTGCAAGGATCAGGGAGTCGTGGGCCTGATAGGCCTTGGCGCCGTCGGCGGCGATATAGCTTTCCACCAGCGTTCGCATTGGCGGCCTTGCCGAGGTTCAACAGCGAGCGCGTGAACATCGCCGAGGGCATCGCGCCGCTGGCAATATGGACGATATGCAGGGGTTGGGTCAGCACGGTGCCAGCGGCGACATCGATCACCAGCCCATCCGTCATGACAGCGCTGTTCAGCGCCACCATGGGATCGGAGTTTTCGGGCGCGAACAGTTGCGCATGGAGCGCGCTATCGCCCCCTTCCAGCGCTTCGCGCAACGTGCGGATACCGAGGCCTTTTTCAAGATTGGCGGTGTCGGACAGTTTTGGCGCGAACGCTCCGTCGACCAGCACCAGCCGGCGCACGCCCTCGATGGCATGCAGCTTCAAGGCGGCGCCCGCGCGCTTTAACGCCGCCGCATCGGGTGCGGCCGCAAGCGGCAACACCTCGCGCATCAGCACGCGCAGATCGGTATATTTCCAGTCCTCGATGCGCCGATGCGGCAGGCCAACGCGCTCGTAAGCCTCGAACGCCTGCTGCCTGATATCGGCGACCTTGCCCGCGCCCGGCAACCGGTCCCGCGCGACGGCGAAAACATCGCTCAGCGCGCGCCCGGTATCGGTTTTTGCCAGTGCAACATTCATCGTGAAATCCGTTGGGCCGTTCAGGCCGCGTCTTCGAACTGCGTGTAGCCGGAAGCCTCGAGCTCCAGCGCCAGTTCCTTGTCGCCGCTCTTCACCACGCGACCTCTGGACATCACGTGGACGAAATCCGGCACGATGTAATTCAACAGCCGCTGATAATGCGTGATCACCACCATCGCGCGATCCGGCGAGCGCAGCGCGTTGACGCCGTCGGCGGCAATCCGCATCGCGTCGATGTCGAGGCCGGAATCCATCTCATCGAGGATGCACAGGCTCGGCTCGAACAGCGCCATCTGCAGGATCTCGTTGCGCTTCTTCTCGCCGCCGGAGAAGCCGACATTGACGCCGCGGCGGAGCATGTCCTGCGGAATGTTCAGGGAAGCTGCCACCGCGCGCACTTTCTTGAGAAAATCCGGGGTAGAGAATTCGCTCTCGCCGCGCGCCTTGCGCTGGGCGTTCAGCGCCGTGCGCAAAAACGTCATGGTCGCGACCCCCGGAATTTCCACCGGATACTGGAATGCGAGAAAAACGCCCTTGGCGGCGCGCTCGTCGGGCGACATCGCCAGCAGGTCCTTGCCCTCGAACAGGATCTCGCCTGACGTGACCTCATAGCCCGGCTTGCCGGCGATGACGTGGCTCAGCGTCGATTTGCCGGAGCCGTTCGGCCCCATGATGGCGTGCACTTCGCCCTTGTTCACGGTGAGCGAAAGCCCGTGGAGAATTTCACGGTCATCGACGCGAACCTGCAGATCTTTGACTTCAAGCAATGGCATCACATTCTTCCGTTTTTTCCTCGTCCTGAGGAGCGCCAAAGGCGCGTTTCGAAGGACGGGCCGACACAAATTCTCTTTCTCATCCTTCGAGACGGCCGCTACGCGGCCTCCTCAGGATGAGGCGTTATCCAACCGAGCCCTCGAGCGAGATCGAGATCAGCTTCTGCGCTTCGACTGCGAATTCCATCGGCAGCTGCTGCAGCACGTCCTTGACAAAGCCATTGACCACGAGGCCGACGGCCTCTTCCTGCGACAGCCCGCGCTGCACGCAATAGAACAGCACGTCCTCGGAAATCTTCGACGTGGTCGCCTCGTGCTCGAACAGCGCGGAGGAATTCTTCGCCTCGATATAGGGCACGGTGTGCGCGCCGCATTTGTCGCCGATCAATAGCGAGTCGCAGGCGGTGAAGTTGCGCGCGCCGGTGGCCTTGCGATGGGCGGTAACAAGGCCGCGATAGGTGTTCTGCGAGACGCCGGCCGCGATGCCCTTGGAGATGATCCGGCTGGTGGTGTTCTTGCCGAGATGCAGCATCTTGGTGCCGGAATCGACCTGCTGGTGACCGTTCGAAATCGCAATCGAATAGAATTCGCCGCGCGAATTGTCGCCGCGCAGGATGCAGCTCGGATATTTCCAGGTGATCGCGGAGCCGGTCTCGACCTGGGTCCAGGAGATCTTCGAATTGTTGCCGCGGCAGTCGCCACGCTTGGTGACGAAATTGTAGATGCCGCCCTTGCCCTCGGAATTGCCGGGGTACCAGTTCTGCACCGTCGAATATTTGATCTCGGCGTCGTCAAGCGTGACCAGCTCGACCACCGCGGCGTGCAACTGGTTTTCGTCGCGCTGCGGCGCGGTGCAGCCTTCGAGGTAACTGACGTAAGCGCCCTTGTCGGCGATGATCAGCGTGCGCTCGAACTGCCCGGTGTTGCGCTCGTTGATGCGGAAATAGGTCGACAGCTCCATCGGGCAGCGCACGCCCGGCGGCACGTAGACGAACGAGCCGTCGGAAAACACCGCCGAGTTCAAGGTCGCGAAGAAATTGTCGGAGGTCGGCACCACCGTGCCGAGGTACTTCTTCACCAGATCGGGATGCTCGCGGATCGCCTCCGAGATCGGCATGAAGATCACGCCGGCCTGCTTCAGCTCCTTCTGGAAGGTGGTCGCGACCGAGACGGAATCGAACACCGCATCGACCGCGATGCGCCGCTCGCCTTCGGGGCGCACGACGCCCTCGAGAATCTCGACTTCGCGCAAGGGGATGCCGAGCTTCTCGTAGGTCTTGAGGATTTCCGGATCGACCTCGTCGAGCGAGGCCAGCGCCTTCTTCTTCGGCGCGGAGTAGTAATAGAGATCCTGGTAATCGATCTTGGGATAGTTGACGCGCGCCCATTTCGGCTCGGTCATGGTCAGCCAGCGCCGAAAGGCCTCCAGCCGCCATTCCAGCATCCAGGCCGGCTCGTTCTTTTTCGCGGAAATGAAGCGGACGGTATCTTCCGATAAGCCCTTGGGGGCCCTGTCGGACTCGATAACGGTCTCAAACCCATATCGATACTGGTCGACGTCGATCCGGCGAACCCGATCGACCGTCTCTTGTACGGCAGCCATTCCATCCTCCGCTCGCGGTTTCAAGGACCGCGGTGGATCAATTCCGAAAGACTATTACGATGTTTCGTTGACGAAATCACCTGCTTAGAACCGTTCAAGCCGTGTTTCGTCGCACCCTTTAAGTAGGGTCCCGGCGAGCTTTCGCCAAGCCTCCAGGCAGCAATCAATGTCCGCGTCAGATGTGGACCAGCCCAGACTGAGCCGCACCGCTCCTTGTGCGGTTTTGGGGCCGAATCCCATGGCTTCCAGCACGTGGGACGGTTGCACCTTGCCCGAAGAGCAGGCGGAACCCGAGGACACCGCGACACCTGCGAGGTCGAAGCCGATCACCGCGGTCTCGGCCCTGAGGCCGGGAACCGTAAACAGCGTGGTATTGGGCAGGCGGGGCACGTCATCAGAAAACACGATAGCGCCAGGCGTCTTCCGCAGGCCGCTTTCAAGCCGGTTTCGCAAGCTTTCGAGGCGAAGTGCGTCTGTCTTCAGGGCGCCCATGGCGGCCTCCGCCGCAGCCCCGAAGCCGGCGATTCCCGCAACGTTTTCGGTCCCTGCCCGGCGCCCCTTTTCCTGACCGCCGCCGCGCAGCAGCGGCTCAAACCCCAGCACCCCTTCGGCCAGAACCAGGGCGCCGACGCCTTTGGGGCCGCCAATCTTGTGCCCCGAAAGCGTCACCAGGTCGGCATTCATCTCGTTGATATCAAAAGGTATTTTTCCGAATGCCTGGATCGCATCGACATGCAGCAATCCGCCCGCGGAATGGACTATGTCGGCCGCCTCCTTGACCGGCTGCACCGCGCCGGTTTCGTTGTTGGCCAGCATCACCGACACCAGCGCGGCAGGCTCGCCCTCGAGCATCGCGCGCAGCCGGTCCAGATCCAACAGGCCCAAGCTCGTTACCCCAACGGTGCTGATGGCATCGGCCGGAAACCGTCCGCCCGCAAGAACCGAGGCGTGTTCAATGGCCGAGACCACCAACCTTTCCACGGCAAGCCCCGCGCCTCGCCGCAGCCCTGGCGTCAGCGCCAGCGCATTGGCCTCGGTTCCACCGGACGTGAAAATGATGTTCCGAGGCAGCGCCCCAACCGCGCCCGATATCGAATCCCTGGCGTCCTCGACCAGCTTTCGGGCCTGACGGCCTTCGGCATGGACCGATGAGGGGTTGCCGCTCAAATCCCACGCCGAGGCCATGGCTTCCCTGGCCTCACGGCGAAGCGGGGTGGTCGCATTCCAGTCGAGATAGATCCGCTCAGGCATGGAGTATGATAATACCTTAGAGATTTGGCCTTCGCCCACAGGTGCGGCCGACCGCGATTTTGTCGGTCGCGTCCAACCTTATGCCAATTGGCGATCGCGGCGTCTGCAGACAATCGGATCGCTAACGCATTGAACGCGCTGCCGGATGTTCAAGAAGCTTGCTTTTTGCCCCTTGCCTCATGCTAGAACGCGGCCTCCAGTTCACCAGGCGCCGTTCGCGCACCTCCCAACGACGCCTGATCAGCCCTTATCCCTGCGAGGTTTTGTCTGCGACAGCGCCAGATGAAGCCGGCACCAAGTCGGTTGATTTCGCCTAAGGACCACCAATGCCTGAAGTCATTTTCACCGGCCCCGCAGGCCGCCTCGAAGGCCGTTACCATCCGGCGAAGCAGAAGAACGCGCCGATTGCGATGGTGCTGCATCCGCATCCGCAGTTTCACGGCACGATGAACCATCAGATCATCTACCAGTGCTACTACGCCTTCGCGCATCGCGGATTTTCGGTGCTGCGCTTCAATTTCCGCGGCGTCGGCCGCAGCCAGGGCTCGTTCGATCACGGCACCGGCGAACTCTCCGATGCCGCCTCCGCGCTCGATTGGGCGCAGACCATCAATCCGGAGGCGCGCGCCTGCTGGGTCGCGGGCTTTTCGTTCGGCGCCTGGATCGGCATGCAGCTGTTGATGCGCCGGCCCGAGGTCGAAGGTTTTATTTCGATCGCGCCGCCCGCCAATCTCTATGACTTCTCGTTCCTGGCGCCCTGCCCGTCGTCGGGCCTGATCGTGCATGGCGAGAAGGATGCCGTGGTGCCGCCGAAAGACGTCAACACGCTGGTCGAGAAGCTCAAGACCCAGAAGGGCATCGTGATCGACCAGCAGATCATCCCGGGCGCCAACCATTTCTTCGACGGCAAGCTGCAGCCGCTGATGGAGACGGTGACGGGCTATCTCGACATGCGGCTCGCCAACGTTCGCTGAGCCTACGCGGCGGCGCGCGCTTGCAGGCGCGACAACCAGGAATTCCGCCGCTCGAGGAAGTCCCGAAGCAGCGCCGGATAATCCGATCTCACCGCCGTGCGCACCGACGGCCGCGCCGCCAGCGCCTTGCGCCAGCGCTTGAGCTTCGGCTTGCCCGAGAGAATGCCAAAATCGGCGATTTCGTCGAACACATCGAAATAGCGAAACACCGGCCCGAACACCGCATCGACCAGCGAAAAATTCTCGCCGTCAAACCATGGCGCGGCCGCGACGCGCGCCTCCAGCCGCGCAAACCGCGCCTCGAGCTGCGATGTCTTGGCTTTGAATGTTGCCTCGTCCGGCGCCGCGTAAAAGCCGGCGATATCGTTGAGGACAGCCGATCCGAATTCGATCCAGGCGCGATGCTCCGCGCGGCGCAGGGGATCGGCCGGATGCAGCGGGCTCGGTTGGGTTTCCTCCAGATACTCCAGGATCACGGCGGATTCGAAAATCGGGACATCGCCGACCTGCAGTACCGGCGTCTTGCCGAGCGGAGAAATCGCGACAAACCAATCCGGCTTGTTGGCAAGATCGATATCGATGCGCTCGAAGGCAACGCCCTTCTCGGTCAGCGCGATCACCGCGCGTTGCACATAGGGACATAGCTTGTGGCTGATCAGTTTTAGTCGGGCGGCCATGACAAATCTCGCAGGTTCATGCATTTGCATATATTTACATGCATCTGCATGAATCTGTCAAGATCACGGCCTCGCAATCACCCCGCCCGTCATCGGCATCGGTACGCCGGTCGTGGCGGGATAGCTCAGCGGCAGGCCTTTCAAGCCCCGCGCCGCCAGAAACCCAAAAGCCTGCGCCTCGATGGCATCGGCCGACCAGCCCAGCGCGTCGGCGGCCTCGACGGTTGCCGGCGCCAGCCGCTCGCGCAGCATCCGCAACATGGTGAGATTGCGGGCGCCGCCGCCGGCGACGATCCAGCTCCGCGGCTCCTTCGGCAGCAGCGGAACGATCCGCGCGATCGCCTCTGCCGTAAAGGCGGTCAGGGTCGCCGCGCCATCGGCAGGCGGCATCTCGCGCAGCGTCAGCGAGGCAAAGTCGTTGCGGTCCAGCGACTTCGGCGGTGGCAGCGCAAAGAATGGATGCTCCAGGGCGCGAACCACCCATGCCACGTCCATAGTGCCCTGGGCGGCCATGCGGCCTTCGCAATCGAACGGCTGGCCCATGGTGCGGAACATGTAATCGTCGAGCAGTGCGTTGCCGGGCCCGGTATCGCAGGCGATCAGGGTATCGGCGCCGTCGATGTAGGTGATGTTGGAGACGCCGCCGATATTGACCACGACGATCGGCCCCTCGCGCTCCAGCGACTGCGCCAGCGCGCGGTGATAGACCGGTACAAAGGGTGCGCCCTGCCCGCCGGCCGCGACATCGGCGGCGCGGAAATCATGCATGACCGGGATATGAATGGCTCTGGCGAGTGCCGTGGCATCGCCGATCTGCACCGTCATTTTTTGCGCCGGCCGGTGCAGCACGGTCTGGCCGTGAAAGCCGACGATATCGACGTCCTCGCGCGAAAGGTGGTTTTGCGCGGTAAAGGCGGCGACAGCCTCCGCATGGGCCAACGTGACGGCGCGCTCGGCCTCGCGCAGGATGCCCGGCCGCGCATCGCGCTGCGGCAGGTTGACGGCCTCCGTCAGCGCCTGGCGCAGCAGGCCGCGTTCGGTTTCCGTGTAGGGCCGGTAACCCGTGGGGCCAAACGCCTGCACCCGCTTGCCGTCGGTTTCGATCAAGGCGACGTCGACCCCGTCGAGCGAGGTGCCGCTCATCAGACCGATTGCCGTCATCATCATCGTCATCGTGCCTTCGGCGGGCGCCCTGCCCCTGACACCCTGCTTGTGTCAAACAAGCACATCTTATAATGCCACAGCGCGCCCGGCTGCGGCAGCCTATTCCGCCAGGGTTCCGTAATTCCGTAAGAATAACGTGAATAAGAATGATCAGAGTCGCACGCAAATGACTGCTTTTAAATCCGATTTTCTCAATGTGCTGCAAAGCCGCGGCTTTATTCATCAGATTTCGGACCCGGCGTCGCTGGATGCGCTCGCGGCGAGGCGCGAGCTCGTCGCCTATATCGGCTTCGACTGCACCGCGCCTTCGCTCCACGTCGGCTCCATGGTGCAGATCATGTGCCTCTACTGGCTGCAGCAGACCGGCAACAAGCCGATCGCGCTGATGGGCGGCGGCACCACCCGCGTCGGCGACCCCTCCGGCAAGGATGAGACGCGGAAAATCCTTTCGATCGAGGACATCGAGCGCAACAAGGAGGGCATCAAGCAGGTGTTCTCGCGCTTCCTGAAGTTCGGCGACGGCAAGCACGACGCGATCATGCCTGACAATGCGGAATGGCTGACCAAGCTGAACTGGATCGAGATGCTGCGCGATATCGGCCGGCATTTTTCCGTCAACCGCATGCTGGCGATGGACTCGGTCAAGCTCCGGCTCGAGCGCGACCAGGAGATGAGCTTCATCGAATTCAACTACATGATCCTGCAAGCCTACGATTATGTCGTGCTCAACCAGCGCTACGACTGCCGGCTGCAGATGGGCGGTTCCGACCAGTGGGGCAATATCGTCAACGGCATCGACCTCGGCCGCCGCATGGGCACGCCGCAACTGCACGCGCTGACGACGCCGCTGATCACGACGTCATCCGGCGAGAAGATGGGCAAGACCGCCAGCGGCGCGGTCTGGCTCAATGCCGACATGAAGAGCCCCTACGAATACTGGCAGTTCTGGCGCAATACCGACGACGCCGACGTCGCGCGCTTTCTAAAGCTGTTCACGACGCTGCCGCTTGACGAGATCGAGCGGCTGGCGGCGTTGCAGGGCGCGGAGATCAACGAGGCGAAAAAGGCGCTCGCGGACTCCGCGACCGCGCTGCTGCACGGCACCGAGGCGGCCCGGATCGCGGCGGAAACCGCGCGGCAGACTTTCGAGGAAGGCGCGATCGCCGAAAACTTGCCGAGCGTGGAAATTCCCCGCGCCGAACTTCAAGCCGGCATCGGCGTGCTGGCGCTGTTCGTCAGGGCCGGCCTGGTCGCGTCGAACGGCGAGGCGCGCCGCCAGATCAAGGGCGGCGGGCTGCGCGTCAACGACGTTGTCGTCACCGACGAGAAGATGGTGCTGACGCTCAAGGACTTGACGCCCGAAGGCGTGATAAAACTGTCGCTTGGCAAGAAGCGCCACCTCCTGCTCAAGCCTGCATAGGCGCATTCGCCCAAGACCCCTGCTCCCGGCGGCGGAAACGCGCTCCATGATGCGGATGGATCAAAACGCGCCGCGCGAGAACCAGGAGACAAAACCGCTGAAGCCGGCGCGCGTCGCGCTTAACGTGCTTGCGCTGTGTTTTGCGCTATCGGTGCTCGGCCGCGGGCTCGGCGAGAGCTTTACCGTGTTTCTCAAGCCGATCTCGGAGAATTTCGGCTGGGACCGCGCCCAGGTCGTTTCCGTCTACTCGCTTTCCGCGCTTGCGAGCGGACTGGCGGCCCCGCTGGTCGGCCGGCTGTTCGACCGCTCGGGCCCCCGCACCGTCTATTCGCTTGGGTTGATGCTGCTTGGCGGCGCGTTCCTGGTTGCAGCCCATGCCCAACAGCTCTGGCAGTTCCAGCTCAGCGTCGGCCTTTGCGTCGGCTTCGGTATCGCGTTCATCGGCAACGTTCCGAATTCGATTTTGCTCGGCCGCTGGTTCGGTCCGCGATTGCCGACCGCGATGGCCATTGTGTATTCCGCGACCGGCGCGGGCGTCCTGATCCTGCTGCCGGCGTCGCAGATCCTGATCGATCAGATCGGCTGGCGCGGCGCCTATCAGATTTTCGGCGGCACGGCGCTGTTTCTGCTGTTGCCGCTGTTGCTGCTGCCATGGCGGTTATTCTCGACCGGCTCGCCGCATCTGGCCAAGAGCGCCGCCGCCGATTTCGCCGACGAAGGCTGGACCTTGCTCGGCGCGATGCGCCATCACGCGTTCTGGGCGTTGTTCTCGACGTTCTTCTTCACCGCGATCGGCATGTATGCGATTGCGGCGCAGGTCGTGGCCTATCTGATCGACGCCGGATTCCCGCCCTTGCAGGCGGCGACCGCCTGGGGCTTCAGCGGTGTCGTGCTGCTGTTCGGCATGCTCGGCATCAGCTGGCTCGACGGCATCATCGGCCGAAGGCCATCGGTATTGTTCAGCTATGCCGTTTCGATCGCCGGCATCATCATGCTGTGGCTGCTGCAGTGGTATCCGAACTTCTGGCTGCTGACGGGCTTCGTGGTCTGCTTTGGCAGCATGATCGGCTCACGCGGCCCGCTGCTGACCGCAACCGCGATGAAGATCTTTCGCGGCGAACGCGTCGGAACCATCTACGGCGCCATTTCGATCGGCAGCGGGCTGGGCTCGGCGCTCGGGTCCTGGGGCGGAGGACTGATCCACGACTGGACCCACAGCTATAATCCGTTGATCGCGTTTTCGCTGGTCAGCGTGCTCTGCGGGATGATCCCGTTTTTGGTCGTGCGCGCGCTGCGGCGCTGACAACGAACAATCCGGATCAGTTGTTCGGTGGAAATTCGACCGGGTTGTTCTGCTTGCCGGTATTGAATTCAAAGATTTTCCTGAGCACCCCGGGCGCCATCGCCGAAATCGGATTGACGCGAAGCACCGGCTGGCCGGGTGAACCGACGATCTCGTAGGTCACGCCGATCAGCCCCTCATTGCTGCCGCCGCCCAGGAACAGGCCGAGAATCGGGAGTTGGCCGAACATATTGTTGAGCCCGTACATCGGAACGAAGGTGCCGCTCATGCGCACCTGATTGCCCGGGATATCGATGCTGCCTTCGATGGTCCCACCGATCATCGGGCCTTTGAGGACGCCCTCATGGATCGTGAGCTGCCCGTTTTGCCGGGTAAACTCCGCGCGCACACGCGAGAAGGCGACGCCGTTCTGGACGCCGGCCTGCCCGCCCGCAGCCACCCGATCGAGCGACGCCTCGCCCTTGACGGAGAAATCGCGGACGTTGATCAGCCCCTCTTTCGCGCTGGGTTCGACCGTCGGAGGATCCATCGCCAATTGAAGCTGGCCGCCAACCACCTTGGCGTAAGTGTCGGTGAAACGGAAGAATGCGCCGGCGTCGTTGGTCTCGAGATAGATCACCTCGCGTCCCTGCGAGCGACCGCGCAGGTCTCCCGTCAGCGGCGTATCGCGTCCAAGCTTGCCGCTGAGCGCAAAACTTCTGATCACACCGTTGCGCCGCGATAACTTGCAATCGGCGCTGCGCAACGCCTCGCCATAGAAGCCCGCCACCGCACCGAGCTTCAGGTCGACATCGAGATCGATGTTCCTGGTCTTGCTCTTGGCGTCGGCCTCCCTGCCCGAAATCGCGGACTTGAGAAAGCCGCGGCCGTCGAACACATCGCCGCGCATGGTCACCTTCACCACGCCGTCTGCGCCGCGTTCGGCCTTCAGCGAGGTCTTGTCGCCTTCGGATGGCGAATAGGTCGGGAAGTTCGCGTTCATCAGGTCGCCGTTTTGATCGACCTCGATCGATCCCTTGATCGACACGCCGCCGCCATCGATGACGATGTCTTCAAGGCGGGTCGATTGCGCCTTCTGCACCACGTTGAAAACGGCGCGGCTCGACTTGCCCGGCAACTTGACCCAGCCCGGCAGGATATTGTCGAGCTTCAACGCGGTCAGGTCGGCATCGATGCCCATGCGGCTGTCGCGATCGGGACTACCGATCTTGCCGACCAGCTTGATCGGAATAGCCCCGCTCACCGCAGGTCCGAGATCGAATCCGAGGCGCGCGCGGCTGGCGTCGTCGAGCGTCGCCAGCAATTTGATATCCGCATCGCCTTCGGTCGGTTTGCGATAGTCAAGCGTGGCCGCCTGGCCGTTGATCTTGACGTCGCCCTTGACCTGATAGCCGCCGTTGTTGGCGATGACTTTCAGCGCGTTGGCTTCGAGCTTCTGATTCATCACCAGGCGATCGGCGGCAAATCCGCCGAGGTCGGCCGTAATGGCATAGGTGGTGTCGGCCTTCGTCAACTCGCGCTTGATCGGCAGCCCGAGCGTGACCACCGCCGAAACCGTTCCCTTGCTGGAATTGGGATCGATCAACGTGCCGGAAAATTCGCTGAGGCGGTCGGAGGCGAGAATTTCGGCCGCCGCCGGCACCGGGCCATCGATCCGGAATTTGACGCGTGCCGGCGAGGGCTTGGGCGCCATGTCCGGCACCTCGAACACGAAATCCGAGATGTTGAGTTTGCGGCCCGCCGGCGTATCGGACGCCGCCTGCCCGATCGTCACGGTCGCGGTGCGGCCGGTCACATGCGCTTTCAAATCCGCATCGCGCACCGACGGCAGTTCGTCGACGGGATGCAATGTTACGCCGGAGGCGACGATGTTGACGGCGAGACCGTCATCGGGGATCGGCGGGCCTCGCCGCGAAAGGTTTCGCACCGGCGAGTTGACGCCGACTTCGATGCGCTGAAGCGAGCCGCGTTCGACCCGCTCGATGACCCATTCGCGGACTTCAGGAACGATCAGGATCGGCCACATCCGCTTCAGCGCCGACGCCGACATCGGCGTTCCCGCGAAACCAAGCGTCAGGCGCGGCTCGGCCGAATAGTCGAGACTGCCGGTTCCGGCGATGCCGATCTCGCCATTGCTGATATCGGCCTGGGTGAGCAGCACGCGCCGCTTGTCGGTGTCGAAACGCAGGCCGATGGCGATGCGATTGAAAATCAGCGGTGGTTCGTTGTCGATCCCGGCAAGCAGGATGGTGCCGCCGCTGAAGCCCAGCTGCCAATCGGGAATGCTGTCATTGGGCGGCTCTAGATGGCCCAATAGCGTGATGCGGTTGGGACCGGAAATGATCTTGAACGGCGCCACCAGCACCCGCCGTCCGGAATCCCATTCGACGTTCATTTCCGCCGAATCGATTCCCATCGGATAGTCCGGCGTGTCGCTGTCGATGATGGTTCCCGCGCCCGCGGTGATCTTGCCGCGGAAATAGGTCGGCAGCCCGTCGCGGCCGAGTTCGCCCTTGAGTTCGCCTGATAGCGGCAAATTCGCGCTGTAGGTCAGGTCCTTCAGCCGCAGCGCCAGCAGGATGTTCGTGGTCGAAACCTTGTCGGCACGAATATCGACCGAGCGCACGCCGTTGGCGGGAGCTCCGACCGCGACGCGAAGCGACCAGGCATGGCTACCCTCTTCGCCTACGCTCAGCGCTACGCCACCGCCGCTGGGCCGGCGAAGACTGAGGGTGATATTCTCGAAATTCCATTTGTTGCCGCGTTGCTGATCGTCGACGATCAGGTTTCCGTTCTTCAAACCGATTTCGTTGAGGTTCTGTCCGTCAAGCCCGGTCAGGCTCAGGCTGTCGAGCCAATCGAGGCCGGCAAGCAGTCCGTTGGCCGCATCGCGATTATCCGGAACCGCTGCCGTCGTTTTGGATTGAGCGCCCGGCGATGACGGGGCAACCGGACTGACCGGCATGGATTGACCCGGAGAAGACGGCGTTGCGCCCGGTTGTCGCTTCGAGGCGACACCGGTCGCGAGCGGTCGCGCGGTGTCACCGGTGGAAACGGTAACGTAGCCATCCGGCGTGATCCGCACCGCAAGCTCGGCATCGACCAGATTGAGGCTCTCGGCGCGAAGCCGCCCCATCAACAGCGCGGTGCCTGATAGTTTCACCTCGGCTTTCGGCGCGGTCGCCACGATGACGTGGTCGCGATCCCTGACAATGATATCGCGGATGCGCACGGCGATGCGGATCCTGCCGGCGCGCTCGATCTGGGTGCCGCCGACCTCGACGGTATTGCCGTGACCGATATTTTCCTCGATCGCCGCGGCCAGCCATGGCGTGGCCATCTCGAGATTGATCGGACCGGCGCCGAGCCTCCACCACAGTCCGCCGAAGCAGCCTGCGAAGATCACCATCAAAGCCGCGATCACGACGGCAAGGCGCTTTACCCAGCGTTCACCGGCGAGCCATCGGCGCAACGCTCCAAGGTGATCGCCGAGCCGATGAAAAACCGAGTTCGACCCGGACAACAGCCGGCGCGCGCGATGGCCCGCCGCCTCGTCATGGTCTTGATCCCAATCGGCATCATCCCACTGCGAGGGCTGGACGTCAGCACGCGGATTCGATCCCTGGGGCGACGTATTCCTTGCCATTGCCTCTCGGTGCTGGCGCTGATGGTAAGATTGATCGCCGCCAAGGCCTCGCCCGTCGACACGTAACGAGCGCTCCTGTGCCGGCATCGCTGCCAATCCTCGATTAATACTGTTACTCGTCACCGGGCCCAAGGGCACATTCAACGAGCGAACGGGTGGTGCGTCGAATTCCTTGTAACCATACTCCGCAGCCACCAGACTTGCCCAGCAGTCGGCGCGATTCCGGCTCGCCGGGACAAGACCCGCAATACCTCCATGGTTGATCCGCCGAAAGCGACGAAAGGAAGGCGTATGTCCAAGAAAACGCGCAAGAAATCCCTCAAGGCATCCTCCGGGAAGGCTGCCCGCGCGCCCGCGAAAACATCGGCGAAAACGGCGCCTTCGAAAAACCGCCGGGCAACGGCGAGCACGTCAGCCAAGAACAAAAGCAAGCAAGCCGGGAACGCTACCCCGAGAACATCGCACAAGGCCCCATCAAAACCGTTAAAATCCGCCGACCCGAGAGCATCCGCCGCGAGGACCACGGCAGGATCGAAGCCGACTGCCGCGAAGCCTCTGGCCGGAAATCCGGCTGCGGGGAAACCGCTGGCCGGAAAAGCCGACGCGCCCGCCGCGCGCAAATCGGGCTTGGCCGAGGGTGCGAGGGCGCCCGCCTTCCGCCTTCCCCGCGACGGGGGCAGCACCGTCTCCCTGTCCGACTATTCCGGGCGAAAACTCGTGCTGTTTTTCTATCCGCGCGCGGACACGCCGGGCTGCACCAAGGAGGCCATCGACTTCACGCGATTGGCGAGCGCGTTTGCTGAAAACCAGACCGCGATACTGGGTGTTTCGGCCGACCCGCCAAAGGCACAGGAAGCCTTCCGAGACAAGCATGAGCTCTCCATCCCTCTTGTCTCGGATGAAAAGCACGAGATGCTGGAGGCCTACGGCGTCTGGGGCGAAAAATCCATGTATGGCAAGACTTTCCAAGGCATTCTTCGCACAACGGTTCTGATCGGCGCCGATGGCCGGATCATCCGAATCTGGCGCCATGTGAGGGTTGATGGCCATGCCGACGAAGTGCTTGCCGCGGTACGCGCCTTGTAATTTGTCCGGCTCTATTCGCTGAAAATTAACCATGAGAAGGTCAAATCACCCCGCAAATTTGGCCGTACGGAACTCATTCTCCGACCGGCGCGGGAGTGCCGATGTCGTCCGGTCATTATTCCGAGTATCCCAAGCACCATTCACATGACCATGGCAGGGCCTCCGCTCGGCGCCATCCGGCGAGTCATGCCGTGGCTCCCGCCCGGCACGGGCAAGACGGCTATACCCTCGTTCACGCCGGCAAGCAGGTTCGCTTTGGCCCGGTGGCGTTCTGGATCGTGGTCGGCACGGTAACGGTGCTCGGCATGTGGTCGGCCGCGACCGCGACCTATTTCGCGTTCCGCGATGACGTTCTCACCCGGCTGATCGCGCGCCAGGCGGAGATGCAATACGCCTATGAAGACCGCATTGCCGAACTGCGCGCCAAGGTCGATCGCACCACCAGCCGCCAGTTGCTCGATCAGGAACAGTTCGACCAGAAACTCGAGCAGATCATGCGCCGCCAGACCACGCTGGAATCGCGCGCCACCGCGCTCGGCGCCATTCCGGACGCCTCCGTCACTGGATCGATCAGGACGCCGTCGCGGGGAGCCGCGGCGACGGACGCGGCGGCTTCGGGGACGCCGAAGCCCTCGCCGATCAGCGACACCGTGATTTTCGTGGCGCCGCCGGATCGCGAAGCGCGTCTGGAATCCCGGGCGCCCATCGTCGCCCGGCCGCCAGCCGAACCAGTTCGCCAAGGTCCAGGGCGTCGATAACGTTCTGGTCCGCCTGCAGACCTCGCTCGATAAGGTCGAGGGCCGCCAGATGGCGGCGCTCAGTTCGGTCGAAGACAGCATGGAATCGCGGGTGCGCCGTATGCGCGGCGTCTTTACCGATCTCGGTCTCGATATGGCGCAACTGGAAGCCGCAACCCCGCGCGCGGGCATGGGCGGCCCCTTCGTTCCGGTTAAACTTCCGCCCGGCGCCGGCACTTTCGAGCGCCAGCTCTACCGGATCAACATCACCCGCGCCCAGGTCGAGCGCCTGAACCGGACCCTTGCGCTGGTGCCGTATCGCAAGCCGGTGATCGGCGAAGTCGAATTCACCAGCGGTTTCGGGGTCCGCAGCGATCCGTTCCTCGGCCGCCCGGCCATGCACACCGGTCTCGATTTCCGCGCCGCAAGCGGCGACCCCGTGCGCGCGACCGCGAACGGAAAAGTGGTGTCATCGGGATGGGCCGGCGGCTATGGCCGCATGGTGGAAATCGACCACGGCAACGGCCTGTCGACCCGCTACGGCCATCTGTCGGAGATCGGCGTCAGGGTTGGCGATCAGATCAAGATCGGTCAGGTGATCGGCGCCGTGGGCTCGACCGGCAGATCGACCGGCCCGCATCTGCACTACGAAACCAGGATCGACGGCGAAGCGGTCGACCCGCAGAAATTCCTGCGCGCCGGCGTCCGGCTGAGCGCGGGCTGAAGCTAGCTGCATTAGGCCGGCGTTAGTGGCCGACCTCGCCGGTGATGATATCGCCGAACAGCTCCCAGCTTTCGCCGTTGAACTTCATCAACTGCATCTGCTCGATCGGAAAGAAATCATTCGGGCCGGTGTTGATCTTGATGCCCGGCAACAGCACGTCGCTGGTGAAATCCTTCAGATTGGCGGCCTGCTTCATGACATTCTCGCGGGTCAGTTCGTCACCGCACTGCTTCAGCACCTGCACCATGGTCTGCGCCGTCACATAGCCGTAGACATTGTTGGAGTTGGTCTTGTCGCCGTCCGGGATAATACTTGTCCATGAAGGCCTGCCCAGGTCTTCATCGCCCGGGTCGTCCTTCCAAGCGGATCGGTCGGATCCTTCAGATAGGCGGTGGAGATGATATCCTTGGCATATTCGAGACCCGCCGGTTTGAGAACGGTGGCCACCGATGTCGCGATGTTGCCGAGAAAGAATTTCGGCTTCCAGCCGAGTTCGCCGACCTTTCGGATCGCCTGCGCCGATCCCTTCGGCGCCGCCCAGGAGAAGAAGATATCGGCGCCGGAATCGTGCAGCGCGACGATCTGCGAATCGATGGTGGGATCGCTGACCTCATAGGATTTGTCGGCGATGATCATGCCGGCCTTGTCGCCGAGCCCGTCGCGCAATCCCTTGACCTGATCCTTGCCGGCGTCGTCGTTCTGCCAGAAGCACGCGATCTTGCCGTTCGGATAATGTTCCAGGATGTATTTCGCGTAGATGCGGCCTTCGCTCTGGTAGTTGGGCTGCCAGCCCATGGTCCACGGAAAGTTCTTCGGATCGCCCCATTTGGTGGCGCCGGTCGCGACGAACAGCTGCGGCACTTTCTTGGCGTTCATGTATTTCTGGATCGCCGAATTGGACTGGGTTCCGAGCGGCTGGAAGATCAGCAGGACTTCGTCGCTTTCCACCAGCTTGCGCGCCTGCTCGATCGGCTTTGGGCGGGCTGTAGGCGTCGTCATAGCTGATGAAGGTGATCTTGCGGCCGTTGATGCCGCCTTCGGCGTTGATCTTGTTGAAATAGGCCGCCTCGGTCTTGCCGATCACGCCATAGGAGGAGGCCGGACCGCTATAGGGCATGATATTGCCGATCCTGATTTCGGTGTCGCTGGCGCCGGGATCGTATTTCTTTTGCGCATTCGCCGCGGTCGTGGCGATTGCTGCGGCGGCGGCAATTGCCGCCAGCGCCATCAGGCTTCGGATACGAGCCGGCATCGTTTTCTCCCGTTTGGCATTTAATTTTGATCAAGTGTCGCAAGTCACGCGCGCGCTTGCAAGCACCAGCTTATTCCGCGGCCCGAAACAGCATTGTTGCGCATCGCCAATTATGATTGATGCAGGGCAGCACCTGGATCGCCACAAGGCCGACGGATTGAAACCGAACAGACGAATTGGTCCCCGACATCCCAAGCTCGGCAGGCTCGGATTCCGCGCCGCGCGATGGCTCAGCGCGCGGCTGTTCGCGGCCGCGGGTTTTCATCAGCTCGGCTCGGACTTTGCCGACCAACGGATTGCGCAGGTCCGCGAGAAACTTGCTCGCGGCGAGACGGTTTATCTCGCGGGAATCGGGCCTCCCGGCACGCATAATTCGGGCGTTGCGCTGGTGGAGGTGACGCAGGCCAATGGCCCACGCCTGATCGTCAACAATGAGGAAGAGCGTTTTTCCGGCAACAAGCACACCACCGAATATCCGAAGGCGTCGATCGATGCTGTGGTGGCGACGCTGCGCGGCATGGGGCGCGATATCCAGGATATCGCCGCCTGGCTCACCAGCTGGGATTACCCTGATCTGGCCGGGACGCTTGCCCGCTCGGTGCTGGAGGAAGTCCCGCAAAGCCTAAAACTGCTGCGCACCACCGAGGCCGCCGGCTTTGACGGCCGCCGGCTCGATCAAATGACCCGCACGCCGAAGATCCTTGCGCCGGCAGCTCGGCCTTTCAGAACGCGTGCCGCTGATCTGCATGCCGCATCATGACAATCATGCCTGGTTTTCCTTTGCGGCTTCCCCGTTCGCCGACAACGATGAACCCGTCGCCATCGCGGTGCTCGACGGCACCGGCGATAAGGGATCGATCTCGCTCTATGTCGCCGGGAACGGCGCCATGCGCCGGCTGTATTGCAATGACAGCATGTTCAACTCGCTCGGCGCCTTCTACAGCGTGATTTCATCGACGCAGGGCGGCTGGACCTGGCTGTCCAGCGAGGGCCGCTACATGGGCGCCGCCGCGTGGGGCGACATGAATCGCACCAGCAATTCCTACTACACCAGATTGAAAGAAGTTTTGCATTTCGGCGAGGGCGGCGAGGTCCGGCTCAATCGCGCCATGGCCAACTGGTATTGCGACCCGTTCGATCATCCCTACAAGAAAGCATTGATCGAAATCCTCGGCGAACCCCTAAAACCCGATCAGCTGTGGAATCCGGACGCGGTGCTGCGGGTCGAGGACATCAACCACCGGCCCGACACCAAAGATCGCCTCGACAAGGCGGCGGCGACGCAACTGGTGTTCGAGGATGCCATGATCCATGTCGTGGATCATCTGCTGCGCATCACCGGCGCAAACCGGCTCGTGCTGACCGGCGGCGTGGCGTTGAATGCGGTCGGCAACATGCGGCTGCTCGAGCATTTCGACGAGGCGTGGTTTTCGACGTTCCAGAATCGAAAAACCCGGCTGCATTTGTGGGTGCCGCCGACGCCCGGCGATCCCGGCGTCACCATCGGCGCCGCCTGGCTGTTCGCGCATCTCGCAGGCGCGCCGCGCGGCGCCCCGATGACACATGCCTTTTATTGCGGTACCTCGCCAACAGCGTGAAGACATCGCCACCGCGCTCGATGCGGGCGACATCGCCTCGCAGCGGATCGGGGATATCTCGACGCCGGAGGGCCTTAACGCCGTCGCCGATCTGATGGCGTTCGTGGTGGCGCAAAACGGCGTCATTGCGTTGTATCAGGGCGCGGCCGAAACCGGGCCGCGCGCGCTCGGCCATCGCTCGATCCTTGCAAACCCGTGCGATCCGCAGGCACGCGAGCGGCTCAACGAGCGCGTGAAATACCGCGAGGCGATCCGCCCGCTGGCGCCGATGGCGACGCTGGAAGCGGCGCTGGAATATTTCGATCTGCTCGAAGGCGCATCCGACGGCGATTACAACGCCTATAATTACATGGTGCTGACCGCGCGATCGAAGCCGCACGCACGCGGCAAAATTCCAGCGGTGATTCATGCCGACGGTACCGGGCGGATCCAGATCGTGCGCGCGCAGGACGATCCCCTCAGCTACGCCTATCTGAAAGCGCTCGGCCGCCGCATCGGCGTCGAGATCTCCGTCAACACCTCGTTCAATGTCGCCGGCCCGATCGCGCAGACGCCGCAGCAGGCGATCGATACGCTGCGCCGCTCCCGGGGCCTTGATGCCGTGCTGCTGGTGGCAAGCGACGGCGCGGTCTACGCGGCATGGCACGGGGGGAAGCGCGACAGCGGAAGGTTTACGCGCGTGGTTTTCGGAATGGAGCGGTCAGGCGGCTCGACTATCCTGATTTTGAATCCGGGACTGTCCTAATTGCAGATCGAGCGCCATTCGTACTGGTTGGTCGCGGGGTTCAAAACCCGACGCGGCGAACAACTGGAAGTGCCGAGCGGAGGAATGCCTGGAGCCTGGATCGGCGCAATCGAGGGCGGAACAATGCCGCAGTTTGTCGGAGCACAAATCGGCGGTAGATCAATGGAACTGCTGCAAAGGGGTTCGACCTGACCGTCGACGCAACGACAGACGCAAGATGCGTCCGCATTCGCCATTAGAACGATGGTGAAAGCGAGACCGTAGAAAAATCGCATATTGCTCGTTCCCCTTCGGGCCGCCTTGGCACGGCGCTATTTCGGCCGCGACACGATCTCGATCATTTTGCCTTCATCGTCGTCAGGCGCATGGGCTTTCGCCCTCGCATAGGCCTGCACGGCGGCGCGTCCCATCAGGGGAACGTCGGACAGCAGGCTCTCGGCCAGCGCGACGGCGTAGGCGGCGTCCTTGTGGCGCAGCGCCGCCGTAAAGGTCGCGCCGGAGAAATTCCGCGCCGCCATGCGCTTCGAGTGACGGATCACCTGCGGACTGGCGGCGACCCCGGTTTCGACAGCTTCCAGCACCAGCTTCATGTCGAGGCCGGCCTGCTCGGCGATCGCCAGACCCTCCGCGATACCGGCGATCTGGATCGCGCCCATCAGATTGTTGATGAGTTTGTACACCGTGCCGCTGCCGACCGCGCCGAAATGCCGGATCGTAGTCGAGAGCGGCACCAGATAGGGCCGCGCGCGTTCGAGATCGGCGGGCTCGGCGCCGACCAGCAGCGTCAGTTTTCCGCTGGCCGCGGCATCCGGCAAGCCCGTGACCGGACTATCGATATAGATGAGACCGCGTTCGCGAAGCTCGCGCGCGAGATCGAGCGCGTGGCGGTACGACACGGTGGAACATTCGATCGCCAGCGTACCGGTGTTGGCGGTCATGGCAGCGCCATCGTTGCCGAGCCACACCGCGCGCGACGCCTCGTCGTCGGCGACCATGGTCACGACGGCGTCGGCGCCATCGGCCGCATCCGCGGGCGAATGAGCCCATCGCGCGCCGCGCGCGATCAGATCGCTCGCCTTCGCCTTGCTGCGATTCCAGACCGCGACCGTGAAACCGCTATCGAGATAGCGGCCGGCCATGCCATGGCCCATTCGGCCGAGACCAATGAAAGCAACTTTTGTCATGCGTTAGTCCACATCCTCGACCGCCGCGGGCGCGGTGCCGAACGCGCGCTGCGCCAGCGTCGCCGCCATGAACTCGTCGAGGTCGCCGTCGAGCACGCCCGAGGTGTCCGAGGTCTGCACACCGGTACGAAGGTCCTTCACCATCTGATAGGGCTGCAACACATAGGAGCGGATCTGATGGCCCCAGCCGATATCGGTCTTGGCGGCCTGGTCGGCGGCGGCCTGCTCCTCGCGCTTCTTCAATTCGATTTCGTAGAGCCGCGCGCGCAACATGTCCCAGGCCTGCGCCTTGTTCTTGTGCTGCGAACGGCCGGCCTGACAGACCACCGCAACCCCGGTCGGAATGTGCGTAAGCCGCACCGCGGATTCGGTCTTGTTGACGTGCTGGCCGCCGGCGCCGCCCGAGCGCATGGTGTCGGTGCGCACGTCGGATTCCTTGATGTCGATCTTGATGCTGTCGTCGACGACCGGAAAGATCGCCACGC
Organism: uncultured Alphaproteobacteria bacterium; assembly: GCA_963761395.1. Lineage (GTDB taxonomy): Bacteria > Pseudomonadota > Alphaproteobacteria > Rhizobiales > Xanthobacteraceae > Bradyrhizobium. The sequence continues at coordinate 46,884 of CAVXHU010000019.1, forward strand.
TGGAGAACGAGGTGTGCCGGCGCGCGTTGGAATCGAACGGCGATATCCGCACCAGCCGGTGCACGCCGGCTTCGGTCTTGAGCCAGCCATAGGCGTTGTGACCGCTGATCTGGATGGTGGCCGACTTGATGCCGGCCTCTTCGCCTTGGGTCTCTTCGAGATATTCGATCTTGAAGCCGTGCTTCTCGGCCCAGCGCGTATACATGCGCAGCAGCATCGCGGCCCAGTCCTGGCTCTCGGTACCGCCGGCGCCGGCATGAACCTCGAGATAGGAGTCGAAGCGGTCGGCCTCGCCGCCGAGCAGCGCCTCCAACTCGCGCCGCGCGACTTCCTTCTTCAGGGCTTTCAGGGCGGCCTCGGCTTCGGCCACCACGCCTTCATCGCTCTCGGCTTCGCCGAGTTCGATCATGCCGATATTGTCCTCGAGTTCGCGCTCGACCTTGCCGATGCCTGTGAGCGCATCCTCCAGCGAGGTTCGCTCCTGCATCAGCTTCTGCGCCTTCTGGGGATCGTTCCAGAGATTGGGATCTTCCGCGAGCTTGTTCAGCTCCGCAAGGCGCGCCGTGGATGCATCGACGTCAAAGATGCCTCCTCAGCAGCCCGACCGACTGCTTGATCTCTTCCACTAAACGTTCGACTTCAGCGCGCATGGCTTCTCTGATCTGCGGCGCAAACCGCTTTTGCAACGATGCGGGGGATGTAGCGGCGGCGGCGCCAAAGCGCAATCGGCGGAGGCTTGTTTCTGCGGGTTTTCCCGGCGCGAACAGCGGCTAGAGCCATTTCCGTTTCGATCGAATCGAAACGGGGCTCTAGATTCTTGATTTGACGCGTTTTCTCGACGCGAACCGGGCTCCACTTCGCTTGAAAACGCTCTAGTAGAGCCCGCCGGTGCCGGGACGCATGATATTGCCTGCATCCGGCGGCGCCATCATCGAGCGGCCCTCGGCGTCTGCGACCCCGATCACGCTGTAATTATCCGGCGGCGCGGTCCCCGGCTTGAAGGCTTCCAGGATGGTCCTGCCGCCCTCGCCCGGACCGGCCCGCATGCCGCTCTTGGATCGACGCGGATCAGCTTGATGCCCGCAGGCACCCGGAACGGAATCGCCGCCTTGTCGGCGAGCGCGAGCTTCAGAAAATCTCGCGCGATCGGCGCGGCCAGATGTCCGCCGGTGGCACCCTTGCCGAGATTGCGCGGCTTGTCGTAGCCCATGTAGACGCCGACCACGATGTCGGGCGAGAAGCCGATGAACCAGGCATCCTTTTCGTCGTTGGTGGTACCGGTCTTGCCGGCGATCGGCTTGCCGACTTCCTTCAAGGCGATCGCGGTGCCGCCCTGCACCACGCCTTCCATCATCGAGGTGATCTGGTAGGCCGTCATCGAATCCAGCACCTGTTCGCGGCGATCGACGAGCTGGGGCTCGGGCTGATTCTTCCAGCCGCCGGCGGCGTCGCAGCCCCGGCATTCCCGCGCGTCATGCTTGAAGATCGTGTGACCATAGCGATCCTGGATGCGGTCGATCAGCGTCGACTTCACGCGCCGGCCGCCATTGGCGAACATCGAATAGGCCGTGACCATCCGCATGACAGTGGTCTCGCCGGCGCCGAGCGCGTAGGACAGATAATTCGGCAGTTCGTCATAGACGCCGAAGCGCTTGGCATATTCGCCGATCAAGGGCATGCCGATGTCCTGCGCCAGCCGCACCGTCACGGTGTTGAGCGACAATCGCAGCGCGTTGCGCAGCGTCACCGGCCCCTTATATTTGCCGGACGAATAATTCTCCGGACGCCAGACCCCCCCGCCCTGCCCCATGTCAATCTCGATCGGCGCATCGACCACCACGGTCGACGGCGTATAGCCGTTGTCGAGCGCCGAAGAGTACACGATCGGCTTGAAGGAGGAGCCCGGCTGCCGGTAGGCCTGCGTCGCGCGATTGAACTGGCTCTGGTCGAACGAGAACCCGCCGACCATCGCCAGCACGCGGCCGGTCCAGGGATCCATCACCACCATCGCGCCGGAAACCTCCGGCAGCTGACGCAGCCGGTACTGGCCCTCGGCCCGCGTGCCATCCTTGGCAATCAAGGGGTCGGCATAGATGACGTCGCCCGGCGAAAGCACTTGCGACACCGCGGTCGGCGTCTTGAAACGCGTCGGGCCCGACGCAGCCTTTGCCCACCTGACGCCGTCGAGCGTGATGATTCCGGTCTGCCGTTCCTTGGCTACGGCGCCGCCCAGTTCGCGGCCGGGCTGGAAACCAATTCGCGCGGACTGATCGCTGGTCTCCAGCACCACCGCCATCCGCCACGGCGAAATGTCCGACAGCGATTTGACGTCGGCAAGCTTCACGCCCCAATCGCCTGATATATCCAGCTTGCTGATCGCACCCCGCCAACCCTGCTGTTCGTCATAGGTGACGAGGCCGGCCACCATGGTCTTGCGCGCCATCACCTGCAGCTTCGGATCGAGCGTGGTCCGTACCGACAGGCCGCCTTCATAGAGTTTCTTTTCGCCGTAGCGCTCGAACACATCGCGGCGAACTTCCTCGGCAAAATATTCGCCGGCGAAAATGTGCGCGGCATTGGTCCGGCTGGTCACCGTCAGCGGGTCCTTGCGGGCCTTGTCGGCCTCGGCCTGCTTGATCCAGCCATTTTCCAGAAGCCGGTCGACCACGTAATTGCGGCGCTCGATCGCCCGGTCGCGGTTGCGCACCGGATGCAGCGCCGCCGGCGCCTTCGGCAGCGCCGCCAGATAGGCCGCTTCCGCTACCGTGAGCTCATTCACCGACTTGTCGAAATAGACCAGCGATGCGGCGGCGACGCCGTAGGCGCCAAGGCCGAGATAGATTTCATTGAGATAGAGTTCGAGGATCTTGTCTTTCGAGTAGGCGCGCTCGATCCGCATCGCCAGCAAGGCTTCCTTGATCTTGCGGGTGAACGACACTTCGTTGGTCAGAAGAAAGTTCTTCGCGACCTGCTGGGTGATGGTGGAGGCGCCCTGCGGACGGCGGTTGGAGCCGTAATTTTGCGCGTAGAGCACGGCCGCGCGCGCCATGCCGGCAAAATCGATGCCGCCATGCTCGTAGAAGTTCTTGTCCTCGGCGGCCAGGAACGCGTTGATGACCAGTTTCGGGACCGCCTGGATCGGCAGATACAAGCCGGCGTTCCTTGGAATATTCGCCGAGCAGCGCGCCATCGGAGGCATGGACGCGCGTCATCACCGGCGGCTCATAATCCTGAAGCTGCGAATAATCCGGCAAGTCCTTGGAAAAATGCCAGATCAGCCCCGCGGTAGCGGCGACGCCCACCAGAAACACCACGGTTCCGGCGGCGAACAAGAAACCCAAGAATCGCACCAGCAAGCGCATCAGCGAATATCCGTTTCAACCCTTGCGCCGTAACCGCCGGCGTTTTCCTAAAGCGCGAAAATCCGCCGCGGACCGGTCTGCCGTGCCGCGCAGGCGCATAATACGTTGGCCGAGAGGGAATTTTGCTCGATTCCGAACCCCTGCCGTGGTTTTTTATAGGACCGTCGCTGTGGCCAAACTAGGGCTTCCACCATCGGAAGCATCCCCTTTTCAGTTCGCCGGCCCAGCCGTCGCCAGGCGTTTGGCAAAGAAGGCGTCGATGGCCTGCGCCATCGATCCGACGGTGCGGGAGCGCCAGTTCTCCGATACCAGGTGTTCGAGGTCGCCCTTGTTCGAGACATAGCCGAGTTCGATCAGCACCGACGGCACGTCGGGGGCCTTCAACACCTTGAACCCTGCGGACTTCATGGGATGCTTGTGCATCCGCACGGTGCTTTTCATCTCGCCCATCAGCAGGCGCGCGAACCTGTGCGAGAATGCGCGGGTTTCGCGCTGCGCCAGGTCGATCAGAATGTCGGCGACCTCGGTCGGCTCCTCGGTCAGGTTGACCCCGCCAATGGCGTCGGCCTTGTTTTCCGCCTCGGCGAGCCTTTCGGCCTCGGCGTCGGAGGCGCGGTCCGATAGCGTGTAAATCGTGGCGCCCTGGGCGTCGCCCTCGCGGCGCGGCAATGCGTCGGCATGGATCGACACAAACAGCGCCGCCGACTGATTGCGCGCGATCCGGACACGGTCGGCGAGCGGGATGAAGGTGTCATCGGTGCGGGTCATGACGACGCGATATTTGCCTGATTTCTCGATGCGGTCGCGCAACGCCAGGCCAAAGCCCAACACCAGGTTCTTTTCGCTTTCGCCGCTGGACTGCGTGCCATTGTCGATGCCGCCATGGCCCGGGTCGATCACGACCACGGGACGCAAATCCGGTGGAGCAGCGGGCTTGGACGCAACGGCCGCCTCCGCAGCGACACCGGTGCCTGCGCCGTCCGCGATGGCCGGCCTGAGCTCGGGCCGGCTGTCGGCCGCAAGCGATTGAACGAAGCTGGTGCGATCCACTTGCTCCAGCTCAAGCACCAACCGCGGCGGTTGGCCGTTGGCCGCCTCGAGCACATAGGAATTTGCAATTCTGGCCGGACCCGTCAGATCGAACACGATCCGCGAACCGCCGGGCATGACGAGGCCGTAGCGGAATGCCTTGATCAGCCCGCGCCCCGCGGTGCCCGTTCCGGCGGCAAGCCGAAAGTTGACCTGAGGGATATCCACGACCACCCGGTACGGATCGGCCAGCGCGAAAGCGCGAAACTGGATGGCCTTGTCGAGATCGAGGACGAAGCGGGTTTGCCTGGCATCGCCGGCCAGGCGGGCCTCAGTGGCAACCGGAAAATTCGCGGCAGCAACCGGATCGGATGATTGGCCCTCCGCCACGCCCGAGGTGGCGTCGGAACATAGAAATGCTGCGGCGCACAATAGCGCGCATCCCAGCAAAACACCATGATTTGCGCGGCTCGCCAACGAATCCGTGCCTCCGAGCAGCCCTCGTACCGCAATAGAACCACAGGGTTAACCGCAACTTAACACATCTGGGGCGAATAAGGCCGAGTGTTGCCGCCCAGCGACGCTTCCCTTGCACGCGGCGGCCATTCCACGTATGTACAAGGGGCTGACGGCTAAAACTCCCGGTTGTGTCGCGTTCAGCCTCCCGGTGCAGCGCCGGAACCTTCGAATTCAGGTTCCAGCGTCTTTCCGATCCCTCCACAGCCAGCGCAGCGCGCGGCTGACAAGGAGCGGCGGTTTCGAGCCCGAGCGGCGTCCGGTCCCAGGTTACCATCTTGTTCCAGGGACGGCTTCAGACACGGCATAACCGATTATCCGGACCCCTGAAGGGCCCGACATACGATGGCCGGCGAGCGCTTCGGCGCCGCGCCGGGGCTTCAGCAATAGACAAGGCGGCGCCTTTTGCCGCCAACTGTTCAGACGGGCCGACGCTTGATGCGCCAGACTGTGTTGCCGACCATGATCCACGGAACAACCGCGCCGACGCGGAGCGAAAGCTCCGCGCGTCGTTTTGCTCCGACGGGATCCCGTTCGGCGTGGCGACCCGGGTTGCGTTTCGGCCTTCCCCTCACCCCCGAATCAGGTGGACCGTCGCGTCACCCGGCGGCGCGATACGCGCTCACGGTCATACGCGCCCGCCGCCGTCAAGAGTTCCAAAATGCCCAACAAAATGTTGATCGATGCCACCCACCCGGAAGAGACCCGGGTCGTCGTGGTCCGCGGCAATCGCGTCGAAGAGTTTGATTTCGAGACCGCCCAGCGCAAGCAACTGCGCGGCAACATCTATCTCGCCAAGGTCACGCGCGTAGAGCCGTCACTGCAGGCGGCCTTCATCGAATATGGCGGCAACCGCCACGGTTTTCTGGCCTTCAGCGAAATCCATCCGGACTATTATCAAATTCCGGTCGCCGATCGCCAGGCGCTGATCGAGGCCGACGAACGCGCCCATCGCGAGGCCGAGGAAGAGAGCGAAAACCGCTCCAGCCGCCGCCGTCCGCGCCACCGCAGCTCGCGCCGCCGCGGCAATGGCGACCGCGTCCAGAGCGAGGTCATCGAGAACGCAAGCAGCGATCCGTCACAGGCCGCCCAGCCGCCTGAAGGCCAGGACTACGCGGAAAACCTGCCTGCCGAAAACGGTCACGAGCACCCGAACGACGCCGAGCATCACCACGCGGATGCGGAGCATCATGACCACGACCATCATGAACATGGTCGCGATGAACATGCTCACGATGCGCATGACGAGCATGGCGATATCAGCGCCAGCGAGACGCTGGCGGCGGTGACGCTGCCCGATACCGCAGCCGTCGAAGCAGCCGCCGCGGCTCCAGATGCGTCGACCCCCGAAGAGCACGCCCATGATGAGCGTACCCACGAGGAGCACGCACGCGAAAACGCCGCCCATGCCGACGACGCGCCGCAGGCCGAACACGCCGGTGGCGAGCCCGCAGCATCCGATCACGCCGAACAGGCTGCCGCCGCGCGTGGCGACGAGAGCCACGATGACGACGACGAGGGCGACGAGGCCGAGGAAGAAGTCGTGGAATCGGTCGGCGGCGACGACGTCATGGAAGAGGTGCCGGAGCGCGCCTTCCGCCCGCGCCGGCAATACAAGATCCAGGAAGTCATCAAGCGCCGTCAGGTGATGCTGGTGCAGGTGGTCAAGGAAGAGCGCGGCAACAAGGGCGCCGCGCTGACGACCTACCTGTCGCTGGCCGGCCGCTATGCGGTATTGATGCCCAACACCGCGCGCGGCGGCGGCATCAGCCGCAAGATCACCAGCGCGCAGGATCGCTCGCGGCTGAAAGAAGTGGTGCAGGATCTCGACGTGCCCGAAGGCATGGGCATCATTCTGCGCACCGCAGGCGCATCGCGCACCAAGCCCGAGATCAAGCGCGACTTCGAATATCTGATCCGCATGTGGGAAACCGTGCGCGACATGACGCTGAAGTCGCAGGCGCCGACGCTGGTCTACGAGGAAGGCTCGCTGATCAAGCGATCGCTGCGCGATCTCTACAACAAGGAAATCGATGAAATCCAGGTCGCCGGCGAAGCCGGCTATCAGGAAGCCCGCGATTTCATGAAGATGCTGATGCCCTCGAACGTGCGCGCGGTCCGGCAATATCGCGACGGCCAGCCGCTGTTCTCGCGGATGGGAGTCGAGAGCCAGCTAGACGCGATGTTCTCGCCGACCGTGCAATTGCGATCCGGCGGCTACATCGTGATCAACCAGACCGAAGCGCTGGTTTCGATCGACGTCAATTCCGGCCGCTCGACCCGCGAACATCACATCGAGGATACCGCGCTCAAGACCAATCTTGAAGCCGCCGAGGAAGTCGCAAGGCAGCTGCGCCTGCGCGACCTCGCGGGCCTGATCGTCATCGACTTCATCGATATGGACGAGAAGCGCAACAACCGCTCGGTCGAGCGCAAACTCAGCGATTGCCTGAGGCAGGACCGCGCGCGCATCCAGGTCGGACGCATCTCGCATTTCGGGCTGCTCGAAATGTCGCGGCAACGCATTCGCGCCAGCGTGCTGGAGAGTTCGACGGAACCCTGCTCGCAATGCGGCGGAAGCGGCCATGTCCGTTCGGTATCTTCGGTGGCATTGCAGTTGCTGCGTGGCCTCGAGGAAATCCTGATGAAGGGCGCGACCCACAATCTGGTGGTGCGCACCCGAACCGATGTCGCGCTTTACGTCCTCAATCACAAGCGCGGCCATCTGCGCGATCTCGAAAACGGCTTCAAGGTGACGCTGGCCGTGATCGCCGATCCGACCGTGAGCGGCCAGCAGTCGTTCATCATCGATCGCGGCGAACAGGTGCATACGCTGGAGGCCGCCAAGGCGCTGCTGGCAGCGCAGGTTGCGGCCTTCCCGCCGCAAACCGAAGAGGCGTTTGACGAGGAAGAGCCGTTCGATATCGAAGTCGAATCGGAAGTGGAAACCGAAGAGACCGAAGGGCTGACCGACGATGCTGCGGTCGGCGAGGCAAGCGGCGGCGAAACCGAGGCCGACGGCCACAAGCGCAAGCGGCGGCGGCGGCGGCGCGGCCGTCCCGGCGAGGCGCGCGAAGGCGGGCCTGCGCGTGACGAGAACGAGATTCCTCGAATTGTGTCTGACACGATCGCGGCTGTTGGCGCTCCCGCGGATGAAAGCGAAACCGACGAGGACGAATCCGACGAGCAGCCCGGTGTGGTGCGCCCCGATCAGGCGGCAGGCGGCGAGCGGCGGCCCCGCCGCCGCGGACGTCGTGGCGGACGCCGCCGGCGCGGCGGGCTCGAGGATGGCTTGGCCGGATCGATTGTGGACGAACTCAGGCCGGCACCGGCTCCGGAAGCAACCAACGCGGTTGCCGATTTCGATGGCTATTCACCACCCGAGCGAACTCTGCCGGAGATTCAGCCTGAATCCATTGCACCACCGTCTGAGCCACAACATGCCGATCGTGACGCACAGCCTCCCGAGCCGCAACATGCCGATCGCGGTCAACAGGAGCCGGCTCGCGCCGCCGCCGAGGCCGAGACAGCCCAGGAGGCTGAGAGAGCCGCGCGGCGGCGTTCAACGGTGCGCGAAAAGGTGAGCTTCCTGGCCGATACCCAGCCGGATGCAGCGCCACCAGCTAATCGCAGCCAGCCCGAGCCATCGCCGGCCCCCGCCCCGGCCGAGCCCGCCTCCGAGACCACAACCGACACCCAGCCGCGCCGCGCCGGATGGTGGTCGCGGCGCTTCGGCAGCGGCGAATAGCAGATTTGGTTTGTGAGACGAAAAAGCCGCCCGGCAAAACCGGGCGGTTTTTGTTTCGTCAAAATCTGATTGGACGTGGAATCTTAAATCCAAATTGATGAGCAACGCTTGGCGATGTCCGCCTGCTCAAGTCAGGCATGGCGCGCGGCGGAAAAGCGCCATCAGCAGACATCAAACAGCGCCAATTCGCACCACTAAACCGGCGGCTCGGTGAAGGGAACATCTGGACCTTTAACGAGGAGTCAAATCTGACAGCGCCCGGCTGAGCTCGTGTATCTGGTAGGGTTTCCTCAGGATCGCAAAATCCGAACGCGCGCCTTGGGCGGCCTCGCTGTAACCGGTGGCCAGCAGGATCGGCAGGCCGGGATGCCTCTGCTTTATTGACCGCGCAAGACCCAGACCGTCCATGACGCCGGGCATCACGATATCGCTGACCACAAGATCGATGCCGTTGCGGTCGATTGCTTTGAGTGCAGCCTCGGCGTCAGAAACCCACAAAACGGAATACCCAAGTTGCTCAAGCAGGCCGATGCTCGCCGTTGCCACCTCCGGATTATCTTCGACCAGCAACACCGTACCGCTGCCAGTCGAATTTACTTCAACCTCTGTAACTTTGGCTACGGGCTCACTTCGCGGCAGATGAATCGTGAACGTCGTGCCTTGTCCCAGCTCACTGGTCACAGCGACCGTGCCACCCGCCTGATACGCGAAGCCGTGGACCTGCGAGAGGCCCAGACCGGTACCCTTTCCAACAGGTTTCGTGGTGAAAAACGGATCGAATACCTTGGCAATCAGATCCGGAGGGATGCCCACGCCGGTATCCCGGACCGCAATGGCAACGTAATCGCCTTTTCGGATACCGTCATCGATGTGAACGTTGTTTGCTCGAACCTTGACTGATCCGCCCTTGGGCATGGCATCGCGCGCATTGATAACAAGGTTGACCAGCGCGGTTTCAAATTCTGCGGCATCGACCGTAACCTGCCAAACATCCTGATCGACCTCCAGGTGAAGCTCTACGGAGCTACCCAGCCCGGTGCTGAGGATTTCCCGGATGGAACAAATGCGATCCATCAGATCGATGGTTTGAGGATTGACGCTCTGCCTGCGAGCAAAGGTAAGCAGTTGACGCGTCAATGCGGCCCCTCGTTGCGATGCCGTTTCAATGGCCTGAACGGCCTGCAGGCCTTTGGCATCGTCACCCGCAATCTTTTTCAGCGTTTGGAGACCGCCTGCGATGATCATCAGAAGGTTATTGAAATCGTGTGCCACCCCGCCCGTGAGTTGGCCCAGGGCATCGAGCTTCTGAGACTCAGCCAACTGCCGCTGTACCTTTTCCATATTCTGCTGAGCTTCGCGACGTTCGGAAATATCCCGCGTGATCTTGGCAAAGCCGAGAAGTGTTTTGTCATCGTCGCGAATCGGATCGATGATAACGCTGGCCCAAAAGAACGTGCCGTCTTTGCGGACGCGCCAGCCCTCTTCCTCGTAGCGACCATTCTCTAGTGCGAGTCGCAAAGCCCGCGCCGGTCGGCCTGCCGCTCGATCTGCGTCGGAATAGAAGCGCGAAAAGTGCTGGCCGATGATTTCCTCGGGCGAGTAGCCCTTGATGCGTTGCCCGCCGGCATTCCAGTTGGTGACGATCCCGTTGGGGTCGAGCATGTAAAGCGCGTAATCAGTGACCCCGCTTACCAGCAGGCGAAAATGCCTTTCACTCTCCTTCAGGGCGTCGGCGACCTTAACTCGTTCGGTAATGTCGCGCGTGATCTTGGCGAAGCCGATCAACTGGCCTTCTTCGTAGAGGGCATCAATGACGACGGACGCGAGGAATTTTGTACCATCCTTGCGTAAACGCCAGCCCTCCGCCTCGAACTTTCCTGTGTTGCGAGCGGTTTCAAGGGACCGGGCAGGCATTCCTGCTTCACGATCCTCCGGCGGGTAAAACATTTCGAAGTGCCGGCCTACGACTTCCTCTGCGTTATAGCCCTTGATCCGTTTGGCACCGGCATTCCAGTTCGTGACGATGCCGTTGGGGTCGAGCATGTAAATCGCGTAATCGACGACCCCTTCCACCAACAAGCGAAATCTGCGCTCGCTCTCGAACAGACCGCTTTGCAAAATACCTTCTCGAGCCATCGGATTCCCCGCCACAACCGGAGCTAACCCATCAGGCTCGATACGGTTCCCGCGAGCGGGAACAAATCTCGATTGCGCTGCGTTGACCGGGCTTCATTTCAGGGTGCGCTTTGGATATGTCCAAAAGCGGACACCGGTCAGCCAGGCCGCGAACTGACTGCGCGTTGATGGTTTCACGCCCAAGCTAACCGGTGGTGACGGCCGTCTCGACGTCCGACGGATCGATCGCCTTGTTGAGATTGGCATGCAACTTCTCGTGGTCGAGCTCGCCCTCCCACCACGACACAAACACCGTGGCGATGCCGTTGCCGGTGATATTGGTAAGCGCGCGAACCTCGCTCATGAACTTGTCCACCGAAAACACGATCGCCATGCCCGGCACCAGCGCCGGATTGACGACCGAGAGCGTGGCCGCCAGCGTAATGAATCCGGCACCGGTGACGCCGCTGGCGCCCTTCGATGTCAGCATCGCGACCACCAGGATGGTCAATTGCTGGCCGAACGACAGCTCGACGCCGAGCGCCTGCGCGATGAACAGCGTCGCCAGCGTCATATAGATGTTGGTGCCGTCGAGATTGAACGAGTAGCCGGTCGGCACCACCAGCCCGACCACCGGTTTGGAACAGCCGAGCCGCTCGAGCTTTTCCATCAGTTGCGGCAGCGCGCTTTCGGATGAACTGGTGCCGAGCACGATCAGCAGTTCGTCTCTGATATAGGCGATGAACTTGAAAATGCTGAAGCCGACGAACCGGGCGATCAGGCCGAGCACGCCGAACACGAACAGCGCCGCGGTCGCATAGAACACCGCGATCAGTCCGACCAGATTGCCGAGCGCGGCGGGGCCGAATTTTCCGATGGTGTAGGCCATCGCGCCAAACGCGCCGATCGGCGCCGCCTTCATCACGATGGCGATCACGCCGAATACCCCGTGCGCGGCATCGTCGATGATGTCGCGCAAGCGATGGGCGCGTTCGCCCATCGCCATCAGCGCAAAGCCGAACAGGATGGCGAACAGCAGCACCTGCAAAATATCGCCGCGCGCGAGCGCGCCGACCACGCTGTCCGGAATGATGTTGAGGACGAAATCGACCGACTTTTGCGCTTCCGCCTGCTTGACGTAATTCGCGACCGCCGCGGCGTCGGGCTTCGCGGCCAGCCCATGACCGACCTGGACCAGATTGCCCACCACCAGGCCGAGGATCAGCGCGAACGAGGAGACGACCTCGAAGTAGACCAGCGCCTTGACGCCGACGCGGCCGACCTTCCTGGCATCCTGAATGTGCGCGATGCCGGAGACCACCGTACAAAAGATGATCGGCGCGATCAGCATCTTGATCAGCTTGATGAAGCCGTCGCCGAGTGCCTTGATCCAGTCGTTGGTCGCGAGATTGGGCCATAGCCAGCCGACGACGATACCGAGCAGGATGGCGATCAGCACCTGAACATAGAGTATCTTGTACCAGGGTTTTGCCGCGCGGGGCTGTGCTTTGGTTACGGTCGTAGGCGCCATGACGTTTCCTCCCCCATCAGAATTTGCGGATCTGTCCATCGCGCTTGCGCAGACCGCCGTCTCGCCAGACTATAGCCAAGATCAATTGGCTCCGCGGAGTCAATGGCGCCGGCGCCTTTTCCGGCGCCAGAACTGCCGGTCGGGCCTGGCAGGGCTCGCTTTATCCGAGCCACCGCGCGATACGCGCCACCGCCTCGCGCATTTCCTCGGCCGAACGCGCATAGGAAAAGCGAACGAACTGATGGCCATGAACCGGATCGAAGTCGATGCCGGGGGTCGCCGCGACGTGCGCCTGTTCCAGCATCTGTTTGGCAAACTCGAAACTGTCGGAGGTGAATTGCGAGACATCGGCGTAGAGGTAAAACGCGCCGTCGGCCGGCAAGAACTTGTCAAGACCGGCCTGCGGCAGGCCCGCGATCAGAATGCGGCGGTTCTCCTGGTAGCCGCGCTTCACGTCTTCCATTTCCTGGCGGCCTTCGAACGCCGCCTCGGCGGCGATCTGCGACAGCGTCGGCACCGAGATCGCGAGGTTCTGCTGCAGCCGCTCGATCGGCCGCACCAGCGGTTCGGGCACCACCATCCAGCCGACCCGCCAGCCGGTCATGCAGAAATATTTCGAGAACGAATTGATCACGAGCGCATGCGCAGATAGCTCCGCCGCCGTCACCGCCGGGAATGCATAGTCGAGGCCATGATAGATTTCGTCGGAGATGAACCGGATGCCCGCGCCTTCGGCCGCTGCGATCAGGCTGGTGAGCGCCTCGCGGGACATCATCGTGCCCGTGGGATTGGCCGGGCTTCCGACCAGGACACCCTTCAGGGGCGTCCTGCGATGGGCTGACAGCAAGGCCTCGCCGGTCAGCGCATGACGGGTTTCGCTCGAGGTCTCGATCAGCACCGGCTCGCAACCCAGCGCCTTGAGAATGTGACGGTATGGCGGATAGCCGGGCACCGTGACCGCAACCCGATCGCCCGGCTCGAACATGGCAAGGAACGCCAGGATGAAAGCGCCCGACGAGCCCGTGGTGACCACGATCCGCTCGGCATCCACGGCACAGCCGTAGGTCTCGCTGTAGTGTTTGGCGATGCGCTGACGCAGCGAGGGAATCCCGAGCGCCGAGGTATAGTCGATCCGCCCGTCCTCGAGCGCGGCGTGAGCGGCCGATATCGCCGCTTTCGGCGCGGGCGCCGCGGGCTGGCCGACCTCCATGTGAATGACGTGGCCGCCGGCCGCTTCCATGCGCGCCGCCGCCGCCATCACGTCCATCACCATGAACGGCGGAACCTCGCTTCGCAGCGAAGCCGTCAGGAGGCCCCTGGCACGCTCTGTTAGTGTCGCTTCCAGCATCGATATCTGCTATTTGGCCCCAGACTAGCCGCATTCCACCGTTTGTTAGGGCATATCTCGTATCCGGGCCGCCGCCAATCATTAAAGACCGCTCAATGCTGCTGCGCATGGCGCTACGCAAAAAAACCTCGAAACTGACCGCCGTTACCGCCGCGGTCGCGCTCGCTATTGCGCCGATGTCATCGGCATTTGCGCAGGAGAACAAGGGGCCGCCGGTCATCCGCGATACCGAGGCCGAGCAACTGCTGCGCGACTACACACGGCCGATCCTGCGCGCCGCGGGCCTGGAAAAGCAGAACATCCAGATTGTGATTCTCAATGAGAGCGTTTTTAACGCCTTCGTCGCCGACGGCCGCCGCATTTTCGTGAATTACGGCGCCATTATGCAATCCGAGACTCCGAACCAGATCATCGGGGTGCTGGCGCATGAAACCGGCCATTTGGCCGGCGGCCACCTCGCCAAGCTTCGCGAGCAATTGGCGCGGGCGCAGACCCAGATGATCATCGCCATGCTGCTCGGGGCCGGTGCGATGGTGGCTGGCGCAAGAAGCGGCAACGGCAATAGCGGCCTGGCCAACGCCGGCGCGGCGGCGGTCGCCGGGCCGCAGGAAATGATCCGCCGCACCCTGATCTCCTATCAGCGCCAGCAGGAGGAAAACGCCGACCGCGCCGGGGTGAAGTTCCTGACCGCCAGCGGCCAATCCGCGAGGGGCATGTACGAAACCTTCAAGCGGTTTACCGAGGACAGCCTGTTCGCCGCGCGCGGCGCCGATCCCTATCTCCAATCGCATCCGATGCCAGCCGAGCGCGTCGCGGCGCTCGAGGAACTCGCCCGTTCAAGTCCCTATTGGGACAAGAAGGACGATCCGGCCCTGCAATCGCGCCACGACATGGTGCGCGCCAAGATCTCGGCCTTTATGGAGCGGCAGGACACCGTCTATCGGCGCTATCCATTGTCGAACGAAAGCCTGCCCGCGCGCTATGCGCGGGCGATCGTGACCTACCTGCACGGCGATTTGCACTCGGCGCTCGTCCAGATCGACGGGCTGATCCAGCTGCAGCCCACCAACCCGTATTTTTACGAATTGCGCGGCCAGGCGCTGCTGGAAGGCGGCAAGCCCGCCGAAGCCATCGCGCCGTTGCGGAAGGCGGTGCAGCTCTCGAATAACGCACCGCTCATCGAGATGTTACTTGGGCAGGCGCTCGTGGGGACTAATAATAAAGCCTACACCGAGGAAGCGATTGCGATTCTGCGAGCGGCGGTGGCACGCGAGACCGAGGCGCCGCTCGGCTATACCCAGCTCGCAATGGCCTATGGCCGAAAGGGAGATTTCGCACAGGCCGATCTGGCGTCGGCGCAGGCCGCCTTTCTTCGCGGCGACAACAAGACCGCGCGCGAACTCGCCTCGCGCGCCAAAACCCGTTTCGCCGTCGGCACGCCCGGATGGGTCAAGGCCGACGATATCGTCGCCGCAAAGCCGCTGCCCGGCCAAAACAGCAACTAGAAATAACAACTAGAAATCAATTGAGCCAGGTTACGAAGTCCTTCGGAAACCGGCTTTCACCAAGAGGATTTGCAAATGTCTCCGTTCCGCCTGCTCGCTCCCGCACTGTTTGCGCTCGCACTCTGCGGCGCGCCGCCTTTGGCATCGGCGCAGAGTTTTTCCGACGGCCAGCGCGGGGATATCGAGACCATCGTCCGGAATTATCTGCTCGCGCACCCCGAAGTGCTGGAAGAGGCGATGACCGAGCTGAGCAAGCGCCAGGCAGCCGCCGAGACCGAGAAACATGAAGCGAGCGTCGCCAAAAACGCGGAGACGATTTTCAACTCGCCGCGCGGCGTCATGCTCGGCAACAAGGACGGCGACGTCACCTTCGTCGAATTCTTCGACTACAATTGCGGCTACTGCAAACGCGCGATGGCCGACATGCTCGATCTGATGAAATCCGATCCCAAACTGAAAGTCGTGCTGAAGGAATTTCCGGTGCTGAGCCAGGGTTCGGTCGAAGCCGCGCAGGTCGCGGTCGCCGTGCGCATGCAGGATCCCGGCGGCAAGAAATATCTCGATTTTCACCAGAAGCTGCTCGGCGGCCGCGGTGCGGCGGACAAGGCGCGCGCGATGGCAGCCGCCAAGGAGGCCGGCCTCGATACCGCCAGGATCGAGAAGGATCTGGCGAGCCCGGAAGTGCGCGCCACGATCGAGGAAAACTTCAAGCTCGCGGAAGCGATGGGCATGAACGGCACGCCGAGCTACGTGATCGGCAAGCAGGTGGTGATCGGCGCGGTCGGCCTTGACAATCTGAAGGAAAAAATCGGCGTCGCCCGTTGCGGCAAGGCGACCTGCTGAGCGGCACTTCCAACGCTCACGCGTTGCTGCATTGGTGATTTAAAGGCCGGCTGTCCAGCCGGCCTTTTTAATTGAGCAGTTTTTCGAGCCGAAGCGTTCATTGCGCATTCACAAAACAAATTCGGCGGGAACCGCTGAGATCGCGGAACATCGGGCATCCCGCTTCGTTGTCGGCGCGGGCAAGCAAAACACGTGAGGAGATATTCCATGACTAATCGCTTTCTGATGTCGGTGGCTGCGGCGGCGTTGATCGCCGGAACCGGCTTCGCTAATGCACAAGGAACCGGAACCAGCCGCGAACCGTCGGCCGGTTCCTCTACCCAGCAGAGTGCGCCGTCGGACCAGACGAAATCTCCGTCCGGCATGAAGTCGAGCCAGTCCGATGAAAAGGCGGCGCAACCCGGCGCCAAGAACCAGCGCGCTCAGGACGATATGAAGGCCGGCGCGAAGGGCGAAAAATCCGCCCAGGACAACAAAATGAAGGGCGAGAAATCGGCCCAGGACAACAACATGAAGGGCGAAAAATCGAAGAGCATGAGCTCCGAGAACGACAAGTCCAAGGCCGGCAAGGACATGAAGGCCGAGGGCCGCGAGGACCGCAACAACATGAAGGCCGAGGGTCGTGAGGGCCGCATGAACGCGGAGCAGAAGGGCGCGGCGGACAGCAAGTCGCAGACGACCACCCAGTCGCAAACCGGGCAGACCAGCCAGTCGCAGACCACGACGGGACAGGCGGGCGCCGGCGCCAAGCTCTCGACCGAGCAGCGCACCAAGATCACCTCGGTGTTCCGCGAACAGCGTGTTGCGCCGGCTACCAACGTCAACTTCTCGATCTCGGTCGGCACCCGCGTTCCGCGCACGGTGTCGTTCCACCCGCTGCCGCAGGAGATCGTGACGATCTATCCGGAATGGCGTGGATATGAGTACTTCCTGGTCAACAACCAGATCATCGTGGTGAACCCGCGCACGCTCGAGATCGTGGACGTCATCGACGTCTAAGATCCGATCGACCCAACGGGTTCGGGGCGGGCAGCGATGCCCGCCCTTTTTTCATGAACCGACGGCTGCCCGGCGATTCCTTAACATTGGTTAACGAATGGTTTCCGCAGGTTCTGCGCACCTTTTTGCAAGCCGGATGAGGCATTTGAGGGTTATCCGGAGCGGCCTAAAGGCTTCCCCTTGGGCCTGTTGTTACCTATAACCGCGCCACCTGCCGCCGCATTTTCCGGGATTTGGATGGCCAAGACAGCTGCCGAGACGATTTACGTGCTCAACGGCCCCAACCTCAATCTGCTGGGGACCCGCGAGCCCGAGACCTACGGCCATGCGACGCTCGCCGACGTCGAGAAACTTTGCGCGGAGACGTCAGCGCAATTCGGCCTGAAAGCCGATTGCAGGCAGTCCAATCGCGAAGGCGAACTGATCGATTTCATCCACGAGGCCCATGCCAGGAAGGCGGCCGGAATTATCATCAATGCCGGGGCCTATTCGCACACCTCGATCGCGCTGCACGACGCCTTGGTGGCGGTGAAAATTCCCGCCGTCGAAGTGCACATCAGCAATATTCACGCCCGCGAGAATTTCCGTCACCATTCCTTCACCGCCAAGGCCGCTTTCGCAACGCTTTCCGGCTTCGGCATCGACGGTTACAGGCTCGCGATCAATGGGCTTGCCGCCAGGATCGGCGTCAAGGCCAAAGCCTGACGCATCCGCCCGTCACTAATAGAAAGCTCCGGATCAGATCATGGCGCGCCAGCCTGACGACAAAGCAGCCGCAAAACTCAAAAGCGACGATAGCGCGCTTATCCGCGAACTCGCATTGCTGCTCGACGAGACCAGTCTCACCGAGATCGAGATCGAACGCGCAGGCTTGCGGGTGCGGGTCGCGCGCAACATCAGCATCGCAGCATCGATGCCGCCGAGCCTTCAGCCCGCCGCTTCCGCGCCGGCCGCGGCAGCGCCGCTCGAAGTCGCCGATGTCGCCAAGCACCCGGGCGTGGTGCCCTCGCCGATGGTCGGCACCGCCTATTGGGCTTCCGAGCCCGGCGCCAAGCCGTTCATCGAGGTCGGCGTCAAGGTGTCGGTCGGACAGACGCTGCTGATCATCGAAGCCATGAAGACGATGAACCAGATTCCCTCGCCGCGCGCCGGCACCGTGACGCAGATTCTTGTCGAGGACGGCCAGCCGGTCGAATTCGGCGAACCGCTGGTGATTATTGAGTAAGAGCGCGAATGGCGAGTAGCGAATAGCGAATAGTTTTCTCACCATTCGCTATTCGCCATTCGCTACTCGCCCGCTAGGACAACATGTTCGACAAGATCCTGATAGCCAATCGCGGCGAGATCGCCTTGCGCATTCTGCGCGCGTGCAAGGAACTCGGCATCGCGACCGTCGCGGTGCATTCCACCGCCGATGCCGACGCCATGCATGTGCGCCTTGCCGACGAGAGCGTCTGCATCGGCCCGCCGCCGTCCAAGGACAGCTATCTCAACGTGCCGGCGCTGCTTGCGGCTTGCGAGATCACCGGCGTGGATGCGGTGCATCCCGGCTACGGCTTTCTCTCGGAAAACGCCCGTTTTGCCGAAATCCTCGCCGATCACAATTTGCATTTCATCGGGCCGAAGGCCGAACACATCCGCCTGATGGGCGACAAGATCGAGGCCAAGAAGACCGCGAAAAAGCTCGGCATTCCCGTGGTGCCCGGCTCCGACGGCGCCGTCGGTCCCGACGACGACGCGATGGCGATCGCGGAAGCAATCGGCTTTCCGGTGCTGGTAAAGGCGGCCTCCGGCGGCGGCGGACGCGGCATGAAGGTCGCGCAGACCCCCGACGACCTGATGCTGGCGCTTTCCACCGCCGCCAATGAAGCCAAATCGGCATTCGGCGATGCTTCGGTCTACCTCGAAAAATATCTGCAGAAGCCGCGCCACATCGAAATCCAGGTGCTCGGCGACGGCCGCGGCGGCGCGATCCATCTCGGCGAGCGCGATTGCTCGCTGCAGCGACGCCATCAAAAGGTCTGGGAGGAAGGTCCCTCGCCCGCGCTCGATGCCGCGGCGCGCGCCAAAATCGGCGCCACCGTCGCCAAGGCGATGCAGCAGATCAAATATCTCGGCGTCGGCACGGTGGAATTTCTCTACGAGGACGGCGAATTCTATTTCATCGAGATGAACACCCGCATCCAGGTCGAACATCCCGTCACCGAGATGATCACCGATATCGACCTCGTGCTGGAGCAGATCCGCATCGCCGCCGGCGGCGATCTGCCGGTGACCCAGGATGAAGTCATCATCAACGGCCACTCCATCGAGTGCCGCATCAACGCCGAGAATCCCGTCACCTTCCGCCCCTCGCCCGGCAAGATCCTGCAATACCATCCGCCCGGCGGCCTCGGCGTGCGGATCGATTCCGCGGTCTACCAGGGCTACGTCATCCCGCCTTATTACGACTCGCTGGTCGGCAAGCTGATCGTCCATGGCAAGACCCGTGCAGAATGCCTGATGCGGCTGCGCCGGGCGCTGGACGAAATGGTGGTCGAGGGCATCGAGACCACGCTGCCGCTGTTTCGGGCCCTGGTCCGGGAACCCGCCATTATCGATGGCGACTATCATATCCACTGGCTCGAACAGTATCTGGCCGGCTGAGGCCGACCCTGAAAAACCGTCGCATGCCCTGGAACCAATTGCCGGAAACTGGCGTTTTGGTCGGCGGGGAAACCTTTCCCGGTCCGGGGACTTTCGCTAATTCCGTTGTTTCATGACGCGAGATTGTTGTGACGCCTGAGGCCACGCGTCGGCGCGCGATTGGGCAAATCATCCTGCTTGCGGCGGGCCTCGTGGTGCTGACGATCATCAGCGCCGGTTCGGTTTATCTGGTGAACCGGGCGCGCGAGGATGCGCACTCGGTTCTCCACACCGTTGAAGTCGAAAACCAGCTGTCGCTCGTTCAACTGCAGTTGCGTCGCGCCGAAAGCGCGCAGCGCGGTTATCTCTCGACGTTGCGGCCGGATTTTCAGACCGATTTTGAGGAAGCCGCGTCCCAGCTCCCACCCGCGCTGACGCGATTGAGCCAGCTTATCAGCGACAAACCCGTCCAAAAGCACCTCGCGGACGAGATGATTCCGCTGATCGATCAGCGGATCGAGGAATTCCGCAAGACCATCGAACTTGCGCGGACGCAGCACTTGGATGACGCCGCCCAGATCGTACGTGAGGGTATCGGCCGCGACGCCATGAAGCACATCGACGATCTGGCCGGCCAGATGCGCGCGGAAGAAGATCGTCTGTTCGGCCTGCGCACGACCAACGCCGATCGAAGTCAGACCCTGGCGGCCTCGCTGACCTGGATCGGTTCAGGCTTCGTCGTCGTGCTGGCCGGCATCTCGATCTTTCTGGTGCGGCGTTCGGCGCGCGCGCGGGACGACGCCGAAGCCCTGTTGCGCGACAATAACCTCAATCTCGAGGCCACGGTCGACGCGCGCACGGCCGATCTTCGCGAGGCCAACGACGAAATCCAGCGCTTCGCCTATATCGTCAGCCACGATCTGCGCTCGCCGCTGGTGAACATCATGGGTTTCACCAGCGAACTCGAGGAATTGCGCGCCGACATTTTCAGGCGGATCGCCGCGCTCGGCCGTGCGACAGCCGCCGCTTCGCCGGTGCCGGTGGTTGCGAGCGAGGCCGAGCCGGTGCTCGAGGGCGAAGACCAGCAGCTCTCGCAGGATTTTTCTGAAGCGCTGGGATTCATCAAGTCGTCGATCGCCAAGATGGACCGCCTGATATCAGCCATCCTCAACCTCACCCGCGAGGGGCGGCGCGAGTTCGAGCCTGAGCGGATCGATACAAGCGGGCTGATCGAAGGCATCGTTGCGACGGTGGCGCATCAGGCCGCAGAGGCCAAGGCTCAGATTCGGATCGAGCCGCTGCCCGCCATCGTCAGCGACCGCTTCGCGCTGGAGCAGATTTTCTCGAACCTGATCGACAACGCGCTCAAATATCTCAAGCCGGGCGTCCCCGGCGACATCTCTGTCCGGGGGCGGACAAAACTGGGCTTTGCGATTTTCGAGATCGCCGACAACGGCCGCGGCATCGATCCCAAGGACCATCAGCGAATTTTTGACCTGTTCCGCCGCGCCGGTACCCAGGACAAGCCGGGACAGGGAATAGGACTTGCCCACGTCCGCGCGTTGGTGCGGCGGCTCGGTGGAACCATGTCGGTACAATCGGAACTCAACAGCGGCAGCACCTTCACGATAACACTGCCCATGGGTTGGACAGCCAGTAACCGGAACAGAGGTTCATGAGCACGCCAGTCACCATCATCATGATCGAGGACGACGACGGACACGCCCGCCTGATCGAGCGAAATATCCGCCGCTCCGGTGTCAACAACGACATCATCCCGTTCACCAACGGTACAGCTGCGGTGAACTATCTGTTCGGCAGCGATGGCACCGGGATCGACCACAAGGGCCAGGCGTTGTTGATTCTGCTTGATCTCAATCTGCCTGACATGACCGGCATCGACATCTTGCGCCGGGTCAAGGAAAACAAATATCTCAAATGTGCCCCGGTGGTGGTCCTGACCACCACCGACGATTCCCAGGAAATCAAGCGCTGCTATGAACTCGGTTGCAACGTCTACATCACCAAGCCGGTGAACTACGAAAGCTTCGCCAACGCCATTCGCCAGCTCGGGCTGTTCTTCTCCGTCATTCAGGTACCGCCAGCCACCCCATGAATTCCGCGACGCCCACACTGCTGTATATCGACGACGACGAAACGCTTGCCCGGCTGGTCGATCGCGGCCTGACGCGGCTCGGCTTCAAGGTCGTTCGCGCGGCGAGCGGCACGGACGGGCTCGACCGCCTCCGGCAAGGCGGCATCGACGTCATCGCGCTCGATCAATACATGCCCGGCCTCGACGGCCTCGAAACGCTGGAGCGGATATTGGCTGTCCCGAATGCGCCGCCGGTGGTGTTCGTCACGGCGTCGCAGGACTCAAGCATCGCCGTCACCGCCTTGAAGGCCGGCGCCGCCGATTACCTGGTGAAGGATACGCTCGGCGATTTCATCCCCCTGCTGCACGTCGCCATCGACGGGGCGCTACGGCAGGCGCGCATTCAAAAAGCCCGCGACGACGCCGAGGCCGAGGTCCATGCCTCGCGCGACCGCTACGCCGCGCTCGCCGCCGAGCGCGAGGTGCTGCTGCGCGAGGTCAACCACCGCGTCGGCAACAGTTTGCAGATCATCGCATCGCTGTTGCACCTGCAGGCCAATTCGAGCAGCCAGGACGACGTCAAGGCGGCGCTGACCAATGCGATGGGACGCGTCGCGGCCGTGGCGCAGGTTCACCGCCGGCTTTACACCTCGCACGACCTGAAGAGCGTGCTGCTCAACCAGTATCTCGACGCCCTGCTCGAGGATCTCAGGAGGTCCGCCGAGGGCGACCGGATGTCGCGTCTGACGTTGAAGGCCGAGCCGATCGAGATCGATCCCGACCGCGCGGTGGCGGTCGGCATCATCGTCAATGAGCTGGTGATGAACGCGGTGAAATACGCCTATCCCGACGGCGCCGGTCCTATTAACGTCGACCTCAATGCGCAAGGCGACGATCTCGTTTTGTCGATTGCCGACGACGGCGTCGGCCTCAATGCCAAGACCGACCCGCGTTCCACCGGCATGGGGCAGCGCATCGTCACCGCCATGGCGTCCAAGCTCGATGCCAGCGTCGAGCGCGATCCAGCCCATGCCGGCACCCGGATCGTGCTGCGGTTTCGCCGCGTCAATACGGCGGCGGCGAAACCCGCGAGCGCGGCCGGTTAGCCAAACGCAGCGCAATTCACCCGACCCATTGCAACCACGGCAACACGATGACAAGCAGGCCGGCAAAGTAGACCACACCGAAGATCAGGCCGAATTTCCAGAAATCACGCTTGCCGATATAGCCGCTGCCGAAATACATCGGCGCGGGTCCGGTCGCGTAGGGTGAAATCACCCCCATCAGTCCCAGCGAATAGACGCAAAGCAGCGTCAGCGTCGGCACCGACAACCCGGGAATGCTGGTGCCGACGGCGAGCACAACTGGCAGCACCGCTGCCGCGTGCGACGTAATGCTGGAAAAGAAATAGTGAAATCCAGAAAAAGAACGAGACCAGCAGGATCATCCCCAGCGTCGGCGACAGCGTCGCAAGTGGCTTGGCATAGCCTTCGGTAACCCACTTGATGAATCCGATCTCGTTCAGGCCGGATGACAGCGTGAGCAATGAGGTAAAATAGAAAAATACTTCCCACGCGCTTTTTTCGGCAACGATGTCGTCGAACTCGATGACGCCTGTAACCAGCATCAGCGCGATCACGACGAAAACCACCATGGTCGGGTTGATGAAGTTGGAACCCAGCACCGGAAGGCTGATGGTGGGGTTGGAGCCGGTGATCCAGAGAAACATCGCCAGCAGCACCAGCGCGGCCATGATCCATTCGTTGCGCGTGGGCGGCCCCATCGCCGCGAGTTCGTTCGAACTCCATGTCACGATCTCCGGGCTTTGCTTCACCTGCGGCCGGCAAATCACATAGCTCAAGAGCGGCACCAGCAGCAGCAGCGGAATTCCGAGCGGCGCGAAACCTGCAAACCATTGCGACCAGCTGATGTCTACATTCACAATCTTTTTGGCGATGCTCAACGCCGCCGCGTTGGGCGCCAGCGCGGTCAGGAACAGCGAGCTTGTGACGGCGGTGGTCGCGAACGCGGTCCACATCACATAAGTCCCGATTTTGCCGGCGGTGGGTCCGGGCTCGGAGCCGTAAATCTTCGGAATGTTGCTGACGATCGGATAGATGGTGCCGCCGCTGCGCGCGGTATTGGACGGCGTCGCCGGAGCCAGCACGAGGTCCGACAAAGCAACGGCATAGCCAAGGCCGATCGTATGGCGGCCGAGGCCGCGCACCAGCATCAAGGCGAGCCGTCTGCCTAATCCGCTCTTGCGGTATCCGATCGAGAACACAAAAGCGCCGACGATCAGCCACACCGTGCTTTCGGAAAAGCCTGATAGCATCCAGCGCAGCGACTTGTTGGGATCGGACTCGACATAACCCAGGACGCCGGCAACGGTGAGGCCGATCAGGCCGACCGCGCCCACCGGCATGGATTCAAGAATCAAGCCGGCGATTACGGCCGCGAACAGCGCGAAGTAGTGCCACTGGTTGGCGTTGAGGCCTGCCGGCACCGGCACCAGATAGATCGCAAGCCAGATGCCCAGTGGGGCAATGGTCTTCCAGGTGATTTTCACGAATGCCCCTTTGTTTCTTCCCGATCGGCGTTTCGCGCCCCGCCCAATTCTTCGAGCACGCCGCCATTTGTCGGCAAGATAGCATAGCCGTTTGCCGACGGCCGTGCGAAACCTTCAAGGCGACGGGGCGTTGTGGACAGCCAAGGCGGTATCCCCGGCCCCTTCGCACGCCTGCCTTGAGCCTGCTATCCTGCCGCCCATGACGTCACGCGACTCCGCCTCTTACGAAATCACCCCCGAGGTGCTGCTGCGCGCCTATGCCTGCGGCATCTTCCCGATGGCCGAAAGCGCCGACGATCCGACGCTGTTCTGGGTCGAACCGGAAATGCGCGGCGTCATTCCGCTCGATGGCTTTCGCATCGCCTCGCGGCTGGCGCGCACGGTGCGCTCCGACGCCTTCACCGTCACCGCCAACACCGCGTTCAAGGCTGTGATCGCCGGATGCGCGGCGCCGCAAGCCGGCCGCGACGACACCTGGATCAACAAGCGGATCCGCGATCTCTATGTCGGGCTGCACGAACTCGGGCACGCCCACAGCGTCGAGGTCTGGGACAATGACGACCTTGTCGGCGGGCTTTATGGGGTCAGCCTCGGCCGCGCCTTCTTCGGCGAGAGCATGTTTCATCGCGCCCGCGACGCATCCAAGGTGGCGCTGGTGCATCTGGTGGCGCGGCTGATCACCGGCGGATTCGAGTTGCTCGACACGCAATATGTGACCGAGCATTTGCGCAGCTTTGGCGCGGTCGAGATCTCGCGGCGGCGCTATTGTGCGCTGCTCGACAAGGCGATCGCGGCGGAGGCGGATTTCCGGAAATTGCCGGCCGATCGGCCGATCAGCGGCGCACGGGCGCTGGAGATCATTGCGGGGCGCAGCTGAAGGCGGAACGATACTCACCTCATCCTGAGGAGCTTGCGAAGCAAGCGTCTCGAAGGATGGACGCAACGCAGAACTCGGGGCCATCCTTCGAGACGCGCGCAAGGACGCGCAAGGATGAGGTCCGGCATATAATCTAGCAATCTCAGGATGGAGCAGGCCGCGAGTGCGGCGCGCTGCGCCGCATCCGGGGAACAGATCGGTTCTACTGCCGGAAAATCCCGAACAGCCCGCCGGGTTGCTGTGGCGGCGGCGGCGGTTGGGGCTGCTGTTGGGTTTGCTGCTGCGGCGGCGGGCGCGGCACCGCCTGCTTGGGCGGGGCGCGCTTCTGAACCGGGGGCGGGGCTGCCGGTTTCGGCGGCTCGGGCGGCGCGGCGTTGACGACGGTGGTGTCGGGGACTTTGCAGTCCGTCAGCCAGATATCGTAGATCGGATGCTCGACGCCGTGCAGGCCGGGGCTGGCTGCGAACATCCAGCCCGAAAAAATCCGCTTCACCTCGCCCTGCAGCGTGATCTCGTCGACCTCGACGAAGGCGTCGGTGTTGGCGGCCTCCGTCGCCGGACGCGTGTAGCAGGCGTCGGTCTTCACCCGCAGCGCGCCGAACTGGACGGTCTCGCCGATGTCTTCATCGAAATTGATGATGCGCCCGGTGATCTTGTCGAGGCCGGAAAAGCTCGCCTTCTTGTTGACGATCTTCTGCGCCGGCGGCTCGGTGACCACCTCGTCGCCGGGCTGCAATGTGGCCGGCGTTTGCGGCACGCCCTTGGGCTGACGCTGTCCCGGCGGCAATCCCGGCAGCGGACTACCAGCCGGCGGCGCGACCGCGACGCCCTGGTTCGGCTGCGGCGGCGCCACCGCGATGCCGGGCGGCGCATTCTGCGGAATGATGGTGGTGCCGGGCGGCGGCGCCAGCGGTTGCGACTGTACGGCTCCCGGCGCGGGTACGCCCTGCCCCGGCAGCGGACGATTGGGCGTCGGCAATAGCCGGCCCTGCGGCAGCTCCGGCACTTCTTCTTCGTCGTCGGGCGGCGGCGGCTGGGCGCCGCGGGGAATATTGCCGGGCGGACGCGGCGCGGGATCGGAAAAGATATTGCCGATCTGCGCCTGCGCAGGCAGCGCAAGCGGGATCGTTGCAGCGGCAAGGAGGGCCGCAAGACCAGTCAGGGCAATGGTTCGAAGCATCTCGCGGCTTTGACAGGCGAATCGGGCTCGCGACATTGTACAGGGGTACAGCTTATCCGCCGCTCGCAGGGCACCGGTTAACACGGCGAATACGGCGGGGAAAGGGCGGTTTGCCGCCTCCCCGGCCACTGGTCAGCCCACGCGCCAGGTGAAATAGTCGCACCCGATCAACGTTCGCGCGCCCGCGCCGAACCACCAGAAATCCGGGACAACCGGACCAGCCCAGGGGAAATGCCAGACATGCCCGATCGAATTCGCCTCGATGGCAAGGTTGCCGTCGTCACCGGGGCTGCCGGCGTCATCGGCACCGCGACCATCCGCCTTCTGGCCGAACGCGGCGCGCGCGTCGTTGCCGTCGACCGCAGGGAGCAGGACCTGCAAACCGCGGTGAAGGATTTGCCGGCCTCGGCGCAGGCACTCGCCGTCACGGCCGATGTCACCGATGAGGACGAGGTCGCGGGTTACGTCCGCGCCGCCGTCGACAAGTTCGGCACCATCGACGTGTTCTACAACAACGCCGGGATCGAGGGCGACGTCGCGCCGATCACGAAATATTCGCTGCAGACGTTTCGCCGGGTACTCGATGTCAATGTGGTCGGCGTGTTCCTGGGGCTGAAGCATGTGCTGCCGGTGATGCTCAAACAGAACAAGGGCAGCATCATCAACACCGCCTCGATCGCCGGCCTGTTCGGTTCTCCGGAAGTCGCGGTTTACAGCGCCAGCAAACATGCGGTGATCGGGCTCACCAAGAGCGCCGCACTGGAATGCACCGCAACCGGCGTGCGCGTGAATTGCGTCTGCCCCGGCCTGATCGACAGCCGCATGCTGAGCGCGATCATCGAAGGCCGCAATCCCGGCAACGCGCCGGTTCCCAACGACAAGATCGTCGAGCGGATTCCGGCGCGCCGGCTCGGACAGGCTTCTGAAGTCGCCTCCATCGTCGCCTTCCTCGCCTCCGACGAGGCAAGCTACGTGTCGGGCGCCGCCTACACCGTCGACGGTGGACGAACCGCGAGCTAA
>CAVXHU010000020.1:0-89031 GCA_963761395.1 uncultured Alphaproteobacteria bacterium
AAGCCGTCGCTGCTTGCCGGTTCGACGCCCATCACACCCCCGTTTCAGAGCGCTTAGGGCGGCGATTACCCCGCTCGCCCGGGAAGGCCACCCAGAGCTGCGACGGTTGCGCGGGGTCAAATGGGAAGATGCTTCAAAGCAAATCCGTATTGAGAAGATCGAGCCTGCCAACTGAGATTAAGCAATTCCTGGACACCACTTGTCGCTGTTGTTCGCCGATATCCCGATTTGCGAATTACGTAAGTAGGAGTTGTTCGATTCCCGTCGGCAGGCGCGTCTCTTATCGTTGTCGCGGGGATTTAGCCGGGAGGACAATCGGTACGCGCGGAGGAAACGATGAAGAAAACCAGTGCAGCTCAGCGACAGAACTCTCTTCGAGGCGATCAACCAAGCGAAGACGATTTTCGACATCTTGCCGAGTCGGGCTTCCGCACCGTTATAAACCTGCGCAAGGAAGGCGAGCCGAACCAGCGCCCACACCCCAAGCCGAACAGGAGTGTGCCGAGGCTAACGGTTTCAACTATGCGTCGGTGCCGGTTGTGATCGCCGACTTGCGGGGACGAGTTGGTCGATCAGTCAGCTGCGGCCGCCGACCGTGCTTCCTGTCCCCATCTACGTTTATTGCGCTGCTGGCCAGCGATCTGCTGCGCTGTCCATCCTTTCTTGCGAACACGCCGGCAGCGGCGAAACGGGCGACGAGCTGCTCGCCGATGCAGCCGCCAAGGGAGCCCGCATCATCGACAAAGAATCTCATTCGCTTCGTGCGGGGAACGGTTGCGGATGAGCGCAGGACCATGGCAGGGTCAGCCGGCCGCGAGCCTCGCACAGGCCGCTTCGATTTAGCTGCAATTAGCGTGAAAGAGCTGAACCAGTGCAGCTTGCGCTCGCGCGCCGAACGCGCGCAGGCGTGGTGAGCAATCCTAGCCGGCCGCCGGCAGCGCTGTCGGCGGAATGCTGCTCATGGCCCGTACCTGCCAATCGGCAAACGTCAGCTTTTGAGTGGACCGCGGACTAGGCGGAGGCAGGTCCGACACTTCCTGCAGAGAGCCCCCGCCTTCCGCTATCTCGGCAAAGCAGACTTGGGTCGGCGTGTCTGCTCTACGGCTGCAATATCCGCTCCGGGTCAGGAGCGGTCTCGCGCGATCTGAGCGCTGCATGTCGGCTACGGGTCCGGAGCGGACATCGGCTAAGTTAAGTTTACGCACGAGAGGCCGCGCGAGAGATCGCGCGGCCCTATTTTGGTGTGGTGATTTATTCTTCGCTAGCCCGATTTGCGCTTCGCCGCATTGCCCGCCATGGGTATCCGCATGTCGGCGCCCGTGACGCGGCGCACCTCGGTGATGGAATCATACTGGGAAGTCGATCGCTTCGTGTGCCTTGCGGAATCGTCTCCTCGTCGGGCCGGACATGAAGCAGAACGCTTACCGTCTGGCAGGTTGACGTGGGCAGCGTGGCCGAAGGCACCGAGTTTCACGGCCGCCTCCTCGAGCGCATCGAAATTCGCGAAGAACTTTTCCTCCGTCATCTCTGGCCAGGAAAGCTGCCCTTGGCGCGGTCGTGCGTATCGATGAAATATTTCATAGCGTGATCACTCCTGAGATAGCGGGTTGTCAATTCGCCGTCTCGGCACGCCAGCGACTTGGCGGCATCCAGCGTCATGGCGAGGTGATGTTCGAAAGCGGGGAGACATCGCTGAAGTGAGCTGCCAGCTGCGCATCCTTCGTCGCCGGCAACAGTGCTCGCGCACTGCCGCTCACGGCGCGATGGTTCGCCGCCTCATGTGCGATATAGGCGCGGTCGAAATCGGCGCCGGTTCCTTTCTTGAGGTCTGATACGACCTTCTGTTCGGCTGCAACGCGCGAATCCTGAAATCAGCCATCGTCACCGGAACTGCAGAATGTCATTCTTCAATAGCAGGCCTTCGAACATCTTGATCACGCCGCGGTGATCACTGGCCACCTCATCCCGTGCTGCTTCTCACCGCCGCGTCCGTTCCCCTGGCGCGGGCAAGTTCGGCGGTCTCCACTTCGAAGAGGTTGGCTTGCAGGTAGAGATAGGCGATCTGGCCGTCCTGAGCCCCGGTGCATCGTTGACGCGGAATGACGCCGCAGCGCATCCGGCCGGCATGGGCAATGAGTGTCGCTTGATCGCCGCGGCCGACGCTCATAGCGCGGCAGGGCTTGAAGCTCCTGCCACCAGCACGAAGCTCGGAAGAAGGCCGACGAGAAAGAGGGATTGGCGCATGTCAATTACCTCACCGATGGTTGATGAGGGAGACTACGCAAGCGCGCGATGGCGGCGGGTACTGACGTCCCGCTCCGGGGGCTCATCTGTCGGTGCCCGACTCCGGGGTGTAGGACGCGCATGCGCCAAGAGCATTCGCAATTTCCCCTGCTCGATGAGCTGACGGAGGCGGGCCGTGCCCGATTACTCGCCGCGACGCGACGCGTGAGGCTGGTGCCGCACGCGCCGGTTCTGCAGCGCGGCGATGAAGTCGCCGGCGCCTATTTGGTCGAGCGCGGGGCTTTGCGTGTTTTCTACATCAGTGCCGATGGTCGCGAGGGCACGCTCTATTGGATCGATCCTGGCCAGCCATGCATTCTGGCTCTGAACTGCCTGTTCGCGCGTCTCGCCTACCCGGCCTGGGTGGAGGCGGATCATGCCGAGACGGATGTCGCCGTCATTTCCGGCGATGCCTATCGCGATCTGTTTGCGAGCGAACCAGCGTTGCAACGTTTTACCTTCGGCGCGCTGGCGACGCGGCTGTTCGATCTAATGACGCTGATGCAAGAGACTGCCTCTCTCGGGCTCGAGCAGCGCGTCGCCACGCTTCTTTACGGCGGGCAGGCACGGCCCCGTCCTAGAGACGACGCACGAGCAGGTGGCACATCACTTGGGTTCCTCGCGCGAAGTTGTGTCGCGCGTGCTGCGCAACATCCGCGCGCGGCGGCGCCTTGAGCTTGTCGCCAGGCGCAATCACATCCTGTCGATGCTCGGCAAGCTGCGCGCAATTATCGAGTAAGCCACGCGGGCGCGGAGCTGGCTAGCCGTGGCAGCGACCTAGGCAACGTACCTTGCCCGCGCAGGGACCAAAGTCCCCCGGCTGTCCCGAAAATTTAATTTACAGCGCTCCGGCAAGAGAAGAGAGTTACAGGCATTTCCGCCCGGGATTAGAAGCAGCCATGGCCTCTGGACCATGCGGACGCCGCTTTGGGTTACCACAGATCATTCACGTCGGCAATGTCGGCTCAGCAATTGGGACATCCGAGCGCCATGTCGTAGCAAAGTCGCACTAAAAATGGCAAGATAAAGGGTTCACCGTGGCGCCTGGTTTGCTCGAAACCTCTCCCCGTGTAGGCTCTTCCGACTGCTTAGCCTCTTCGGAACCGAATGAAGAATTCAAGAATGATTACTTTTGCGAATGCCGGAATCCGCATCTGCCGAGTTGACGATGACGTGGTTCCAATTGCGCAGCAGTCGTTCCAAGACAGTGCGCAGCGTGCCACTCAGATTCAAGGAAACGACCTCTGGAGTTTTGACGTATTCAACTCCGGAAAGTTCAAAATTATATTTTTGCCGCAACGCCATCATTATCTGATCAAGAGTGCAATCAGTCACGGCAAGAACGATGGAGCTGCGTGGCGTGTCGCCATCAATCAACACGGACGACGCTCGAAGATTTTGAACGAGGCAAACCCACAGCACGGCAGCTACAAAGACAATGCGTCCACTTCTGAAAAAGCCAGTCGTCATCGTATTCCTGCTTGTCGGCGACCCACTCCATGCGAAATTGAAGATCATCGTCGGCGAATTTGAGATAGCATCGGTAGGCCGCGGCCGAGCCAAGCCCGATGTGCTTCTTGCGCGCTCACAATACTGATCCGCTTATGTCCAGAAACGTATCCGTTAAAGGGCTTCTCCGGAAGCAATTTTTCCCAGTCCTGCCTTCTCTACGCTCCAGTCCGTAACGGACTGAGGAGGATCGAAAGTTCACGGAGCGGCCGCGACGGCAGAAGTGCTCTGTTTAATCGGCCCCGACATCGAGCGCTTTGTCGCTCATCGTCTGGCCGTGCGCGAACTCATGAGTTGACTTACAGCTGCAGGGCGATTTGCGGGTCTCCATTGCAGTCTCAACACGCGTAACGCGCGAAGTCGGTGTCATCGGTGAAGGGTAGGGAGCAGGCAGCGAGCTCTGCGTGTGTCGCGAGTGCGCGCCACACGCGTACTCAACAAGGAATTCGAAAGCGCCGAAACTAGTTCTCTGTTGGGGAAGCGCCCATTTTATCGCCGTGCTAAATCACGGAACTGGATGCAAGCTGGCGCGGGATGCTGGCACGCATTTACTTGAACGCGTCCGAACGGGTTAATTTGCAGACCCGTTATGAGAAGATGCAGGGTCTGAGGGTCACTGAGGCCGGACGTTTTGCACCGCAGTTGATTGCGGTCATTCGTATCGACGCTTGGCACGAAGCACCACACTGACATGATTGCAATCCGGCACCCGGCGGTGCCGGGGCGGACTCTATTTGCCACGCGAACCGCCGGAACAAGATGAAGAAGCCGACTAGGGAGAGAAAAAATGTCGATCAAAGCTGTTGTCGACCAAACTCTACATTCGAACTTGCTGCGAAAAACACTCCTCCTCTGCTCTGTGCTTGCAGGCTTTGCAAGCGCTCCTGCTCTTGCCGGAGGGGATCACGACAACGATGGACCAACAGCCAATACGCAAGACGGCCCGGTTCGCGGATTGAACGAGAATGGCGTCTATAAGTTTCTCGGCATACCATATGCCGCGCCACCTGTCGGAAAACTGCGCTGGCAGCCTCCGCAGTCGCCGAGCAGGCACGGCCTGCTGGACGCCACGCAATTTGCCAACACTTGTCCGCAGGTGACGGAGCTCGGCGCCTTCGCCGGCCCCTCGAGCGTGACCGAGGACTGCCTCTATCTCAACGTCTTCACGACCGGTAACAGCCAGTTACAAGAAGCCGGTGATCGTCTGGATCCACGGCGGAGGCAATGTCGACGGCGAAACCAACGACTACGACGGAAGCAAACTCGCTACCGGTGGGCCGCTCGGCACCCCGACGGTGGTGGTGACGATCAACTATCGTCTCGGCCTGTTTGGCTTCCTGTCGGAAGTCACATTTGAACGGCGAAGGCCACGCCTGGGGCAACTACGGCATTCTGGATTCCCAGGCCGCACTCCGCTGGGTGCAGAAAAACATCTCGGCCTTTGGCGGCGACCCGAGCAACGTCACCCTCGGCGGCCAGTCGGCCGGCGCGATCGACACGAGCGCGAACCTGATATCGCCAGCGTCGTCGGGTCTGTTCCACAGGGCGATCACGCAAAGCAGCCCCATACCGAATGCCTTCTTCCTGCCTGCCGGTCCTGCTTTGACCAACGGCAACAAGTTCGCGGCTGCCGCCGGATGCTCGAATGCTGCGTGTCTGCGCAATCTTTCGACCGCACGGATCCTGCAGCTGCAGGGAACGCCCAACGCAAGCGGCCCCTACGTCACCGGACCTATCGTGGACGGAACCATTGTCCCCGTATTTCCGGAGACGGCCTGGACAACGGGCGCCTATCACCACATGCCAATCCTGGGCGGCACGACGAAGGACGAGCTGACATTCGGGTTGGCGATTTCGGAGTATTTCTCCGGCCCGCCTCAGGTGGCCCTGACGCCGGCGCAATATCAAGCCAACAACAGCGCGGCAGTGCTGGCTCAGTATCCGCTCTCCAACTACGGCAACAACCCGACCGCGGCGCAGAACAGGGTGTTCTCTGACCCCTTCAAGTGCAACGGCTACCGCGTCCTGACGCAACAGGCAGCCACCAACGGCGGTTACGGGGTCTACGGCTACGATTTCGCCTACCAGCGTGCGCCGTTCTACTTCCCGCAGATGCCGAACTCCTACGACCCGACCGGCTTCTTCCAGGCGCTCGCCTACCATACGTCGGACATCCAGTTCGTGTTCTTGAAGTGGCATGGCGGCAATCTGGGGGTGAACTTGGATCCAGCTCACCGGGCAACCGCGCGAGATTCAAGGTGCCGAGGTTGGACTATCCGACCAGATCGTCGGCGCATGGACGAAATTTGCCAAGTTCGGAAATCCGAACGGATCGGGCAATTCACCTTGGCCACAGTTCACGACGAGCTCGCCTAAACTGCTGAAACAGGATCTCCCGAGCAGCATCGAGACGGGTGCGCAATTCAAGACGAACTATAAGTGCGATTTCTGGGCTGCGCCTCCGGCTTGAGCCAGTAGATACGCATTCGTCCTTACAATTGCCGGAGCGGCGTTCCTAGACGCCGCTCCTTTCGCGATCGCGCAAACAGCCGGCCGGGCTCTCGGCGACGGCTGGCGCTGATCACCGGCAGAGAATTCCGGCAGCTGAGCGCCGCTTCCCCACAGCGAGAACACTTCGGAAACTTCGATTGTAAAACTGCTTGTAAAACGCTCAAGCCGCGATTGAGCTAAGTC
Source organism: uncultured Alphaproteobacteria bacterium (assembly GCA_963761395.1). GTDB lineage: Bacteria > Pseudomonadota > Alphaproteobacteria > Rhizobiales > Xanthobacteraceae > Bradyrhizobium. Next base: position 6,487 of record CAVXHU010000020.1, read on the forward strand.
GTGGTCGGGGCGGCGGGATTCGAACTCGCGACCCCTTGCTCCCAAAGCAAGTGCTCTACCAGGCTGAGCTACGCCCCGACAAAAACGGTTAGCGTTCTTGCGGACTTCTGGCGCCGACGTCAAGGGTCCCGGAGTTGGACGAGAACGAAACAAGGCTGTTTCTCGCGGAACATCAAAATTTCGGACTGAACACTAGGTTCATCGCGGACAAGATCTATCAACTCGATCGTCCGGAATGGGAGAGGCTCAGCGAAAAGTATTTGATAGCCGCCGGTGTCAATCCGACGTGGATCGCGGAGATGAAGAAGCACACGATGCAGACCGACTACTATTAATCAGGGCAAAACTTGCTTGAGCACAATTCCAGCAGAAAGCTCTGACCGATGATCATCACCGGACCGTCGTTCCCCGTGTAGCAACGCATTAGCCCTCAACGTCGAGCAACCTGCAGGAGGCGTTAGGCCACCAGCCCACCAAGCGTTGACAGGCGTCGACGGAAAATAACACTGTCCTCTCCGGGGTAGTCTCGGGAGCTCGGCGTTGAAATATTTCGTCGCGGTCATCCTTGGAGTGGCTATCGGCTTAAACTGGCCGCGGCTACGCCAATGGCTGCGGTGGAATTCTGCCGCCGATGCGACCCAGAAAGTCGCCGCTGCTGAACCCGCGCGCCCCGCCCCCGTTGCGCAGGAGCCTCCCATTGCGACGCCTGCGGATCGGGCGTCGGCCACCGCCCCCGCAGATCTGGACACGCGCACGACCCGTCTGCGCGAGCTGCTCGCGTTAATCGACGCCGAGGTCAACACGTCTGCGCCGGCGCGCGAGCTCGCAGCCAATCCTCGGTTCGCGGAGGCGCGCCGGCTCTTGGCGGACGACGCTGTGCCGCTGAGCATCGTCAGCGAGTACGCAATCGGATCCAACTGGTTCTTCTCGTGCGTGGCGCTCGCCGCGCTGTGCGACCGCGACGATCGTGACCGAGTGCTCGATGACGTCGTGGCCTTCTTCGACACGCTTACTCCGTGGGGTATGCATTTCGCGTTGAGGCTGTTCCTCGCCGCAGACCCCCGGCCCCCGGTCGGTGCGCCCGTTGCCGCCATTCGAGAATGGTGGCGCGACAATACCTACGCGATCTCCGCATTCCGCGAACATTTCGATGAACGGTCGCGGCTCGGCGACACGGCCGAGTTCGGCTCGGCGCTCGACGGCAAGCCGCAAGAGACACAGAACCTGATCCGCGCCTTTCTCGTCCGTCTCAACCATCCGCTCGCCACGGCGCTCATCGAGAGCCTCGATGCAACACGCCTGCGCAACGTCGACCGCGCGTTCCTCACCTCCTTCGGCAGCTTTTGGCAGCGCACCGGCGCAGATCTCCTGGTTGAGCCGCCGCTGTGGTCCGACGCCATCGAACAGGCAGAGGCCAACGTGCACCGGCCGCTGCCGCGCTCGCTGCTCGTCAGTGGAGAGGCCCGCGTCGGCAAGACCTCGTTCCTGCGACTCGTCGGCCGGCGCCTGGAGCAAAAGGGCTGGACCGTGTTCGAGGCCGGCGGCGCCGAGCTGATGGCTGGCCAGCAATGGTTCGGCCAGCTCGAGGGGCGCATCCAGCGCACGGTCGAGGAACTCGCGGCGTCCAAGAAGCTCATCTGGTATATCCCCGACATTCTTCAGATCGCGCTGAGCGGCACCCACCAAGGGCAGGCGGCGAGCATCCTCGACCAGATTCTGCCCGGCGATCGTCGAGCGGCAGGCTGATCGTGTGGACTGAAACGTCGGCAGCGGGTGGCGCACGCCTCCTGCGTTTGAGACCGGCGCTGCGTAACACCTTCGAGATGGCGCGGCTCGAACCGATGGATCGAGCGAGGAGACCGCCGAGCTGGCGCAGCGCCTTCGCGCTCGAGCTTGCCGCCGCTACCGACGTAGAAGTCGAGCCGGCCGCCGTGGAGACCGCTCTCGCTTCTGCCCGGCAATACCTCAGCGGCTCGAGCCTGCCCTGGCGCCGCGCTCGATCTGCTTGAAGCTCAGCGGGCGGCGCGTCGCCAAGGGGCGGCACGGGCACCATCGGCCTGCAGCGACGTCGTCGTGACGCTCTGGCGCAGCTGACCGGCCTGCCCTGCCTCGATCCTCGACAGCAAGGAGCGCGTCGATCTCGCGGCCGTGCGCGGATATTTCACAGAGCGCGTCATCGGCCAGGACGAGGCGGTCGCCGCGATCGTCGAGCGCATCGCCATGCTGAAGGCCGGGCTCAACGATCCGGGCAAGCCGATCGGCGTGTTCCTGTTCGCCGGACCGACGGGCACCGGCAAGACCGAGCTGGCCAAGACGCTCGCCGAGTTCCTGTTCGGCTCGCCGGACCGCATGATCCGCCTCGACATGAGCGAGTTCCAGACGCCCGACTCCACCTCCAAGATCCTCGGCAGCGCGCGAGGCGCGCAGCCGACGCGACTCGCTCATCACGCTGGTGCGCAAGCAGCCGTTCTCGGTGGTGCTGCTCGACGAGTTCGAGAAGGCGCACGCGAACGTCTGGGACCTGTTCCTGCAGGTGTTCGACGACGGCCGCCTCACCGACCAGCTGGGGCAGGTCGGCCGACTTCCGCCACTGCATCATCATCCTGACGACCAACCTCGGCGCCACCAGCCACCGCGCGGCGCGGCCTCGGCTTCTCGCCTGCGACCGACAGCTTCTCCGGCGAGCAGATCTCGCGCGCCGTCGGCGCAGACCTTCCGGCCCGAGTTCCAGAACCGGCTCGACAAGGTGATCGTGTTCCGGCCGCTGACGCGCGAGCTGATGCGCGACATCCTCAAGAAGGAGCTGTCGCGCGTGCTGGAGCGGCGCGGCTTCAAGGATCGCGAGTGGGCGGTGGAGTGGGAGGCGTCCGCGCTCGAGTTCCTGCTGGAGAAGGGCTTCTCGCCGGAGATGGGCGCGCGCCCGCTGAAGCGCGCCATCGACCAGTACGTGATCGCGCCGCTTGGCCGCGACGATTGTGGAGAAGCGGTTCCCCGAGGGCGATCAGTTCGTGTTCGTACGCAGCGACGGGCGCGCCATCCAGGCCGAGTTCGTCGATCCCGACGCCGAGACGATCCGAGCCGGCGCCGGCTCAAGCCGCCGAGCAGGCGAGCTGCCGGCGCTCCCGTCGATGATGCTGGCCCCGAGCGGCAGCGATGCGGAGCTCGCCGCGCTCGCGACGGAGAGCGCGGGCGTCGAGGCGACGATGCGTCGCGCGGAATGGGAGCAGCTAAGGAGCGCCTCTCGGCGGCGATGCAGGATGACGCCGGACTTCTGGTCGCGGCCCGACCGCTTCGAGACGCTCGCCCGACTGGCGCTGATGGATCGTGTGCGTGCGGCGGCGGAGACGGCCAGTCTCTGCGCTCGACGCGTCTCGCGCAGGGCACCGAGCGCGCCGGCAAGTCCTCGCGCGAGCTCATCGCGCGGCTCGCACTGCAGCTCCACCTCGTCAAGGAGGGCATCCGCGACGCCTGCGACGGAGAGCGCCCATTGAGGTCGCCGCTCCTGGTCGAGCCGGCGTTCGAGAAGCCGGGTGACACGATGGCAACGCGCGTCTGGTGCGGAGCAGCTGCTCGATATGTATCGCGCGTGGGCCGCAACCGGAACATGCAGCTCACCGAGATACCGCCGCCGATCGGCGGCGGGGCCCTGCCGCTGCTCCTGATCAGCGGCTTCGGCGCGCATCGCCTCCTGGCGCGCGAGGTGGGCCTGCACGTGCTGGAGCTGGCCGACGACGGCAGTCCCGGCCCGCGCGACGGCCCGCGTGCGCGTCGCCGCCGCCCCACTCGGCGAGCTCGTCGGCCGACAGGCTGCGCAGCGCGCTCAAGGAGGCGCTCGACCGCGCCGGCGTCAGCCGCAGCACGGTCGTGCGCCGCTACCGGGCGACCCCTCGCCGCTCGTGCGCGATATGACGGCAGGCTGGCGCAGCGGCCGTTTCGATGCCGTGCTTGCGCGGCGACTTCGACCTGATCGCCGCCACCCGCGCGCCGTAGTCGTTCATTTCGGTAACTAGCGTGCAGAAGAGCACCCGACACACCCGGCCTTCACTTTTAGCGGACGCCCGAGTTTGTCCCGCACCTTTCCATCGGCGGGGCCGTCGTCGACCACCGTTCCTTGGTCACGGTCACCACGTACCGCCGGCAGGTCGGTGCAGCTCCGGGAACGAAGTGGACCTGAAACAGGGCAAGCTCCGGCTGGCGCTGTCGCGGCCACACGAACGTTCCGTTGTCGGGTGTCTTCGCTAGGGCGGTGTCAATGGCGGTGCGCGCATTGCTGTAGTCGTCTTGCGACAGCCGCGAAAGAAGAGCCGGCGACAGGTCCGGGTTAAGTCCAGCGGCGGCCGCTCGTGCCCGATACGGGTTATTGGGCTCGGGGGCGGCCGGCTCCAGCGGCGAGACCGAGAATTCCTTCGCAGCGGGATGCGTAGCGACCGTTGTTAACGGCTGCGGTGCCGGTTGGGGTTGCGGCTGCGCCATCGTATTACCGACTGCAGCAATCTCGGTCGGGGTATGGGAGAGGGTCGGCGCCGTACCTGCGCTCGGTGCTCGGTCCACCGGCGCCGCGGGGTCGGAGCCCGGCGTCACGGCGTCCGCTGCCTTGTATTCCATCAATGCAGACGCGTTGGCGATTTTGGTCGACAGCCAGCCCGGTAAACTCTCCGAATTTCTATAGAGCCCCCAGCCGCACGCTGCGATCAGAACGACCACGCATATTCGCAACGCGGACCCGCCGCGCGTCTCCTCCGGCGGCGCACAAATCCGCTCGCCCGCAAAGAACTCGTCGTCCTCGGCGTCATCGTCGTCGTGATCAAAATCAGACGGACCGGGCGCAGGTTTGCGCCACGCGAGCACGCTCATACTAACCCCCTGATATCTATCCCTTAGTAGATATCGGCCCGCTGCCGCATATGGGTCGGGACACTCTGGGCTAAATGATGGCGCGCTTCGAAATATTCTTAGATCGATCGCCCGCACACAGAGTTTCCGCAATTGCGGTCGCTATGAAGCGCTTCGGCCTTATCGTCCGACGTTCGATCCATCGAAAAGGATCTGCGGCGCGTCCGCGCCCGGGCACTAAGGAGGCGCCGGCTGTATAAAGAAAGGATACCGCACACGGTCGCCCGGCTTCAGGCCCAGCCGTTCGGCCGCGCCCGCGGCCAGCTCGAGGACGCCTTTCACCGGCCCCTCAGAGTTTATGATGCGATCCGACAGCGGCTCTGCGCGGCTCTCGATGCGGTGCACGGTGCCGTCCGCGCGGATAAAGACCATGTCGAGCGGGATGTAGGTATTGTGCATCCACATGCTGATGTCCTGCGACTTGTAGTAAGGAAACAGCATGCCGTGATCGTCCGCGAGCTCAGTTCGGAACATCAGGCCGATGCTTTTGTCCTCCGGCGTCTCGGCGACCTCGATCTCTACGGGAATTCCTTACCGGCCGCGGTCACCAGCCAGAGGCGATCGACGCGCATTCGCGTGGGCTGCGCCCGATAGTGAGCGCGCAATGCGACGACAGCCGCAAACAAAAGCAGGGCCACCCAACGGGCGGCCCCAAATGACTTTTGATTGTCCTCGGAAAAGGATCAGTGCGTTGGCGGCAGCCCCGGCTGACCGTCCGGGCGCAGCTCGGCAGCCATGCAGCCCTTGGATCCATGACCCCAGCGCACCATGACGATCTGACCCGGTCGCAACTCGGTGAACCCGAAACGGCGCAACGTCTCCATGTGCACGAAGATGTCCGGTGTGCCCTCGCCGCGCGTCAGGAAGCCGAACCCGCGCACCCGATTGAACCACTTGACCATGGCCCTCTCCCAGTCGCTCTCCGGCTCGACGACGACGTGGGTCCGCTGCGGCAGCTGCGATGGATGGATGGCAGTGCTCTCGTCCATGCTGAGGATGCGGAACGCCTGCATGCCCTTTGGGCGGCGCAGCACCTCGCAGTGAACTCTAGCTCCTTCGTAGGCGGTCTGATAGCCGCCGGCCCTCAGGCAGGTCACGTGCAGCAGAACGTCGGCAAGCCCGTTGTCAGGTACGATGAATCCATAGCCCTTCGAGACGTCGAACCATTTGATCGCTCCGACAATCTCGAAGACCTCGATGCCGGCTTCTTCGGCCCTGTCCCCGATGCCTTCGATCGCATGGTCAAACTGCGGAAAATCGGGACGCTTAGAATCCCCCATCTTCGGAACCCCGCTACTTTCTACGTTGCTATGCTTGCTGCACGCCCGGCCGAACATGGAGATGCCCTCTTCATGTTCGCCCCCAGCGCGAAGCAATCGGAGAATACCATCAGTCGACTTGTCGGCTAGAGGCTTAATTTCCGTCACGGTGTCGAAGCAGATGTGCGACAAGTCCATCGCGCCGGTGCTGTGGGAACTCGAGGACGTCGCCGCTCACTGGGATCAAATGATCCTGCGTGCGTTTGCCTGGATCGACGGCGCGCGGGTGCTGTACCAGGAAGGCACGCTCGACAGCATGCTGCCGGTCAAGGAGCTGATTCAGCGCGGTTTCGGTGACGCGGGACTGCCGGATGGCTGTGCCATGTTCGGCGGCACCTTCGCGGCCATTGGCGGCATCCGCCCTGCCAGCCGCTTCGAATTCGAACTCGAAGACCCCGTTCTCAAACGCAACATTCGCCATGGCTACGACGTCATTGAGCTACCGGTGCGGGGCTAATGGCTGGCCGCGGCTCCGGCCTCTCCGGCCGAGCGAAGCGCGCGGCAGGGACTCATACGCCGTGTGAGTGTCATTTTCGGCAGTGGCCGATGCCCTTCTTGCGGAACCGGCGCTTCGGGTTATGGGTCCCCGCGTTCGCGGGGACGACGCGGTAGCGCGCTGCGCCGGAAATCGGGTGGCGCACAACGCTCCGATTTGCGAAACTGGCATCCATGACATCAACCGCAAAGAATATCATCCGCCCCGCCCCGCCATCCGATATCGCCGCGCGCGTCGATGCGATCGACTGGACGCAGGCAGGCCGCGATCTCGATGCGCAGGGCTGCGCGGTGCTGAAGGGATTGCTCTCGGCGCAAGAGTGCCGCGCGCTTGCGGCGCTCTATCCGGACGACAGTCGGTTCCGCAGCCGGGTGGTGATGGGACGCCATGGGTTTGGCCGCGGCGAGTACAAATATTTTTCCTATCCGCTTCCCGAGTTGATCGGGCAATTGCGGCCGGCGCTCTATGCGCGGCTTCGTGATGTGGCCAATCGCTGGAACGAAGCCATGGGCATCGATATCCGCTATCCCGAAAGCCACGAAGCGTTCCTGAAGCGCTGCCATGGCGCCGGCCAAACCCGGCCGACACCGTTGCTGTTGCAATATGGCGCCGGCGACTACAACTGCCTGCATCAGGATCTCTATGGCGAACACGTGTTCCCGCTGCAGGTCGCGATCCTGCTGTCCGAACCCGGCCGTGATTTCACCGGCGGCGAATTCGTGCTCACCGAGCAGCGGCCGCGCATGCAGTCGCGGCCGGAAGTGGTGCCGCTCGCGCAGGGCGATGCCGTGGCCTTTGCCGTGCATCACCGGCCGGTGCAGGGGACGCGCGGATTCTATCGCGTTAATCTGCGCCATGGCGTCAGCCAAATCCGCTCCGGCCACCGCCATACCGTCGGCGTGATCTTTCACGATGCGAAGTGAGTGCGAGCCCTTTGACTGCAGATTTGTTTGAACGTCTTTCCGATGCACGCCCTTCGCAGGAATTGATGGCGGAGGGCGCCGTGCTGCTGCGCGGATTCGCAAAACCGTTCGAAGCCGACCTGATCGCTGACTTGCAGCGATGTCGCGGAGCAAGCGCCGTTTCGCCACATGGTGACGCCGGGCGGCCACCAGATGTCGGTGGCGATGACGAACTGCGGCGGCGTTGGCTGGGTCACCGATCGCACCGGCTATCGCTACGATGCCAACGATCCCGAAGCCGGAAAGCCGTGGCCGGCGATGCCGCCATCGTTTCGTGAGCTCGCCGAGCGGGCGGCCGATCAGGCGGGCTTCGGCGGGTTTTCACCGGATGCGTGTCTGGTCAACCGCTACCAGCCGGGTGCGCGGATGTCCCTGCACCAGGACAAGGACGAGCACGATTTCGGCGCGCCGATCGTCTCGGTGTCACTGGGCTTGCCCGCGGTCTTCCTGTTCGGCGGCCTGAAGCGCAGCGACCGGCCGCGCCGGTTTCGGCTGCAGCATGGCGACGTCGTGGTGTGGGGCGGCCCGGCGCGGCTCGTGTTTCACGGCGTCGCGTCGCTCGCCGACGGCGAGCATCCGTTGATGGGCCGGCAGCGGATCAATCTGACCTTTCGCAAAGCGCGTGAGCTCCGACATTTTCTGTCATTCCGGGGCGATGCGAAGCATCGAACCCGGAATTCGGATTCCGGGTCGCGCTTCGCCGCCCCGGAATGACGGCGATTCACGGCTTCGCCGGATGAATAAACGCCCACGGACTGGTCTCGGAGTCCCTCGGCACTTCGACGGCGATGAGGTAGGGCCCGCCGTCCGCCAGCGCTTTCTCCAGCGCCGGGCGAAAGGCCTGCGGCGATGTCACGCTGATGGCTCCAACGCCAAAGGATTCCGCGAGCTTGACGAAATCCGGATTGACCAGATCGGCCGCCACCACGCGGCCGTCGAAACGCTCGCGCTGGTCGCGCCGCACATTGCCATAGGCATTGTTGTTGAACACCAGCACGACCACGCCGATGTTGAACTGCACGGCGGTGGCAAGTTCCTGCACGCCGAACATGAAGCCGCCATCGCCTGTTATCGCGACCACCGGCCGGTCCGGATTTGCAACCTTGGCGCCGAGCGCGGTGGGAAAACCCGAGCCGAGCGTGCCCTGATAGCCTGAGGTGATGAAGGTGCGCGGTTCGTAAACCGGAAAGCCGTACCAGGAGGCAAAGCCGACCTGCGACAACTCGTCGGTGACGATGGCATTCGATGGCAGTACCTCGCGCAGGATATTCAGGTACGCCATTTGCGGCTGAACCTTCTGAATCTGCTCCAGCGCCGCGGCCGAGGCTTCGCGGATCGCGGCGCGGCGGCCCTTAATCCTGGTGTAGCCGGCCTTTCTGACCGCCGCCAGCAGTTCGCGCGTACCGGCCTGCGCATCTGATATCACGGCGGCGTCGGGGGTAAACCTTCGCATTTCCGAAGCATCGATATCGATGCGGATCGATTTCAGGCCATCGGGGCGAAATGGCCAGCGCGTCATCGTCGGCAATTCCAGCCGGGTGCCGATGCCGATCATGAGATCGGTCTTCGGCCAGAGCCGATAGGCCGCCGCCATCGTCAGCCCGAGTTCATGCGCGTTGGAGACGATGCCGCGGCCGCTGCGGAACGCCACCACCGGCGCGTCGATCAATTCGGCAAGCTCGAGGATTTCATCGCGCGCGTGAATGGCGCCGCTGCCGACAAAGATCATCGGCGTCTTGCTGGCAGCGATCAACGCGGCGGCGGCCTTGACGCGCTCGGTATCGGGCTGCGGCGCCGGAAACGGATCGAACGGTTTGGAGGCGCCGACGTCCGCGCGCTGCGTGAACACATCCCAGGGCATTTCCAGCGCGACCGGTCCGCGTCGTCCCGACAGCATCTCCTGGAACGCGCGCGAGACCAGCGCCGGTGCGGCGTCGGGATATTCGATGCGGTCGGCCCATTTCACGAAGGTCCGGAGCGTCGCGAGCTGGTCCGGCATCTCGTGCAGATGGCCGCGGCCCTTGCCGAGGAATTGCGTCGGCACCTGTCCGGTCAGGCACAGCACCGGTTCGTTCGATCCGAACGCCGTCAGCAACGCCGCGCCGGCATTGAGCACGCCCGGGCCGGGCACCACGCTGAACACGCCGGGCCTGCCGGTCGATCGCGCATAGCCATAGGCCATGTAGCCGCAGGCCTGCTCGTGGCGTGCGCCGATCACCTTCAGCTGCGCCTGCTGGAAGGCGTCGAACAGGCCGTAGATCTGCGCGCCGGGCAGGCCGAACACGGTGTCGACGCCGTGCGCGACAAGGCCACTGACGATTGCTTCGCCGCCGGAACTCAGGGTCATTGTATTGTCCAATCGCTCGCGAACCAATTCATGGGGCCTCGTCGATCACGCCATTGCGCAGCATGCCGATATGATCGGCCTCGACCTCGACGACATCGCCGGGCTTCAGGTAGCGCGGCGGATCGAACCGCGCGCCGGCGCCGGTCGGCGTTCCCGTGACAATGACGTCGCCGGGCACCAAAGTCGTGAACGTCGAGATATAATTGATCAGGTAACGGAAGCCGAAAACCAACCGGCCGGTGCGGTCGTCCTGCCGCGTCTCGCCGTTGACCCGCGTCGTCAGCCTGATATCGGCGATTTGCGATTCATCGGTGTAGGGAACGAGCCATGGGCCAAGGCTGCCGGTGGAGTCGAAATTCTTGCCCTGCGTGACGTTGAATTTCGCGTGCCGGACCCAGTCGCGAATGGTGCCTTCATTGCACAGCGTGACCGCCGCGACGTGATCGAGCGCCGCGCTCTCCGGGATGTGCCGGCCTGCCTTGCCGATGACGAGAACCACTTCGCCCTCGTAATCGAGCTGCGCTGAGGCACGCGGGCGAACCAGCGGCGTCAGGTGGCCGACGAACGAGCGCGGCGTGCGCATGAACATGCTCGGATATTTCGGCGCATCCTGACCGTCCTTGTATTCCGCGTTACGGTCCGGGTAATTGACGCCGATGCAGATGATTTTCTCCGGCGCGGGAATTGGCGGCAGCCAAATGATCGCGTCCAGCGCATGGTCCGGCGAACGCCGCGCCGCGTCCTCGCCAAGTTTTGTCAATGCGCCAGCGGCGATCGCTTCGCGCAGCGTCGGATATTCTTTTCCAAAGCGCGCGGAGAGATCGACGATCCCGCCTTCCACCACGGCGCCGTATTTCTGCGATCCGTCAACGGAGAAAGTGGCGATGCGGTGTGAGGCCATGAGATGTCCAATAATGGGCAGCCGCGAGGTTGTCACCGCTTGCGTTGCCGCGGCCGCCTCAGGCGGGGTTCATGCCCTTGGCCTTGAGGACGGCAGCGGCGGCGGGAGCCTGCAAAAAGGTGATGAACGCCCTGGCGGCTTCCGCCTGTTTTGCGTCGGCAGCGACGGCTGACGTGAACACCACATTCTGTTGCACCTCGGCAGGGAATGGACCCACCAGATCCAAACCGGGGGCCGTCAGCACGTTGGTAAGAAACACGCCCAGCTCGACCTCGCCATTGGCAACCGCCTGAACGAGTTGCGCCGGCGCCGCCTGCGACTTGACCTTGGCTTTCATCGCTTCAGTTATGCCGAGACGCTCAAACACCCGCAAGACCTGAGAACCCGCCGCACTCTCCAGGATCGAGGCGACGGATTGCGCCTTGAGCAGCGTCTGCTTCAGTGCATCTGACGTGCTGATGTCGGGCTTGGGGGCGCCCGCGCGCACTGCAACGCCGAGGCCGACGCGAGCAATGTCAATGGTCGGCCCGGCAGCGAACCTGGCGCGAGCGGCGGCGTCTTTCATCACATCGACAGGGACAACGCCAAGGTCGAACGGCCCGCCGCTGGTGGCAAGCTTGATCAGTTCAGGCGTGGTCCCGAAACGAAAGACAAGCTTATGGCCGGACGCGCGCTCGAACTGCGTGCCGAGTTCTTGCATCGGGCCTGTCATGGCGCCTCCCGCCAAGACATTGAGTTCAGCGGCCTGCAGGTTGGCAACTGGCGGCAAGGCAAGTGCCACGCCCAGCATCGAGGTGGCTGCGGAGAGCAAAGACTTTTTCATGATAACCCCGTTGAATGTGGCACCCTAAACCAGGATGCTCGCGGATGACATCCTGATAGTGCATCTTAATCTGCAACCGTGACATCGGCGACAAACAGCGGCTCGCGTATCGGCTGACCCGGAAACGGCGATCCCTGCTCGAACCAGGAGCGCGGTGCGGGCGCGCCCCACAGCGTTTGCCGCCGCGGGTCCTTCAGCGACCAGCGCATCGGTTCATGATCGTGATCCCCGGTGAAGTAGTCGCTGGTATAGAGCTCCATACGGTGGCCGTCGGGATCACGGATGTAAAGAAAGAATGCGTTGGAGATGCCGTGGCGGCCGGGGCCGCGCTCGAGGTTCTTGAGGAAGCCGCTGGAGGCCATCACGTCGCACAGGTGCAGGATGTTCATCGCGGTCGGCACCCAGTAGGCGAAGTGGTGCAGGCGAGGGCCGTTGCCGTTGGTGATGGCAAAGTCATGCACATTGCCCTTGCGGTGCAGCCACGCCGCCGCGATGCGGCCATTCGGGCCGTCTTCCTCGGCGTATTCGGTCAGCCGGAAGCCGATCCGCGCGTAGAAGTCGACGGTGTCCTGGACTTCGGCGGCGAACACGTTGAAGTGGTCGAGCCGTTGCGGATGGCAGCCCTTGTAGAGATCATAGCGGCGCAACAGATGCGGCCGCTTCTCCATCGAGGCGTAGAGCTCGATCTGAAAGCCAAACGGGTCGGTGAATTGCAGCGTGCGGCCCTGGAACGGCTGCTCCGCAAACGCGTAACCGATCCCGTTCTCGGAAAAGAACGCCGCGGCCTTGTCGAGATCCTGCTCGTTGCCGACCTTGAATCCGAGGCGGTTGCAGGCGGCGCTCGCCGCCTTGCGCAGCACCAGCGAATGATGCTGACGCTCCTCGCTGCCGCGCAAGTAGACCGCTCTGTCGTCGCGATCCTCGACATGCAGCCCGACGGAATTTTCGTAGAACTCGCGGCTGGCATTCAGATCCACCACGTCAAGGATGAGGTGGCTGGACCTGATGATGTTGAATGGCGGATCGAAGATATGTTGCGGGACGGGCATGCGGTGTCCTTAGGGCGGCGTAGATGCAAATCTCGTCATTTCCCGATGCGCCTTTTGGCCTCGGCGGTGAGCTGTTCGTGGATGTTGTTGCGCTTCCAGCTGGTTTCCTTGTCGTTGATCTGCATGTCGAACGACAGTGCGAACTTGCTCGCCGCAAAGACCGGATCGAGATGGTCGGAGAGGACGCGGAAAATATGCTCGCCGGCCTTCTTGCGGGTTGCGAGATCGCGCCCCTCGCCAAGACGCAGGACCATGTCGAGAAAACCGTGCTGAGCTCCCCCGTCGGCGATGGCGTAATGCTCGCAACGGATCGCGCGGACGCGAATGCCGCCGAGCGGAAAAATCCCGGTTTCGACCGCGGCCTTGCGCACCACCTCGACGACCCCGCCCATATCGACGTGCTGATCGAGGTTGGCCGAATATTCAAGCGTGAAATGCGGCATGTCCGGACCCCTCCAAAGGGTTTTTCTGGGCGACACCAGGTGAAACAGCGGGCGACCGTAGCATACAGACCATCGTCGGTTTCAACCTTGTCGTCGAGCAGCCTGCCGGAGTTGCGCGCCGGTGGCGAAGGCAGCGCCGAGGTCGGCGAGTGAGCGCAAATTTGCATGATGCCGTGAACCCACTGCATAGCTCGGGTCTGCTTATCATCTGAGCGAGGCAAGCGCGCTCATCAATTTGATCAAGCCAGATACGCGAGCGCGGAATTTGATGCGATATCAATTTACTCCCGCGGCGACACGCCGTAGACACACGCACGGTTTTTCGCTCGAACGCAAAAACTCAAAGAAGGCCAACACTGAAGTTGGCCTCACAGGAGGAATGGATGAAGCTTACGCGACGCGACTTCACGGCCGGGCTGGCCGTTGGTATTACCGCACCTTACGTGATCGGCAGCGCACGCGCGCAAGCCGCGACCATCAAGATCGGCATGTGCGTGCCGGTGACCGGTCCTGCGGCCGAGCAGGGGCTGTGGGCGCAGAACGGTGCGAAGCTCGCGCTCGCTGCGGTCAACAAGGCTGGCGGCGTACTCGGCAAGCAGGTCGAGCTCGTCATCGAGGACGATCAGACCACCAACCCCGGCATTGTGCTGGCGTTTTCGAAACTGGCCGCGCAGCCCGACATCGTCGGATTCCTGGGTTCGATCCGCTCGACCCAGGTGCATGCGATGGCACCCGATGTTCTCAAGCTCGGCAAGCCGGTCATGATCGGCGGCACCGATCCCGCCCTCACCCACATGGGCAATCAATGGCTGTTTCGATTCCGCCCCAACGACAGCTATTCCGGTCGCGTCATCGCCGACTACGGCGTCAACACGCTCGGCAAGAAGAAATGGGCAATCGTTCATTCCACCGATGCGTTCGGCACCGCGGGCGGAAAGGCCCTGGCCTCGGCGCTCGAAAAACTCGGCACCCCCGCGGTTCTTGATCAGGGCTATGCCAACCAGAGCCAGGATTTCACGCCGGTCGTGCTGGCCGTGAAGCAGTCCGGCGCCGATGTTCTCGGCACCTATTTCACCTTCGAGAACGACCTCGGCATTTTCGCCCGCCAGTTGCGCCAGCTCGGCGTCAACATTCCCTGGGTGGGCTCGCCCTCGGTGGTGGCGGTTTCATCGACCAAGCTGGCAGGTCCCGCATTGTTTGGCACCTATGGGGTTGCGGACTACGCCGAAGAGTCCAGCGAGGCCTCGAAGGCTTTCGGCAAGGCCTATCGCGACGCCTACAAGACCGCGCCGGATAACCAGAGCGCCTGGCCCTACGATGCCATCACCACCCTGGCAGCGGCGATCAACAAGGCCGGCTCGACCGATCCCGGCAAAATCCGCGAGGCGATCCTTGCCACCAGGAAAATGGCCGGTGCGGAAGGCGAATACAATTTCGATCAGAACGGCGACGGTCTGCACGGCTACAACGTCGTGAGGAACGAGAAGGGGACGATCGTTTACGACAAGCACATCGACTTCAACGATTGATCGCGTTGCCGGCCCTTTCGGATGCGGAGGGGCCGGCCGCGTTTTCGATCCGCGGTTCGATGCGCCGCGCCGCACCCGCGTTACCGTCGGCCATCAAAAACCCTCCCGGCGAATTCGCCAGCCGAAACCGGCTTGCAGCTTCCCTTAACCGAGCCTGTCCATGGATCTCGCACTACAATTGTTGTTCACCGGTATAGGCATCGGCGCGGTCTATGCGCTGGTCGCGCTGGGTTTCGTGCTGATCTTCCGCGCCACCAACGTGGTGAATTTCGCGCAGGGCGAATTCTCCATGGTCGCCGCCTATCTGATGGTGGTGTTCGCCGTCGATCTGGGATGGCCGTACTGGCTGTCGTTCCTGCTGGCGCTGGCCGGCATGGCGCTGTTGGGCGCGATCTTCAATCTCGGCGTCTATTATCCGCTGCGTCACCGCACCTTCCTGCCGGTCATCATCGCGACCATCGGCGCCTCGATCCTGCTCGCCAATTCCGTGCTGGCGATCTACGGCCCGCAGCCGCAGGTGCTGGAAGGGTGGTTCGAGACCCCCGGCATCCAGCTCGGGCCGGTTTATCTCGACAGCCAGTATCTGCTGATCATCGCGGTGACGATGATCCTGGTTGTGTTCAATTACTGGTTCTTCGAACACACGATGCTCGGCAAGAAGTTGCAGGCGACCTCGCAGGACAAGGAGATGGCGTCGCTGCTCGGCATTTCCGTGTCGACCATGATCATGATCACCTTCATCTACTCGGCGGTGCTCGGCGGTCTCGCCGGAATTCTGGTGGCGCCGATCCTGTTCGTCTCGATCCAGATGGGCTCGACGATCGCGCTTAAAGCCTTCGCCGCCACCATCATCGGCGGGTTCGGCGACGTCGCCGGTGCGATCATCGGCGGGCTGGCGCTCGGCATCATCGAAACCTTCGGCGCGGCCTACATTTCAGTGCCCTACAAGGACGGCTTCGCCTTCCTGGTGCTGGTGCTGTTTCTGGTGTTCAGGCCCCAGGGCATTTTCGGCGAACGCGTCGCGGAGAAGGCATGAGCGCCCCCAGCGAGAATATGCCGATCGCCGTGGCCGCGCCGCATACAAAGCCGCTGCTGTTGCGTCACCTGCCGTATTTCATCGGCGCCGCTGTTGTGGTGACGCTCGCCGCCACGATGCAGTTCGACGGCTATATCCACAACATCCTGATGCAGGCCGTGACATTCGCCATCGCGGTGTTCGGTCTCTCGGTCGTGCTCGGCCTGTGTGGGCAGATCAACCTGGCGCAGGCGGCATTTTTTGGTTTGGGCGCCTATGCGGTCGGTATTGGAACATCGGACTACCATATCAGCTATTGGCTGTGCCTTGCGGGTGGATGCGTCATCGCGCTTTTCGCCGGCGCGCTGTTGGGCATGTCGACCTTGCGGCTCGGCGGGCATTATCTGGCGATGGTGACGATTTCGTTCCAGCAGATCGTCACGCTGGTGATGATCAACACCATCTGGCTCACCCATGGCCCGGACGGCGTATCGAATATCGGCCGGCCGGCTCTGTTTCAATCGGCTCAATCCTATCTGGCTTTCTGCGTCGCCATGCTGGCGATCGTCGGCTACGTCGTCTGGCATCTGTCGGATACGCGGCTCGGGCGCGCCATGCGCGCGGTGCGCGATAACGAGCTGGCGGCCGGCGTCGTCGGCATCGACGTATTCCGTACCAAGGTTTCCGCCTTCGCGCTCAGCGCGGTGCTGGGCGGATTGGCCGGCGGTCTGTTCGCCGGCGGGTTCGCTTATGTCAGCCCGGATCAGTTCTCGTTTGCCGAGTCGGTCGTATTCCTGACGATGTCCTTGCTCGGCGGCGTCGCTTCGCCGATCGGCTCGGCAATCGGCACCGGCCTGCTGATCCTGATTCCGGAATGGCTGCGATTTCTGAAAAGCGTTCCCGGGCTTTATCTGGCGCTCTACGGATTGTCCGTGATCCTCATCATCCGCTACATGCCCGACGGCATCTGGGGCTTCGTCAACATCGCGACCGAACGCTGGCGCGCCAAGGCCAGGGTGCGTGCCGCCGGTCCGGCGCTGCAATTGGCGCCGGCGTCCGTCGGTGGCGCCATGGTTCTGGAAGTCAAAGGTCTCGCCAAATATTTCGGCGGCCTCAAGGCCGTCGATGATGTCGATATCGAGGTCCGGCGCGGCGGCGTCCACGCGCTGATCGGGCCGAACGGCTCCGGCAAGACCACCACGCTGAACGTGCTCTCCGGCCTCTACAAGGCGACCGCGGGCAGGGTGGTCCTCGACGGCACCGACGTCACCGACATGCCGCCGCATCAGCGCGCGGCCGCGGGACTGGGACGCACGTTCCAGAACATCCGGCTGTTCCGCTCGATGACCGCGCTGGAAAACGTCGTGATCGGCGCCGAGCGGCCCGGCAACACGCTGACCGGCAGAGGCGGAGAAGACGCGCTCAACGAGCGCGCGATGTCGGCGCTGACCTTTGTCGGCTTGGGCAGCCGCGCCAACGAATTGATCTCAAGTTTTTCCTATGGCCACCAGCGGCTGATCGAGATCGCGCGCGCGCTCGCCGCCAATCCGACCTTGCTGCTGCTTGACGAACCGGCGGCCGGCTTGAACTCGAGCGAGAAGCTCGCGCTCCACGAGTTGCTCAAGCGCATCGCCGCCCAGGGCCTGACCATCCTGATCATCGATCACGACATGACGCTGGTCTCTGAAGCGGCCCAGCACATCACCGTGCTCAATTTCGGACGCCGCATCGCGGACGGCGAATCCATGGCGGTGCTGCGCCATCCCGATGTCGTTTCCGCCTATCTCGGGACCGAATAATGCCGCTGCTCGAAATCAACGACCTGATCGTGCTCTATGGCGAGATCGAAGCGCTGCGCGGCGTCTCGATCAGCGTCGATGAGGGGCAGGTGGTGACCTTGCTCGGCGCCAATGGCGCCGGCAAATCGACCACGCTGCGGGCGATCTCCGGACTGGCAAAGCCGGCGGCCGGCGAAATCCTGTTCGACGGCAGGTCGATCGCCGGCCTTGGGCCGGAGGCCATCGTCCGTCTCGGCATCTCCCACGTTCCCGAAGGGCGGCGGATTTTTCCGGGCCTGTCGGTGAAGGAAAACATCATGCTCGGCGCCTCGAACCGGCGCATCGCGAAATCCGAGCTGTCGCGCGAGGCCGACGCCATGTTCGACCTGTTTCCGGACATCAGGTCATTTTCCAATGCGCTTGGCTGGACCTTGTCGGGCGGACAATTGCAGATGGTCGCGGTCGCCCGCGGCCTGATGGCGAAGCCGCGCCTGTTGTTGCTGGATGAGCCATCGCTGGGACTGGCGCCCGTCATCGTGCAGGCGGTGTTCCGGATCATCTCGGAAATCCGGCGCAACACCACGGTGTTGCTGGTCGAGCAAAACGCGCGCATGGGGCTTTCGGTCGCCGACCATGGCTACGTGCTGGAAACCGGCCGCATCGTGCTCGGCGGCAAGCCCGACGAGCTCTGGGGCAACGAAGCCATCGCTGCCGCCTATCTCGGCGGTCATGCCAAGGCAAGCGCTCAAAGGTAACTGCTGAACATGGTCACCATAAAAGTTCAAAATCTGATCGACTTCGTTGCGGAGGTTTTCGCCCGCGCGGATTCTTCGCCTGAAGAAGCCAGGCGCATCGCGAGCTATCTCACGACCGCGAATCTCACGGGGCACGACAGCCACGGCGTGATCCGGGTGCCGGTCTATATCAGGTGGAAGAAGATGGGCTCGGTCGTTCCCGATCAGACCGTCGAACTCGTGGTCGATACGCCGTCGCTGGCGGTGGTCGACGGCAAGTTCGGCTACGGGCAGACGGTCACGCCGCAGGCCGTCAGGATCGGCATCGAGAAGTGCAAGAAATCGGGCCTTGCCGCGGTGGCGCTGCGCAACGCCGGGCACATCGGCCGCGTCGGCGACTGGGCCGAGATGGCCGCCGCCGAAGGGCTGGTGTCGGTCCACTTCGTCAACGCCGCGGGCTCGTTGCTGGTGGCGCCCTTTGGCGGCGTCGAGAAGCGGCTGTCGACCGCGCCCTATTGCGTCGGCATTCCGCGCAAGGGGCAGGATCCGATCGTGCTGGATTTCGCCACTTCGATCGTCGCCGAAGGCAAGGTGCTGGTCGCAAGCCGCGGCGGCAAGAAATTGCCAAAGGGCGCGCTGATCGACGGTGACGGCACATTGAGTGAAGATCCGGCCGTGCTGTACGGGCCGCACAGTGCGGAGGGGCCCCGCGACCACAGCAAGGGCACCGGCGCGATCCGCGCCTTCGGCGAGCACAAGGGCTCCGGGCTCGCCTTCATCTGCGAGTTGCTCGGCGGCGCCTTGACCGGGACCGGCGCGACCGCGCCGGACCGGCGTTTCGCCAACGGCATGTTCGCGGTTTATGTCGACCCCAGGGTGGTCGACACCAGCAATTTCTTCGACGGCGAAATCTCGCGCTATGTCGACTTTATCAGGGCAACCAGGCCGGTCGCCGGCGTTGATGCCGTGCTGATCCCCGGCGATACCGAGCGGAAAACGCGTGCCGATCGCACTAAAAACGGGGTGCCCTTGCCTGATGATACCTGGGCGGCGATAGTGAACACCGCCCGCGAAGTCGGCGTGAGCGAGGTGAGCATACAAAGGGCGCTGCGTGATGCTGTACCGTCATTGCGAGCGTTCAGCGAAGCAATCCATCGCTGCAGCAGAATGGATTGCTTCGTCGCTGCTCCTCGCAATGACAGCTGAATGAACAAAGGGAAGGAAACAAAGTGGCAAACAACGTCAAGAAAGTCTGGGCTTCGGGCAAGACCGTGGTGAACGCCTGGCTTGCGATTCCATCGGGGTTTTCCGCCGAAGTGATCGCGCAGTGCGGGTTCGACAGCGTCACCGTCGACATGCAGCACGGCGTGCAGGATTACCAGTCGATGGTGCAATGCTTCCAGGCGATGAATGGACATCCGGTGACGCCGATGGTCCGCGTGCCCTGGAACGAGCCCGGCATCATCGGCAAGGTGCTCGATGGCGGCGCCTATGGCGTGATCTGCCCGATGATCAACACCAGGCAGGAAGCCGAGAACCTCGTCGCCTACAGCAAATATCCGCCGCGCGGCACCCGCTCCAACGGCCCGATCCGTTCCGGCATGTATGGTTCGGCCGGCACCTATCAGCAGACCGCGAACGAGGAGATCGTGTTGCTCCCGATGATGGAGACCAAGACCGCGGTCGAGAACATGGAATCGATCCTCGATGTCGAGGGCATCAACGGCGTCTATATCGGTCCCTCCGATCTCGGCTTATCCTACGGTCTGGTGCCGAAGCTCGACCGTGAAGAACCGGAAATTCTCAAGATTTATGAGAAGATCGTGAAGGAGTGCGGCAAGCGCGGCCTCTATCCCGGCATTCACTGCAGCGGCGCGGTCGGCGCCACCAAGGCGATCAACATGGGCTTCAAGCTGGTGACGCTGTCGAACGAGAGCGGGCTGATGATGACCTACGCCAAGATGCAGGTGGCGCAGACCCGCAAGGATTCGAACGGCAAGGCGTAAATTTCCCACGCGGCGAATGGCGAATAGGGAGAGCGATAGCGAGTGGAGGTACCCCTATTCGCTACTCGCTATTCGCTATTCGCCACTTCACCAAGGAGACACCGACATGGCCCCAGCCCCCGTCATCCGACTGCATCCCGATGATGGCGTCTTGATCGCGCGCTCGAGCATTCCGTCCGGCACCGTGGTGGCGGACGGCGTGACCACGGTCGAGCGCATTCCGGCGGGCCACAAGGTTGCGACCCGCCCGATCGCGACCGGCGAGCCGATCCGCCGCTACGGCCAGATCATCGGCTTTGCGACATCGCCGATCGCGCCCGGCCAGCATGTCCATACCCAGAACTGCGGCATGGGCGATTTCGCCAAGGACTATGCCTTCGGCGTCGACGTCACGCCGACCCCGAACTTCGATCTGCCCGCGACCTTCGACGGCATCCGCCGTCCCGATGGGCGCGTGGCGACCCGCAACTACATCGGCATCCTCACATCGGTGAACTGCAGCGCGCATGTCGCCGGCATGGTCGCGGATATCTTCAAGAAGAATCCGTTCACGCACGACAATCCGCTGGCCGATTTCCCCAACGTCGATGGCGTGGTCGCGCTCACCCACAAGACCGGCTGCGGCATGACGCAGGACGAACCGCTGACCATCCTGCGCCGCACGCTTGGCGGCTACGCCCGGCATGCGAATTTTTCCGCCGTGGTCGTGCTGGGCCTGGGCTGCGAGGTCAACCAGATCGGCGGGCTGATGAAAGAGCAGAAGCTCGCAGGGAGGCTGCGCGAACTGGAAATTCAGGAAATCGGCGGCACCCGCAAGACCGTGGAAGCCGGCGTCGCCTTTGTGCGCGAGGCGCTCACCGATGCGAACAATGTCAGGCGCGAGCCGGTGTCGGCCAGCGAGTTGACGGTAGCGCTGCAATGCGGCGGCTCCGACGGCTATTCCGGCGTCTCCGCCAATCCGGCGCTGGGCGCGGCGAGCGATCTGTTGGTGCGGCACGGCGGCACCGTGATCCTGTCGGAAACGCCGGAGACCTATGGCGCCGAGCATCTGCTGACGCGCCGCGCGGTCAGCCGCGAGGTCGGCGAAAAACTGGTGGCGCTGATGCGCTGGTGGGAGGAATACACGGCGCGGGAAGGCGCCGAGATGAACGCCAATCCAAGCCCCGGCAACAAGGCCGGCGGGCTGACCACGATCCTGGAAAAATCGCTCGGCGCGATGGCGAAGGCCGGCAGCACCAACCTGGTGGATGTCGTGAACTACGCCGAAGCGGTCACCAAGAAGGGTTTTGTCTTCATGGACACGCCGGGCTACGACCCGGTCGCGGCGACCGGGCAGGTGGCCGGCGGCGCCAACCTCGTCTGCTTCACCACCGGCCGCGGCAGCGTGTTCGGCTGCAAGCCCGCGCCCTCGATCAAGCTTGCGACCAATTCGGCGATGTTCAGGCGCATGGAAGACGACATGGACGTCAATTGCGGCACCATCCTCGACGGCGAGGAGACGGTGCAGCAATGCGGCCAGCGCATTTTCGACCTGATGCTGAAGACCGCCTCGGGACAGCCTACCAAGAGCGAGAGTTTTGATTTCGGCGGCGCCGAATTCGCACCATGGGTGCTTGGGGCTACGATGTAGGGCGACGATCGCGGACGACCTCTTTCCTGCGTCGTCCCTGCGAACGCAGGGACCCCAGCGTGAGCGCAAGTGCGCTCATCGCGGCGCCGCGGCCTATCGATTCGAGCGCGGTGTTGGACTACTGCCTTTTAACCATTGACGCCCGGGGTTATGGGTCCCTGCGTTCGCAGGGACGACGGATATCGGGGAACACCGCAATCCGCACGCCGCTTAGGCAATCGCTGCCCGTTGTTAGTGCTTGATGTCAGCCGGAACCAGTGTTCTGCTTAAAAAAGCTGCTGGAGTAGACTGGCTGTGTCGATCTTCGTCGCACTACATCACGTCACGCACTACAAATATGACCGTCCGATCGACCTCGGCCCTCAAACCATTCGCCTGCGGCCGGCGCCGCACACGCGCACGCCGATCCTGAGCTATTCGCTCAAGGTCACGCCGACAAATCATTTCGTGAACTGGCAGCAGGACCCGCAAGGCAACTGGCTCGCGCGCTTTGTCTTCCCCGACAAGGCCACCGAGTTGAAGATCGAGGTCGATTTCACGGCGCAGATGACCGTGATCAATCCGTTCGATTTTTTTGTCGAGCCTTACGCCGATAGTTTTCCGTTCACCTATCCCAACGATCTCAAGACCGAACTCGCGCCTTATCTCGCGACCATCGAGCCCGGACCGCTGTTTTCAGCCTACCTTGCCGGCATTCCGCGCGAGGCGCCGAGCACGGTCAATTTCCTGGTCGAGCTCAACGCGCAACTGCAAAAGAAGGTTCGTTACATCATTCGCATGGAGCCGGGCATCCAGACGCCCGGAGCAGACGCTGGCCTCGGGCGCCGGATCGTGCCGCGACTCGGCGTGGCTACTCATTCAAACCTTGCGGCACCTCGGGCTCGCCGCCCGTTTCGTCTCCGGCTACCTCATTCAGCTGCGCCCCGACATCGATCCGGTCGAAGGGCCGCGCGAGGTCGAGAACGATTTTACGGATTTGCACGCCTGGGCCGAGGTCTATCTTCCCGGCGCGGGCTGGATCGGGTTCGACGTCACCTCGGGCATGCTGACCGGCGAGGGGCACATTCCCGTCGCCGCCACGCCGCATTATCGCTCGGCGGCGCCGATCAGCGGCGCGGTCGGATTCGCCCAGGTCGAGTTCGGCTTCGAGATGAACGTCAGGCGCATCCGCGAGGCGCCGCGGATCACCCGGCCGTTCTCCGACAATTCCTGGGCCCGCCTCGACAAGCTCGGCGAGCAGGTCGATGCCGATCTGCAAGCTGGCGACGTGCGCCTGACGATGGGCGGCGAGCCGACCTTCGTTTCCGTCGACGATCTGGAATCGCCGGAATGGAATATCGCCGCGGTCGGACCGACCAAGCGCGGCCTTGCCGACGATCTCATTCGCAAGTTGCGGACGCGGTTCGCGCCGGGCGGCCTGCTGCATTACGGCCAGGGCAAATGGTATCCCGGCGAGAGCCTGCCGCGCTGGGCGTTCGGCCTCTATTGGCGCAAGGACGGTGTGCCGATCTGGAAGAATTCCGATCTGATCGCGACCATCGAGAACCCGCGCAAGGCGCGGGATCGAGGACGCCGAGCGCTTCGCGGAAGGCACCGCGGAAAAACTCGGCGTCGATTCCGAATTCATCATGCCGGCGTTCGAAGACCCCTCGCCACTGGCTGCAGAAGGAAGCCGGCCTGCCGCCGAATGTCGATCCCAGCGATTCCAGATTGTCCGATCCGGAAGAGCGCTCGCGGATGGCGCGGGTGTTCGATCAGGGGCTCAACGTTCCCAAGGGTTTCGTTTTGCCGATCCAGCGCTGGAATGCCGATGCCGGACGCTGGAAGAGCGAGCGCTGGAAATTGCGCCGCGGCAATTTGTTCCTGACGCCGGGCAATTCCCCGCTGGGGCTGCGGCTGCCGATCGCCTCGTTGCCGCATATCCCTGCGGAAGATTTTCCCTACATCGTCGAGCAGGATCCGCTGGAGCCGCGCGAGGCGCTGCCGGTGTATGACCAGACCGCTCAAGCCGAAAGTGCGGCGCATCAGGAGGTACAGGAACAGCAGCTCAGATCGGGCGGCGTGCGCACCGCGATGTCGATCGAGATCCGCGACGGCATTCTGTGCGCGTTCATGCCGCCGGTGGAGCGACTGGAGGATTATCTGGAACTGGTCACCGCGGTAGAGGCGACCGCCGAAGAAATGCGGATGCAGGTTCATGTCGAGGGCTATCCGCCGCCATTCGATCCGCGCGTCGAGGTGATCAAGGTAACGCCCGATCCCGGCGTGATCGAGATCAACATCCAGCCGGCGTCGAGCTGGCGCGAAGCCGTCGACATCACCTTCGGCCTGTACGAAGACGCCGCCCAGGTTCGGCTCGGCGCCAACAAATATCTCGTCGACGGCCGCCACACCGGTACCGGCGGCGGCAATCATGTGGTGGTCGGCGGCGGCACGCCGGCGGATTCGCCGTTCCTGCGCCGTCCGGATTTGCTGAAGAGCCTTGTGCTGTACTGGCAGCGGCATCCGTCGCTGTCTTATTTGTTCTCGGGCATGTTCATCGGTCCCACCAGCCAGGCGCCGCGCATCGACGAGGCCCGGCATGACGGCCTGTATGAACTGGAAATCGCGCTGGCCCATGTGCCGCCGCCGGGAATCAAAGCCCCGCTGTGGCTGGTGGATCGACTGTTCCGGCACATCCTGGTTGACATCACCGGCAACACCCACCGCGCCGAAATCTGCATCGACAAGCTCTATTCGCCCGACGGCGCCACCGGCCGGCTCGGCCTGGTCGAATTCCGCGCATTGGAAATGCCGCCCGACCCGCGCATGTCACTGGCGCAGCAATTGCTGATCCGCGCGCTGATCGCAAAACTCTGGCGCGAACCGCAGCAGGGCAAGTTCGTGCGCTGGGGCACGACGCTGCACGATCGTTTCATGCTGCCGCATTTCCTGTGGGAAGACTTTTTGAACGTGCTCACCGAGCTGAAACAGTCCGGTTACGATTTTTCGCCGGATTGGTACGCGGCACAGCTCGAATTCCGATTTCCCGTGTTCGGCCGGGTCCACCATGGCGGCGTCGCGCTGGAAGTGCGCCAGGCGCTGGAGCCGTGGCACGTGCTCGGCGAGGAGAGCTCGGCCGGAGGTACCGTGCGTTATGTCAATTCCTCGGTGGAGCGGCTGCAGGTCAAGGCGTCAGGCTTTGTCGAAGGCCGCCACGTCGTCACCTGCAACGGCAGGCGGATGCCGATGACGGAAACCGGCCGCTCCGGCGAGGCGGTCGCGGGCGTCCGCTTCAAGGCATGGCAGCCGGCCTCCGGGCTGCACCCGACCATTCCGGTGCACGCGCCGCTGACGTTTGATCTGATCGATACCTGGAACGGCCGGTCGCTGGGCGGCTGCGTCTATCATGTCGCGCACCCCGGCGGGCGCAGCTACGAGACCAAACCGGTCAATTCCTACGAAGCCGAGGCGCGGCGGCTTGCCCGGTTTCAGGATCATGGCCATACCCCCGGCAAGATCGATCCGCCGCGCGAGGAGCGCACCATTGAATTCCCATTGACCCTCGACTTGAGGACGCCGCTGCTCCATTAAAATGGGCCTTGGGCAGGAGAGTCGGAATGGCGGGACACGACGGCCAGCAAAGCAGTCGGGCAAGCAGTCAGGGAAACAAGGCCCGTCCGGCCAATCGGCGGGTGGCGCAGTGGACGCGCGACTATGTTCGGCTGCCGGGAATTCCCGATGAATACATCGCGCCGGACGGGGCGCCGCGCGCGGTCTGGACCCGGTTCTTCGATGCCTTCGCCACCCTGAGCCCGGCTGAGATCGAGCGGCGTTTCGGATCCGCCGACCGGCACTTGAGGGAAGCCGGCGTGACCTATCGCGCGCCCGGCGAGACCGCCGACCGGCTTTGGCCGTTGAGCCATCTGCCGCTCCTGATCGACGAGGCCGATTGGCAGCAGCTGACCGCCGGCATCGTGCAGCGCGCAGAGTTGCTGGAGCTGGTGCTGAGCGACCTCTATGGCGAGGGCCGGCTGGTTGCCGAGGGCGCGATACCGGCGGCGGCCATCGCCGGCAGCACCGAATTCCTGCGCCCGGTTTGCGGCATCAAGCCGCCAGGTGGCCGATATCTGAACCTGTATGCCGCCGATGTCGGCCGCGGCCCCGATGGGCGCTGGTGGGTGCTGGGCGACCGCACCCAGGCGCCGTCAGGCGCAGGCTACGCGCTGGAAAACCGGCTGGTATTGTCGCGGGCTTTTACCACGCTCTACAAATCGATGAATGTGGAGCGGGTGGCGCCCTTCTTCGAGGCGTTCCGCGACTCACTTCGCGCCAGCGCCGACCGCGACGAGCCGCGGATCGGACTGCTGACGCCCGGCGCATTCAGTGAAACCTATTTCGAGCACGCGACCCTGGCGCGCTATCTCGGATTTTTGCTGGTCGAGGGCGACGATCTCGCCGTCAGCGGCGACCGCATCCATATCCGCACCGTCGCCGGCCTGAAGCGGCTCGACGTGTTGCTGCGCCGGGTGGATTCCAATTTTCTCGATCCGCTGGAGCTCGACGCCGCCTCGCAGCTCGGCGTGCCCGGCCTGATCGATGTGCTCCGGAAGAATGGCGTCGTCGTCGCCAACATGCCGGGCTCCGGCGTGATGGAGGCCCGCGCGCTGCTGGGCTTTCTGCCCAGCCTGAGCCGGCGGTTCTTCGGCGAAGATTTGAAGATGCCGCATATCGCGACGTGGTGGTGCGGCCAGAAGGCCGCGCGCGAGGAAGTGTTGTCGCGGCTCGACGAGGTGGCGATCGAGGGCGCTTACGGCAGAGGCGTTCCCGGTTTCCCGGGTCACGGGCCTGTGCTCGCCAGCGAGTTGTCGTCAAGCGAGCGCGAACGGCTCAAGGGCGCGATCAACGATCGCGGCATCGACTATGTCGGCCAGGAACTGGTGCGGCTTTCGACGACGCCGGTATGGGACCAGGGGCGGATCACGCCGCGCCCGTTCGTGCTGCGGGTTTTCGCGGCCGCAACGCCCGACGGCTGGACCCTGATGCCCGGCGGCTTTTGCCGGATCGCCGAGCAACCCGATGCCCGCGCGGTGTCGATGGGAGACGGCGCGCGGGCGGCGGATGTCTGGGTGGTTTCCGACCGGGCGGTTTCACCCGCGACGCTGCTGCCGGCGGTCGATACGGTGCGGATCAGGCGCATCGCCGGCGTGGTGCCGAGCCGGGCCGCCGACAATCTGTTCTGGCTCGGCCGCTATCTCGAGCGCGCCGAGGCGACGCTGCGGCTGGTGCGGGCGCTCGGGACCCAGCGCGATCCCGGCAAGGGGTCGTCGACCGTGCTTCATTCCGTCGAGCGTATTCAACGGCTTCTCGTCACGTGGGGCGCGACCTCGCAGGCGTCGCGGGCGCAGCCCTCGAAGGTGGCGGCGGAAGCGTTGCAGGCCGAGGACAAGTTCGGCTCGGCCTTGTCGCTGGTGCGCTCGGCACAGCGAACCGCGACATCGCTGCGCGAACGGCTTTCGCCGGATGCCTGGCAGGTCATTACCGAAATGGCGGAACGCCTTGCGCAAGAGGTCGACGATGACGACGGCGTCGTCAGTGCCGCCGAATTGACGTTGCAGGAGCTCGCGAGCTTCGCGGGCCTGGCGCAGGAAAACATGAACCGCGCCGCCGGCTGGCGCTTTCTCGAAATGGGCCGCCGCGCCGAGCGCGCGATCAACACCGTGCGTTTCGCGCGCCAGTTCGCCTATGACGAGGCCGGCGGCGAAGACCTCGACATCCTGCTGACGCTGGTGGATTGCCAGATCACCTATCGCTCGCGTTACCTGGTCGGTCCGCTGCTGGCGCCGGTGCGCGATCTCGTGGTTCTCGACCCCTACAATCCGCGGTCGGTGGCGTTTCAGGTGTCTGCGTTGAACGATCACATCGCGAGCCTGCCGACCTTGAAAGAGGGAGGATTGATCGAGCGGCCGCAGCGTCTCGCCGTCGCGCTGCAAGCCACGTTGACGACAGCGGAGGCTGCAAGCCTCGATACCAAGACGCTGTTCGCGCTGGAGCAGGATCTGCTCAACCTCGCCGATGCCATCGGATCGCATTATTTTCCGCACGGGCCCAATGCGAGCCGGCCGGAAAAGCTGACGGGCCTCGCGTGATCTACGACATCCGTCACGTCACCACCTACAGTTACGAAAGTCCGGTCGGTTTCGCGCGATGTTCGCTGCGGCTGGAGCCGAGGAGCGGCGACGGACAACAATTGGTCTCGCATACCGTCGATATCAGGCCGCGCCCCGCGGAGCGCACCATACGGCACGACTTTTTCGGCACCCATACCGAGAGCGTCCTGATCGAAGCCCCGCATCGCACCCTTCGCATCGATTCCCGGTCGCGGGTTTCGGTTTGCCGCCGCGCCCCGGGCCGCGCCACGCAAAGTCCGGCATGGCAGAGCGTCCGCGACATGGCATTTGAGGCCAGCAGTCTCGGCCCCACTTCGCCGATCGGCTACGTCTTTGCGAGCCCGCTGGTCCCGGTCCAGCCGCCGGTCACCGACTATGCCTCGCTAAGCTTTGCGCCGGGCAGCGGCATCCTTGCCGGCGCGGTCGAGCTGATGCACCGGATCCGCACCGATTTTAAATACGACCCGAAAGCGACCGTCATCTCCACGCCGCTCAAGGAAGTGTTCGAGAAACGCCATGGCGTGTGCCAGGACTTTGCCCATGTGATGATCGCGGGGCTCCGCGGCCTCGGACTGCCGGCGGCCTATGTCAGCGGCTATCTGCGCACCATCCCGCCGCCGGGCAAACCGCGCCTGCAAGGCGCCGACGCGACCCACGCATGGGTCTCGCTGTGGTGCGGCGAGGAGATCGGCTGGGTCGGCCTTGATCCGACCAATGATCTGCTGGTCGAGAACGACCACATCGTGCTGGCGGTGGGGCGGGATTTTTCCGATGTCTCGCCGGTCGATGGCATCATCGTGGGATCGCGCAAGCAAAAGCTCGGCGTGGCGGTGGATGTGCTGCTGGTGGAATGACCAGGGATCGCAATCCGCCCCGTCGAGCCCGGCTGCGTTTG
This sequence comes from uncultured Alphaproteobacteria bacterium, assembly GCA_963761395.1. GTDB lineage: Bacteria > Pseudomonadota > Alphaproteobacteria > Rhizobiales > Xanthobacteraceae > Bradyrhizobium. The sequence continues at coordinate 35,456 of CAVXHU010000020.1, forward strand.
CAGCCATTATTGATATCTATCAATACTCTCGTCCGAATTGAGAGTACGCAACGACGACTTCATCGGCAGGTAATGTCAGACCTCGGCCTCCTCAACCCGGAGGCTATGATTTAAATCACAGAGGAACTTGCCATGTGCCGCCTGACAGACGACATCCTCATAGCTACTAATTCCGGCTCGAACTCGCGTTCTGATCCTACTGGCGCTGCCTGGACATATACGTCGCAGACCATGGTGGAAACGACATCCTGATGGCGTTCAATTCCGGCTTGCAATCGCAAGCTCTGCCTCTACGGTGATGCCTCCAACATGTCCGACCGTACGCAAGGAAGCATCGGATGCTCTCGCCGTCACTTGGACTGGGCAGATTCGGTGAACGCAATGCGAAACCAGATATGACGAGCGGATCCGAAGTTCCACGCCTAGGCCTCAACGACGGCCACAGCATCCCGCAGCTCGGGCTTGGCATGTGGCAAACTGGCGACGGGAAGGCGCCGGAGATTGTCGGAGCCGCGATTGGCGCCGGCTACCGCCTGATCGACACCGCCACAAACTACGGCAACGAAGCCGGCGTAGGCCGAGCCCTTGAGGGAAGCGTGGTGCCGCGGAATCACCTCTTCGTAACGACCAAGCTCTGGAATGACAGTCACGGCTATGATCAGACGCTGCGCGCCTTCGACGCGAGCGCCCGCGAGCTCAGGCTCAACGTGATTGACCTCTACCTCATTCACTGGCCTTGTCCGCAGCGTGGACTTTATGTCGATACGTGGCGTGCTTTCATCGAGCTGAGGAAGCAGGGTCGCGTGAGATCAATCGGCGTCTCCAACTTCACGGCCGACCATCTGGAGCGCATTATCGGCGATACGGGTGTCGTACCCGCCCTCAATCAGGTTGAACTGCATCCGGGTTTCCAGCAGCGGGCCTTGCGGGAAACACATGAGCGATACAACATCGCCACCGAGGCTTGGAGTCCGCTCGGACAGGGCAAAACCCTCATTCATCCCACCCTCAGAGCGATCGCCGACCGCCACGGGCGAACGCCGGCGCAGGTCGTCCTGCGCTGGCACATCGAAAGCGGCTTTGTTGCGATACCCAGGTCGGTGGCACCCGCTCACATCGCAGAGAACATTGACGTGTTCACCTTTGCGCTGACGAGACAGGACCACGATGCAATATCGGCACTTGATAGTGCGACCGGCCGCATTGGCCCCGATCCGGCAGGCTTTGGGCGGCGAAGGTCATTCCCGCGGCGCGTTGCTGGCCGTCTTTGGCGCATCATCGCGTCCAGCCCCAGGCGCTGATCGCTGCTCTCCCGCTAGTCACCGCGTTGGATGCAGCGCAGCGGAACTAGAATTCAATATTCGGCTCCGTGCGAGGCGCTCGATACCAAGTTGTGGCAGAATGAACCAGAAGCCGGTCACATTACCGCCCGGTCGCGCCAGGCTTGCGACGGCCCTGGATTAGGACGGTCGCCTTCAAAGATTGATCTCGGGCAGGTCTGCCAATCGCCAAAGGGTGATCTCGAATGGGACATCAGGATAGTGGTCTTTCCGGCTTTCGGTCTCTGGCGGGAAGTTAAAGGGCGGCAGACGCAAGTTCAGATGTCGCCAGTCAATACCCGTGCGCTTGTTCTGATTCCTTTCTTGGCTAGGTGTGTTGGAGACCAATAACCATGTCGCTCCGGTACGTCGAAAGTTCTTCAAGATCGCTGCAATGTCTTGGAACGACAGGTGGACCCAACAATCGCGGCACATGATCATGTCGGCTGCGGGTAGAAGATCTTTAGTGAGATCCGCGTGGATAAATCGCACGCCGGGACGGGCGTATTCCTGGTTGTTCTTGGCGACTACGTTGGCAACGACGTCGGCACCCACATAGTCGACGCCGGAGGGATCAACCCGCCTCATCCAGTTCCAGTCACCGCACGGTGCATCCAGGAACTTGGACACCTGGAGTCGCTGAAACAGTTCGGGAAGATAGGCCCTCACATTTTCCGTGGCACCTAGCTCCGAACCAGCGCCTGAACCACTTTCCGCGCTTCCCCAAGCCCCCATGGCGTAAGCCACCTGGAAAGCCTGAGCCCTCGGAAGAGTCAGGGAAACCAACTTCTCAAAGCCTGGAATTCGAACAGCGATGCTGTTGGCCTTTTGTCGCAAACTCCGACGCAACATGTTCACCTCCTCGGATATCTTTTGTGAAGTGCCGCCTCAGTTGGCAGTCTTTTCATTTTGCAATCGGCGAACCGCAGGCATTTGCCGCTTCCGCGTCCATTGCCAGCACCCGGCCCAAGCATACCGCCGCTATCCCTGCTGCTTGCTATACAGCGCTCGTATTGCTGCTGGGTTGAAGCAGAGCTGCGTGCTCCTTCGCCTTGGCGGCATTATCCCCCTCAATCTGGACACCCTTTCGGAACGCAGAAATCAGAAACACAAACGCTGCACCCTCACTTGCAATCACGCCAAACGCGGCAGCATTCGGTCGCATCATAAAATAAACGGCAGCCAGAGTTAGCAGGTTGCCAAGCGCTGCAAAAGAAGCGGCCTTGATCCAAAGTCCGTCGTAACGGCGGTGATGCAAATAGGCATTTGCTAGTATGATGTTGGTTGCCATCAGCGGAAATCCGATCAGCATCCATCGCAGCGGCTCTGCCGCTGCTACATACGTTTCTGAAAAAACTAGTGTCAAAAAGAAAGGCGCTGAGATCGCAAAGCAAATCGCCAGAACAGAAAATACCAGAAAACAACTGGCTGCCAAAACGTCCCACCGCACTCGTCGAAAATGACCGGCGGTTGCTAATCTCACCACTTCCTGAGACATAAATGCAAATGATCCCACGCCCGCATAGAACAGCTTGTCAGCCTGCAGGTACAGGCCAACTTCGCTTTGTGTGAACAACACGATGAGGAAGAAACCATTGGAATTATGCGAGGCTAGCAGGATCAGTTTTATGCCCAGGGAAGCGAGCGATTCGCGAAAAATATCCCGGTCAAAACGAAGCACAGCTGCCGCGGATACATATCGAAATAATCGTTCGCTTACGAGTATCACCGGGCCGAGCCTCGCGGCGACAAGGATGCTCAATATAACAATCAGCGTTGGGCGATATTCGAGAAGGATGATACCAACGAAAATAGCTGCAGCTAGCGAGGAGAAAATTATCTCAGAAATGGTGTACACACGGAAAAGTCTCGGGGTGGCCGCAACTAGCCACGGAGACCGTAACGAAAACCCGACAACGAGAAGTACTCCAAGGATCAGGACTAAAGGCTGTCCGGATACCGGCATTAAAACACAAGCAATGGGCAAGCAGAGCAGCATTATCAAGAAGCGCTGGAAATTTACGCTGTAATAATACTTTGCCTGTTCCGCGAGCTGCGGTCTTTGCGCCAGGTTGCGATAGGCCGGCCGAGAGTATCCGAGGTCCGAGATTTGCGCGACGAACATGCTCACCGAATGGACGCTTAGCAGAAGCACATTCTGACTGGGACTCAACGTCAAAGCGGCGGCCTTGAAGCCCAAAAATAGTGTCGCTGTGTTTGTTACATAAACAATCAGCATCAGTGATAATCTGCTGGTAATGTGCGGCATTTACGAAGTCCTCGCGATGATGCGCCATCGCGGTCAGGGCAAGTGCATATCGATGTTGTGGTCAGAGTAGTGAACAACCAATCGCGAAAGTTGCGAAAGCTCAAGTCTGCGAAGTGTGGACCGGCCTCCGGACTTTAACCTCTTTCAGAGCCCGAACTTGTCCCCGATGGATCATCCCTTTCTTCTATGTTGGTGGTTGTTTGAGACGTTTTTGCTGGGGTCACTCTTGCAAGCCGATCAGGGAATCAAACGGCTCGCCGTTCACAGGTTCGCCGCAGCAATAGCCGTCACGTCCGGCGGCGTGTGCGTTACCGTTGCTCGCGCCTCATGAACGTGCCGCTAACTAGTTCGACGGGATCGACGGCTGCAGGGCGCTGCCGCTGAGCCCGCGCAAATGCCGGTTGATGTGATTGTGACGGACAGCGGAGCGGACATCGTCAGCCCGGCCGCTCAGCCGCAGATGTGCCAGCAGGAGACGCGGCGCGAGTAGATGTCACGAGCCGGAAAAGCTACATTCCACCGTGCCGTGCACGAGGAAGGCAGAATGCAGATTCGTGTAGATGACCTGCGAGGACCCGAAATAGCCGAGCTGCTTCGGGCTCACCTCGAACATTGCAGAAAGTGGTCGCCCCCTGAAAGTGTTCATGCGCTGGATTTGGATGCTCTGCGGTCGCCGGAGGTGACGTTCTGGACCGCATGGGATGGCGCCAGTCTGTTGGGGTGCGGCGCCATGAAAGAGCTCGATTCATTTCAGGGTGAGATAAAGTCAATGCACACGGCGGCGAAATATCGCGGCCGCGGAGTAGCGGCTGGTCTGGTCACGCATATGGTTGCAGAGGCGCGGTCGCGTTCCTACCAGCGCCTCAGCCTGGAAACCGGCGCAATGGATGCTTTTGCTCCGGCGCGCGCCCTTTACTCTCGCTTCGGATTTATCAGCTCCGGGCCATTCGGCGACTATATTCTCGATCCGAATAGTGTCTTCATGACGCTCGACCTTGCGAACAAGCACATTGGTCGGAGCCACCCAAGTAGGGCACCCGCTTCCAAAATCCAGAAGTCGATGCCCGCAACCGCGAGGTCCGCTCTATCCCCGCGAGCGGACATTGTCAGCTTGGGCACTCAGGTCCGAAAAGTGCCAGACTCAGACATCCCGGCGCTTCACTCGATCACCTCGTCGGCGCGGGCAAGGAGCGTTGGCCGAATGTCGATGCCGAGGGCCTTGGCGGTCTTTAAATTGATCACCAACTCGAACTTGGTCGGTTGTTCGACCGGCAGGTCCGCTGGCTTCGCACCCTTGAGAATCTTATCTACGAAGCCCGCAGCACGACGATATAAATCTCGAGCATCGGCCCCGTAGGTCAGAAGGAAACCCGCATCTGCATACTCTTTCTGAAGAGAGGCGGCTGGCAACCGATTCCTTAAAGCCATTTCTGCGATCTGGCCGCGATGGTTGAACAGCACACTATCTCCCTGCATGACGAACGCCTGCACGCGCGCCCTCACCATCGTCGCGAACGCCTCCTCAAGCGTGTCCAACCCACGTGCTTCGACCGGAATAGTCGTCAACCCTAATGTCCGGGCGGTCTCCGCCATCGCCGTCTGCCGATTCCGAATGAACGCAACGTCCGGATTCCACAGAATGCCCAAACGCGAGAGGTTCGGCAGCGTTTCCTTCAGCAACTCAAACCGCTTACCCAAAATCTCGCCGCCCGCATCCACGGCGAGCCCGGTGACGTTACCGCCGGGGCGCGCCAGACTGGCGACAAGCCTAGTGCTGACCGGATCGACACCGCTGGTCATAACGATCGGGATGGTTGTAGTTGCCTTCATGGCCGCAACCGTGGCCGGATTGCCCCCGGTGGCAATGATGACGTCCACGCCGAGCCGGACCACGTCGGCCGCAAGCTCGGGCATCCGTTCCATCTCGCCGTTGGCGGTGCGGTACTCGATAACGACATTGTCGCCAACGCGGTAGCCGAGGCTCCGCAGGCCTTCTTCGAACGCTTTACTGAGATGGAGCGTTTGCTCCCGGGAAGAGATCGTGAGGTACCCCACCCGGTAGACCCGCCCTGCCGGTTGCTGCGCGCGTGCGGCCAGCGGCCACGTCGCCGCCGTGCCACCAAAAAGCGTGATGAACTCCCGACGACGCATGTGCCCCCTTAACCTAAGCCTAGCACTTTGCGATGGAGTGGCGAGCGAGAATTTGCACCCAGCCGGGCTCAACACGGATCGGGCCCGATGTCCGAGGTGGGTCAGACTCGGACTTCGATGCCCGCAGCCGCGAGGTCCGCTCTGTCCCCGTGAGCGGACATTGTCAGCTTGGGCACTCAGGTCCGAAAAGTGCCAACAAGAGACTCATGCACAACAAGAGACACTCCTATTCAATCACCTCGTCGGCGAGCGCAAGCAGCGTTGCCGGCACTTCAACCCCGAGCGCTTTTGCGGTCTTGCCCGCGTCGTGTTGGAATGCGTGCTTGAACCGGGTTAGATCGTTCTCACCTTCGACGATCTTGCGGTTCTTGGGCGTTTCGCCACGCTGTGATCGTCCCGCACGGCTAGCCGGTTGCGCTTCTTGATATCCGATCCCGCGTGTCGAGCTTTCGTCTCGCGGTGGTGGGCGGCATATTCCTTGCCGTCGGTCGCTGCCAGATGCGGCGGATCTCTATCGAGATACGGTCGCCCGATTCCAAACTCCTTGCCGTGTGCATCGATCCATTTCCAGAAGCTTTCAGTGGAAATCCATCGCTGCGCCCGTGTCGCGCCCTTGACGCTGACGACATCGGCGGCAAGCCCGTGGCCATAGCCGCCGCGGAAGCTCCCGCCATGGTATGACCTGTCAGTCGCCGCCTTCAGGCCGCTTGCGATCGATTGACGGTAGTCATCGCGGAACGCACTGGTGATGCCTGGCGACAGCCCGGCCTGCTCCGCCGCGTAAAGCGTATAAAAGAGCTTCAGCTTGAAGCTCCGTTCCATGCCTCCGATCACGTAGTCCATCATCGGCATGCCGGCTTTTTCCGCCGCCTTCGGATCCTTCCACGCGAAGTCCTCATCGACGAGCCTGGTAAAGCTTTTGGTGACAGTCTTCGTTTTGCCCCTCTTCTTGACTGTCACTTTCCTCTGCTCATGCACCTTGATGCTGTCTTCCTTGGGCGTCCGTTGGTAGAGCTCCCACAGGAATCGGTCGATGCAGGTCTCCGCTACCAGGCACTCGTCGAGAATTTCGATGCGGCTCACGGTCTCCCTGGCGTCGTTTGGCACCGGATCAGGCGTGCTCGCTGTCGCCACCTGCGCGGGCGGTGTTTCGGACGGCAGCATCTGCGACGAATCGGGCAACCCGGCCTCGACGATCGATGCCGGCTCAACGGAGGCCGCCGCCGTGTCGGTGGCCGCCTCTGTTACCGGTTCGGCGGCCGTCACCACATTGGCGTTAGCGATAGCGGCGTTGCCCATTGCGGTTGCCTGCAGTGCGTTCGCGATCTCGGCGTCGGCGGCGAGAGATGGTGCGCGGCGGTCCTCGATTGGCGCTGCGCCGGTGTTTTCGATGCCGGCCGAACCGAAGCCAACAGGCCAGGCGACGACCCAGCCCGCGAGAACAACCGTTCCGCACAACGCAGCCGCCACATTCGCAAATCGCCGCGGGTTCATATCCCGTCGCCTCCAAAGGCTAAACCTGAGCCATGCTGCACAGCCAAGCATGCGACGACGCTGATTTTTCGGACCAAGATGCGAACGCGCAATGAGGGAAACTGCAGGTCATCAAGTTTTCCAAAGAGTGTTGCCCGAATGCAACGCGCCAACGCAGCACTGGTTTACGCCGAACCAGCCCCAGTAGATGCGATGATGTTGGATCAGATCATGCTCGACTCGGCGGGGCGGGTGCGAAAGCACGCAAAAAAATTCCGCTAGGAATTGGGAGGTTTGCGCCGCCGGTGAATAATGGGTTCGCTTTTCAGCGGAGCACACGAGCTTTTTTCCGCATCTTCTCTGGTGGATTCGGAGCTTGTCCATACCTGTTGGACACCGGTGAAGAACAGGTAGCGACAATGTTTCTTGTAAAATGGCACCGGATAGTCGTCGCTTAATTTGGCGGTTTCTATCCTGGATCCGACTAAAACCCCGCGATTTAGAGCGTAGCCAGCCAACATAACTAGCGCCAAGCCGAGTAAGGCCCAACGAGCTGAAGGTAATCGCATGGCTCTACCTCAATACGTGCGCCGAACGGGCGCCAGGCGGAGGGGACCTTGTCGAGAATTGCTTCCCGGTCCCCGGAGTCGAACTGGTACGGAAGGTCAATGGCAAGTTGCTCACCCGCTTGTCCTCACGCGTTATTCGTCCATACATCGAAGAATGAAGGCTGTGCGGTCTCTGGGCAGGACACGCTGAACTTCAGCCATTTGTCGGCATTTGAGCTGCGCCATATGTTCGGAGAGTACCTGGGCATGGGGCTCTTCCGCATCTGGATCCGCTGCCCTGATCATCATCACCTTGATAGGTGAGCCATCCGACTCGAACTGGAGTTCATATTTCCTCCCCTTTTCATCGGTGGCAATACAGGAAACACTGGACACTTGTTGTGCCGCGAAATTTCCAATCTGCTTACACGTGCCAGTCGATGGCTCGACGGACGGTATCGGCAGCCCATCGAGCTTGGGCCTGTCCTTGGATTTCAACAGCATCCGGTCGATTGACAGCTCGTACAGGTTATCCTGCTCTCTCCTGCCATGTTCACCCGAAAACGTGATGATGTGACTATCATCGTCTGAATCGTTCAAAGGGACGGTGAAACCAGATCGGCCCCCTGGGCTGTGGGAGAAGGCCACAGATGTGCACGCGAAATCGCGTTCCGCGACTTTCAGCGTGCTGCACTTGCCAGCCATAGACGCGAACATGTCGATCTCCGGTTCATCAGCAAGGAGTGCGACTGAAGCAATTAAAAAGGAAATGAACGCAACAGCGACCACTCGCCAGCGGATGTGCATGAAAAATACCCCCAGCCAAAATGCAGCTTAAACTCTGCGGTTTTAAAGATAAAGACGCAATGGAAGACATCGGGCGATCGAATGAAATATGTTTTGGAGTTTCCCTTCACTCGCTCCAAGATTTTCGATGGCTTGAGCGCTCAAGAAGCTTTCGTTCTGGCACGCCGCATGGTCTGTGAGCGGCCCTTCACATGATCGATGAAGGCTCGCAGTTTCGGCATCATTTGATGGCGGCTGGGATAATAGAGGAACACACCCGGCGCCATCGGTGCGAACGGCTCCAGAACGCGCACGAGTTTGCCCGCTTTCACCTGTCCAACCGCGATCGGCTCAGGCACTTGCGCAAGCCCCATATCTTCCGCGGCCGCGCCAAGAATGGTGGGAAAATCGTAGGCAATTAGCGGTCCCGAGACGATCGCCTCGATCGGCTTGTTGCCGTTGACAAAGGACCACGGTGCGATCGACCCGTTCGAGCGGCGAATGCGTAAGCAGGCATGCTGACGCAGATCGTCGATACGCTCGGGCCTTCCCCGTCGGCGTATATACTCGGGGCTGCAGACGACCACGAAAGGAAAGGGCGGCGTGAGCCGGACCGCAACCATGTCCGCGGCGATGAACTGGCCCAGCCGGACGCCGGCATCAAACCCTTCGGCCGCGAGGTCGACCAGTTCCTCGCTCGCAGCGATCTCAACCTCGACCTCGGGATAGGCTTGGCAGAAGGATGCGATCAGCGGTTCCAGCAGAATAGGCACCACCGCCCGTGGCACCGTGAGGCGCAACAGTCCGGCAGGCCGCTGCCCAAGGTCGCGCGCGACCTCGCTCGCGGCGACGAGTTCCTCAAAAGCAGGCTTGGCGCGCAACAGAAATCGTTCGCCGGCTTCGGTCAGGCCAACACTGCGAGTCGTTCGAAGGAAGAGCGCTGCGCCGACGCGCGCCTCAAGAGTACGTACTGCCTGGCTGATCGCAGAAGGCGTCACCGCAAGCTCTGCCGCCGCTTTGCGAAAACTGCGGTGCTGGGCAACGCTGAGGAACGCCTCCACGCCGTCGAGCGCACCCTGCCTGACTGTGAAGTTCTGCTTCATGGCCCATCAACATTATCGCGAATAGTCGCTCACGGGAAGCGGTCGTACATCTGACTCGCAAATCAGGAGCACCGCTGATGTCGAGCCCCAACATTCGCGACATCCTGGCCATCTCAAACAACAAAGGTGACCGCCATGATCGGAGAAACGAGACCAATGAAAGCAATCCGTAGCGTCGTCTTGGCACTCACCCTAACTCTGATAGGCGTTACTTCCATGACCCATCCATCCGTTGCCCAAGCACAAGCCGCCTCGCCCACGACCACCGGGGTGATGGTCATCCTTACCGTGAAGGCGGGCGTCACACGCGAACAGGTCATGGCCGTCATGCCAGCCGAAATCCGGCAGACCGTGCAGCTCTATCTCAATGGGAAGATTTGTGAGTGGTATTCGCGTGGCGATGGTCGCGGAGTTGTCCTCTTGCTGGATACCAGGGATGTCGCCGAGGCGCAGACGATCATGGAGGGCCTTCCATTGGCCAAGCAAAATCTTATGGACCACGATTACATTGCAGTCGGTCCGCTTATGCCGCTCCGCTTGCTCGTGGCCAATCCCTGAGCGTCCGCCGACGTCGAAGCGAATCCACTGGTTTCGACCTCACCTGACCTGGGGAAACAAACACAAAGGAATCCGAGCATGCCACCGGACTTCAATCTCCCATTCGTGCTAAGCGTCGTCGGCGCGTTTCTGACAAGTTCAGTGGTGGCCTACACGTATGTTTGGCCAGCGGTTCGCGCAATGCCGCGCTATGACGCCCTCAGGCTTCTCGCGGCTTTCCATGCGTTCAGGTTCTTGGGTATGAACTTTCTGGTGTCCGGCTTCGTGTCCTCGGAGTTGAGTTCAGATTTTGCCAATAAAATCGGATGGGGTGATCTCATCGCAGCTGTCCTCGCGCTTCTTTCAATGGCAGCGCTGTCTTGGCGTTGGTCGATCGCCGTTCCGATTGTCTGGATATTCAATATCTGGGGCACGCTGGATCTTCTGAATGCCTATTACATGGGCGTAACGAAAATCGGAAATCCTGGCCTCTTCGGCGCGGGCATTTATATACCGGCGCTTTACGTGCCTCTGCTGCTCGTCAGTCACGTACTTGCCTTCGTGATTCTATCGAGGGCGAGATCAGCAGAAAAAACAGTATGACGCGGCGGGAGGATCGCGGTCCGCCACGTGTCGCCTCCCATACCCTGCTTACGCACGAACGAGCATTTCATTCCTCGATCCAATCCGCATGGATCACCGGCAACCGCCCGTTGTCTTATTGACCACGAGTTGCAGTCGGTCCGCTTTTGCTGCTCCGCTTGCTCATAGCGAATCCCGAGCGTCGGCAATAACGGCGACACTCACATGGAGAACCGCCGATGACCGCCGATGCTGTTGCCGCTACTATCGTCCCGTCGCGTCCCGCTTGGCGTAGCCTGCTTTGGACCATCCCATTCACGATGCTGTGGACGTGGTTGATCTACTCGCTACCAGTGTTTCTGGAGAGCGGTCTTCCGGCCCTGACCGTTCGGCTGATGGTCCATGGCCTCATCGCGCTCGGCTTGTGGCTCGGCCTTGAACGCACCGACCTGACTTCGGACCAGCGTCGCACGACTTGGCTGGCGATAATGGTCCCGTTCACGCTCTGGGCCGCTGTCGCCTGGACCGCGGCCATCAATGGTGTCTTCCGCACGAGTGGACGCAACGCAGGGACTCGCGGCCATCCTTCGAGACGCGCGCAAGGGCGCACTCCTCCAGCGACAACGGCGAAGCCGTTGCGCAGGGATGAGGTCCATTTTTCACAAGTAGCTCCACGAACGAAGGCGGAAATATACTGCCTGACGGGCAAATCACTGAATTGCTGTCCAGCCCCCTTTGCAAAAATATTTCCGTTCCCGCTTTACCCAAATCAAATCTATATGCATCGCCGTCCCACCCCACTCGAGGGGCGTATCGCGATCGTCACGGACGCGGGGCGGGATGCGGTGGACGCGGCAGCGTCGGGCGATGCCAGGGGATGGCAGGGCGGGTCGATACGGCCCGTGAGCTGACGAATGGCACGCAGACGAACGGCGCTAACGCGGACGGCAAAGCCGTGTGGTCCTGACACCCGTTGCTGGTGTCAAGTCAGCGGAGGCAAGTCGGCCCGACCGGGTCTGACAAACCTTTAATCCCTGACGACGGTGACAAGACGAATTCGCTCACCGGGGAGAGCACGAAATAAGCCGTTAAAACCATTGCGTGCGGGAATGCCGGGTGATCTCGGCTGGACCTGTGGTGACTACGCTCGTGTGCTTCACTTCACATATTGCACGCGGGGCTATGGGTGCGGCGGGCACCCGGCATTCCCCACGCCCTCTTTGGGCGAAACTGTCCAGCATCACTCGGGCGATCAGCGCCGCGAGATCGCGGATGCGCATCTCAATCAGAGCGCAGCCGCTTTGAATTCAATCGGCGCCTGTCTCAAAGCCGTCATCCCTGGCCTGGCATCCAGGTGTGCGGCAGGCCGTCCCCGGCTAAGGGCCGATGCCTTATCGGCAGGCATTTTAACGGATGGTTCGCTCTTTTGTGACAATTCTGACGGGTACGGTCGTGCGAACCGCCCACCCAGCCCATCGGTCCGGAGATAAAACGTGAACATTTGGTCAAGGAAGCCGCTGATTTCCGCCCTCGCAGCCATGCTTGCCTTCGGCGGCGGCGCCGCCATGGCGGCCGATGGCGCGGGCAAGGATGATGCCGTCGCGATGGTCAAGAAAGCCGTGGCCTTCATCAAGGAGCAGGGTCCGGAAAAGGCATACCCTGAAATCACCAACAAGGCCGGCAAATTCATCGATCGCGATCTCTACGTCGTCGTCTATCAGCTCGACGGCAAGGTGCTGGCCCACGGCTCCAACGAAAAGTTCGTCGGCAAGGACATGAGCGATGCGCAGGACGTCGACGGCAAGCTCTACGTCAAGGAGCGCGTTGAACTCGCCGGCAAGCAGCCGTCATTCTGGCAGGACTACAAGTTCGTCAATCCGGTGAGCAAGAAAGTCGAGCCCAAGCAGATGTACTGCGAGAAGCTGGACAACACCGCCGTGTGTGCAGGCATCTACAAGTCCTGACACCCACCAATCAGTTGTTGCGCGGCGATCGTCGCATCGAAGGGGTGACATGCTCGGCTGGATCAAAAACATCGGCCTGTCCTGGAAAGTTCAGCTCGCGCCGGCCTTCCTGATCCTGGTTCTGGTCGGCGTCGGCGGCTACGCGTTGCTGGCGCTGCGGTCGAATCAGGCCGCGGTCGACGCGCTGATCTCGGGGCCGGTGCGGCAATCGGAACTTGCGAACGATCTCACCACCACGACGTGGACGGCGCATGCCAAGCTGTACCGTCTCGCCGCCACCGCGGCCAATGAGAAGGACGAGAAGAAGGTTGCCGCCTTCGCCAAGGAAGCCGCCGTCGCCGCGGGCAAAATTTCGGACGCCTTGAAGGCGGTTGAAGACACTCAGGGCGGACTCAAGGTGGAGGCCTTTGAAAAGCTGAAAGCCGCCGTTGCGGGCTATCTCAAGCAATCGAAGAACGCGATCGAGATGGCCGATGGCGACGCCGGCTCGGCGCTGATGTTTATCAAGGGCGCGGAACGAAATTTTGCCGATATCGAGAAATTGTCCGACGATTTGATCACGCGCAGCAGCGACAGCCAGGATCGTGAGATTGCGCGTGCCGGGATGCGGCTGGAGCAGCAGCAGTTGACCCTGATGGGCGTCCTTCTGGTGGTGGCATTCGTCGGCATCGTCTTTTCGTTCCTGATCGGCCGCAATATTTCCCGCCCGGTGGTCGCGATGTCAAAGGCGATGCGCGAACTCGCGGTCGGGAATTTCGACGTTCAACTGCCGGGCCTGGACCGCGGCGATGAAGTCGGCCAGATGGCCCACGCGATCGAGGATTTCAAGGTGCAGGCCATCGCCAAGGCCGAACGTGAGACCGCGGAACGTGAAGAAAAGAATCGCGAACTGGCCGCGGCCCGCCGCGCCGAGCTGTATAACCTGGCCGAGCAGATTCGAGACCGCGGTCGGAAATATCATCGAGAACGTCGGCTCCGCATCGAGCGAGCTGGAGAATTCCGCCATTATTCTGACCAAGAGCAGCGCGGCAACCCAGCAGCTCTCAACGGTCGTCGCGGCGGCTTCGGAAGAGACCTCCACCAACGTGCAATCGGTGGCTTCCTCAACGGAGGAAATGGCCGGTTCGATCAACGAAATCGGACGCCAGGTGGCGGATTCCAACAGGATCGCCAACGAGGCGGTCGATCAGGCGGAAAAGACCGACGCGCGGATCGCTCAATTGTCGCTTGCGGCAAGCCGTATCGGCGACGTCACCAAGCTGATCACCACGATTGCGGAGCAGACCAATCTGCTGGCGCTCAACGCAACCATTGAAGCCGCGCGCGCCGGAGATGCCGGGCGGGGCTTTGCGGTGGTCGCCCAGGAGGTCAAGGCGCTCGCCGCGCAGACCGCCAAAGCCACCAGCGAGATCTCGACGCAGATCGCCGGAATGCAGGCGGCAACGCAGGATTCGGTGCTGGCCATCAAGGAGATCAGCGGCACCATCGGGCGGGTTTCCGAAATCGCCGCCGCGATCGCAGCCGCGATCGAGGAACAGGGCGCCGCGACCCAGGAAATCGCCCGCAACGTGCAGCAGGCGGCGATCGGCTCCACGCAGGTCGCGACCAGCATCGCCGACGTCAACCGCGGCGCCGGCGATACCGGCTCGGCCTCCTCGCAGGTGCTTTCGTCGGCGCAATTGCTTTCCAACGAAAACAAGCGCCTGAAGGCCGAGGTGGTCAAATTCCTGGCCACCGTCAGGGCTGCGTAGATTCTCTCCAGCTGATAGTCTTTGCGACGGCTATCGTGCTTGAGGCATCGATGGCCCGGAGCCGCCATGGTCTATCGCCACACCATCGATGCTGCCAGCTATGTCTTCGATGATCTGCGCGATCTCCTGGCCAAGGCCACGCCGCCGCGTTCCGGCGACCGCCTGGCGGGGATCGCAGCCGACAGCGCCGAGCAGATGATCGCGGCGCGGATTGCGCTATCAGACGTTCCCTTAAAGCAATTCCTGCATGAAACCGTCATTCCCTACGAAGACGATGAAATCACCCGCCTGATCATCGACACTCACGACGTCTCGGCCTTTGCAGGCGTAGCTTCGCTGACCGTGGGGTCGTTCCGCGATTGGCTGCTCTCCGACGCGGCTACTCCTGAGGCTCTCAAGAAATTGTCGCGCGGGCTCACCGCGGAAATGGCCGCGGCGGTTTCAAAGCTGATGCGCAACCAGGACCTCATCCTGGTGGCGAAAAAGTGCCAGGTGACGTCAGCCTTTCGCAACACGATTGGCCTGCGCGGGCGGATGAGCGTGCGGCTGCAGCCCAATCATCCCTTCGATGACGCCAAGGGCATCACCGCCTCGATCCTCGACGGCGTCCTGTTGGGCTCCGGCGATGCCTGTATCGGCATCAATCCGGCGAGCGACGATCCGGCCGTCATCGGCGGGCTGCTGCGGCTGCTCGACGAGATCATTGCGCGGCTGCAGATTCCAACACAGGCTTGCGTTCTGGCGCATGTGACGACCACGCTCGGATTGATCGATCAGGGCTCGCCCGTTGATCTGGTGTTTCAGTCGATCGCGGGCACGCAAGCCGCCAACCGGAGTTTTGGCGTCGATCTCGCGCTCCTGAGGCAAGCCCATCAGGCCGGATTGTCGCTGCGCCGCGGCACGGTCGGCAACAATGTGATGTATTTCGAAACCGGGCAGGGCTCGGCGCTTTCGGCCAACGCCCATCACGGCGTCGACCAGCAAACCTGCGAGGCGCGCGCCTACGCGGTGGCGCGCGCGTTCGATCCGCTGCTGGTCAACAGCGTGGTCGGCTTCATCGGCCCGGAATATCTCTATGACGGCAAGGAGATCATCCGCGCCGGACTCGAGGACCATTTCTGCGGCAAGCTGCTTGGCCTGCCGCTCGGCGTCGACGTCTGTTACACCAACCATGCGGAAGCCGACCAGGACGATATGGACAATCTGTTGACGCTGCTCGCCGCTGCCGGCGTGACCTTCATCATGGGGGTGCCCGGGGCCGACGACGTCATGCTGAATTATCAATCCACCTCGTTCCACGACGCGCTCTATGTCCGCGATCTGTTCGGCCTCAAGCGGGCCCCGGAATTCGACGATTGGCTGTTCCGCGTCGGGCTTGCCGATGCCGACTTTCGGCTTGCCGGCAATGCGGGGCTGCTGCCCGATTTTGCGTCGCGGCTGATCGCCTGAGGGCGTAAAATAGTCCCGCCGGAGCAACCATCCGGTCATCCCAGCGTTGGGAATGGCTGCCACAATGTTGAGGAATTTGTAGCCCAGCCTCGTGGCGCGTGCTTAAATTACGTGGTCGCGTAGAGGAAGTTTGATGAGAGCTGAGGGCATTGAGACGGTACGGCGCATCCTGTGCGTTTTTCCGCGCTATACGTCTTCGTTCGGCACATTCGAATACGCCTATCCCCTGACCGACGGCGTACAGGCTTTCATGCCGCCGCAGGGGCTGCTGCTGATTGCAGCCTATCTGCCCGCGAACTGGCCGGTCCGCTTCATCGACGAAAACATCCGTCCGGCCTCGACCGAAGACTTCGAATGGGCGGAGGCCGTGCTGGTCAGCGGCATGCATATCCAGCGTCAGCAGATGAACGATATCTGCCGCCGGGCGCACGCGTTCGATCTGGCGGTTGCGATCGGCGGACCTTCGGTCAGCGCCTGCCCGGATTACTATCCCTCGTTCGACTATCTCCATGTCGGCGAGCTGGGGGATGCCACCGACGAGCTGATCGCGCGGCTGGCGCGCGATCCGTCGCGCCCTGCGCAACAGGTGGTGCTCAAGACCGCCGATCGCCTCGACATGACCAGCTTTCCGATTCCGGCCTATCAGCTCGCCGACATCAAACGGTATTTTCTTGGCAGTATCCAGTATTCGAGCGGTTGCCCCTATCAGTGCGAATTCTGCGATATCCCGGGGCTCTACGGCCGCAATCCGCGTCTCAAGACGCCGCAGCAGATCACCGCCGAACTCGACAAATTGCTCGAATGCGGGGTGACGGGTTCGGTATATTTCGTCGACGACAATTTCATCGGCAACCGCAAGGCGGCGGTCGACCTGCTGCCGCATCTGATCGAGTGGCAGAAGAGAACCGGCTACGTCATCCGGCTGGCCTGCGAGGCGACGCTCAACATCGCCAAGCGGCCGGAGATTCTCGAGAAGATGCGCGAGGCCTTCTTCGTCACCATCTTCTGCGGCATCGAGACCCCGGATCCCGATGCGCTGAAGGCGATGCACAAGGACCACAACATGATGGTCCCCATCCTGGAAGGTGTTCACACCATCAACAAGTACGGCATGGAGGTGGTCTCCGGCATCATCATGGGCCTGGATACCGACAAGCCGGAGACCGGCGACGCGTTGCTCGCCTTTGTCGATGAATCCAGGATTCCGCTGCTGACGATCAATCTGCTGCAGGCGCTCCCGAAAACACCGTTGTGGGATCGCCTGGAGCGTGAAAACCGCCTGATCAATGACGATAGCCGCGATTCGAATGTCGATTTCCGGCTGCCTTATGACCAGGTCGTCAGTTCATGGCGCAAATGCATGGAGATCGCCTACCAGCCGGAAAAACTGTACGCGCGTTACCAGCACCAGATAGACTACACCTATGCCAACCGGCTAAAAGTGCCGGTGACAGCCGAGCAGAAGACCTGGGCCAATATCAAGCGCGGGCTGATCATGCTGCGCAATATCTTCTGGAAGGTCGGCGTGCTCGGCGACTACCGGAGAGTGTTCTGGAAATTCGCGCTGTCGCGCCTGAGGCACGGCGATATCGAAGGCCTGATTTCCGTGGCGATGATCGGACATCACCTGATCATGTTCGCGCGCGCCGCCTCGGTCGGTCAGCAAAACGCATCGAACTATTCGATGCGGCTGCGTGAGGCATCGGTCCCTGCCGAGTAACCAGAGATGAAAACGCCGGCGCCGCCGTCCCGTTCGATGAGGGATTTGCGGGACCTCACCCCGGCGCGCGTCGGGCTTGGCCGGGCCGGCGCAAGCATGCCGACCAAGGCGTTGCTCGAATTTACGCTGGACCACGCGCGCGCCCGCGACGCCGTTCATGCCGCCTTCGACGTTCCCGCCCTGATCTCGGGCCTCAACGATCTCGGTCTCGCGGCATTTGATGTCTCAAGCCGTGCCAGCAACCGGAAGGACTATCTCCGGCGTCCCGACCTCGGACGAACGCTCGATCCGGCCTCGCAGCAGCTGCTGGCGCGCGGCAAAGCCAGCTCCTGCCAGCTTGCGATCGTCATCGGCGATGGCCTGTCGCCGACGGCGGTCAAGGCGCACGCGATAGAACTCATCCGAAGCCTCGTTGCGCGACTGGCCGTCGAGCGAATCGAAATCGGCCACGCCGTGGTTGCATCGGGCGCGCGGGTCGCATTGGGCGATGAGATCGGCGCCATTCTTGGAGCGCGCATGATCGTGATGCTGATTGGCGAGCGGCCGGGCCTGTCTGCTCCCGATAGTCTGGGGGCGTATCTGACCTTCGCGCCGAGGCCGGGCCGCACCGACGCCGAGCGCAATTGTGTTTCCAATATCCATGGCTCGGGGCTTGGCTACGATGAAGCCGCTTTCAAGATGGCGTGGCTGATTCGCGAGGGTCTGGCCCGGGAAGTCACCGGCGTCGCGCTAAAGGACGACAGCGGGGAGCTAACGCCCCAACCGATCACCGCAAATTCAATCGGGCGTCACGAATCCGGGACTTGAGGGCCGTAATCGCACATGCGCGTCGATTTTGCGCGGCCGGGTCCGCTTGCGAGACGCCGTATAGACCTGCTAAACCTGTCGCGGCAAATTTACCGCATGTTTTCAAGGGCTAGCGCCGATCATACATGGCCGATCAAGGCCTCTTCGCGCCCGAGAACTTAAGCTATACAAATTGAGCCGATGTGAGAATTGGACCGGACAGAAGCATGCTCGAAAAGAACAGCGACCGTGAAGTCCATGTCGAGAAGATCGAGCAGCGGCCAACGGCCAGCATCGCCTTCGGGCTGGAGCGAATCGGCCTGATTGCGGTTCAGGCACCGATCCTGTCCTGCATCGTTCTCGTCGGCCTGATTATCGGCGCGATCTTCGGTATCGAGCGCATCAAGATCGATGATTCGCTCAGTCAGTTGTTCCGGTCCAATTCCAAGGAATACCGGCAATACGAATCGGAGACCAAGCGCTTTCCGGCGACGGAATTCGACGTGCTGGTCGTGGTCGAGGGCAAAACGCTGCTGGCGCGCGACAATCTCGAGAAGCTGCGTGACTTCGTCACCGATCTGCAGCTCGTCGAGGGCACGCGCGGCCTGATTTCACTGTTCTCGGCGCGCCAGGCGCCGGCGCCAGGCAAGCTGCCGGCGGCGCTGTTCCCCTCAGACCTGCCGCAAGGCGCCGACTACGACAAATTCATCGAGACCGTCAAAACCAACGAGATCATCCGCGGCAAGCTGTTGTCGGAAGACGGCACGCTGGCGCTGATCGTGCTGTCGCTCGAACCCGAAGTTGTCGCCAGCAACAAGCTCACCAAGGTAATCGGCGATATCCGCAAGCTGATGGCCGATGATCTTGCAGGCACCGGACTCAAGTTCGAATTATCGGGCGTTCCCGTCATGCAGCTCGAAATCCGCAACGCGGTCGAGCGCGACGGGCTGACCTACAACGTCCTCGGCATTCTGGCCGGCTGCATCATCGCGATCATCTTCTTCCGCAAGATATCGTTCATGGTCGTCGCCGCCTTCCCGCCGATGATCGCGATTTTGCTCGCGCTCGGCGGCCTGGGATGGGCCAACTTCAACCTCAATATGTTCTTGAACGTCATGACGCCGCTGATCATGGTGATCAGCTTTTCGGACTCGATGCAGCTCACCTTCGCCGCGCGCGACCGTCTGATCGCGGGCCAGGACAAATACACCGCGTTTCGGAACGCGGTGCTGGTGGTCGGGCCGGCCTGCGTGCTCACCCATGGCACCGCCGGCATATCGTTCATTGCCCTGCAATTTTCCGATTCCGACCTGATCCGCAAATTCGGCGAGGCTGGACTTGCCGCCACCATCATCGCGCTGATCGCGGTGCTCTCGCTGGTGCCGGTGTTCGGGGTGCTCTTTGTGCGCAACGAAAAAGTTTTCGCCGTCAAGTTCCAGGGCGCCGACGCCGGCGTTCAGATGCTGCGCAATTTTTGTTACTGGATCGCGGTGCGCATGGTCAGCCGCCCCGGCCTGTTCAGCCTGATCGCGGTGATTTTTGTCGGCGGTCTGGCGGTGGTCTATGCCAATCTGGAGCCGCGTTACCGGCTCGCCGACCAGGTGCCGGACAAGCAGCAGGCGGTGGCGGCCAGCGGGCGGCTCGACGCCAAGCTCACCGGCGCCAATCCGATCGACGTCCTGATCGAATTTCCCAAGGGCGCCTCGCTGTATGCGCCGGAGACCTTGCAGACGATCGCGGATGTTCATGCCGCGGTGGAGAAACAGGCCGGCGTGGGTAATGTCTGGTCGCTGGAGACGTTGCGCCGCTGGCTTGCCGAAAAAGCCGGAAGTTCCGATGTCGCGACGTTGAAGGAATATGTCAGCGTGATTCCGGAGCATCTGGTGCGGCGCTTTATCTCCGCCGATCAGGATGCGGTGGTGGTTTCCGGCAGGGTGCCGGATCTCGATTCGAGCGAGATCCTGCCCGTGGTCGAGAAGCTCGACGCGGCGCTGGACGATGTCCGCAAAAAGCATCCGGGTTACGAGATTGCCGTCACCGGTCTGTCCGCGATCGCCGCGCGCAACAGTGCCAGCATGATCGAGAAGCTCAATCGCGGACTGACGATCGAGTTCGCGCTGGTCGCGGTCTTCATCGGGCTGGCGTTCCGCTCGGTGGTCGTGATGTTCTCGTGCATCCTGCCCGGCATTTTTCCGGTGGTATTGTCGGGCACGGTGCTGTGGTTGTTGGGGCAGGGGCTGCAGTTCGCCAGCGTCGTCGCGCTGACGGTATCGTTCGGCCTCGGTCTCAGTGCGACGATTCACTTCCTCAACCGGCTGAGGCTTGAGTCCAAGCCGGGCGTCAGTCCGGAACTGGCGGTCGAGCGCGCGACCGTGCTGGTCGGTCCGGCGCTGATCCTGACCACGGTGGTTCTGGCCTGCGGTCTGGTGGTAACGGTGTTTTCCGACTTGCCGTCGCTGCGCCTGTTCGGCTGGCTCAGCGCTTTCTCGATGGTCGCAGCCCTGGTCGCGGATCTCTTCATCCTGCGGCCGACGGCGATGTTCCTGATCAATCTGTCACAGCGGCTTCGCGGGACGGCTGGTCACGCGAACCCGGCGGAGCGAAGCAAGACCACCGGACGGTGGGAGCGTTAGCTCTTCACCATCGTAATTGTCACGCCCCTGATCTCGCCCTTGGAGTTGATCTGCACGGTCTGCCTGTTGCCATTGGTCCGCAACGTCAGATTGGCGGCAAATCCCGCTGCCTCGACGAACACCTCGATCTGCCCGCCGCCGGCCGTGCCCTGCAGATTGCCGAAAATATTCCGGCTGGCTTCGCTCCAGTTGCCGGAAATGCGGTCGCCCTGGCTGGTGACATCGCTGCTCAGGTCGAATTTATAGCTGTCGCTGGCGCAATGGAGATTTTGCTTCAGGCCCAGTCCGGAGCCGTTGACCTTGTAGTCGGCTTTGCATCGGATGCGCTCGGTCGTTCCGTCGGAAAGCGCGACCGTTCCGTTGCCCGACCATGCTCCGTCAAAACCGGCAAACGGGCCAGACTGGGCGTGGCCCGTCGACACCGACAACAGGAGTGCGGCGCCGACACCAGCAACTTTGATCGCCTCTGCAAAAAATCTGACACCGAGTTTCATATCGAGTTTTCCCATTCAAATTAGCGTCCTGATACGAAAAACGTCTCGCCGCATCGAAGATTTAGTGCCGCCGCAGTGTGTTAGGTTCAAATGGCAAATCGATCGGCTGCCTGCGATTGCACCGACCTTGTCGTCACCTTCGCATCTCGACCCGGGCAAATAGACAAACCGATCGACGTCGGCGAATGGCATTTTCCGTTCAGCGAACTCAAAAACGCTTCAGATTTCGCCAAGTTTCATCCGCCAACATGTATCTATTGGCCGGGCATGCCTGCAACAGTCAACTTCAAAAACGGCTAATCACGAAATAATAACGTAATATCAAATGGTTATTTATGTCAATGAGTTGACTCCTCGAAGCCCGGTATGCGAGGCGGGGGCGCTGTAAATTTGGCCGCATTTGCCAGCGCTTCTGCTGCGCGCGCCGCTGCGGTTCGCGGCGTTCGCAACTGAAGTCTGTCCCGGTCGTGCCATGCGCCATTCGGGATTGGAACTCTCTACCGTTAGAATGAAGGAACACTATGCATAAATTTTTCCTGGCAATCCTCCTGTTGTCGCTATCGGTTTCCACCGGCGCCATCGCCCAGCAGCAGCGCAGCGGCACGCCTGAAGAACAGGCGGCTTGTTCGCGCGACGTTCAGCGCTACTGCCGCCCGGTGATCGATCAAGGCGACTTCACCATTCTGGCCTGCCTTCAGCAACATCGTCCCAAGTTGACCGCGGCCTGCGATCAGGTGCTGAAAAACCACGGGCAATAAAGCAGCGCTCGCCTCCCGCAATCCCCGCCGCGGGCCCGTTATCGGCCGCATTCCGGCGCCACGGGAGTTTGCGAGAAATCGCAGATAGCATTGGTTTTAGCATCGTATTCCCCTATATGGGGTTCGCGATCCATTCGCATGCGCGGGATTGCCGCAGCATGCGAAGTCACGATGCCCAGACGAATGTAGCCAGTTCCTGATGACAAGCGCGAGCGAACTGCGATCCGGCAAGACTCACCGCGACGAGAACTTTCCGGTCGCGTCGTGGATCATTCATCCGCGCCACCGGGCGTTGATCCTCGCCTTCTACAATTTTGTCAGAACTGCCGACGATATCGCCGATCATGCAACGCTCGGCGAGCGCGACAAGCTTGACTATCTCGATCTGCTTGAAACCGAACTGCTGGGCCAGGGCGATAGCCAGCCCGAGGCCGTCAATCTGCGGCGCGCGCTGGCGGAGCGTTCGATGCCGCCACGCCACGCGCTTGATGTTCTGACCGCATTCCGGATGGATGTGACCAAGCTTCGTTACGAGAATTGGGACGAAGTGATCCACTATTGCCGGTATTCGGCCATGCCGGTCGGACGGTTCATGCTCGACGTCCACGGCGAGAGCACGTCGACCTGGGCGGCCTCCGACGCGCTCTGCGCCGGCCTGCAAATCAACAACCACCTTCAAGACTGCGGCAAAGACTACAGAAACCTCAACCGCGTCTATCTTCCGCGCGATGCGCTCGCGGCTGCCGGGGCAACCGTCGAGGCGCTCGGCGAGGGGCGGGCATCGGCACCGTTGCTGCAATGCCTGCATTCGCTCGCCGCGCGGACGGAAGTTCTGCTCAGCGAAAGCAAATCGCTCAGCGCCGAAGTAAAGGATTTTCGGCTCGGGCTCGAGATTTCGGTGATCCAGGCTTTCGCCGACAAGATCGTTCGTCTTCTGAAGGTGCGCGATCCCCTGAGCGAGACCGTGCATCTAGGCCCCGTTGAACTGCTGGTGTACAGCGTCGGTGGCGTCGCGAGCGAAACGACCCGCCGGATAGTGGGACGGCGGCCCGTGTCTAAACCGGCGGCCGGCGCATGACGCTTGAGACGGCGGCAGCCAACACAGATTACGGGACATCCGCGTCCGGCAGTTCATTTTATGCGGCGATGCGCATTCTGCCGCGCGCGCAGCGCGAGGCGATGTTTCAAATCTACAGCTTTTGCCGGCAGGTCGACGACATCGCCGATTCCGATGGCCCGCGGCCTGAACGGCTGGCCGCGCTTCAGCAATGGCGTGACGATATCGACGCGCTGTACCAGGGCCATCCGCCGGCACGGCTGCAGGACTACGTCGCGTCGGTTCGACGATTTGACCTGCAGCGCGAGGATTTCCTGGCCGTCGTCGATGGCATGGAAATGGACGTGCCGCAGGATATCCAGGCGCCGGATCTGGCAACGCTCGATCTGTATTGCGACCGCGTGGCGAGCGCAGTCGGACGCTTGTCGGTGCGGGTGTTTGGGCTCGCGCGGGACGACGGTATCCTGCTCGCGCACCATCTTGGCCGTGCGCTGCAATTGACCAATATCCTGCGCGACGTCGATGAAGACGCTGATATCGGCCGCCTGTACCTGCCGCTCGAAGGACTGCTGCACGCAGGAATAACCTCTACCGATCCGCGCAAGGTCATTTCTGACCCGGCGCTGCCGAAAGTATGCGCGCCACTGGCAGAGCGGGCGCGGGCGCATTTCGAGAAGGCCGACGAAGTCATGGGCCGCAATCCGCGGCGCGTGGTGCGGGCGCCTCGGATCATGTCGAAATATTATCACGCGATTCTGGAATTGCTGGTCGCGAGAGGATTCGCAACGCCGCGCGCGCCGGTTCGCCTCAACAAGATGGCCCGCATCGCCATCCTTCTTCGCTACGCGTTCATCTGATGCACAAGACCGTTCACATCATCGGCGCTGGAATTTCGGGCCTCTCGGCAGCCGTTCGGCTGGCGAATGCGAATTTCAAGGTGCATGTCCACGAGGCCACGCAACAGGCCGGCGGCCGCTGCCGGTCATATTTCGACGCGGCGACCAACCTCACCATCGATAACGGCAATCATCTCCTGCTCTCGGGCAACCGTCACGCGGTGGCTTACGCAAGATCGATCGGTACCGAGGCGGGGCTGGTTGGGCCGAAGCGCGCGCAATTTCCATTCGTCGATCTGACGACCGGACAGCGCTGGCAGCTCGACCTCGGAGACAGCCGGCTGCCGCTGTGGGTGTTCGATGAGGCTCGTCGTGTGCCTGATACCGGCCTGCTCGATTATCTCGCACTGATGCCTCTGATCTGGGCCGCGCAAAGCAAACTGGTCGGCGATACCATCCCGTGCGAGGGAACGCTTTACCAGCGGCTGGTGCAGCCGCTGCTGCTGGCGGCGCTGAACGTCGATCCGCCCGAGGGGTCCGCGGGCCTTGCCGGCGCGGTGGTGCGGGAAACCTTGCTGGCGGGAGGACAGGCTTGCCGGCCGCTGATCGCGCGCGACGGTTTAAGCGCGGTACTGGTCGAACCCGCAATCAAGCTGCTGCAGGACAAGGGCGCCAACATCCGCTTCGGACATGAACTGCGCGAGTTCGGGATGTCGGCAAACAGCGTCGGCGAACTGAAATTTGGCGACGACACGGTCGCCATCGAGCCGGATGACGCCGTGGTGATGGCTGTTCCGCCGCGCCCGGCTGCGTCGCTGCTTCCGGGCCTGAAAACGCCGTCCAAGTTCCGGGCGATCGTGAATGCGCATTTCCGCTTCGACCCGCCCAAGGACATGCCTCCGATTCTCGGGGTTGTCGGGGGACTGGTGGAGTGGCTGTTCGCGTTCCCGCAGCGCCTCTCGGTCACCATCAGCAATGCCGACCGCCTGGTGGATATGCCGCGTGAGGAGCTCGCGCAGGCGATCTGGCGGGATATCTGCAAAGCGGGAGGCGTGCAGGGCGAATTGCCGCCGTGGCAGATCGTGCGCGAGCGCCGCGCGACATTCGAGGCCACGCCGGAACAAAACGCGCTGCGGCCGGGTCCCTCCACGGGCTGGAAAAACCTGTTTCTCGCAGGCGACTGGACTGATACGGGGTTGCCGGCAACTATCGAAGGATCGGTGCGGTCGGGGAACCGCGCCGCCGATCTTGTCCTTGCCATGCGGCCGGCCTGATCGGGCTATAGCAAACGGTTCCGGTGCAACCGGGCGGGGTTGAATACAGGGGATGTCGAGCGAAATGCATTCCGGCAACAAGTCAGTTGGAATTGAGAGCGGTGGCGCCCTGGAGGCGAGCATCGCGCAGGCGACGCGCGCGTTGCTTGACTACCGGCAGCCGGATGGACACTGGGTGTTCGAGCTGGAAGCCGATTGCACCATTCCCGCCGAATATGTGCTGCTTCGCCACTACCTGGGCGAGCCCGTCGACACTGCGCTGGAAGCCAAGATCGCAAATTACCTGCGCCGGGTTCAGGGCGCCCACGGCGGCTGGCCGCTGGTGCACGACGGCGATTTCGACATGAGCGCCAGCGTGAAGTCCTATTTCGCGCTGAAGATGATCGGCGATTCCCCGGATGCGCCGCACATGGTGCGTGCCCGCGAAGCAATCCGGTCGCGCGGCGGCGCCATTCACAGCAACGTTTTCACGCGCTTCTTGCTGGCGATGTTCGGGGTGCTGACATGGCGGAGCGTGCCGGTATTGCCGGTCGAGATCATGTTATTGCCGATGTGGTCGCCGTTTCATATCAACAAGATTTCTTACTGGGCGCGTACCACGATCGTGCCGTTGCTGGTGTTGGCGGCGCTGAAACCGCGCGCGAAAAATGTCAGCGGCGTCGGCATCGATGAGCTGTTTCTGCAGGCGCCGCATTCGATCGGAATGACGGCCAAGGCGCCGCATCAGAGCTGGGGCTGGTTTCTCCTGTTTCGCGCACTGGACAGCGTGTTGCGCGCGATCGAGCCGCTGTTTCCGAAGAAACTGCGAGCGCGTGCGATCGATAGCGCAGTCGCCTTCATTGAAGAGCGGCTGAACGGCGAAGATGGTCTAGGCGCGATCTATCCGCCGATCGCCAACGCCGTGATGATGTATGAGGTGCTCGGCAAAGCAGCGGATTATCCGCCGCGTGCCGTCACGCGAAGGGCGCTCGAGCGGCTTCTGGTGATCGGCGAGCACGAGGCCTATTGCCAGCCCTGCGTTTCGCCGGTGTGGGATACGTCGCTGACCTGTCATGCCCTGATCGAAGAGGGCGGCAGGGAGGCATTGCCTCCGGCCAAGCAGGGTCTGGACTGGCTGCTGCCGAAGCAGGTGCTGGACGTCAAGGGCGACTGGGCCGTGAAGCGGCCGGAAGTTCGTCCCGGCGGTTGGGCCTTCCAATACAACAATGCCTATTATCCCGACCTCGACGACACCGCGGTCGTGGTGATGGCGATGGATCGCACGCGGCGCGCGACCCAAAGCCATGAATACGATGCCGCGATCGCGCGCGGCCGCGAGTGGATTGAGGGCATGCAAAGCCGCGACGGCGGCTGGGCCGCCTTCGATGTCAACAATCTCGAACATTATCTCAACAACATTCCATTCTCCGATCACGGCGCGCTGCTCGATCCGCCGACCGAGGACGTCACCGCCCGCTGCGTCTCGATGCTGGCTCAACTCGGTGAGACCGCTCAAAACAGCGAGGCGGTTGCGGCCGGGGTCGCATTTCTGCGCCGGACTCAGCTTGCGGAGGGATCGTGGTATGGCCGCTGGGGCCTGAACTACATTTACGGCACCTGGTCGGCACTGTGCGCGCTCAATGCCGCCGGGGTGGACCACCAGGACCCGGTGATCCGCAAGGGCGTGGACTGGCTGGTGTCGATCCAGAACGAGGACGGCGGCTGGGGCGAGGATGCCACCAGTTACCGACTCGACTATAAGGGGTTCGAGGGTGCCCCCACGACCGCCTCGCAAACGGCATGGGCCTTGCTTGGACTGATGGCGGCGGGCGAGGTCGGGCACCCCGCGGTCGCGCGTGGCGTGGAGTACCTAATAGCAACACAGAGCCAAAAAGGTCTGTGGGACGAGCAGCGCTACACGGCAACAGGCTTTCCTCGGGTGTTTTATCTGCGCTATCATGGGTATCCGAAGTTCTTTCCGCTCTGGGCGTTGGCGCGGTATCGGAATCTAAGGAATACCAACAACAGGGTGGTAGGGGTCGGAATGTGAATTTGGGGGCGGGGGACGACGTGTCCGCGGGCAATCCAATTGATCCGCGGCCGGTATTGATTGTGACTGGTCTGGTGCAAGAGGCCCGCATCGCGGCTGGGCCTGGCATGACCGTCATCTGCAGCAGCAGCGATCCGCAGCAATTGCGCGCGCTGCTGACGGTCTTTGACCCATCGACGATCAGGGGCGTGATCAGCTTCGGCGTCGCCGGCGGACTGGATCCCAGCTTGAAATCAGGCGACGTCGTGGTGGCGACCGAAGTGCTGGCCGGTGACGCCCGCTGGCTGGCCGGCTTGGCGCTGAACGAAGAACTGATCGCCAGCGTCGCGTTGGGGAACCGGCGCGTTGTCAGGGGTGGTCTCGCCGGCGTGGAAGAGGTCGTCGCCGCCCGGGCCGTAAAGGCCGCGCTGCGGTCAGAAACAGGGGCTGCCGCCGTCGACATGGAGAGCCATATCGCGGCCGCCTATGCGGCCGAGGCGGGCCTTCCGTTCGCGGCTCTGCGCGTCATCAGCGATCCCGCCAGCCGCGCTCTGCCGGCGCTGGCGATGGCCGCGATCAAGCCGAACGGCGACATCGACCTGCGCAAGGTCCTGCGCGGCGTGGCGCGCAACCCGCTGACGCTGCGCGCGCTGGTCTCGACAGGGATCGACTTCAATCGCGCGCTGCGCAGCCTACGCGGCTGTCGAGGCTTTCTGCTGGGCGGCGAGGGCCTCGTCGCGGCGGATCTCTGACAGGCGCTTCTGCACTTCCGCCGAGAAGATGTACTGCGCCGGGCGCTGATTATCGAGATTGATCTCGGGCGCCATCGGACCCGTCGTCCGCACGCCGCGCAGCGCCACCCACATCGCCTTCAACGGATTGCTCAGGGCTGCCTCGGCCGCGGTCGGCTCATAGCCGCAATGGGCCATGCAGTTGGCACACTTCTCGTACTTGCCGGTACCGTAGGTCTCCCAGTCCGTCGTCTCCATCAGCTCCTTGAAGGTCTTGGTATAGCCTTCGCCGAGCAGATAACAGGGCTTCTGCCAGCCGAAGATGTTACGTGCCGGCATGCCCCACGGCGTGCATTCGTAATTCTGGTTGCCCGCAAGGAAGTCGAGGAACAGGCCGGAATGCATGAAATTCCACTTCTTGCCCTTGCCGAGCGCAAACACGTCGCGGAACAGCTTCTTCGTCTTGGTGCGGTTGAGGAAGTGCTCCTGGTCAGGCGCGCGCTCATAGGCGTAGCCCGGCGACATTGAAACGCCGACGCCGAGTTCCGTCGTGAAGTCGAGGAATTTGGCGATGTCCTCCGCCGCGTGGCCGTCGAAGATCGTCGCGTTGACGTTGACCGTGAAGCCCCGCGCCTTGGCGGCCTTGATCGCCGAGACCGCGCGATCGAACACGCCCTTCTGCGAGACCGCCTTGTCGTGGTGCTCTTTCAAGCCGTCGAGATGCACCGAGAAAAACAGGTATGGCGACGGTTCGAACAGGTCGAGCTTCTTTTCCAGCAACAGCGCGTTGGTGCACAACGACACGAATTTCTTGCGCGCCACCAGGCCGCGCACGATCTCGCCGATTTCCTTGTGGATCAGCGGCTCGCCGCCGGGGATTGCCACCATCGGCGCGCCGCATTCCTCGGCGGCGTCCCAGCATTCCTGCGCCGACATGCGGCGATTGAGGATCGCGTCGGGATAGTCGATCTTGCCGCAGCCGACGCAGGCGAGGTTGCAGCGAAACAGCGGTTCGAGCATCAGCACCAGCGGGTAGCGCTTCCGGCCCAGCAGCTTCTGCTTGACCAGATAGCCGCCGATGCGCATTTCCTTGAAGAACGGTATTGTCATTACAGGCTTTCTTTCTGGATTCAGTAGAGAAGTGGATCAGCCAGCCGCTAGTTCAGCCGGAAGCCGGAATTCGATATTTTCTTCCCGGCCTGGCAGCACCGACACTGCCACCGGCCCGATACGTCTCAAGGCCTCGATCACGTCATCGACCAGAACTTCGGGCGCCGAGGCGCCGGCGGTGATGCCGACGGCCTTGGCCTCCTTCAGCCAATCCGGGTTCAGTTCGCTGCCGTCGGCAATGAGATAACTCGCGACACCGGCTTCGGTGCCGATTTCGCGGAGCCTGTTTGAATTGGAACTATTGGTGGCACCCACCACGAGAATGACGTCGACGAGCTTGCTGAGGTCCCTTACCGCAGATTGGCGGTTCTGTGTCGCATAGCAGATATCCCGGATGTCCGGGCCTTGAATATCGGTAAAACGCTGCTGAAGGGCGGCAATTATGTCCTTGGTGTCGTCCACGCTGAGCGTGGTCTGGGTGATGTAGGCCACCGGGGTGTCTGCGGGCAGCGTCAAAGCCGCCACGTCGTCGACGTCCTGGACCAGCAGCACGGGGCCGGGAACCTGACCCATGGTTCCCTCGACCTCGGGGTGCCCGGCATGACCGATCAGGATCAGGGCCCGGCCTTTCGACATGTAGCGCTTGCCCTGGTTGTGGACCTTGGTCACCAGAGGGGCAGGTGGCATTGAGGACCGGCAGGCCGCGCGCCGCGGCTTCCTCCTCCACGCTCCGCGCCACCCCGTGGGCGCTGAAGACGGTGACGGCCTGCGGCGGCACTTCCGACAGATCCTCGACGAAGATTGCGCCCTTGTTCTTCAGGCTTTCGACCACGTATTTATTGTGGACGATCTCATGGCGGACATAGACCGGCGGGCCGTACTTCTCGAGTGCGCGCTCGACGATCTCGATTGCACGCACGACCCCCGCACAAAATCCGCGGGGTTGCGCAAGATACACTTCCATGGGACGCCCGTTACGCAAGTTGCACCAAACTCATTTCCGCGTCTCCATGTAGGCATCTCCATTCGGCTTCGACATCTGCAATATCGGCATCGTCCATATGGGCATCTGCAATATGGGCATCTGCAATATCCGCACCACCACCACCGGGTTCCGCATCCGTCGCTTTCCCCAAAACACGGGGAACCATAGGGCTTTGTGTCAAAAAACGATCGCCTGGAAAAGGCGGATCGCCAAGCGATCAGCCATCGACGCGGGCAGGAATCGGTAATATAATACAGTATTCCGCAAATCGAGGCGAATAAAAGCCCTCGAACCCTCACCTGTTCGTCACTTTACCGCCGGTCAATCCCGGCTATATGAGCCTCTCAGCGCGCTTTCGCCATGTTTAGCGTTGCTTGTCCCTGCTCGTGAAAAAGAAGTATTCCAAAGCAGCAACATAGAGCGGCTGCCGGAACTCCGCTAGATAGCGGGCGTTTCAGGCAAGCTGTTAACGTTAGAAAGAAAAACTGTGCTGACAAGTATTGTTGTATCGATCGTTAAAGCTTGCACGCGGTTTGCCCTTCTTACTGTTTTGGTCGCCCTCGTCCTTGCGATAGCGGCCGGCTTCTACACAGCCCGGCACTTCAAGATCAACACCGATATCAACACGCTGATTTCGCAAAATCTGGATTGGCGCCAGCGCGATAACCAGTTTGAGCAGGCATTCGACCGGGACCGGACGATCCTTGCCGTGGTGGACGCCCCGACGCCGGAACTCACCGGCGCAGCAAGGGCTGCGCTGGAGCAGAAATTGTCTGGCGATACCAGGCATTTCGAATCGGTTCAGGCTCTCGGCAGCTGGAGAATTCTTCGAGAAAAACGGGCTGTTGTTCCTCCCGGTGGCGGAAGTCGGCCGGCTGACCGGGCAATTCGAGTCGGCCGCACCGCTGATCGAAATCATGGCCGGCGATCCCAGTATCCGGGGACTGACCGGCGCGCTGGAGACCGGGCTCGCCGGCATCAAACGCGGACAAATCAAACTCGACAGTACAGAGCGGCCCTTCAACCTGATCGCCCAGACGGTCGAGAACGTGCTGAATACGGGTTCCGGGACGTTCTCCTGGCGCGAACTCGTCAGCGACAAGCCTTTGACCGACTCCGACCGACGCGCCTTCATCGAATTCAAGCCGGTCCTCGACTACAATGCACTGGAGCCGGGCAAGGATGCGACCGACGCCATCAGGCAGGCCGCCCGCGATCTCAATCTCGCAGGCGAATATGGCGCGCGGGTCAGGCTGACCGGGCCGGTGCCGATCGCCAACGAGGAATATGCCACCGTTCAGGACGGCGCCATCGTCAACGGAATCGGCACCATCCTCGTCGTGCTCGTGATTCTCTGGATGGCGCTGCATTCCTCGAAGATCATCTCCGCCGTGTTCCTGAATCTTTTTATCGGCCTTTCCCTCACCACGGCGGTGGGGCTGATGATGGTGGGTTCGCTGAACCTGCTTTCGGTCGCGTTTGCCGTGCTGTTCATCGGATTGGGCGTGGATTTCGGCATTCAGTACAGCGTCCGCTACCGCTCGGAGCGCTTCAAGAGCAACGATCTGCGGCTCGCTTTGGAGCAGGCGGCCGAACGCTCCGCGGTGCCGCTGTCGCTCGCCGCGATGGCGACCGCGGCTGGATTCCTGTGTTTTCTGCCGACCGACTACAAGGGCATTTCGGAACTTGGCGAGATTGCCGGCGCGGGCATGCTGATTGCGTTCACGACGAGCATCACTGTGCTGCCGGCGTTGCTGAGGTTGCTCAATCCTCCCGGGGAACCGGAGCCCGTCGGCTATGCGTTCCTGGCGCCGGTCGATCACTTCCTCGAAAAGCATCGCGTGGTCATTATCGTCGGCACGCTTCTGGTAGCAATCGCCGGTCTGCCGCTGCTTTATTTTCTGAGGTTCGACTTCAACCCGATCAACTTGCGAAGTCCCAGGGTTGAATTGATCGCGACTTTTCTCGATTTGAGGAAGGATCCGAACACCGGCGCCAATGCCATCAACGTGATGACGAACTCGGATGCCGACGCGAAAAAGATTGCGGGGCGACTGGAAAAGCTGCCGGAAGTCCTCAGCGTCAGATGGCTGGAAAGCTTTGTGCCGGAAGACCAGCCGGCAAAACTGAAGCTGATCGCCCAGGGCGCCAAGGTCCTCAATCCGGCGCTCAACCCGGACTCCATTGATCCCGCGCCCTCCGACGCTGAGAATGTCGAGGCCTTGAAGGGATCGGCGGAGAGCCTGCGCAAGACCGCGGGCGACGCCAAAGGTCCGGGTGCCGTGGCCTCGCGGCGGCTTGCCGACGCGCTATCGAAGCTCGCCGAGTCCAATCAAGCCACGCGCGACAAGACCCAGGCGATTTTCGTCACGCCGTTGAAGTTGGTGCTCGACCAGCTCAAGAAGTCTCTGCAGGCGCAGCCGATCAGCCTGAAGACGCTGCCGGCCGATCTCGTCAATTCATGGAAGACCAAGGACGGCCTGCAGCGCGTCGAGGCACTGCCGCGAGGCGACCCCAACGACAACGATACGCTGCGCAGATTTGCCAGCGCCGTTCTGGTCGCCGAGCCGAATGCGATCGGGGGACCGGTATCGATTCTCAAGTCCGGCGACACGATCGTCAAAGCCTTCATTCATGCAGGCATCTGGGCGCTGGTCGTGATCAGCCTGTTGCTCTGGCTGACATTGCGGCGGGTAACGGACGTGCTGCTGACGCTGGTGCCGCTGCTGGTAGCGGGGGCGGTGACATTGGAAATCTGTGTGCTGATCGAAATGCCGCTTAACTTCGCCAACATCGTCGCGCTGCCGCTGATGCTCGGCATCGGCGTCGCGTTCAAGATCTACTACGTCACGGCGTGGCGGTCGGGCCGGACCAATCTGCTGCAGACAAGCCTCACGCGGGCAATATTTTTCAGCGCGATGACGACAGCCACGGCGTTCGGAAGCCTGTGGCTGTCGAGTCATCCGGGAACCGCGAGCATGGGCAAACTTCTGGCGCTCTCGCTCCTGACGACGCTTGCCGCGGTGCTGCTGTTCCAGCCAGCGCTAATGGGCAAACCGCGCGATGTCCGGGAGTAGACAGATATCGCCGACCGGATCGGCCGGCTGCGCTGATGTCGCCAATTTCTGACCGGGTGTTTTGGCAGCCGGGTTGACGGAAGCGGTGGTCTTCGACGCGGTGGCTGTCGTAGTCGTGGGAGCGGTCTTGGGTAGCGCGCCCGTGGTCTTCGGCGCCCCCTTGGCCATGCTGTTGGCGGGGCTAGAGGGAATCGGGCCCGCCACGCGGCTCCAGGTTTCACCGCCGCAGAGAAAGCCCAATACGCAGCCTTGAATCTCAAGCTGGTCGGGACCGGCGGGCTTGATTGTCGAACTGTAGAATTGTCCGTCCTTGGCGTTGTAGACTTGGCCTTCCCACTGATCGACGCCAGGCTTCTTCTTCATGTCGACCAGGATCGGCATTCCCAGGGTCGGCCTGTTCTGTTTTGAGACATCGGGATTGTTCTTGTCGCGGCCGCCCGGTGTTTTCTCCCATGCAACCACGCCCCACATGCTGCCATTGCATTCGGCTACCCGTATGTTGGCGACGCCGTCCGCCACCTTCCAGTCGCCTGTCGGATCGACCGCCAAAGCCGGTGCAAAGCCTGTCGCGAAAAATATTCCGGAGTATGTTACCGTGCGCTTGATGCTTCGTGGGCAGTGCAACATGTTTAAACCTGTGCTTACGTAGACGATCCGAACAAGGGCAAAACGCACATTGAGCGTTTCCATGGGACGAATTCAGTTGACGAAATGACCATCAACCGAAGTATGTAGCGGATGCTATATTCAAATTTAGACGTTTCCGAGATGTTTGTGGACCGCCAGTCGCAGCGCAGTTCCATGCATGCGCGCCATTTAAATGAGCAGCTGGTACGGGTCCTCAAAACCATCGGTTACGATGTCGGCTTTCAGAAGGGTCAAGGCCAATACCTGTTCGATCGCGACGGCGTGCGTTATCTCGATCTACTGAGCGGTTTTGGCGTTTTTGCGATTGGCCGGAACCATCCGGCGCTGCGCACCGCGTTGAAGAGCGTCCTCGATAGCGACCTGCCCAACCTCGTGCAACTCGACGTTTCCACGCTCGCGGGCGTGCTGGCGGAACGCCTGCTGGATTACGTGCCTTATCTGGACAAGGTCTTCTTTGCGAATTCCGGGGCAGAATGTGTCGAAGCTGCGATCAAATTCGCACGCGGCGCCACCGGCCGGCCGGGCATCGTGTACTGCGCCCATGCCTTCCACGGATTGTCCTATGGTGCGCTTTCGCTGACCGATGATTCGAACTTCCGCGGCGGTTTCGAGCCGCTGCTGCCGGGATGCACGTCGATTCCCTTCAACGATCTCGCCGCGCTGGAGCAGGCGCTGTCGTCGCGCCAGGTTGCCGCCTTTATTGTCGAGCCGATCCAGGGCAAGGGCGTCAACATGCCCACGGACGAATTTTTGCCGGGCGCAGCGGCGCTCTGCCGGAAGTACGGCACCCTGTTGGTTGCCGACGAAATCCAGACCGGCATCGGTCGCACCGGACGGTTCCTCGCGGTCGAGCACTGGAACGTCGAACCCGATATGGTGCTGCTCGCCAAGGCGCTGTCGGGCGGTCATGTTCCGGTCGGTGCGTTGCTCACCCGCAAGAGCATCTTCGACAAGATCTTCAATCAAATGGACCGTGCGGTCGTGCATGGATCGACGTTTGCGAAAAACGATCTCGCGATGGCGGCCGGTATCGCAACCCTCGAGGTGCTCGAGTCCGAAAAATTGATCGAGGCGGCCGCCAAGCGCGGCGCCGAACTTCGGCTGGCGCTGACGCGGATGGTTCCCGGCTATGAATTGCTCAAGGACGTTCGCGGCAAGGGATTGATGATCGGCGTCGAGTTCGGTCCGCCGAAGTCGCTGCGGCTGAAGGCGTCCTGGAACGTGCTGGAAACCGCCAACAAGGGCCTGTTCTGCCAGCTCATTACGGTGCCGCTGTTCAAGGATCACAAGATCCTCACGCAAGTCTCCGGCCACGGCAGCCACACCATCAAGCTGTTGCCGCCGCTGACCATCACCGATGAAGATTGCAACTGGATCGAGACCGCGTTCGATTCCGTCATCGCCTCCAGCCACAAGGTTCCCGGCGCGATCTGGTCGTTGGGCAAGACGCTGGTCGACAACGCCGTGCGCCGCTCGGCGTAGCCGGACAAATCTGTCCGGCGATTACCGCGAATCCTCGAGGATCATGGCGGCGCCTTTCTCGGCGATCATCGCGGTCGGGGTGTTGGTATTCCCGGAAGTTATCGTTGGCATCACCGAAGCGTCGGCGACGCGAAGTCCCGCCATGCCATAAAATCGCAGCCGTTCATCGACGACGGCCATGGAATCGCTTGCCGCGCCCATCTTCGCGGTTCCAACGGGATGAAAAATCGTGGTGCCGATATCGCCGGCGGCTTTCGCCAGCGACGCATCATCGTCGCCGACCGAAGGGCCCGGCAGAAATTCTTCCGGCTGATACGGGCGCCAGCGCCGGCTGCTTCATCAGCCGCCGCGTGGTGCGGATGGCGTCGGCGGCGACCTCGCGGTCTTCCCCGGTCGACAGATAGTTCGGCGCGATCGCAGGCGCCTCGTCGGCCTGCGCCGAGCGAATCCGCACGGTGCCGCGCGAGGTCGGCTGCAGATTGCAGGCACTCACCGTGATCGCGGGGAAGCGGTGCAGGGGATCGCCGAACTTGTCGAGCGACAGCGGCTGCACGTGGAACTGGATGTTGGCGCGCGCGCGACGCGGATCCGAGCGCGTGAAAATGCCGAGCTGCGATGGCGCCATGGTCAGCGGCCCACGCCGGCGGAACGCATAATCGAGGCCCATCAGGCCGCGCCGGACCAGCGAGTAGTAGGTCTCGTTGAGCGTGCGAACGCCCGCGACCTTGTAGATGGCGCGCTGCTGCAGATGGTCCTGCAGGTTGCGTCCGACGCCTTGTCGGTCGAGCACGGTCTCGATCCCAAGCGGCTTCAGCCAATCCGCCGGACCGATGCCGGAGCGATGCAGCACCTGCGTCGATCCGATCGAGCCGGCGCACAGGATCACTTCGCCTTTGGCGCGGGCCTCGACCACTTCGCCGCCTGCAGTGAAGCGCACGCCGACGGCGCGGCCGTGCTCGATGATCAGGCGATCGACCAGCACGTCCTTTTCGAGACGCAAATTGGGACGCTTCAGCGCGGGTTTTAGAAAACCTCGCGCGGATGACCAGCGGCGTCCGCGCTTCTGGTTGACGTGGAAATAGCCGACGCCCTCATTGTCGCCGGTGTTGAAGTCCGGAATTTTGCGGATCCCCATCTGTTCCGCCGCATCGCCGACTGCGTCCAGAATGGCCCAGGACAGCCGCGGCGCTTCGATCCGCCAGCCGCCGCCGACACCATGATGCTCGCTCTCGCCGAGAAAATGATCTTCCAGCCGCCGGAACGCGGGCTTTACGTCATCCCAGCCCCAGCCCGAAAGGCCGAGCTGACGCCAGTGATCGTAATCGGCGGCTTGTCCGCGCATCGAGATCATGGCGTTGATGGCGGATGAGCCGCCGATCACCTTGCCGCGGGGATAGGCCAGCGAGCGGCCGTTGAGGCCGGCTTCGGGCTCGGTCCGAAACATCCAGTCCGAACGCGGATTGCCGATCGCGAAGAGATAGCCGACCGGGATGTGAAACCAGATCCAGTTGTCGTTGCCGCCGGCCTCCAGGATCAGCACACGATTTTTGGGATCGGCCGACAGCCGGTTGGCGACGATGCAGCCGGCGGTGCCCGCGCCGACGACGATATAGTCGAAATCACCTTCAAGCCGCTTCGGCATTTTCTCAAGTTTCCGCCCGTAAATCATGACCGTCATGCCCGGCTTTATGCAGCTTATGCCAGGCATCCACGTCTTTCTTCGATTTTTATTCAGTCAGACGTGAATGACCGCGACATCTAGCGCGAAGATGCGCTTCGCGCTATCGCCGGCCAAGACGGCGTTTATTAACTTTTCGGCTGGTTGAACCCTGCCGAGGAGTGTTGGGTAGAGCGCTGACGCGTGCTAGACAGGGCAGAACACCCCAACCCGCAACCGAGAATGACCATGCCCATCGTCAACCGCGTCGCCGATCTGCAACCCGATATTCAGGCCTGGCGCCGGGATATCCATCAACATCCCGAATTGCTGTATGACGTGCACCGCACTGCGGCATTCGTGGCGGAGCGGTTGCGGGAATTCGGCTGCGACGAAGTCGCCACCGGTCTCGGCCGCACCGGCGTCGTCGGGGTCATCAAGGGCCGCAAGCCGGCCGGCGGAGGCGATATCAAGGTGATCGGGCTGCGCGCCGATATGGATGCGCTGCCGATCGAGGAGGAGACCAATCTCGCTTATGCCTCCAAAACGCCGGGCAAGATGCACGCCTGCGGCCATGACGGGCATACCGCGATGCTGCTCGGCGCGGCCCGTTATCTCGCCGAGACCCGGAATTTCGCGGGCGATGCCGTCGTGATCTTTCAGCCGGCGGAAGAGGGCGGCGCGGGAGCTGCCGCTATGATCAAAGACGGGCTGATGGACCGTTTTGCCATCGACCAGGTCTACGGAATGCATAACGGTCCGGGAATTCCGGTCGGCTCGTTCGCGATCCGGTCCGGTCCGATCATGGCCGCGACGGATGCCATCGACATCCGGATCGAGGGCCTGGGCGGGCACGCGGCGCGTCCGCACAAATGCATCGATTCCGTTCTGGTCGGCGCGCAACTGATCACGGCCTTGCAGTCCATCGTGTCGCGCACCGTCGATCCGCTGGAATCGGCGGTTATTTCGATGTGCGAGTTCCATGCCGGCAACGCCCGCAACGTGATCCCGCAAACCGCCGAACTCAAGGGCACCGTGCGTACGCTGACCGCGGAAGTGAGAGAGCTCGTCGAGAAGCGGGTGCGCGAGGTCGTCGCAGGCGTCGCGCAGATGACGGGCGCGAAGATCGATCTGGTATACGAACGCGGCTATCCTGTGGTGGTCAACCATGCCTCGCAGACCGATGTCGCGGCGCAGGTGGCAAAGGAAGTGGCCGGCGACGCCAACGTTCATGACATGCCGCCGCTGATGGGCGCCGAGGATTTCGCCTATATGCTGGAACAGCGGCCGGGCGCGTTCATTTTCTGCGGCAACGGCAACAGCGCGGGCCTCCATCATCCCGCCTACAATTTCAATGACGACGCGATCGTGTTCGGCACCTCGTACTGGATCAAGCTGGTCGAGAACACGCTGGCGGCGTGAGGCGCGGCAGTCGCCGTTACCCGATCTCTTCGGGCGGTTTGGTGTGCCGGAACATTCTGAGCAGCGCCAGGTCGTAGCCGATCTTCAGGCATCCGCACACCACCAGCGGCAGGCCGGAAAATGGTCCGGCCAGCATGAAGCCTGCCATGGCGGGACTGATCGACGATGCCAGGCTGCGCGGCACCGCGGTCACGCTCGCCGCCGCCGTCCGTT
Source organism: uncultured Alphaproteobacteria bacterium (assembly GCA_963761395.1). Lineage (GTDB taxonomy): Bacteria > Pseudomonadota > Alphaproteobacteria > Rhizobiales > Xanthobacteraceae > Bradyrhizobium. Next base: position 74,279 of record CAVXHU010000020.1, read on the forward strand.
CCGCCGGTGTCACCACGGCCATCACGTAGGATGAGCGGGTGGGGACGTCCATCTGCGACAGCGCCGAGCGAACCAGCAGCAGCGACAGCACCACGGTCAAGCCCGAAGAAAAGGCTGCGGCGATCAGGCAGAGACTGGATGGGATGTGCGTGAACACCATGGTGTTGATGAGGCCGATACGCCTGGCGAGCCAGGCCGCAACCGGAAATGAAATTGCGCCGAGCAGGCTTGAGCAGAAGAAATACAGGCTCGCCGCTTCCAGCGACAGGTTGAAGCGTTGGAACAGCCAGAGCGCCAACAGCGACTGCACAACGAAGCCGCCGGCAAAGGCGTCCAGACTGAACAGGGCCGCAAGCCTGTAGACGATATTTCGGGATGGGCCGAGCGCCGCCTCCGGAACGTTTGCCGCACGGGTGTGGTCGCGCGGCAGGTGCCGGTAAAGAAATGCCGCCAAAACTCCTAGCGCGGCGTATCCATAAAACATCAGCTTGATGGCGGTAAGCTTCGACCAACCGTTGGACGCCAGTATCTCCGGCAATGCCGCCGCCAGTGATCCGACGGCCCCCGTCAACGAGCCTATCAGGCTGTAGCGGGCGAAAGCTCCGGTGCGGTCCCGGTCGGCGATCTCTTTCGTCAACAGCGCATGCTCAAGGGGAACCAGCATGCCCAGGTCGCCTCCCGATGGATTGATGCTTCCGATGAAGGCGACGAGCAGAACCGGCGCGAGGGTCTCCGTTGCCGGAAAGATGAGGCCCGTGAGCGCGATCAATCCGGCGCCGGCGAGAAAAAGGCTTCTCAGCTCAAAGCGCGGGGCGATGAAGCCGACAATCAATGTCAGCGCCGCGGTTCCCAGCAGCGAGGCGCTGGCGACGATTCCGATCAGCTGCGGCGAGAAGCCGATCGCCGAAAGGTAGACCGGGAGAATGATGATCGCAAAGCCATCGCCGAAGCTGCGAAGCGCCCGCGCGCCGTACAGACAAAGAATATCCGGCGGAGTTTTGTTCCAGGAGAAAACCGTCATCGACAGATCCGCCACATGGTCACGCGGATCAAAATGCTGCCGCAGGACATGTCTCACCTCCGAGAACTGGAGCGAGACAACGCTTGGCTGCGTGACAGCTGACCGGGCGGTTGCCGATGGCCCGAACATCATGGCCGTATCACGCCAACCCTGAGCAAGCAACGGGTTTGAGATGGCTGGAACATTGCTCGTCAGGTGGCGTTGAGACGCAGGAAACGTCCCTCATCACCCGAATGGAGTGCGCTATGTCCGCGAAAGACAAAAACCTCAACGACCTCTTCCTCGATACGCTCAAGGACATCTACTACGCCGAAAAGCAGATTTTAAAGGCGCTGCCGAAGATGGCGAAGGCCGCCCAATCCGACAAGCTGCGCGCAGCGTTCGAAAAGCATCACGGTGAGACCGAAGGCCAGGTCGAACGCCTCGAGCAGATTTTCGAATTGATCGACAAACCGGCGCGCGGCAAGACCTGCGACGCAATCCAGGGCCTCCTCGACGAGGGCCAGGAGATCATGGACGAGTACAAGGGCTGCGAGGCGCTGGATGCCGGCATGCTGGCGGCGGCCCAGGCCGTCGAGCATTACGAAATCTCGCGCTACGGCACGCTGAAGCAATGGGCGCAGCAGCTCGGAATGAAGGACGCCGTGCGGCTGCTGGATCAAACCCTGCAGGAGGAGAAGAAAACCGACGAAAGCCTGACGTCGCTCGCAGAAGCTTCCGTGAACCTCGCCGCGGCGGCTTGATCTTTAGTGTCCCGGACGCGGTGCAGCGCCCCCGGCGATGCGCAGCATCGTCCGGTGCGCTGCGCCGCAGAGCCGGGACCCACTCGTCGTTAAATAAGATGTACCCCGGATCGGCAGCGCACCACGTCGCAAGCCATAGCGCGTCGAAGACGCGCGTGAACGCGCTGATGGCGTTGCGCAGCATCCGGGGCACACCTCTAGACCGCTACGCCGCGTGCGCCGATTTTCTCAACAGCGCCGCGGCAATTTTCAAATCATCGACGAAGCGCTGGTATTCCCGCGCCTTGGCGTCCGCGTCCGGCAGCCGCAACAGATAGGACGGATGCACCGTCACCAGCGCCTTGATCCCGTCATCCAGATCGATCGGGCGCCCGCGATTTTTATTGATGGGCGTGATTTTTCCGAACACGCTTTGCGCGGCAGTAGCACCCATCGCCACCACCAGATCAGGTTTGATCGAGGCCAGTTCGCGTTCGTACCATTGCCGGCACGCCTTGATCTCTGAGGTATTCGGCTTCTGGTGCAGGCGGATTTTTCCGCGCGGGACGAATTTGAAATGTTTCACCGCGTTGGTGACGTAGACCTTCTTGCGGTCGATGCCGGCTTCTTGCAGCGCCCGATCGAGCATCAACCCGGCAGGTCCTACGAACGGTTTGCCGGCAAGATCTTCCTTGTCGCCGGGCTGCTCGCCGACCAGCAGCACTTGCGCGTGCTGCGGGCCTTCGCCGAACACGGTCTGGGTCGCATTTTTCCAGAGATGACAGGCGCGGCAGCGGCTGGCTTCTTCGCGCAGGGTTTTGAGGCTGCTGCCGGACGCAGTTGTCATGGGCGTTTTCCAGTCGCCGTTGAGAATTCTCGCGGCGAGCGAGGCTCAATGCGGGCGGGGCGCCGAAGGTTCCTTCGATCCCATTGGGATTGCTCAGGAAAAACATAATCGCCGATCCCGATTGACTCTCTCGGCCATCTTAGCTTTATATTAGAACATATCATGAACAAATGGGCTGGCCGCGGGTTCACCTGAGAGACCTGTGACGGCCCAACAGGGAGCGGCGCGCATGCGAGAGCGCGATCAGCAAAAGGAAGCCGGTTTTGCGCCCGATCGCGCTCTCATTTTTTTGAAAAAGCGCATGATCTTGTCGCCAAACCGCTCACACTTTGGCGGATCATGCGCCGCACGCACGAACACGCTTGCGACTTTGCGCGGCAGCATCGAGCGCATCGAGGCGCATGGCGATGCGTACGCGCCTGAGCGGGTGGCGCTCGGCCATGCCGACGCGGATGCGACGCTGCAGGGCGGCCTCGCGGTGGGTGCGATGCACGAAGTGTTCGCCGATGCAGGCCGGCAAAGTGCCGCGGCGACGGGTTTTGTCGCGGGCCTTGCGGGACGGGTGGCGGCACGGCGGCCGCTGGTTTGGGTGCGTCAGGATTTCACCGAGATTGAATCGGGCGCGCTGTCGATGAGCGGATTGGCCGAACTCGGTCTCGATCCGCGCCTCCTGGTGACGGTGCGCGCAGCCGATGTGGACACCGCGTTGCGGACCGCCGCCGACGCGTTCGCCTGCGATGCGCTGGGCGCCGTGGTGCTGGAAGTCTGGGGCGAAGCGCGACAACTCGATCTCGTCGCCAGCCGCAAGCTGACGCTGGCCGCGCAGGCGTCTGGTATCACCGGCCTGTTGCTGCGGGTGGCGGCTGAGCCACAGCCCTCAACGGCGGAGACGCGATGGATCGTGCGCGCGGCGCATTCGCCGCCGGCGGCACCTTTAATGCCTGCGGCGCCTTTAGTGCTGGCGGCGCCTTGGAGCACATGGGGCGCGCCGATGTTCGACGCGCAACTTGTCCGCAACCGTCATGGCCCTGTTGGGCGGTGGATCTTGGAATGGAAATGTGATGAGTGCCTTTTCAGCAAACCGGCGGCGTATCCTCAGCCTGTGGCTGCCGCGCCTGCCCATCGACCGCATCAAACGCCAGCTCGCGCGCAACAGCGCCGCGCCGGCTAAAGATTCCAACGACGATCCCAGTATCGTCGTCGCCAAGCAAAACAATGCGCTGCAGATTTCCGCGCTGGATGATGCCGCCGCGCGTCTTGGGCTTGACATCGGCCTGCCGCTCGCCAATGCCCGCGCCATCTGTCCGCACTTAAGGGTGTTCGATGCCGACGAAATTGCGGACACGGAAACGCTAGATAACATCGCCGACTGGTGCGACCGCTTCACGCCGCTGGTGGCGCTCGATCCCCCGCATGGCCTGTTTCTCGACATCACCGGCTGCGCCCATCTGTTCGGCGGCGAGGCAGCGCTGATGCGGCTGGTGTGTGACGTGTTGACCGCGCAAGGTTTTGCGGTCAGCGCCGCCATCGCCGGCACCTCGGTGTGCGCGCGGACGATGACGCGTCATGTCCATGGCCGCATCGTCCGTGCGGGCGAGGAAGCCGAGGCGGTGAAACCGCTGCCGGTGTCGGCGCTCGGCGCCGACGATGCCATCACCCGGGGCCTGCGCCGCGCCGGATTGAAAACCATCGGCGATGTCGCCTGCCGCGCGCGGCATGAAATCACCGCAAGATTCGGCGCTGATTTTACCACCTTGCTGCAACACGCGATGGGGCAGGGCGATGCGCCGATCAGTCCCCGCAAGCCGCTGCCGGATTACATCGTGGAGAAGCGGTTTCCCGAACCGATCGCCACCGAAGGCGTGATATCGGCAACCTTATCCCGGCTGGCGCGGATGCTTGTCATGGCGATGGACCAGCAAGGCAAGGGCGCGCGGCGGCTGGAAGCCCGTTTCTTCCGCACCGATGGCGCGGTGCGCGCGATCGTGGTCGATACCGGACAGCCCGTGACCAGGGGAGAGGTGATCGACCGGCTGTTTCGCGAGCGGCTCGATGCCTTGCACGATCCGCTCGATCCCGGTTTCGGATTCGATCTCATTCGCCTGTCCGCCAGCCGCACGGAAATCGTCGTGCAGCAGCAGCGCGATCTCGATGCCAATGTGCACGACAATGACGAACTGGCAGCGCTGATCGACCGTATCGCCGCGCGCATCGGCGGACGGCGGGTGGTCGTGCACCTGCCGCAGGATACGCATATTCCGGAGCGCGCGGTGATGGCGGCGCCGGCGCAGCACCATCTTGCCACAGCCGCGCATGCGATCTGGCCGGCACGGGTAGAGGGGGAGCCGCCGTTGCGGCCGTTGCGGCTGTTCGAGCGGCCGGAGCAAATCAAGGTCATCGCGCAGGTGCCGGATGGCCCGCCCGCCCGGTTTGTCTGGCGCCGCGCCACCCATGCCGTGGTCCGTGCCGAAGGCCCCGAGCGCGTCGCCATGGAGTGGTGGCGCCCGCAGGCTAAGATGCTGACGCGCGATTATTTCCGCGTCGAGGACGAGGCCGGCTTGCGGTTCTGGCTGTATCGCGACGGACTTTATGACCGCGAGATCGAACAGGAGGAAGGCAAGGCCGTTCAGCCGAACTGGTTCATGCATGGACTATTCGCATGAACCAATCCTGGCGGCATTGCGCCAATGCCTGACTATGCCGAAATCGGAATTACGACGAATTTTTCGTTCCTGCGCGGCGGATCGCATCCGCAGGCCTACGTGCGTCAGGCGAGCGAAGCTTCGTCTTCCCGTCATCGGCATTGCCGATCATAACACGCTGGCGGGAGTGGTGCGGGCTTACAAGGAGCTCGAAAATCCCGAAGTTACATACAAGCCGAAACTTCTGATCGGGTCGCGCCTCGTCTTTATGGACGGCACGCCGGACATTCTGGTCTATCCGCGCGACCGCGATGCTTACGGCCGGCTGTGCCGGTTATTGACGCGCGGCAAGCGAGGCGATGATACCGATAAGGGCGAATGTCATCTGAGGCTCGATGACCTCCTGGAATTTGCCGAAGGGCAGCTTTTGGTCGCGATGCTGCCGCATCGCTTCGAGCCGGAGCAAGCGCTTGAGGTTCTCGGTCAATTGCAGCGCAGCCGCGCGGATGGGGTGTGGCTTGCAGCGAGCCTCTTGTACCGCGGCGACGACAAGCGGCGTCTTGGGCGGCTCCAGCGCATGGCCGCAACCGCCGGCGTGCCGCTGCTGGCGACCAACGAGGTGCTGTATCACCATCCCGCGCGCCGCCCGCTGCAGGATGTTCTCACCTGCATTCGCGAGAAAACCACCATCGAGACAATCGGCAAGCGTCTTGAAGCCAATGCGGAACGCTATCTCAAGCCCGCGGAAGAAATGGTGCGGTTGTTTCGCGATGCGCCGGAGGCGATCGCGGAAACCATGCGGTTTGCCGGCCGCATCAATTTTTCGCTTGCTCAGCTCAAATACCAGTATCCCGACGAGCCGGTGCCGCCGGGCAAGACCGCGCAGCGTCATCTGGAGGATTTGACCTGGCAGGGCGCGCACAAAAGATTCCCGGTCCGGATTTCACCCAAGACCAAAAAAGTTCTGCACAAGGAGCTGCGCCTGATCAGGAAGCTCAAATACGCGCATTATTTTCTCACCGTGCACGACATCGTCCGCTACGCGCGCGAGCAAAAAATCCTTTGTCAGGGCCGGGGATCGGCGGCGAATTCAGCCGTGTGCTACGTGCTCGACATTACCTCCGTCGATCCGACCAAGGTCGATCTGCTGTTCGAGCGTTTTATTTCCAAGGAACGGCTGGAGCCGCCCGACATCGACGTCGATTTCGAACATTCGCGGCGCGAGGAGGTGATGCAATATGTCTACCGAAGATATGGCCGTCACCGCGCCGCTGTCATCGCAACGGTCATTCATTACAGGCCGCGCAGCGCGATCCGCGATGTCGGCAAGGCGCTGGGCCTGACCGAAGACGTGACCGCGGCGCTGGCCGATACGGTGTGGGGAAGCTGGGGCGATGGCCTCACCGAGATGCAGGTTAGGCAGGCCGGACTTAAGCCCGACAATCCCATGATTCATCGCGCGGTGGCGCTGGCGGCCGAACTGATCGAATTTCCGCGACACCTGTCGCAGCATGTCGGCGGCTATGTGCTGACGCAGGACCGGCTCGACAGCTATGTGCCGATCGGCAATGCGGCGATGGACGATCGCACCTTCATCGAATGGGACAAGGACGACGTCGACGCCTTGAACATGATGAAGGTCGACGTGCTGGCGCTGGGGATGCTGACCTGCATCCGCAAATGTTTTGACCTTATCGCGCATCATAAAAGCGAGCGTTACGAACTGGCAACGATCCCTCAGGATCAGGCAGAGGTCTACGACATGCTCTGCCGAGGCGAATCGCTCGGCGTATTCCAGGTCGAAAGCCGCGCGCAGATGAACATGCTGCCGCGCCTGAAGCCGCGGGTATTTTACGACCTCGTCATCGAAGTCGCGATCGTCCGGCCAGGCCCGATCCAGGGCGACATGGTGCACCCTTATCTGCGGCGACGGAATGGCATTGAGAAGGAGCACTATCCTTCACCTTCGCCCGACCATGGTGATAAGGATGAACTGTATAATGTCCTGCACAAGACGCTCGGTGTGCCGCTGTTTCAGGAACAGGCGATGCGTATCGCGATCGAGGCGGCAAAATTCACTTCCGAAGAAGCCAACGGGTTACGCCGCTCGATGGCGACGTTTCGGAACGTCGGCACCATCGGCAAATTCGAAGACAAGATGATCGGCAACATGATCGCGCGCGGCTACGATCCCGAATTCGCCAAAAACTGTTTTGAGCAGATCAAGGGTTTCGGCAGCTACGGTTTCCCGGAAAGCCATGCCGCGAGCTTTGCGCAACTCGTTTATGTCTCGTCATGGCTCAAATATTGGCATCCGGATGCGTTCTGCTGCGGGTTATTGAATTCGCAGCCGATGGGCTTTTATGCCCCGGCGCAGATCGTCGGCGATGCCCGCAAGAACGGCGTCGAGGTGCGCGAGATCGATGTGTCGTTCAGTTACGCGCAGAATACGCTGGAGGAGCAACGCGGGAAATATCATGCCGTGCGGCTTGGCTTTCGTCAGATCGACGGTTTCAAATGGACCGATCCGGACGAGGAATGTTTGAGACAAAAAAGCGGTAAGCCAAAGGCGGAGGATTGGGCCGAGCGCATTGTCAAGGCGCGTGCGCGCCGCCCCTTCACCTCGCTGGAAGATTTTGCCCGCGACACGGGCTTACCCAAGCGCGCGCTGATCCTGCTGGCGGATGCCGATGCGTTTCGCTCCATCGGCCTCGATCGCCGCGCAGCACTTTGGGCGGTGCGGCGCCTGCCCGATGACGTACCGCTGCCGCTGTTCGAAATTGCCGCCGCGCGCGAGCAGCCCGACGAGAATGCGCAAGACTTGCCTGACATGCCGCTGCCGGAACAGGTGGTCGCCGACTACCAGACCATCCGGCTGTCGCTGAAGGGCCATCCGATGGAATTTCTGCGGCCGATGTTTGCCAGCGAACGCGTCATCGCCTGCGAAGACGTCTGCCATGACAATGACAAGCAATATGTCCGCTGCGCCGGCGTGGTGCTGGTGCGGCAGCGTCCGGGCAGCGCCAAGGGCGTCGTCTTCATGACCTTGGAGGACGAAACCGGCATCGCCAATATCGTGGTATGGCCGAAGGTCATGGAACGGTTTCGCAAGGAGGTGATGGGCGCGCGGCTGGTGCTGGTCGAAGGATATATTCAAAGCAGCCCGGAACACGTGACCCATCTGGTCGCCGAACGATTGTTCGACCGCTCGCGTGATCTGGTGCATCTTGCCAATGACGCGCTCGGCCGAAAACATGCGGTGCCGGCCGGCCCGGCGCTGATCGAACCGCTGCATGACGACCGGCGTCAGCACCCGGACAATCCGGCCCAGAAAATCCGCCATCCGCGCAACGTGCGCATCCTGCCGCCCTCGCGGGATTTTCATTAGAGCGTGAGCTCATAAATATCCGGAAAAGTGGCCACCGGTTTTCCGAAAAGATCATGCTCAAACAAAGAGATGAGATCATGATCCGATTTAATCCAATCGGATCATATCTAGAGCGTGAGCTCATAAATCAATCGCGCTGGCTTCCTCACGCCCTTGCGGGCGAGACGGTTCATGCAACGCTCGGGCGCATCGCGCCGCGAGATGGCGGACTCATGACGGAATTGAAGCGACGTCATTGCGAGGAGCGACTTGTCCGCCGTAGCTCAACGAGCGAAGGCGGAAGCGACGAAGCAATCCATTCTTCTCTTGTGGCCTCATGGATTGCTTCGCTTGCGCTCGCAATGACGCTAAAACTACTCCGGCGCCGCGCCGACAGTCGTCCCCCATGCGCCTGGATGATCGCGCGGCAGATCGATAGGCCCAATCCCAAACCATCGGCCTCCGTGGTGAAGTATGCGTCGAAGATGCGCTCGAGGTTCGCAGGGTCCACGCCCGGACCAGAATCACACACGGCGACGAGCACGCTGCCTGACTTGGTTTTGACGGTGCGGATCAGCAGGTCGCGCGCTCCTGCGGCATGTGGGCTCATTGCTTCGATGGCGTTGACGATCAAATTGACCATAACCTGTGGCAGTTGAACTCGATCGCCCTGAACCAGAGGCAAGTCCTTTGCCAGTTTCATCTGCACCGAGACGCCGTTCATCACGAGCTCATCGTGGGTTACGTCTATGGCCTTCGAGGGTCACAGCGTTGATCTCCAGGCATTCCCTCCGTGGCGGCGCTTTCTTTGATCAGCGCACCGGTGCGGTTAACGATGTCGCCAGTGCGCATTCCGTCCTTGACGATGCAAGCGAGCAACCGCCGGACTGCTTCCGTATCTGTCGGCTGGGCGAGGAGCAGCCGCAGAGCGGCTTCGGCGTTCATGACGACAGCGCTGATCGGCTGGTTGATTTCGGCAATCGACGCCGATAGCTGCCCCAGGAACGCGACCCGGTTCGCGCGCGCCAACTCCGTTTGGGTTTCGTGACAGCGCGGCTCGCTGTCGCACGCGGGCTCCTCCGGGGCGTTCCACGCGCACTCGGGCTCCTCCGAGATGATGGCGCGCGGAGGGTCCGGCTGGACTTGGCAAACACGGTTGCGATAGCGGCGCTGGTCTCGTGTACGGCGTTGGGCATGGCACACCTCCGAGCTTGGGTGGTGTAGCCGCTCCCGGAGGGCGATTCTCAGGGCCGATCTTAAGAATTATTAAATTGCGGCTGTCCCGGTGAAGTTGCCTGGCTGTCGCTCAAAGACCACACCTGTCATCGACGTCTACCAACCGAGGGCTCGGATCGCGACTGGCGCAGATGCTCGCGGTGCACAGTTACCGTGGACGGTAGTCGTACGTCTGACAATACCCTTCGGTTTCGCAGTATCCGCAGGCTATATGAAAGGCAAAACTTCAGCCTGTCTAATCCGCGAGGCCGGGGTGTCTGAAGCAAGCGCAAATCTGGTCTATACGTGCGATCAATGGGAGATCGACCTCGGCCGGCGCGAGCTCCGGTCGCGCGGGATTCCCGTGCCGCTCGGCGGCCGGGCCTTCGAGATCGTCACGGTCCTCGTACAATCGGCCACCGAGCTCGTCACCAAGGACCGTATGATGGAACGGGTGTGGCCGGGCGCGGTCGTCGGCGAAGGTACGCTCCACGTTCACATCTCCGCGGTCCGCAAGGCGTTAGGTCCTGATCGAGCCATGCTGAAGACGGTCTCCGGTCGCGGTTATCGCCTGCTCGGGAGCTGGACCCCTCAGCATCGGGAAGGGACCGCCCCGCCGGTCTATTCACCCCTGACCGGCACATCCGGAGCGCCGTCGCCAAACAATTTTCCTCCGCTCATCACGCGCCTGGTCGGCCGGGCCGCGGCTGCGCAGTTTGTCCGAGACCTCGTCTCTGCCTATCGGGTGGTGACCTTGACGGGGCCCGGTGGCATCGGGAAGACCTCGCTCGCCATCAAGGCCGTCCGTTACCTCCTCCCCGACTTTGAAGACGGGGGGTGGATCGTCGAACTGGCCTCGCTGTCCGACCCCGGCCTAGTCCCGTCCACGGTAGCCAGCACGCTCGGGCTGAAGCTCGCCGGCGAGATTTCGGCGGAGTCAGTCGCTCGCGCCGTTGGTGGAAGACATCTCGTGCTTGTGCTCGATAATTGCGAACACGTCATCGACGCGGCGGCGAATCTCGCCGAGACCTTCACGCGCCTGTGCCCGCGCACCACGATTGTGGCAACCAGCCGCGAAGTCCTGCGGATCGACGGCGAGTCCGTCTATCGCGTTCCGCCGCTCGACGTGCCCGCTCCCGGGCAAGCGGCGCCGGACTACATCATGCAATACAGCGCGGTGGAGCTGTTCGTCGCCAGGACAAAAGCGCTGAACGCAGGCTTCACGCCGCACGCCGAAGACCTCGCGTCGATTGCCGCGATCTGTCGACACCTCGACGGCATACCGCTCGCTATCGAGTTCGCGGCGGCTCGCGCCGCGGTTCGCAGCGTTCAAGGGGTAGCCGCCGGCTTGCGCGATCGCTTCGCGCTGTTGACGGCGGCCGCCGCACGGCGCTTCCGCGGCACCGGACACTGCGCGCGACGCTCGATTGGAGCCATGAGCTGCTGCCGGAAACGGAGCGGCGGTTGCTGCGGCGCCTGGCCGTCTTCCCCGCTGGATTCACCATCGATGCCGCCGTCGCCGTCATGACGGATACCGGATTCGATGCGTCAGCGGTGCTGGACGGCATCGCCAATCTCGTCGCAAAATCATGGGTGGCGCTGGACAAATCGGGCGCCGGCGCCCGCTGGACCCTGCTGGAAACGATCCGTGCCTACGCGCTCGAGAAGCTTGCCGAGCACACCGAGGCCGAGATCGCCGCGGAGCACCATGCATTGTATTTTCGCGATCTCTTCACACCGCAGGCGCGAGGCGCCAGATCGTCTTTATCGGATGAGGACTTGGCGCGCTGCGTTCGAGAGATCGACAACGTTCGCGCGGCGCTCGACTGGTCCTTCTCCCCGGCCGGAGACCCGGCGATCGGCGTCGACCTCACAGCCGCCTATGCGCCGGTCTGGCGACACCTGTCGCTGATGATTGAATGCCGCGAGCGATGCGAACGCGCGCTGCTCAGTCTTGAACCGCATGTGACCGCGAACATGCGACTGCGAATGGAGCTGCAGATGGCCCTCGCGGCTGCGATGTTCATCACTATGGGCCCCGCAGAACAGGCAAAAACTCTCCTGACCGAGGCACTCGAAACCGCCGATGCGGTGAATGATCTCAATGCGCAGGCGCGGGCTCTGTCGACGCTGTTAGCCATTTACTTCTTTCGCGGGGAATACGCCAGGGCGCAGATCGCGGCGGAACGGATCGAGCAAATCGCTCATCGTATCGGCGACCCGATACACCTCCGTTTGGCCTATCAGCAAATGGGCACCACGCTTTTCCTGAGAGGCAGGCCTCGCGAGGCCCAGCAATATCTGGAACGCGTTCTTCGATTTCCCGCCGCGTCGGGGGATCGCCGAGACGCGATTTATTACAATTCGAATGACCATGACGGTGGCCCGGGCGATGTTGGCCCGGGCGCTTTGGATGCAGGGTTTCACGGACCAGGCGCTCAGTGAAGCTCGCCTCAGCCTGAAAGAGCTGCAAGGCACAGATCACCCACTCCAGCTTTGCCGGATATTGTATCAAGGTATCAGCCGCATCGCGACGATGACAGGTGACTTCGCAACCGCCGATCGGGAGATCGCGCGTTTGATCGAGGCGGCGACAGCGTTTGAACGCGCCCCTCTGGAAACCGCGGGTCACTTCCTGAAAGGGAAGTTGTTGGTCGAACGCGGCGAGTTCGCGCAAAGCCTGCTGGTATTGTGCGACGCCTTCGAGACGTGCGACCGAACGGGGTGGCACATATCGTATGAGGAGTTCAAGGGCGCTCTCGCGTTAGGGCTTGCCGGGACAGGGCGGCTCGACGAGGCCTCGTCGCCCTGGACGACGCGATGGCGGCCGACCGCGAGGGCGCGGACGGGCACGGGCTGGTATGCCCCTGAATTGCTCCGCATCAAAGGCGAAGTTCTGCTCGAGCAAGCCGCGGATCAGTCCACCCTGGCGGCCGAAGATTGCTTTAACCAGGCGGCCCAAATGGCCGCGAGCAGGGCGCTCTATTTTGGGAGCTGCGGGTCGCCCTCAGCGTTGCCCGTTTGAGGGCGAGCCAAGGTCGCCGCCACGAGGCGAGAGCACCGCTTGCATCGGTTTATGATCGGTTCACCGAAGGTTTCGCGACCGCGGATCTGCAGGCTGCCCGCACCTTGCTTGAGGAGTTGCCGCCGTAACGCATGACGTTGGGAGAAGCACGGTAAGGAACGTCAAAAAAGCCGCGTAAACTGCAACTGGTATTCGCTAGTGCCGTCTAGCATCTCGGATGTAACAGCTCGATGTCCGAGATGGGGTAGTTCTCGGACCTCGATGTGCGCAATCGTGAGGTCCGCTTTGCGCCCAAGAACGGACGTCGGCAGCCAGGGCGGCCACGTCCGTTAAGTGCCAATCCCGGACTTCCCCTTAATGAGATAATCTCTCGCGGAGCGGACCCAGGACAGGGAGGGGACTATGCGAAAGTGTCACATGTCTGTTCAGATCCTGAAATCTTTCACTTTCGTACCCCAACCAAAATTCAACGGTGATCCACTCCTGATTAAACGCGAACGCTGTTTGATAACTGATGCGCCTACCGCCATTTCAGTTCATGTCGCTTTGGCGAAGGGTAGAATGAGCTAACATCGCTTTTTCATCGTGTTGCCTGACGATCTCTGTCATCAGGTAAAACCGATAGATCAGATGAAATCCAAGAAAAACCCAGAAGACCCCGCCTATCATTGACCAAAATGAAAACTTGCCGATGATGCCTTCATAGATTGTATACAGGCCAAGAAACCCCATGATGTATAGCGAATAGAAATATGGAAGAAGTCCGAGCAGAATCAGGAGATTTTTCCGGCTCTTTTTTCGTTCCACGGACACAAGAAAAAAATAAGTAAAAAGACCTACTGAGGCAGCGACGCCACCTAACACCGGAGCGTAAGTGTACAAGTAGTAATCCTGGGACCACCCCAATCGGATGAATTCGACAATACCGAAAATCATTACAACCAGAATAGGCACTTCGATTCTGGCGGCAATGATGTCGCCCTTCGTGCCCTTCAGCTCGGGAGCAACAGTAAAGGAATCCATTTTAGATCCCCTTGTTTCCTCTATTTGGATACCCAAGCGCTTTTCCAAGGTCGCATAGCGCGCGGCGCGTATGGGACTTTTGGGTCGTCTCGCCCGCCCCCTCGCTCCGAAGTCCGGAGCAAAAGCTATCGTGTTTTTAGGCCGAGACAATGGGGTTCCCTGGAACGCGGCGCTGGATATCCGCGTTGGGTCAACCTTGGAAGTGGCGGCGATTGCCAATCATGTCTGTTCTACCCCAAACAACAGACGTTTGCGCCTTAAGCGAACACTTCCGTTTCGTGCCAATAAGCGACGAGCGCGGAGATTTGCACCCAATTTCTGCACCCGCTAAGCTAGGGTGAGCCGGAGTAACGTGGCATGATTGAAACGCCGCGCCTTAGACTTCACAGATGGGAAGATCGCCATCGCGAAGCGTTCGCGACGATGCATACCAATCCGGAGGTCATGGCTGATTGCGGGGGGCCTATCAACCGATCGGAGAGCAGTGAGAAATTCGAGCGATACGTTACCGCTCAACGCGATCATCGCGTTTCTCGATGGGCCGTTGAAAATCTAGACGGCGCATTCTTAGGCTATGCAGGAGTGATGCCCCGGTTGTCGAAAGACCATCCACTAGGGGCGCATTTTGAGGTAGGTTGGCGGTTCGTGCGCAATGCTTGGGGGCACGGCTACGCGACTGAAAGCGCCAAGGCAGCCCTCCGGCATGCTGTTCAAGTTGGCCTGAGTGAAATCCTATCATATACGAGCCCGGACAACGAACGATCTCAGGCCGTCATGGCCAAGCTCAATTTAGTCCGCGATCCGGCTCGTGACTTTATGACACTGACCCCAAGCGGCGAGCAGTGGCAAGGGCTGGTCTGGGTTGTGCCATCCCGATTGTAGTGTCGGCAA